>JBGSWR010000001.1:0-120270 GCA_041751855.1 Pyrinomonadaceae bacterium
CCCGGATTTAGGCGGTTTTGCGATCGCAACCGGGCCCGAAGCTCCGCACCCTCCTCAACCGTCGCTTGCTGAACCTGTCATAGTAATCGATGGAAATGGGTGCCGAAGAGTCTATGGCGAGTCTCCGACCCAGGAATCGCAATCACTAAATGCTGTCGGTTTAAATCCAAAATCATTCGATCCGGGTTATCGGTTTGATTCAGATCGGGTAAGATGCCTTTTTCGATCGAGCCGAAAACCTGTGAGGGTTCGGGGGGGGTCCATTCCAAACCTCATCACAACGGCGTGCAGAATAAGTGAAAACAATGCTGCGCTTCATTTCCGCGGCCGGGCGATGATGGGTATAGATTGATTCCCTGGTCAAAACAAGTTGAATAAACTTCCGGCGGCAAGATACGAAAGCCAAACAAAGGAGATACTAACCAATGAGGAGAATCGCGATCCTTACGTCAGTAACATTCTTGTGGTTATCAGTCGCGGTACCGACGCAATTGCCGTTAACGCTCAGCTTAGAAAGTCATGCACAGCGCATCAGTTCTTCAAACGCATACTTCAAAATTGACTTGGAATTACCCTCGTCCTCATCCGACAGTGATTCGTTACACTGGCCAGAGTGGCGCGGACCCTATAAGAACGGGATGGCCCGCGGAGATGCGCCAACTACATGGAGTGACACGAAGAACATTAAGTGGAAAACCGAAATTCCCGGGCGCGGCTTCTCTACTCCGGTGATCTGGGGTAATAAAGTTTTCATCACGACCGCAGTCCAGACTGGCAAGGCAGTACCCACGCCGGCGCCAACACCGTCTGCCGAGGCATCGCCTTCCGCGGCGCCGGCCGCAGGAGCTCAAACTCCCGAGACTGGACGCAGACGCGGTCCGGGCGGCGGCGCCGGCGCAATGATCGAACACAAGTTTCAGCTTATCTGCCTGGATCGAAAGACAGGCAGAGAGATCTGGCAAAGAACCGCTCGCGTGGCTACACCACACGAGGGGTATCATCGAACCTATGGGAGCTTCGCTTCAAACTCGCCCATCACCGACGGCAAGTATCTATACGTGTCCTTTGGATCGCGTGGAGTTTATTGTTATGACTTGAACGGAAAGCTCATCTGGGAGAAGGACCTTGGAGTACAAATGCGAATGCGCTTGCAGTTTGGCGAAGGGGCCGCTCCAGCACTCGACAAGGATCGGCTTTTTCTAACCTACGACCAGGAGGGTGATTCCTTCTTTGTCGCGCTCGACAAACGCACAGGCAAGGAACTCTGGCGCGCCGGTCGCGATGAGCCGAGTTCATGGAGCACACCCCTGGTAATCGAACACGCGGGCCGCCGGCAGGTCATCGTTAGCGCCACGCGAAAAGTCCGCAGTTACGATGTAGAAACGGGCAAATTGATCTGGGAATGCGAGGGGCTGGGCTCGAATGTGATCCCAGCGCCTATCTATCAGGACGGCGTCGTGTTTGTGATGAGCGGACATCGCGATCCGAAACTGATGGCTATAAAGCTCGGCAAGGAAGGTGATCTGAGCGGCACAGACTCGGTGCTGTGGAGTCAGACGCGTGGCATCGCATACACACTCTCGCCTGTTCTCCACGAGGGTAAACTTTATGTCGTCACCGATTCGGGTCAGGTAAGTAGCTTCAACGTTGCGACCGGCGAGCCGTATTATCATCAAGTGCGGCTGCCTCGGCCGTATAACTTTAAGGCTTCGCCTGTGGGAGCGAATGGCAAGCTCTATCTCGCAAGCGAAGAGGGTGACGTGATCATTTTGAAGTTGGGGGAAAAGTTCGAAGTCTTAGCGACAAATACACTTGAGGATCAGACGTTCATCGCTTCGCCTGTGATTGTCGATGGTCAGCTGTTCTTGCGCAGTCAGAACTGGCTCTACTGCATCACGTGAATAGGGTAAGAGGTAGGGAAGGCTCGGACAACGTGATAGGAACAAAAGTGATGAATATCAGCGACGAGATATCAGGGCTGGAGAACTTAGTTGGGCTCGCTTGCACATGAGACTGACTACTACCGATCTGGCGTGGAGAGTTTTTACCTACGAATTGCCGGTTAGGGAGCGAACAGCAATCAGTAGAATCCGCGGATTACGCGCGGATGTCTTAGATTCCACGCTCAAATCCGAAAGACCTTCCTTGCTTCCCGGCAAGGGCTGTTATAGCATCTGCCCGCTTTCAGTCTAACTGCTCTGGAGCTTCGCCGCATAGCCTGGAACCAGGGTACCAAGTGATCCGCACACTCCAACGGTAAGCACTTCCTTTCATTGCTTTGTTTCAACATCGTAGTGAGCTTTCCAATGTTCAGAACCGAAAGGATCAGATCATGAAAAAAATAGCACATAGAGTGCTCCATACGCTCGCTTCTATTGCTCTGCTCGGCGTCATGCAGCTGAATCCGAGTCTGGCCCAAAACCCAACTACCACCCCGCAAGCAGCGCTACCTTCCGTGTGGCTAGTCATTACTCAAGTCAGTGTGAAGCCGGAAATGATCGCCGAGTTTCAAAACTTCATGAAAAACACTACTAACCCCGCATTAAAGAAAGGCGGCGTCAAATGGCGCGAGGTCTGGCAGAACACGAACTATGCCGGCGATGCCTTTGAATACGTGATTGTGGCGCAGTTCGACAAGTTTGCCGAATTTGATGGCCCGACTCCGCTCGAGAAGGCTCTCGGCAACCAGGGCTTCGCCGATTGGCAGGCGAAAGCGGGCAGCCTGGTAAAAAGTGTCCACCGCTACATCGTTCGCACGCGACCCGATCTGAGTTCGATGGGTAAAGGATCGGCGCCAAAGCTTGCGATCATCCATTCTGCGCACGTGGCCAACGGGAGGAATCAGGACTTTGAAAACTACATTAAGAACGATCTCGTGCCGGTAATGGCCAAAGCTGGGACTACTTACCTGGTGTCGCAGACCGTGTTTGGCGGAAACGCGAATGAGTACGTAACGCTCACAATGCGCGACAACTTTGCGGACATCGATAAGGGACCGGTACCGGTCCAGGTGCTGGGAGCGGACGGAGCACAAAAGCTTTTCGCAAAGCTACCGGCAGGAACGGTCACTCATCTCGAGCGATCAATTGTGCGGCTTGTGCCCGAGTTGAGCATCATGGCGGCGGAGGTGCCGAAGTAATCGCAGCAAACAGTGGAGTGGGCAGGGAGCAGTGGACAGAAGGAAGAGATGGGGAGACGACGCGCGGCTTCCGTCTCTTCTGTCCACTGCCCATTGCCCCTTTCCCCACTCACTTGCCCATTTTGCTTCCCTCGGGAACGATCCAGAAGTACACGTAGTGCTTTGTGCCTTTGACCTCAACTTCCGCCACTTCATCGGCCTGCCAATCGCCCATGTGGTAATTGTGAGAGACAACTCGTGTGCCGGGGCGCAGGTCACGAAATAGTTTGGGACGTAACTTTAGGTTTACATCCGGCAGCAAATAGAGGGTGACCACGGTGGCGCTGCTCAGGTCGGCCTCGAATAAGTCTTGCTGCTCGAAACGTACTCGGTTCGTCACTCCCGCCTTTCGCGCATTCTCGTTGCTTTCCTTGATGCGTTGCGGGTTGATATCGTAACCGACCCCCCGTGCCCCGTATTTTTGGGCCGCGGTGATGACGATTCTTCCGTCGCCGCTGCCGAGATCGTAAAGCAAATCTCTTTTACCCACCTTCGCCATCGAGAGCATCCGATCAACCACGGCTGTGGGAGTCGGGACGTAAGGGACATCAAACACATTTTCGATGGCCGCCGCGCTCGGGTTCTTTGGTGATGGGGATGCCGCTGGTGTTGGCACGGCGGATTGCGGCGGCGGTTGACCTGCACTTCCGCATCCGATTGATGCAACGGTTAGAAACGCAGTGAAAAGTTGCAAACCCCGAATTCGATTCAGCTGTAGAAGTTCCGTTAGTTTGGGCATGGCGGCATGATAAGGCGTAAATCGTAATTCGTGCATCGTGAATTTTGAACTTCCCCTTCTCCGCCGCGGGCCTCGGCCCTACCTGCCTCCCGCGGGAAGCTTCTCGTTCAAGTAAAGCGTCAACAGACCGAACAAATGTCGCGTGGTACCTGGTCCCTCCGAAATGCCATGTGAGCGGTTGGGATACGGCATAATCGAAAACTGCTTATTCGCGGCAATTAATTTATCAATCATCGCCTCGGTTCCCTGATAGTGAACGTTGTCGTCGCCGGTCCCGTGCACAACCAGCAACTGCCCCCGTAACCGATCCGCAAACGTAATCGGCGAACTCTGTTTCCACTCCTCAGGATGATCCTGAGGCAGACCGCCGTAACGCTCCTGGTAGATCGTGTCGTAATACCGAAGGTCCGGCACCGGAGCGACAGACATACCCACGTTATAAACGTCCGGGTAACGGAACATTGCATTCAAAGTGGAAGAGCCGCCCCCGCTCCAGCCCCATATGGCAATGCGCTCGGGATCGACATAGGGCCACTTCTTGATTGCCCTGACTGCGTTGGCATGATCCCCGGAATTCACGATGCCAACCTTGCGATAGATCGACTTGCGCCACGCGCGGCCACGAGGCGCAGGCGTGCCTCGAGTGTCAACGCTCATCACGACGTACCCCTGCTGGGCCAGCATCGTGTGCCACAGCTGGTTGCGCCCGCCCCATGCATCGAGAACTGTCTGTCCCCACGGCTCGCCATAAACGTAAAACAGAATCGGATAGCGTTTCTGAGAATCGAAATCAGGAGGCTTAATCACCCAGCCGTCAATCTCCAGGCGTTCGCTTCCCTCACCTATCGCAACGCGAAAAAACTCCTGCGGGCCACGCTTTAGCTTATCGAGTCGTTCCTTTAGCGCCGAGTTGTCGATGAGCGTCCGCGCGACCTTGTGTTCGGGCAATCGCACTATCTCTGATTTAGGCACCGAGTTGAAAGTCGAAAAGAAGTGAATTGCCAGATCGCCGCGCGGTGATATGTTGTAAGCGTGCGTGCCGGGTTCAGCAGTCAACCTTTCAGCTTTTCCTTCGCCGCTAAGTCTGGTCCGGTAAAGATAACGCTGGCCGGCGTTCTCAGGCGAGGCACGAAAATAAAGCCAGCCATTCGCTGCATCCACTTTTTCCACACCCATCACATCGTATTCACCTGGCGTGATGTCCTTCACATCGCTCCCGTCTCGGGAGACTGAATAGATGTGGCGCCAACCGTTGCGTTCGCTGGTCCAGAGGAAACGCTTGCCGCCGTCTATCCATTCAACGTCACCGCGGGCAAGGCCGGTTTTGTCCCAATCGAGATCGCCCCAGGCCACATCGACCCAGGCTTCATCCTTCTCGGTAAGTACTGGACGCACCTTACCGGTGCGTATGTCGCCGAGCATGACGATGTTGGTGTTCTGAAGCCTGTTGAGTTGTTGGATCACGACTTCATCGGGGCTGGCGGCCCACTCCATTCGGGGCAGATAGTTGTTGCGCGGGTCGCCGGCAATATCGAACCAACGAGTGGGGCCGCCCGAAGCTCGCACAACGCCCACACGGGCGGCGGAATTGGTTTCGCCTGCTTTTGGATAAGGAAATGAGGTGATTACCGGATAAAGGCCGGCTGTATTGTTAATGAGTTGAAACTCTTTCACGCCTTCGGTGTTGAGTTGCCAGTAAGCGATGTTCTCGCCGTCGGGGCTCCAACGGAAACCGTCGCGGCAAAATAACTCTTCCTCATAAACCCAGTCGAAAGTGCCGTTTACAATGTAGCGAGATCCATCGTGGGTGATTTGCTTAATACCACTACCGGGGGCGCCGCTAAGGTCCTCGACGTAGATATTGTTTTCGCGCACGTAGCCCACGCGCGTGGCGTCTGGTGAAAACTTTGCGAACATGAGACTGGAAGGCCTGGCACTTGCGCCCCCAAGTTTGCGCAAACTGCCGTATTTGAGATCGACGACCCAGTAGTCGCCGCGAGTGTTGCTCCGCCACACACGCTCCGAACGGGTGAAAACCATCAATTTCTGCCCATCATCACTCAAGCCAAAATTCTCTACCAGCAAAGGCTCTGCAGCTGCTGCAGGGGTGAGCTTCTCCGCAGACAACTTGATTGTGCGATCGCCGCTAACCGCGTCGTACCGCACTATGTCGAGAAACCCTTTCCGGGTAGGAGAAGGCTCAAGGGCCAGGTATCCGGTGCCGTCCTGTTGCCACTGGACTGGGCCGAGAGAGCGCGTGCGATAAGTAAAGATAGAATCGACGGTTAGCTGTGTCGCGTCGGCGGGCTGTGGTTGTTGCGCGAAGAACTGCGAGGGAGTAAGTAGAAGAAAAACATAAAAGAGAAGGTGTCGGCTGGCGCGTAAAGTTTGATTCATTTGTTTTTGTAGAGGCGTTTGAAAGATTTGTCGCAACTTAGCAACCGGGCTCATATCCGCGAATCCAATCCGGACCCCAAAATGATACACGAGGCGAGAGCGGATTTCGAATTAGCATGTCGGAAAGGAGAATCCAATCCGCAGATTGCGCGGCGGGGCAACGGTTGCACGACGGCATCATCCAATGTTGCAGAAAGATTTGAAGAGGTTTAATCAATGCGAACAAGAATCTTGCTGATCTTTACACTGCCCCTCACTATTGCTTCCCTGTTGCACTGGTCAAACAACGTTAAGGTTGATATCAAGGCGCGGACTCACGCTGACGCACCCGCAGCTACTGACATCTCCCGGGCCTCACCGGCATTAGTTGGCGGCCCCTCTCCAGGATTCACGACGGCGGATTTTGACAGGCACGTCGCGCAGTTAAAGAAGCGATTGCCGTCCAGGGAATTCTCGATTGTAGTCCAGTCGCCGTTCGTCGTTGTTGGTGATGAACCACCGCGAGAGGTACAAAGACGCGCGGAAGGTACCGTCAAATGGGCAGTCGACAAACTCAAGCAGGACTTCTTCACGAAGGATCCGAAGGCAATTCTCGATGTCTGGCTCTTCAGGGATAAGGCCTCATACGAGAAACATAACCGGCTCATCTTCGGTGAGCAGCCAACAACACCCTTTGGATATTACTCTCGTCGTCATAAGGCATTGATCATGAATATCGCGACGGGGGGTGGAACCCTGGTGCATGAAATTGTGCACCCGTTCATTGAGGCTAACTTTCCGGCGTGCCCACCGTGGCTCAATGAAGGTTTGGGTTCACTCTACGAGCAATGCGGCGAAGAAGACGGGCACATTCACGGTTATACCAATTGGCGTTTACCCGGACTGCAGTTGGCGATAAAAGCTGGCCAGGTGCCGTCATTCAAAACCCTGATGGCAATGGATTCCAACGCGTTCTATAACGAAGACAAGGGAGTCAATTACGGTCAGGCACGCTACCTCTGCTACTACTTGCAAGAGAAGGGTCTGCTGGTGAAGTTCTACAAGGAATTTCACAGGCAGCGGCAATCGGATCCCACCGGCTACAAGTCTCTACAGAAAGTCTTAGGTGAGACTGACATGGATGCGTTTCAAAAGAATTGGGAAAAGTTCGTGTTGGGCTTGAGTCAAAGCTGAGAGTAATTTCGAATTTCGAATTGAAGATTTCGGAACTTAGAGCGAGTCGATAGTCATTTACCTCTTGAGTGTCCCGAGCAGCAGAAGTGCCTGGATTGTCGTTGGCTAAATTCGAAATCCGCAATCCGAAAGAACTTCCAGCTACTCTTGGGAGAGGAATTCGCGAATCAGCTCCTGTTCATTCTCGTCCTTAATGCGAGGTAATAATTTAGTCCCTAACGTCTTGATAGTTTCGGGGCGATCGAAAGGCAGGCGTTGATACATCGTGCCGCCATTGAAGTGGCAGGGCTGACACTTGGCTTCAAAGATGGGTTTGATCTGGGTCGAGAAATCAATCTTCGATGAGGCTTCCAGTTCGCAGGTTTGCGGCGATGGCTTCTCAGCAGCGCGAGCCTTGAGCTGGAGCCGAAAGACGAAGCAACAAGCCAGCGACAAAACAAAGGCCAGGATTAACGCACCGATTCGCATGTTTGGGATACTACGCCTAAAACTAAAGCCCGCAAGAGACCCGTGACGAATGGTTACCAGAAGGTTGCGAACGGGCGGGGATGAGTGATGAACCTCAGATGCGCCGCGAGTAGCTTTAGGTTTCACGGGCGCTCACCGGGGCAAGTCTTCTCACCCTTTAAGGCGCGACGCCGACTCTCAATTTTCCCGTTCTCGCATCTCCTCTCCTAACGACTGCGAGGTGTAGGCAGGGTGGTGCGCGAGCGCATGCGCTGCTGCCATTTGCTGCGACGATCGTCGGCCTCCTCGATTGTGGCCAGCAACGGGCTCAGACTCTCGCCACCCAGTTGCCGCATCTTCAGGTATAGCAGCGCGGGCACAATCGACATCAGAGGAATGACAAATATGTTTACTAACCCGGTCAGTTGCTGGAAGATCTTGAACGTATCCGAGCGCTTGGAAGCCTCACCTACTCTAACCCCAGCCGATCCAATCAGTGCGCCAACGCACGTCGGAATCAATACTTGAAGCAGAGAAACAATGATCACTGTTCGCCAGGAACGCGAGGCCAGTTCGCGCGCGCGCCGCATCGCCTCCTTCTTTTCCAATCCCTCCAGCAATACCACCGGCGAATAGAGCGCATAGCGCACCGTCACTATCAAACCCGGAATAATCAGAAGAATGTAGCCGAGAATAATGCGGAGGGTAACCCGAACACTGGTTTTCAGAAACGGCTTCCACCGTCGTTTCAAAACAGCGACGGCACTGCGTAGCTCCACAGGACGCAAGGGCGCCGCTGACAATTGCGTTACGATCACGCCGGTTACACCCGAGATGGCGGCCGCGGCGAGGAACTGAGCAACTACGTGGGTGAGCCCGACAATTCCCATGACCACCACCATCGCTATTTTCGTTCCTCCCCACCCCGGTTGCTGGTCTCTAAATGCCAATTGCAAACCAACCAGCAGGAAAGTCGTGATAATGAACGGGATGTGCGCTGTCACGGACAATTTCACAAACTTGGGGAAGTATTCGCTATAAAGCGCAAATGCCCGTCGATAGAGCGATCCGATAGAGTCAGACTGCGCGCGCAACGAGTTGGCGAAGGCGAGTGCTGTTTGCGGTCGTTCTGCGGGATCTTTGGCGAGTGCCCTCATCACAACCTGGGCCACGCGCTTTGGTATTTTCTTGCTGTGCTCGCGCAATGGCGGCGGCGGCTGTTCCAGATGCTCCTGAATGACACTCCCTGTGTTGCCCGCGAAAGGTGGCTCACCTGCGAGCATCTGGTAGGTGATCACCCCGAGGCTGTAGATGTCGGAACGAGCGTCCAGACTCTTTGCGGCGCACTGCTCTGGCGACATGTAAATGGGCGTGCCCATGATGGCCCCAAGTCTCGTTAAATTAGTATCCTGCCCTACCGTCCCACCCGACGTAGTATGCGAATCCACACCAAGGCGCCTCGTTGCTTGATCGAGCATCAGAGTTCGATCTGCATCCCCGTCGTCGGCGTTTCTTGAAGACGCCGGCTTAAAATCAATTTCGCCTGTAGCCCCGGCTGCATTAAGGAGTCTGGTTTTGGCCGCGTCGTCTTTCGGCCCATGTTCCCCGACAGGCTCTTCCCCGGGCGAATAAATAACCGTGTCGAGCTCAAGGTTGGCAACGTCGCCCTGTTCGTGCGTCACATTCGTTAATCGTGCTCCCGGCACAAAGGTTCCAGCTTCTCGTTGACCTCCGATGAAGGTAGCTGCTTCGGAGGATGGGGGGTGCGTCGACCTGCCTGCTGAGACACTGAGGGCAGCAACCGGGGATTCTCCTAGAACTGCGTGACTATCGTTGTTTGGACCTCCAACTTCGGCCAATTTAGCAATGCCAAAGTCGAGAACCTTGACACGGTAGCTGCCGAGCCGGTTCGGCTCCAGCCAGATATTGTCTGGCTTTAGATCACGATGGACGATGCCTTGACTGTGGGCCTCGTGCACGGCCGAACAAACCTGTTCGAGTATATCTACCACCCACTCCAGCGGCAGGCGTTTCTCTTCTTCCAGAACGTCACCAAGAGTGCAGCCGTCCAGATACTCCATAACCAGATATGCGACCTGGTCTTTGCCTGCCGTTGTGAAACCGAAGTCAGTTACGTCCACCACGTTCGGATGGCGCAGGCGCCCGGCAGCCCGGGCCTCGCGTTTGAAGCGGGCAACGAACTCCTCATTGCGCATGAATTGTGGGGCGATTAGTTTGAGTGCGACATAGCGCTCGGTGCCCAGGTGAGTGGCAAGATAGACAGCACCCATACCGCCTTTGCCTAAGAGTCGCTCGAGTCGGTATTTGTCGTCCAGCACCTGGCCGATGTAATTATCCGCTGCCGTCATTGGTGGTCATGCTACAACGCGAAGCGTTAAATCGTAAACAAATACAGAGAGCGTGAGTCTATAGGGATGTTCTTTGTGAGTTCATAGCGGGTCGTGCGAGTCACTTTGCTTATTCGATCCCTGGGATTGTCGAAATCTTAGAGGTGAGAAGTAATCGATCCACGAAACAAACGAACAACACAGGACGTTTCGCGTGTTTTGACGTGCCCGGATTATTGCCACGCCGCTTTCAAAAGCTCCTTCTTGTTCGCGTTTTCGGGAATGCCTTCCATAATCAGCACACGAGAGCCCAGCAATTCAATCACGACCAGGCCTTCATTGGTCTGCCACTCGCGGCGTTCTCTCAACGGTCTCGGTTTTTCGGCTTTTACCTCTCCCGTACTCTCCGAGGCTAGCTCATTAGCTTCCACTCCTGGATAGCGGCGCAGGGTACGTTTGACGTAAGCGTCAAAAAACTCCCCAGCATCGTTCTGTGTGTCCCACACGGTGAGTTGAATGAGGAGCACCTCACCAGGCTTAGACCCCTCATAGAGGGCATAACGATCGCCACCCCATCCCGCCGCCGCGCGACGCGACTCAGTTGAAGCATTCAGAAATTGATCCAGAATAAGATAGAGACTCCATTCACCGTTCACGTCGTAGTCTATTCTCTTCCAGCCAGCGCCCAACCCTGGGCGCAGGTCAGCCAGTGTGACTTTGACCGGTTGTTCGTAGGCGAAATACTTTTCCGGATGGAGAATGTGCTCACTGGATAAGGGCAACTTTTGGTAGGCCCCCGAAACTGAACGCCAACCTCCGCGCTTGTAAACTCGCGTGGCCCATTCTGAGCCCTGCACATAAGGAAATACCAGCGATTCGCTGATCGCTCGCGGCGCTGACTTGAACTGTTCCGAAGCCATATTGCTGCCGCCCAGCGAACGCAAAAACGCGAGCGCTACGAGTGGGTTCTTGGCCATGTAGAGAGTCATGGCGAGAGTGGCATCGCCTTCGATAAGCGAATGAGCAGCCAACTCAGCGTCGGAATCGGCTTTGGGCCATTTCTCAAATCGTCGCAGGTTGAAATGCTGATCCTGTAAAGCGTGAGTCAATTCATGGGCCATCACTGGCTTCTGTCCTTCAAGCTCGATCCAGTCGGCGAGATAAAACTGCTGCGCCTTTGGATCGTAATATCCGGCCACCTGTTCAGTCAGTAGCTTGACTACGGAAGAACGGTATTCAAAATCCGGTGGAACCAGGCCGAACTTTTTCAACGCCAGTTCAGTCGCATGCATCTCGGCGGGAGTTGTTTCCGCATCCAGATTGCGAACAATCATGCGCTCAATATCAGTGCGGGATTGTGCACCGCTCTTTACCGGCCGCAAAATCGCCAACTCACGGATCTCGCTCGTCTCTTTCAGGATCTTAGCCGTGGTCGCCACTATCGCCGCGTTGCGCGACGCACTGGGCGCAACCACTGTTGCCTGCGACATCGAGGCTCCCCGAGGAGCGCCAACGAAAACGGCCGTGATGACGAGAGTGCAACAAACCAGCAGGGCGAACAGACGGGCGATTTGCTTTGACAAGCTTCGGCTTTCGCTCTTATAGTCCGCTAATCGCTTCAGCGCCAGTAGCAATTTAAAGTTCATGCGGCATTCTCTTTTCTAAGGGGTTGGAGGCATTTGCTCATGACGAGCCCGGCACCTGAAAATGTGCTTGGAGATTGGCACGAAACGGTTTTGCGTGTGCGATACTCCGAAACCGACAAAATGGGCATCGTCTATTATGCCAATTACCTCATCTGGTTTGAAATCGGACGGACTGAGTACTGCCGCGCGCGTGGGTTTTCTTACCGCGACATGGAAACGAATGACGACTCGTTTCTAGTTGTGGCCGAGAGTTATTGCCGCTACAAAGCACCCGCCTATTATGACGACGAGATCCTGATTCGTACCCGCATTACCGAACTTCGCAAACGCTCGCTGCGGTTTGGGTATGAAGTCATTCGAGCCTCAGACGCCCAGATTCTTTCCGAAGGCGAAACCGGGCACGTCGTCACCGACCGATCAGGCCGCGTTCGCTCATTTCCTGAGGGCTATGCACAGCGCTTGCTCGCGCCACCGGTTCTCAAATCCTCCCAACCTGGTGAGTTGGTCCCCCCGCAGAGAGCCCCCGAGTAGCGGCGGAACGCCGGTCGCGGAGAGGGCGTGATGGGGTGAAAGGGAGACAGGGCGAAAAGAGGACAAACTTGTTATTAGCATAGAAGTAAGATACAAGACCACGAATCCGGACAGGAGCCTCATCCTCATGTCACACATTTCAAGTTACAAAGAGCTTCGCGTGTATCAAGCAGCAATGAAGGCTGCGATGCGCATTTTCGAACTAAGCAAACACTTCCCAATAGAAGAACGGTACTCGCTCACCGACCAAATACGACGGGCGTCTCGTTCAGTTTGTTCCAACATCGGCGAGGCTTGGAGGAAGCGTCGTTACAGCGCTTACTTCGTCAGCAAGCTAAGTGACAGTGAAGGCGAAGCCGAAGAAACCCGCGTTTGGCTGGAGTTCTCCTGGCGCTGCGGATACATGTCTCAAACGGACGCCTCAGAATTGGATCAGGAATACGATTGGATAATTGGCCAGTTGGTGCGAATGATCGATAGGCCAGAACAATGGCTGATCCGTCAGAAGCGTTCTTAGGACATTGTTCCGCTGGTTCTCCACGTCTCCCTCTCTCCCTGTCTCCCCGTCTCCCTTTCTCCCTGTCTCCCCGTCTCCCTTTCTCCCCGTCTCCCTGTCTCCCCGTCTCCCTTTCTCCCCGTCTCCCTGTCTCCCCGTCTCCCTTTCTCCCCGTCTCCCTATCTCCCGTCTCCCTTCTCTCCCGATCCCCTCATTGCTCGTGCGCCAGGTTGATGCGGTCGATGCTGCGTGCTTTTCCGGTACTTTCATCAATATCGATTACGGCCGCACAAATCCGCACCTGACCAGTGGAGTGATCGGCCCTGCGGGCTATGACCGAAGTGAAGCGGGCAATGACGTCGGACTTGTCCATGCCAATTACGCCTCCGTAACTGCCTGTCATACCAATGTCAGTCAGGTAGGCCGTTCCCTGCGGCAGAATTCTCTCATCTGCTGTTTGCACATGAGTGTGAGTGCCAACAACAGTCGAAACACGACCATCCAGATACCACCCCATGGCGACCTTTTCCGAGGTCGCCTCAGCGTGCATGTCCACTAGTCGCACCTTGATATCCGAAGACAGAGAATTCACCAGTCCTTCCACAATCCGGAACGGGTCGTCTGAAGGTGGCATAAACACTCGTCCCATCAGATTAATCACTGCCACCTTCGTGTCACCCACTTGTCCCTGCCAGAGTCCGCTCCCAGGCGTTCCTGGTGGATAGTTTGCAGGCCGCAACAACCGCGGCTGTCTGGCGATATACTGGATGGCTTCTTTCTTATCAAAGATGTGGTTGCCGGAAGTCATCACGTCGATACCGGAGGCAAAAAGCTGTTCGGCTAACGACGGAGTAATCGAAAACCCTCCGGCTACATTTTCGGCATTCATCAGAGCAAGGTCGATTTCGTACTGCTCGCGCAGATCCTGTATACGCTCGAGCACGGCAATACGCCCCGGTTTAGCGACCACATCACCAATCATTAAGACTCTCATAAAAATGCCCGGGGTGGACCGTAAATAGCAAAGTCGTAAAACGCGAATCGTGAAGCGCAATAGAAAGAGATTCTATTTACGTTTCACGATTTACGATTACGACCATTTGGCGAGAGGGAGTTCCGCGTGAGTCGTTCCGAAGCCGAAATTGAACCTGCATTTACAGGTGGGTGACCTATATCTGCCGCAGCCTCTGGCAATTCTTAACGATGAAGAAATGCACTGGCTGATGCGGCGTCGGTCTCCCTATTTAACGGCGTTGGCTCAATCATCGTAACTCGGTGACGGGCCCAGCAGAAAGTTTCCCTCCGCCACCTCGGATACTAGCATAGCCGCGGTGCCGCGCGAAACAGGTATTTTCCATGGCTGGCCTATAGCGGGCAGCACCCACATCATTTTCCATTTTCCATTTTCCATTTCTCATTTTTCATTGGCAATCTGTGGCTTGACGGGTATTATGGCGGGCAAGATCCTCACAATAGAAAGTGAGCCTCACAAGTGGATAGTGTCCCTAGTCCAAACCCTTAAACCCGAGCGGATGAGCTGGAAGAGCGTTTAATCGACTTTGCAGTTCGCATTGTAAAGCTTTCCGCCCGACTGCCAGGAACGCCTGCAGGAAAACATATTGCTGGACAAATCCTGAGAGCTGGAACGGCACCGGCGCCAAACTACGGCGAAGCGCGAGGCGCGGAAAGCCCTGCCGATTTTGTTCACAAGTTGCGTATCGTACTCAAGGAATTGAATGAAACATCCATTTGGCTCCGCATAATCGAGCGAAGTCGGCTCTTAGGACCGCAGTTACTCTCCAACATCATGCAAGAGAGTAAAGATTTATGCCGAATCTTCACCTCCTCGCTTAAAACCGCCCGGACGAAGAAATGACCAATGAAAAATGAGAAATGGAAAATGATGTGGTCGACCGAAGGGAACGGCTAACCGATCGACAGTTTCCCGGCCCCGTTTTGACCCTGCTCAACATCGCTCCGGACTTTAAGCAGCCGGTCGAGCATTTCAGCGCATTCAGCGCTACGAGTGGCAAGTTGAGCATCCGCCTGTTCGTGAAGGTGTTTAAGGCGGTGGAGTTCATCGGCGACGTGCAGGGCAGCCAGGATTGCGACCTTTAGAGAATCAACCGTAAGAGTCCCTGAGGAAATCTCACGCATGCGGCTGTCTACGAATTCGGCAAGCTGGATGATGTACTCTGTGTCACCATCGGAGCGAATGTTGTAGGTCTGGTTATAAATCTCAACTCTGATCGTGGGAGTCGTTGTGGTGGTGTCCATACTGCCCTTAGCGAGCGTTTCGCTGATTCCGGCGCTCATCTGAGTTCCTCGGCCAGTTCCGGATCGAGAGCCGAAACCGCATCCAGCATTGCTTCCACTTTCATACGTATCATGTCGCGTTCAGCAAGCAGTTGTTCGACCTGTCTTTCAAGCCGTTCGGTTTCTCTGGGTAGACTCATTCCGCGACGCGCGAGTAAGAGCTCCTTTTCCAAACTCTCCTTCTCTTGTCGAAGAGTTTTCGTGAGCTCGATGGTGCGATATATCTTGTCTTCGAGATGCGAGAACTTTTCCAATCCAGATAATCCGACCATCATTATCTCCCAAGATCAACCTGGCTCATGCGGGTTTGATTATGCGGCTTCGCACGGGCAAGCGCAAGACTGATGTTGCAAACGGAGACGATTTATTTCTTCAATGCAGTTGCGCACTATACTGGCGAAGCAGCGAATCAATCAAGCCTCGCTGGCGCTCCTCAACTTCTTCGTCGCGCAAGGTCCGCTCATCCGAGCGATATTCAATTCTAAGAGTTATCGCGCGCTTGTCTGCCGGTATGTTCGCTCCCTCGTAGGTACCAACGAGTTGTGCGCCGCGGCAATCATCAACTTGCTGCTCCTCCACCGTGCGCAGCAGATTCTCAAGGGTGACGTCGCGATTGACTAAAACAGTCACATCGCGGACGACCGGTGGATATCGAGGCAACTGTTCGTATTGGATTACTACCTCTCCGGCTGCCAGCAGTGTGGTGAGATCGATCTCTGCAACATAAACAGGCTGGCGGAATTTGTAAGCATCCGACAGTGACTCCGCCAGTCTGCCGAGAGTCCCGACAGGTGTCCCATCAGCAAGGAATACCCTTGCCGACTGGCCTGCTCGCAAGTGTTTCACCTGGGCTTTTGTGAACCGCAGATTTCCACGGTCCATTGCTTCCAATGCAGCCTCAAGAGATCCCTTGAGATCAAAAAAATCCGTTTCTCGCGACGCGAGTGCGCGATTTGCTTCCGTAACCCGTCCGGTAGCCAGTAAGGCAATCGCCTCGCGTTCATGAGGTGGCTCTCCGAAGTCCGAAGCTGCAAAAATGCGCCCAGTTTCAAACAATCGTACGCTCCTTACACCGTGATTAAGATTACGACGGAGGGAAGTCAGAAGGCCCGGAACAAGTGTCGGACGCATCCGCACTTCGTTTTCAATAATCGGATTTTTAAGCGTAATAAAGGCAGGCTCGGGGTTCTCAGCATTAAACTCCGGTATCAACTCAAACTGATTGTCATGCGCCGTATCAATAAAGCTAAAATTGATTGCCTCAGCAAAGCCCAGGACCTGAAGCGTTCGCCGCAGCTTGCGGATCTTTAATTCCTTCGGTTGATGCTCACCTGACTGGTTAACGGGGGGGAGTTCGGAACCAATCTTGTCGTAGCCGAAGTGTCTCGCCACCTCTTCCACCAGGTCCTCTTCGCGCTCGATATCAATGCGCCAGGTAGGTGGAACACACTTCCAAACCTCCGAAGACTCCTGGTTGTGGGAAATGCCAAGACCCGTAAGGATAGTTTTCATGTCGGTCTCAGCGACGCGTAGCGAAGTCAGACTCAGAACTCGAGCCGGACGAAATGCTACAGTCCGCGTCGGCAAAGGGTCCGGATAAACGTCGATTGCGTCCTCGGTCGCCACCCCTCCGGCGATCTCGCATATCAGTTCGACACATCTGTTTTGAGCGCGCAGGGCGTTCTCGCAATCAGCGCCCCGCTCAAACCTCCGCGAGGCTTCCGTGTCCATGCCAAGCCTTCTTGCGGTGTGGCGCACCGAGTCCGGGCTAAAATAAGCACTCTCGATCAACACATCCGTTGTTTCAATCGAGATCTCAGACTCTTCGCCGCCCATTATCCCGGCCAGGGCAACCGGCCGCTCGGCATCAGCAATCACCAGCATCGTCGCATCGAGGTCGCGGTTCACACCGTCAAGTGTCTTTAAAGTTTCGCCAGCCTTTGCGCGTCTCACAACTACACGCGGTCCACGCAGCTTGGCGAGGTCGAAAGCGTGAAGCGGTTGACCCAGTTCATGCAACACGTAATTTGTTATATCGGCTACATTGTTAATCGATCTCTGCCCAATCTCTTCGAGGCGTTTCGACAACCAGCCAGGGGATGGCGCAATTTTAACGCCACGGACCAGTCGGGCGGCATACCGGGGGCAGAGATCGGTATCCAGAATTTCCACTGAGGTCAGATCGTGGGCACGGCCGCCAACGCTGGCTGGTCTAACGGCCGGTTGGCGGAGCTCTCCAGACTCGATGACCGCCACCTCGCGAGCAATGCCAACATGAGAAAGACAGTCAGGACGGTTTGAAGGAACTTCAACATCAATAACCGTATCGTCGTCCTTCTCTTCCACGGCGTCGATTGCCAACCCCACCATCGTCAAACGCTCGCGCAACTCGAGCGGGGTCATGGTGGTACCGGTCAATTCTCGCAACCAGTTGTAACTAATCAGCATAAGGCGATCTTAGTAGCTTTGGTCTTTGGTCTTTGGCCTTTGGTCTTTGGTCTTTGGTCTTTGGTCTTTGGACTATACTAAGCAAAGACTAAAAGCCCAAACGAAAGGCCAAAGACCAAAGGCCTAAGGCCAATGACCCATCATATCCTTTCAATATTTTCGCCGGGCGCTACAGTCAGAGAGCGAAAGCTCGACATTCGCACAAGACCGGGGGCCGCGCCTTTCGGCTTGGCGAGAAATTTTCGCTGCGTGTAATGAATCGTCACCTTGGAATCACCAGACGCCTGGCTGAACTTAGCTGCAAGTTGGCCGGCTTCAATGATTGTACGATGCGGCACCTCCTTGCGATCAGGGTTGCGAATTACGACATGTGAGCCCGGATAATCCGCGCAGTGTAGCCACACATCCTGCGGGCGTGCCACTTTAAACGTCAGGTAATCATTGTCGCGAGCTGCGCGCCCAACCAGTACCTCAAAGTCATCCGACGACCGGTACCGTCGAATGCCGGGCAGTTTTTCAGGCTTCGTCTTCTTTTTGGCTTTTGCGGTTTCGCGCCTCTTGGTCCCAAGCAAGACTTCAAGCGCGCCTTCGTCCTGTTGCGAAACGATTCTCTCCAGCTCCGCCTCACGTGATCGTAACTCCTCCAGTTCTCGATCGATCTCTGATAGCCTGCCGGCAATCTCCTCAGCCGCTCGCCTAGCTCTTGTGTAACGGGCAAAATAACTCGCTGCCTCTTCCTGAAGCGTGCGATTCTCGTCGATTTCCAATTCGATTCGAGGTTCTCCATCAGCGTAGTAGTCAGTGATCCCGACACGGCTGCCATTACGTTCAGCCGTTTCGATATTCGCCAGTAAAAGTTCACCGAGACGCCGGTGTTTGCCCGCATCGCCGTGAGCCGCCAGATCTCGACTGAGATTGAGCCGGAGCTTTTCTCTGTGGGCCATCTCCTTACGCAACCGGCCCTGCGCAGTGCGTGCATCTGCCGTAAACGCCCGGTTTTTTTCAAGACGCTGGTAATGATCATCGGCTGCGGCGGATAACGAATCGAATCCCCCTTGCTCGAGCTGTTCCTCTTCCGTGACTTTTCCTGAGATGGCTGGTGGAGGCTGATACACATCACCTACCTGTTGGCCCACACCACGTGGGGAACGGAGGGCGTGCATAATTAAACCGTCTGAATCAACCAAAAAGAGGTTAGCCGAACGCCCGGTCAGTTGCGCGACGAGCATTCGTTCGTGCCGCTCACCAGTCTCTTCCGTCACCTGAAGGTTGAACCTTACAACTCTTTCAGTAGGCTCCTTAAGGATGGAGTGCACGCGTCCACCGGCTAGCTTGCTCCGGAGCGCTTGCGCAAACAACTGGTGCTGAATTGATTGCTTTTCGAGGTCCCTAACACGTCGCTTAATCAGGTAAAGCTGCGGGCCAGCAGGTTCAACGCTGATGAAGAGGTAGGAATTATCGCGGAGGCCGAAATCAATTGCCAGAGAAAGTGAGGACAGTTGAAATATCTTGCCAAGGAAGCGCCCAGTGAGAGCATCTTCAAGTTCCGCGACGATCCTTCTGATGGTTTCCTGGTGCACGGGGGTAATTTGAACTCAAATTACCAGACTACTCAATTGAAGAAACGTAGGTAAGGAGGGAGCAGACCTTGGAGGGCGGTCTTTGTGGCGCCGGATTAAATAAGACAAAGCTCTCGTTCGGCCCTATGAACGGACGACAACTGTGCCGGTGAGACGATCGTGTGCAGGGCGCTTATCGCGGTCAATGATTGCGTAAAGGATTCCGCTACCGAACGTCAAGAACGAGGCGACGTAGATTAAAGCTCGGCTGGCAGATTGACTTCCGGTGGGGATCAAACCTGTGGGAGCGTCAATCACCTGCAACGCCAGAAGTTTCATGCCCAATGTTTTGCCGGTTAGCGCTGTAGACACTGTGCCGTAAATAAACATCATTCCCAGGAACCCTGCTACTGCTACTGCGATGACGAAAGGATCCTCCCAACTACCATGGACCAATTCCAGGGCAGCGGCCAACGGAGAGGCAAGAAAGATGACAAAAAGAAGATCGAGAATCGCGGCTAGCAGACGTGTTGCCACCGGTGCCTGAGTGGGTTTACGGACTTCAACGCTAGCGGCCGTTGGAATTGAATCGAGGTAATTAAGTGCCGGATCATGATCGTCTCCGATCAGTCGCCGCGGTTTTGCGGACGCGTTTGAGCCGTTGGCGGGTTGAACAGCAACCAGGCTCGGTGTGCTTTCGACAGATTGGGTCGGCGCTTCCGTTGTCTGAGCGCAAGCTTCGGGCGGCGTCGGAGATGGGTTGCCCGTTATTTCCGCTATAGCCTTCGTCTCCAGGTTGGACGTTAGCAGCGGAGCCTTCGCGACTCTCGAGACACTCGGTGCTTCGGACGCTTTGGCCATTCGACCGTTATCCTGCGTTCTTGGGATCGCTGAAGCGACGGCAGCCCGGGCCATTGGCGGCGGTAAGTTGGTCTGTGGCGGGTGGTTGGCCCTGTCGATTCGTCGCAAGGCAGCTTCAACCAAGGGATTCGTTGAAACGGATGCCGGCCTGGGCAGCAACTCGAGTTGGGGCACGCAAGTCTCGTTGTCTTTATTAACCTCGGCCTTTTCTGCTTCGTCGGCCGCTTCGCGCGCTCGACGGTCCCTGATTTCGCGAACACGTTCACTTAACTCTTTGCGCCATAGGGGGATCGGTGGCCTGGGCGTTCCGGGAAAATTAATCAGCCGGGACTCTTGTTTAACGGCTTTAGGCGCAGACTTTCGTGGCCGGCGCGATGCTTCTCCTGGCGCGCGCGGTTTTCTTGAGCGGGTGGGTTTGGTTTCTAAGCTTGGTTCCTTGACGACAGGGAGGTTTTCGCCATCAGCACAGTGCTCCAAGTGCTTGCCGTTTAGAGCTCCACACGTGGGACATCGCATAGCAAGGGTGCCTCCGAAGTTAACTGAGCTTGACCAGCGAGCGAAGGGGAACGCTAAACCCCGGAGCCGGTGCACAATGCGCGGCATCCTATCAGGAATCACTTTAAGTGGTCAATTAGAAAATATACGAGGGCTTGGACTTAAGCAGCGGGCGGGGCGCTACAAGGATTGTGGACCCCAAAAATTAGTACACGTTTCTTGCGCTTAGAGAGGGGTGCGGCCGGCAAACCCAGCGTCAACGTCATGCCACCACTCGACTCGATCGCCATCGCCTACTTGCCAGCAGAGCAGCACTACGCGGCCTTCTCGAAGCGAGGGAAAATCGATTAACCCACGTTCAAAGTCTTTGAGTTGAACCCCTAACGCATCGAGTTTGGCCATCTGCTCCGTAAGATTGGTGAGAATCTGGGCGTAACGGGTACCGCCTTCCATTCCGCCTCCTCCATGTTCGGCAGCTTCCGCAGCCTTTTTTGCGTCTTCGCGATGAAACAAGAGTCTCCGATGCGTTCGCTGGAGATGGGCAAGGATCTCGCGAACGGTGGGCAGAAGAGCATTTGCCTCCTCAACAGTGAAAATCTTCATATTATCCGGACCTCTGTTCATCGCTGGGCTATCAGTGTTCGTCAGTGATCCTGATAAATGATGTTTCTGAGCCGAACTGCTCCTCTTCTTCAGTAATAGTTGAATCCAGAACTACCCGCAATGCAGACTGAAAGCCATCGTTGGAGTGTCCCTGCGGAAGCTCCAATGGGTCGTTGATGAAGTGGGCCGGAACATGGTCGTGGAGTTCACGCTCGTCGTAGCGACCACTGTGAGAGATCTCCTTGCGAACCCGGTCGGCGATTTCACCCAGATCGATGAAATAGTCAGCAACGTCGATGAGTTTAGGCGCAGTATTGGACCGGAACCCCGCCACTTCCACGCGGCAACCCTTGTAAGCGACTGCATTCACAGCGTATACAAAATCTTCGTCGCCTGAAACCAGCACTGCGGTGTCATAGCGCCCGGCGAGAGAAAGCATATCGACTGCGATCTCGACATCCAGATTGGCCTTACGGGTTCCGTCATAGAATGTCTTCAACTCCTTCTGGATGACCCGAAACCCATTTCGTCTCATCCAGAGAAGAAATCCTTGTTGCCTTTCGGCGCCAATGTCCACTCCAGTGTAGAAAAAAGCGCGCAGCAAGCGGCCATCACCCAGTAGGACGCGAAGGAGTTTGTTGTAATCGACATCGATGTTGTGAAAACGGGCGGCATGGAAGAGATTGTTACCATCAATAAAAACCGCGACTCTCCCTCGATGACCCAGTTGCCAGGAAACGTTGTTTGTTGGATCAAAGTTATTCATATAAGGCACTCCAAATAGATTTTTTAATACTTCTAGGATGCGTTCATTTTAGCCAAATGGTCAAGTAAACCACGCGGCCGCGGGCGTCTTCGTATAGAGGCGCGGGCCCTATGCAACTTCTACTGCACTGCGCCTAAAATCTCGCCGTTTAAGGAATCCAGATAAACAATCTTTACAGGTGCTCTGCTTACGGCAATCTCCCAAGCCAGACGAAATTCTACTGAACCAGTCGAACCGGACGCGCGACGCCCATAAACCACCAGGGTTTCCGCCTCGACTTCTGCATCCGGGGGGACTGTATAGTTCTGAGGTCTATTCTGGGCATCCGTAAAGCTAATAAGAGCGTTGCGCAGGCGCGCCGCTGCTTCCTCGCGATTGAGTTGTGGCTCGATGGCTGCAATCGCGTTTTGAATTCGTTCAGCCTCAGGAATGCAAGTACTCGTGAGTTGAAGCACGCGCCGATCCGGCGCAAAGTGAATTCGCAGGCTTCCGTACTCGCCACGCAACGGGTAACGGAATGGCCGCTGTTCGTAGTGGGCCACTTTTGTCGCGTCTGGCAGGTCTTGACGATCCAGGAGGGAGAGTTGTGCAGGCTCGGCGCCAATCAATCGCTGCCAGGCATTAATGAACCTTCGTAGGGACTCTCTTAGCTCGGTTTCAGTCATTTCGGGTCCGGCACCCACTTTTGGCAGATAAACGGTTGCTTCAGGACCGAGGCTCGCAATGGTTCCAGTGTCAGGATGCAGACTTACTGCGACTTCATCACCAATGCCAATCTGTTGCGCAAGCTGCCGCCAGACAGCCCGCGCCTCCTCTTCTCGCTGCCCATCGTCGCCGAGTCTTACCGGATAGGCTGGCCCGGGGGCGCGTGGCCCAGCGGCATCGGGCGCTTCGATCCCACTGCACGCAGTGGACAACAGTAGACCAAGCAGAAGTAAAAACCCCGGGTATGTACTTCTATTCCGCATTGACTTAGCTCACGGCGAGTTGGTCGAGCCCTAATTTTAGGGGCCCCCTCCGTTACCGCCCGTATTGAAAAGACTGTTTCGGCGGTTAAGGGCAGCCACGGAGGGCGGCCCTACAGATTGGGACGACATCGCGAGTTTCGCTTCCACCTTAACACGCAAGTTGCGCGTGCCACGCATAGATACCCGTCGTATAATTCAAATTCTTGGAGGAGCTGTTGCCTAAAGATAACGAAAACGTCCCCCTTCTCGATGATGGCCCATTGACGCCCGCTGAGCCAAAGGGGTTCAAACTCGATGAGATGGTCCGCTGCGAACAATGTCTCCGAGCGAACCCCCCAACGCGGTCCAATTGCCTTTATTGCGGCGAGCCACTTCCACTGAATGAGAAGTCGGCCGACCTTCAGAGGCCCACGCTTCGCCGGCTTGAAAAGTGGGAATCAGGATACAACAACATTCTAATTGCCAGAACTGAAGAGAGTTTCTCAGACTCCCTCATCGCGGAAGCCGCGCTGCTTCTAAAGCTCAATGCTGAGACATTGGCGAAGATTCTGAGGGCTTCGAAACCACTACCGGTAGCCCGTGCTGCAACGATGGAGGAAGCTTCACTGGTTCAGCGACGGCTGGAGACTTTCGGCCTATCGACCACGGTCATCCCTGATGCAGAACTCTCAGGGCCGGGCCGGGCCGTACGAGTGCGGGGCCTTCAGATCGGAGAGAACGGATTGCAGGCCGCGCCCCTTTTGGATAATCGGACTCCCTTCATTAACTGGCAAGAGCTTCTCCTTTTCGTTACGGGCCGTTTGGTTACCCGGCGTGTAGAAGTGAAAGAGCGAAAAGGCGGAGCGGAGAATGAGATCCTGGACACCAGCGAACTATTTGCTGACGAAGCCGTAGTAGATCTTTACACAAGCGATCAAACCTGGCGCATGACAGCGAATAGCTTCGACTTCTCTTGCCTTAAGGATCAGAAGGGTTTGATTGCAGGCGAAAACTTTTCCCGATTGCTGCTGCTGCTTTGCCGGCAAGCTCCGCAGGCTGTTTTAGACGAGTCGTATGACTTGCTCCGAGCGCCGCTCGAGGCAGTCTGGCCGGCCGAGCAACAGGTTGAGTCGCACGGCTGGCGTCGTGAACGCCCGGGCAAAGTGAGCATTGGCGCTGCCACTGAAACGAGCAATGAACCTCAGTTCACGCGCTATTCCCAGCTCGTTTTCTACTTTTTCACAAAGTGGTCCGGAAAAATTTGATGAAGAACAAACGGTCCGGCAAAAGCAACACCACTTTCCATAAGCCGCCCACCGGAGAGTCTGACGTT
Organism: Pyrinomonadaceae bacterium; assembly: GCA_041751855.1. Lineage (GTDB taxonomy): Bacteria > Acidobacteriota > Blastocatellia > Pyrinomonadales > Pyrinomonadaceae > PSRF01. The sequence goes on from JBGSWR010000001.1 coordinate 24,284, forward strand.
GAGAAACATGAGCGCGCAACCGATCAGATCTATGGATTGAATCCTGTGCTTGAGGCCCTGCGTGCTGGCCGGCGCCAAATTGAGCAGATCACCGTAGCTGCGGGGGCACATCCCGAGCGATTGAAGGAGTTGCTCTCTTTAGCCAGGGCTGCCAGAGTACCCGTTCACCGTGTCCCTTCAATCAGTTTCGATCGGGCTTGGAAAGATGCCGCGCATCAGGGAGTGGCCGCCAGGATTGCGGCTGCCCGTTACCTCGACGCCGATGAACTGCTCGAACAAGTTGACTCCGGTTCCGGGGCGCCACTGGTGCTTGGACTCGACGGCATTGAGGATCCACGAAATCTTGGCGCTATCCTGCGGACTGCTGAATGCACCGGTGTCAATGCAGTCTTTGTTCCGTCGCGTCGCGCGGTTGGATTGACGGAATCAGTGGGCAAGGCGGCTGCTGGGGCACTTGAATACGTTCCGGTGGCCCGAGTGACAAACCTTGCTCGTTTGATAGAGCAGTTGAAAGAACGTAACATCTGGGTGATTGGCGCCAGCGGTGATGCCCCGACTTTGTACACTGAGTGGGATTGGAAACTTCCGTCAGCTCTTTTCCTCGGCAGTGAAGGTCACGGATTGCATCGGCTTGTCCGGGAACGCTGTGATTCACTGGTGAGAATTCCGGTGGTTGGAAAGCTCGATTCGCTCAATGTGTCGGTTGCGGCCGGGGTACTTTTATATGAAGCAATGAGACAGCGGTCCGCTGCGAAGGAATTCGTCAAGTCCAGCCAAGGAGGCCTTAATGTTCTGTCCTAAATGTGCCGCGCCAAACCTTGATACCGCCGCTTTCTGTCGAGTCTGCGGCGCAAATATTAAACTTGTGCCGCAGGCGCTGACAGGGGAACTGCCAGCTTCAGGCGAGATCGAGAAGCTCGGTCGCAGGAAGGGTGAAACGACGCTCGATCAATCCTTCAAGAATATCTTTATGGGCGTAGCCTTCTTGTTTATTTCTTTTGCACTCTCTTTCTCCATCGGGCGCGGTTGGTGGTTCTGGATGCTCATCCCTGCATTCTCGCTGATGGGTACCGGCATTGCGCAGTATATTCGACTGAGGGAAGCTGAGAAGAGACGCATGTTGAAAGACGCCTCAGTCCCACCTGCTTACCCTTCGTTGCCGGAATCGCAACCAGCAGTTAATTTTCCGCCCCGCCCAACTGGTGAGCTGGCAGCGCCACCGCCGAGCGTCACCGAAGGAACCACCCGCCACCTTGGAAGTGAGGCGGAAAAGAGGCACCTTGACGCCAGTAAATGAACTCCACCGATGCCTCGCAATTGACCGAAACCTAAAATGACTACTCAACTCGAGCCCCGAATCTGTGTTTCCGTTTGCGAGCATGATCCTGCGTCACTGGCCGAAGCCATGAAGGCGGCGGCAGATGTAGGTGATCTAATCGAGGTGCGAGGCGACTGCATAGATCCCGATCAGGCTGCAGCAGCGCTTGAATCGTGGCAACTGCTCAACAAGACCGGGCGGCCCGTGATTCTGACCTACCGTCCCGCGGAACAAGGCGGTCACCGGCAGTTGGATCCCCGCAGCAGACTTCGGTTCTGGATGTTCGAGCGTCCGGACACACCGGACTTTTATGATATCGAACTTTCCATAGTGCGGAACCGATCACTCTTCCGCTTTGGCAAGACCATGGACTGGACACGGGTGATCTGCTCACATCACAATTTTTCCGGATTAACCTCCAATCTGTCCGCGTATGTAAACCGGGTCTATGAGGGCATGCGAGACACGCCAGCGCGAATTCTGAAGATCGCCGTCCAGATCGATGATGCTGTAGATTGCCTGCCATTCTTCAGTCTGCTGCGGCGGGCGCGGGAGGAGGGGCGTGAGATCATCGCGATTGCGATGGGCCCGGCGGGAATCATGACGCGCATTCTGGGTCCCTCACAGGGTGCCTTCCTTACCTATGCCGCCCTGGACGAGGCTTCAGCAACAGCCCCCGGTCAGGTCAGTGTCAAAGAATTAAGGCACGTTTATCGCCTGCACAAAATTGGACCACAGACTGCGATCACTGGACTCCTTGGGTATCCGGTGCTCCATTCGCTATCGCCGCATCTGCATAATGCCGGGTTCGCAGAAACAGGCGTCGATGCTGTCTACATTCCTTTCGAGGTCAAGGACACTGGATCGTTCCTCAAAAGGATGGTCCATCCGCAATCCCGCGAACTTGATCTGAACTTCAGGGGATTGAGTGTTACGGCGCCTCATAAGACGGGTGTGATAGACCATCTTGATTGGATTGAGCCGGCCGCTCAGGAGATTGGTGCGGTGAATACGATTGTGGTTGAAGGCACTCGGTTGTGTGGCTACAACACGGATGCTGTAGCGCTTGTTGCACCGCTCGTGGGAGAACTCGGGGATTTGCGCAGTCGACACTGTGCCATCATCGGCGCCGGAGGCGCGGCAGCCGCTGCTGTCTGGGGTCTTCGTGCCGCCGGTGCGAATATCACAATCTTCGCGCGTGATCAGGAGAAAGCCGGCGTCTTGGCCAAAAGATTCCAAACAGACTTCGCCAGCTTAGACCATGCACGGTTCGAGAAGTTTGATGTTGTTATCAATGCTACCCCGTTGGGCACTGTAGGACCGCTCTGTCAGGAAACACCTGTTGCCGGTGAGCAACTCCACGGTGCCGGGTTGGCTTACGATCTGATCTACAATCCCCTTGAAACACGCTTTCTGAGCGAGGCAAGAGCTGCCGGTTGCGCAACGCTTGGCGGTTTGCCGATGTTGGTGGAACAGGCGGTTGCGCAATTTGAGCTCTGGACAAACAGGCCGGCGCCGCGGGAGGCGATGCTGGCAGCCGCCGAGCGGCGACTAGATAGTTAACCTGAGCACGATGGATGGAAGAGCGTTATAGCAGACAGATCTTATTCACAGGAATTGGCGAGGCGGGTCAACGTTGTCTGCTGAATGCGCGCGCCCTGATTGTGGGATGTGGCGCCCTTGGCTCAGCCCAGGCAGAGGCGTTAGCCAGAGCCGGTGTCGGTAAGCTGCGGATCGCGGACCGGGACTTTGTTGAAGCCTCCAATCTGCAACGGCAGACAATGTTTACGGAGCGTGATGCCCGAGAGCGTTTACCCAAGGCTATCGCCGCAGCTTCTCACATTGGTGCAATCAATTCGGAAATACAAACCGAGCCCGAAATAATTGACGTCAACTACTCGAACGTGGAGCGTCTAATTGAAGGCTGCGATGTCGTTTTGGACGGTACGGACAATTTTGCTACTCGCTACTTATTGAATGACGCCTGCGTGAAGCACGAGAAACCCTGGATTTACGGTGCCGCAGTCGGCTCATACGGCGTAACGATGAGCATTCGGCCGCATCAAACTCCATGTCTGCGATGTGTATTCGAAGAGGCGCCTCCGGCAGCCAGCGCTCCGACATGTGATACTGCGGGAGTAATCATGCCCATCATCAGCGTGGTCGCTTCGGTACAGGTTACGGAAGCCCTAAAGCTCCTGACCGGACATCACGAAGAACTGCACCGGTCGCTGATGCAGTTTGATGTTTGGCGTAACGAGTGGAGAAAGATCAATCCAGGCCCGCCAGCGCGTGACTGCATAACGTGCGGGCTCAAACGCTTTGATGCGCTCACCCCGAACGCCGCCGATTTCGCGGCAGTGTTGTGTGGGCGGAACGCTGTTCAGATTTCACCCCCGCAAGCAACGCAAGTAGATTTTCTGTCACTTGCAGAAAGACTGCGGGGCGCCGGAGAAGTTAAGTACAACGACTATCTCTTACGTTTTCGCACCGGTGAATTTGAGTTGACAGTGTTTCGCGACGCTCGCTCAATCATTCGCGGCACTGACGAAATCACAACTGCCAGAACCCTGTATGCAAAATACATAGGAAACTAGTATCGAATATGATTGAAAATCTCTCGAAAGTTGGCGCTCTTCTGAGAGCGATGTTACTCGTTGTCACTCTCTGTTTCCCTTCCCTGACCTTTGCAGGGCAGCCGGTAGTCTGGGAGACCAATAGCCGGGCTGAACTTTTGCGCGGGGATGCGCGCGGTATTTCCATCAGCGACACTGGTGTGTTGATGCTCGCGCCAAGAGTGACGGAAATATTCAATACGGAACAGGCTTACATTTGGTCCAGTGCCGTCGACCAGAAGGGAAACATCTATCTCGGGACCGGCCACGATGGCAGGATCTATCGCGTTACGCCGGAGGGACGCGGCGCACTGCTTTATGATGCGCCCGAGCTCGATGTTACCGCGTTGGCCGTCGGCCAGGACGGTGCATTGTTCGCGGGCACCTCGCCGGACGGAAAGGTCTATCGCATCACTGCCGATGGTCGTGCCGAGGTCTATTTCGATCCCAACGACAAGTATGTCTGGGCGCTTGCGATACTCCCGGATGGAGCGCTAGCGGTTGCCACGGGAGATAACGGCAAGCTTTATCGCGTCCGCAGTGCCAATGCCAGTCCTGACGCTTCTTTACTGATAAACACGAATCAGACACATGTGATGTCGCTCGCGGTTACAGCCCAGGGCGATTTGATTGCTGGCACGGACCCTGGTGGTCTGGTGCTACGCATCTCGCCGGACGGCAAGGCGTTTGCCCTTTTCGATGCTCAGTTGCGTGAGATACATGCTCTTACCGTGGCTGCTGATGGTTCTATTTACGCACTAGCCCTGAGTGATGCGGCCGCCGGACGTCAGACAACTCCGCCGCCGCAGACGCCACAACCCGGTGAGGGCACACCGACAACCACCGTCACGATTACAGCCGTAGATGAAGGTGGGACCCCAATTCAGTCAGCGGGTCCTCAGGCCCGTAGCCGCACCGACGTCTCGAATGCTCGGAGCGCTGTTTTCCGTATTCCGCCCGACGGCGGCGCCGACGTAGTTTGGAGCTCGACTTCCATTACGGCCTTTGCCATCGCACCCGCGTTGCAGCCGGGAAGTGTGCTGATTGGCACAGCGGAGAAAGGCAGAATTTACTCTGTGACCAACGATGGCCGAGACACCTTGCTGCTGCAATCTACGGAAGGGCAGATCTCGTCATTTCAGTTGGGTAACGGTCAGATCTATGCGGCGTCGAGCAATCAAGGAAAACTCTTCCGCTTTGGCAAAGAGCCAATGACGGAAGGCTCATTTGAATCACCCGTGCGCGACGCTAAACTCATCTCTTCTTGGGGGCGCATTTGGTGGCGGGGCGCCGGCAATGCTGAGTTACAGAGCCGCACCGGGAATGGCGAACAACCCGACTCAACCTGGAGTGAATGGAGTCCCGGTTATCGCGTCCCCTCCGGAACCCAGGTTACGAGTCCCCGCGCTCGCTTTATCCAGTGGCGAGCGGTGCTACGGACGATCGGAGGCGCTTCTGCTCAAACCTGGATCGAGGGGGTCAGCGTGGCTTACTTACCACGAAATGTTGCCCCTGAGGTAGTTTCCATTACCGCTCTGCCAATCGGCGTAGGACTGCAACAATTAGCCCAGATCCAGATTGATCCGAACATTGAGGCATCTGGAATCGACCCGGCACTGTTTGGCGCCGTTGCCGCAGTTCCGCCACGCCGGTTATATCAACGCGGCGCACGCTCATTCCAGTGGCAGGCGGAGGATCGAAACAACGACGCTCTAGAGTACTCAATCTATTACCGGGCACTGGATGAAACTACGTTCCGGCTCCTAAGGGACAGGCTTCGTGATAACTTTTTCACAATAGATGGGGCAACCTTGGCCGATGGTCGGTATATCATCAAGATAGTGGCCTCTGATGCGCCCGATAATCCTGCCGGACTGGCATTAACGGGCGAACGTTTAAGCGAGCCCGTCACAATCGACAATACTCCCCCCGTTGTGCGTGCGGTTGGTCAACCTGAAATCAGAGCCGATGGTGTGCGCGTTGTTTTTGAGGTCGAAGACGCTACGGGAAGAATAAAAAGGGCCGATCTGAGCGTAAATGGCGCTACCTGGACCCCGATCTTTCCAGATGATGGGATCGCCGACAGCACCCGTGAGCGATACACGCTAAATCTGCCGATCATAGTTGCTGGAGAGCACACAATCTCGCTGCGGGGCTTTGACACCAGCGGAAATGTTGGCACTTTTAGCCTTACTGTAAGGCGTTGATTCATTCCCGGGCTTGCACGATAACGTGCGGTTTGGTGCGAAAGCGTGCGAGCCTACGAAATTATGGTAGGCTAAGGACGAAGAAAGGCCGCCGACGAGGCCTCATATTTCTTGGCACTCATATTGCTCCACTAGGGTCGGCGCGTCTCTTAACTCTTCTCCCATGCGCGCTTGAGTTACAAAAGCATGAGGAGGCTCGGAAAACAAAATGACTAACCTGAAGCGAAAGTTATTGGCCCTGGCGATGATATCTGTCGTCTCAGCCGGTACGTTCGCCCAGAGACGAGGCGAGGACAAGCGCCCACCTAAGGATAAGGACAACCGGGTCGTCGTCCAACCAAAGAAGGAGAGGCCGCCACAGGAAAAGGGTCGGGATGATAAAAAGCGCGACGACCGGCGGGGAAAACCCTGATCGAGCTGCTCAACGACCTTCTGAGCAGCATAGACTAGCGGCTCTCGGAACCCACGCAATTAAACTTGCGCGGGTTTCTTTTTGGCTACACAGGCGCTCGTCTGCGCTTGACGTGTATAGCAAGGCGCGAGACTGAACCTCGAAGGTAGTTATCTATTGCGTACGAACAGCCTGGTGCGCGCCATCTTTGCCGCTGAGAAAACAAGAATCAGTCCCAAAAATATTTGCAACAGGCCAGACGGCACGTGGGGTAGTAGCTGGCTCCCAACCCATGCGCCCAGCACGGAACCAAGTGACATGACGAGGACGAAATTGCGCTCGCGCTTCATCCCGCGGAAAACGGGAGTTCTCTGGTAACGTAGGATTCCGACGATTATGGTTGGACTACTGATCATAAGGCTGACGCTTCCGGCGAGTTTGATGTCCATGGCAAAGAAGAGCGCCAATGTGGGAATGATGAGTTCACCTCCGGCAACTCCCAGCAGACTACTCACGGCGCCAATGAGCAGCCCCGCCAGAAAGCCCACGGCCATGCGAACAACTGGGGCCAGAACGATCGGATCGCGAGCAAAGAACCAGTCGTGGCCAATCAGGACCAGGCCCAGAAGGGTCAGAACCACCGCAACAGTGGCTACCAGAGTGCGCTCGGAAATGCGCGTGGCGAGATAGACACCAACGTACGAACCAGGCAACGAACCGGCGAGGATGTTGATTGCCACAGGCCATTGCTCCAGTAGCGGAGCCAGACCCTGTGACTGCAACCGAAATGCTAATGAGACCACTACAGTCACGAAGCTCACGAGCAGATTAACAAGGATTGCCGGCAGAAGTGGATAGCGAAACCAGCCTACTAGCAATGGAAGCCGGAACTCGGCGCCACCCAGTCCGATCAACCCGCCGAGGACGCCCACTATGGCGCCAACGCCGAAGGCTAAGCGATAGCGCGTACTAGTCGGAGCTAATTGAGCCACTGGCTGTCTTCATTAAAATAAGGTAAATAGAGGTCGCATCAGCTTGCTTGCTGGTATCCAGGAGTTTAGCACCTGCTAAGAACACTGGGTGCTAACAAATATAACCGGACACTTGAGTCATAACTCTTGCCGCAATGGCTGTCTACGGTTAATACTGCCGTCCCAAACATTATGAAACTAAAACTGCTTGTCACCATAATCGCCGCAACTACGATCTCTCTGTCACTGTTTATTCCTGGCAATGCGTTTCCATTGAAGCCGCCTCCTCAAGCGCGCAGCCTCGCAGAGCGTCTGGGCTATCCGCGTGATGCAAAACTTTTGATCGTGCACGCTGACGATCTCGGAATGGCCCATTCCGTCAACGCGGCAACAATCAAGGCCCTCGAGACCGGCCTGGTCAGTTCGGGCAGCATCATGGTGCCTTGTCCATGGTTCGCCGAGATTGCAGCCTATGCCAGAAAACACCCGCAGGCGGATCTGGGCCTGCACCTGACCCTGACAAGCGAATGGATCCCCTATCGGTGGGGTCCAGTGTTACCAACAGACCGCGTCGCCTCATTGCTGGACAAGAGCAGTTACTTTTACCTCACGGAGGCTGAAGCCGCCACGCACGCAAATGTAAAAGAGGTTGAAGCCGAGCTTCGCGCGCAGATTGAGCGGGCGCGCGCTTTTGGCATTCAGCCCACCCACCTTGACTCTCACATGGGCACGCTCTACCAAAATCGTGCTCTCTTCGAGACATTTCTCAAGGTCTCGCGCGATAACAGATTGCTGATCAGAGTCTCTAAAGAAATGTTCTCGACAATGGAATTTCTCTCCGAAGTTCTTGGTCCAGACGAAGTCGTAATAGACAGGATCGTTAGTATCGGACCAGATGTGACACCCGAGAACTGGACCCGATACTATACAGACGCGGTCAAAAGCATTCAGCCTGGCGTGACAGAAATCATCGTGCACATTGCTTATGACGATGCCGAGATGCGCGCCGCAACTATCGATCACCCTGACTGGGGCGCCGGCTGGCGACAGCGCGATTTTGAGTTCTTTACCAGCGAAGCCTTCCGCAAGTTGCTTCAAGAAAATAACATCAAGCTCATTACCTGGAGAGAGATCGGCAAGCTGGTCTATCCTCCGCAATAGACTCTCGTCGCATTTTGATCAAAGAGGATCCCATGAAAAGAAGCGCTCGTTCGCGTCGAGAATTCCTTAAGCTCCTTGGAATCGGTGCAGCCAGTTTTTCTACGCTCCGCGCCAACCCGTCCCTACTACAAGCTCCTGAAGGGCTCACTCTATATGTTGGAACTTACACATCCGGCAAGAGCGAGGGCATCTATGTCTATCGAATGGGCCGAACAACAGGCGAATTGAAGCATTTCAAAACCGTGAAGGGTGTAGTCGAGCCCTCTTTTTTATCCATCGACAGCAAAGGTCGATACCTGTTTGCAGTAAACGAGATGACTGAATTTGCGGGCAAGCCCGGTGGAGCGGTGAGCGCTTTCCGGATTAATGAGAAAGATGGCAGTCTGAAGTTTCTAAACCAGGAAGCTTCGTTGGGAGGCGCCCCATGTCACGTAACTGTAGATGGTGCCGACCGGTTTATTCTGCTCGCAAACTACCTGGGCGGCAATCTCTCAGTCCTGCCCATCCGTGGTGATGGCAGTCTTGGTCCGGCCAGCGACAGGGTCCAGCATCATGGTTCGAGCGTCAACAAGGAGCGTCAGGAGGCGCCACATGCCCACTGCATCATTTTGGGCCCGTCAAACCAGCACGCATTTGCCGCCGATCTCGGTTTAGACAAGATCATGATCTATCGCTTTGATGCGCAAAAAGGGAAACTCACACCAGCCAAGCAACCATGGGCTCAGCTCAAACCAGGGGCTGGACCACGTCACTTCAAATTACATCCAAACGGGCGCTATGCTTACGTCATCAACGAGCTTGATTCTACGGTGACGGGGTTTAATTATGACCGCACAAAGGCAACCCTGCGTACCATTGATAGCGTTTCAACTCTGCCAAAAGACTTTTCCGGAAAGAACTCTTGCGCGGACCTGCATATTGCGCCTTCGGGGCGATTCCTCTATGGCTCGAATCGTGGACACGACAGCATTGTTGTCTTTGCGATCAATGAAAGTAATGGCAGGCTAAGCCCGGTTCAACATGTCTCAACTCAAGGCAAGACCCCACGCAATTTCACAATCGATCCGTCGGGCAGATTCTTACTGGCAGCCAATCAAGCATCCGATACAATCGTAACTTTTCGGATCGAGCAGAAAAGCGGGAGGCTGGCGCCAACAGGACACGTTGCGGAAGTGCCCTCCCCTGTTTGTCTGCTGTTTGGTCCTGTTACTTGAATATCGGCTGACAATGACAGAGAATGAGCTTCACAGTTCCAACAATCTCTACTCTGAGGAAATAGACTAATGAAAAAAGGGGCGCTCTTGGCGGCCGCCGTCGTGTTTATACTGTGTCTCAGTTTACCGCTACAGAAGGCAGACAGCATGAGTGACTCTCACTCTAAAGAAACTAACAGCGGGAAAATTGGACCGGACGTTGTGCATTCGCCCGCCGAGCCTGCGGGAATGAGGGCTGCGGATCTTGCGGATAGTGATGCGTTCTTTCAGAAGGCCATTCAAAGCGGCGGTACGGCAAAGGACCACAGCGCACAGATTGAAGCGCTCCTGAAGCGCATGACCATTGAAGAGAAGGTCGGGCAGATGACGCAACTTGAAATTGGCATGGTGACTACCGGTCAGGATCAGGGGATAGCGATTGACCCGGCCAAGCTCCAAAAGGCTATCGTGCAATATGGCGTTGGCTCAATCCTGAATGTCAGCAATCATGCACTTACTATCGATAAATGGCATGAGATCATCGGGCAGATTCAGGCGGCAGCAAAGAAAACCCGGCACGGAATCCCGGTAATCTACGGAATCGATTCGATCCACGGTGCAAACTACATTCAGGGCGCAACTCTATTTCCCCAGGAGATTGGAATGGCGGCGACCTGGAACCCGGACCTGATGTTGCGCGCTTCGGAAATCACCGCCATCGAAACTCGCGCCGCCGGCATTCCCTGGACCTTCTCGCCCGTACTCGATATCGGACGCAACCCGGTATGGCCCCGCTTCTGGGAGACTTTCGGTGAAGATCCCTATCTTGCGAAAGTAATGGGAGTTGCATTTGTAAGAGGTCTTGAAGGCTACGATCTCTCTTCTTCCGACCGCGTAGCCTCTTGCTTGAAGCACTATATGGGCTACAGCCTACCGCTTAGTGGCAGAGACCGAACCCCGGCCTGGATTCCGGAAAACTACCTGCGCGAGTACGTCCTGCCAACCTTCGCAGCTTCGGTCAAAGCAGGGGCGCGGACCGTGATGATCAACTCCGGAGAGATCAACGGTATTCCCACTCATGTGGACCGCTATATTTTGACGGATATTCTACGCGGCGAACTGGGCTTCGAGGGTTTAGCTGTTTCGGATTGGGAGGATATCAAGAAACTTGTGCGAATCTGGCGGGTTGCTGCCGATGAGAAGGAAGCAACGCGCATGTCAGTCATGGCCGGTGTCGACATGAGCATGGTGCCGGCTGACTACAGCTTTAGTGATAGCCTGATCGCGCTGGTCAAAGAGGGCGCCGTACCACAGACCCGCATCGATGAGGCCGTGCGCCGCATTCTGAAGGTAAAGTTCGAGCTCGGTCTGTTTGAGAAGCCGGTCCCCACCCCGGATCTTAAAAAGAAGTTTGGTCTCAAGGAATCGAGTCTCGTGAGCCTGGAGGCTGCCCGCGAGTCAATTACGCTGCTCAAGAATGACAATAACATATTGCCTTTGGCGAAGGACCGGAAGGTCCTCGTAACAGGCCCGACTGCGGACTCGATGGTCTCTCTTAACAATGGCTGGAGCTACGTCTGGCAAGGTTCTGAAGAGTCACTCTATCCGAAAGACAGGCCCACGATTCGGCGGGCGATCGAGACGGCGCTAGGACAGCGCAACGTTACCTATGTACCCGGCACCAGAATCACGCGCCGGTCGGGCACACCCTCGAACACTACCCCGACGGATATTGAGGAGGAGGTCGACATTGCGGCTGCGGTGCGCGCCGCGCGAGACGTCGACGTGGTCATACTTTGCCTCGGGGAAGGTTCGTATACAGAAACACCTGGCAACATTCCCGACCTGACGTTGGGAAGGCCTCAACTAAAACTTGCAGAAGCGATTCAGGCTGCCGGCAAGCCAGTTGTCCTCGTTCTGGTCCAGGGGCGGCCCAGGATCATCAATCAGATTGTCGATGGAGTGCGCGGGATCCTGCTTGCTTACAATCCCGGCAACGAAGGTGGCCAGGCGGTTGCTGACGTGCTTTTCGGGGATTTCAATCCGTCCGGCAAACTTCCTTTCACCTATCCTCGCGGTCCTAACGCTCTGATCACCTACGATCACAAGGAATTTGAAGGAGACCCCAAGTTTGACAGCGACGCGTTTCGCCCTCAATTTGCATTCGGTTCCGGTCTTAGTTACACGACCTTTGCCTACAGCGACCTGCGCATTAGTCAAAAGGCGATTTCCGCGAACGATGAGCTTTCCGTGAGCGTCACGGTACGAAATACCGGCAGCCGCGCCGGCAAGGAGGTAGTCCAACTCTACGTGAGGGATCTCGTCGCCTCGATTTCACCGCCAAATCGACGACTCAGGCGCTTCGCTAAAATTCATTTGGAACCGGGCCAGAGCCGCACCCTGACTTTCCAATTGCGCTCGGAGGATCTCTCGTTCATCGGCGCGGATAACAAACCGGTCGTCGAACCGGGAGACTTTGACGCGATAGTAGGAGGACTTACGGAGAGGTTTACTTTTAAGTAGAGCTACACTTTGATGAAGATCTTCCGGTGATAGAGTATTGCCGCCACGCCCAGCCACAAGAGGACGATGGTGATGGCAAACATCAGTGAGGCGTTAATCGGATCGGCCCAGGAAGCAAACAGGTTTTGATAGAGTAATGTCTTGAGATCGATCTCGCTGCCGTCAACCCGGGTAAAGCCAACGAGCGAGATGATCTTCGAGAAAAGCTCGGATAAGAAGTAGACTACCAGGGCGTTCGCGCCAAGGATGATAAAGGGCTTGCCATAACGGCGATAGCCCTTAATGTCAATCAACCAGTAGCACAGGGCCAGCGCCTGCAAAGCCAGTCCGGCAGTGAACACAACGTAGGAGCTGGTCCAGAGGGGCTTGTTGATGGGAAACCAGAAACCCCACGCCCAGCCGATCAGGATCGCGACAACTCCAGCTACAAACATCCCCGAAGCTTTTTCAAAAGGCGGTCTGGCCGAACGCAGCCATTGACCAGTGAGCACCCCGCATAATGTAGTGGCAATGGCCGGGATGGTGCTCAAAATCCCTTCCGGATCGTAGAGCGGTTTCCACGTATGCCCTGCCAAAACAATCCGATCGACGTAGGCTGCGAGATTTCCTTCCATCGTCAGATTGCCGGCGCCAAAACCCGGCACTGGGACCAGCGTCATGATCGCCCAATAGCCGATTAAAAGAGCTGCCGTCAGGAAAGCCTGGGTGCGCCAGGTGGTTTTCAGAAAGATGATCGCGGCAAAGAGATAACAGACTGCGATGCGCTGGAGAACCCCGGGAATACGAATTGTAGAGAGGCTGTCAAAAGGAAAACCGGTAAGAAAAAGTCCGAGCCCAAAGATGATTAATGTTCGCCTGAGGATTTTCAGATAAACGTCACGACGCTTGGCAGTCGTTTCTATTCGACGGCCAAGCGCAAACGCGATTGAAACGCCTACAATAAAGAGGAAGAAGGGGAAGACAAGATCGGTTGGCGTCCAGCCATGCCAGGCGGCGTGCTCAAGGGGATCATAGATCTCTCCCCAGTTGCCGGGGTTATTAACCAGAATCATCCCGGCAATTGTGACGCCCCGAAAAACGTCGAGTGATGTCAATCGTTCCGTAGCGAGCATAATGCTTCATCCAATTTCAGTCGGCGGGGTTTCACTCACCTCGAAATCAGAGACATCAGTTAAGCCCATCCAGCCTGTGCGATTCAGATTCCAGGACATCAGACCGCCACTCACCGCGGCAACCGCAATATAACCAATAGCTCCTAACCACGTGCCAAACAGTACTGAGCCGATACTGAACAGGATCGAGTAAACGAGGACGATTCCACATATCCAATTCATGAAGTTCGTCCCAATCTCCGCAGGTCGGGTTGCCAGATTAAGCTTGAGGGCAATCGGGTTCCACCCTGGCCCCGCTGGACGGACGCGCTGATAGAAGTCGGACAGTTTACTGAATGGTTCGGGACGCGTCGCGAATGTAACAACTATCCAGACAAGGGTCGTAATCCCTACAGTGGTGAGGATGGTATAGGCAAACCCGAGCGGTGAGGACGAGTCAAAGACATTCCTGTAGATCAACCAGAGCGACACACCAAGCGCGGCAGCCATTGCGGAAACCTCAGACCAGGCATTAATGCGCCACCAGTACCAACGCAGGATGTAGACCAGCCCGGTTCCCGCTCCGAGCGTCAACACCAGTTCCCAACCTTGGGTGATCCGGGTCATGAAATAGGTGACGACAACCGAAAGGAGCACGATCACCAATGTGGCAAAGCGGGAAGCCAGCACTAAATGTTTTTCGCTGGCATTTGGCTGGATAAAACGGCGATAGAAATCGTTTATGAGGTAGCTCGAGCCCCAGTTGAGTTGGGTAGAGATAGTGCTCATATAAGCTGCGCCAAAGGAGGCTAGCAAAAGGCCACGGAATCCGGCCGGCAAGTAATCGGTCATCACCCGCACGTAGCCGAAGGCGGGATCGAGCGCCCCGGTCTCTGGATTCACGGTGGTCCCCTGATAAAGGACCAGCGAGCAAAGCGCAACTAGAATCCAGGGCCATGGCCGGATCGCATAATGGGCGATATTAAACCAGAGAGTCGCAAGTAAGCCGTGCTTCTCGTTCTTGGCCGAGAAGATTCGCTGTGCGACATAGCCGCCGCCACCTGGCTCAGCTCCCGGATACCACGATGCCCACCAGTTAACTCCCAGATAAACAGCTAGCGTTAACAATGGAAGCATCCACGCGGCAGAACCATCGGGCAAGAAGCTGACGGCGCCGCCCGGGCCAAAAGGTTCGCTGCTCCCAATCGGAGTAACCGCCGCGAGTCGCGTATTAAGGCTTTCCAGACCGCCGACTGCATTCACAGCAAAGACGGCAAGTGCAATAGACCCCACCATTGCAATTACAAACTGCACTGCGTCGGTGACGACGATGCCCCAAAACCCTGATATCACAGAGTAGATAAAGGTGATTCCCAGGCATAAGGCGAGTGCTTGCCATTTAACCAAACCGAGGGTCCCACTGAGAACTTTAGCCATCCCCAGATTGACCCAACCCATAATGATCAGATTGATTGGCAGGCCGAGATAGAGTGCCCGAAAGCCTCGTAAGAAAGCGGCAGGCTTCCCGGAATAGCGTAGCTCAACGAATTCAACATCGGTCATCACCTCAGCTCGTCGCCAGAGTCGGGCAAAGAAAAACACGGTCAGCATGCCGCTGGCCAACATGGACCACCACAGCCAGTTGCCCGCTACTCCATTCCTGGCAACCATCTCTGTTACTGCCAAAGGTGTATCGGCGGCAAACGTTGTGGCTACCATCGAAGTACCTGCCAGCCACCATGGTAATGACCGGCCGGAAAGAAAGAAGTCGTCAGTAGAGCGGCCGGCCCTACGCATGAAGTACAGACCGATGAGAAGAGAGATCGCGAAGTAGCTGGCGATGATTAACCAATCGAGGGTGTTAAGTTTCAAGGGAGTGCCTTAGGTTAGTTGGGTCCTTGGTCGTAGGCCTTCGGTCTTTGGTCTTTGGTCTTTGGTCTTTGGTCTTTGGTCTTTGGTCTTTGGTCTTAGTTTTCAAGTTCAACAGCCAAATCCCCAAGCCCAAAGCCCAAAGGCCAAAGGCCTAATTCACTTTGTCGTTGACTGAATCTCTTTCACCAGTGTCTCGACCCGTTTCTGCCATTCTGCGGGAGAAGATGTCTTTAATTGCGGCAATTCGGCAGCGGCTATCACCAGCTTCCTGACGCTCGGGATAATCACAAACTCGAGTGCTGCTTTTGGCTTCTCGGCCTCAGCGATGACCGCAAGTCTCGAGTCGCGCCAATTCCCCGACGGAGCCACTCCGGCAGCAATATAGGTGATCGCCTCAAGACCGATAGTCCCCAACTCCGACATGTCCTTAATGAGCGGTTCTGCTTCGCGAAGAATCGGCGAGCGCGCCACAACCGCATCGAGAGCGGGACGGGAATCGCGCCATTGCGAGAGAGTGATTCTTAAATTCTCTCTGTAAGTATGAAAGCGTGGCGCATCTGAAAGCAATCCATCAACCATTGAGGCGAATGGCCGGCCCGCCTCAGCATCGGCGTGAGCCGCGTCCACCAGCCCGGTCAACGGACTGAGCATCGTAGCCGGCCTCATCTGACCTCGTCTGTATTGCTTGACTGGTTCCACAATGGAGACCAGGGTCCTGAGATGCTCGACGTCGACGCCATTGGCCAAGCGCCTTAGCAACATCTCCTTGTTTCTCAGATGTGTCAGTCCCAGTTCCTCCAATCGCCTGCTGGTAATTGCCAGTCGACGATACATGTCATTGACGTTCGTTACGGTCCGCGGCGACCAGAAGCGCTCGGCGATGGCGGCAGTGCGCGGCCAGATTCGCGAGTCGATGGTTTCATGACTGACATATTCGCTCCACATGGTTGCCTCGCCACCGAGCACGTGGCCCATCTCTCGCTCTGTAAGCTTGCTGTCGGCGGGAATCGGGTCGACGATGTAATGGTTTTCTGCCGGGTACAGCAGATCGATGTAGTAACCATTCGAAAGAATTCCGTCATACCCTTTCCGCGCGGCCTCTGCCAACGCCTCAGTGCCACGCCACGACTGGATTACGACATTACCCGGAAGATCAGGATGCAGAATCTCGTCCCATCCCACCATTTTCTTCTTGTACTTCGTCAGGATCTGCGAGACGCGGCGATTGAAATAGGCCTGGAGCGCATGATTGTCCTTAAAGCCCTTAGCTTTCATGAAGGCTTGGATTTGCGGGTTTTTGTCCCAGTGTTTGCCTTCGTTTTCGTCGCCGCCGATATGCATGTAGGCGTCAGGAAACAGTGCCGCCATTTCGCCGAGGAAGCCATCGAGAAATTTGTAGACCTCTTCGCGAGTGGGATCCAGCGAGGGGTCCATGATACCGGGCCGGCGCTCGATCTGATATGGACCAGGCAGACTGGCCAATTCAGGATGGCCCACAAGCCAACTGGTTACGTGTCCCGGCATATCGAATTCAGGAATGACGCGTATCCCCCGTTCGCGCGCATATTCGATTATCTCCCGGGCCTGGTCCTGCGTGTAATAGAGCCCATCCGATCCAAGCTGATGAAGCTTCGGATACTTGCGACTCTCAATTCGAAAACCCTGATCCTCAGTCAAATGCCAGTGCAGCACATTCATCTTGACGGCAGCCAGTCCATCAAGATTTCGTTTGATAACCTCTACCGGTTGAAAGTGGCGGGCTGAATCGATAAGGAGGCCGCGCCAACGAAAGCGCGGTTTGTCAGCTATCCTTACTTCGGATAGAAAGTAACCGTCACGATCGCCTTCCAATAGTTGAAGAAAAGTCTCGAGACCTCGCATTGCGCCTACGACGGTGGGCGCCGCGAGCGTGGCCTGCTGTTCGGTTACGACGAGGGAGTATGATTCGTCCTCGTCGACAGAAGGGACAGTGTGACCGGGTGCGTGGGCCTGAACCACGAGCGTCGCGACATTCGGGTCTCCGGCAAATTCCCGCTGCAAGGTGAACCCGGTTCTGCTTTCGAGTCGCCTCATGGTCCGGTCGATGGCCGCGCTCAGTCGCGCATCGGACTTCCCTTTTACTGCCACCGTGAATGATGCTGCGACGGCCAGGCGCCCGGAGCCAAATTCGACTGAAGCCGGGACGGGCATCAGACTGTGCCTGGACATCACGTCCTTACCTGTTTGGGTTGTCTGAGTCTGTGCGCCCGAAGCAGGCAACAAGATGGAACTGAGCAGGATGAATTTTGTAAGCTTCATTTGCCCCTTTTCAGAAGAAAGGAAAACGACAGATTTCGTCGCGATAAGCCCGCATGATTTGCTGGCTCGCCTAAAAGACAGGACTGCGTTCTGGCAAGGTAATCTTAGCGAGAAACTAAGTCAACGGCCAAGTGGGGTTTTATATAACTTCTAGTCGCCGCTGGCGCTGGCGCGAACACGCTCGTCGTCGGTTTCACTCGACGCGAGAGGTTGGTCACTGGGCGCGGGTTGAGCAGGCTTCTTGAAGACGCCGGTGATGCGCCCAAATACCCGCGACGGCCCGGCAACAAATTGACGCCAGCGCTGAGTAGAACCCAGATCATCCAGTAAGGAGTAAGCAACGGGGGTAACCAACAGCGTCAGCAGGAGCGAGAGGGACTGGCCACCAATAACCACGATCGCAATCGAACGTCGCTCCTCGGCGCCTGGTCCAGTCCCAAGGGCCAGCGGCGTCATGCCAGCAACCAGGGCCAGCGTGGTCATCAGAATGGGCCGCAAGCGATCGCGATTGCCTTGCATGATGGCCTCATAACGCTCCATCCCCTTCGCTCTTAGATTGTTCATGTGATCGATCTGAAGAATAGAATTCTTCTTGACCACACCAAAGAGCACAAGTATGCCCAGGGCCGAATATAGATTAAGCGTATCTCCGGTGCCCCAGATCGAGAGTAGAGCGAAGGGAACGGCGAGCGGCAGACTGAGCAGAATGGTTACGGGGTGTACCGTACTCTCGAACTGAGAAGCGAGAATCATGTACATGAAGATGATTGACAGCGTGAACGCCCAGATGAATTCGGTAAACGTCCGCTCTAACTCACGGGCCCGGCCCGATACAGCAGTCGTATAAGCCGCCGGCAGATTCATCTCTCCCACTTCGCCACGCAACGCGTCGATGCGGTCGGCGAGCGCGTACCCGGGGGCCACCGACGCACGCACCGAAACCTGACGTTCGCGGTCGAGCCGGTCAATACGCGAAGGACTCGTCTCGCGTGAGATTCTTACAAGGTTGTCGAGACGCACCAGACCACCACGTGACGATGGAACATACAGGCGTTGGATAGTAGCGACGTCGCTGCGGTCCACATCTGCAAGTCGGATTTGAACGTCGTAATCCTGGTTGAGCTGTTCGTCGCGGAAACGCGAGGCCTCTTCATCGCCCCCAACCATGATCCGCAAGCTGGTAGCTATGTCAGAGGTGTCGACTCCGAGATCGGCGGCGCGATCGCGATCGATCTCGACTCGCAACTCCGGCTTGTTGAGCTTGAGTGTCGTGTCTGCATCAACGATACCGCCAACTTGCGGTATACGCCGCACCAGTTCATCTGCGTAATCAGACAAAGCCTGAATTTCGGGACCTCGAAAAACAAAGTCGATATCAAATCGGCCGCCTGCCCCAAAGTTGAAAGAGGGAGCGTTGCGAACGCCGGCGCGCAGCGGAGCATACTTCTGTAGACGACGCCGGATCTCCTGCATCACATCCTGCTGCGTGTAGTTTCCTTTGAAAGCATTAAGAGGATTGCCATTCTTTGTTTCAGTCCAGAGCCGGCCAAATGAGAGGGTGCGCTCTTCATGTGGTGCAATGCGCACGTAGGCACCACCCTGATTGACGCCACCAAGGAATGAGCCGCCCACGTAAGCGAGTACAAGCCGGACGCCGGGAGTGCCGAGAATCTCCTGTTCGATCTGCTTCATTCCCTCGTTCATCACCGCCAGATTGGTGCCTTCGGGGCCATTGATATTGACTTCAAATTCGGCTTCGTCGACGTTACTGGGAATAAACTCCTGCTTGACAGTGCGATAGAGCGGCACACTCGACAGAATCACGGCGATTGCCAGCACTGAGACGACAATACGATGTCGCATTGCCAGAGCCAGCATCCAGCTATAGCTCCGGTCAATCAACCGGTAGAACCCACGCCTTGATGCTGGCTGTCCGTGCCCCTTGCCGGCATCCTTAACTTTTATGAGCCGGGAACTCATCATCGGCGTCAGCGTGAACGAGACGAGCAGGCTGACCATCACGGCGACGGCGGCAGTAATACCAAACTGATAGAGAAAGCGTCCCGAGATCGACGACATGAATGAGACTGGCAAAAATATGACTACCAACGACAGAGTCGTCGCCAGTACCGCAAGGCCGATGTCTTTCGTCGCTTCCTTTGCCGCCTGTCTGGGGGGCATCCGCTTCTCTTCAATGAAGCGAAAGATGTTCTCGAGAACGACAATCGCGTCGTCAATCACCACCCCGACCATCAACACAAGCGCCAGCATCGTTACGCTGTTAAGCGTAAAATCGAGCAGCGCCATCATCCCGAATGTGGATATAACGGAAGCCGGAATTGCGACGGCGGCAATCAACGTCGATCGCCATGAACGCATGAAGGCGAAGACGACCAGTGTGGCGAGAATACTGCCAAGAATCAGGTGCTTTTCGATCTCGTGTAAAGCCGATTCGATGTAGCGTGACTGGTCGCGAATGATCTCGAGCTTCACATCCGCTGGAAGCTGGGATGCGACCCGCGGCAGTTGGCTCTTGATGCCGTTGATCACTTCAATGGTATTCGCGCCTGACTGCCGCCGAATCTCGACCGACACGGTCGGCACTCCATTCAAACGCGAAAGTGATCGCTGTTCCTTAGTTCCATCTTCAACTCTACCAACATCTCGCAGTCGCACCGGCGAGCCGTTAATGTTAGCAACGACCAATTCTTCAAAAGCGCGCGCAGTCTGATAGCGGCCCAACGTGCGCAAGACCAGTTCTTCACGGCCGGTAGTAACATTACCGCCGGGCACATCGGCATTCTGGCGCGCCAGAGCCTGACGCACGGCCGTAATCGGAATCTGATACGCCGCCAGTCTCTCTGCATCGATCCAGACATTAATGGCCCGCTGAAGACCACCGACAACCCTTACTTCGCCGACGCCACCAACACGTTCGAGTTGAACACGAGCAATCTTATCGCCGAGTTCCGTCAGCTCTCGCAGAGAACGCTCGGCGGAAAGAGCGATTGTCATTACCGGTGAGCTGTCATTATCAAACTTGCTCACAATCGGCGGCAGAGCATCCTCAGGAAGTCGTCTGATGACAGTAGCCACTCGATCTCGCACGTCCTGAGCCGCCGTCTCGAGATTGCGGTCAAGCTTGAAAGTGGCAATGACTATCGAGGTGCCCTGACCCGAGATCGAACGCAGTTCATCGATACCGTCTACAGTATTTACGACTTCTTCAACTGGCTGGGTGATTAACGATTCGACCTCTTCGGGGGAGCCGCCGGGTAAACTTGTACGAACGCTTACAGTTGGGAGGTCAACAGAGGGAAAACGATCGACTCCAAGCTGAAAAAAGCTTGCCGCGCCAACGACGACCAGCGAGAGGATTATCATCGTCGCAAAGACCGGGCGACGAATACAGATTTCAGCAAGTTTTTGCATCTAGACCGCTTTGGATTTTTGATTTGCGATTTTTGATTTTTGATTGTGGCTGGCGCGAGAGTCCTGCTTTGCTCGCGCCTGATCCACGTTATGTCTTTTCGAACTCGTTTTACGGGAACTCGTCATGATCGCAACCAACTCATTTGCTTCTCTCAACAATGACTCAACAGGATTTGCGATTTTTGATTTTTGATTTTTGATTGTGGCTGGCACGAGACTCCTGCTTTGCTCGCGCCTGATCCACGTTGTTTCTTTTCGAACTCGTCTTACGAGAACTCGTCATGATCGCAACCAACTCATTTGCTTCTCTCAACAATGACTCAACAGGATTTGCGATTTTTGATTTTTGATTTTCGATTGCGACCGGCGCGAGAGTCCTGCTTTGCTCGCTCCTGATCCACGTTGTTTCTTTTCGAACTCGTCTTACGAGAACTCGTCATGATCGCAAACATCAATCAAAAATCAAAAATCGCAAATCAAAAATCACTCGACGACTTCGATTGGCTGGCCAGATTGCAGGTTGCCCGGCTCAACTATTACCTGCTCACCGACATTCACGCCAGCTACTACCTCGGTAAAGTCTCCATTACGCCGTCCCGTCGTGATCGGCTTCTCCAAGGCTCTGCCGTTCTGCACCGTGATCACCTTTTCGATGCCTGCGAAGGTAACGATCGCGCTGCTCGGAACCGTAACTGCCATCTTGGCATCATCGGTAACAATCTCAGCCCGGACAAAAGCACCCGGCCTCAACGTTCCGTTGTTGCGGACGTCCGCTTCCACCAACAGCATCCGGCTCTGCTGCGATATAACCGGGCTCAGCCGCATGATCTGTCCCAGGTAGAGATTCGGATCGCCTTCAACAATCACCCTTACGTTTTGGCCGGTGCGAATCGTCCCAGCCTCACGTTCGGGCACTTCGGCTCGCAACCGCAACGGATCCATCTTCACGATATTAACAACCGGCGCGCCCGCCGCCAGATACTCGCCTACACTGGCCCGTCGCTCTTGTACTATTCCATCCAGCGGCGCGAGCACCACAGTATCTGCTAACTGTTGCCGGGCTAAGGCCAGTTCAGATCGACGTTGGGCCAGTAAGGCCTGCCGATTGCGAATTTCTTCGAAAGCATCCTGATACCGGCTTTCGGCGACTTTATAAGCCGCTTCCACGGAGTCAAACTCAGCTCGCGCCACAATTCCCTGCTGCACCAACTGCGCTGACCGATCGCGATTCACGCGCGCCTCATCCAGCACTGCGCGCGCCTGGCGGACAGTGCCCGTAGCCTCAGGATCAACTCTGTCGTCACTGCCATCAGGAGACAAGCCCAAGCGAGCTCGCCCCTGGGCCAATGCTGCTTCAGCCTGCTGAACCCGCAAGCGGTAATCCTGCTGGTCGACCTGCGCAATTCTCTGCCCCCGCCGGACAACACTCCCAAAATCTACCGCGATCGAACTGAGCCGGCCCGGAACTTTCACGCTTGCTATCGTCTGATCAAACGCTGCGAGAGTACCGTTCGCGACGACTGTTTCACCAAACGGCGTTTCGGAAACGCGAGTTGTCCTAACCTGCCGCGCTGTTCCCTCTTCGCCGGGGCGATTCTGGCGCGCCGACGCGGGATAGTCACTCTTGCAGCCAGCGCCAATTAATACAAAAGAGCAGATTAAAGAGATTGGAATTAGACGAGTGGCACTCAATGATAGTTTGAAATCCTTTTTGAACATACAGCAAAGCCGCAACCGGATGATCCAGCCGATTACTCCCGTATTGCACCAATTAAACCCTCACTGCGAGTCAGATCTCGATGGGCTGCGGGTCGTTTAGTTTATCATGCAGCAACGGCAATACCTTAGCCCACATTAATCACCTTAAGCTCTGCTAAAGCTTACTTGTTTACCCGGCCATTGAATTAAGGAACGAGTACGGTGTTAATTAAAACGGGTGAAGTAACGTGTTAGTTACAGGTATTTAACTTTCGCTTTATGGCTAGAGGCTGGGGAAATTGCATCACAAACATTCCAGCAGCCTCGACCAGCCAAGAGGCAATTCCTTCAGTTTGCAGCGACGTCTGGGTAGAGCCATTACTCGTAGCGGGGCTTCGCCGTTTCCTTTGCGGTATGCCTCTGGCTTACCGGGAGTGCTTTGGTAACCTATTAGGCTTTGCCTCGTCCAATGAGGCTCAGTCTCAAGACGGATCTGGTCTCACGGTAAGCCTCAGGCATACCGCAAGGGAAACGCAGAGCGCCCGATTTTGTGAAAATGCCGCCGCCGTCGAAAGCACGCGTTGCAGACCATGTTAGCTTTGCTAGCTAAGTGGCAATTTCTCCCGTGACTCTACCCGCCGAAACTCTTTCGCAACAAATAAGAGATCTTTACGAAAAAGGTTCGAGAGTTGCGGCGAAATCCAGGAACGATTTGTCTGGTGAAGGGATGGGACTCGTTGTAGCTCAAATCGTCGTTGTAGCCGACGTAGAAGGAGGTGCCGGGACTCGGTGTCCACCCGGCAAGCAATTGCGACCGCAATCTTGAATTGAGGGTATTGTAATCAAAGATCGCGCGTGCAAAAGTGGCCCGAGTAAATTGATACGTGCCACGGAACGTGACGATGTTCACATCAAAGGCCGTCCGTCCGGTGTCGTAACGCTTCAACCGGTTTTTAATCAGATTGAGTGACATCCGCAGCTCATTCGTCGGCTGATATGCAATGCCGCCGCTGAACTCAAAGAGGTTGCCGCGTCCCGGATCGAGCGGAGCATTCGGGCCTAACATGAGAGCCGCAGGGCTAACGCGTGGATACTTGCGGCCATTGCCAAAGTCCAGATCGAAATGGCCCATGCGATAGACGCCGCGTGCGTTGAACTGAAACTTCTTGCTGAAGTTCGAGCTGGCATACACAAAGAAGTGGTTCTTGCGCGAAGATCTCTCGTTGTCGGGACCAAAGAAGGTTCCGGGTCGCGTTGCCGTGCGCGTGGGACCAAACTCGTGCTCGAACAATCGCTCATAGGCAGGCTCCCAGGATACTCCGATCCAACTGCTTCGCGGCAGGTTCAGTTCGGCAAACACCTCGGTTTCCCAGGTGTAAAGGCGGCCCTGCCAGTCGTACTGAAAGTGTGTGAACTGATGCAGATAATAGGAGATCAACTTCTGCCTGGGTTTGGGAGTAGATCTGTAACGAAGAAAGAAACTGTTGAAGTTTGAGTTCGTCCGCTGGAAGAAACCGACGTCCGTGCGATAATCTCGCGTAAATCCTTGGCCATAAAGCTCCCAGCCCCAGTTGCGCCCCGAGACGTTATAAGCAGTCATGTAACCAAATCCATTGCCGGTGCGATAGCGGCTCACGCCCTCTTCGGCATTGAAGAAATGGTTCCTCGATGTAGTACCGAGTAGTTGAAAAATGTAGGTAGTCTGATTGTTTAGCCGGAACCGGCCGTCGACGCCCAAGACATCATTGTGCTTCTGAATAAAGTTGTAGCTTGTTGCCAGGAGGCCAAGCGAATTCTCTTTGCCGATGTCTCTTTTCAACCGCAGCACGCCGATATGAGCATTCCTGTCAAGAAAGCGGAAGTTGTTGGGATTCAGCCGCTCGTCACCAACAAAATTGCCGGGCCCACTGTCGCTCGCCAGCATTACCCCAAAAGTGTTGCGGCCCTTTTTTCCCGAGAGTTTTACTGCAAGGTCCGGGTCGACAATGGCCCGCGTGTGCACCACGGTTACGGGCGTGCGAAAGATATCGATCCCTTCAAGAAAGAAGGGTCTCTTCTCGGAGAAAAAGATAGGAAAGCGCTGATTGGCAGTTACCACGATCTGATCGGCTTCAACCTGGGCGAAGTCCGGATTGATGGCAAGGTCAAGTGTCAGAGCGGAGCTTGGGGTGAACTTCACAGTAAGGCCAGGATCA
Source organism: Pyrinomonadaceae bacterium (assembly GCA_041751855.1). GTDB lineage: Bacteria > Acidobacteriota > Blastocatellia > Pyrinomonadales > Pyrinomonadaceae > PSRF01. Next base: position 49,249 of record JBGSWR010000001.1, read on the forward strand.
AACTTTAGGGCTTCGTTAACCATCCGGCCCGGGTCCGGGGTCCCGAAAGGAGGCGTAAACGAACGCACAAACTTACCGCTTTGCGAAAGGGTCAGAGTTGGTATCAACTCGATGGTCCGCTCTGCCAGAATCCCGTCCAGCCCGGTAAGGTGGCCCGACTGAGCCAGAGTGCTGTCAATTGCCCGAGAGAATGGCATCCAGGAGCTGAGTTCACGATTAAACCGCTGGATGCGACGGAAGAAGTGGGCTCCCCATAACTTGTCTTTGCCGGCTTCGTACCGAATTGATTTGAAGGGAATCGCGATCTCCACGATATAACTGTCTTCGGTGATGGCGCCCTTGGATTCCATTAGAATGTCAACGCTGAAGTCTTCACCCCGACCTTCCGTCAGCACTCCATCAGCCTGGATCCCGAACGGATTGAAGAACATCTCGAAGGCTTTGCGCTTATCATTAAAAGTGTCGAGAAAAAAGCCGACATAGTCATCCTGAAAGATACTGTCCCGCTTCGCTACCGTCGCTCGGATCTTGTCAGGCTCGTCGAAAGCCCTGAATGCGACATAGAGAAACTTCGAATCATAACCCAGCAAGACCTCAGTCGGTTTGGATGGTGCAATGTTCTCGCCCGGGTCGATCTGATAGAAATCTTTGAGCACCACCGCCTGCTGCCATACTTCGTCATCAAGCTTTCCATCTATGTGAGGGGCAGTTTCGAATTTAGGGACCACGACAGGATTGCGTTTTTCAGGCGGCAGCACAATCGATTCCTTGCCGCTCTTTATTGTCTTAGCTGGTGGTGTAACCGTTTCCGAAGAGGCTGTGCTTTCGGCGGTAGCCAAAGGCGTGGCAACAGGCGCCGGAGCAGGAGTTGACGATGCTGTTCCGGCGCTTTCCGTCGCCGGCTCCGCGGGAGGAGCGGGGCTTTGCTGAGCATTGCCAATCCCAGAGAGCCCGGCCAGAAAGGCAAGAAGGAAGACCAGATTCTTCATCCGTCAGTAAGTAATCTTTCCGGGGGCTATTAAAGTGAAGTTGGATCCCGAGCTATGCGATTGAACTTTTGGCCAGCGCCAGCAAAAGGCTTCGGCTTCTCATGAAACCAAAGCCAAATGATCCCTTACGCACAACTCGCCGGATAGGTTCATTGAGACTTCATTGTTTTGCGAGGGCGGAGAATCAATTGGCCTTCTCCGGTGTTTAACGTAAACACATTGCCGCCACGCCCGACTTTCCAGCGTTTGACCCGTTTTGATGGCGCAAATTCTTCGGTCAAGGTTAGGCCCTCGTTAGTTACCGCATCTACATTGGTTTCGATAGTGAAATCGGAGTCAGCAGGAATCGCAAGCGCGATGTTACCATCGCCGGTCCGAGCGATAACACCACTGAACTTCCCATCCAGAGAAATGGGGCCATCGCCGGTGCGCGCCTCGACCTGACCCTCGAAATTGGTGATTCGGATGTGGCCGTCACCGGTGTTCGCAATCAACCGGCCAGTACCGTCAGTAACCTCTATTGGGCCATCGCCGGTGCGTAACGTGACCTCACCTGAGACCCCGGTAATGCTCAAACTGCCATCGGCGGACGTAGCGTGGACCGAGGCATTACGCGGTACATACACCTCCAGATTAGTAGTACCGTCATTCGCAGTCGCGCGGACGATAATCGAGACACTTGCAGGCCGCTGGTCCGTCTGAATCTGGATCTGTTTTAGTTCTTCAGGACTGTGGCCGTACTTCACTGCCTTGTACATCACTTCCGGCTTGTCCCACCCATTTACCTTAACCGTGCCATCAAACGTGCCGAGGGTTACGCGCGGCTTGTCCGTAACTTTAAACGCCCTGGTTTCCTCTTCTACAAAGGCCCGTCCTGCCAACTTTGCGCCTTTGGAAGCGCCGGCGCTACTGCCACTGCTCTTGCGCATTTCATCGCGAATGCGCTTCACGGTCTCGCGCCGCACTTCCACCTGGGCACGTTCAATCTCCCGCTGTGCGTCACGAAGCGCCCGCTCGACTTCGCGTCGCGCGATGTCTTGTTCCTGCCGCGCCGCCCTCGCAGCCTCGATCTGAGCCTGGCGGACTTGCCTGCTGGCGTCGCGCATTTGCGCTCTCATCTGTGCGGCTTCAACTCTTGCCACCTTATCCTTCTCTTTTTCGGTAGTTAAATCCGAGACAGAACTGATTTTTCCACCATCTGCCGCGTGCTTAATCGTGATACTGCCGTTCACATTACCCAATCTGACTTGCGGACCCCCGGAACCTAACTGTCCATAGAGCTCGTGGCCCACGTAGTTGCCGTGCTGCACTCTCAATCCAAAATCGTTCTTTATTGCTCCATGGACGGTCGAAGCCCTGACTACAGCATTTGCGTTAGAAGGAATAACGAGTACAACGCTGCCATTCACAGAATTGAGCGAGATCGGCTTCGTATCATTCAGTTGTACAAAACTGGCTTCGAGTGGTCCATTTACTGTGGAAAGCTTTGCCTCACCCTTTAAGCCTCGCACCCGAACCGGACCGTTGATGGAGGACGCTCTTACATCGCCCTCCGCGCCTTCAATTCTTATCTCTCCATTCACGAGTTCAATCGACTCAAGCCTGGCCTGACGGGGGACGGTAAGGGTGTAGTCCACAACCGCCGGATTGTTGATGCGACCACGTTCATCGCTGGTAAACGATTGGCTGCGATTTGGATACTCTGTTTTGATCCTGATGCTTTCGGCGGTCGCGCGAATTTCAATCCGGGCTTCAGCCAATCGTTCCGGCCGGTAAGCCCTTTTGACCGCTAACACCTGAACCTCGTTCTGGTCCGATACGTTTATGCGAACTGCACCGTTTAGATTCTCGACGCTAATGCGGCCGGTTGCTGATATGGGGTACGTCTGCCTGAACTCTTCGCGTATTTCCTCGCCCGTTTGCGTTGTGCCGGTAGTATCAAGACCTACATGCGTGGCGAGCGATGCTCTCGTGCTCGAGGCGACTACGATAGCGACCGTCAAAATCAGTAGTGTAATCAGACCTTTTTTCACAACTCTCTCTTCCTTATCGAATATTTGAAAGCCATTGCCTGGAACAGTCTATCCGGCACGGCGGAGGTTAATGCTTCCGTTCAGTGTTTTCAGAATAAGTGCGCGCCCACCACTTCCGATCGTGCCACTCAAGTGCTTACGACTGACACGATTGACAACCGCGAGTGGAAAGTCTGATGAGATGGCGCCATTAAATGTGTCGGCCTTAACTTCAGCGCTGATGTTCTGGGGCAGATCCAAGGTGATGCCACCGTTGACAGTATTGAACTCCAGCTTATCGGGCCAGTTTGTGTCGCCCAGGCTCGCCGCGATCTCGCCATTGACGGTCTTGGCGCGAGCATAGCCGCTCGTTGATATTGTGATGCCGCCATTCACGGTCGAGAGGACCACGTTACTGGCCAACGATCTTGCAACAATCTCCCCGTTCACCGTTCGCCCGTTAAAGTTCACTCCGGCAGGCACTCGGACGGCGACATCGACTTTGACATCGTTGTTGCGGACGCTCATCCGGCCACCCTTACCCGGTTCACACGTATTCGGATTACTCGCATCGCCGCTCGGGTAGACCACGCAAATCGTTACTCCCTCTGCATGCTCTATAACCCTCAGATCGACAAGGGCGGGATCGCTTTGCCGCGCTTTCTTGGTGGCCATTACTTCGACGTTGGCGCCGGAAGTGGGTTCTGCACTGATGTCGCCATTGACACCTTTAATTTCGATCGTGCGACCGGGCACAACCAAACCCGTCCAGCGAAACTCATCACTGCGAGCTTCGTTTTGCACTATAACTGAGGCGCACGCGGCTGGTTGGGCCGAAAACCCCGCAGCGTAGCTCTCGGGCCCGGGTTGGAACCAATCGAGCACGACCGCCTGAAAACTGGATGAGTAGTCGTGAAGCTGGTTCAGGTCTCGTATTGCATTGGTAATAACTGCAAAAGCAATAACGATAAAGAGGATGGCTGTGTACTTGCTGTCTTCCGCGTGGATTCTGCGCTCTGGCTGCATCATTTTCTACTCCCCGGATTTCGGGGCCGAGAACGGCGATCTTGGAGATTTCTTGACCGCTCTCGGCCCTTTTGCGTTGCTCTACAGTCAGAACACCGAACCTACCTGGTTTGTGACAAGAAATCTGAGACTGGGATTCGGATTACTGAGAGGGTCGCCTATTTCTTTTTCAGGAGCACCTTGCCGCTAAAAGAGGCAACCGAGATGTTGGCCTCACCCGCTCCGTGAACTGCATTAATGCGACGCAAGATGATAATGGTAGTTCGAGGTTCCAGCTTCACTACCACACCAGGCTTCACCTTCCTGGGTGCGACCTTCGTTGATGGTGTGCCAGGAGGTTCCGGAGACTTTGGCGCCGTTGCAACAGCCGAGGATCCGCCGGACCCGCCCTCCGCCAGAACTTGTAAAGGGAAATCTGAAACTACCACATCCTTGTTTGAAACTTTCGCGCTCAATTCGAACGAAGAATCTGCGGGCAAGCTGAGCGTCACATCACCTGACATCGTCAGAAACCCATACCGGCCACCCCGGACGAGTGGTCCTTTTACATTCACATTGCCGCTGACTGATTTAACGTTGAATTGCGAGTGACCGACCTGGACCAGATTGATGTCACCACTAACACTTGCCGCATCAAACGCGTCGCCGCTACTGACCGGGCGCAGGTTTATTGCTTCGATGCCCCCTCCGATAGACGTCAACGTGATTCGTCCGCCTAGATCTCGAGCAACAATGCTGCCACCAATCGTCGCCGCCTCGACCCATATCCCCACCTGCTGAACGGTTATATCGCCGTTCTGAGTTCCTGCATAAGCTGCAGCAACCCCGGCAATGCTGATGCTGCCATCCCGCGTTTGAATCTGAACAGTGGCGCCCTGAGGGACCTTTAACTCCACGTCGCTGTAACCCTGGCAAGAAGGTCTCACCTTTGAGCCATGCGCCTCAATAATTGAAAGTTCGAGACGTTTTGGTGCGGGCTTTTCTCCTGTTGTCTCACCTTTGAAGTCAATTTGCTGCCCGTCAGATCGAGCAAATACTTCATTCCTGTCCCAACCGCTCACATTGATGCTTCCCGACATTACGCAAAGGGACACCATTACGCTGGGATCAGCAGAGACCGTCCGCTCAACTTGTTGAGTTGAACTATTCTTGCGATCGTCCTCGCCGGCCAGAGCCGCTGTAGCCAGACCAAATAGCAGGGGAATAGAAATTAGAGCTTTAAACTTCATTACTTTAAATCAGCGCCTGTTATACATCCGGGCATCCGCCACGGTGTTCAAAAGATCTACCTTGCTTTGATAGGCAGCAAACATGAACTCGGCTGCCACTGGATCGTTTGGATTGCCTTTGGCTGCCGTTCGTGCTGCCGCAAGCGCCCGATCGACCAAAGCGAGATTCCTCTCATACTCAGCCTGAAGCGCCGGTCGCATCGGGCTGTCTGGGTTGGCCTTGATTGACTCATCGAGCGCCGCAATTGTCTTCAGATAACTGCGCTCTCCTGGCAGGAGTCGTACTTCCCTGGCAACGGCACTCTGGCCACTTCGCCGCTTGACCGGTTGCACTGGCCGGTGCGTCGGCTGAGGCTCTGGTGGTTGTGTATCAGAAGCTTTCGTTGAATCATCCCCTCTAGGACCACTAGGACTAGCCTCAATCGGAGTCTCCTCGGGCGGTCTGTTGTTCGCAAAGGTTTCCACAATTTCGCCCGGAGCACTGACCTCGGGATTGCGCAACTTAACTATGGCGAAGATGCTCGCAAACGCCAGCACTGCCGCAAGTCCTGCATAACCAAAAGCCCGCTGCGGAGCAAATTTGAAGAGCGCTGCAAACGCCTCAATCCACGACCGGCTGGGTGCAGATTGACGAGCAGTAGAACCAACGAGTTCGACTCCCGCTATCGCTGCGTCAACACGCTGCCGCAATCGTTCAGTTGGTACCGGGAGATCAAATTCCGGCGCCAGCGCTGACGCCAGCATAAGATTCTCGCTCTCTAACTCGGTCGCAGCCGCGGCGCACTTCGAACACTGGGTCAAATGTGACGCCACATCCTTGCGCAGCTCAGTTGAAAGCTCTTCGTCAAAATAACTTTGGAGGACGCCTTCGTCCAAACACTCTCTCATCACTTGCCTCCGATTTTACCGTACACCCGCGCAAACTCCTTGCGCGCCCGCGCGACTAAACTACCTATGTTCGTTTCCTTGAGGGACAACGTCGAAGCGATTTCTCGATAAGAGAGCCCCTGCTGCTTTAAGAGCAGACAGCTTCGCATCGGCTCTTTGATCTTATCGAGCGCGCGCCGCGCTTCTTCAATCGCCAATCGCCTTTCGTAGTCCTCATCGGGAGCGGCCGCAAACCAGGAACCGTTTTCGTTATTACTCTTATGGTACTCGTTATCGCGCGTCATCGAACGGCTTTGCCCCCGCAGCGTGTTCCGGGCAACGTTCAAGGTCACCCGCAGCAGCCACGCGCGGAGTAACTCGTCTCCCGGCGTCGAATCGATGTGCCGATAAAGCCTCAAGAAAACCTCCTGGGTCACGTCTTCAGCCAATGCCGAATCGCGCACTACAGAGCGCGCCGTCCGGAACACTGCGCGGTGATGGAGCAGGAACGCTTCGTCGAAGCTGAGCGAAGGCGCCTCAGTAGCGATTTCGTTGGGCATTGACTCGACCAGGGCTCTAGCTTGTCCGCTCATTATCACCGCTCTCAAGACCCAAACACCGCAAATCCTCAATTTGTGGCAATTTTCTCAAACTGCGCCCGCTACCGATTTTCGGCTGTTTATTGTAGTCTGAATCCTGACTTGAACCAATGAACTGAGCGAGACGAACGGGCTGTGCTAGGGGGATCTCCGTCGCGAATCGGCGGGTCCCACCCGTAATCTCTGCGTGCCAACCTTGAACGACGCTGCCAACATGAAAGTTCTAAAATCTGCGCTTCATCGAGGCGACAAATAGTGGTTGCCAATGCACTTCCACGCGCTTCTGAAGCGCTGCACAATAGCCCATTCATGCGCGCCTGCCGGCGCGAGCCTACCCCCTATACGCCGATCTGGCTCATGCGACAGGCTGGAAGATACATGCCGGAGTATCGTGAACTGCGCGCACAAACGAGCTTTCTCGATCTCTGCAAAACACCTGAACTGGCGACGGAAGTAACAGTGCACGCGGCTGAGCGGCTCGGCGTGGACGCGGCCATAATCTTTGCCGATATCCTCCTCATCGTAGAACCGATGGGCATTGGTCTCGAATTCACGCGGGGTGAAGGACCGGCGCTTTCCAATCCCATCCGCTCTTCCGGAGATGTCGACCGACTGCTGGAGGTTGAAGATGTGAGTCCGCTCGATTACGTCTTCGAAGCCATCCGCCAGACTCGTCGAGCACTGCCGGATAATCTTCCGCTTATCGGCTTCGCAGGAGCACCTTTTACTCTTGCTTCTTACATCAGTGAAGGTGGTGGTTCGAAGAACTATGTTCACACTAAAAGCCTGATGTACAACGACGGTGGCGCATGGGATGCGATGATGTCTCTTATTGCGCGCGCGCTCGTCAAATATTTAAATGCTCAGATTGCAGCAGGGGCTCAGGCAGTTCAACTGTTCGATTCATGGGTGGGTTGTCTGGGGCCCGATGACTACCGCAAATACGTTCTGCCATACACTCGATACGTAATTCGAAACCTGACTCCCGGAGTTCCTGTCATACACTTTGGCACCGGCACGGCAGCATTGCTCGAGCTAATGGCAGAAGCTGGTGGTGACGTGATCGGTTTTGATTGGCGAGTCCGGTTGAATGATGCCTGGAAGCGAATCGGTTTCAAGCGGGCGGTCATGGGCAATCTCGATCCTGTGACGCTGTTTTCCAGTAGCGATCATGTCCGTACACAGGCACAGAGCATTCTGAGTGAAGCGGAAAGTCGTCCCGGCCACATCTTCAATCTGGGCCACGGAATTCTTCCAGAGACACCGGTAGACAACGTTATTGCCCTTGTCGAAATAGTTCACGAACTCAGTCAAGGCGCGGCACATCGCAAGTCATGACAAAAGTAAGCACCCCGCATGACGAGGCAGGCACAGCCTATGAAGCCGTGCTTGTTGTCTCCTTCGGCGGTCCCGAAGGAATGGAAGACGTAATGCCGTTTCTGGAGAACGTATTAAAGGGCCGCAATGTACCCGCCGAACGAATACGCGCCGTGGCCCGTCACTACGAGATGTTTGGCGGTGTCAGTCCGATAAACAGTCAAAACCGGCAACTGATCGCGGCGCTGAAATGTGAACTCGAGAAGGACGGTCCTCAGCTACCCATATATTTTGGTAACCGCAACTGGCATCCGCTCCTTCGCGACACGGTCGCCCAGATGAGCGCGGACGGCATAAAACGAGCACTGGCATTCGTCACTTCGGCTTACAGTTCCTACTCAAGCTGTCGCCAGTATCTTGGAAATATCTCGGAGGCTCGAGCTGTGGTTGGTCAGAACGCGCCGGAAATACACAAAATCCGAGCTTTCTTTAATCACCCTTTGTTTATTGAAGCAAATGTGGCCCACGTCCGAGCGGCGCTCGAGCAGATTCCGGAAGCGCGCCGCCCAGCAACGCAGATAGTCTTCACCGCCCACAGCATTCCGCAAGCGATGGCAGACAATTGTGATTACGAAGCGCAACTGATCGAAGCCAGCCATCTCGTTGCTGATGCTTTGGGCGAGCCTGCGTGGCAGCTTGTCTACCAGAGCCGCAGCGGCTCGCCCGCTCAACCCTGGCTGGGTCCCGACATTTGCAATCACCTGCAGGCACTTGGTAAGGCGGGAACTCGCGACGTCATAGTGTGTCCAATTGGCTTTGTTTCCGACCATATGGAGATCATTTATGATCTCGATACCGAGGCACGGCAGCTTTGCAAGGAGCTCGGGTTGAATATGGTGCGGACTGCAACAGCCAGCCTTCATCCGGCGTTCATAAGAATGGTTCGTGAACTGATTGTTGAAAGGTGCTCGGAAAACTCTGAGCGCCGATTTATCGGTACGCTTGGACCGCGCTCAGATACTTGTGCCGTCGATTGCTGCCTGCCCGGGTTCTGAATCAATAGGGGCCTGCTGATGTTAAGAGTTGTCATCATCGGTGGTGGGGTCACTGGTCTCGCTGCTGCCCATCGCCTGATTGAACGAGCCCGGGAGCGCGACGCCGCTATCGATCTGAAGCTGCTTGAAGCAGGACCTCGCCTGGGAGGAATCCTCCAAACTACCTACCGCGATGACTTCCTTCTGGAGTTGGGCCCGGACTCTTTCATCTCTGAAAAGCCCGAGGCACTCGCCCTCGCGAAGCGTATCGGCCTCGAAGCAAACCTGATCGAAACAAATCAGGAGAATCGCCGGAGCTTTATCGTTCGAGATTCCCGCCTGCGTCCAGTGCCAGAAGGGTTTCAACTGCTGGCGCCGGGTCGCCTCTGGCCCTTCATAAAGAGCGACATCTTCAGTTGGAAGGGCAAAGCCAGAATGGCGATGGACCTCATTCTGCCTCGCCGCAAGGATCTCAACGGTAGTAGTGATGAAAGTCTCGCAGCTTTCGTGAAACGCCGGCTAGGGCGCGAGGCCCTCGAGCGTATGGCCCAGCCGATGATCGGTGGAATCTATACAGCCGATCCTGAGAAGCTCAGCTTGCGTAGCACTCTTCCACGCTTGCTCGAGTTCGAGCGCTCCGAGCGCAGCTTGATATTGGCATTGCGCAACCGGGCTCGGCAACAAAGTGACGCAGAACTCCGCGGCACAAGCGGGGCGCGTTACAGCCTGTTTCTCTCGTTCGACCAGGGCGTGAGTCTACTAGTGGAAAGGCTTGCCTCGCTGATTCCGCAGGAGTCGATACATCTGAACTCGCCTGTCAAGTCGCTTGCCTTTGATCGGGATGCTCAGTCGTGGACCATTGGACTTGGGTCCGGTCCACCGCTTAGCGCAGATGTTGTGTGCCTTTGCGTTCCGGCTTACAAGGCAGCCGAATTGCTTCGCACGGTAGACGCTTCGCTCGCCGGAGATCTGGAAGCAATTCCCTACGCCTCGACCGCTATCGTCAACCTCGGCTACCGCCGCAAAGATATTCGGCACCCACTCAACGGCTTTGGTTTCGTCGTTCCGTTTATCGAGAAGCGTTCGTTGATTGCGTGCACATTTAGCAGTGTCAAATTCGCCGGCAGAGCGCCGGAGGATTATGTGCTCCTTCGCGCTTTTGTTGGGGGCGCTCTTCAGCCGGAGATGTTTACGTTACCCGAGGATGAGATAGTGCACCGGGTGCAGGCCGACCTGGGAGCCCTACTGGGAGTAGAACAGCGGCCACTTTTCGCTGAGGCAGCAAAATGGCCGGGCTCTATGCCGCAGTATCATGTAGGTCATCTCGATCGAAAAGGGCGGATCGAGAAGCGTGTCGCCGCGATTGCCGGCCTGGCTCTGGCAGGCAACGCCTATTCAGGTGCAGGCATTCCTGACTGTATTCGCAGCGGCGAAGCTGCCGCGGACGAAATCTCCGCGAACGTTCGTCAAAGACCCAGTGGTCACGCAGTTCGTTCAACATAGGGTTCCAAATTTCAGGGCTACGAAGAAAGGAGCTATGCCATGTCAGCCGAGCAACCGGCCCCTTCCAAGTTTGAGATCGAGCAGGAACTTAGACAGATGAATGACGAGTGGGTGAAGGCTCTCGTTCGCCGCGACGGGGAGACTCTCGAAAGTATCATGTCCGAAAACTTCTTCTTTGCGTATCCGCTCGAAGGTGACGATAAGGCCCAATTCATCAATGATGTGGTCTCAGGTGATCTGATAGTCGAGTACCTGACACGCGAGAATGTGAGCGTGAGAATCTGGGGAGCAACAGCAGTGCTGACTGCCCGCGATAAAGCCAAATGGCACTACAAAGGTCGCGAATTTACCGGACAGTACAAGATCGTTCACGTCTACTCGAATCTGGACGACAGATGGCAACTCGTGGCAGTTCAGGCCTGCCCAATCACTTGAACTCCGCTCGTTTTGCCAGCATTTCAATCCAGGTTGAGTTAGTCTGCATAAGGGGAAGAAAGGCCTCGCGCGGCACTGTAGTTTCGATATGCATGTTGTTGTCTGTGTTAATTACCGCGCCGGCTACCGCCGGTCCTAATTGTTCCTCATCACAAACATACCAGGCGCGCACATCCTCTTCGGTGTTGATCCCTACGCGGGCGAGTTCGGCTGCGGTCCGTGGCTCAGTCATGCGGGCCCGCACGCTCTCGAGTGACAGCGGCGCCAGACTGCCCAGCAGAATAAGGTCCTTGCCTTTTGATACTCCACCTACCCTAAACACCATCACATGCGGGAAGACACTCTGATAAGTGGCCAGAACCGAACGCAAACTCTCAGTTGAGAGCTGGTATATTTGCAGCCACTGTACAAAAACACCGTGTTCGGCCAGTCGCGATCTTCCAAGTGCAAAAAACTCGCGCGTAAACAGATTTGCTACTCCCGGGACCCAGGGATGGCTGGGCTCGCTGACGATTACGTCATAACGCGTGGACTTCACGCGCAGGTAGGTGCGTGCATCGTCGATGATCAGACGCAACCGCGGATCATCGAGCGGCCGATTGTTGACATGTTCAAAGTATCTCGAAGCGTTCACTGTTGCCGGTTCGAGTTCGACACACTCAAGCGACTCCAGCGGAGACTGGAGCATCGCTCCCACGCTTACTCCGGAGGCAAAGCCAACAATCAATCCGTTCCTGATATTAGGGGCTACAAGCAAAGGCAACTGCCCCACCATCACCTGAGTGGGCATGTCTTCACGATCGGAGGCATTGGTGCGGCCATTGATGGCGAGCGACGTAATGTCCCAGTCTTTCCGAACAGAGACAGTAGCTGTCGGCCCCTCTTCGTATAGCAAAAGTTTATGTACGCTCGCTCCATTGCTTGTGGAAGTTTCAGGACGTACACCTTCTCGTGTTTGGGCCAGCACACGGACCAGGCTGTCGTAGGCCCCAATCGACAACGCTTCGAAATTCACCGGAAGAGGCAGAAGGAGTAACAGCAATGCCAGTAGCGCCGTTGCCCCAGTCGCGAGACTCCGATGAAGATCGCGGTCGCGCGCAGTCTGGGATGGCAGGTAAGCGGCGCCGGCAACCACGAGGCAAAGTGCAGCCGTAAGAAGAATCGTCCGGCGCGTTGTGATGGCCGGAATCAGGATGAAACCAGCACTGAACGCTCCCGCGATTGCGCCGATCGTGTTCACTGCATAAGTTCGGCCAACCAGACGGACGGCGTCGGCTGCGGGCCGGTTACTGGCCCAGACCAATACCATTGGCATAACCATACCCATCAGGAATGCCGGCAAGAGTATGAGCAGGGCAGCCGCGAACACCTGCAAGCCCAGCAGTCCTCCCCAGCTTGAAATGTTCAAGCTCAACCCCATGTTTATGAGCAGAGTCGGCGTACGATTAAGGACTACGAGACTTAGAACCAGGCTAAGTGCGATAAGCACCTCGACAATGAGAACCGCAGGTCGCAGCCTATTTTTCAGGTTTAGGTGACCGGTGACATATGCTCCGGCGGACAGACCAATTAGAAACAGTGCCACAACCAGGCTGAAGGCGTAGGTGCTCGAGCCGATGATCATGGTGAGCACTCGCGCCCAGGCTACTTGAGTACTGAAGGTCACGAAGCCCGAAACAAAAGCGCAGAAGAACCAGAATCTGGCGCCCTCACTCGCGGTCGTGAGTCGTGAGATATCCCCACTGCCAGCGGACACAGGGCTGGCTGACGCAGGTGAAGGTCCGCGGTCGAGAAGGATGGCTACCAATCCGATCAAAAGATTCACAGCAGCAGCGGTGTAAATTGTTCCCCGCATCCCGAGCGTCGGCAGGAGGAAAAAGCCGGCAATGACTACGCCACAAATTGCCCCCACAAGGTTACAGGTATAGAGCCGAGTGATAGAGGTGGCTTTGAAATTCTCGGAGCGCAGGATTGCCGCTGACAGCACCGGCAACGTAGCGCCCATTAACGCAGTCGGCACTAGCAAAAGTGCTGACGACAGCGAAAATCGCCAGAGGTTCATTGCAAAGAAGCCAGGCTCGAGACTTTGCCAGATAAAGGCGTAGAGGTTATCAACGAGGCTGAAGAGCCACGGCAAAGCAAGCGCATACAAGGCAATTACAATCTCGATCAGTCCGTATGCTCGCACTGGTCGCTTGAGGCGGGCGCCAAATCTTCCTGCCCAAAGACTGCCTAACGCGAGTCCCCCCATGAAGGCTGCCAGCACGGTGCTTACTGCCAGCGTCGTAGCGCCAAACACAAGGCCAAGCATTCGCGCCCAGATGACCTCGTAGATCAATCCGGTTGCACCAGAAAGCACAAAGCAAAGCCCGATTAACCAGACACTCTTGCGCGAGTAGAAGGTCAACGCCTCAGAATGATCGGTTCGAACGCTGGCTGCCATTCAGATTGATCACACGAAATAATGAGAAGAAAGAAATATCCATTAGGGTTAAAGGAAAATTACGTGAGATGACCTCCAAACAGGCGCCGGGATTGATCCAGGCGGTGCAAAAGTCAAAACAATGGCGTAGTCATCCTGAAAAACGGAAGCCTCTCGCGCATCGTCTGCTTCATCGATAAAGACATCGTACGCTGAATGGGCCTCTTCCGGTTTGACCAGGGCAAGGCGGCGCAAACAAGAATAAAGGTGCTCCATTCCGGAACCATGGCTTCCTATATCTTTACCAAGTATCAAGCGGACCTCTGCTCGCTCGTCTACGAAGTGTTTCAACAACGAAGCTGCCTGACTCACACCACGTTCAAACCGCTCGCTGAAATCCTGCTCATCGATGTTGGGCCATGGCCTCGTATCCAGCACAATGGTGATCCGTCGTTCATCCTCTGACGTAAACTCGCGAACAGTCAGACGCCGGGTCCGGGCTGTTGCTTTCCAGTGAATGTGACGCAGGTCGTCCTTAGGTTGATAATCACGAAGCGAAAATAGATCCTGGCCGACCCCTCTTCGGATCGACGGCATTCGCCCACTGTAGGTGGGCAGCAGGTGCAGTTTGTCTCCGATGGCCTCAGGTTTAGGATACACAACTATATCGACATTGCGAGCCCGCAGACGTCTACGGCGCCGTACAAAGCCGAAGGGGAAGCGTGTCGAGAGTTCGAATCCATTGATCAGGACGTGCCCACGCTCCGGGAACAGCTGCTCGACGCGTTGCTCCGCGGCCGCGCGACGCGGCACGTAGGTAAAGTATGCAAGCAGGCGCTTCTGAAACTGATTGCGCCGCTTCTTCTTTTTTTTCCCGGCTTCGTGGGCATCAAGATCGATTGGACCTCGCGCTTCAACAAGAACTGAGAAGGAGGGCAGGAACCTTTTCATATTCCGTAAGCTTACGATTACGGGGGCAGCTTCCCCAGCAAAGATGTGATCGGGAAAGCGGGCTGAAACTACCATGTCATGCACTGAGGCGCGCGCTGCAACCCACCCAACGAACAACGTCGAGCAAAGAAGTGAGAAGACCAGAAACAAGAGATTGTTTCCAGTGTTCCATGCTGCAAAGCCGACAACCACGAGTATGACCAGGAAGATTCCGCCGCCAGTGGTAACTTCGAACGGGAAGTTGAGTTGCGCCACCTCCAGTTTGGCAGAGCGCGCCAAAGGAGGGACAACAAAAACGAGAATCAATCCAGCAATGATGAGTGACAGGACAGCGGCGGCAGTGGCGACCCCCGTCTCATTTGTATGACGAGCGATGATGGTGACAACGGCGGCAGCAAGTCCTGCGATGATGAGTAGCGTTCCGAGAATGGCGTTGCGCCAGCCTGAGAAGGAGGGACGCGCGGATGGGGGGATGGGGGGACGGGGGGATGGGGGGACGCGGCGACGGGGATCAACCTCGCTGTGGTTGTTCAATTCGTCTTGGGAATGGTCGTCTTCACGCCTGCTCATCCATCAAAACCGTAATCCATTTCTTCAACAGCTTCCCCGTCACCCCTTCTCCCCGTCACCCCGTCTCCCCGTCACCCCGCACCCTGTCCCCCATCTCCGCGTCTTCCGTCGTCTACTAAAGCGGCACACTAAAGCGGCACACTCACCGTCTTCATAATCTCTGTGAGTACTGCCTCAGCCTCTTCGCTCCGGCGCAATGCCGAAGAGAAACGCGAGCTAACGACGATGCGGTGGGAGAAGACAGGGATGACCAACCGCTTGATGTCATCGGGAATGCAGTAGGACCGTTCCTCCGTGAGTGCCAGCGCCTGGGCGGCTCGAAAAAGGGCAAGCGTTCCTCGCGGGCTTACTCCAAGATCGAGCATCTCGGAATCGCGGGTTGCCGAAACAATACGCATCAAATAATCAACCAGAGCATCGTCTACTGAAATATTTGATACCGCGCGCTGCAGTTCGACTACCTCACGAGCGTTCATCACCGGCTGTAACACGTCAAGGGGATCGTCATGCTCGCGGTCGCGAAGGATGAGTCGCTCATCGGCCACAACGGGATAACCGATTCGCAAGCGCAGCATGAACCGATCCAACTGTGATTCGGGGAGCGGATAAGTGCCGTGATGTTCTATCGGATTCTGCGTTGCCAGTACTACGAAAGGGCTCGGCAAAAGGTGGGTCACACCTTCAATGGTTACATGGCGTTCGGCCATTGCTTCAAGCAGCGCCGATTGCGTCTTGGGAGTGGTCCGATTGATCTCGTCAGCGAGGACTACGTTGGCAAACACAGGACCGGGCTTCCATTCAAATACGCCAGTACGTTGATTGTAGATGGAGAGTCCGAGAACATCGGAAGGCAGTAGATCAGAAGTGAACTGTATGCGCTGAAAGCTACAGTCCAGAGCGCGGGCCAGCGCGTGAGCGAGTGTGGTCTTGCCGACCCCGGGAACGTCTTCAACGAGCAAGTGACCGCCGGCAATCAAGGTTATGATTGCCATGCGCACGGCTTCCCGCTTTCCTCTGATTACCGTCTCGACTGCCTGTTGCAGTTTATCAATCTTTTCCAGGGCGTCGCTGGTGATGGTCGGGACCTGCCCGTTAACTGTTTCAAGACGTCTCATGAAGGAGTTCCTATTTGAGTTCCGTACAACATTCTACATGCTGCATGCCGCTGCCGCACGTTATAAATGGCCCTACGGCTAACATGACCTTGCGTCAGTCGTGTAGTAGACTAACCCCAGCCGATTTCCGCGGCCCGCGAATGAGATACTGGAACCGTCAAGCGGCCGTCTCGTGTAATCAGTGGTGAGGAGAGTTTATGAAGACCGACCGTAATTATCGTCTCGCTGAGCGAGGGTTCTCGCTTATCGAGTTAATGATCGTAATCGCCATTATTGGAATACTGATCGCAGTGGGAGTGACTGGGTGGCGCGCAGCCGTCCGCTCCGCAAATGAGGCCGCCGCGATAAAGACGCTAAGAACCATTGCTGAACAGCAGATGCTCTACTACAACGTGCACCAGCGCAGCTCTTTTGGCACCTTTGAAGAGATGTTAAAGGAGAATCTGCTTGATGAGCGCTTTGCGGGAACGACGCCGGTGGTAGAGGGTTACGTCTTCACGATGAAGGTGATACCGAAATCAACTGCCCAGCAAGCTGGCTATTCAGTCAATGCCAGTCCTCAAGTCACTGAAGGAGTCGCCGCTACCGGGAAAAACCACTTCTATCTCGACTCTGACAGCAATACGATACACGTGAATGCTACACAACCCGCTACCTCGTCCGATCCACCAATCGGGCAATAGCACTGAGTCATCCCAGGTACGCCAGTGATCAATCGGATTGCTGGCATCACTCTGCCCTTTAGCGCGAGCGCGCTCTCGGCTTGTTAGTTAACGCCACCCTGAGTTACCAGCGAATAATTCTGATTGACTCAATTGCCCAGCTAACTATACTGGCACTATCTTGCCCAGGGGGCCTCTCTCGAACTCGGAACTAACGCCGAAGGGCATTTTGTGTTAACGAAACTTGCCGTCAATCGATTCCCCAGAATTAGCGATGAAATACAAAGATCGATGCCAATTTCAGTGTGACGAGTGCGGTCAGCGCTATGAAACAATCCACAACCCTTTGCGAGTCGCGCGGGAGGAACTCGAGTTTCATGTCGGGATTTCGAAGTCATGTCGCCCGGCGAATTATTGTCGTCGTTGCCTTGCAGACAAGCTACGGTTGCTCGCCGACGAAATCTCAGACGAGTGGCCGGACCTCGTGATGTCATAGGACCCTTTGGCCTTTGGTCTTTGGCTTTTGTCTTGGGCTTTTGTCCGAGTCGTTAATCCAACTTCGAAAGTGACAAACTTCTGTTCCACAGCTCAAGGCCTGAAGGCAAAGCGCAAAGACCCAAGACCAAAAGCCAAAGACCAAAGGCCAAAAGCCCGAGTCCTAAAACCAAAGATCCCAGACCATAGCACCTTACATGCGGGTAATCTTGATATAGCGGACGATGTCCGGCAGGTTAACCAGGACACCTGCCACCAGCGCAACCAGCGCGGCGCCACCCAATACTCGCCACAAACCCTTGTGCGAGTGCATCTCTCGGCAAACCAATCCATGTTCTTGTTTCATAAGTCGTGACCTCCCTCTTGTTCCTAGCAGCAAATTTCTAACACATTCAGCCAAACGGCCGCTCAGTGTTTATTGCGAAGGCGAAGGATGAAGGCAGCGATCCAATCCCTTGATTCCTTGCTTTCACCTCAACCCCTTCGCGTTTGTCCCCTGCGGCGCGTTGTCTCTAAAGCACGAACCGTCTTAGGCTGGCGGCATGTTTGGCATCCTCGGATCGATTGGTTCTTCCTTCTTGGGATTGATGCCGGTGGAGTCCCGGGCCGTTCGATCGCCAGCCGGTCGCCCTGCGTGAGATGTTCCTTTGTCGTGCCGTCCCTCCTCCTGATCCATGAGACCTTTTTCTTCACCTTTTCCGGTGCCAGGTGTATGAGTGTCTGACATATTCCCTCCTCTGCTCGTTCGCATCGTCGAGTCCGTTACAAGGGGGCAGTAAAAACGAGGGGGAATGAATTGAAGGGGGATAAAAAGTTTAGGCCGCCAGTCCCGCCATGTCAATCTATAGGACCTATTTGACCTATAGGACTTATCTGACCTATAGGACTTATTCTTATTTGACCTATAGGGCCTATTTGACCTATAACGTCGCAGGAGACCTCACATGAAAAAACCTCACAACAATCCTGCTGGATTGATCCCAGCTCACGGCGGCTATCGCCAGCTTAAATCTTTTCAACAAGCCGAACTCGTTTATGACGCCACCATGGCTTTTTGTAACCGATTTATTGATAGGAGATCCCGGACTCATGACCAGATGGTCCAGGCAGCACGTAGCGGACGTCAAAACATTGCCGAAGGTAGCCAAGCCTCAGGCACTTCTAAAAAATTCGAGTTGAAGTTGGTCGGCGTGGCACGGGCAAGCCTCGAAGAACTCTTATTGGATTACGAGGATTTCCTGAGGCAAAGTGGATTGGTGCTCTGGAGCAAACATCATCCAACGGCTCAAGCGATCAGGCACCTGGCCTATGCAAAGAATAAGTCATATCTAATCTACAAACCCTATATCGAGAACTCCTCGGCCGAGACTGCCGCCAACACCGTCATTTGCCTCATTCACCAATCGAATTACCTTCTTGATCGACAACTCCGACAGCTCGAACAGGCTTTCCTCCAGGAGGGGGGATTCACTGAACGGCTTTACCATGCGCGCAAGAATAGGAGACGATAGGTCGAATAGGTCCTATAGGTCAGATAGGGATAGGTCCTATAGGTCGAATAGGTCCTATAGGTCAAATCGGTCCTAATGCAACTTGAACGGGCCACCATGCGGCTCCGGTTCTAAATCAGGGCGACTGGAATCCTGGACCACCTCATGCATCTCCAACACGTTCGACCGTGAAAAGGCCTCCTTCGGGAGCGTGCCCGACTGCGCGTGTCCCCTCACAAACGCATCAGAGCGCACCCAGTTGACGAAGTCCTGGCGGTTATTCCAGATCGTAAAAACCACATAAGGGTCGCCTTCGTTCACCGGGCGCAGGATCTGGTTTGAGATAAAACCAGGCATTTGGTCCACGAGCCCTGCACGCTCACGAAACCTCTGCTCGAAGGCCTCGGCATATTCCTGCGTTACGTAGATCCGATTGGCTACTGTTATCACCGCGCTGGGTCCCCCTTTGTTTTCCTTGGCCTCATGATAACACCTCACCCCGCTCACTCATCCGGCAAAGGCTTCGAGCGCAATCGCTTGATCTGCGAACGCCGCGCTTTTTCTTCAAGCGTTCGGTTCTTAGCGCTGCGCGGGACCCGCGTGCGAACCCGTTTCGCCGGACGATAGTTCATCTGCTCGACCTTCTTGCGAAGCCTTTGTAGACAGAGCGCCTTATTCCGGTGTTGACTGCGTTCCTGCCGTGAAGTGACGACGACCCCAGAAGGCAAGTGCCTCAGCCGAACCGCGCTTTCCGTCTTGTTGACATGCTGTCCCCCAGGCCCACTCGAGCGGAAGGTTTCCACCTCACACTCACGCAGCAAGTCTTCGTCTGTTTCAGGCAGTATAATCATCTGGCTAATGGTTGCGAGGGGCGACTTCGACTTTTATGATACCCCACAAGGTTTTGGACGCTAAGAAAAACCCGCGAAGGTTAGCGACTGTCATCAGAAAGTAGGCTGAGTTGTTCAAAAGGAATTTGAACGCGCCACTTCCCATCGTCGAGGGAGTTAGTCCAAGCTGTCAATGGCTTCCTGCGGGTCCATGGAAAACTGTCTTAGACTTTTTCAAAGAACAATATCCTCACGTGGACGTCCGGACCTGGAAGGCACGGATGGCGAAGGGTCAGGTGATGGATGAAATCGGGCGCCGCGTTGATCCCGAGACTGCTTTTCGAGTTGGCGCCTGCATTTTTTATTACCGCGAGCTCGAAAATGAAACAACCATACCCTTTGTGGAGCAGGTGCTCTATCAGGATGAACACATCCTGGTTGCAGATAAACCGCATTTCCTGCCGGTGATCCCCTCGGGAAGGTTTCTCCATGAAACGCTCCTGGTAAGATTGCGAAAACAGCGCGCGACGGAAGCACTGGCGCCAGTCCATCGTCTCGATCGGGAAACTTCCGGAGTCGTGTTGTTTTCCCTAAATCCGGAGACAAGGGGTCACTACACGTCTCTCTTTCGGAATCGGAGGGTTAGAAAGGTATACGAGGCTCTGGCGCCAACTCTTGAAGAGTCGAGCTTCCCCAGGACTCGGCGGAGTCGCATGGTGCGGGGAGAACCGTTCTTTCGCATGAAAGAAGTTCCGGGTAAGGCAAACTCCGAGACCCACATCAGCGTCCTCAGCAATCTGGGAGACATCAGTCTGTATCAGTTGGTTCCCGTCACTGGCAGGAAACACCAACTCCGTCTACACCTAGCGGCCTTAGGAATTCCCGTCATCAATGACAGACTCTATCCCGCGCTGACTCCTTCAGATGACGACGATTTTTCCAGGCCACTGAAGCTGCTGGCAAAATCGATTTCGTTTCAGGATCCGTTGACCGGGCGACAACACTATTTTGAAAGTCGAACAAGACTATGAGCACACCTCTTAACATGCATGCGGCGCGCATGGCACTCAACCGGGACCCGGAACTGCGTGAGTGGGTCGAACAATGGTTAAAGAGTAAAGAGCGATCCGTAGCTGCAAACATGACCGATGAGGAATTTGAAAAGCACTGGCTCTACGTTCGGCCTGAGAGAATGCACGAGGGCGCTCTTGAGGCAGTGAGTGCGCACCGACAGGAGCACCAAGGTTAGCGATCACGATTGGCGGCGGAAGCACTCATAACGGCCACGTTAGTTAACCGATCTGTGGGCCGTGTGATGTTTTGCTCTCTTTTTGCCAAAACCATCTGTTTATAAGAGGGCGAGCACTGGGACTTGCTGTGGGAAGCCACAATTTCCGCCACTACGCGGCTGCCCTGGCATTTTCAAAAAAGGCCGAAGCCTTTGGGCGGAAGAAGAAATACGCAACCACCGCCAACAAGAGGCTGTGTATTAACAACTGTGCCAGCGGGTGAAAAGCACTGAGGACCACGTGGTAGGCAATCCAGACCAGAAGACCCCACCGCGCCCAGTTCCTGCCGCGGAGCGTGAATACTCCGAAAACAATCGCGAGAAGCCGCACCAGGCAAACCCAGACAAGCTCGTATTGAAACGGACGCACTGACGTGAACTCGGTGGCGTGGTAGATCAGCCCAATTGTGCCGGCTGTTATGAAAAGCCAGCTAATGAAGATGATTGAGAGCGGACGTTTATTCAAAGATTTTACTTCTCAAGCACGGTTTGACTGAGATGAAACTTGCTTTCGAGCCGAATGTCTCGAGAAGAGCTGCCAATCAAGATCGTAAACTCTCCCTTTTCAGCTAGCCACCCCTTCTTCTCCGGGTCGTAGTACGCAAAAGCGCTCCGTTCCAGCGGGATGGTAACCGTCTGCTTCCCGCCGGGCTTGAGAAATACTTTCTGAAACCCCTTCAACTCCTTCACGGGACGTGGCAAACCTGGCTTGGTCTGGTTCACATAAAGTTGTGCCACCTCGGCGCCTTCGCGTGTGCCTGTGTTCTCAATCTCGAACTCGGCGATTGCGAGAGGACCTTTAGGATCACTACCTTTGATCAACTTCAGCGATGAGTATTGAAAACTCGTATAAGAAAGACCGTAACCAAAAGGAAAGAGCGGCTCGATCTTCTTCGTGTCGAACCACCGATAACCAACCAGAATTCCTTCTGTGTAGACAACCCGACCATCCTTCCCGGGGTAGGCTTGCAGGGCGTGGGCCGGTGAATCTTCGAGCCTCTTCGGGAAGGTGACAGGTAATTTGCCAGAGGGGTTTGCGTCACCGAAAAGGACGCGGGCCAATGCATTTCCACCCTCCATGCCGGGATACCAGGCAAGTAATACAGCCGGAACCTTCGTCAGCCAGGGCCCCATCTCCATTGGCCCGCCGCCCAGGAAGACTACGATCGTTCTTGGGTTTGCTTCGACTACGCGCTGAATCAAATCATCCTGCCCGTAAGGGAGTTTCATGTCCTTGCGATCAAAACCCTCGGCGTCAAAGTAGTGCGCGTGATTTAGACCGCCAATTATTATAGCCACGTCCGCCTGGCTGGCAGCGCGCACCGCACGCGTAACGAGGTCAGGGTTCGATTCAGCCTGGTAGCCGGTCGAGTAAGTGACGTTCGCGCGTTGGCCCACCCGTCTCACAATCCCTTCCAGTGGCGTGATCTCGTAGAAGGCCTTAATTCGCGAACTGCCACCGCCGTAAGCCTGGAGTAGCACAGCGTTCTCTCCGATGACGGCGATGGATTTGATCTTCGCTTCATTGAGTGGAAGCGCGTTCGCCTCGTTCTTTAGTAAGACTATGCTTTCTTCTGCGATTCTTCGCGCATTCTCCTGATGCCCTTTGGTATTGATCGCCCCGGGGCCACGCCCGTCGAGAGCGCCTATTGCGATTATCTGCCGCAGATTGCGCCGGACCTTGTCGTCCAACACGGACATCGGGAATTCTCCTTTGCTCAAGCCCTCGCGAAACGGTCCCGACAGATAGAACTGATCGTAAGGCTTTTCGGTACCCATCTCCAGATCTAATCCGTTTAAAACAGCTTCACGCGTGTCATGCGTACCGCCCCAGTCTGACATCACGAGCCCTTTGAATCCCCATTCCTCCTTTAGAATCTTGTTAAGCAGGTAGTCGTTGTGGCATGCATGTTCGCCACGAAACTTGTTGTAGGCGCCCATCACAGTCAGCACTCCTGCCTCCTGCACGGCTGCTTTAAACGCCGGCAAGTAGATCTCACGCAATGCGCGCTCATCCATCTCAACGTTAATGGTGCCGCGCTCCCACTCCTGATTATTGGCGGCAAAATGCTTGATGCAGGAAGCAACGCCATGTGACTGCACGGCGAGGATGTAGTTAACTGCCATTCGCGAAGCCAGGAAAGGGTCTTCCCCAAAATATTCAAAGTTGCGTCCATTCAAAGGCGTCCGGAGGATGTTCACACCCGGGCCCAACATGATCTGCTTATCACGCTTAAGCGCCTCCTGGCCGATTACATCGCCGTAAGCGCGGGAAAGTTCCGGATTGAAGCTCGAGGAGAGTCCGATCAGTGCGGGCAGCCAGGAAGCAAAGTCGTCAGTGCGGCCAGCCGGCTTCCATGTATCAGGACCGACATCCTCGCGCACGCCGTGTGGTCCATCTGAAAGCCAGCGGCGCGGAATTCCGAGCCTTGGTATTGCGGCAGTCGTAAACTTCGAATCTGCATGAACGAGAGACAGCTTCTCATCAAGCGTGAGACGCCCCAGCAGATCGTCAACGCGTGCTTCGAGCGGTTTGTCACGATCGCGATACAAAGGCTGCTCCTGGGCGTGTTGTCTTTCTCCTACCGCTGCCAGTGCTGCGACCAGAACTGCCGGCGCGATCAGAAAACGCAGGGCAAAAGTATTGAAAGGTCTCATGGTTTCTCTTCCTCTCATCTATTAGACCTATAGGACCTATTCGACCTATAGGACCTATTCGACCTATAGGACCTATTCGGCCTATTCGGCCTATTCGACCTATAGGACCTATTCGACCTATGGGGTTACGCTGATAGCTTTAGTCAGCTTGATGTCCGTCGATGAAGACCCAACCATCACTTCAACTTTGCCTTTTTCCACTACAAAGGCACGTTTGCTCGTGTCCCAATACGCCAGTCGCTCTCCGGTAATTGGCAACGTGACCGTGATCGTCTGGTTGGGCGCGATCATCACGCGCTTAAAACCCTTCAATTCTTTCAGCGGCCGGGCTACTGCTGAATCCAAATGTTTAACGTACATCTGAACCACCTCTTCACCAGCGCGCCTGCCGGTATTCTTTACGTCTACGCTTACGTTCACTGTACGCTTGCCTGCTAGTCTGCTTGAGCTTACACGCAGATTTGAATAAGCAAACTTGGTGTAACTCAGGCCATAGCCAAACGGATAGAGTGGCTCTCCTTTAAAGTACATGTATGTCCGGCCATTGCGAATGTCGTAATCCATCATCGGCGGCAATTGGTCGAGCGATTTGGGCCACGTCTGGACCAGCCGGCCAGCCGGGTTGTAGTCGCCGAATAATACATCAGCCAAAGCGTTTCCCTGCTCCTGACTGTTCAACGCCATATGGAGGATCCCAGGCACGTTCTGCTGAGACCAGTTGATCGCATAAGGAAAACTTGAGACGAGCACGACGATGGTTCTGGGGTTCGCCTTATGAACCTCTTTGATCAAATCTTCCTGCTCGAGAGTAATCGACTCACGATCCACGGCTTCGCGGCCTTCACTCGGCACCGAAACCTTGGCCCATTCGTTATCGAAGCCGCCGTTGGGATGGTTTCCGACACACACTATGGCCACATCCGAATCGCGCGCCAGTTTGACTGCCTCGTCATCAGCCGCCGCCCACCGGATATCGACGCTTGAACCCACTTTATTCTTAATTCCATCCAGTGCAGAAACGCGATAAGGAGGCGTCCCGCTGTACCAATCCAGCAGCACTTCATTCGCGCGTGGGCCAATCACGGCGATGGACTTTGTGGTGGTCTTATCCAGCGGGAGAATATCATTCGAGTTCTTCAGCAATACGATTGATTTCTGCGTCACCAGCCTTGCAAGGGCCTTGTGCTCGGCACTCAACCAGGGATCTTCTGTCTCACTGCCAATGCTCGAGTATGGAACGAGTTCCGGCGGGTCAAGCAAGCCAAGCTGGATCATCACGCGAAAATTTCCCTCGAGAGCCTTATCAATCTCCTTCTCCGTGAGTATTCCTCGCTTCAGCGCATTGGTGACAGGGCCGCGGTGATTATCTAAAAATTGACCGATGCCAGCCTTGACTATGGCAGCGGCTGCGTGATCAAAATCGGGAGAGTACTTGTGATCCGTAGCCAACAGACCCATGCCTCCGCCATCAGTACAGATTATCCCGTCCTGTCCCCACTCCTTGCGGGTGACCTCTTCGAGCATCGGGTGGACGTGCATCGGAATACCGTTCACTGCATTGTAGGAGGCCATAAATGCCCGCGATCCACCTTCAAGAATGCCCATGCGAAAGGGAACGGAGTAGTATTCGCGAAATAGTCTTTCGTCAAAGTTTGAAGACGAGCTGCTGCGCCCATTTTCGTTGCTGTTCGCCAAAAAGTGTTTCATAAGGGCGGCTGACAGCCAGTACTTTGGATGGTCGCCTTGCAGACCTTTGACGAAAGCTACGGTCATAGTGCCGTTGAAAAAGGCGTCTTCTCCGTAACACTCTTCGGTACGTCCCCAGCGCGGATCTCGACCGAGGTCCGAGTTTGGGGCCCTAATAACAATGCCTCCCTGTTGATACTTCTTGCTTTGAAAAACGTACCTGGCTTCCAGGCCTTCAACCGCAGCGGCCCGGCGCACTATCTCGGGATCCCAGGTTTCACCGAGGCCAATGCCTTGAGGAAACGTGGTGGAAGGAATCGTCTTTGGACGGCCCCACTTTCCCGGCCCACCCTGCGTTAAGCCATGAATGCCTTCGACGTGACCACTGCCTTTAATGCCCAGGCGCGGCACGCTCGGGTTGGTACCGAGGCACGAAATCTTCTCCTCGATGGTAAGAAGAGAAAGAATGTTGGCGACTCTCACTTCGATAGGTAGGCCGGGATTTTGAAATGGATGCTTAGATTGAACTTGGGAGTCGGATTGCGCAAGAGGCTGCGGCTTAGCACTTAAACGGGTCGCCGGAAGCAGTGCCGCCAAAAGAAGCAGCAACCCAAGGGAAACCATTACTATTCTATTGCTCATTGGTCCTCGCATATTGCAACTCTTTGGAGTGCACCGGCCCGGCGGCGCTTTGGTATTCCGATCGTGTGCCATGACGGCGCGCCAAAAGTTTTGTCTTGTTTCTAAAGCTTCAAGTGAGCTAATTTGTGCCGTTCTTTTTCCAGACTAACAGCTCGACTAGAGATCAGGCCCTGGTGACTGGCAGTTTTTCCCCGCTAAGTCACGGCTCCCGCTGAAAGGAAACCCGGATGCGCTTAACAAGCCTCGACATTATAGTGCTCATTGTCTACTTCGCGGGAATGATCTTCGTTGGCTTTTATGTAAAACGACGCGCCTCAAAAAATCTTGACTCGTACTTTCTCGGCGGGAAAAAGCTGCCCTGGTGGTTACTGGGAATCTCGAATGCTTCAGCCATGTGGGACATCACGGGCACCATGTGGTTTGTCTATATCCTTTATGCCTACGGTATGAAGGCTGTCTTTCTGCCCTGGGTATGGCCCATCTTCAATCAGATCTTTGACGCTGTTTATCTGTCGAAGTGGATCCGGCGTTCAAATGCTCGCACCGGCGCCGAATGGATCACGACGCGCTTTGGGGATAAGTCGGGAGAGCTTTCGCGGGCGGTGATTGTTCTATTCGCCCTTATCAGCGTGGTCAGTTTTATTGGTTATGAATTTCAGGGTATTGGCAAGTTCTGCAAAGTGTTTCTGCCGTGGGACCTTTCACCCAACACTTACGCATTGCTCTTAATGGGAATCACGGCAACTTATGTGGTTCTGGGGGGCATGGTCAGTGTTGTAATCACCGATTTCATTCAATTCATGCTGATGGCTGTGTCGGCCGTGGTCATCGGTGTGATAGCGATGATGGCCGTAGCGCCGGGAACGCTCGATCAGGTAACACCGCTGGGCTGGAGAGAGATCTCTTTCGGATGGGATATTACCCTCGACTGGAGCGCCATTCTCCCGGCAATGACCAATCGGATCGCCGCCGAGGGCATCGCCTCGATGTTTGGGCTCTTCTTCGTGGTGATGGTCGGCAAAGGTGTGCTCGTAAGCATGGCAGGCGCGGCGCCAAACTACGACATGCAACGCATTCTTGCGGCCAGGAATCCGCGTGAAGCCAGCCTGATGAGCGCGATTGTTTCGATCTGTCTCGTTCCCCGCTGGATCCTGATTGGAGGAATTACGTTACTCGGACTGGTTTACGTTACGCCCGAGTTTCGCAACATGGGCGAGAACATAGATTTTGAGTTGGTACTTCCATATGTCATTAACCGATTCCTGCCTGCGGGCTTGATCGGGATCTTGTTGGCGGGACTGCTCGCATCGTTTATGGCCACTTTCAGCGCCACCGTAAACGCCGGCGCCGCCTATTTGGTAAACGATGTCTACAAGCGCTACCTGAACCCGAATGCAGATAATCGCACCCTGGTCCATTACAGTTACCTCGCCTCGGTGCTGATTCTCATCGCAGGCATGGGTATTGGGATGTTCATCTCGTCGATAACGGCGATCACACAATGGATCGTTGCCGGTCTCTATGGCGGTTACACTGCTGCGAATGTGTTGAAGTGGTATTGGTGGCGGCTAAACGGTCACGGTTACTTTGCCGGGATGTTGGTTGGCCTTGGGTCAGCTCTGGTGGTTCCCCGAGTCCTGCCGATTTTCGCTCCAGACTTTCATGACCCAACCTATTCGTTTCCGTTGATTCTTCTATTCTCAGCGATTGCTTCGGTGGCGGGGAGTTTGTTGACGAGGCCTGTAGACGAGGAGACGCTAAAGAACTTCTATCGCAATGTGCGCCCCTGGGGATTTTGGAAGCCGGTTCATGCGATGGTTCTCCAGGAAGATCCGACCATCGAACCGAATCGGGACGCAGCTCGCGATCTGCTCAACTGCGGCGTGGGCATCTGCTGGCAACTGATGCTGGTGGCAGCGCCCCTTTACATCATCTTTCGCGATCTGTGGGGCACCGTAATCTCGCTGGCCATTCTGGTTGCCACTACAATTTTTCTGAAGAAGTTTTGGTATGACCGGCTGGATCGCGACGAGACACCAGGTGGCGAGCTTGATAACGTACCGGTCCCGTCACCCGTCGCCGAGTTGGTGCGGTAATTCGATCCTGGAATGCTTAAGGGTGGGAAGCTGAGAAAGGGGTTATCTTTGTGTAATTTAGTGTGATTTCGTGGATTGAGTCTTTTGGTCGGCTAAGAAATGATCCACTAATAAACACGAAATTACACGAATTACCGCATCTCGACTCTTCGTAATTAACTAACAGATCCAACCAACTGGTGTTGGATCTCTTTATTGGGCACGATTTAATGATAAGTAAGGAGAACTTTCAGACGATGCGACTGGGGACGGTAATCCTGACCCTACTACTTGCTGCAACTACTGTCGCCGCACAGAACGACTTGAAGCATTTCATCACTCGTTCAGGCAACAGGCTGATCGAAGGTCAGCAGGAATACCGCTTCATCTCCTTCAACATTCCAAATCTGCACATCGTCGAGGACAACATGCCGTTCGACGCGACGAATGAATGGCGCTTTCCGAACGAGTTTGAGATCGCCGATGCTTTGTTGACGGTCAAGCAGATGGGCGGTCGCGTTGTCCGTCTTTATGTGCTTTCAATCTGTAAAAGGGATGGTCCTAATCCGATTCCCTGTCACGTTAAGAGGCCGGGCGAATTCAATGAAGAAGCTTTTCGCGCGCTCGATAAGGTCCTGGAGATCGCCAATCGCATCGGGGTGCGCGTGATCATCCCTTTTGTCGATAATTGGAAGTGGTGGGGTGGCATCGAGCAATATGCAGAGTACCGCGACAAATCTCCTGATGAGTTCTGGACCGATCGCAGCGTCATTGAAGATTTCAAAAAGACTGTTCATTTCACTATCAATCGACGCAATACTTTTACCGGCACGCGATACAAGGATGACAAAGCTATCCTGGCATGGGAGACCGGCAACGAACTGTACAGCCCCTATCAATGGACCAAAGAGATTGCTGCACAAATCAAATCTCTCGATTCGAATCATCTCGTTCTCGATGGTTATTACATTGGCAACAAGGAGATTCAACCCGAAGCTCTAGCCGATCCGAACATCGATATAGTTTCGAGCCACCACTATCCAGGGCCAAACAAAGGCGCCGCCGAAATGGCCGCAGACATACTTCGGTTTCGCAAACAGATCGGCGGGAAGAAGGTGTACATAGTTGGTGAAGTGGGGTTCATTCCCGTCGCCGGGATGGAGCAAGTGCTGGACACGGTGATTCGCAACGGCGTGGCTGGAGCCCTCGGGTGGAGCTTGCGATTTCACAACCGTGACGGCGGATTTTACTGGCACTCCGAACCTGCGGGCGGCGGGCTGTACAAGGCATATCACTATCCGGGCTTTGCAACAGGCGACGAATATGAAGAGCGCGCTTTGCTTAAATTGATGCGCTCCAAGGCTTTTGAAATCCAAGCCTTGCCCGAACCACCTCTCGAAGCAGTAAAGCCACCGAGGCTCTTGCCTATCACGAACGTGGCCGCAATCTCCTGGCAGGGATCGGTCGGCGCTTCGGGCTACGACATCGAGCGTGCACTCTCGCCGGCTGGCCCATGGACCCTCGTAGGCATGGATGTGGACGATACGTGGGTCCAATACCGGAGTCTCTTTGCCGATACGTACGCTGAGCCAGGCAACAGTTACTACTACCGAGTACGTGCCAGAAACTCCGTAAGCACCTCGGAACCGTCAAATGTCGTCGGTCCAGTCTCCGTTAAAGACTTCGCCATCGTCGATGAGTTGGTGGATTACACCCACGTCTTTGCGCGTGGCGGGCCTCTTCTTCTGATCACGGCAAATGCTCGAGAGTTCAAAGAAGACGCGCACCGTCTAAAAGGGAGCGCTGAGAGCTGGATTATGTATCGCACCCTACAGCCGCTCAGACACGCTTTGCTATGGGCGTTCATGGAAGATGCGCCGAACGACTTTGAGTTTTATGTCTCCAGGGATGGAGGCAGTTTTATCCGGGTGGAGCCGTCAGTGAAACGGTTTCCTACCGAGGTGAATCCATACGGCTACAAGTTACCGATTCAATATGAGCTCGCCGGTCTTTCATCCGGGAACCACTTCCTGAAGATTGTATTCAAAGGAGCGGCCCAGATTAGTCGAGTCGAGCTTCGGCACGGTAAATAGAGCGTTCGCTTAGCATCGGTCGCGATCGTAAAGCCAAACCGACTTGAGGGATCCCAATGCACAAAAACTTGATGTTGCTCGTATTTCTTCTTTGTGTCCCCGCTGCCACGGCTCAAAAGTTCGATAAGTTAGCGCTTACGCCGCCAATGGGCTGGAACAGTTGGAACAAATTCGGCTGTGATGTCGACGAGAAGCTGATCAGGGAGACCGCTGACGCAATGGTGGCGAGTGGTATGAAGGCTGCCGGCTATCAATACATCGTAATAGATGACTGCTGGCATGGTACGCGCGACAAACTCGGTTTCATTCAACCCGATCCCGCTCGCTTCCCTTCCGGTATGAAAGCCCTTGCCGATTATGTGCACGCAAAGGGATTGAAATTCGGCATCTATTCCGACGCTGGCGCCAAAACATGTGGCGGTCGACCCGGAAGCCGGGGTCGCGAGTATCAGGACGCGCTAACTTATGCGCAGTGGGGCGTCGACTATCTTAAATATGACTGGTGCAACACAGAAGGCCTGAGTGCTGTAGGCGCATATACCACAATGCGCGACGCGCTGTTTGCTTCTGGCCGGCCGATCGTCTTCAGTCTCTGTGAGTGGGGCCAGAACAAGCCCTGGGAGTGGGCCAAAGATATGGGCCACCTTTGGCGAACAACGGGTGACATTTACAACTGCTTCGACTGTGTTAAAGACCATGGCACGTGGAAATCCTGGGGCGTACTACAAATTTTGGATATGCAGGAGGGGCTGCGCACTTATGCCGGACCCGATCATTGGAATGATCCCGACATGATGGAAGTGGGAAACGGAATGAGTGTCAATGAAGACCGCGCGCACTTCTCACTTTGGGCCATGTTGGCAGCGCCGTTGATGGCCGGGAACGACTTGAGAAATATGAGCAAGGAGACCCTGGCAATCCTTACCAATGAAGAAGTCATTGCGGTAAATCAGGACTCGCTGGGTATTCAGGGGTTCAAATACGCAATGCGAGGCAACGTGGAGATCTGGTTTAAGCCCTTGCAGAGTGAAGATTGGGCAGTCTGCTTTCTGAACCGAGGAAAGCAGCCTCAAAAGGTTGAATTCGATTGGAGCACTGAACGGATCAATGACGACTTTGCAAAACGAGAACTGAACACTAAGAGCAGCGCGTATGAAATTCTAGACCTGTGGACAAAAAAGAAGGCGGGGACGACTAATGAGTCTTTCTACGCTACCATCCCGTCTCATGATGTAGTGATGCTCCGTTTACGGGCCTCGCGTTAAGACTTCGGACAATCGGCAATCGACAGTTAGCAATCGACAATCCCTTTTGGTGATCACAATGCAACCTCTTTTTGCCGCCCTTCTCACACTACTCTCAATCTTTCCTCTCGCGCTTCTGGCCCAGCAGCGTGAACCGACCTTCCTCTTGAATGATCAAGAGTATTTCCAGCTCACGCCGGGAACCAATGTCATGGCCTTCCAGGACATATATCCGGAAGGGCATCAGAGCGGCGTGAGCATCATCCAAAATGGGGTTCGCGTAGCGACAAATGGTGACTTGCGACTGGATCCGACCCCTGGCCAATGGCAGCCTGTGCCCAGGCAAGACAAACGAGTGGTCAATAGACCAGGAAATGAAATCACGACTTCGCTTTCTTATCCGGATCCCAGCCGAAACCGCAGGGGATTCAACCCCATTAACTATCCCGACTTGGATCTGTCATATCAGGTTCGAGTGCGTGGCGACGGCAAAAGCATTCGCATAGTGGTGGATCTGGATCGGCCCGTGCCCGCCAATTTCCTTGGCCGAGTTGGCTTCAACTTAGAGCTATATCCCACCTCGCTTTTCGGCAAGAGCTGGTATCTCGGCTCGCAATCGGGAATCTTTCCGCGCCAAGCCAATGGGCCAGAGTGGAGAGATAAGACCGGCGAGATTCAGCCTGTTCCATTGGCCACTGGCCGGCGTCTTTCAGTTGCACCGGAGGCAGAAGCGCAGCGACTGATCATCGAAAGTCTGACAGGTGATCTCGAATTGTTGGATGGCCGCAACAAACATAATAACGGCTGGTTCGTGGTCCGCTCGCTAGCCCCGGCAGGAAGCACCACCAGGGCGATCGAGTGGATCGTAACACCGCATGCTATTCCGGGATGGATGTATCAGCCTGTGGTCCATGTTTCCCAGGTTGGTTATCATTCAAAGCAGAAGAAGATTGCCATTATCGAATTGGACCCCGCTGACGAGGCGCCCGACTCTTTCCACCTCAAACGCGTGTCGGAGACCGGCGGATTCGAACAGGTACTTTCCGGAAAACCAAGAGCCTGGGGAAAGTTTCTACGCTATCAATATCTGCTCTTTGATTTCAGCCACGTCACTAAGCCGGGAATGTATGTCGCCGAATACCGTAACTACCGGACTCATCCATTTCAGATCTCGGCTGATGTCTACAAGCGGGGGGTCTGGCAGCCGGTGCTCGAATATTTTCTGCCCGTGCAGATGTGCCACATGCGAGTGGAGGAACAATATCGCGTTTGGCATGGCGCCTGTCATCTCGACGATGCGCGCATGGCTCCGACCAATCACAACCATTTTGATGGTTACCTGCAAGGGCCATCGACGCTCACCCGATGGAAGCCGGGTCAGACTGTTCCGGGGCTGAACGTTGGCGGCTGGCACGATGCCGCCGACGATGATCTGCGCATCGAATCCCAGGCTGATGAGGTCTCGATCCTGGCCAACACATACGAGGCCTTTGGGTTGAACTACGATGATACAACCATCGACCAGGGCCGGAGGCTGGCGAAGATTCATCAGCCGGACGGCAAGTCAGATGTATTGCAGCAGGTCGAGCACGGAGTCTTGTCCATACTCGGCGGCTACAAAGGCCTGGGCCGATTGTACCGGGGAATCATTGTTCCCACGCTCGAGCAATACGTGCTTCTGGGTGACCTGGCGAACTCCACCGACAACCTGTTTCATGACAGTTCGCTCAAGGAGCATTGGCGGACCGCCACGCATTCATCAGCGGCAGATGATCGCCTTGTATTCACCGAGCAAAATCCCGCTCACGAGTACAAAGGAATTACGGCTCTGGCAATGGCGTCCCGCGTGCTGAAGGAGATGAATCCATCTCTTGCCAAAGAATGCCTCGACGCCGCGGAACTGCTATGGAAAGAGGAGCGTGATCCTAAAGCTGGTTTCAATGAGCGGATAGTGGCCGCGGTCGAGTTGTGGTTAACAACGAATAAGCCTGAGTACGGCAAAGTTCTGGTCGACAACCGCAAAGAGATCGTGACTCACATCGATTCCGTGGGATGGTCTATCGGTAAGGTGTTGGGCCTGATCAAGGACCGCACTTTTGTTGACGAGATTCAAAGGGCCGTCGCGCAGAGTTTCGCGAAAACGGTAGAGATGCAGAAGGAAACCCCCTTTGGTGTTCCCTATAAGCCACACATCTGGGGCGCTGGTTGGAACATTCAGCGCTTCGGCGTGGAACAGTATTTTCTACATCGAGCGTTCCCGGATATAGTCAGCCCGGATTATATGCTCAATGCGCTCAATTTTGTTTTAGGAGTTCATCCGGGCGAAAACACATCATCGTTTGCTTCGGGTGTAGGCGCTCGATCAATGACTACTGCATATGGATTCAACCGGGCGGACTGGTCATATATACCCGGAGGAGTTGTATCAGGAACGGCTCTTATCCGGCCGGACCTGCCGGAACTCAAAGACTTTCCTTACCTTTGGCAACAAGCCGAGTATGTTATGGGTGGAGGTTCGTCCAACTATATGTTCCTGGTATTAGCAGCCGATCAAGTGCTTAATAGTGGCGCATCTATTCATGTTACGCCGGCGCATCGCGCTAAAATTTTACA
Source organism: Pyrinomonadaceae bacterium (assembly GCA_041751855.1). Classification (GTDB taxonomy): domain Bacteria; phylum Acidobacteriota; class Blastocatellia; order Pyrinomonadales; family Pyrinomonadaceae; genus PSRF01. The sequence continues at coordinate 83,094 of JBGSWR010000001.1, forward strand.
GTGAACCTCTCTGCCGCCAATAGCTTTTGGCTATCTGACGATTTGCGGTTCGGGTGAGGGAGCTGTTATCGCCATACGCAAAATGGACATCACGCGCCACGTCGCTGGTGCATTGCCCTAAAACTTGACCAAATCACTTACCTGCGCGAGACAGGATCTCTTTTTGGTTTGCCAGGATGCGTTCCTGATTGGACACTATCTGATCAAGCTTCGATTGATTTGACAGGATAGTCTCCTGATTCGAGATGATCGTCGCTTGATTAGCCAGTGTCTGGTCCAGTTTTGTCTGGTTAGCTTCAATCCGTTTCTGGTTAGCGAGGATGGTTTCCTGGTTTGCCAGGATCGTCTGTTGATTAGACAGTACTTCATCGTTAGACATTTTGAGCCTCTTGGTTGTTGTGTGTCAGAGCACTCGCATTATAAACCGCAGCGGCATGCAAAGCTCGTAGAGATTCCTACCCGCTGGGGGAGCGGGGTTTTTCATAGTCTAATTAAGCACTGCGCCGTTCGTGGGCGGGAATCATACTTGATGAGTACCCAACCAAGTAGAGTTCCGCGCCTCCGAACGGCGCCGCGCATCAGGTCAGGCTTCGTGCCGTAAGAAATCACCGGGCTGAAACCCTGACGGCATCCCCGAAAACGCGAAATTGAAATCGCCTACTTTCCGGGGCTGAGATGAGTTGAAATCTGCGTCCAGCGGTCTCCAACTCTTCTCAACACGGTAGTCGCTCCATAGGTTCCGCTTATATCCTGACCGTTGTTGCTCGCTTTTAGCGTGGCGTTTGAAGTCACAATTGCCGTGTCGTTTCCGAACTTCCGCCACACTCTGTCGGCTGCAACAACCGAAGTGTACTTTAGGTTGCCGGAGCGAATGGCTGCGATGAACTGGTCCTTATTGAGGCGCGAGCCGTCGGGGCCTACTCGAATGTATTGCGCGTCCAGGAACGGCTCAGTCAGGTCGGCGGAGTTTTTCATCAGCGCCGCTAAGTAGTCATCCATGAACTGATTCAATGTCTTGTCGTCGGCCGGGGCTGATGGACCCGAGCTGGGGCTGGCGGTGCCAGCTTGACTCGCGCCAGGAGTGGTTGCGGCTCCAATACGGGTCACTTGCGACGAGACGACCTGCCAGCGACCACCGTTTTTGACCAGCATCACCATCGCCTGAGAATTAATATCCTGCTCACCTGCAGGAGTGGTTGACTTGCCAGTCACTCGATAATTCGCCAAAGCCGTATCGCCGTATTGACGAATCTTTAAGTCGTTTACCACCGCCCCTCCATATTTTAAATCTCCAGATTTCATCGCGGCGAGTCGTTGGGCTTTGGTTGTTGTGCTTCCGTCCTCAAGAACAATCTGATAATCGTCGGCGTAGAGACGCCCCAATGTGTCAAGGTCGTTCTCGTTCAATGCGGTTATCACTTCGTTCACCGTTTGTCGTACAGCTTGTTCCTCGTTCGACTGGCTGCAACCAAATGTTGTTGTCGCGACTACAATTACCATTACTAACAAGAAGTTTTTCATAGTAGTTCTCCATGCAGAGTTAAGCCGGACGAGACCGGCTGGATTAAAAACCGTACGTTGATTTCCAAGATAGCTTCGGGTCAACGATGAATCTTGAACTGAAAATCTCATCAGGCAATCGACATTTCGCGGGGTCGCGAGACACCTCGGGCCGAGGTCACACCACTCGTTACCAGCAAAGATTTAAGTTCCGCGTGTTAGTGTTTTCTACCTTTTCAGGATGGCCACCTGCACGTAGTGCAGGAAATGCAAACCCTGGGCTCAGCTTTAACCCTTTGGTCATAAAGCCAGCGTCTCTGGACTGTCGCGCACCTTTCATCCGCGACAAGCCGCGGGCCGTTGTTTGCTAACGTGCGCGGATAATAGCATACAAAGCAGCCCCAATGGGCCCTTTAACAAGCAGGGTAGATTGGTTAAGATGCCCCGCAATCGCACCGAGATTCGTAAGTAAATTAGCCAGGAATAGTATGAGAGCCCAAGCACCAAAGAATATTGATGAATAGTCGCGGGCTTCCCAACTGACGTGCAAAAGATTCTGGAAAAGGTCAGGACGACGATTAAAAAAGCAGTGCCGGATGCGGAAGAAACGATAACCTATCGAAAACAACGCGCGACTAAAGCCATCGTGCCTATCCATCGTGTCGACCGAGAAACTGCCGGAGTGGTTCTGTTTTCCCTCAACCCAAAACAAGGGGCCACTACACATCGCTCTTTCGAAATCGAAGGGTTAAAAAGGTATACGAAGCTCTGGCGCCAACTCTGGAAGAAGCGAGCACTCCGGATTATGAACTGGCAAAAGAACATCATCACGAGCGTTGAGCAAATCGGTGAGCTACTCTCGGCCACGAAAGCCATTGCCGTGCTTGGGATCAAAACCGAGGCGCAAGCAAACCAGCCTGCCTTCTATGTTCCCAGTTATCTTGAGTCGGCCGGCTTCCAAATCATTCCGGTTCCGGTTTACTACCCGCAAGTGACCCATATTCTTGGGCAGAAGGTCTACCGGAAGCTGATCGAGATACCAGTCGAGGTAGATCTGGTGAACGTCTTTCGTCGTTCCCAGGATGTTTCCGCTCATCTGGACGACATACTCGCGAAAAAACCGAAAGCGGTGTGGCTGCAATCAGGCATCAGGGACGATTCAGTTGCTGAGACGCTGGCGAAAGCAGGCATCAAGGTGGTCCAGGATCGATGCCTGATGGTTGATCATCGCCAACGTGGGAAGGTATGCCTAAGCCGGGAATTTACTTGAAGGGAGAGTTTACACTGGCTTCAGATTAAGTTACCTAAAGGATTGCTCCCACCTACGGCCTCCACGAGAAGCCTCGTCGCCGCGCCCACTCTTCTTCAGCCGTGTCGCGAGTGTGTTCCGCTCGTTGGTGAACTCTGCCAACGGGAGCCTGAACAAAGCATTGACTTCATCCTCGCGATCGTTCTTCATCTCATCACGCAGAGTTGTTACAAAATAATCTCCCAATCTGTGGTTCACTAAAGCCACAGTTAGGTCAAACCTGAAATCCCAGGCCGACAAGAGGATATAACTTGGAATTTTTGTGACAGGGTTCGTGATTTCGTGGATGCTGGCTTTCGGTTGGCTAAGAAATGATCCACCAAACAACACGAATAGCAATCATACAACTTGAGGATTCACGGTCTTTCACAGCTTCTATCGCGTGGTGGTCTAATTCTCCCACGACGTCAAGACGCTTTTGTTCATTAGCTCTCCGAATACGCCGCTGTTTGTCTTCAACTCACCGCGGCTCGCGGTTCTTGCTCTCAGCGAACGAACTAAGGAACTTCAAAAGCGCTTCCACATCCAGCGGTTTTGTCAGGTGGCCAATAAACCCCTCGCTGCGGGCCTGTTCGATGTCTTCCTGGCGCCCAAAACCCGTTAGAGCAACTACGCGAACGTTCTCCTTACCCGGCACTGAACGCAGGCGTCGCACAAATTCAAACCCATCCATTCCAGGCATCGAAATATCTGACACGACGATGTCGAAATCTGCGTCCTTCGCCAGCTCCAATGCTTCCCCTCCACTGTTGGCTGTGAGTACTTCTCCACCACTCATCTCCAGTAAGGTTCGCAAGAGTGAAGTAGTATCTTCATCGTCATCTACCGCCAATACTGTCAGTCCGTTCAGGTCATTGTGAGCGAGGGTCGATTTACCAGCAGTCTCCATCCACGGCGGGGTCTTCACCGGCAATCGCACTGTGAAAGTTGCCCCTGTGCCAACGCCTTCCGAATGGGCTGTCACCGAACCTTTGTGTAACTTGACCAACTGCTGGACCAGCGCGAGCCCGATACCCAGGCCGGTGTGTTCTCTGCTTGCGCGTGCATCACCCTGACGAAACATTTCAAAAACGTTTGGCAGGAACGCAGGGTCGATACCTTGTCCATTGTCCTCAATCACTACAACCACTTCGTCGCCTTCACGACTCAGTCGAACGCCGATCCGCCCACGCTGAGGTGTGAACTTCACTGCATTACTTAACAAATTCCACACTACCTGCTCCAGCCGAAGCAGATCACCCGTTACAAACAGGGGTTCTTCGGGCGCCACTACGGCAATCGAAATCTCCTTAGCCTGAGCATCGGCCCGCACAGTCTCGAGAGCATTGTTTAATGCAGTGAGGATTGAGACCGTTTCCAAATTTAGTGACAACTTACCGCTGCGCAAGCGCGAGAGTTCGAGAAGATCGCGAATCAGATAAGACTGGGCGAGCGCATTTCGCCGCAATGCTTCGCTCATAGGCAGAAGCCGCGACGACGCTTTTACTTCATCCATTCGCAACAGCAACTCTGAGTACCCAAGGATTACGTTTAGCGGATTGCGTAACTCGTGAGACAACGTAGCCAAAAATTCGTCTTTCAAGCGATTCGCTTCGTCGGCCACTCGCCGCAGTTTGCGTTCCTGGCTCAAAAGCGAACGAAGTTGTTCTCCACTCTTTCTTAGCTCTTCCTGGTTCCTTATCTGCTCATCGAAAAGGTCACGCACTTGATACTGGCGTCGTCGTGAGCGCAATGCGACGTTGACGTCTCGCAGTAACGTATCAGTACTAATCGGTCGCTCGAGCAACGTCACGCTTCCCGCAGCTTGAGCGGCAAGGTCCAGAAGTCGAGCTAGTCGTGACGCTCCACCACTTGTAAGAATGATTACCGGGAGTTCCGACCATGGTGGTTGGCGCATGAGCGCATCGAGAAGGCTTTCTGCCTGCGTGAACTCAAGGACCTCCTCAGTCATCACGAGTGCGCCCGCGTGTCCGATCTCCGCAGCAGTCTTTTGCGGATCTTCAGAGATGGCTACTTCAAAACTGTTTGCCGTCAGTAGGTCGGCGATGGCACGGGCATCCAGTCCCAGGGGAGCCATTACGATGACCCTTTCATCCCCCTCTCCAGGGCCGTACTTGTCCAACCGCGTGTCATCGCCCATGAACGAATCGGCAGGATCGGCCGGCGAAAGTGAGGTTAACTTGGCAGAAGCTTCCATGGTTCCGGTCCACTACTGGTGCATAATTTTGTTCTGCGCCCCCTCATATCGTGGCACGCCTGTGAGAATGCCCTGGAACTCTCTTAAAGGCTCACCGATGCGAATTCCCTTACCAGCGCGGCCAAGTGCAAACTCACGAATTGAACGCTCGTGGTCGCCGCTGCGTTTCTTTATAACAGCTATCGATTGCCTTACTTCGCCGCCAGCTTCGAAGTAACGCATGTTGATCACCGTATCGCAGAGGTAACTAAGATCTATTGGACTTTCAAATGCCGCAACCAATCCGTGCTGGGCCATAACTAAAATCGTGACGACCCCCTGTTGATTCAGATATGAAGTCAGTTCATGCAGTTGATTGTTCAAATATTTTTCGCCGGGCATCGCGTTCAGATAACCGTTAAGACTATCGATTACTACTAACTTGCAGCCGGCCTCCACACTCTGACGAACCGACCAGGCAAACTCACCCGGCGAGATCTCAGCCGGATCAACCTGCCTCACATGCAGTTTGCCGTCCTTGATATGTCGCTTCAAAGGAAGACCTAGGGCCTCAGCCCGAGCAGCCAAGATTCCAAGAGTTTCGTCAAACGCGAAAATGCAAGCGGACTCATCATTACTGGCCACCTGGGTGGCGTATTGGACAGCTAGACTAGACTTGCCGCTGCCCGCTGGACCAACGATCAAAGTCGTCGTCCCACGATCCAACCCCCCGCCCAGTAATTGGTCTAATTCCGCGACCCCACTCGATAAGGGCTCACGCTGAAACTCATGATGATGTTCGGCCGCAACAAGGCGCGGAAAGATCTGTAGACCGCCGGTGATGATTGAGTAGTCGTGGTATCCTTCTTTGTAGTGCACCCCACGCATTTTCGTAACATGCATCCTCCGGCGCGCCCTTCCATAATCCGGCGATAGTTGCTCAAGCTCAATGACACCATGTGTGAGACTTAACACGTGAGGATCAACGCCAGCCCCGGTACTGCTCATCTTGTCGTCGAGCAGGAGCACAGTACTTCCATACTTCGTGAATTCCTGTTTGAGACTCAATAGTTGTCGCCGGTAGCGAAGCTGGGTCTCGGCTATTAGACGAAATTCCGAGAGCGAGTCGAAGACCACTCTTGAAGGCCGCAACTTCTGGATCTGTTCTAACAACAGTTTTGTAATCTTGGTTAACTCAACCTCGGATGGATGAAAGACGGTTGTCTGTGATTCGGGCTTGAGCAGAGACTCAATGGCTGACAACTCCAGTAAAGGAATCGAATCCAGAGACCACCCGTGTGATGCGGCAACCTTCAACAGTTCTGCTTCTGTTTCTGAGAGCGTGATATAGAAGACACTCTCGCCCGCACGTACACCTTCAAGTAGAAACTGAAGAGCAAGCGTAGTCTTGCCCGCACCGGGATCGCCTTGCACGAGGTATACGCAATTGCGCGGGAAGCCGCCACCAAGAATATTGTCAAGACCTGAGATGCCGCTGGTACAGCGATGGTCATTGGAAATGTTTAAAGTGTTCTCATCAGGCATTAGGCCTTTTATCTCCTGTTAGCTACAGTCTCAGCTCCTGGATCCCAATCGAAGGTCTTACACTTCGACAACGGATCCGAGGGGAACACTTTTCTAACGGCAGGGGTAAAGGGATTTTAAATGCAACCTTATATCAAACTCCAGCATTCCGCAAAGGCTTTTGCGGCATAGCAGGTTGTTTCCTAGTTTGGCTTCTCCGAGTTTGCTCCGTGCTCTCTGCGTCCCTGGTTTATGATTTCTTAGCAGAACACAACCACCGAGGCCCAGACCAGCTTTCAGCCACAACCAAATTAATTTGAATAGAAGGCGCGCAATTGCTGCCTAATACTCTGAACAGCACCCAAGTTACCCTAAGGCTTTTAGAGGCTGCGTCACAAATCAAAATACCCCACGGCTTTACAGCTTAGGGAGTCTCATGACACTCCCCCCAGGCTAAAGCGGCTGGGGTACCTCTTGCTGTTTTTTACGGTCTCGTCAATGAGCAGTGGCTGCAAAGACAAGCTGAAACTCTGCTAAAAAACAGGAAGTTGCGGAACTGTACCAGATAACGCTGAGGAAATGGCCAGAGCGCTCTCTTGTACTTGCACCAATAGCCACACTGGCGTAAAAAGGCACCAGTGTCAGAACTTCCCCCCGGAACCACAATTGCCCGCTATCGCATCGTCTCCAAAATCGGAGCAGGTGGTATGGGCGAAGTCTATCGGGCCCAGGACAATGAGCTGGGCCGGCCCGTCGCGTTAAAATTCCTCCCCGGCGAAGTAGCTGCTCATCAAAGCCGGGTCAGGCGCTTCATTCAGGAAGCGAAGGCCGCTTCAGCACTTAATCATCCCAACATTCTCACCGTCTATGAGATTGGTCGCACGGATGACACAACGTTTATTGCCACTGAGTTCGTCGATGGTCTAACACTCCGTCAGCGCATGTACCAGCGGCTGAGGCTGATCGAAATACTCGACATTGCAGCTCAAATTGCCTCCGCGCTGGTTGCCGCACATGCCGCCGGCATCGTTCATCGCGACATCAAGCCTGAGAACATCATGGTCCGCAAGGACGGCATTGTGAAAGTTCTGGACTTCGGCCTCGCCAAGCTCACCGAACAACAGGACTCATCAGCAACCGGGTCGGAAGCGCCAACGATGGCCCTCGTCAACACTGAACCCGGCTCGGTGCTGGGAACCGTCGCTTACATGTCGCCGGAACAGGCGGCGGGACGCGAGGTTGATGCTCGCTCAGATGTCTGGAGCCTCGGCGTCGTGCTCTACGAAATGATCGCATCGCGACCGCCATTCGAGGGCGTGTCGAAGAGCCATATCATTGTCGCCATTACAGACCGCGAGCCCGTGCCGCTAACTCATCTCGTACCCGACGTGCCGGAAGCTCTCGAGTGGATCGTTGCCGAAGCCCTAACGAAAGATGCAGACGAACGTTGTCAGACAGCAAAGGAGTTGCTTAGCAAGTTGAAGCGACTGAAGCAGCGGATGGAGTCAGGTGTAATGCCAACCTCAACGTCTGACCTCGGTCGTTCAGTTCCGCCACAGTCATCTCTAGCGCCAGCGTATAGTTCGAATCCAACCCCGGTGCAGATGAATCCAGCCACAGTCGATGCGGTGGAGAACGCAACGGCTCGATCAGGAGTTGACGGGGCGACGCGCGAACTCTCCAGCATTGAATTCGTAACCTCCCAAATTAGCCAACACAAGAAGGCCACTGTAGCCCTCCTTGTCCTCGGGTTAATTGTCGCAACTGCAATTGGCTTTGGGCTCTATACTTTGTTCACCCAGCCTAAACCACTAAACCCAGTAAAGATGACGGCGCTAACAACGGGCGGAACGATCAGCGGCGAAGACATAAACGGTCAACTCTCTATATCCCCTGACGGTAAATACGTAGTCTGCGCCGCCAATGACGCTAAACAGCAAGCCAGCTTGTGGATCAGACAAATATCAACAAACAGCGTAGTGAGGCTCGTCGCGCCGGAGAACGGTGGTTACCTGGCCACAACCTTCGCGCCTGACGGTGAAATGATCTACTACGTGACTATGCTGGAAAGAGACAAGTTTGTGCCAACCCTCTATCGTATTCCGATCCTGGGTGGCACTCCCGTAAAAGTTCTAGACCGCGTTTTCGGTGCGATTGCATTCTCTCGCGACGGCACTCAATTCGCGTTCGTGCGCCGGAATCAAGAAGATATGGACCTGATGGTGGCTAATACCGACGGCAGCGGAACCCCCAGGACTGTCTCCGTGCTCAAACCGCCCCATGGGTTCTCCACATCTGGACCATCATGGTCGCCTGACGGCAAGCGAATAGCTTGCGGCATGTCCAATGCCACCGGTGCCGAGTACGCGACCGTTGTAGAATTTCCGGTCGAAGGAGGAGAACCTCAGCCCATTGGCTCCCAAAGATGGGCCCGCGTCGGCCGAGTAAACTGGCTGTCGGATGGCAGTGGGATGATCATCACTGCTCAGCCTGAGTCCTCATCTATCGGTACTCAGATCTGGTTGATTCCGTATCCCGGTGGCCAGGCGCGACGTATAACCAGCGACTTGAATGGATATGGTGAAGTTAGTCTTGGGTTGACCGCAGATTCCGGCACCATCGCCACCATTCAACAGGTAAACAACAGCGGCATTTGGATCACCGGCGCCAGGGAAGATGAGAGTCAAGCCCGACAGATCCTCAAGACAAATCTTCCTGAAACGGTCGCCTGGACACCTGAGGGGAAGATTGTTTATGCCGCGCGTACCGGAGAGAATTGGGACATCTGGATTGCTAATCCTGATGGTTCTGAAAGCAAGCAATTAACAGCGGACGCCTTTATCGACCAGCAACCATCAGTATGTTCCACTGGTGGGTATATCGTTTTTCAATCCAATCGCTCGCGCAGCCGAAATATTTGGCGAATGAATAGCGACGGTAGCAATCAGAGACAAATCACCGAAGGTGACTTTGTAGATGCTTATCCTGTTTGTTCCCCTGACGGACGATTTGTAGTGTTCATGTCAGGGCGCTCGGGTACTTCGGCTATTTGGAAGGTGGGAATCGATGGTGGCGAACCGGTGCAACTGACCAATCGTCGCTCGGAACTTCCAGTCATTTCGCCCGACGGCAAGCTGATCGCGTATTTCTACACGGATGAACAGGCAAACAGCCAGCCCAGGTTGTCAATTACCCCCTTCGAAGGTGGCGAGCCAGTGAAAACGATCGAACTTCCTCGAACTGTTCAACCGATCGGTTTTGCGTGGCTGCCCGATGGAAGGTCAATCGCCTACCCGGACACCCGCTCGGGAATTCTTAACATCTGGAGTCAGCCGATTGATGGCAGTGCGCCAAAACAGTTGACCAATTTCAAATCGGAATTCGTAAACAGTTTTGCCATCTCAAACGAAGGAAGAATTGCGACATACCGATTTTCTGCGACGAGAGATATTGTTTTGATCAAAGATTTTCGATGAGGCATCCCAATCGCCTGATTTTCGGGCGGGTCCCTTAATTAAAGTAGTGAAGGAGAAAGACAATGGCCGAAAAAGAATGGACCATAATGATCTACATGGCCGGGGATAACAACCTCGCCGTTGATATGGCTTATGCAATGGAGCAAATAAAGGGAGTGGCGGAGGAGGGCGCCGATAGCCCAAATCTCTTCGTTTACTACGACGGCAACTCACCTGAGATTCCGACCTTGTATTGTGATTTCTCCGAACAGCACAAAGCACGATATGTACGCTCATTCAAGGTGCCAAATAAACTCTATCAAGTACCCAAAAAAGCGAATGAGAATGCCGCCGACTCACGCTCAATCTTCAATTTCGTAGACTGGTGCGTTAATAAAGTCGAGGTGGAAAACAACGGCGAGATCTCGTTCGGCCGGCCTGCCAAAAAGTACGCGCTGATCTTCTCCGGCCACTCGCTAGGCTTTCAAGACATTGGTTTGTTTAAGGACGAGACCTCAGGTAAGTCGATGAAGATGAGCGATTTCTATGGCGTGCTTAAAGGACTGGTCGCCACCAAGAAAGAGCTGGTGGAAATCGCCAATGCAAATGACTGGGAAGATGAGGTAAGGCGCACTGAAACAACAGTACTGCTCGGTCAAAAGCTGGATATCCTGGGTTTCGATAGTTGCGTCATGGGCATGCTCGAGGTGGGCTATCAATTCAATGACGTAGCCAAAACGATCATCGCTTCCGAAGGCAGTGTCCCAAGCGCCGGCTGGACCTACGCAAAGATACTTGGTTGTTTGGCTCGAGATAGTACCCGAAATGTCGATACCCGAAGTGTGGCAGAGCTTTTTGTGAAGGAGTTCGTGCGCAGTCAGGATGCGTACACTGTGGGAGGGGTTTCAGTAGACATGGCGGCCTGGGACATGAGCAGGTTTGGCCGCCTGGCCGAGGCCTTCGACGGACTGTCTGGGGCCTTGATCCGATGTTTTGAAGATAACGAGAGCCGTATTTTCCGGCAAATGGAACGAGTGATTCTCCAGGTGCATTGGAAGTGTCAATCGTACATGTACGATCAGAATATCGATCTCGGGGATTTCTGTGAATTGCTTGATCGGGAGTGTGGGCTGGTGGCGGAGGAACTCGATGGCGACGATGTCGAGATTTTAAAAGATATGCAGAAACATTGTCGAAAGGTCCTTAAGGAATTACAGAAGGCAGTGATCCTCAGTGGTTTTAGTGGTAGCGCCTATCAGTATTCAAATGGGGTTTCAGTATTCTTTCCATGGTCACGCGAGGCGTATGAAGTATCGCGTAAGAACTACGAGAGCCTGTGGTTTGCCAAGGACGTGAAGCGAATACAACTATCGTGGGCCGACTTTCTAAGGAAATATCTCTACGAGGTGACTCTTCGTAAATTTGAGGCGCCGGCAGCGGAGGTTGCTCCGGGATCCAGATACCGTTATTCAGGGGTAAGGTTTGACGACCTGTTCAACTCACTAGTATCTGGTGGCGGCAACGGAAGACAAGCTAGCAAGATCGCGGGCCAGGAAGGAACCAAGATCGCCGGCCAGGAAGGTACGAAGATCGCCGGTCAGGAAGGGACCAAGATCGCCGGTCAGGAAGGCACGAAGATTGCCGGCCAGGAGGGCACCAAGATCGCCGGTCAGGAAGGGACCAAGATTGCAGGTCAAGAAGGTACGAAGATAGCCGGGCAGGAAGGAACCAAGATCGCCGGTCAAGAAGGTACAAAGATAGCCGGCCAGGAAGGAACCAAGATCGCCGGTCAAGAAGGTACAAAGATAGCCGGCCAGGAAGGAACCAAGATCGCCGGTCAAGAAGGTACAAAGATAGCCGGCCAGGAAGGTACGAAGATCGCTGGCCAGGAAGGGACCAAGATTGCCGGTCAGGAAGGTACGAAGTTGGCTGGCGGAGGCTCAAACGTGTTCTTCAACAGCTTGCGGTTGTTTAAGAATATCGAAACGCGCTGGAACATTTCTGGTTTTACGAAGAAGCCTGACTGAACCCAAACTGAGATAAGTTTCGACGTGCCGCACCCCATCAGCATCTCGAAAACTCATTCCATAGTTCTCAACTCTCGCCACACGGCTGCGCCGCCCGTTGTGAGGCATGGCTCCGCCTTAGTAGATAGCCCTGTTCAGACTGCATGTCTGTTCCGAGCCTTTTGGGCCTCTTCAATGCTCCGAAACTTAAAGACACCGCGTGGATAGCGCTTAGGGGCGATTGCCCAGTAGCGGGCACAGTGTCGCAGGAAACGCTCGAAATCTGGTTTTCGGGATTTCAGCGGGGATGCGTTATTCATTTCTTCGATCGAGAGAAACTTCTGCACCGACATGTTAGCTCTCGTCTTTCAAATTGAACTGTTCTCGTAGCGCTGCCGCGTCCAGTTGATCCTGCACACGGATGAAACACGCAAGTAAAACGAGGTTCATAATTCTCCCAAGCAGCGGACTGATCAAATTCGCTGAGCGCATCTTCTTCCACCCACTTGACCTGCGGCAAGTTGCTGATTGCGATAGCAGCGGCTTCGTTTGCATCAAGGAATGCCCGGTAAACTCTCTCCGGCGGTTCCTGGAGTACTCGATGGAGTTTGATGGTGTTTGTATTGCTTGTTGTCATCGTTTTTCCTCGTATCAATACTGGCGAACGAAACGACTCGCGCAGGATACTTGTCTCTAAGTCTTAACCGCCGGCGATGGCCCCGATGATGTAAAATGGCTCCGCTCCTGACGCGATTTCCTTAGGCAGCGGCGCGTCCGCGGGCTCGTGGGTCACATCCTCACCGCAGGCAAAGAACCTCAGAAAAGGCCGGCGCTCTCCTGCGACATGATCGCGAATAGTTCCACACAACATCGGATACTGCGCTTCCAGAGCATCAAGGATCGAGCGCCGTGTCACCTGGCCGTCAACCTGAAGTTCAACATCTCCCCTAACGCCCGCAAGTGCTCGCAAGTGTGCCGGCAAAACAACTAAAATCATGTCAGCGTTTGTACCTCCACTGAAAGGACTGGCGGAAGATCTCGAACAATCGGAGCCCAGGTGTCTCCGCCATCAGCCGATGCATATACCTGCCCCCCAGTGGTGCCAAAGTACACGCCACACGAATCAAGTGAGTCGGTGGCCATTGCGTCGCGCAGCACGTTGACGTAACAGTTGCTTTGAGGCAAACCGTTCGTGAGCGGCTCCCAGTCGTTGCCGCCCGTTCGACTGCGATAGACGCGCAGCTTGCCATCCGGCGGATAGTGCTCGCTATCGCTCTTGATGGGCACAACGTAGATCGTCTCCGGCTCGTGCGCGTGAACGTCAATCACAAACCCGAAATCCGTAGGCAGGTTACCGCTTATCTCGTGCCAGGAGTCGCCCGCGTCGTTGCTGCGCATCACGTCCCAGTGTTTCTGCATGAACAGCACGTTTGAATGCGAAGGATGCATCGTAATGTGATGAACGCAGTGGCCCACCTCAGCGGTCGGATTCGGAATGTATTGCGAGTGCAATCCGCGATTGATCGGTTTCCACTTCGCGCCGGCGTCATCACTGCGAAACGCGCCCGCGGCGGAGATGGCAACAAAGATCCTTTCCCTATGCTCGGGGTCCAACAGAATGCTGTGCAAGCACATGCCGCCGGCGCCTGGCTGCCACAGAGATCCCGTGCCGTGGCCGCGTAAACCAGAAAGTTCCTGCCAGGTCTGACCGCCGTTGGTCGAGCGAAATAAGGCAGCATCTTCAACACCGCCGTAGACGGTCTCCGGATCGTCGAGTGAGGGTTCAAGATGCCAGACTCGTTTGAACTCCCATGGATGCGGAGTGCCGTCATAAAACTGATGCGTCGTGAGCGGTTTGCCGGTTTCAGCCGAAGTGTCGTAAACAAACTTATTGCTCTCACCCTTTGGCATCCCATCGGGCGTGGTAGTCGGCTCGCCGGCGGGCGTTCCGGGTTGGAACCACGTCCTGCCGCCGTCGTCCGAGCGCTGAATGATCTGTCCAAACCAGCCGCTGGTCTGCGACGCGTAAATGCGATTGGGATCCGCCGACGAACCTTTAAGGTGATAAATCTCCCACCCGGCAAAGTGAGGGCCACTAACGTCCCATTTTTCACGTTTTCCATCTGAGGTCAGAATGAATGCTCCCTTACGGGTGCCTACGAGTACTCGTACATTGCTCATCTTTTCGTTTCCTTCTTTAGTAGCTTGATAGGCGATTCTACTCCCTTATACAGTAAGTCGAACGGCGAGCGGCGAAATCGACATCTGCGAAAAAAATCTGTTAACAACAATCTGGGACCCAGGCATGGGTCTACCAAATACGACCGGCCCAGCTTTCCAGATAGGTGCTACCCCACAGCGAAGTTTGATTTTATGGTTGCGAAGTGAGTTTGAGAACTCCTGAGCGACGCGGTCAAGCCGATATAGCAACCACAGATAAACACCAATTGCATGGATCGTTGTACTAAATAGGGTTACTATTCCCCTGCGTAACAGGCCGCAACCCGTCCGCGGAAAGGGCTGAGCCCACCTGACACTGTCTTGCGACAAACTCGATCTTCTTTTGGCCCGCATGCGGACACGGGCGCTAACGAAAGGAGATCAACATGTCTGATTCAACACCTCGTCTGCCAGACCGTCCCTCCCTCGAGCAGCTCCGCAAACAAGCTAAGGAATTGCTGCAACAACTACGTAAGGGAGATCTGTCCGCCACTGAAAGGCTGCGCAAATACAAACCAAACGTTTCCGACCCAATTCTGGCCGATACGCAATTTGTTCTCGCTCGCGAGCACGGCTTCGAAAGTTGGCCCAGGCTCGTTCACCACATTCTGGCTGCTCAACATCCGGATCTCGAATACCACCGTCATATCGCGGAGGACCTTCTAGCTGTCTATAATTCAGGTGATGCCGAGGCAGCCACGCGTCTCAACGATCTCTTTCATAGCGCGCTCAACATCGAACAGATTCGCGACTTCATCCGCGACAAACTTTTTAATCTCCCCGATACTCAAAAACGTATAAACAACTTCACATTAGTCGACGCCCAGCTTGTGGTCGCACGACTCTACGGCTTTGCAGACTGGACTGAGCTCGAGCAGTCGAGTAATGAGCCCACAAGCGATCTACATTCCGCCCCCTTCGTCTTGAGTGCCAAGCCTCCTTTCTATCGCATTGACTGGGCCAAAAATAGCATCGAACCGCGCCAGCCTATGCGCCCGAAAGATTGGGAGGACGTCTGTGCGGTAATCAAGGAGTTAGGACTTACAACCATCAACTCCGCTAATCTTATTGGCGATGATGATCTCCAGATCATCTCGCGACTCGAGCACGTAACCTCCCTCAACCTCGACGGCTCAAAGCGCATAACAGACAAAGGCCTTAGACATCTCGCTCGTATGCAGCAACTACGAGAATTGATCCTGGGCGGTCAGATCACGGATCGCGGGCTCGACGTGTTGGGCCACCTGCGCGAACTGCGGGTATTTCAGATGTTTTGGCAGGGCAACATCACTGACGCGGGGCTTGCCAATCTCAAGTTTTGTGATCAGCTTGAGGAAGTTGATCTATTGGGCTGCAACACCGGCGATGGCGCAATCGCAGCGCTGGCAGGTAAACCCAAACTAAGTCGCTTCAAGACGGGCCGGAATGTCACGGATGACGGTCTTGGGCTGCTGCAACAGTTTCCTGCTTTCAAGACATGGCAAGGAGGAGAGCCTGAATATGGGCTGATGTCCTTCAGCGCTGAACCCACCAATCTTCTAATCGATGGACCATTCACTGGGAAGGGACTCGCTAGCCTTCGTGGACTCGATGGGCTCTTCGGCTTGAGCTTCTTCTGGCACACGTCGCGTTTGCGCGGTGATGATCTTCAATGTCTCGACGGCTTATCAAATTTAGTTTTCCTGGGTTGTCAGGATCAACTCTGCGACGACGACGCGATGCGCCACATTGCTGCGCTTCCAAAGCTTCGCATGCTAATGGGCCAGGGTTCCGTCGCCACTGATGAGGGGTTTAAGTCTCTCAGTCAATCTCAAAGTATTGAATACTTCTGGGGACGTAAGTGTCCTAACTTGAAAGGATCAGGGTTTGTTGCACTGTCGAGGATGCCGGCGTTGAAAGGCCTGGCTGTCAGTTGCAAGTTCGTTGATGACTCGAGCCTGGCGAGTTTGCCCGACTTCCCTGCTCTGAAAGAGTTAGTGCCAATGGACGTTGCCGATGGAGGCTTCCGTCACATCGGCCGCAGCCAACAACTCGAGTCATTAATTCTGATGTATTGCCGCGACACTACGGACGTCGCGACGAGTCACCTTGTCGGGATGCAAAACCTCAAGAAGTATCATGCTGGTTACACTTTGATCACAGACACGAGCCTGGAGATGTTGAGTCGGATTAAATCGCTCGAGGAGATCTCATTCGAAGGGTGCAAGTTCATTACCGACGCGGGAGTTCCTTTTCTGACCACCCTGCCGGGGCTTCGCGAGATCTCTATCGGCGGTTGCCCAAAGTTGACGAGATCAGGGGTGACGGGATTCGGGAGTAAGGTGCGAATCAACTACGACCCAAGGTGAGCGAATTACATCGACTCAGTCTCCTCCAGGTCTCAATGGTGCTCTCGTTTGTGGACCAGAAAAACGGATACCACGGAGGCACAGCGCGGCCTCTGGTCGCAACCAAATGATTGAGTCGGATGGGTAATCTGATTCCAGTAGGGACAGGAGAATTGGAAGCAGAAAGCGAGCCAATCGGAACCGGAAGCGAAGAAGGGCTGAAAAATCGCGTCACTATAGTCTTCGGTTTTGATCACAACTGTAAATAGCGGGAGTCGATTTTTCAGCACTTCGGAGCGACCGGTCTAACCTTCGAAGCCAGAGACCCGCCCTAAGGACGCAGAAATCGGATGAACCATCTGCGGTGCCACGGTTGTTTGGGCAGGCCTAATCATTCACGTTTCCACCGGTCGCTCGAAGGGCTAAAAAATCGGTGAATTCTACTCAAGTCCTATGAATCTTCCTTCGTGTAAATTCGTGTGGTTTCGTGGATCATTTCTTATCCAACCCAAAGAGAGATCCACGAAGCCACACGAATTTACACGAACCAAAACCCACACCAATACCGCTTTCCAGGAGTCTAACAATTTATTTCACACCTTCGAACTCCCTAAGCTGAAGCATGAGCGTATCGACAATTCTTCGAAACCATAGTGCCTTACAGTTGGTATTGCCAAACAATTAAGAGTGTCTCGCTGCAATCCTTCAAACTGAATGTCTGTCACGTCGGCGGGTCAGTCAGGTATAATGCACCGGCCTAAAAATTTCCCGATCTCGCTAGAACGCTTCCTTGAATAGCCGAGCGTCCGTGGCTCTGGTTGAAAGACTTGTGTAGGAGGAGCTTGCCCGTGTCTTTATTGAAGATGCGCACCAAAGTTCGCCGCGCTGTCGCCACTCTTTTACTCCTGCTCGCCTCAAGTTTCAGTCACGCCGGGGCGCGGCCCGGGGACCCGCCGCGCATGGACACAGTCCTCTACGGCGTCTCCTATTATCACGAGTACATGCCCTACGAGCGTCTGGACAAAGACGTGCAGATGATGAAGGACGCCGGCATCAACGTCGTGCGGATGGGCGAGTCGAGCTGGGGGCTTTGGGAGCCGGAGGAGGGGCGGTTCGAGTTCGCGTGGATGGACCGAGTCGTCGAACGGATGCACCGCGCCGGCATCAAGGTCTTGATGGGGACGCCAACCTACTCCATCCCCGTCTGGCTCTACCGCAAACACCCGGAGATTCTGGTCACGCGGTTGGGCGGCCAGCGCGCCGCTTTCGGCATCCGCCAAAACATGGACATCACGCATCCGGCCTACCTCTTCTACTCCGAGCGTGTCATCCGGAAGCTACTCGAACACTACAAGAGCCACCCGGCCATCATCGGCTGGCAGGTGGACAACGAGACGACCTCCTACGGGACGGCCGGCCCCAACGTCCAGGCCGGATTCGCGGACTATCTGAAGCGGAGGTTCGGCACCGTCGAAGAGCTGAACAAGGTCTGGGGCCTCAACTACTGGGGCCAGCGCCTGAACGGCTGGGACGAGTTGCCGCCGCGCGACGGCATCATCAACCCCGGCTGGAAGCTGGAGTGGGAGCGCTACCAGCACAAGCTCACGACGGACTTCCTCGCGTGGCAGGCGCGCCTCGTCAACGAGTACAAGCGGCCCGACCAGTTCGTCACGCACAACTTCGTCGGCGGAGTGCGCACCGACATCAACCAGTTCGACATCGCGCAGAACATGGACATCGCGGGCACGAACCCTTACCACCCGTGGGACGTGGGCCCGGACGCTGTGGACGGACAGTCGTGGGCGCTCTCGGGCGATCTCACCCGCTCGCTGAAAAGGCAGAACTATCTCATCGTCGAGACCAACGCGCAGAGCATCGGCTGGGACTCGAAGACGCAGTTCCCGCCCTATGACGGGCAGCTCCGCCTCAACGTCTATAGCCACCTCGCGAGCGGCGCCAACATGGTCGCCTACTGGCACTGGCATTCGCTGCATTACGGGCAGGAGACCTACTGGAAGGGCGTGCTCTCGCACGACCTCGAGCCGAACCGCGCCTACGCCGAGGTGTCGCGCACCGCGCGCGAACTCAAAGAGGTTGGGCCGCGGCTCGTCAACCTGAAGGTAAATAATAAGGTAGCCCTGCTCTACAGCGTCGATTCGTATCACGCCATCCAGTTCATGCCCTTCGACAATCACGTCAACTACCAGACCGTCCTCAACCAGATGTACGGAGTGCTCTACCGCCAGAACGTCGGCGTTGATTTCGTCTTCCCGCAGAGCACGAAGTTTTCGGACTACAAGGTGATTGTCGTTCCGCCGCTCTACGTCGCGGACGACGCGCTGCTCCGGAGGTTGGCGGAGTTCGTCCGCCAGGGCGGCCACCTGGTCGTGGCTTTCAAGAGCGCATTCGCCAACGAGCACTCGACCGTGCGTTGGACGAAGGCGCCCGGCCCGCTACGCGAGGCCGCGGGTTTTTATTACCAGGAGTTCGCCAACATCCGGCAGCCGCTCAAGCTCAGGGACGACCCTTTCCGGGTGGGCGACGACGGCAACAAAGTTTCCGTCTGGGCCGAGTTCATCATCCCCGAAACGGCCGAGGCTCTCGCCCACTACGACCACGCCTTCTACGGGAAGTGGCCGGCGCTTACACGCAACAGGTACGGCAAAGGATCCCTGACCTACGAGGGGACGTACCTCTCCGACAAGTTGCAGGAGAAGGTGATGCTCGACGTGTTGAACCTGGCCGGTCTGGCGGGTCCGGACCAGCAGTTGCCCGCGCCAGTCCGGGTCAGGCACGGCATAGGCAACACGGGCAAGAATCTGCATTACTATCTGAACTATTCGGGCCTGACTCAGACCTTCACTTACCCTTACGCCAGCGGTGCGGACGTGTTGATGCGAAAGCGCGTCGACAGATCACAGCGGGTCGAACTAGGGCCCTGGGATTTGTTGATTATTGAAGAGCGGTGAGCCTGCCTGCCGACCGGACAGGAAGATCCCAGGTGAGCTTGGTCGTTAGAACTGACTTGAACGGAGCAGCCTGTGGCGCTGGGTGCTCAGGCTGCTCCTCGTGATGGGCTAGAGTGCGAAGCTCAAAATGAAGGAACGGAACAACTAACTCAATCTAGTAGGTAAAAGCACGCACAGGAACGGAGTCATTGACAATTCATTCTCGCGGTAGCCTTTTGTGAGTCGCGAATTGTTGTGGACGCGGAGATTATTCACACGACTCTCCCGCATCGACCTCCCTTCCGAGCGGAACCCTGTCGAGTAAATTAAGCCCGTATTCATCCGCGAGCTTTTGTTCCGCCGCGTTAAAACAAAGGACGCGGCGTGGCCGGGACCCGCCTTACTCTAATTCGGTCTGCCGGTCAGTCTTTCGCGCCTCGCAACGTAGATGTCCTGGTCGCCTGAGCCTCCTGGGCGATTCGACATAAAATAAAGCTCAGTGCCGTCAAATGAGAGACTGGGTTTGCCGTCGACTGAGCTGCTGTTAACGATCGCTCCTAGGTTTTCCGGCGTACTCCAGGGGCAGAACACACATTCGCGTTTAGAAGTGTAAAAGATCCTGTAGCCCGATCGAACCTGGCCGGTTCGAGTCGAAGAAGATCTCCAGTCCGTCCCGAGCTCGGGGGTGTGGGCAGGGCGGGGGCTCCTGGCGGGAGGAACACGTTGAGCACAGAAGGGATCTGCCCGGTCCAGTAACCGATCTCGTCGGCTTTCTGGGCGCACCCCACCGTGAAGAAGCGGCTGTTCTCGCGGTAGTTTACAATGTCGTAGAGAATTTGGTAGATCGCGGTATCGCCGAAGACGTTGGCGGTCAGGTGGATCGGCAGGATGTAGCGCACCCCTTGCGCGTACAGTCGGGCGATCTCGTTGTCAATCATTTGTTCGGTCACTGCCAATAGCCTTCGAGTATTCATCGTCTTCCTCCTGGATCCAGATGTGATCGGTTTCGACAAGATCGCAAAACGTTGAAACGTTCCACGCCGAATCGCCGTCAAATTTCGTTTTCGTCACGGCTTGATGCCTATGCTTTTCAGATTCTGTGCCGCTATCTGTTTAACCTCTTTAAGAGCTTGGGCATTGTTGCTCTTAATTGCCTGGTCATAGACAACGTCGGTGAACAAAGCGACCATCACCAGTGCTTCGTACATTTCCTGTCTTTGCCGGCCGGTCATATTGTTGAAGATCCCGTTCTGGGCAGCATACTCGGCTATCGCATCCCGCAGTCCTTGATTTTGCTCAAAAGGATCGATCAATTTCTCTTTCGTCCCGTTATGAACACGTCTGTTGAGCGAGATATAAGAAACGAGAGCTAAAGCCAGATCATTCGGGAGACCCTTAGCGGCAGCTTCCGCGTCGTATCTGTCTAACATTGCCGTGACCATTTCCTTCATTTCGGCCTTGTCTTGTTTATACTTCTGGGCTAGGCCCTCGGCGAACTTCTGCGTCATCAGCCGAGTTCCGGTTGATTTGAACTGGACCGCCAAGTTCATCTGGCCGGGCGTGACCGGAGTGGTCGGAGCCTGACCAGAGGAACTTGATCTGGAATCGAGGAGTTTCTTTTTAGCCTCAGAGTAGCCCGGCGATGATTGTTGGTAGATATTGTCCCAGATCTTATTGGACAACATATTCGAAAACATATTGTTATAAAAAGAGTAGTCCTGGGCGGAAGCCTGCTGGGAAAGGGCCAATATCATTATGGCAACCGTTCTGATCGACAATAGGTTCGTTTTCGTCATTTTAATTCTCCTTCTGCTGGCCAAACGACAGGACATAAAAGTCTCATATCTCAAAAAATTAGCCCGTCGGCGGTTTTAGCGGTTTTCGGATCGGCTCCGGAGGCTTCTGGAAGGGTTTCGGCTCGGGCTTGTGGATTAACTCAAATTCCGTCGAGTCTATGAACAAAATGCCGGGAGGATGTTTGCTTTGATCTGCGTAGGTGAATTGAAAAACGGTCGGATAAACACCTCGCTTCGTACCTTCGATCGCCAATATATTTGAACCCGGCCCGGTCCAGTCTTTCCTATGGGCCATGTAGAATGCACTCTTCTGATCATCAATTGGGAAATCCGCAGTAGCTCCCGAAAAGTGCCTGAGCAGACTCTGAATGTCGTATTCACCGCCTTCGAAGACGAAGGATAACTTGTCTTCGCCGACCATGCGCTCCTTGGATATTTCCGTTTCCTTAAACTCGAAGGGGAGCCGCTTGTCCTTCTCATACCCAATATAAAACTCACGATGCCTGAGGTCTAGGGCGTTTATCCCGACCTCGATAGGCTTGCTGTCCGCTCCCGGACTGCAGATCCACTCGATATCCCGGACTGGCGATTGGCATTTGACCGAAACGAAAAACGGATTGTTGCCGCCCGCAGTCTTGCCGTTTAGAACTTCGGCCAGCGAGGCTCTGGCCGACATGAGACCGCCGTCCGGGATCTTTAAGCGGATTTGGACCCTCCCGTCCCGCACGGTTTCGATCTGGGCCGGCTTTATCGCGATGGGGTGATGGATAATGACCTCACGTTTGGTCCTGGATACAAAATGAAGCTCATAGATGGCGCACTGCCGGAGCGCGTCCTCGGCCCAGCTCTCGTGGTCGCCGTCTTTTCTGTCTTGCAATTGCATTTGCCGTTCCGTGCCCAGCATCAAGTCGATTATCTGCCTAAACCGCCCGGTGGCCACGCATTCGTCCAGGGCCTCATCACGGCAGCGTAAGGAAGCCATCTCTTCGGTTGCCTCATATACGCGAGTGAGTATTTCTCTCTCCTCGAGGCCGAGTAGCTGCTGCTGCCTGCGTATATCGATCAGTTGAATCAGTGCGAACTGCGCCTCGGCGCACGATGCTGCGGGGTTGAGCGCAATGCTCTGCAGCGGGCCCATTAAATTGTTGAGCCAGAAGTCCTCCAACATTTCAAACAACTGCGTCACGTCCAAGTCCTCTCCCTCCACGCCGAGAAGTTGCCTTTGCCTCTCTTGAGCTAGCATCCCGGGTGCGTCCGTCGCGATGCGGAGGCGGTCACGCCCCCTTTTGAAACTGAGCCAGTCGCTCACAAGGCTAGCAACATCGCCCGCATCCGCGCGTCCGACCTCAAGGCCCCAGCTGCCGAGTGCGCCGGCAGGCGCTGACAGAAACAGAGATAACAAAACAAGGCTCAAACAAACGCGCGAACGGAAATGATTTTTTTCACGAGCTTTTGTGTCTGCCCCGCCAGCACACCCGATATCAATAAAAGAACCGCAGTGACGATAATTTTTACCTTCATCATTAACCTCCTTTTGACTTTTATTCACACCGTCTTTTTTCATTTCGGGCATTCCGTTAGGGCTTGATGCGGGCTAATTTCAGATTATCTGCCGCTCGGAGTTTGTATGCCTTAAGTGCTTGGTTATCTTTTTCCTCTACTGCCAGTTCATATAAAAAGTAATGAACCGCGCCGTAGATAACGAAAATTTCGTATAGTTGTTGTTTTTCCCGGTCGGTAATTTTGCTAAAAATGCCAAAATCAGTGGCATATTTGGCTACTATGTCCCGCAATGCGATATTTTGTTCAAACGGAATGATCGGTTTTTCGGTTATTTCGTTGTACATGAGCTGGCTGAGTCCAATGAAGGAAACATAGGCTAAACCCAGATCATTCGGATAACCCTGGGCGCGGGCTGAGGCCTCGTATTTGTCTAAAACTCCGGATATTACTTCCTTCCAATCCGCCTTTTCCTGAGGGGTTTTGCCAAATTTGTCAGCCATTTCCTGCACCATCAGCCGCGTTCCGGTCGGTTTGAATTGAACTGCCGGATACCGCCGGTATTCCGGAACTACGGGCGGCGAAGTCTGAGAAGAGGATTTTGATTTGGAGACATTCGAACCTCCTTGATTCTTTTGTTTGGTGGAATTTTTGGTGTACCTTTCCATTGATGAATTCCAGATATGATTGTCGATCAGATTGCTGATCATATTCGTATAACCGGGACTGCTGTAGAAATCTACCAATTGGGCGAAAGTCTGTTGGGAAAGGGTAAATACCATGATGGCGACCAAGCCGATCGAATAAAGTTTTGCCGTTTTCGCGATGGAGCCGGCCGCCAAGACCATGCCCGCTAACCAGACAAACACCGCCCGTAGCCGTGCGGGCCTCGGGCGGCTCTCTAATTGCTCCCAACGTTTCTCAATATTTTCCACTTTTGTCTCCTTGATAGTAGATCTTCACCGTAAATCTATCTGACCGAAGCCACCGCATTGCTCCCCTCAAACGTGATCTGTGTAACACCGCTTCCGTCTGCGTTCATGACGAAGATCTGCTCGCGACACATCAATCCCATCGGATTGCATGTTTCAGGACGAACCCCGGTAAAATAAATGTAACGCCCATTTCTGGACCAGTCCGGAGCTCGGCTCGACCAGGTATTTCCGACGATGGTAGCGGGTTTGGGCGTGAGATTGATCTGGGTCTCTCCTGCCGTGTCCGTTAGGAAAACCGAGCCGTACCCTTCACGGTTACTCAGAAACGCCAGTGTCTTGCCATCCGGTGACCACGAGGCCATCTGATTGATCACCATGCCCATGGAGGTCGTTAGCTGGACCGGGTTCGCCCCGTCTCGGTCGATGATAAACAGTTCATTTCCCCGCCGGATTGCAAGCTGCCTGCCGTTTGGTGACCAGGCGGGAAACTGATCGAGTACAGTATTATGGGTGATCTGCCTAAGGCCGGTCCCGTCGGGCCTGACCGTAAAGATCTCAAAATCCCCATCCGCGCTCGAATGAAAAGCGATCTCTCGGCCATTCGGCGACCAACGCGGCCATGAGTTGAATGTGCCAACAGCTGTAAAGGTCAGTTGCTTTACAACATTTCCGTCCGGAAACAGACTCCCGTCCAGGTTCATGAGAAAGATCTGCAGCACACTGTCCGGGTTTGTGTCTGGCAAATAATAGGTGCTTGCGAAAACGATCTGTTTTCCGTTAGGCGAAATATCGGGCTGCTGGTCGACACCGGGGTTAAAAGTTATGCGGTTCTGCTCAGATCCGTCCGCGTTCATGACGTAGATCTCATTGAACATCGCGTTCGGATTTTCATCCCGGTTACTTTGGAAGGCTATGCTTTGAGGCGGTCCGTTATCGGGAAGTTCGCTTTGCGCGGCAGACCGCGGGGCGATGGCCGCCAGAGACATCGAAATAGCGGCGATCAGGAATAAAACTAATTCGGTGTAGCTTTTGTTGTTATGTCTCATTTTTCCTCCTGGTTTTTGTTGTTTCTGATTGTTGTGTCGTGGGTCAGAGATCTCCGGTGCTCGGAAATGGCCTACGACGACGGTGCGGTTCTGCGGCCGCAGCATCAATCACCTAAAACGGAACTTTGCATAATGCTCGCTGCCGTCGTTGAACCTGACGACCAGCATCCGGCACGTTCCTTTCCATGACTTTTCCGTTTTCCAAACGTACGTGTAGTGGCCCGCCACCGTGTCGTAGGTCATACCGCTATTTCCTGCGGTGACGGTTTCCTCGATAACGACTCCCGGTTCGCTTGCATCGCAGGCGACCGGACTGGAGACCGGATAACCCGGAGCTAAGATCGACAAACCCTGATCACCGCCAAGCGAGAATTTCACGGCGACGGCGCCGCCCGCACTCACCACGTTCAGGGTCGGGAGATTCCCGACCGGCAGGAAGAATCCGGTGAAGTCGTAAACCACTCTGTATGTGTGAGTCACGGTGGCGAAATTTCCCGCATTGTCTGTAGCGGTAACAGTGAATGTGTGATCGCCCACCGTAGCCGTGTTGATCGGATCACCGTTGGCGACCGTGCCCGTACACGAGGCGAGGCCGGAGCCTCCTGTCTCGTCCTGGCACGAGTAGCTTGCTGCTACCGTCTGACCTTTTGTGAATGTCGCGCCTTCGGCGGGAGACGAGATCGTTACGGTCGGTTCTACACTATCTCCCAAGCCCTCGTCTATCTCGCCGTTGCAATTGTTATCGATCCCGTCGGCGATCTCGGGTGCGTCATGGTTGATGGCTGGATCTAACGGAGCGCAGTCCGTGTCATCCGGGTCGCCGTCGTTGTCGTCGTCCGGGTCGCAAACGTCACCGAGCCCGTCATTGTCGTTATCGGCTTGATCGGCATTGGCATTGAGCGGACAGTTGTCCGTCGTGTCAGCAACACCGTCGTTGTCATCGTCCGGATCAACACAGTCCGGGGAATTGTCAAAGTCGTTATCGGCCGCCTGGCTTGCCGCATCCAATGGGTCTGAGCCGCAGGCGATCTCGTCGGCATCGGTTTGTCCGTCGTTATCGTCGTCCGCGTCGCATGCGTCGGCCATGCCGTCTCCGTCGAAATCTGCCTGATCGGGATTAAAGACGTCCGGACAGTTGTCCAGGCTGTCAGGCACACCATCGCCGTCGGCATCCGGTGTCGTATCGTGAAGTTTTACGACAAATGAGTCACGGGTAGTCGCCGGCTGGGTTTGGTATGTTTGATACTCATTCACCATAGGCAGATCCGTCGAATAGGTCTCACCCGTAATATATGCGTTTCGGGCGCTATCAATGTCTATCCCATAGGCTTCCTCAACCTGACTACCGCCGAAATAGGTCGCGTATATAAGCGATACGTCGCCTCTCAGGTTTGTGTTGATCCGCGCCACGAAGGCGTCCTGCCCGGGCTGTTTCGTTTGAGCCGCGTCTCGCAGCGGAAAGTTCAGCGAATCGGTACGACCGGCGACGTACGCGTTTCCTAATCCGTCCGTAGCAATACCTCTCCCGATGTCCACGGAACTGCCGCCGAGGTGAGTGCTATAAACGAGCGACGCATCCCCGCTCAAATTCGTATTGATCCTCGTCACAAAGGCATCAGTATTGCCTATGGCCGTGGCTGACTGATACTGGTTCCGTAACGGGAAATTCAGTGAATTCATATAACCCGTAACGTACGCGTTCCCGGCTTCGTCGCAAGCGACGCCTTTGCCCTCGTCAGTCACCGCTCCCCCGAGGTACGTGCTATACGCGAGCGCGGCGGTCCCGCTCAGATTGGTGTTGAGCTTCGTTAGGAACGCGTCCCATTGGCCGGGCTGCGTCGATTGGAGCGCCGTCGGTGTTGTCGGGAAGTCGGTTGATTGGGTGGTCCCCGTCACGTAGGCGTTCCCTATTTCGTCGGCAGCAATGCCAAAGCCCTCCTCGATGCTGTCGCCTCCGAGGTACGTGCTGTAGACAAGCGAAGCATCTCCGCTCAGGTTCGTGTTAAGTCGCGTCACAAACCCATCATTGGAGAACTGGTCTGTCTGGAACCCGTTCCGGGTCGGGTAGTTTGTAGATTGAGTAAACCCGGTCACGTACGCGTTCCCGAGTTCATCGGCGGCAATGGCGTTCGCGATATCAGCGGAGCTCCCTCCGACGTACGTACTGTAGACGAGCGACGCGTCGCCGCTGAGATTTGTGTTCAACTTCGTTACGAAGACGTCCGCGCTGGCCTGATCCATCTGATACTGATTTCGTGTCGGGAAGTTGGTCGAGTCGGTTCGGCCCGTCACATAAACATTGCCAACCTCATCGGCCGCGATGCCAAACCCGAAGTCCCCGTTTCCGCCGCCGAGATAGGTGCTATACGCCAGCGACGCGTCGCCGCTCAAGTTTGTGTTGATCTTGGTAACGAAGGCGTCCGCGAAGGGCTGGTCCGTCTGGTTCTGGTTCAGAGTTGGAAAGTTCACGGACTCGGTCCATCCGGTTACGTAGGCGTTGCCAGCGTTATCCACGGCGATGCTGCGGCCGAAATCGTGATTAGCACCGCCCAAGTATGTTGAGTAGGAGATGATCGGGTCGATTACCAGCGGCTTCGTGGCGTCGTACTCCCCGACCTCAAAGCCAATTTTATGCTTCCCGATCCTGGCATATCGCCCCTCGATCCTTCGCCGCTCGCCTGCGAGCTCTTGATAGATGAAGGGCTTACGCTGTCGTATTTCACCCCCTCGGGTTCGCAGGATCAGATTTCCTTCTGCATCTATTGAGACCTCTTCTGCTCCCTTAAAGGCAAGCCTGATCTGCGACGGGCTTGCTCCGGGCGCGACGATGAAGTCGTACTCAAGCTCCCCCTGATTTCCGTAATAGATTAAATCTATTCCCGCATACACTCCCGTGTACTTGACCTTTGTATACTGCCGAACGTCTGTCCGCCACTTCTTCGGATCATTCCCGATGAAGTAGTTGCTATTGACCGAAAGTTCATTGGCGCCTTCAACTTGCGGCGTTGAGCTCGCACCCAAGAGTTTCATGCGAATGACATCACGGCGGGCTCGCTTAGCCTTTGTCTCCCGGCCACTTCCACCTGTCGGCGATGACTTGTCGCCTGCCCCCTCTGGCCTGTTCAGGGACAGAACCGCCTCGGTTGAAGTCAGGAAGAGCGTGTAGCCACTCCCGCGTGAAAGGAACTTCACCTTCTCATCGCTTTGTCCCTTGTTGGCTTCAAAGCGCAAAGGAAGCTTGACGAATGCATCGGTGATTCGCGCACGAGTCGTACCGTCAGGTTTGAAGCTGATGTTACTAACGTGTTTCTCCTGACTGCCCCTGGCAGCTTGCGTGGTCGGCTTTGGGAGGAGCCCGGTCACGCCTGATACGGCCAATACAAGTAGAAGCGTGATTCCAAAGGTGGTGGTGGTTTGGCGCCGAATATTTTTATGAATCGAGTTCTTCATGATTCCTCCATATATTCGATATGTCCGCCGGTCTATTTATTCAGAGAGCCGCGGCGTGTCATTTGATCGCGCAGCACTCTGACCGCCACGGCCGGGCTCGAGATCACTCACATCGCAAGGATCCGGCTCCATACGGAAACGCAATCGATAGGCAGGCAAAACCACGCCGATCAATGTATCAAACACCTTGAGGGCCCTGGTGCGGACGTTTTGAATTGACACCGACGACGTAGGTCTCACCCGCGGCGATGTTGTCGCGAGAGAAGCCGGGACCTCCTTACTCTAATCCGGTCTGCCGGTCAGCCTTTCGCGCCGGACAACGTAAATGTCCTGACTGCCTGAGCCGCCCGGACGATTCGACATGAAGTAAAGCTCGCGCCCGTCGAACGAGAGTTTGGCCCCACCCTCGATGAAGTCGCTGTTCACGATCGGCCCAAGATTTACAGGAGCTTGCCATGGGCATAAGGTGCATTCCCGTTCGGATGCGTAGAGGTCTGGCGAACCCGCCATTGAACCTGTCTTCATGCTTTTGCTCCTTTAGTTTTGGTAATTCGAAAGCCCTCAGTCTCTGATCCCAGTCGCCGATTTGATCCTTGATAAAAACCGGCTATTCGTTTGCACTTGGTTCCCCAGGCTGAAAAGTTCCGTTTCGCTTCCGCGAGCAATGGACTTACCATAAACTTTTTCTGACGACACAAGAGGCAAGCGACAATACGGCCTGATTCGACGAATCTGATGAGTGAAAGTTTGTTGCCTCAATAACAAGAGCGAAATTCACTTAAGAAGGGGGCCAAAAGAAAATATGAGACGCGGCGCAATGGGGTTAGAGCCTAGCCATAAGTAGGTGTCAGAGAGGCGGATGCTGGCAGCTTCGTCGCGACGGGTTACGGGAACTAGGCTTTCATTGATTGAATGGAGTAAATTTGGTCCGAAAAGAAGGATAGTCTCCAGAAAGATTCCTGGTTATGGCCGCACCTTCACGAACGAACGTGACCGACCTCCTCGTTGACTGGAGCAAGGGTGATCAAGAGGCGCTCAATAAGCTCATGCCGCTGGTCTATGATGAATTGCGTAGGCTGGCCAGCCGCCATCTACGGCACGAGCGGCCCGGTCATACTCTGCAGACCACCGCGCTCGTTCATGAGGTGTATCTGAAACTGGTCGACCAGAAGAACGCGAATTGGCAAAACCGCGTGCAGTTCTTCGCCGCCGCGGCGCAGGTGATGCGTCACATCCTGGTAGATTACGCGAGAAGCCGCAGGGCATTTAAGCGTGGCGGAGGCTATTCTAGGTTATCGCTTGACGAGGCAGTGTTATCGTCTGAAGAGAAGGACGCAGATTTGTTAACTCTGAACGAGGCGCTCAACAGCCTGTCGGCGATAGACCCACAGCAGAGCCGCGTGGTTGAGCTTCGTGTGTTCGGAGGACTCACAGTCGAAGAGACCGCTGACGCTTTGGGAGTATCACCACGAACGGTCAAACGGGAATGGAGCATGGCCAGGGCGTGGCTCCATCGGCAGATCAGAAACCAGTGACATGGTTAACTGACAAACAGAACAAAACTTTGCCTTGTCACCTGTCACATTTGCCGGTGTAAATTATGACGCCTGAGCGGTGGCAGCAGCTAAAACAGATTTTCCAATCCGCACTTGAACGAAATCCGGCGGAGCGCTCCGCATTTCTGAGTCAAGCCTGTGCTGGCGATGAAGCGCTTCGCAGCGAAGTTGAATCGCTTATTTCTTCTCACGATCAAGCTGGCGCTTCCATCGAAGCAATGGCCGTCGAAGCGGCTACCGAGATGCTTGCGGATGAGCGCGCAATCGTAGGCAAACAGATCGGCCATTACCAGGTGCTGAGCCTCATCGGGCGGGGCGGCATGGGTGAAGTATTCCTGGCTCAGGATACGAGACTAGGTCGAAAGGTGGCGCTCAAAATACTGTGCACCGACTTCACCAGGAACGAAGACCGGCTGCGACGCTTCCGGCAGGAGGCTCGCGCCGCTTCTGCGCTGAATCATCCGAATATCATTACCATTCACGAGATTGCGCAAGAAGGCTCTTTGCAGTTCATCGCAACCGAGTACGTCGAAGGAAAGACGCTACGCGAGCACATTTCGGGCAGGCCTATAGCACTGGGCCAGGCGCTGGATATAGCAGTTCAAGTAGCAAGCGCATTGGCTGCCGCACACCAAGCCGGAATAATCCACCGGGACATCAAGCCGGAAAACATAATGGTGCGCGGTGACGGCTTCGCCAAAGTATTGGACTTCGGTCTGGCGAAGCTCGTCGAGCGAGCGGCGACTGCGACTGGTAGCGCAGGTCCGACGCTCGCCAAGGTCGAGACTAATCCGGGGATGGTTATGGGCACACCGCACTATATGTCTCCGGAGCAGGCGCGGGGAGTGAAGGTAGATCATCGTACGGACATCTTCAGCCTGGGGGTAGTACTCTATGAAATGGTCGCCGGCCGTGCGCCGTTCGCGGGTGCGACGAGCGCCGACCTGATTATGGCGATCCTGGGGAAAGAGCCCGCGCCACTTCAGCGCTCCAGGCCAGAAGTCCCAGAGTCGGTGGAATGGATCGTCAGCAAGGCGCTACGCAAAGACCACGAAGAGCGCTATCAGACCGCCAGGGAATTGCTCACCGACCTCAGGAGCCTCAAAGCTCGGCTGGAGTTTCAGGCGGAGCTGGACCGCACCGGGGAGTCAGAATCAAGGGGCGGGGCAGGGATGACGAGCACGGGGGGAAGAGAGACTACCCGCCCCACCTGGAGCGCTAAGTATCTCCTCGACGTGACCAAACGCCACAAGCGGGGCGTGGCTGTAGCTCTCGCGACATTGGTCGTTGTGCTGGCAGCCACCGCTTATGTGGCTTCCTTCATTCGGCAGAGATCCCAGCCTGGCTCGCCGCGGCCGCCACTGGCGGCTGTGCGGTTCACAATCGTGCCCCCGCCCGGTACGTTCGCCGTCTCGCCCAGGGATCGCGATCTCGCGCTCTCACCCGACGGCCGCTATCTCGTCTACCGATCGGGTCCACCGGGCAGTTCGGGTGGCCCGCTGATGTTGCGCGAGATTGATCGCCTGGAGGCGCGCCCGTTAGCAGGAATCACCGATGCGCGGTGGCCATTTTTTTCGCCCGACAGCCGATGGATTGGTTTTACCGACGGTCTCGCTCTCAAGAAGGTGTCAATCGCGGGAGGGCCGCCGATCACGCTCTGTCAGAACATGGCGATACCGGCATACGCGAGCTGGGGCGACGATGGCAGCATTGTATATGGCATGTCCGATTCGGCCACGGGGCTGTTTCGCATATCGGCCAGCGGCGGTGAACCGGCGGCGCTGACCACACCGAACGCCGGCAGCGGCGAGCGCGCCCACTTCGGTCCGTCGCAGCTGCCGGGCGGGCGGGGTGTGCTGTTCACGAACGCCGGAAGCACGATAGACACGTCGCAGGTGGCCGTTCTGGATTCCAAGACGGGCCGGCTCAAGACGCTGATTCAGGCGGGCAGCTTCCCGGAGTACATACCTCCTTTGGAGGGTTCCGGGCGAGCAGGCTATCTGATCTATGCGGCGTCAGGGGCGCTACTCGCCGTGCGCTTCGATCCTGATCGGCTCGAAGTGCTTGGCGATCCGGTCACGGTCGTCGAATCAGTGCAGATGAATCTTGATGCGGCCAACTATGCGGTGTCACAAACGGGTACGCTCGCTTATGTACCCAGCGAGGCAGCAGCTACGCGCTCGCTGGTATGGGTCGATCGGAAGGGACAGGAGACGCCGCTCAAGGCGCCGCCGCGCGGCTACATGATACCGCGCTTATCACCCGACGGATCGCACGTGGCCCTCCAGATTCGGGATCAGGAGAACGACATCTGGATCTGGGACCTCGCGCGCGAGAATCTCAGACGGCTGACGTTCGGTCTAGACGGCGCGTTCCCTGTCTGGACACCCGATTCGCGTCGCATAGTCTTCAGGTCGGGCCGCACGGGTCGGACAAATCTGTACTCACAGAACGCGGACGG
Organism: Pyrinomonadaceae bacterium; assembly: GCA_041751855.1. Lineage (GTDB taxonomy): Bacteria > Acidobacteriota > Blastocatellia > Pyrinomonadales > Pyrinomonadaceae > PSRF01. The sequence goes on from JBGSWR010000001.1 coordinate 115,303, forward strand.
CAGCGGCAGCGTCGAGCAGGTGACGGAGAGCCCTAACGAGCAGTATTCAAATTCGGTTACACCGGACGGGGGGCATATCCTTGGGAGTGAGGTCCTTCCCAATACCGGATACGACGTCGTACGGTTTCCCATGATGGCGATCTCCGGCCCCCCGTCGGACTCCGGCTCGTCACTGGAGGTAAGTCGGTCTCAAGTGGAGCCACTCGTCCAGACCCCTTTTTCTGAATTCGCCGCTGTCGTTTCTCCTGACGGGCGTTACCTGGCCTACCAGTCAAACGAGTCAGGGCAGTTTGAGATCTATGTGCGACCCTATCCAAACCTAAGCGGAGGCCGCTGGCAGGTCTCGACTGCGGGCGGCACGTCGCCCGCCTGGGCCCGCTCCGGTCGCGAGCTGTTCTTCCTCGATGGATCGGGGAGGCTCACAGCGGCATCCGTTCAGACCTCGGGCGCGACGTTCCGCGCCGAGCCACCGGTAAAGGTGTTGGATGTAGTCTACGACGCGCCATATAGCCTTTTCTCATACGACGTGTCGCCGGATGCTCAGCGGTTCCTTATGATCAAACAGAGCCAAGCTGGCGCTCAGACCTCATCGCCCGCTATTGTTATCGTACTCAACTGGTTCAAGGAGCTAGAGCGGCTCGTGCCGGCCAGGTGATGTCTTCTCGACGCGAGGTCATCCTGAGCGAGTTGCTCGCCCGTCAGGCCCGCTCTGCCGAAGAATGAAGATTTCGTGGCGCTGTGGAAAAATGCCAATTCGGATTTGCCGATCTCGAACGAGGCGAAGAACGAATATCAGAAGTTGAGATGACACTGCCGCGACTTCGCGAATAAAGAGTTAGCCAGTCTTGCTAACTATCAACAGGTATGACACCCGAACGATGGCAACAGGTAAAGCAGATCTTTCAGTCGGCCATCGAGCGTCCGCCCGCCGAGCGCGATGGTTTCCTCGCCCGGGCTTGCCAGGACAATCCAGCGCTTCGCAGTGAAGTCGAGTCTCTCATCGCTTCTCACGATCAAGCCGGAGATTCAATCGAAGCAATGGCTGTGGAAGCGGCTACGGAGATGCTCGTGGATGACCGGGCAACCGTAGGCAAAGAGCTCGGCCATTATCAAGTTATAAAGCGAATCGGACGCGGTGGCATGGGCGAAGTCTTCCTGGCTCAGGATACGAGACTGGGTCGAAAGGTTGCGCTCAAACTACTGCGCAGCGACTTTACCAGGAACGAAGACCGGCTGCGTCGCTTTCGGCAGGAGGCGCGCGCCGCTTCCTCCCTGAATCATCCCAACATCCTCACCATTCACGAGATTGGACAAGATGACTCTTTGCACTTTATGGCTACGGAGTACGTGGAAGGAGAGACGTTACGCCAGCAGATTTCGCGGGCACGTATGACTCTGGGCCAGGCGCTCGATATAGCAGTTCAAGTGGCGAGCGCCCTGGCGGCAGCGCATCAAGCGGGAATAGTTCATCGGGACATCAAGCCTGAAAACATAATGCTGCGCACCGATGGTTACGTCAAAGTATTGGACTTTGGACTGGCCAAGCTCGCCGAGCCGAAAGCAACCGACACTGCATCTCCGACTCTGCCTAAGGTAGGGACTGAACCAGGCATGGTGATGGGTACGGTCAGTTACATGTCGCCGGAGCAGGCGCGAGGATTGGCTGTCGATACCAGGACAGACATATGGAGCCTGGGTGTAATGATCTATGAGATGGTTGGGGGCCGAGCGCCGTTCGAAGGAGACAGCGCTGCCGATTTGATCGCAGCGATACTGGATAAAGAACCGGTAGCGCTCTCGTATCACTTGCCGGGAGTGCCAAGCAAGCTGGAGAGGATCGTCAGAAAGGCGCTGCGAAAAGAGCGGGAACATCGCTACCAAGCGATGACGGAGTTGCTCGTTGACCTCAAAGACCTAAAGCGGGCACTTGAACGCTCGACTATCACACATCAGTATCGCATCGCGGGCGCTGCGGTCGCGGCCATTCTCTTGATTGTGGCTCTTGGTGTCTGGATGTTTGTGCGGCGCGTGCAAGCCGAGAACGAGCGCAAGGCAGCGGTCGCCGAAATGGAGCATCTGGTCGACGTGGGTCGATTCGTCGACGCTTGGAGGGTCGGAAGGGCCGCCTTGCAGCGATGGCCCGGCGACCCCCAACTCGAACACCCGATGCGCGTGACAACGCAGCCCGTCACGATCGTAACCGACCCACCAGGCGGCGAAGTCGCCTTTAAGGCGTATGAAGACGTGAGCGGTGAGTGGCTCCCGCTCGGCACGACGCCGTTGAACGCGGTCGGCGTGCCCGTGGGACAGCTTCGTTGGAGGATCACGAAAGCCGGGTTCGAGCCGCTCGAGGCGAGGCTCGAAGTCGGGGCGCCTGCGGCCGCAGCAGGCCGGCCGGATGTGAATGCACCGCCTATCCGACTGCGGCCAGTCGGCAGCGACGTCGGGGGCATGGTCTTCGTCCCCGGCGGCAACCAGGATGGCATGGAACTCACGGACTACTGGATCGACCAGACCGAGGTCACCAATCGTGATTACAAGGATTTCATCGATCGAGGCGGATACCAGGATCCCCAGCACTGGACCCAACTCAGGCGAGAGCTGACCCAATTGCCCGGCAACGAGGGGGCCGATGCCATGTTCCGGGATCGAACCGGACGACCTGGACCCTCCACGTGGGAACTCGGGACCTACCCCGAAGCGATGGGCGACCATCCCGTCAGCGGGGTGAGCTGGTTCGAGGCGGCCGCTTATTGCCAGGGCAACGGTAAGAGCCTGCCGACCGTCTTCCATTGGAAGAAGGCGTTCGGCGCAAGCTTCTTCCTAGAGGTGTTGACGCTCGGCAATTTCGCCGGCCAAGGACCCGAGGCCACGGGACAACTTAAGGAAGTGGGCCCATTCGGCACCTACGGCATGGCGGGCAACGTCAAGGAATGGGTGTGGAACGACTTCGAGCGCCGCCGGTATATCCTCGGGGGCGCGTGGAACGAGCCTGTCTACATGGCAGTAGACGACGATGTGCGGCCGCCACTCGATCGCGCGGAGACGCACGGTTTCCGGTGCATCAAGGAGAGCACGCCGTCTGTGGCGACCGCGTATGCCCAGTATGGCGCCGGATCGCGGCCAGTACGTGACCTAACGAAAGAGAAGCCTGTGGACGCAGCCACGTTCGAGGTCTTTCGCAGGTTCTACTCCTACGATCGAACCTCGCTGGAGGCGAAGATCGAGCGTACCGAGGAATCCGAGCATTGGCGAAGAGAACGCGTTTCCTTCGCGGCCGCATACGGTGGGGAGCGCGTGCTGGTCAACATCCTGCTTCCCAAGAATGTTGCGCCGCCCTATCAGGCTGTAATCTGGTTTCCAGGTGCCTACGCTCTCGGGCTCAAGTCCAGTGAGCGTGAGTTGGTATTCTCGTATTACTTCGACTTCCTGCCGCGCAGTGGCCGCGCGCTCGTCTACCCGGTTTACAAAGGCACCTACGAGCGTCAAGCACCGGGGAAATTGAGCGGGAGTCAGGCGCGAGACCTCGTCGTCCAGTGGTCCAAGGACCTGGGTCGAACGATCGACTATTTGGAAAGCAGGAGTGATTTCGACCGTAACAAGCTGGCGTACTACGGTTTCAGCATGGGCGCTGATATAGCCGTCCCAACTATCGCTCTCGAGCCGCGTCTCAAAGCGGCGATTCTCCTTTCCGGCGGGCTAGGGGGACCGGGTCGCCCCCCCGAGATTGAACCGCTTAATTTCGTCTCACGGATAAAAGTACCGGTCCTCCTGCTGGCAGGGCGAAACGATTTTTACTTCCCGGTCGAGACGTCGCAGGCGCCGCTGTTCAAACTGCTCGGAACGGCAGCCGAGCACAAGAGGCACGTGGTCTTCGAGGAGGCCGGGCACGTGCCACCCCGGATCGAGGTGATCCGCGAAACCCTGGACTGGCTGGACCGCTACCTTGGACCGGTGGGGAGATAGGCTCCCGCACCGAGACCGCCCTCGCCAAGATAAGCTGGAGCTGTCAGCAACAGACCAATATCAGAAGGTGAGATGACACTGCCGCGACTTCGCGAATAAAGAGTTAGCCTTGCTAACTACCAACAGGTATGAAACCAGAACGGTGGCAGCAGCTAACAGGGGGTTGGTCGCTATCTATGCTTCCTACCCGATGACGCACCTGGGGCTGGCGCCGCGGCACTCACAGCCGACACGGATAAAAGTCGCAAGGCCTACGAAACCATCTTCGCGCTCTGGAAAGATGCTGACCAGGATATTCCCATCCTTCAACAAGCCAAGCAAGAATACGATAAGTTGAAATAGGTTTATAGCCTTGCTCGTACTTAGCCAGCTAGGGATAAAAATCAAAATCACGTCGGCGAAGATTTGGGATAAATTTCTTCCGGAATCCTCGTCCGACTCAGAATCATCTGGACTCAATATAGTAGACAAGTGAGCCTCTGGCTGAGTCTGCTGGCGCAAGCGGGCAGGGATCATTTAAGATGGCGACATTTACAGCACTGATTTCCTCTGATTTACTGTTCCAATCATGGCTGAAAATTTTAATTCCAAAGAAGTTTGCGCCCGCTTAGCTCAGCAACAGAGCAATCACCTCTAGGTTGCGTGTCTAAAGGACTTACAAAACCCCTCCTGACCCGTTGCGGACATTGTGCGGACTTTTCCTAGCGAGTACACAACCGCACTAACTAAAGAACTTACCTATACTAAGAAACCGCAAAGTGGCAACTCAGCCAACCTTGGACCGCATGCCTCTTGTTGTCTCAAGCTGACGCTCTACCACAACCGCTATATAGTCGTGCTGAATTAAAAGCTATTGAGAGTGGTAGGCGCGTGGGGATTTGAACCCCAGACCCCTACCGTGTGGAGGCGCCGCTTTGTAACCGGAAGCCCCAGGAACTTTGGCCCATTCTGCATTCTTTACAGTTACTCACAATCGTGTGTACGTGCCGTGCTGTTCGTTCT
>JBGSWR010000002.1:0-23112 GCA_041751855.1 Pyrinomonadaceae bacterium
AACTCAGCGGGTACGGCTTGTTCTGCCGAAACCCAGTGAATCACGCCTTTGACGCCCCTGCTCGCCGCTTCACCGAACGTATCCTGTTCGTATGAACAGCGCAGTTCGGTTACGTTGCCCTGCGCGTCTTTAACCACCTCGTCGCAGCGGATAACGTAGGCGTAGCGAAGCCGCACCTTAGCGCCGGGGGAGAGGCGTCTAAAGCCTCGCTCCGGCTGCTCCTGAAAGTCGCTGCGTTCGATCCAAAGCTCGCGCCCAAACGGAACCTCGCGCGCACCTTCGTTCGGCACGTCGTGAGGCCAATAGGGGGCGGTTATGGCCTCGACCTTACCTTCGGGGTAGTTCGTCAGCACGACCTTCAAGGGCTGTAAAACCGCCATGACGCGCGGGGCTTTAGCGTTGAGGTCGTCGCGGATGGTGGCCTCTAAAAGCCCGATGTCGGCCCGCGAGTTGGTTTTGGACACGCCGATACGCTCGCTGAAAAAGCTGCGGATCGCCTCCGCCGACACGCCGCGCCGACGCAGCCCCGAGAGCGTCGGCATCCTGGGGTCGTCCCAACCGGAGACGAAACCGCCCCTTACCAGACCTATCAGCTTGCGCTTGCTTAGGACCGTGTAGTTGATGTTGAATCGGGCAAATTCGTACTGGTGCGGGCGCGGCGACGCCGGAAAGTCGAGCTTGCCGCGCAGCGCCTCTAGGAGCCAGTCGTAGACGGCGCGGTTGTTTTCAAACTCGAGCGTGCATAAGGAGTGCGTGACCCCCTCGATAAAGTCCTCTAACGGGTGGGCAAAGTCGTACAGCGGGTAGATATGCCACGCGTCGCCGGTGCGGTAGTGAGGCGCGTTGACGATGCGGTACAAAACCGGATCGCGAAGCTTGAAGTTGGGGTTGCCGAGGTCGATCTTGGCGCGCAGTACGTGCTCACCCGCGCCAAACTCGCCTGCCTTCATCCGCTCCAAAAGCTCTAGGTTCTCTGAGGCGCTGCGCGCGCGGTAGGGGCTCGGGCGTCCGGGTACCGTGGTCGTCCCGCGCAGCTCGCGCATCTCGTCTTCGGAAACCGAATCGACGTAGGCGTTACCGTCACGCACGAGCTGCACCGCGCAGGCGTAAAAGTGCTCGAAGTAGTCGCTCGCAAAGAGTACCTGCGCCGGTTCGAATCCGAGCCAGCGCACGTCTTTTAGGATGCTTTCGACAAACTCGGGGTCTTCGGTCTCGGGATTTGTGTCGTCGAAACGGAAGTTGCAGCGCCCACCGTAGTCACGCGCCAAGCCGAAGTTGAGGCAGATGCTCTTGGCGTGCCCGATATGCAAGTAGCCGTTCGGCTCGGGAGGAAATCGCGTTTGTACCCGGCCCCCGTGTTTGCCACTCTTGATGTCCTCGATAATGATGTCCCTAATAAAATTCGAGGGGCCATCATTACTTGGCCGCGATTCCGGCGAAGTCTCGGTAGATTCAGTTTCAAAAGGCACGTTTTTTTGATTGCTCCGTAACTAAAGCGCTGATTAATGATGTCTGTTCAGTTTACAAGAGAAGTTGGTCAGGATCATCTCGCGGAAAGAGATGGACGCGTCGCATACCTGCCAGCCTATACGCTGCGCGACGCTTCGCTTCGGGTGAGTGCTCTGACACGTCTTAATAGCTCCTCCTCCCCGATGTTGTGAGCTACTAAAAAAAGTTCCGGACTTTGTCTTAGTCCGGTCAGGGCGATTCTAATCGCATTGCTCACATGACTGATCGAGCCGGCGAAATTCTCCGGATTTTTCTTGTATTGCCCTGCGGTTGGTGCGAACCCGTGGACGGCAGCCAACCTACGGATCTGTTCGAACCAAGCCTCTTTGTCCTCCTCATGCCTATACGAATCAGCGAAGTCTTTGGCCAACTTAACTACCATGTCAGGTTTGACTGGAGCGAAGCGAGAATCTGAAGGGTCACTTATTAGTGGAAACAGCTCCGGAAAGTACAAACCATAAGCCGGCCGGAACTCCTCCCATTTTGCAAGATCCTTTCGTTGCCCCACGCCAGGCTGTCGCTCATTCGCGAAGATGCGACGAGCCAGCGGCAAATTCCGGGATAGCTTTTCGGCCAACTCAGGATCATAGTCCCGGGCCCATGTGAGCAAACTTTTCAACGCCTCTTCGGTGGAGAGTTGCGCGATAAACTCGCGGCTGATCGATTCGAGTTTCACAAGATCGAAGATCGGACCAGCCACTCCACATTCGCTTAAACTGAGTGCAGACGAAGCAGATTCTTCGAACGTCATCTCGGCGAACCTGCTATTGGCGAGACCTCTTAAGTAATGCAGCACTGCGCCCGCCGGATAACCCGACCTTATGTAAAAGTCTACGTCAGCCTCGTTATCTTTTCGCTTACTGAGCTTGCGCCTGCTCGCTCCGTCGAATTTCATCAGCGGAGCGATATGGGCATAGGGTATTAGTTCGAATCCAAGTGCTTTGAATAGTTGCAGATGCACCGGCACTGAAGAGATCCACTCCTCACCTCGAAGTACCAGCGTGACTCGCATCAATGGATCGTCAACGGCGTGAGCGAAGTGGTAAGTGGGAAGCCGTGGAGATTGATCGCTACTCTTCAACAAAACGATATCGTTTACATTGTCCTGCTGTTCGATTGGACCACGGATTAGATCGACGTAAGCCACGCGCGTGGGTGGACCGTTAGGCGAGCGAAACCGAATCGTGTAGGTCTTTGCCGCTTCGAGACGATTCATGACTTCAGCCTGCGAAAGATTCCGGCAACGAGCCCATGAACCGTAATAGCCCGTCTGGACCTTTGCTGCAAGTTGTTTTTCCGTCATCTGGGCCAACTCTTCCCGAGTGCAAAAACATAAATAGGCATGGCCGTTCCGTAGCAACTCGCGCGCGTAGGTGTGATAGAGGGGCGCTCGGTTGGACTGTTCGTACGGTCCCCACTTTGAGTTCGAGTCGTTCTCGTCTGACTCGATGTCGAAGTACTTGAAGGCGCGTGCAAACTGTTCGCGCGAACCAGGGACTTCTCGCGCCTGATCGGTGTCTTCGATTCTAATGAAGTACGAACCGCCTGAATGGTGTGCAAGGTTCTTGCCGAGAGTGGCTACGTAGACCCCGCCGGTGTGCAAAAAGCCTGTTGGACTTGGACCAAAGCGCGTTACGATCGCGCCCGGTGGAAGATTGCGCTGCGGATAATAAGATTCCCAATGAGAAGGCTCTGGCAGTTCAGCCTCAAATAACGTATTAATGAACTCAGCCGTAAGCATAGATCCTATAAACGCGGCACCGAATGCTAACACCCGGACCCAATTATTACCAGAAAATGGCTGAACCTTGGTTTCAGCGTGCCGAGTCTGTACAAATACATTGGGGAGAGCACGCGACTACCAATGGATGTAAGAAATGTAGGCTGATGCAATGAGCAACTTTAATCGATCCAAACAAAGCGGGATGTTTCCCGTTCTTTCCGCACGCGATCTATTGGGAACGCTTGATTGTGCATTACGACATAAATACCCGGGCCAAGTATACGAACAGCAAAGAGACTCTCAGTAAGGTTTTGCAAACCATCGCTTCCTTCAAACCCCAGGGGAGTCATCGCACCGGTTAGCACAATGGGAACTTTCAGTTCAGGCAGAGATTGCTTCAAATAGCGGCCCGTCTGAACCATTGTATCCGTACCGTGAGTGATTACGACCGGCGAGAGCTCGCTTAACATCTGCTCGATGATCCCAAGAATCGCACTGCGGTCCTCATCAGTCATCTCCAAACTGTCTTTATTCATGAGCGGCACCACTCGGACATCGCAGTCAGGAAGCCGCAACCGACCGAGATATCGATCGATTTGGTTATCCAGGTTTTCTACCGTGCTAGTCTGCTCAGAATAAACCTTCTCAATTGTGCCACCCGTAGTGATTACGTTGACCTTCAGCATATTCGAATTCTTCCTTGCATACCTGGAGTTCATTTCGGCTCATCAACATCTTAACAAATCATGAGCATCCAACTATCTTCCAAATGACAAATGTGCGGAGAATACAATCTAGTGTCTCTCGTGTCAGATAAGGGCATCCTCGAGCGTCATTCTTCCGAACTCGCTGAACAATGACCCGACGGGTGAGCATCTTTTGAGTATACGCGAGGTTTCGTATTGACATCGTATATACGTAGGTTTATATCTCTTTGTAATGGAAGTCAGCCTCACCCTGCATGAGATTGCGTTTGCCCGGGACAGCCGAGTCTTATATGAAAATCAATAAGTTGAAGAAACGGCTAGAGAAAAATCGCACAATGACCACCATTAGTCTGCGAATTCCCGAGGATGTGATTGATGACCTGAAGAAGGTTGCACCGCGGCTTGGTTTCTCCGGTTATCAGCCCTTGATTCGGGCATATATTGGTCAGGGGCTGCGCGCAGACCTTGAGCGGCTTGAAGAGAACCTGGAACTCTCCAATTTCGTTGAGAGCCTGCGTCGGCGTGGAGTGAAAAGTGAGATCATCGCTTCTGCTCTGGCTGAGGTGAAGGGATCCGAAGAGGCTGCCTGACTACCCGATGGCCCGAGCGCGCCAAGAATGCCTAAGCCCTTACACGCGGCTTACTAAGACGCAGTAGCATGATGGGCCGGCCAGTGCTTCGTGAATCGGTTCTGTGGTAAATTTGAAGCTACGATGAGTACTGCAAAGGAAGAAGTTGAAGCTTTATTAAGCAAGTTACCTGACGACTGTTCAATCGAGGACATTCAGTATCATTTGTATGTCATTGAAAAGGTGCGTAAGGGACTTGATGCAGCAGCCGAATCCCAAGGAACAATAACTCAAGAAGAAGTTGAGCGGCGGCTGGGCAAATGGCTTACCGAGTAGTGTGGTCGCTGCGAGCCCTCGAAGATCTTGAGGCAATCGCACAATACATTGCTGCGGATTCAGAAGCGTATGCAGCGTCAGTGGTGAAGAGAATTCTCACGACCACCAGAGATTTCACCCGCTTTCCATTTTCAGGCCGCATTGTTCCGGAATTAGGAGATGAAAGTGTTCGTGAGTGGTTGGTCCATAGCTACCGCGTTATCTATCGAATTGAGAGTGAGGTCGTGACAATCGCGGCTATAGTGCACGGGAGGCGTTTTTTGGATCTTGAGTGATCATACTGTAAGTCATTTTTCGCGATTTGCCACCGCGAGTGAGAATAGAAATCAGCGCGGTCAGTTTGGCAGTTTCAGCGCTATTTTCATAAGAAAGTATCTGCCGTGCGGGGGATTGTAAGAATGATAAGCAGAAACTTAGCCGAAAAATATGGCTGAGGTGAAAGGCTTTGAGCCGACTGCTACCGATGGCCCGAGCGCCCTTGAGCACGCGCATGAGCGTCGTTGATTCCGAATCTGATTCCGACGAATTGAAGCCGCGCTCGTCACGCGAGGTGGCCGAGCGAAGTCTCGCCCTCCTCGCGGTCATTGATCATGCACACGCGGTCATGGAACGCGCAGACCGTGTACATGTGCCTGAAGAGGATTACCCCGCGCTTCCGACTCTGTTTCGGGTTGCTCTCAGCACATCCGAAGTTGCGTTTCTCGACACACCACAGCCTTCTGAACATGAGTGCGTCCAGTTCGCTTGGCGAGCGGAAGCACTGGTCAGCCTGCTCTGGGCTCTTGGCCACGTCTCTTCTCTCTATCCTCTTAACCAGCAGGTCAACCTAAAGGCCATACCCGTTATTGAGGCTGCTCTGCTTTCACCGGAGGCGTTTATCGAGTCTGCAGCATTGAGAGCACTCAACGAACTGGAACAAGCTGAACACGACCTCTATCATCAACACTGGCGCGTGCGTGACGCCCGGCTCTTCAACAAACCTATGCCCGAAGAACTAGACCCTGAGATCGTTTATGAGCGCCGCTACGGCCTGAGCTGGATTCTTGGCTGGGGAGACGATTGGGACGAAGTGCCAACAGACACCTAGTCGAAGGCCATCTAACAAACGCTGCACCGCGAGCGACGCGGTTCTACAGTTCGAGAACCCGCTCATGCGCCGTTCGCGGTTGAGCGTTTTGACCCCTTAACGTTTCTGACACTGGGCCGCGCGAAGTTATTCCTTATCAAATGGAGCGTTCCCGTCAATGTAGACGTCAGTCGCCGGCAGCTTACTATGGTTACAATGCATCGATGGAGGCTCCATGGATAAACTCATTACAGTTGGGCGAACCTTCTTCTCGATCGCACTGGTTGGGTTGGGAATCCAACACTTCGTTTTCCGGGAGTTCGTCACTGGGCGGGCGCCAGCCTGGCCGGAGGCGATCGGCGGAGGAGTGGCGTGGGCTTATCTGACCGGAACCGCGTTCATAGTCATAGGAGTGATGATATTCTCCGGGAAGAAAGCCCGCCTCGCTGCATTGCTTGCGGCCGTTTTGATTTTCTCTTGGGCCCTACTCCGGCACATACCCTTCGTGGCCGCAGATTCGCTTTTCTCAGGCGCGTGGACCAGAGCAGGCAAAGCACTGACATTCGTCGGCGGGACCCTGGCTATTGCAGCCACCTTTCCAAGAATGGAAGCCGATCGCCTTGTGCCTCTTTTGAAGCTCGCGAATCTGGGACATGAATTGATTGTCGTGGGACGAACGTGTCTGGGCCTATTCCTGGTCCTCACAGGAATTCAGCATTTCATGTTCACCGAGTTTGTGGCTTCGCTGATCCCCAGGTGGTTTCCGGGTGATCCGGTATTCTGGACGTACTTTGCCGGAGTGGCTTTGATCGCTGGGGGAATCGGCTTGTTCATACCGCGAACAACCCGTCTGGCAGCGCTTCTATCGGGGTTGATGGTTTTCTCATGGTTTTGGATTATACATCTCCCCCGGACGCTGCTCAGCACAAGCGATGGTATTGCCGTGTTCGAGGCGCTCGCGGTATCCGGCATCGCTTTTGTCTTGGCAGGAACCGTCGAAGGCTCGGTATGGCCGATCCATCGCCGTAAACGAGAGGCGAGAGCCTAGTAGAAAGGCAAAGACAGAAATGCAACGAGCAAAAGATATGAAAGCAAAACAACGTGAAGAACTACTCAAAGCATTGAAAGCCCGTTTTGAGAAAAACATGAACCGCCACAAAGGTCTTGAATGGGCTAAAGTACAGGCAAAGCTGGAAGCTAGTACTGAAAAACTGTGGTCACTCGATGAAATGGAAAGCAGTAGCGGTGAACCGGATGTTGTCGGGTTTGATAAAAAGTCGGGCGAATACATTTTTTATGATTGCTCAGCGGAGAGTCCTAAAGGTCGTAGAAGCGTTTGTTACGACCGTGAGGCGCTAGAGTCAAGGAAAGAACATAAACCGAAAGATAGCGCTATTGATATGGCTGGTGCGATGGGCATTGAACTCTTAACGGAAGAACAATATCGCGAGTTGCAGAAGCTTGGAAATTTCGATACGAAGACGTCGAGCTGGGTGAAAACACCTACAGAGATTAGAAAACTCGGCGGTGCCCTCTTTTGTGATCGTCGCTACAACACGGTCTTTGTTTATCACAACGGTGCAGAATCCTACTATGCCGCCAGGGGTTTCCGTGGCTCGCTAAGGGTTTGAATCTTTATAGCTACTGATACCATCACCTTAGACCGTTATCCGGAGGAATGAAATCTTTATACCTAAGACTGGGTTCCTCACTCCGGCGGAGTGAGATGTTTATAGATTCCAGTGTCTCTATAAAGCTCCGGCGCGGTTCGGAGCGGCGGAACTCGGATCGTGGGTGACATCAAGGATCTAATCTCTCCTGAGTTTCGGGAGCGGATAGATTTCCATGTGACCAGCTATCGTAAGTCACACGACGGAGCTGATAAGGTATGGATTGTCATTGACTTCCGCTATCCCTTAGGGCACAAGTATTTTTCCTGGTGCCGGGTTATGTAATCTATCTCTTCCTCTTTGGAACCAGAGAAACAATTGCCGATAATATCGCGGTTGAAGACTTGCCTTCGTCTAACGAGGTTCTTTTGCAGTACGATGATTTTGACAAGTTGGATGCCCTCTTGATTGATGAGCGGGATCGAAGGTTGATTCGTAATAGCGCAAATCTGGATGAAGCGAACGGGAAAGATAAAAAGACAGTTGGCGTTGTGTTCGGAGCAATGCACATGCGCAACGTCACCAGCTTTTTGCTTCATAGGTTGAAGTATAGGGTTGCTAAGGCAGAGTGGGTTACGCTCTTTGATTTATGAAGAGCCGGCATCGAAGAAAGCCTTGCAGCTGACGGTGCGATAGCGTGCTTTTCAAGTAACTTCTTTCCTTCAGCTTGAATGCTGATCGCGCGCCGCAGCTGAAGGCCATCGTTAGACGGCCGACAGGTCGGGAAGGGAATTGATATGAAGTTCACCAACGTCGTTCGGTCTGAGGCGGAATTGCGGGAATTGATGGGTGGCCCAGTCGCTCCTCCCGTGGTTGAGAAGACCATGACATCACTGGACCGGCATTGCTTTGCCTTCATCGGACGCGCACCTTTCGTGTTCGTTGCATCCAGTGACGCTGAAGGCCGGATGGACATTTCGCCTAAGGGCGATGCCCCTGGCTTCGTTAAGGTGCTAGATAGTAAGACGTTGGTGATTCCAGATCGTCCCGGTAACCAGCGCTTCGACACTTTTCGAAATCTGTTTGAATCGCCGCGAATCGGGTTGATCTTTCTAGTCCCCGGGAAGCGCGAGACACTCCGCATTAGTGGTAAGGCCGAGGTCGTAGGTGATGCAGAGCTGCTCGAAACGATGGTCGCCAACGGTAAGACTCCGGCGCTAGCCATCGCCGTCCATGTGGAGGAAGCCTTCTTCCACTGCGCGAAGTGCATCATCCGCTCGCACCTCTGGCAGCCGGAGCGGTGGCCCTCGATCGAGGGTCTGCCGACGCTCGCCGAGACGATGAAGGACGCTGCTTCAATCCCGGTGCCGGTGGAGATCCTTGAAGGAATAATCAAGGAAGACGAGGAGAATCGCCTTTATTGAGCGCGCGGCAGCCTGGACTAGTAGGTTGGCGGGGAGACTGCACAAGTACTGCCGCAATGGCAAAGACTGCCTTCGTCGTTCGCCTGGGATGAAAGGACTAGCCGGAGAAATCCAATGAGAAATCCCCGCATCTTCCTGGGATCGTCAGGAAAGCAAGCGAAGCTGGTGAAGGCATTGACGTGCGGACTCGAAGAGGTCGCGCACTTGGAATCCTGGTGTGGAAGGTTTAATGAAATCGCGCCGTCCGGTCAACTTTGACGTTAGACCGCAGACAGAAGTTACAAATATGAAAGGCAGGAACATCTTATCTGTCGCAATGGCTGCTCTGGTTATGACTATCATTGGTCAAGCTACTACATATCAGGAAAAGGTTTTTCAAATCGAGCGTGGAGAATATGCCCGTCAAATAGATAAGAGCATTCAGTGCCGCATTGAAAATGATCTACGCCTGAGCGATCTCAATTGGGAGGTGACGACTCTTGCTCATTCTTCAACCGCTAGCCACCGACTTCTCGAGCTCAGGAAAGGAGTTACCCGAGTTACTGTCAGTATCCAATATCTTTTGACACCTGATGACGCGGCCAAACATTTACAGTTTCGATTGCACATGATTTCGGTGCCGCGCTTCAAGCCCCTGAAAGAACTAGGTGAAGAGGCCTACGTATTAACAGAGAACGGGATTATTTGGTTTCGAATTGGCAAAGTTGTTGTCGAAGTAAGCAACGGGTCGATAGAAACGCAACGGACCGTGGCAGATCGGATTGTCGCCTCTGTCAACAAGGGGATCGACAGGCCAGCGAAGCGCGTCTCTTACGGATTGGTCAGTCCCGTCAACCGTAGCGTTAAGAGCTCCCGATGTGCTGCTCGGAATACAGACTGGCAGAGGGCATTCTTACAGGATGAGAGACGAGTTTGAAAAGCAAGCAAAAGAGATTCTCGGCGTGTCAATAACCTCTGCTCGAACCCGTACTGCACGGCGGACCGCTGGTCTGCAAAATTGACCCAACGAAGGCGATAATTTTGGAGCCCTTATTACTGCTGCGCAACGCAAGTCCGTGGATAGTGTGAACAGTGAATCAGCCAGAAAGGAAAAGGACCGACATGTCTGAAAAGGACCTGTTTGATACGAAGGACGCGACTGCTAGCGTCAGCGAAAGCGAGAACCCAGTAATTCCCTCGCCGACTCCCAAGCGGACGCGGCCCAGGACGAACCAGGACTGGTGGCCGAATCAGTTGGATCTCTCGATTCTCAACCGGCACTCTACCTTGTCAGATCCGATGGGCAGTGACTTCAACTACGCGGAGGAGTTTAAGACCCTCGACGTCGAAGCACTCAAGCAGGACCTCATCAAGTTAATGACGACGTCGCAGGACTGGTGGCCGGCTGACTACGGCCACTACGGGCCGCTCTTTATCCGGATGACCTGGCACGCTGCCGGCACGTACCGCATCGCCGATGGCCGGGGCGGTGCCGGCAAGGGCATGCAGCGCTTTGCCCCCCTTAACAGTTGGCCCGACAACGCGAGCCTCGACAAGGCGCGCCGGTTGCTATGGCCAATAAAGCAGAAGTACGGCCGGAAGATCTCCTGGGCCGATCTGATCACCTTCGCCGGCAACGTGGCTTACGATTCGATGGGGTTCAAGACATTCGGCTTCGGTTTTGGGCGACCCGACTATTGGGAGCCCGACGAGATCATGTGGGGCCCTGAGGACACCTGGCTTGGCGACGCGCGCCACAATGCCGAGGGGCATCTACAGGGATCTTTAGGCGCCGATCACATGGGCCTGATCTACGTGAACCCGGAGGGACCGGGCGGCAATCCGGACCCGGCCCTCGCAGCAAAGTACATCCGCGAAACGTTCCGCCGCATGGCGATGAATGATGAGGAGACCGTTGCGCTCATCGTCGGCGGCCACACGGTCGGCAAGGCCCATGGTGCGGGCCCTGCTCCCCAGCACATTGGTCCCGAGCCAGAGGGCGCCAGCCTCGAGGAACAAGGTTTCGGCTGGAAGAACACGTTCGGCTGCGGAAAGGGCGCCGACACGATCACGAGCGGCCTCGAGGGCGCATGGACCAATAACCCGACGAAGTGGGATAACGGGTTCCTGGACAACCTCTACAAGTACGATTGGGAGCTGACGGCGAGCCCCGCCGGTGCGAAGCAGTATACGCCCACGAATCCGGAGGCCCAGACCACCGTGCCTGATGCGCACGACAAGTCGAAGCGGCACGCCCCCATGATGTTGACGACGGACCTCGCGCTTAAGGTGGATCCGATCTATGCGCCGATCGCAAAGCGCTTCCACGAGAACCCAGACCAGCTAGCCGATGCGTTCGCCAAGGCGTGGTACAAGCTGTTGCACCGCGACATGGGTCCACTCTCGCGCTACCTCGGCCCGTGGGTAGCGGGGCCGCAGTTGTGGCAGGACCCAGTCCCCGCAGTCGATCACGAAATGGTCAGCGAGGCAGACATCGTCGCCCTCAAGAACAAGATCCTCGCCTCAGGGCTGTCTATCTCCCAGTTGGTCTCCACCGCTTGGGCGTCGGCCGCCAGCTTCCGCGGCACCGACAAGCGTGGCGGAGCCAACGGGGCACGGATTCGACTTGCGCCGCAGAAGCACTGGGAAGTGAACGACCCGGCCAAGCTATCGAAGGTGTTGGAGAGTCTCGAGAAGATCCAGCAGGACTTCAACCGCTCACAGTCCGGTGGGAAGAAGGTCTCGCTCGCGGATCTGATCGTCCTGGGTGGGTGCGCGGCTGTCGAGCAGGCGGCGAAGAATGCCGGGCACGACGTCACGGTCCCGTTCGCGCCGGGGCGCACGGACGCCTCGCAGGAGCAGACCGACGTGGAGTCGTTCGCCGTCCTCGAACCACGCTCCGACGGGTTCCGTAATTACCTCCACTCCGGAGAGGACCTGCCGCCGGAAGAACTGCTGCTGGAGCGGGCCTATTTGTTGACGCTGACCGCTCCCCAGATGACGGTCCTTATCGGCGGCATGCGTGCTCTGAACGCTAACTCCGGGCAATTCAAGCACGGTGTCTGGACCGACCGGCCCGAGACGCTGACTAACGACTTCTTCGTGAACCTGCTCGACATGCGCATCGAGTGGAAGCGATCCGCCTCGGATGCGAACGTGTACGAGGGTAGCGATCGCGCCACCGGCGTGGTGAAGTGGACCGGCACCGCCGTCGACCTCGTCTTCGGTTACAATTCCCGGCTCAGGGCCCTTTCGGAGGTCTACGCGCAGGCCGACTCGAAGGAGAAGTTCGTGCATGACTTTGTCGCTGCGTGGGACAAGGTGATGAATCTCGACCGCTTCGACCTTACCTGATCGTAGCATTAACGTCTTCGAGGGCTTTTGATAGGGCGGCAAAAAAAAGCGAGCAGCTAACAACCGATTCGCATATGCGCGCGGTGGCCTGACAGCACGTTCCTAACGGATACCGAGCGAAGGAAGTGCCTTATCGTACTTGAGTCCCGTTTGCGGCCTCACTGAAACGAGAGTCTCAGAGGCCTTTATGGTCCGGGCGATGGCGGGCTGGTGGGCAAGCTCCTGAAAGCCGGGTTGAAGGCCAAACTCAGGCCCGCCTACAAGGGAATACCCCCGAAGCACGCGGAGGGAATTCCGCATGAATCCCGGAGTCGTGCTCGCGCGCCCGATGATAACCGACGTTTGGCGGGTGCCAGCATACTGGCCTAGTCCGAGAAAAGGAGGCGACTGATGCGAGCTAGGTCTCGAAAGACAGAAATCACTACCCTCTGATACATTACCGAACGAAAATGTTTGCTTCACGGAGGATTGGATGAAGATAATTGCACCTTTGTTACTCTCGCTGTTTTTGCAAGCTCCTGTATTACCTCAAACTCCTCAATCTTCTCAACTTGAACAGATGAAGAAACTCGATTTCCTCATTGGGGAGTGGAAAGGAGAAGGCTGGACAGAGTTCATCCCGGGACAGCGCCGAACATCTCCGATAACAGAAAAAGCCGAGCCCAAGCTCGGAGGTATGATTTTAATCATCGAAGGGCTCGGCAAGACTAAGGTTGCCGGCAAGCAGGAGGTCGTGGTCCATAATGCTCTGGCTGTTGTGTCATATGATGCCAACGCTAAGCTGTACCGTATAAAGTCATACTTGGCAGAAGGGCGAAGCACAGACGCGGAGGCGACGTTTGTAGAGGACGGCTTTCAATGGGCCTTTTTGACGCCTCAAGGTGCCAGCATCCGGTACACGGTAAAGCTAACAGAAAAAGGGGAATGGTTCGAGAAAGGAGAGATATCACAGGATGGAAAGAGCTGGCGTCAATTTCATGAGATGACGCTTCAGCGAGTGAAGTAAGACTTAGGCAACCAGATATTACAAAGTTAGCTCGTTATCGATAGAGAAATGACGCGGCATATCAACTCGGAAAAACTTGGTGAACCTTTGCAACCCGCTGTTCCCAAGGCCGAAGTGGTGATGAAGATTTGCCTTCTGCTGTCGGTCACCGTCGGTGCGTTACTCATCGTTTTAGCTGTTGTTGGGAGACGAAGCATGCTTGATGTTGCCGGTAGCGTTATACCACTCGTGTTTTTGCAATGGTTCTTCTATATGGTGGCCAAGGGCAAGAGGACCTCAGTCGAGAGGTGAGTGTTATTCTGGCGAGCCTTGCGTATACGTTCGTGTTGACTATCAGCGCAATTACGACGAACAAGTCGTACTTTTCGATGATCGAGCAGATCATCAAAGGTGAAAAGCCGCGCAATCTCTGGGAGAGGGTTCCGCTCCTGCCCGAATTCTTTGGTTGGATGCTCATCAAGTCCTTATCGCCGGAATCCACATATAGGATCATTGTGGTGCATGAGAAGCGACATTTTCATCAGGCTGAGAGCGTGCCGAATGCTGAGGGATTTCCAATAACGAAACCGGTGTCAGGTTAACGACGCAGTGGTGCGCCGCCAATCCGTGGCTGCGAAGTGGTGAACACTTCTTCCCAACCGTGACGCTTGTCCTTGAGTAAATGTGAGAGCCAATATGAAAAGAGTTCTTTGGCTGCTTTTGGCGTTAGTCACGCCTTTCGCCGCAGTATTTGCACAGGATGCCTCCTTTAATCAGCTACGCCGTCTCTACGATTACGATCCGAAGGAGCCGCTTGATGTAAAGGAGGGCCCCGTTATAGAGCGAAGCGGTGTTCGGATCCGGGATATAACTTACGCCAGCCCACAAGGCGGACGCGTTACCGCTTATTCTGTGGAACCCGTCAATAAGGGTCGCTATGCCGGTATAGTTTTTGGGCATTGGGGGTATGGAACGCGAACAGAATTTCTTTCGGAGGCAATTGAATATGCGAAAGCTGGTGCGGTCTCTATCTTGATAGATTATCCATGGGTTCGTCCTGCTCCATGGCGCCGAACGGCTCGACCGGATCAGGGCGAAGCAGTTCGTGATCTTCGTGTCGAAACAGTTATTGACTTACGTCGAGCTATAGACCTCCTGCAAACTCGGACAGATATTGATCACAATCGAATCGCCTACGTGGGGCACAGTTTCGGTGCTCAATGGGGGGCAATACTGTCAGCGGTTGACGACCGGGTTAGAGCTGCCGTGCTTATTGCCGGAGTGCCTTCCGAAGCGACTATGATGTTGGAGAGCGATGATCCCCAGTTTGTAGGCTTTCGTGAAAGCACGACTCAGCAGCAAAGGGATAATTACTTCAAGATTACAGGCGTATTGGACGCTATCAAATACGTGCCGTATGCCGCGCCTACGCCACTACTTTTTCAATTTGCGAGATTTGAGCGCTATTTTAATGAGACAGCGATGCTCAAGTACGCTAAGGCGGCCAGCGAGCCCAAAAGCGTTAAATGGTATGACACGGGACATGAAGTGAATGATCTTCAAGCGTCGACTGATCGCGCGGAGTGGTTACATAAGCAAATTGGAATTAAACGTTTGCCGCTAACGAGGTGACCAGCGATTAAGAGAATCCGGAACTTAAAATTACACCATTACATCTGGGCCTTACCAAATACTCTTTTAGGCCTTCCTTTTGTGCCATTAGCGATTCTCACCGGAGGTCGGATATGTGTCGTCGCTGGTGTTCTTGAGCTGCATAGTGGACTGATAACCTTAATTTTAAAGTATTGTGTTCCCATCCGGGGCGGGGCTGGCGCATTAACGTTGGGCCACATCGTGCTGGGGCTCGATGAGAGGACTCTCTCGGTGACGCGGCAACATGAGCGAGCGCACGTCCGGCAATGCGAGGTATGGGGACCGGCATTTATCCCGGCGTATATCGCAGCCTGGCTGTGGGCTCTTGCTAAAGGAAGAGGAGCATACGAAGGGAATTATTTTGAACGGGAAGCAAACAAGAGGGATGTAAGGTAGGGGCAGGGCGCGACCCTGGCCGCAACCCGGATGCATGGACGAGTTGCAGTCGGGCAATTCCCTAACACGGTGAAGACACTGCCAAAGAATTGATCGTAGGAGGAAGTGTCTTATTAATACTACTTCCCTAAGCTTAGGTTATAGAATTCGAAGGTCAGTATAATTCTCATTAACACCTCACTTCAGTGAGGTGTTTTTAGCGAGCGTCGGAAGGGAAACCGTTTCAACGGTTTCCCTTGTACAAAAGTCTAACCCTGAAAAGATGGAAACCGTTGAAACGGTTTGCGGAAGAGCTCGCAACCATGGCCACCTCACTGAAGTGAGGTGTGAATGAGCTCTCGATTATCGATTCTTGATAGAGTCTCGGCACGGGGCTGGATTTGGAAGTATCCCGCACTTCCGCATGGGGATTTTGCTCCGAAGATAACCCAAACAACTTGCCAACAAACAAGAAACGGAGTTGTTACATGCAGTCCACACTCGAAAAAGAAGTGCGGTTCTTAAAGATCTACGCGATCATTGCCACGCTCAGCTTTATTGTACTGATTGCCTCCGCTTTCACGATGCAAAGTCGAAATCAGAAGCTTGCGGAGATCGATGTCGAGCGCATCAACATCGTCGAGAAGGACGGTCAACTCAGAATGGTGATCTCCAATCAGGAACGACAGCATCCCGGTATTGTCAATGGCAAGATCATAGAAAGAAAAGGACCGCGCCCGCCGGGGATGATCTTCTTCAATCATTTGGGAGACGAAATGGGCGGATTGATCTTCGGTGATAATGGTGGAAAGGGACATTTCGGCTCCCTTACCTGGGACAAGGTTAGAAACGACCAGACCATTGGATTCAGGCATTTGGAAAGCGACAACGGGACTTACACGACTGGCTTGGAGATGTGGCAACAACCCAATCTTCCGGCAGATGAGGTGAATGCTAAATACGAGGCGGCCAGTAAAATAGCAGATGAAGCGAAGCGGAAAGCTGCCATTCAAGCGTTGATTGACAACAATGAACTGGCAACCAACAGACTTTTTCTCGGCAAATATCGCAACAATTCGACTGTGCTGCTGATGTCTGACCTCAAAGGTAAGCCACGAATCCGTATGGAAGTGTCGCCTGAGGGGTTGGCCAAACTTGAATTCCTCGACGATGCGGGTAAGGCGGTCTACAGCGTGCCTGATTCTGCCGATGCAACAAAGCGCTAATCACTAAGACTTTAATGTGATGGCGAAAGGCTAAGGCATGAACGAACGAGGTTACCTCAATTGTTCTATCCGGTTGGGCGGGTCTTTTACCGAGTCACTCAGTTCATGGAGAAAATACTCTATGGCGAAGAACAGATTTGGAATTCCCCAAGAAGTGCTTTCAGAGATAAGAATGCGTGACAGAGTTTGTGCCTACTGTCGTAGAAATATGACTTACCCCTACCGTCGGGAAAACAGTGGTTATTGCGCAACAATTGAGCACTTGAATTTTGATGGTCCATTCTATTGGCTGAAAGGATTGAAAGAGTGCGATATTGTCATCTGTTGCAAATCCTGTAATTCCAGCAGGGGCGTCAAAAGATTACCTGACTGGTTTAAGACGCCGTACTGCATTGACAATAACATCAATGCTAGAACTGTCGCTGCACCTGTCAGAAGCTATCTACGACGGCAAAAGAAGCGAAATTAATGGGATGGGTATTAACGATTGAGGTGAGATCGAGTCGCGTACTAAATATAGGACAATTTCACGGCGTTGCGCTTTCCAATCGACTCGGAGCTTGATATGAATGAAACATCTCAGTTCTTGGAGGCGGTGAAACAAAACGACGCTCAGAGAGTGTCCGAGATGCTTAGCTCGAATCCCGAATTGGCTCGTGTCGCCGAAGGCTTCGACAAGACCGGACTGCACTGGGCGGCAGAATTGGACCACATCGATGTGGCGCGGGTTTTGGTGGACGCGGGAGCAGACATCACGGCCAAGACCTCCTGGGGTGCTTCGCCACTGGAGTGGGCCGCCTGGATGGGTAGCAAACATGTAGCCGAGTTTCTACTCTCGCGTGGCGCCGGCCCACTAACCTTTATCGGGTCCGCGGCGTTGGGCAATTTGGAAGAGGTAAAGGCGATCGTCGAGTCAGGAGTGGATCTCAACTCTCAACGCAGGACCGTCGCGCCTCTTACGCCAGATGAACATTGGCCACCCGATTCGGCCCACATTCTGGGAGATACTCTTTCTGAGGCTCTCTTTGCGGCTGCCCGTAACGGTCATGGATAGTGCAATGTCAAAACTTGTAACTCTATCGCTCGCCTTAATCTTCACTCCTTGCCCGAGTGGTGCGGGAATACAGGTCTCAACGACCAGCAATTCGCTCGGCCTAATCGTGCTGAGTAAGGCCTACGGTGAGAAAGACTACATTCATCTCTATAATGAGGATGGGAGCCTTTGGCACAAATTTTCGTTTTATTACGATGATAGTGATGGCAATTTCGAGTACGCCTTTGAGGACTTTCGACCCTTCGCATTCAACCCGGACTATTTTCTGCTTGCACTCAAATGTGTCAAGAAAGAACTCGGTCGCTATGAGGTTATATAGCTAATGAGAATACAGGGCTGAGGAAGGTACGTAAAATCAGACGATCCTTCCCTGAAATTTGAAACTTGGGCGGATCACATTCTGAAAGTCTTTTCCGTCGGATTTAATCAAGAGAAGAATCCGGTGCTTGAAACCCCGCGAGGCCGTTCGAAAAAGGGCATTAAGCCGAACGTCTCCTTTCATCCTGTCGAGGTTAAGGGCGAGTGGCTAAAGATAAAGTGGGACGCAACATTTGAAACAGGTAAAGCAGGAGCGAATAGTGTCGGATGGGTAAGGTGGAAAAGAGGTGAAAGGCTCTTGGTGGAGTTGTTCTATGTCGCTTAAGCAGCGGCCAGCGTTATTGTACTTTGGTACGAGCCCACGCGATCTGTAAGGCCCACTGGGCAGATGAATTTATTTACCGCTTTTGAAGAGAAAGCGGAACAACGGCATGGACACCGGTGATGCCTGGCGTTGGCATAACGGAGGATGGGTCCACATGACACAAGCAGAGATTTCCGGCATCTCAACCTTTTTTATCGTGAGCTACGCTCCGTCATCGCTTTCGTTTTACCGCGACCGGCTTGGATTCGAGATCATTTTCCAGGAGCCTGCTGACGATCCCTTCTTCGGCATCGTTCGCAGAGGCGGAGCGATGATCATGCTCAAGGACGTTGGCGTTGAGCCACTGCCGAACTACAAGCGAGAGCCAGGCGCCCGCTGGGACGCATACCTTTATGTCCCGGATCCTGATTCATTGGCGGCCGAGTTTGCTTCGCGCAATGTCGAGTTTTCCGAGCCACTGAAGGACACTCATGACGGTTTGCGCGGTTTCGAGCTCAAGGACGCCGACGGCTATGTCTTGTTTTTTGGGCGTCCACGGTGATGTTAGCCGAAATGGGCTACATGAAGGTTTGCTGCGGCAGGTCACACCCACAATGATCTGCAGGCGTGCGAAGATGCACGCGGGTGAGTGCCGGCGTCGCTTCCTGGATTGCAGGCGCGTCTAATGTCACAGGGAAACTAGTTGGCTAAGTTCTCTTCTCATTAACACCTCACTTTAGTGAGGTGGGCGGAACGGAGCAGAGCCCGACGGGGTAGCATCGCGTTGCGCAAATGAACGGAAACCGTTGAAACGGTTCCCGGAAATAAGCCCGGACCGCAACACCTCACTGAAGTGAGGTGTTAATGAGAGGATAAGCAATGCTGACGGAATCCCCCAGCCTGGTTCACCTGATTAAGGCGGCGCGGTTCACTGCGTTCGTCCTAAAATCCTCATCAATGACCTTGGTCCATTTACCGGCCACTTTGACTTTGTGGATAAACGCAAGGTGATTGATCTCCTTAAATCAATCGCAGTTCTAGACTCACATATTCCCTGTATTCGTCAGAACTACGGAACCCAAGACAGCGAAAGGAGAAAGGTCGCGTCGCACTGAGTGTCGTTACAAACAACGAAACGTTGAAGATAAGGTGTGCAGAACTCTTCCTTCTCGTTTGTTGACCTTTCCTTCCAGAAATCGGCCGAATTTGCTTCTCCACTTATTCTGACGATTCTGGAGAAAGTATTTCGGATTAGTTTTAGGTGGGTCTTCCGCCTGCCAAGACCGGGGGTGCCACTAAGAGGCCATCCAGTCGAAGGGGCAAAGCGTGCGCCTAGTCGGCGGTTATGGGTATAAGGATCAGAACCCCGAGCGTAAAAGTGCCGAACAATCCTGATCCTACGGATTGGGCAAATCACGACCCATCGTTGCTGAGACTTGATTTTTCAGAGCTTCGCAGCGACTGGTGAGGCCTGCGTGGACAGAGACTCGGGCGCGTCGTGTGATCCAAGTTTCCGGGGTCTCGCACCCTGGACGGGTCGAATGATATAAAGGGTGCGCGACTTTCTACTGTGCTCGCTTGACTGGTGTCGCCAGATCCTCGAGGAAGATTCCCACAGGCCCCGGGTTGAAATCATTAATGCGAATGCGCTGGCCGTTCCGCGTGACTTCGATCCAGCCTCCGCCAAAATCAGCGTAGACCCATCCGTATGCACTGGTGACTGGCCTTCCGTTAAAAGCCACTAATTGATCGCCTGCCTTCAACTCCGCCGACTTGGGTTGATTCTCGGGAGGAATGACTTCGGTGATGATGACCCGCACAGAATTCACTCGGCTGCCATCGCTCCGCGTAAATGTCACGCTTTGCAAATTGCCGCCGGAAAATTTCGCTTCGCGCGTGCTAAAGCCAACAAGATCTTCTTCAAACCCGGTTTCATAAATACGCTCACGCTCTCCCATCCAATCGAACTCTTCCTCATAGCGCGCCGGTAGGCCATTGGAGGCTTTTGCTAAAGGTTGTCGATCCGAATCATACACCTGTTGAACCGTGCGCTTGAGCTTGCCGTTGGAATTCCATTCGTTGTCGACTCGGGTTACTGGACCTCCGAACGTCGGCACATGACAACCGGTCTTCCATTCAAAGCTCAGTCGACCATTTTCATCGTAGATACTTTCTATGGCGGTGTAGGGTAAACCGGCGTTGGTCGCCAGTTGACCTTGTTCGTCCTCGAAGCGCGACTGGCTGTGACGAATACGACCCTGAGGATCAAACTCTGGCTCACCAACAAACCGGTAATACTTAAACCGCGCTGGATCGTGCTCGTCCATCGTCTGTCGCGCTAGTATTCCGGTGGGATCAAACTCGTCGATCAAGCGATGATATCCGCCCGTGTGGTAGGTCTTATTGCCCGCCGCATCGAAGTAGGTGTGCTCAACTCGGAGCCCTTGTGAACTCGAATTGTAGCTACTGCGCTTGATTGCGTATCCCGATGCGCCCGCCACGGGCGAGCCTTGAGCATCGAAAAACTTTTCTTCAACCACGTTGCCGTTCACATCGGATTGATAGGCGCTGTGCCAGGACGTCGTACCGTTGAATTTGATCTCAGCCGGGTGCCCAAACTCATCATATGAAATGTCGGCATTACTGATCTGTTTCAGAGCGCCGTCAGCATCAGCCTTATAAAAAGTGCGCTGCGTGACTTCACCATGCTCGTTGCGCTTCATTGTCAGCACTGACCATTCGACGGCGTCGTCGCGCACCGGTTGTCCATCAGCCCCGAGATTTGAAGTACGTATGGGGTTCCCGGAACTATCAAACTCGGTAACTATCGCACTAATACCGATCCAAACGACCGGTTGTCCTTTTGCGTCGCACGGTTCGAAACGAACATCTTTCTCCCATTTCAGATTGAAGCCAGTAAGGTCGACTCGATTCGGCGCTGGCTGACCATCTGCTCCCACATTCAACAACTGGACGATCCGACCCGACTCATCTCGAGCCAGGTTGTAGCCGTACACTTTCTCTCCATTGGGAGTTGGCTTGCCGGCAGCATTCAAGAAGCGGATCTTCACATCACGACCCTTAGCATCGCGTTCGAATTCCATGTGCGACGCGCCACCTCGGTTGGAATCAAAACCGCGCAGGTTTACGAAACGGGCGCGCGCAGTTGAATCAGCTAAAACAGTTCGGTCATAAATGATCCGCCAATTCACCTGACCAGTACGATCATGTCCGACTGCTTCGCGCGTTTTGCCATCCTCAATCGAGAACTCCACCACGGTCGTTTCTGGAAGCTTCTCACTGTAGGGATGAGCACCCGCTAAGCCTTCGATGTAGAGCGGAATCATCTCCTCGATGAAAGTCCGACGTAATATTGCCGGATTGCCACGTGGATTCAATACTTCAGCCTTAACGACCGGGCCGAATCTGCCACGGCGCGTCAACTGCACATAGGCCGCAGTGTGGGAAAGGCTGTCGGTGTTGATGCTTGTCTCTGGCTCCAGGCTACCGTTAACCCACATCACGTTCTTCGCATACTCAAAACGCGGGCGTTTATAGAGTTCCCAATTCGTGAGCAGCGCGATAACCGCGAAGGCTGCTAATACGCTGATCGTGGTCCCGACAAACTTCCATGGATGTCGCCGCACCCACTTCGTTGTGTTGACAATTCTATTGGGAGGCTTGGCGAGAATCGATTCGTCGTCGATAAAGCGACGAAGATCTTCTGCAAACGCGGCAGCGCTGACGTAGCGATCGCGCGGCTCTTTTTCGAGACACTTCAAACAAATGATCTCCAGATCGCGCGGGATGTTTTGCCGGTGTCGCGATGGTGCAACCGGGTCTTCTGTGAGAACACGCAGTGTGATGGCGGAGTCGCTATCTTCGGGTAAGAACGGTGGGCGCCCGGCAAGCATTTCGTAGAGAATTGAACCCAATGAATAGACGTCAGCGGCTGGTCCAACGTGGCGGCTGTTCCCTTTTGCCTGTTCTGGGGCCATGTAGATGGGAGTTCCAATCACGGCACCCGTACGTGTCAGTTGAAGATCCTCGTCAAGACGTTTTGCGATGCCAAAATCGGCGACCTTGGGAACACCGTCAGGATCCAGCAGGATGTTGGCTGGCTTCATGTCGCGATGCACCACATTGCGTTGATGCGCACTGTGTAAGGCACGCGCAACGCTAATCATCAGGTTCGCCGCTTCGCGCGGAGACGGCAACTTTTTGCGCAGCCGATCTGCAAGTGAACCGGCTTCGAGGTATTCCATCGAGAAAAAAGGGACACCATCATGCTCACCAACTTCGTAAATTTGAGCGATGTTGTTGTGGTGTAATCCGGCCGCAGTCTCCGCTTCTTCCTGAAACCGTTTCAGCTCTTCTGGGCCGTAATGGCCATGCAGCATCTTGAGTGCAACCCGCCGGTTCAGACCGATCTGGCGCGCAAGATAGACTACACCCATGCCACCTCGTCCGAGTTCGCTTTCAATGATGTATCCGTCGAATTCTTTAAAAAGTGGTCCTTCTGAGGTTAAGGGACGCCGAGAATCGATCTGAGTATCGCGTAGCGCCTGAGTTTGAGCGTGTGCCGGATCGATATCCTGTGTGCTATCCGACTTCACTGTCTCAGCGAATTGTTTATTTGTTAAGTGTGGCTTATCCATCTGACCTTAATGTGTCAAAATTGAAGACTACGATCCAGCATGGCCCTGGTTCCGAGGAGCTCACACGCGCCTGTGGGTTCAAATCCACGAGAGGGGCTCGCAGCAGCTCTCATTCACCCCTACCTTTAGAAGCTGTGAAGAAAAGCGTTTTGCGTTACCAAAATCAAAGGTGTCGTACCGAGTAGGCAAATCTTCTAAGAGTTGAAAATTTCGCGAACAGGTCTAGCGGATACTCATCTGCTTGTTTACGCGATTCTAGTTG
>JBGSWR010000003.1:0-108221 GCA_041751855.1 Pyrinomonadaceae bacterium
AAATCGGTGATTCGCGCCGGTTATCAGATCGGTTACGATTCGTTCTTCAACAACATCGCCTCAAACGCTGCTGTTTCTTCTCCCAATATCATTTCTACCAACGTACCTTCAGTTGTCAGCGCGGCGAACCCGCGCGGTCTATCCAGCTTCACGAGCCAGTTTCCGACCGTTGCGGCGCCGCTGAGTCCGCTGAGCGCCCAGACGCTGATCGATCCAAAACTGGTCAATCCGTACTATCAACGCTGGTCGCTCGGCATCCAGCGCGAGTTGCCGTACAGACTCATTCTGGACATGTCCTACGTCGGCTCGAAGGGAACCAGACTCTACATCAATGAGGATGCAAATCCCCTCGTGCCACCGGATCTACGCATCACGCCTCCGGGCTATACCGGTGCGTTGTCAGGGCGTTTGGACAACGCGCAGGGTGGACGCACGATTCGCACCAACGGTGGTTCCTCGATTTATCATTCGGGACAACTTAACTTGACACGCCGTTTTGCCAATAACTTCACCTTCACCGGGGCCTACACATGGTCGAAGAATATTGACAACGCCAGTGAGGTTTTTACGCAGGGCGGCGTCAGTACCGGCACTTCATTGTTTGCCGTTCCGGCCGTATTTGGTGGCGATCGGCTCGACCGGGCAGTATCGTTGTTCGACCGCCCGCATAGGGCGTCATTCACATATGTTTATGAGGTTCCGTTTTTCAGGGAACAGCGTGGAGTCATCGGACATATTCTGGGTGGCTTTCAGATTTCGGGTGTCACGACCTTCGAGTCTGGTGTGCCGTTCACGGTCGCCAACGGTCTCGAATCGAATGGCATCGGCGGCCTGGATCGGCCCAACCACAACCCGAACGGGCAGCGGGGTGTACGGGCCGTCCCGACTGTAAATGCTCAAGGTTTCATCACCGGCTATGTCAACCCTGATGCGAGCAACGCTCCGATTGATCCGAACACGGCGGAGTTCATTGCGAACCCGACCTACACGTTTGGCCTGCCGGGAGCGGTCAGGCGCATTGGCTCGCTGGGTCGAAACACAGAGCGTTCACCCGGAACCAACAACTTCGATATCAATATTCAGAAAACCACGCGGCTCTCGGAAAATGTGCGCATCCAATTCCGTACGGAGTTCTTCAACGCCTTCAACCACCCGCAGTTTACCCAGGGAAGTGTCAGTCCCTTCACGCCTGCAGGCGGGACCGTCGGCTCCAATGTCGCTGTGACAGCAGCGGGACGTTTTCTTAACGCGGACACACCGGCTTCAGATGGTGGCGGCCGTACGATTCGCTACCAGATCAAGCTCCTCTTCTAGCAACGAGGCCCGGCGCAGCTACCTCTTCGCGCATGGCCGACATGAGTGGGACGGCGGACCAGAAGGGCCCGCCGTCCCACTCATCGAAGCCACCTCAATGGGTACTTCTTTACATGCTTTATGCCTGCCTGTACTCCCCGCCCCGTTTACATCACCAGCTCAAACCGATTCGTACCTACGTTGGGCTCGCAACCTCTGGCGTACCCTCGGCAGTGAATTCATCACCAACCGGGACCAGCGCTGGCCGTCTCTGCGTTTCACACGAGAGTTTTGGAGATTTGTTTGTCAAACATCTGCCGTGAGAATGAAACTCCGTCTTGAGTTTGAAGTCATCAAGAGGATTTCCATCGTCACATCTGAAAATTGACTCGCACAAGAGAAGCCTGGCCGCCGTCCGGTTGGTTGATCACTACCAACCGGCGGCTTTCACTGTTTTTTCACGCGCCTGATCCTCCCCCCGGGTTCACCAATTTCTCTTGATGACTCCAGCCCAGTCTCGTCTATGTCCGAAATTTCGGAGGATATCCAAATTTATGGCTGGGAAATTGAACGGTGTCGCCTAAAGCCTAACAAATTCATAGGTTGCTCGCTGAGCACGCCGCGGCACGAGCATTGCCAGTCAACAAAAAAAGCGCAAAAAGTGTCGGCACTCCTGCCTCTATGTACGTTTCGCCAAAGAAGAATAGATAGAATCGCGACTCTTTAGGCCGGCGGAAAGAGACGGGTTTTGCCCTGGCAAACAACCCCGTTCCCATATAAGGAGCCAACTATGAAAATTTCAACTTCCCCAGTGAGAGTTTTCGCAAGGCCGGCAATCTTTGCGTCCCTCGCCATCTTGCTGATGGGGACTTTTTGCTTTTCATTCTCGCAAACTAATACCCGTGTGAGTGGAACCGTCAAGGATTCAACTGGATCGGTCGTTCCAGGAGTCTCCATCAAGCTGGTGGATACCAGCACGAAAGGTGAAAACACAACTTTAACCAATGATGACGGGTACTTTATCTTCACCGATGTGCGTGTGGGCACTTATACGGTCAGCGCTGAACGCAGCGGTTTTAAGAGAGCCGAGGTGCGAAACGTCGCAGTTCA
This sequence comes from Pyrinomonadaceae bacterium, assembly GCA_041751855.1. Lineage (GTDB taxonomy): Bacteria > Acidobacteriota > Blastocatellia > Pyrinomonadales > Pyrinomonadaceae > PSRF01. The sequence continues at coordinate 2,404 of JBGSWR010000003.1, forward strand.
CGTCAGCACTCCCGCGAATTTGAGCATAGATTTGGAGCCAGGCGGCGTGACTGAAACCGTTTCCGTCACTGCTTCCGAGGCACAATCATTGATTCGCTCGGAAGACTCCAAACTCACCACCCTGATTGACGTCAGGCAGGTGCAGGACTTGCCGCTTAATGGACGAAACCCGATAAACCTGGCTGGGGGCGCCGCCGGCGTAAATACAAACACCAACGTTCGGCAATCCGTAATAAACGGCCTGCGCGGATCCTTCTCAAACATCACCTGGGACGGAATCTCGATCAACGACAACCTGGTGCGCACTGACTCGCTCTTCGGTGTGAACACGCCCAGCGTGGCCGGTGTAGCTGAGTTCTCATTGACTACGCAGAACGCAGGTGCGGATGAGGGATTGGGAATTGCCCAGGTCAAGCTTACCACTCCACGTGGCGGAAGCAGTTACCATGGCGACGTCTTTGATTACTATCGAAACGACAGATTTGACGCGAACAGTTTCTTCAACAACGCGGGCGGTCTGCCGAAACCGAAGTTGCTTCAGCATCAGTATGGGTTCACGGTTGGCGGCCCATTCGCTGTGCCACGTTTCGGTGAAGGTGGCCCATCCCTGGCGCTGAAGAAGAAGCTTTTCTTCTACTTTTTCTACGAAAAGACGAACACTACCCAGGACTTTACGCCGCTGCGCACAGTGTTGTCCGCGGGTGCACGTCAGGGGAACTTCACCTACCTTCGTGCCGACAATGGTCAAATGCAGACCGTCAATCTGTTAGCTCTTTCAGGGCGAACCATTGATCCCCGAATTCAGACGCTGATAAATCTGACTCCAGCATCGAATAATAATGACGCGGGAGATACGCGCAATACGCAGGGCTTCCGTTTCAACACACCCAACGGCAGTACCGGCAAGAACATCGGTTTCCGCATCGACTACGACATCAATTCGTCAAACAGGGTAGAGGCGATCTACTCTCGCTTTGTCTCCATCCTTCCAAACGACGTCGCGTTGAACAATATCGGTGAACAGTTCCCAGGTTTACCTGGCGGCGGGCAGCAATCAATCCGGCCTCGCGCCTCGTTTGCCTGGAATTCGAGCCTGACCTCACGCATCACCAATGAATTCCGAGCCGGCTTTGCCAAGAGTACGCCCTCTTTTGTCAACCGGGAGACCTTCGATATTGGGTATCGACTGGTGTTTGATCTGGGGATCACGAACCCAATTCAAAATTTCCTGCAACAAGGCCGCACCCCAACAACCTACGATTTTATGGACAACGTTGCCGTGGTTAAGGGGAGTCACGTATTCAAATTCGGCTTCCTGGGCCGCATGGTCCGGATCCGGACCTTCAATGATGGCGGCATCGTGCCTCAGTTCACAGTTGGTTTTAACACGACCACTAATCCAACGCCTGTGGGAAACAACACAGCCAATTTCCCGGGGGGCATTTCCAGTACTGAGTTCACGAATGCTACCAACCTTCTTGCTTATCTTACCGGCGCAGTAAGAGCAGGTACTCAAACTTTCAACGTGTCCGACCGCACCTCGGGATTTACTCGTGGAGTCGGTACAGTTCGTCACCTTGACTACAACACGCTGGCGTTCTATGGGGGCGACACGTGGCGCATTAGACCCAACTTATCGCTCAACTTCGGACTACGGTGGGAGTATATAAGTCCGATCACCGAAAGGAACGGCCTGGGCTTGATGCCCAGAGATACATCGCTTGACGTTCTCAACGATCCAAATGCGGTGCTTGACTTTGCCGGCACAGGCACCGGGCGGCCTTTCCTGGCAAGGGATATGAACAACTTTGCGCCTAACTTTAGCATGGCGTGGGATCCGTTCAAAGATGGCAAGACGTCGCTACGTGGCGGCTTCGCCATCTCCTATGCCATCGACAACAACGCTACGGTCCTCAACAATGCCGCCGTGGCCGGGAATGCGGGTCTGGCATCAACGCTCACCCTGACTAATCTCACCGGCACGGTGAGCGGAGGCGGGATCAGCACTTTGCCGACGCCTGCTTTCCAGGTTCCTCGTACCTTGGTCAATCAACTCAGCCTTACTCAGACACCTACTCTCTTTACCACTGAGTTTAACCTTGCCACGCCGTATGCCGCTCAATGGAATGTCGGCATTGACCGCGAAATTTTCCGGGACACCGCGCTGTCAGTCGGTTATGTGGGCAATCGCGGAGTCCAACTGACTCGCGGAATTGACACCAATCAGGTACGGATCTTCGAGAATGGCTTTTTCGATGATTTCCTTCGGGCGCAATCCAATCTGGCCCAGTTTGGGAACCCGGCCTGCACCGCAGCCATGGCGGCAACGACTGGCTGCCGAGTGTTGACCATCTTTCCGAGACTTGGCTCGGGCGGGCTCCTGACGAATGCCACAATCAGGAACCTGATTAGCCAGGGTCAAGTAGGAGAGCTTGCCGCGACCTATGTTGGCGCCAACCGCAATACCTTTATGAACACTGCACAGCCTTGCGTGGAAACCGGCGCCGGGCGCCCGTGCCCGAGCTTCTTCCTGCCGGCGAATGGTAACGCCTTCGTTACTGACTATGTTGGCAGCAGTGGATGGTCGGACTACCACGGGCTCCAGGCTGAAATCCGAAAGCGCTTTTCCAGTGGGTGGTACTACCAGATTAACTACACCTGGAGTAAGGCCTTCACGAACGCCGAACAGGCCCAGGCCGAATTCGCCCCCTATCTTGATCTCGCAATCGGCGATGTACTCGAGAAGAAGCGCAATAACCAGGATGTCCAGCATGTGCTCAAGGGTAACGCAGTTTACGAACTGCCTTTCGGTCCCGGCAAGACCTTCTTTAATGGGGGTGGACTTTCTGGAAAGTTCCTGGGCGGCTGGCAGGTAAGCACCATCGCTCAGATTAGAACCGGCAGACCGATAACGTTTATCTCCGGACGTGGAACGCGAAATCGTACCGCTCGATCTGGTAACAATACTCCGAATACCACTCTGACCCTCTCTGAATTACAGAGCATGACAGGACTGTTCAGTGATCCCAGAACCGGACTTCCGCTACTCGTTGATCCAAACTTGATCGGGCCTGATGGGCGCGCAAATCCTGCCTTCCTTACCCATCCAGCGGCAGGAACGTTCGGCAATTTGAGCCTGACCCCGGTTGACGGCCCTCGTTACTGGAGCGCTGATGCAGCCCTCATCAAGAGGACCAGGTTCACAGAGAGTCTCAACCTTGAACTGCGGCTGGAGGCCTTCAATGTGTTCAACCACACGAACTTCTTTGTGCCCAACAGTCTCGACATCAACAGTACGAGCTTTGGGAAAATCACCTCAACAAGCTTCGGAGGTAATCCGAACGAGCGCATCCTGCAGTTAGCAGCTAAGTTTAACTTCTAAGGCATTTCGTGGCGGCTCTGTTAAAGCAGCAGTCGCTATCACGTGTCCTCCCGGGCGTTGTTTAGAAAAAACAACGCCCGGCTTTTTACTTTGCGTGACGGAGAGTATTTCGGATAATGAGGACCCCGGTTCCTTGCTTTTGAAATTTTCTCTATGGAATGGAGAAGACAGATGCGGGTAGTCAAGCAAGCCACAGTGCTCGTGCTCGCTTTCACGTTCACGGGAATGAACCTGTCCGTGTTGCCGGGCAACGCTAATCAAAAGCTCGCTCCAGATGAGCTGATCGCGAAGCATCTGGAGTCGATTGGCCCAAGCGAAGCCCGATCGCAGGCGGGTAATATGAAAATCAAAGGCACTTGTCTCTTGACGGTACGTCAGGGTGGTACCGGGCAAGTTGACGGTGAAGCTATGATGGCCTCGAAAGGGAGCATGAACCTCATTAGTATGACGTTCAACTCTCCTGATTATCCATATGAATCTTTAAAGTTCGATGGCAAAACTTTTGTCGCGAGCCAATTTAAACCTGGCCTCCGTACGTCATTGGCCCAGTTCTTCCTAACCAATGACGTCTTATTCAAGGAGGGCATCGTCGGGGGAATACTCTCCGCATCCTGGCCACTCTTGAATCTTGAGGACAAGAAGCCCAAGCTGGAATATTCAGGTGTTAAAACAATCGGCGGGAAGCAAATGCATGCTCTTAAGTACAAGCCTCGCAAGGGTTCTGACCTGAAGATCACCCTCTTCTTTGACCCAGAGACGTTTAGGCACCTTCGCAGCGAATATGAAAGGACAATTTACACGACCGACCAGCAAAGGATCGGGGGTGGTGGTGGAGCATTGCCATCCGCTAGTAGCCCGAGATCTTCAAGCGCGAGGATCAATGCTGCAGAAGAGTTCTCTGATTTCAAGTTGGAAGGCGGGCTCAATCTGCCACACGTTTATAAATTTGAACTTTCAATTCAATCCGAAGTTCGACCCGCTCTGGTTGACTGGACATTCAACCTCACCGATTTCAATTTCAGCGAAGTCCCGGATTTCCAGTAATGTCGAACTTCAGCGCAACTCACCTTCCACTGGCGCCCCCCGGCGCCGGCGATCTTATCGATCGCGCGGTGAGACTCTATCGTCGTCATCTATTCACACTGATACGAATCGCCGCGCCGCCAGTGATCGTTTCCGCCATCGGATGGGTTTTGGCTGGCATCGCCTGGCGTGCAGTATTTGTAACTCCCTCCGGCGCATTGCTGGTTTTTTACTTCTTCATGGGGGCCATCGGGTTAGCTCTTGTTGTTGGTGGCTATATCTTCAGTTTAATAGTGATGGGAGGAGCGGCCCGCAACCTTGTCACTCACCTCTTATGGAATGAACCAGTCTCCATGCGCACTACTTACGATGCGGTTCGCTCGCGTTTCTGGGGACTGCTCGGAGCAACGTTGATAATGGTGGCCTGGGTTGGAATCTCGGTCATGGTTGCCGGTTTCGGCTGGTATACCGTGGTAATAATCGTAACCGTGGGGACCCTGGTATTCGCTCAAATAGCACCGGCCTGGGTGTCAGTTGTAGTCTGGTTAATTGGCTCGGTCGCGGGAACAGTTGTCGCCTTTTGGTTGTTCTTCTTTTTCGTAGGCCGGGTAGCGTATGTTCCACAGGTAATGCTTGTCGAAGGGAAACGAGTTTTCGAATCGGTTAGCCGAAGCTTTTCGCTGGCGAGAGGTAATGTACGCCGGCTGATGGCCATGACTTTGTTCGTCGTTTTTACTTTCTATTCAGCATTGATGATCTTGCTCATACCATTGGGATGGTATGGGTACGTCAATGGTGTTGATCCGTCTCCCTGGAACGCTGCGGAATGGCCGGCGTGGTACGCGATTGGGAATGGCGTACTGGAGCCGCTCAGCAGAATTCTGCTGGCGCCTGTCTGGATACTCGGACTCTCACTACTGTATGTAGACGAGCGAGTGCGTCACGAGGGTTACGATATCGAACTAATGGCTTCCAGACAGTTGGGACCGATGCCGGAGCTGAATGTGGCTTCACCTTATGCTCCGGCAATCTCCATAGATCCTCGGACGCTGCCACCTCCGCCACGGAGCTCGTCTGGCAAAAGTACCAGGGCTTAGCGAATGGCTGCTCATCATTCAAGCGGCCGTCTCATGAGGTCAGTACCACCGCGCGGTAGAGACCGTGTGAAAAACTCAACGTCTCATTCTCCCCAACATTCATGTTGGGGTTCAGGTCGCATCGTTATACTGCGCCGAACCATTTTAATGGTTTTTAAGAAGACTCTACCGCGAATCAATGGCATTGATAAAAGACAGACAGAATGGCTTGGAATGACGCGAAGAAGGAAACCATTGAAATGGTTGCGATTTCGTCCGTGGTGCCGCCGATCCCCAACATTCATGTTGGGGAGAATGAGAGGTTGAGTTTTCACACGGTCTCGGTAGCGGGTGGGTCGTATTCGATCGCTCGCGTGTGGGGAACGTGGACCCACCCGCTACCGCGCGGTGGTACTGACCTCATGATCCACCACACATGTGATCGCGAACAGGATCCACCCGCTACCCTATTCCCAAAGAAAAACATCAAAATATTTCGGGCGATAAGCTTCTTCTTCACAATCCTCCTGATCAGCCTCTGCGCTGTAATCGGTTCGGCAAGGCCGTTGAGTGAGTACCATGTGCACGTCCAGCAGGCCGTCAGTGCGCTCGATACGCTGGCTCATTCCGATGAAGGTGAAACTGATGAGGAGCGCACGACGCGAACCACGGAAACGCTGACGGCAGTTCGCAATGTTTTGCCCGCGACCGAAAACGTAGAGTGGGATGAAACCAACTTCAAGGTCGACAATTCGTGGCTCCATCGCGAACTCGAGAAGTTTGAGCGGTCGCCGGTAGCGGAACAGCGCAACTCACTGAGACAAATTACCGAGCGCCTTCAGGCGCTGGCGCATCGTCTTGAAGAAATAGCGGCTGCCAAATCTACTGCTGGAACCTCAAAAGCTGACGCAAACAAGAGACTCGGCGAGATTCTTCTGCGACCGGAGTACGTTCGCGGCCGCCGGGAAGTAAGCGCGCTCGCTCGGTTGTGGCGCGACCTGATGAAATGGATTGAGAGCTTTTTGCCCAAGCCCATACAGCTGGCTCCCGGCAAGGCCAGTTTATTAACTACCGTGGCACAGATCTTTGTAATAGTGCTGGCGCTGGTCGTTATAGCATACGCCGTCAAACTCTTCGCCCCGCGTGTCTTTCGTAAACGAAGAACAAAAAAGAAGGACAAACGCGGCCCAATGATCGTTCTGGGCGAGAAACTCGAACCCGATCAGTCGTCGGTAGATCTGTTGGCCGACGCCGAGGCGCTGGCACGACGTGGGGAACTTCGCGCGGCGATTCGTAAAGCTTACGTCGCGCTACTGGTCGAGCTGGGTGACCGCAAGATTCTTAGCCTCGCACAGCACAAAACTAATCGCGACTACCTGGGCACGATACGCGACGTGGAGCCGCTCTACGGTAACGTAAAACAACTTACTGAAAGCTTCGAGCGACACTGGTATGGCTTTGCGCAGGCCACCGAAGCAGACTGGATCGCTTTCCGTACGGGGTACAAGCAGGCTTTGTCGGGGAGGTGAAGGGAATTTGCAGATCAGGAGGAGATCATTTTCCATTTCTCATTTGACATTTTTCATTGGTCATTTTGGATCTCATTTTCGTGGTGCTTCGTGTTTGTTCGTGGATCGTTCGCTTGGCCGAGTCATAAGAAACGATCCACGAAGTCACACGAACGGACACGAAAAAGAAGTTCAAAAAAGGGCAAATGAGAAGTGGAGAATGATCCCTGACCTGTAATCTAACCGCGCTTGAGCCGTCCTCTTGGATTGGCTCTATGGCTGACTAGAGATCATGCGGCAGAGAATCGGCATCATCGTAACCGTCGTGCTTGTGCTGGGCATACTGATCGCGATCAACGCCGCCAGCTACGAGGGTGAAGATGAGCGACAAGATACCGAGCTCGCGCCAAACCGTTCCACCTATCATTCCGGTTCCACGGGAACCCGCGCTCTGTATGACTTCCTGAGTGAATCAGGGTACCGCGTGATGCGATGGCGTGAAGTTCCGGCCCAACTGCTGGCAGACACCAGCCCAGGAGTGCAGACGTTTGTCATCATCGGACAGACCGCACTCGAAATCCAGGAAGATGAATCTATGAGCCTTCTCATGTGGGTTGAGCGAGGCGGGACCCTGGTGCTGGTGGACCGGAATGCTTTCTTGCCTGGATCTGGCGGCTGGGAGGTCGCGTCAAAATTTGGGGATTTTCCCTCACCCACTGTTAATCCAGGCGACGTGGGCGAGATGACTGAGAATGTAAAGCCTATCCAGCCCGTTCAGCCGACTTTGCTTACGAAGAATGTCGAGTCGGTGATGCCTTCGCGATTCGCGGCCGCCATTAACTTCACCGGAACCAACATCTACCCACCAGTATCGGCGGAGCCCGTCCAGAATCTGCAAGAGAGCGACGATTTTGCAGATGAACCTACGCCTACTCCGGGCCACATGGGGCCACCGGCGGCCGCGTCGACTCAGTCCACACCATTATCGCCAGCGCCAGTCGTTCACCTGGAAGATTCCCGGGGAGCATTGTTGATAGACTATCCCCGCGGCAAGGGTCGGATCGTAATCCTCAGCGATCCCTACATCTTCTCCAACGGAGGTCTAGGTCTCAGGGACAATCTTCAGCTCGCCATCAATTTACTAACAATTACCAACGGATTGATCGCCTTCGACGAATATCACCAGGGCAGGGCCGCCACACGCAACGCCGTGTTTGCCTATTTCTCCGGCACTCCGATCCTACCGATACTGGGCCAGTTGCTGGCCTTGATTCTGGTGATCTTGTGGACCAGCAGCAGGCGGTTTGCGCGTCCGTTGCCATTGAGCCAGATTGACCGTCGCTCCAGCCTGGAGTTTGTGGCGTCGATGGCCGAGCTCCAGCAACGGGCTCGAGCTTACGACCTGGCAATTGAAAACGTCTATTCGCGCACCCGTCGAGTTCTTGCACGATACGCTGGAATGGAATACAACAGTCCGCGCTCGGAAATAGCAACTCGAGTAGCTGCGCGTTCATCGCTGGAGTCGCGGTCGCTTGAAATCTTGATGCGTCAATGTGAGGCGGCAATCAATGGCGAGCCGGTCACCGAGCGACAGTCGATTCAATTAGTAAAGCGCCTGCGCGACGTGGAACGTGCCCTTGGTCTGCGGATGCGCGCGCGCGACGCACGCCAGGCAATACAAAAGGGATAACGAAGAACGGGCTTTGGTCTTTGGCTTTTGGTCTTTGGCTTTTGGTCTTTGGACTTTGGACTTGGAACTCTGAATTGAGCCCTTGCTCTGTCACTGAGCCGCCGAGCAAATCGAAGCGCCGAGTACCAAGACCCAAAAACCCAAGACCAAAGACCAAAGACCAAAGACCAAAGGCCAAAGGGCCGAAGAATTTATATGGTGAAATCAAAATCGGAGATCCCTCATCTTTATTCTCAGGAGCTGTTTTCGCGCGCGGTTCAGTTGATGCCTGGAGGCGTGAACTCACCCGTTCGGGCCTTTCGTGCTGTCGGCGGCACGCCCCGTTTCATCAAGAGTGCTCGAGGTGCAACAATTACTGATGTTGACGGTCGTACCTACATCGACTACGTCGGCTCATGGGGACCAATGATTCTTGGCCATGCCGACCCTGAAGTCATTGAAGCGCTGACAGAAGCAATCGGGCGCGGCACAAGTTTTGGAGCCCCGAATGAACTCGAGTTAGAACTCGCGGAGGAGATAATAGCCGCCGTGCCCTCAATCGAGATGGTGCGCATGGTAAACAGCGGCACCGAAGCCACCATGTCTGCCATCCGTCTCGCTCGTGGGGCTACAGGCCGCGTCAAACTGGTGAAGTTCGCAGGGTGTTATCACGGACACGGCGACAGTCTGCTCGTGAAAGCTGGTTCCGGCGTGGCCACGCTTGGCTTGCCTGATAGCCCCGGGGTTCCGGAGGCAGTTGCCCGGCAGACTATCACAGCTCCGTTCAACGACACCGTGGCGCTTGAGCGCGTTTTCAGCGAACACCCGGATGTAGCCGCAGTGATTATCGAGCCGGTTGTCGGCAACATGGGCTGTGTGCTGCCAGAGAAGGGTTTTCTCGAATCGGTGCGCGATCTTACCAGGAAGAATGGCGCACTGCTGATCTTTGATGAAGTTATGACCGGGTTCCGACTTGCGCGAGGTGGCGCCCAGGACCTGTACAACATCATGCCTGATATCACCACCCTCGGAAAGATCATCGGTGGTGGCCTTCCGGTAGGAGCTTATGGCGGCAGCCGCGATCTCATGCGGAACATCGCGCCCGCTGGCCCCATCTATCAAGCCGGAACGCTCTCGGGTAATCCGCTGTCTATGACCGCCGGCCTGACAACTCTTAAGCGATTGCGAGACCCGGCCGTCTACGAGACGCTGGAACGAAGGAGCGCCCGCCTTGTCGGAGGAATGGTCGACGCAGCCCGGGCCGCGGGTGTTCAGACAATAACAAATCGCGCCGGATCCATGTGGACCACGTTCTTTACCGCAGAAGCGGTGACCGATTGGCCCAGCGCAGACAGGAGTGACCGGAAGGCTTATGCCCGATTCTTTCAGGCAATGCTGGCTGAAGGAGTCTATCTTGCGCCTTCTCAGTTCGAGGCGGGGTTTGTCAGCCTCGCGCACACCGATGATGTAATCGAAGAGACAATCGCGGCCGCTCGCAGGGCTCTTAGCGTGATTAATAACGAGTAATCGGCGGCGTTTATCGTAGTCAGAGTGGCAGATCAACAGTGAAGCGAGCACCATGGTCAGGCTCGCTCTCGATCCCTATTCTCCCCTCGTGCTGCTCCATGATCTGTTTCACAATAGCAAGGCCCAAACCCGTGCCGCGCTTTTTCGTCGAAAAGAAGGGTTCGAAAATCCTGGCTCTCGTTGCGTGATCCATTCCCTTACCACGATCCGAAACCGTTACGCGCGCAAACAACTGCTCCGAGTCGGCGCCCCCATTGTCCCTGCCGTCCAGCCTGATCAACTCCGTACCGATGGTTATCTGACCCTTTTCCGGACTCGCGTCCACGGCATTAGCTATCAGGTTAACAAAGACCTGACGCAACTGATCCGCATCCCAGTTTCCTTTTATTTTCTCTTCGGTGAACTGTTTTTCAACTGGCGTCTCTTTGTTCTTGATACGCTCGGCAACCAGATCCAGGCTCATTTCAAGCAGCTCGTGAAGGTTCACGGGTGAGCGCTCGAGGGCTTTCTGGCGTGAAAACTGAGTCACATCAACAACGAGTTTGTTCAAGTGTTGGATTCCACGTTCAACCAGTTCAATCGTGTTGAGCGCATCTTGATCCGACACACTGTCTCGCAACATCGAGACGCCCAGCCGAATACTGCCGAGCGGATTTCTGATCTCGTGGGCCACCTGGGCCGTAGCCTGTCCTACTGCCGCCAGTGATTCAGTACGCCGCATCTCCCGCTCAGCCTCGGCCACCTCAGTGGCGTCAACCAGAGTCACTAGTTGTCCCTTTTCATCGTCCAGGGCCAATGGCGAGGAGTACACGTCAAATGACTTTTCTGTCTGCTCTTCGCCGACGCGACAAACCCACCGCCCGCGGTAGATAGATCGCTCAGCCCGAGTAGCCGTAGCTGCGCGCAGCATTCTGGTTGCATCTTCGGGGCCAATATCTTCGAAGACAGAGGCGCCGATACTGGCGCCGGGAAAGATCTGGAAGAAGGCGGCATTAGCGCTGCGCAGTCGATCGTTTTCATCGAGGGCTGCTACGCCGTTCACCATCCCCTCGAGCAACTGTGTAGTAAATGTCCGCTCGCGTCGCGCTTCAAACATACTCCGACGTGTCTGTCGAAAACGTCTCTGCATTTCCCAGATAGTTCCGGCCGCTACCAGAGCGCCAACTATCAGGGCAACGATGCTCCAGAATCGAATCGATCTGGCCGCCTCCTGCTCGAGTGACTCGCTGGTATCAATTATGATGTCCTGCTCCTCATTCGACGTCTTGAGTAGTTCATCAAGCTGACGATCCACCGTATCGAATTGTGCAGACTCCAGGGAATACCGTCGCGAGTCCTGAGTAATCTGGATATATGATTCGAGGTCGTTACGAAACTTGCGCCACGACGGATGCTCGGCAAGCACCGATTTCTCAAGGTCGCTTACCAGTCTGGTAACATCCTCCCGAGCGCGACTGAGTCTAAAGTTGAAGGGTGGTTTAAGTTCCCCACGCGATTCGGCGGCGTGCCGCGCGCGCGCTTCGTTGTTGAGTTTGGTCAGAGCCAGCCGAAGCTGAAGCAGCATATTGAACTTGATCGCATGGTTCCTTTGCAGCTCAAAAACGGCCCTCCCCACCTCATCCATCTGTCGCACGCTGTGAAGTCCAAGTACCGAGATCAGCACCAACAGTGCTGTGAAGCCAATGATCAACGGCGTGATAGCCGGCGAGATGCCGATTGACAAAGCTCGCTGCCACTCACGCCGGGAACGACGGCCCTGGCCCTCCCTCTTCTTTTTGCGGTAGACCACTATCGGCTCATCGCTTTGATCTGAGGGCAAAGGAGTTGGTGCTTCCGGATCGGTCATCTTCTTTTCGTTTGAGGCTCTCACCCGGGGGATTGCTCAGTGGGACTATAGTAGAAATTTAGACCAGCAACTAGGGTTTCGCATCCATCCAGTTATCGCCGATTCCCACATCCGCCACCAGGGGCACATCAAGTTGGACCGCACTCTCCATTTCTTGCTTGAGCAGCTGGGAAGCCTTCGAAGCCTCTTCTGCCGGCGCTTCTACCAGCAATTCATCATGCACCTGCATCAACAACTTGGCCTTTAATCCAGCCCGCCGGAACTGTTCATCAACCCGCAGCATCGCGATCTTGACAATGTCACTCGCGGTGCCCTGAATGGGCATATTGATCGCTTCTCGCTCCGCAGCCCGGCGGATATTGGCATTACGGTCTCCGATGCCAGGCAGAGGCCGAATTCTTCCATACAAGGAGCGGACGTATCCATGTTCGCGCGCCAGCAGAGGCACCTCCTCCATGTACCGTCGCACACCTTTATAGGTTCGATAGTAATCGTCTATGACCTTTCTTGCTTCCTGACGGCTGATGCCCACTCGCTGTGAAAGGCCCCAGGGTTCGATGGCATAAGCGATTGCAAAGTTCACTATCTTCGCAAAGCGCCGCGCCTCTTTCAGTTCGGCATCGGTTCGAGCGCCAAAGACAAGCCGGGCCGTGCGGGCATGAATGTCCTCCCCTTTTTGAAATGCTTCAACCATCACTTCGTCCTGCGTAATGTGGGCTAGCAAACGCAATTCGAGTTGAGAGTAGTCCGCGGAGATGATCTTGCACCCGGCCTCGGCTACAAAGGCCCGGCGAATACGGCGGCCCAGTTCACTACGGATCGGAATGTTCTGGAGGTTTGGCTCACTCGATGAAAGTCTGCCGGTGGCTGCCACTGTCTGGTTTAGCTGGCAATGAATTCGACCATCGGCGGAGATCTGGCCGGGCAGTGCGTCAGTGTACACACTCTTAAGTTTGTCTAATTCGCGATAGTCAATAATCAAACGCGGCAACTCGAAAGTCTGAGCCAACTCTTCGAGTACCGCCTTACTGGTAGAGATGCGTCCCGTTGAGGTCTTCCTGCCCGAATTGATATTCAGTTCAGAAAGCACTTCACCAACCTGCTTTGGCGACCCAATATTGAATTCGCGCCCGGCAAGCTCATAAATCTTTATTGTCAGCTTGTGCAGTTCCTGACCAAGATAGCTTGACAGTTCCGCTAGCACCGATTTGTCCACCTTCAACCCGGCGCGTTCCATTCGGTAAAGAAGGGGCGCCAGCGGCAACTCAACATCTGCATAGATCGACTCGAGTTTCTTCTCGCGGATTCGTTCCCGCAGAATCTTCGCAGTTCGCGCGGTCAGGTCGGCGGCAACCGCGGTTTGCCATTGCGAGTCAGTCCATCGGTTAGAACCACTCTCGGGGAGCTCGAGGTCAAGGGCTTCCCGCGCCAGTTCTCGCAGTTCATATCGGCTCCGGTTCGGATCGAGCAGGTAAGCCGCCAGCCACGTATCGTCTTTCACGCCGGCGATGGTGATGTCGCGAGTCGCCAGTAGTCCGATGATTCGCTTCAGATCATGCACTGACTTTTCGATCAACCCGTTTGCCAGTATGTCGCGCAACGAATCAAGCGCGACCTCACTTCCATGCTCAAAGCCTTCAAGATCGATATAAACAGCCGTTCCTGCACCCGTGGCGATCGCTATTCCGCTGGCGCCTGTGTACCCCGTAGCCGTCTGCGAGTCGCCGGCAGCGGCAGGCGGATCAGCAACGGCGATTCCCAGACTCTCAGACGCCCACACGCTTTTAATAACCTTCTCAAGCTCAGACTCGGAACGAACTAAGGAATAGTTCAGAGGCGCCGCGGCGGGCCCCACAACGGTTGGCGCCGCGTCTGCAAACTCTCTGGTAAGTGCAGAAAATTCAAGTTCACGAAACAGTTCATAAGCAGCGGCGCGATCAGGAGGTTGAAGTCTCAGCTCTTCGAGATTTAATTCGACGTCCAGGTCTGTTTTGATGCGCGCAAGCTCACGCGATTGCCGGATCAGATCCGCATTATCCCGAAGCGACTCCCGATACGTCTTGTGCTTGACCACTTCCCAATGTGCCAGGGCATTCTCGATTGAACCGAATTGCTGAATAATCTGGACCGCCCCTTTGGCGCCAATACCAGGTGCGCCCGGTATGTTGTCAATCGAGTCACCCATTAATCCGAGCAGTTCGACTACCTTGTCGGCGGGTACACTAAACTTCTTTTCGACCCAGGCTTCGTCACACCACTCGACCGGCGGAACGTATTCCTTTCGTTTCACGACCTGGGAGTTCTGGCGCAGCACAATGACGTGCGGGTCGCGCACTAACTGGCACATGTCCTTGTCATTGGAAACAATCACGGCCTGAAGCTTCTTCTCAGCGGCCTTAAGGGCCAGCGCGCCAATTACATCATCGGCCTCGTAACCGGGCGCCTCGATGACAGGCACTTTGAAAACCTCGCACACTCTGATGATGTAAGGTAATTGCGCAGCCAGATCCTCGGGCATCGCCAGCCGGTTTGCCTTATAGTCAGCGTAGCTTTCGTGGCGGAACGTCTTTTCCTTTGATTCAAAAATCGCGCCGATGTAGTTTGGTTTCTCCTCGACCAGGAGTTTGCGGAGCATGTTGGTAAAGATGAAGATTGCTTGTGTAACCTGTCCTTTCGAGTTTGAAAGGGGGGCGCCACGGTTCGCCATCGGCGCATAAAAAGCGCGAAAGATGTGCGACATCGAATCGATCAGAAAAACCCGTTCGACTGGTCCGTTACCAGCAGCAGGTTGAATGGTTGGCATTTGCAATGATCATAGAGAGGCGTTTTGAGAGTGTCAATTGACCGACCTAAACATTCTTCACGCGCTAGAGCAAATGTGACCGGGAAATCATCGAAGCTTCTGTCGTGTTCCTGTTGCATTGTGGCCGCGCGATTCTGCGCTTGTGTTGTAATGAAGCAACACCTGCTCTTTGTCTTCGACGTAAAGTCTCAAACATTGCTTCGGCACAATCATTGCCACGACAACACGCTCTCTAATGAAATTAGCTCGATGGGAAATCAGACTTGGTTAGACAAACCACACTTGGCAGGACCGCTGAAACAGACGGTATAGGACTGCACACTGCCGTCAATGTCCACGTTCGCTTGCTTCCCGCGCCGCCCGATACAGGGTACGTATTTCGGCGAACCGATCTGGGTGGTTTCGAAATACCCGCCACCGTCGAGTCGGTTGCCCATTGCAGTTACGCTACCACCCTGATGCGCACCGGCGTGATGCTTTCAACTGTTGAGCATTTGCTGGCGGCCTTGCGTGGTCTTGGCGTCGACAACGCCTTTATCGAGGTAGACAATCTCGAGATTCCTATCCTGGATGGCTCTGCGGACAGATTCGCGGAACTGATTGAACAGGCCGGTGTCGTACAGCAACCATTGGCCCGTCGCGCACTGCTGATCCGAGAGAAGGTCTCGTTCGAGCAGGGTAACCGCCGCATCAGTATCGAACCTGCGGATAGCTATGAGATTGAATGCCTAATCGACTTTCCCCATCCTCTGATTGGCGTCCAGCAGTTCACCCTGGAACTAACGAACGGCAGCTTTAGCCGTGAGATTGCTGCCGCCCGTACGTTTGGCTTCACTGAAGAGATTGAAGCTCTGCGCCGCGCTAATCTGATTCGTGGCGGCTCGCTCGACAATGCGATCGTGCTTACCAGCGATGGCATGCTCAATCAGACCGGACTGCGCTACCGCGATGAATTTGTGCGTCACAAGATCCTGGACATCATCGGCGATCTAGCGCTGTTGGGAATGCCGATTCTTGGTCGTGTCAGAGCAGAACGCAGCGGTCACATAATGCATGCAGGCTTGATGTCGAAACTGCTGCGTGTGAGGTCTGCGTGGGACATTGTCGACATGCCGGTTCGAGCAACTCTCGCCCACGCTCGCTGAGACCAGCGCTCCGCTTCTCAACCTTCTGGTAGGAATTCGTATGTAACCCGCAGGTAGAGCGCACCCGGCAGGACCTCCGGAACGATCTCCCTGGCACGCAACCGTAATGAACCTCCGGAGGGCGCGATGGGGACAATTCCAGAGATCTGATCGACGCGCAAGATTTGCAGTGGGTTGATCCGTTGATCGAGCGCTGCTTGAAGCATTCTGGTCAATGAACCCTGGGCCAACGCGGGCACGCCCTCCAGCCACATGTTCATGATCTTTATCCTGGCCCTCAGCACCTGCGTCGCGTGGTCGAAATCAAGGTGCCATTCAGTATTCGCCCAACCAGAAAACTCCAGACAGCCCAGCAGTGACGAACTGTACGAACCGGAAAACACAAGAGGTGCGAGAACCTTTCCCTGCTCGAGCTTGACCGCGGTCCGGACGTTTCCGTTCTGCCTTTCAAGAACGATCACACTTGGACAACCATCTGAAGAACTGCCGCTGGCCCGATCTCCGGGAGTAATCGTCAATGGCGCTGACGGAGCCTTGAGGTTGTTGAAGATCGCTTCCAGAAAAGAGTTAAAGAATTGTTCATTTAAGACCACCGTCGCTTCCGGCGCACGTGCTGGTCGTGTTTCCGCTGTCTGTCCATAAAAAGATAGCGGTAGAAAAAAGACCGCAATCAGCGCTGCGGCTGCTCCCTTGAGAATCTGCATCTCTAAAACTCCAAAAACCTCACAAACCACTTCGCACGATGTCGTGCAGACGGATCAATCCCACACAAACTCGTTTCTCGCCGACGACTGGAAGTACTGAGATCTGCGACGGCCGATCTTCCATTAAACGAAGCGCGTCATAAGCCAGCAACTCCGGAGACGCGACGGCCGGGTCACGCGTCATGATGTCATTACAAGTAAGATGCTCGAGGGCTGCGTGATCGAGACGTTGAATCGCCCGGCGCAGGTCCCCATCAGTAATGATCCCGGCCAGTCGCCCTTTGCTATCGAGTACGTTGACCGCCCCCAGCCCACCAACACTAATTGCCCGAACGATCTCCACCCACGCGGAACCCAGCCTGATGGTCGGGTTCTCTGGCCCACTATGCATCAGGTCGGCAACCTTAAGCGTCAGGCGTTTTCCAAGACGGCCCGCCGGGTGGTTCACGGCGAAATCGTCCGGCGTGAGTCCTTTCACTTTCATCAGCGTCATTGCCAGAGCATCGCCGACAGCAAGCGCGACCGTTGTGCTGGTTGTCGGCGCTAGATCCAGCGGACACGCCTCTCGGTCGACAGAAGCATCAAGTACCGCATCGGCCCGCTGCGCCAGGGTGGAATTGAGATTGCCGACGATGGCTACGATTGGCACCTCGCGTCGCTTTAAATACGGAAGCATCCCGACAATCTCGTCAGTCTCGCCACTTTTGCTCAACACCAACACGACATCAGCGGGCTTTACGATTCCCAGCCCACCGTGCAGGGCATCTGAAGGGTGTAAATAAAAAGCCGTCGTGCCGGTGCTTGTCATGGTTGCAGCGATCTTCTGGGCAATTATTCCGGATTTACCGACACCAAGGATAACCACTTTGCCTTCGCATGCCGCGAGCAATTTGATGACTCTCTCAACCTGCTCAGGATCGAGTCGAGCAGCCGTTCGGGCAATCGCTTCAGATTCGAGACGAAGAAGATTGCGAACGTCACTGAGATGGGGGTAGTTGGACATCTGATGAACTTGATATACGACGTGGCACACTTTGGCAAGTGACCAGGGAAAGAGAACCGCGCTGCGGCAGAGTGGTGACCTAATTTGTAGGGGTAGACCTCTGTGGCCGCCCGTAGTGAAAGATTGTTTCGGCTTAAGGGCGGCTACGGAGGGCCACCACTACAAATAAGACACCACCCTGTGGCAGCCGTGCTTATGGTATGCTATCTTCTCTTCCCCGATAACAACGCCCGCGTAGCTCAGTGGATTAGAGCGTTCGCCTCCGGAGCGAAAGGTCGCAGGTTCGACCCCTGCCGCGGGTACCAAGACCTCCCGACCACGGTCCACTGCTACGCAAAGTGAAACCGCAACTTACAATGAGCGACAAGCGCACGATCCTGATTGTGGACGACTTTGACGATACGCGACTGTTGCTCAGAACCTGGCTCGAGCGCAAGGGTTTTCGTGTTATCGAAGCCGAGAACGGGCTGCAAGCAGTCGCCGAAGCTGGAACTGAACTTCCAGATTTGATCATCATGGACATCGAGATGCCCGAGCTTGATGGATTGTCAGCAACCCGCGAGATCCGGCGAATGAAAGGTCTTGAAGCTACCCCCGTTCTCGCTGTTTCAGCATATGGAGACGAACAGTTTCGTCCAAAGGCTTTGGCGGCCGGTTGCAACGAATATGTCTCGACCCCTTTTGATCCCGCCGAACTCGAACGGCTCATTCGCTTAATGATCCATTAAGGCGCGTCACAAGTGGTCCAGTATTGACACGCGTCAATCTTTTCGCCTAATTTCATCCTGCCTTAACCATATCTCGTAAGTCTACAGGAGCCCCGGTGCTAAAGACGTTCCTATTCTTGGCGCTCGCCGTGAGTCTCCCCGCCAGTGGCTCAGCCCAGGAGAACCGTTGCGATGTAAAGTTAGCCGATCTGCCGCATTCGACAGAATTGCGGAACTTTAATCTCAGGATGTCTACCGATCAGGTCAAGCAGCGCCTTCCGCAGGTGATTTTCGGTCGCGCTGATGAATTCGGGGTGATCAAGACCAGCATCAACCCACATTACGACCCAAAGATAGATAAGACTGGTCTGGATGACATCAGAACAATCTCCCTCGACTTTCTGGACGGGCAACTGACTTCGTTGTGGATTGGGTACGAAAGTAGTTTTAAGTGGTCGAATGTCGATGATTTCGTAAAAGGGATTTCGCGTTCACTCGAGCTTCCGTCTGCCTGGTCCTCCTGGCGAGATCGGGGCCGGCAACTCCGCTGTGTCGACTTTACAATTACTGTGACGATGGTTGCAGGCGGGGTGAGTTTTCGAGTTGTCGACGAAAGCGCCGCAGACCTGATTGCGTTGCGACGGGAAGCTAAAGAAGAGTTGGCGTCGAGCCAGGAATCCGAAGAGTCGGGACACATTGTTTCCGATAAGTCGAGCAAGACCTACTATCCCGGTGGTTGCCGACCCGACCCCGCGATCAGCGATACCAGCCGGGTCGTGTTTCGCTCGGTTGAAGAGGCCGAGAAGGCGGGCTACACACGAGCCAAACGCTGCGAGTGATTCTGGTCGCGGTTTGGTTTTTCAGGAGGAAAGCCATGCTTAAGGAGTTTCGAGAGTTCATCGCCCGGGGCAACGTTATCGATCTGGCGGTAGCAGTAGTGATTGGCGCGGCTTTCGGCCGAATCATAAGCGCGCTTGTAGATGGCATAATCATGCCGCCAATCGGGCTCCTGTTGGGCAATGTCGACTTTGCCAATCTGTTTGTCGATCTATCGGGACAGCAACCTGCCTCGCTGGCAGACGCAAAGGAGCTGGGCCTCCCGGTTCTTGCTTACGGGGCATTTATCAACGAAGTCGTAAGCTTCTTAATTATTGCCTTTGTGATCTTTCTAATTATCCGTCAGATTAATAAGCTCAAGCGCGACCCTCCCGCTGATCCTACAACCCGGGACTGTCCCTATTGCCTGACGTCGATTCCGATCGGCGCCACACGCTGTGCGGCATGTTGTGCGGAACTCCCGGCAACGGCCGCCGGGTGAAGAAGAGGGCCAGTAAAGAATAGGGTGCCTTTAAGACGCGACTGTTAGGATTCTCAGATTAGCAAGATGAGAGTATCGCTAATCTTGAGTACAAGCGATATTCAGTCCACAGGTAAGTTGCTATGCCCCACTGCGCGGACAAGCATTTCTCGGATTTGTCGTCTTAACACATCCGCTATACCACGTTGGACCGGCGGGCGGCGTGGCGTAGACGTGGCTTATTTCAGCTTTGGTAATTCTGGATATGCTACCCTTCTCTGTAATTCGACTTCTTATCCACTCATAGAAGCCGCCACCCAGCATTCTCAATTCAACGGTTTCTCCCGGCATGAACCCCTTCTTCTTTTCAACGGCACTACATCCGTAGCAAAACACGATATCAGGCGATCCACCCATCTCGGGTAGGACAAGAGTAATCTGCACGCTTACGAGTGGCTGATCGGAAATGTTTCTGACCCGAATGGTAATAGACTCTAACCAATCCTCAGCGGCCGCGAACGGTTCATTAACGGTGATTGAGTTGCCGTCTACCGTAAAATCTTCTATTTCGAGGCCTTCAATCTGTCGAAACAATTTAAGATTCGCTGCCACCCTCTCGTTGTTGCTGCCGATTGGAGATTTGGACCATTCTATTACCTTATTCTGGGTTTGTGATAAGGCTGGGGTAGCCGTAACCACGAGCGAGGTAAGAAGACTGAGGACTGCACGAGAGACCCGGTGACGCCGGCTTGAATGATTGGTTAGGCTGACTGACTTGTCTCTAAACTTCAACTCTGAGCAATGATCTTCCCGTGCAAAGAGATAATCTCTTCGATGAATAAATAGCGCATCAGGCCAGACGTTTATATAGCTCAACGTTTTTATTAAGGACATAATCTGATACGTTTTGAAATTGAGCGTCCAGTTGCGCTAGCTTCTCTTCCAGGCTCAGAAGCAGTAATTCTTCAGGAGTTATGTTCAGGCGCTCAGCAACCTTTTCAAGTTTAGTCGCTGTTGGCTCGGGCAGGTTTAATTCCAGTGTTTTCATACGGATAATTTACCTCAAGACCACGTCATATATCTACACTCATCCGGAGGGGTGGTCATGACACGGCCTAGATGTCCCTCCGGTAGTGGACAACTCCTCCGGTAGTTATTTCCAACGTGACGCGCCAGGACTAGAGATCACGAGAAAAGGAGTTTACTTGGTTGGCCTCCAAATATATGCTCCGGTTCTATCAATGTAGCCGATCTCGCCATCCCATATTAAATCATCAATACAGCCAGGAGGCGGTTGCGTCGGAAGAGTGTTGCCTGGAGCAGCAGGACAAGGCTGACGCCTAACCCAATGCCCGATCTCAATTGACGCTATGCCTCCTATAAATCTATGGGCTATATCAAACTGGGGCTTTATAACTATCCTCCCTGTTCTATCGATGTATCCCCATTTGTCGGATATGCCAACTCTTACCGCTGCCAGCCCCTCGGAAAAGTCTTCAGCCCAAGCGAATTGTGGACGGATAATTATAGTTCCACTCATATCCGCATAACCCCACTCGCCTCTCCCCCTAGTGTCCTGTGCGGCTAATAGATACATAGAAATTAACCATCAATGCGGATGAACGTGAGAATCATGTGTTACAGCACTAGCCGCGCAGGACACTAGCTGAAGTGAGGTGCTTATTATCTGTCTGGCTTTGTTCTTTCATTAACACCTCACGCTTGTCGCCTCACTAGCACCTCACGCTTATCCTCTCATTAACACCTCACTTCAGTGAGGTGTTGCGGTCCGGGCTTATTTCCGGGAACCGTTTCAACGGTTTCCGTCCATTGCGCAGCGCGATGCTACCCCGTCGGGAAACCGTTGAAACGGTTCCCGGGGCTCTGCTCCGTTCCGCCCACCTCACTAAAGTGAGGTGTTAATGAGAAGGGAACTTAGCCAACTAGTTTCCTGCGCGCCGAGATTCATCCAAATTTAACTATCAATGCGAACGAACGTGGGAATCATGTGTTTCAGCACTAGCCGCACAGGGCACTAGTGTCTCGTCTGTCTATGTCTGATGGCATTGGGGGCAGCGTTCCACACGCACGCTAGATTATCATAGTCAACCTCGAAGTAAATACGATCTCCTACGCTATCTTCTATATCAATCCCGTATATCAGTCCTGCCGCTCGCTCACAATGAGTCCGCTGAGCTCTACCCCGCGGGCACTTTGATTCCACGACATGAATACCTTCATCGATCTCGGCAAGCGTGAGTCATTGACGCTTCCGAGTACACGACATATGCTCTTTTTGCCATACTAACGGATTGCAAGCGATTTCTACCGATCAACATCCCCAATGCGCGAGTGTCCACGTTGCGAGAGCTGTTTTGAAGACGATGTGCTTGTCTGTCCCCAGGATCAGACAAACACCAAGTCGACCCTGCCCGGTGGTTGCCTGCTGTCAGATCGCTACTTCCTCGAGAAACGTCTCGGGCGCGGCGCCATGGGCCAGGTCTATCTCGCCCGCGATCAGAATCTCGTCACGCGGCGCGTAGCTGTAAAGACCGTTCGGCCCGATGTGCTAACTGACGAAGACCTTCAGGAGGGTGAAGCGATTGCAAGGTTTGAGCGCGAGGCTCGCGCCGCTGCCTCAATCCGCCACCCTAACGTCGTCGATGTTACCGACTTCGGCAAGACTTCCGACGGCGTTTTTTTCCTTGTGATGGAATACGTCGAAGGGGAATCCTTGTATCAACTCCTGCGGCGCGAAGGAACCCTCAATCTCCAGCGCACCGCTGCGCTTCTACGGCAAGTGGTTGCCGGGGTCGAGGCAGCACACGACGAAGGAATCCTCCATCGCGATCTGAAACCTGCAAACATTTTCATCATGCAGCAAAAACGTCGCGGGAGCGGTGGGGGTGGCGACGGCTTTGTGAAAGTGGGCGACTTTGGGCTGGCTAAGATCGTGAATCCTGACCGTTCCGAGGTCTCGTCAGCGAGTGGTCCAGCCTCGCGCGGTATTATTGGCACCCCGGAATATATGGCCCCGGAACAGATGCAGCCAGGCGTACAACTAGATGCGCGCGCCGACGTCTATGCTTTAGGAACGATTGCTTATCACATGCTCGGCGGCCGGCCTCCATTCACCGGAGACATCACTCAACTGATTGCCCAAAAGTTGATGCAGCACCCGCCCCCCTTAGCCTCAGTCCGCAGCGATATCCCGGCTGCGGCAGAACAGGTCATCATGCGTTCCCTGTCCAGGGAACCGGCCGACCGGCCAACGTCGGCGGGAGAATGGCTCGAAGCGTTTGAAGTAGCGGTTGGGAGTCAGTCTGAGTCAAAGAAAAGTGTGGATACGCGGCTTGTGGTCATGGCGCCTGCAGGCTCCGAAGTGTACGTTGACGACGAAAGGCAGGGCAGCGTCGGCCGCTCTGGGCGAGTCATACTGTCATCAGTCCCTCCGGGCCGCCATGTGCTGCGCGTGTCACGCTCAGGAGAAATCGATGACGAGCGCGTGATTGAGATTCGTCCCGACGGGGCTGAGCAGATTATCCAGGCACAGTTTCGAACTGCCCCTTCGAGCAATCAACTAAGCCCTTCAAAAGGTGGCAGCCTCGATAGTCGTACCGGAGGACATCCATCGAGTAAACCCGGCGTAGTGATGTGTACGCGGTGCCAATCCCGGTTTGCTGCCGGCGCACGTTTTTGCGGACGGTGCGGGAATACGAGCTTCAGGCCGGTCACCATCACCGAACCCGAAATCGTCATTGTAAATTCACCCAGTCAATCCGGTCCGACGGTCTGCTCTCGATGCAGCACCAAATATCCCACGGGTACAAAATTCTGCGGCCGCTGCGGCATTCCCATCGGGACAGCATCGCTCGACTGGAACAAGCCCCGGCCCGTCGAAGTCATTTGCCGGGTTTGCGGCTCCAGCTATGCCGCAGGGACTAAGTTCTGCGGCCGCTGTGGAAAACCAGTCAGCACTTGAGCCTGAACGCGCTTTCCATATAATTGGTTGCAGTTGTTTCACACCACTTTAGCAAGTAGTCTAAACAACTCTCTTCTACTTTCCGGTCGCCGGAAGAAAATTCGGAATCACGAGAACCGTAACAGGAAATGAAACGTTGCCCCAGTTGTAGCCGCACCTACACCGATCTATCGCTGAACTTTTGTCTCGAGGACGGTACCCCTTTGGTGAGCGATGAGGCTCCGGGTTCGGATCCGCATGCCACCATTCGTTATCCACCCATACGCGATACGGATCCGCCGCCAACTGCGATTTATAACTCCGAACCTCCGTTACTGAACCAGGTGGCGCCCTTCCCGCAGCCGCAGCAATGGACTCCAACGCCGGCGCCGCGCAAGAAATCGTCAGCCCTATGGTGGGTTCTTGGTGGAGTAGTTGTCCTCGTTGTGATGGGCCTGGGTCTATTCGCAATACTCCTCGTGTTGGCCAGCCTCGGCGGAAATACCAATACGAACACCAACACGGAGCTGACAAATCGAAACACCAACACAAATGCCAATGCGAATACAAGCGGAAATACGAATACGTCCAGCGCGCGCGCGTCTTTAGTGGATGATTTTTCGGATAAGAAGTGGGGTACTGGAAGTTATCAGTACGGTGATATCTGGTATTCAAATGATGCTTATCACATGCGCTCCAAAGAGAACACTTATCTAGTGATGTATGCGCCCTCGAACGAGTACAACACGGCGAATGCTACAGTGCGCGTCACCACGCGAAGTGTGGATGGTAAGCCACCGGCGACTGGCTATGGCCTAATCGTCCACGGCGAACGCGTCAGCGGGAATCAACTCCGGGATTATGCCTTGCTCATCTATTCGGGTACAGAACCCCAATATCAAATTGTCCGTCACAAGGATGGTCAGCAGACGGCGATTGTGCCCTGGACCAGGTCCCGCGTGGTTCGTTCAGGCACTAGCCCCAACCAGCTCGAAGTCAGAACCAAAGGCTCAGAACTCTCTTTCTACATCAATGGCCAGTACATCAATCGGATTGTCGACGATCAGAATATCCGCAGTGGACTTGCGGGCCTCTATACCAGCGATAGTGTCGAAGTCGCTTTTGATGATTTGCAAATAGTCAGATAGAACTTTCGTTAAGCGCATGCAGGTTAACCTGAAAGTGCTCGCCGGGCCTTACAAGGGCCGCGTTTTTGCCTTCAGACAGCACGATACTTTTCTCATCGGGCGTACAAATGACGCTCACCTGTGCCTGCCCGACGACCGTTTCTTCTCGCGTAATCATTGCCTGCTGGAGATCGCTCCCCCAAACTGTTTTTTGCGCGATCTGGGCTCGACGAATGGTACGTTCGTCAACGGCAATCGCGTTAAAGACGTGTTCCTCAGAAACGGCGATCAAGTACAGGGAGGCGAGACAGTCCTGCTGGTGGAAGTTACCGCAGATCACCATCCCATTAGCGAAGGTGGGACGGCTCAAACCCTCCATGCTACGCAACCTGCGATCGTTGTTGTCGAGTGTTTGAACTGCGGCCGGCGTGAGGAGGCTCAGGCTTCAGCTCCCGATGAGCATCTGACTTATCTCTGCGAAGACTGTCGTATCGAATTAAAGCGGTCACCGCAGCCCGTGGCAGGCTATGACATGGTCCGCTTACTAGGGCGGGGAGGCATGGGCTGCGTGATGCTTGCCCGCGAACAAAAGACTGGGCGTGCCGTTGCCATCAAGACCCTGCTGCCTGAATACGCGGTTACAGACAAAGCAATGAAGCGGTTCATGCGCGAGATTGACGTTGCCGCCGCGCTCAAACATCAGCACATCGTGGAGTTTTTGGATCGAGGAACCAACGGGGGCGTGGTCTATCTGGTAACAGAGTTTGTCGATGGGCCAGATGCCGCGAGGCTCGCCAGTGCCAGAGGAGGACGTCTCCCTTACCAGGAAACGATCTCGATCATCTGCCAGGCGCTCGATGCTTTGTCGTACGCGCACTCTCAGGGCTACATTCATCGCGATATCAAGGACCAGAACATTCTTGTGGGCGGCGCGTGGCCCAATCTGATAGCTAAACTTACCGATTTTGGTCTGGCGAAGAGCTTTACACAGTCAGGCATGAGCGGCGTGACGATGGCCGGTGAAATGGCCGGCACGCTGGCGTACATGCCGCCCGAACAACTGCGCAACTTTCGCGATGTGAGACCCCAGTCCGATATCTACGCAGTGGGGATGACAGCCTACAGTCTCCTGACCGGGGCCATTGCTCTGAACCTCGCGGGAAGATCCAGTGTCCCCGAGACCATTAAGGCAATTTTTGAGCAACCGGCCGTTCCGCTCCAGGAACGCGCTCCATACGTTCCGGCGACGATCTGTCAGATCATTGATCAGGCGCTGGCAAAGGATCCCACGCAACGCTGGCAGTCAGCGAGCGCGATGCGAAATGCCCTGTTGCACTCAACTTAGACCCTACCCATCCCTCACTTTTTCAGCTAGTTAGCTTGGGCTGCTTAAATTAATGCTTTACATTCGAAAGACCCGGTTCCATAATACGGCGCCTCAGGGGAGGTGGATTATTGAGCGCGGATTGTCACGCGGGGCGGTTTTAGGAAACGGTCACACTTTCGTGAGTTCACCGGCAAGCTGCCCATGCCATTCTGATTTTCAGGAGAAGGTTGATGCGATCGATCTGGAAAGGCCATATTAGATTCCTGCTCGTTGCGATTCCGGTTCGGATCTACAACGCAATTGAGTCAGCAGAAAAGATTCAATTCAACCAATTGCACCGGGAAGATTACGGGCCGATTGGTTACGACAAGCGCTGCAAAAAATGCGGGAAGGTCGTTTCCGGTGACCAGATCACCAAGGGCTATCAGTATGAACCCGAGCGCTACGCGATTGTCGAGCCGGACGATATTTCCAAGATAAAGATCAAGACAACCAAGGCCGTCGACATCCTCGGCTTTGTCGATGCTTCAGATATACCTTCCACCTTCTATGACGCGCCCTACTATGCAGGTCCCGACGGCCCTGTTTCCGAAAAGCCTTATGCGCTGCTTCGTGAAGTGATGAAGCAGACCGGCAAGATTGGAGTGGGCAAAGTTGTTCTCCGCGATCGTGAGGACCTGGTGGCTGTATTCGCTCACGAGCAGGGACTGGTGCTGCAAAAACTGCACTACCCTCATGAGATAAGAAAGATCCAGGATGTTCCTGACATTGAAGCGGCTCAGAAGCTGGATAAGAACGAACTAAAGCTCGCTACCACTCTCGTTGAGCAGATGACGACAACGCTCACCGAGATCGACATGACCGATAATTATCACGAAGCGCTCAAGAACTTGATTGAGTCGAAGATTAAGGGCAAGAAGACTGTCGAGTTTGAGGCCGAAGAGCTACCACGTCTCGATATTATGAGCGCCCTGAAGCAGAGCCTGCAACAGTCATCGCGTAAGCCAATGGTGAAAGCGAGCCCGACTAAGAAGAAGCCGGAGATCACATTGGTAAAGCCCAAGCAAGTTAAGAAACGAAAAGCTTCCTGAAGCTTGCCGTCTTAACCGATGAACGAAAAGAGCAAAAAGGTCATTTCATTCCCCGCCCAAGTCCCGGCCAAGGCGGACTATCAACGCGTCAAGTCGAGCTATTCAACTCGAGAGATCAAACAACTCTTCGGTTTGAGCGAGCGAACCATTCGCCGCTGGACCGAACAAGGAATCGTCCACGGATCACAAGTCGCTGACAGCAGCGATTACCGATATGACTTCCAGGCACTCACTCAGTTCCGGCGAGTGCGAGACCTCCGCTCTCAGGGTCAGAGCCTACGACAGATTGAAGCGGAGATTCAGGGACAGTTAAATCTGTTTCGAACAGCCAGTGGCAGAGTGGCGCGGTTGCTGACACCGTTCGAGGAGGCACTTGTGTTGCACGAGAAAAAAGACCCTCATGCGGCAGACTTCTATTGTGAAGCCATCAGCGAGGGTGACAATGTTGCTGAGGCATACTGCAATCTTGGCATCCTCGAGCTCGAGGCGGGAAATTCAGTGAAGGCGCTCGACAACTTCTCATTGTCACTAAAGCATGACCCGCGCCATGTCGAAGCCCACTACAATCTCGGAAACCTCTACTACGACGCCGGCGATCTCAGGTTGGCGCGTCTGCACTATGAAGCTGCCGCGCATATCGAGCCGGGATTCTCGCTTGTGTACTTTAATCTCGCTCTGGTCTATCACAAGCTAAAGGAGTCAGCCGCCGCCCGGGCCGCCCTGGAGAAGTACAAGCTGCTTGAACCGGACGACGATGAGATTGAGGCAGTGAACCAACTGCTGAAAGCAATGGCCAAATGTTAACGGTGTTGCGCGTTAGTTTGCATACTGGACCAAAGAGAACGAACGCGATTCGCTCCTTTAGAGTTTTAGAGAGATGGACCAACGCAACCTAACAGGATGCGCCACGTGCTTTCTGGAAGAGATAACTCATTTACGGTATTCATAGGGTACCTTCGTCATCAGGATCGTTTTCACCCTTTGTGCGATCCTGTGCGAGCAGGTGGGCAGTTATCCTTCTGCCCACCGCCATTTTTCTTGCAATCAAAATCCAGCACAACTAAACTAGTCGCGACACTGCGACCATCAACAAATTCTGCCGCGCCACTGGTAAGCTACCAGACGCTCAGATACAATGACTCCCGTTTTATTACCCGACATCTGATACTCATTTGCAATCAGAATTGGAGGTCCCCCTGGATTATGGCGAGTTCTAAGTGCCGAATTCTGTGCGTTGACGACCATGAAGACACGTCGTCGATGCTCAAACTACTACTGGAGCAGGAAGATGACGAAGTTGTGATAGCCCGGAGCATGGAGGAAGCGCTCAGGCTTGTTCAGTCTGAAAAGTTCGATCTGTATGTTCTCGACAAGCGGCTACCGGACGGTACGGGGATCGAGTTATGCGAGATGCTGAATTCTTTGACTCCCGGTGTTCCATGCATCTTTTACACCGGCGATGCTTATGAGATCCATCGACTTGAGGCCCTAAACGCCGGCGCGGACGCGTACGTTGCCAAACCCGACGTAGAGGCTCTCATCACTACGGTGAATAGTTTTCTTAACGACCAACAATGCCGCGCCGCAAAGTAATTGGATAAGAGAGCTTACGCTGGGTTTCGAGGCTTGAAGAGGTTAAGCGCTAGAACGACGACCGCTCCTAAAAGCAACAGGTGAATCAGGTTCGTGGTGACAAAGCCACCGTAAAATCCAATCAACCATAGCAACAACAACACTACAAGAATTGTCCACAACATTCTTTCTTACTCCTCGTTTACAATCTTCTGCCCGTCCTCATTGAAATCATTCGGGTTAGTTAATAGTAGAATTGCCCAGGAAAAAACAGCCGTCTGTGCGCTAGGCCACATAAGGTGATATACTGTAAGCCGCCCCGTTGGAGATTAGTGATGTCGGTATCTTCACGAGTTGGGAGACCACCTGAAAATCGGCTTCTCGCGGCGCTTCCGGCTAACGAGTATGAGCGCGTGCTCCCAAACTTGCAGCAAGTTTCGTTTGCTCTCGGTGAAGTTGTCTATGAATTCGGCGGACACCTGGACTACGTTTATTTTCCGACAACTTCAATCGTCTCTTTGCTCTACACCATGGAAAACGGCACCAGCGCCGAGATGGGTTTGACAGGTAATGATGGCGTGGTCGGGATTGCCCTCTTCATGGGGGGCGGCACCATGCCAAATCGTGCTGTCGTGCAAAGCGCCGGTAGGGCGATCCGGATGAAGGCCAAGGTGCTGCAAGATGAATTCGCGCTTGGTGGGCAATTCCAACACTTGCTGCTGCGTTATACACAAGCTTTAATCACGCAGATATCACAGACGGCCGTTTGCAACCGTCTCCACTCGGTGGAGCAGCAACTGTGCCGTTGGCTGTTGCTGAGCCACGATCGTATTAAGTCAGATGAGTTGATTATGACTCAGGAATTGATTGCCAATATGCTGGGCGTACGGCGCGAGGGCGTTACCGTGGCTGCCGGTCGCCTGCAGGATTCCGGAGCGATTAGTTACGTTCGCGGTCATATCAAGATCCTGGACCGTCAAAAGCTTGAAGATACCGTCTGCGAATGTTACCGGGTGGTCAAAGACGAGTTCGACCGGCTGCTTGGGTAGGACTTTATCCCTTCTTGCCTCTGGATATGTGTTTAGCGCCGGGCAATCTGCTTCCAGTAGTACGCTGGGCGCCCTTAACTTTTTTGCTGCGATGCCGTCATGGTAAGCCCAGCGAAGAGCGGGACCAGGTAGTTCTGTAGTCGCTCAAATCAATTGGTTTTACCAGACAATCATCACAACCAGCGGCCAAAGCAGCAGCGTTATAGCTTGCACTCCCCCAGCCATTGAGCGCTATGATCTTGACTTCGCCCAAATGCCCGCTTTCACGAATGCGGCGAGTGGCGTCCAGGCCATCGAGGAAAGGCAGGCTAAGGTCCATAAGAATAAGCGCTGGCCGTTCCCGCGATGCCACCTCCACGGCCTCTCTTCCGTCACGAGCTTCCACTACTTGGCACCCCCACTGCTTGAATAGCATGCTGAGCATTTCGCGGGTGTCGTCATGATCTTCGACTATTAGGATGGTGGGCTTGCTGAAGGTTAAATAGTCGTGGTTTGCAGTTTTGATGGGCTTAGCATGGCTAGAATCAGAAGACATGAGGTTCTGTCCTTTTTTGATACGCGCTTGAGGTCCCTTGGGCGAGAGTTGTGCGAGTTGTCCCTGTTGTTTCGCTGGATGGTTCGTTTTGCGAAGCGAAATTTGTTTTCGCTAGCATCCAATATTGACGAACCCGTACCCTCCATCTGTGCGTTAGCGCACATATAAGCCTCAGCCCCGGATTTTTTTTCTGCGATTCTGATCACTCCGGCACCCTCAGAAACCAATCTTCACCTGCTTCAACGAATTACCCTTTTGTGCTGCTGGCGTAGCTACAAGGCCCAGTAAGAGGCTAGAAAACTGTAGAATTGCACTATATGTGTGGTGGTGCACATACGAACTCCCTCCGTTACCTTATGTTGGACGTTACTTATGCCGGACGTTACTTATGCCGGACTTTACTAAGGAGTTCGTTATGAAAAGAGATCAGTTACAGGGCAGAATCGCGGCCGCCACATTCGTATTCTCCCTGCTGCTTGGCGCCGGAATTGTCTTTGGTGGGACAACTCTGGCCCAGAATCCTAGTTCTCGTGATGACCAGGGTCGCGACCGAAACAATCGAGATCGCTACGGCAACGCGGACCAGAATCGCCGCGGTCGCAACTGGGATGGTTACGGCAATTACGGCGGTTCTTTCCAGCTTCGCCAAACGGCGCTGAATGCGGGCTACAACGAAGGAATGAAGCAAGGCCTGAAAGACCGCAATAAAGGCAACCGCTATGATTACCGCAACCAGAGTGCCTACCAGAAAGCTACGAAAGACTACAGCTCAAAGCTCGGCGACCGGGAGTTGTACCGTCGCTATTATCGTGAGGCCTACCCTAATGGTTATGAGGCAGGCATCAATCCCCAAGGTACCAACGACAACGCGAACCAGAATCGCCGCGGTCGCAACTGGGACGGCTATGGCAACTACGGTGGCTCTTTCCAGCTTCGCCAAACGGCACTGAACGCAGGCTATAACGATGGCATGAAGCAAGGTCGCAAGGACCGCAATAAGAGCAACCGCTCTGCTTACCGCTACCATAGTGCGTACCAGAAAGGCACGAAAGACTACAGCTCAAAGCTCGGCGACCGCGAGCTATACCGACGTTATTACCGTGAGGCCTATCCTAATGGTTATGGCGTCGGCATCAATGGCGATTAGAACTTTTCTTACATGATTAGACATCTTCTAGCTCGGTTTGTGTGCGCTGGGAGGGTATTTGCAAAACAGTATTTAGGTAGCTCAAACGAGCAGAAGGAAGAAAATGAAGAATTCAAAACGTGTAGTTTCTATGTTTCTCCTATTCGCGCTTTCAAGCATCGGCCTGAGCGCCAACGCGCAGGTGCGGTCCTCACGAGTCGATAACCGCCAGGTCAATAACATACTCCAACGACTCGTCCAGACTTCAGATCGGTTTCGCGAGAGTCTCAATACTGCCGTCGAGCAGAGCCGTGTTGATCAACGCACAGAAAATGACATCAAGCAGTTGGAGCGCGATTTCCGAAACAGCACAAGTCAATTGAGCGACCAATTCAAACGCCGCCGCGCGAGCACTGCCAATGTCAATAACGTCCTTCAAAAAGCATTACCGCTCAATGATTCTATTGGTCGCCAACCGTTTAATGCACGAGTGCAGAATGATTGGGGGGCGGTTAGATCAAACCTGGAAGCCTTGGCTAGTGCTTATGCGATAAACTGGCAGTGGAACCCGCCCTTGAGCACAAGCCCGTCGTATCGGCTGTCAGACAGAGATCTCGATCAGCTCATCAGGCGGATTGAGGCCGGTGGTGACAGGTTCCGTTTGAGCCTCACGGACGCTTTTGCGCGGGGTCGCTATGATCGGACCAGAGGCGAAGGCAACATGAATGATGCCGTTGGACGCCTTAAGAACGCGACGAGTCAATTGCGCAATCGCTTCGAAGCCCGGCAGTCGGTTGCTGGTGACGTCGAACGCATACTGGACCAGGCCACGCCAATCGAGGCATACATGCGCAATAACAACCTTACAGAACGCGTCCAGACCGATTGGTCAACTCTGCGTGGAGACCTGAACACGCTAGCCGGCGCCTACAACCTTTCTCAGAATTGGCAAAATGTTGCCGATTCGCGAGCAGGATACAGCTCAAATAGTCGCTTAACCGGAACTTTTAGATTGGATTCGTCGCGCAGCGACAACTCCCGCGATATCGCGACACGCGCGACTCGGAACCTTCCCAGAAACGAAAGACAGAGTGTCACTGATCGGCTGCT
This sequence comes from Pyrinomonadaceae bacterium, assembly GCA_041751855.1. Taxonomy (GTDB): domain Bacteria; phylum Acidobacteriota; class Blastocatellia; order Pyrinomonadales; family Pyrinomonadaceae; genus PSRF01. Next base: position 34,992 of record JBGSWR010000003.1, read on the forward strand.
CGCGCGACTGGAATCACCTGAGATGTTGGCAATTGAGCGCCGAGGCTCAACTATAACGATAGCCTCATCGCGTGCTGGGCAGTCGACATTTGAAGCCGACGGCGTCGACCGGCAAGAGCAGCTTCCCAATGGTAGATCTAGCCGGGTAACCGCGACGTTGCGGGGAGATCAGCTAAGCGTAAGCTCGACCGGCTACCGGGAAAATGATTTCAGCGTCAGTTTCGAGCCGATCGAAAACGGCAACCGGCTGCGCGTGAGGCGTGAGATCTATTCAGAGCGGCTAAGTCAGCCAGTTGTGGTAAATAGCATCTATAGTAGAACTTCGGTTGCCGCCCAGTGGAGCATTCATACCGGTTCGGAGCCGACGCTGGGCAACACAAGTCCGGGCACCGGTGATTTTCTCCTTCGCGAGGGTGAAACAGTAGTAGCGGTCCTGGACAGTGACCTGACCACAGAGGTGACGAAGCAGGGCGACCGGTTCACCATGACCGTGCGGGAGCCTGGTCAATACGAGGGCGCAGTTATCGAAGGCAGTGTGGAGAGCGTTGAGCAGGGTGGACGCCTTAGTGGCCGGTCCGGGATGTCGCTCAACTTCAACTCGATCCGGCTGCGGAACGGTCAGACTTACGAGTTCGCCGGAATCCTCGGGAGCGTCCGTACGCTCAAAGGAGAAACAATCAAGGTTGATAATGAGGGAAGCGCCCAAGGCGACAATCAGACCACGCAGACAATTCAACGCGCGGGTATCGGCACCGCCATCGGTGCGCTCATCGGCGCCATCGCGGGCGGCGGGAAGGGTGCTGCGATAGGCGGAATTATTGGCGCCGTAGGCGGCGCGGGCTCAGTTTATATCTCAGGCAAAGACAACCTCGAGCTTCCCAGGGGTACGGAACTAACAATTCGAGCGAGCGCCCCGAGGTAGGCAGTCACCGGCCCGTAAACGACAGTCGTGTCGCCGGAAGTTGAAGGGTCCACGGTCAGGAGTTTCTTCGACGCGGTAATTGCACCACACTGAACATTACTCGAGTCAATGACTATGAAAAGTGGCAGCTATGGAAGACTTCGAAATTGGCGATGTAGTTGAGCTTAGTTCTGGCGGACCCAAGATGACCGTCCATAGTCTGGTTTCAGATGGTGATGTAGTTTGCCAGTGGTTTGAAGGCAACGAGGTCCACGAGGAGAATTTTCCAAAAGAGGTGCTTAGAAGCGTGGAGCAGGTTGAGGATGGCGGGAGCAGGAGGGAAGATGGCGTATTCATGATCCGCTAATAGCGACCAGAAGCCAGCCTCACCATCACTGGCTCCTTTTATGGTCGCTTGCAATAAATTCCACGCACGCAGCACGCTCACCTCGCTTCTAACTAGTGGTACCGGCCACGGCATACCGCCCGGCAAGATTTGCCACGACGGTTCTCAACTCGGCCGCCTCGACGGGCTTTGACATGTGCATCTGGTAGCCGGCCGAGAGCAACGCCATCCGGTCTGCGGCTCCGGCATAGGCCGTTAGTGCGACTGCCGGGGTTTTTCCACCGCACCCGGCCGAGAGCTGGCGTATTTTCCGAATCAGCTCATAGCCGTCCATCAACGGCATGCCAATGTCCGACACCAGCACGTCGAATCGTTCTCGCTCCATTTCTTTCAGCGCTTCACCCGCTGACCCAACAGTGACCACTTCGGCGCCACGCGCCATCAGCACAGCAGCAATAAGCTCCCGCGCGTCCAACTCATCATCAACGATGAGCACACGAAGGTCGGCAAGGGATGGCTGCCTGTCGCTGAGAGGTTTCATTCCGATCGATGTACGCCTCGTATCCTCGTCACTCAGTTCCTGATTGACGCTCAATAGGGGAAGTGTGACCTTGAAAATCGTGCCTTCTCCCGGACCCGGACTGTGAGCAGTTACCGTTCCGCCGTGCAACTCAACCAACTGGCTCACGATGGAGAGTCCGAGTCCAAGTCCGCCATGCCGCCTTGTGCTGGACGAGTCGGACTGGCGGAAAGTTTCGAAGACGTGAGGCAAGAATTCCGGGGCGATGCCTTGCCCTGTGTCGCTGATGGTGATCTCAATGTGAGAGTGGACGCGCGAAAGACTAATCTCGACTCGGCCCCCTTTGGGTGTGAACTTGATCGCGTTGGATACAAGATTCCAGATAATCTGCTGGAGTCTGTCAGGGTCGCCGGAGATCGGGCTCGTAAGCGGATCCAGTGCTGTCTCAAGATGAATGTTTCTTGCGTCAGCCGCTGGGCGCAAGCCGTCAACGACTGCCTCGATGATCGACGCGGGTTTAACCGGGCAGACGTTGAGGCGGAGCTTGCCGGTTATGATGCGCGAGATGTCGAGCAGATCATCAATGAGCTGTCTTTGTGCCCGGGCGTTGCGCATGATGATCTCAATCGCCCGTTCTGATGTTTGCCTGGTGAGCCCGCCGGTGATGAGCAGATCTGACCAGCCGAGAATCGCAGTCAGCGGAGTACGCAATTCATGTGACAGTAATGCTAGAAACTGATCCTTGGTGCGGTTAGCTGCTTCAGCTTCCGCGTGCGCCAGCTGTGCGCTTTCCAAAAGCACGCTGCGTTCCTCCTCAGCTCGCCGGCGGTCGCTGATGTCGCGGATGTTGCATTGAATAACCTGGTGGCTGTCTTCTTCGTAGACGTTGCTAACAAACTCCACGTCCCGGAGCTTTCCCTGTTTGTTCTGGAGCGGCAAATCTTCATAGCGGTGATAGCCCTCCACCTGCAACTCTCGAAACGCCTTTTGGCTCGCCTCCCGGTCGCTGAACAGACCAATTTCCCAAAGCTCCTTCCCCAGAAATTCGTCGCGCGAGTAACCCAATAACTCCGTCATAAAAGGATTAACATCGGTGATCTTTAGACTTGAGGCATCAAGAATAAGTATGCCGTCTCGTGCGGACTCGAAGAGCCTCCGGTAACGAATTTCTGAAGTCCGTAGCCCTTCTTGCGTGGGCTTAGGCTCGGTAATTTTGTTGGTCTCTTCGTACAGGGCATCGACCATAAGGGTCTTCATCAGGCATTAACTCCGTTGTCGGTGGCTCAGGAAGCTACTGGTTCAGTAGGTGACGAATGAATAACGAAACAAACGCACAAGAAAACTTGCTCGGTGTCTCTGTCGAGAGCGGAAGCTATTCGGATTCCTTCTTAATAATTCCGTAGCATCGGCAAGCCACTGCTTCCAGGCCCACTCGATTTAGAGTAGTGAGTGTGCCGCGGCTGTAACTGATTAAATTCCGCTTCTGAAGCCCACTGGCAGCCTTGTTTACTCCCTCGCGCCTCACGCCCAGCATGTTGGACAAAAACTCCTGTGTAAGTTGAAACTCATCAGCCCCCATCCGGTCACTGGTCATCAGCAGCCAACGAGCAAGGCGCTCGTCTATGGAATGGTATCGGTTGCAGACAACCCCCTGGGCGACCTGCGTCAATAGTGAGTGCGTGTACCGCCTTAGCAGCCGTGGCAACAAATCACCATTGTTGCACTCCTTTCGAAACGCGGTTGTCTTCATTCTCATGGCCACACCCGCTCCCTGGACCACCGCGCGGTCCCGCGAGTTTTTCACCTCCATGAATACGGGTAAACCTGTCATGCCTTCCCGGCCAACCATGCCCACTTCAAGCATGGTCTGGTCTTCAACAACAGCGAGCAACGAGATAATCCCACTACTGGGAAAATAGACATGACGGATTGGATCGCCAGGCTCGTAAATCACTTCCCCGAAGACCAAAATGAAAGCTTCCAAGTTAGGCAGCAACCGCCGATACTCATCCTTTGGGAGAGCAGCGAGCAGTCGGTTAGGTGGTGCGCGAGGTGGGGCGATTTTGGACATCCGAGACTCCTTGTAATATTAAGTGATTCTTGGTCATTTAGTGACCGACCGGGATTCGTTGAAAACGCATCTTGCCATCCAGGTCCTCCCATGAAATATCCAGCACATAAGGGCTGATCTCCCCTGTTATGACTTTAAGTCGTCCCAACTGGTCGCAGTCCTCATTAGCGGGCTTTCCATTGATCCAAGTTCTGTGAGAAAGAACGGCCTTCTCACTGGGTTGCATAGACTTTATTCCGTCAAATCTAATATGAGCCTGTGACGGACCCCCTCCGGGAGTCTCTTCATCTTTCAGAAAGACAGTTAGAATTTCGATAGCCTTAAGGATCTTCCCGGTTGTATTCGTCAACTCCAACAGGACCCTTGATGGCGCATCTATGAATCTAAGAGTAAAAGGCTTGGTTAAGGCGATCATAAAACTCCTCTTTGTAATAGGTGATGGATCATTTTGGCTTTTTAAGCAGCAACTTGGGCCTTGCGCAGCAGACGAATGAAAAGGCTTCTCAACTGATTGAAGTTGTCCGGCCGAGTGACATGAACGTTTTTCCCGATCGAGACTTCACCACCCTCAGCGATCCCGTCAATACAGAAGACTACAACCGGAATGTTCTCTCCGACTTCTGCATGTTCGCGGATACGAAGGGCGGTGTTGATAACGTCGCTTGGCGAGCCGGCTATACTTACCAGAATCAGGTCGGGACAGAGGCGGTGCGCGCTCTCTATTCCGTCCTGTTCATCTCTGGCTACGACTACGGCATAACCATCTGCCTTCAGCAACTTTTCAATGCCGTCGCGGGTCTCGTGTACATCTTCGACTACCAGGATGATCGGGGTTGCGTGATCTTCTTTAATCATTAAAATGCCTATTTGCGATTTTGGTTCGGGGTGAATAATGTTGACCGTCGTGCCTCTCCAGTCTTAAGCGTCAGACCGCTGAGACAAGTTGACAAGTTTCACCGCTTTCGCGAGCCTGAAAAACTTCATAACGCTAATGCCCCACCAGTTGATGTCGATCTCATACCAGGCAAGTCCATGGCGCGCCGAGGTGGGATGCGCATGATGATTGTTGTGCCAGCCTTCGCCAAAGGTCAGTAGTGCGACCCACCAGTTGTTCCTTGAATCATCACGCGTTGCGAATCTTCGTCTACCCCACATATGAGTCGCCGAGTTGACGAGCCATGTTGCATGCAGATTGAAAGTGACGCGGAAGAATATGCCCCACATCAAGAATGGCCAACCGCCGACTGCGAGCAGGGCGAGTCCAAGCAGGACCAGCGGCACCCAGTACAATCGGTTGAGCCAGACATGAAATCTGTCCTTCACCAGGTCGGGAGCATAATGGACTACAACTGACCTGTTATATTGCTGAGCAGTGCCGCTCAAAATCCAACCCATGTGTGACCACCAGCCTCCATCGCGCGGTGTGTGCGGATCACCTGGGGCATCTGCATGCGCGTGATGGATGCGATGTGTTACGACCCAGTAGATTGGTCCCCCTTCGAGGGCGAGAGTGCCGCAGACGGTCAGAAAGTACTCCAACACCTTTGGCGTCTTGTAACCGCGATGCGTCAAGAGTCTGTGAAAACCCATGCCGACCCCTAAACTCCCCGCTACCCACCAGAGCACTATTGCGGCTACCAGGGCCTTCCAATTAAACATAAAGAGAGCGGCCACAGCTCCGAGATGAAAAAGCAACATGAATACGGTGGTATTCCAGTTAATACCCTTGCCGCGCACGTTGATCATTGTTTCGTTCATTATTGTTTCGTTTGGCATTCGTTTCAGTATCTATAGTTGGTGAATGTAAGTTACAACTACAAGGCCTTTGCCTTCCGTGCGACAGCACACATATACACAGTAGCAATTCTCTTGTTAGGGGATTGCAACAACTCGACACTATATGAGGCCTAACGCACAGACAGCCGCGATTGCTTAGCCTAAAGTTGTAACTCGATCCGAGAAGATCTCCCCGTTAACAAGGAATACGTCACCTCGTCATAAAACGGGGGATGGAAGTGAACCGTCTATGAGCCACATCTATGCCATGCAACGCGCCAACGGCGACTGGTTCGCATTCGACCATCAAGGACGCTTTCGTGTCCCACTATTTCACACGAGCCGTGACGCCATGGTCGCCCGATCGCGTAACTGGGAAATGCGGCTTTTTAAGCCCGTAGCGCTTAATGCTAGCTCACTCAAGGAACTGGTACCTGTAAGCGACGCAAGCGATGTCGAGTTTTGGCTGGTGGACAATCCGTTAACCAGCCTGAGCCGCGGTTTCCAGGTACTCCATGCCGAAGTTGCCTTGCTAATCGATAGTCCCATGGAGTCAATATTATGAGAATAGCATTACTAATGACCGTGGTTGGGAGTCTAACTTTTGCATTATGGATGACGATTCGTTGGTACAAGAAAGAGTGGCCAGGAGCGCCAGTCGGTTCTCTGGTACAATCTCATACGTCAGCCGCCAGTTTTGCTGTTACTGAGATGTCGTCACTCGATAAAGAATATTGGGCCTTCATTAACGAATGGAATTTAAAGGGGCAAGCAGATGATCGAGCACCGATGATGCGCTCCGTCGCCGATAGCAGCGGAACACCATCCGGTCGCCGGGCGGTCGCTCGCCGGTCTCATCAGTTGAACTATAAGAAATGGTCAAAACAGAGGCACGACTGACTGCCCCTTGAAAGAGCTGAACGGAACGAACTGAGAGAACCTGTTGGGGGACCCCTATGCAAGAGTTAAGAGATCTCGGTATTTATAATCTTCCCGAGGGAGGAGAATTCGTAGTTCACGAAGTCCTTAGTGGCGTCTATGTTCTCTATACTCCTGCGGCGTGGGAATTTTCCGGTCTTCATGCCTATGAATCTGATGGTAAGGGAAACATGCACTTACATGGGCGGTCCACGCGCTGGAATATAAAAGATTTAACCGATACCAGGCGTACGGCGCATTCTCGGTCAAAGAGCAGCGCCGCCCAGAAGCCTTGTTTAGAAGAGTGCTAAGGAACCTGACAATGATCGTTTGTGACTTGTGTTCGCATTATGAGCTATCCGGTGAATGCCGGCTCGGGCTCAAGATTCCGAAGGGGATGAGTTGCCACCAATTCGGCCCCGGCATAGAGCGATTCTGTTCTGATCCGAAAGATTTCGTAAACTCACGCCAAATTGTGGAGATGGCCACCTTCTTTGGCATAAAGGGAATGGAACTTAAGAAGGTCAAGCTGATGGCCGCCAGCCACGAAAGTGCTCGCCTCGAACTCCTCTAGATCGCCCAGACTTCCGCCAGATTTTCCAGTTTATACCTCAAATCGTCCCGTCACCTTTGCCTGCAACGTTGCTAAGGCCCTGTTACCGCGCCTTACGGACTCTCCTGCTGATATAGAATTGCGGACAATTATGGTTTGCTGAAAGAGTGACGGGACGAGGCTTGAAAATATGAAAAACAAACCACATGTATCACCGGAACGAGAGATCCTGAACGATGAGCGCCGCGAACTGCTCCAACAGATAGAAGAGTGGTTGGAGCCACCGCTCTTGATACTGGCCTTTGTCTGGCTGGCGATATTCATCTACGAGTTAGTCTGGGGCGAAGGACCAACTTTGAATGCGGTCAATACCGTCATCTGGGTGATTTTTATCCTGGATTTTGCGCTGAAATTTGCGCTGGCGCCGGCCAAGACTGATTACTTGAAGGTTAATTGGTTGACCGTCATAGCGCTTGCCCTTCCTGCACTGCGAGTTTTCCGGGTCTTTCGGATGCTGCGTGTGTTACGGGCGACGCGCACCGCGCGTGGTTTGCGCCTGGTGCGGCTCGTAGGTTCATTCAATCGCGGAATGCGCGCTCTGGGTAGGACTATGAACCGACGGGGGGCAGGTTACGTTGTGGCCTTAACTATTATCGTAATCCTGGTAGGTGGAGGGGGGATGTATGCTTTCGAAAGGCAGCAGCCCAACTCACCAATAGTTGACTATGGCTCGGCTGTCTGGTGGACCGCGATGATAATGACTACCATGGGCACCGACTATTTCCCGCGCACAGCCGAAGGGCGCGTGCTTTGTTTTGGGCTCGCCCTCTATGCCTTCGCGGTCTTCGGTTATGTGACCGCGACGATTGCCAGTTTTTTTGTTGCGCGTGACGCCGCGGAGGAGGAGGGCGAACTCGCGGGAGCTGATCAGATAAGGAGGCTGATTGAGGATGTTGCGGCGTTAAGAGAAGATATTAAGCAGTTAGATGCCCGCAAATGAAGTCTGATTCGTTTCTAATCAGAGTGTCTGCGAAGCAAAACGGGCAACTCGCCGTCGCCCGTAATGAGTGTGTGTGGATTGTGGTTATATGGTGAGCCGTGGAGGGCTCGAACCTCCGACCCGCTGATTAAGAGTCAGCTGCTCTACCAACTGAGCTAACGGCCCGCAAGGTTGAAATTATACGGCGGGTATTTTGAGTGTCAAGCAAGGGTGAGAACAGGAAAACAGAACAGCAATTTAGTCGCCGAATCGTTCATCAATCAACGCTCCACACATTTCACTCCTCAGCACGATCAGTGTGGATGGGTTCAAGTTCGGCACAAAGAGCACGCTAGGCAGATGAAATTCCCCACCCGGCAGTGGGGAATGCTTCAAGTTCAGCCTGGCCACAGCCAAGCGAACCCTCGTCTAACGCAAAATCCCCCAAACGTAAGTTTGGGGATTCGTTCAAGTCCAACCTACAAGTCGCACGACAACGATCACTCGCCCAAATCCCCCACACGTGAGTATGGGGATGGGTTCAAGTCCAACCCACAGCAGACGCGTCGCTGAGACCAAGCTTTGGATCGAGTTGAAGTCTGCATGAGACGTTGGACCATGGTGCGCCTTGGTAGGCCGGACTTGAAGCATCCCCAAACTCACGTTTGGGGGATTGGGCGAGTGATGGTTAGTGGCCGTGCTAAGTTTTTGTAGGCTGGAACTGAACGAATCCCCACTCTGCTGTTTGGGGGATTGTCTCTGACTAAAACGTTGCAGAGGAAGTGTCTCCGAACGATCTATAAGGTCAGCGGCGCCAGGCATAAGCCGCTTTACTAAACTCAGCCGTTCGAGACGGGGTCAGTAGTCACGCGATACTTCACTAAGAAAGTAAAAACCAAAAAAGATATTGACAGCCCACCGGAACAAGTATATTGTTCGCACCTCGAACAATATAGGGTTAAGGCAGTCGGCCCACATCCAGCCCAAAGGAACATGCGCAGGGACAACTAATGCGCAAGATCAATACTCGAGACTTTCGCGTCGCAACGCGCACGACTTCCCGCGATATTAATCGTCGCATCGCTCTCAATCTGATTCGCGAACACCAGCCGATCTCGCGCGCCGATCTTGCCCGGCGCATGGAGGTCACCCGCGGCGTAGTAAGCGTGCTCGTACAGGAACTAATCGACCAGGGCGTGATTTACGAAGGCGCCACGGGCGAAGCCGCCCGGGGACGCAAGCCCACTTTTCTGCATATCAGGACCCAGGACCGTCTGGTGATTGCCGTCGATGTGCGGTTCACCAAAACCTACCTGATGCTGAGCGATTTCGCGGGCCGGGAACTCTCGCTCGAAACCTTTGACACAGTGTTCGCAATTCCAGATTTCATTAAGGATTTGGCTACACGGATTCGCAAATTACTGAGTAATCGCGACGTAAAACGACGCTGTGAAGGAATCGGAGTGGTCGTTCCCGGCATGGTTGATCAGCGCACCGGCCGCATCTTAAATGCCCCTACGCTAAGTTGGCGTGATGTGGATCTGCGCGACAGTCTCTCTGCCGCTACCGGGTTGCCCGTGCAGATCGAGAATTCAGGGCGCGCCTGCTCGCTTGCACATTTGTGGCTTGAACGGGAACAGTCGGCCAGCGCTCAGAGTTTCGTTTATGTCAATGTGTCTGACGGTGTTGGTGTAGGCGTGGTGATCAATGGGGAACTCGTCCGGGGCAGCAACCACATCGCCGGCGAGTTTGGGCACATGCCTCTCAGCCTCGATGGCCCCCGTTGTATGTGTGGCGCCACCGGCTGTTGGGAAGCCTACATCTCCAATCTCGCTACGCTCGGTCGTTATTTTGGCTGGAATTTGTCCAAACTCAGTCCAAAAGCCTTGCGCAATGCCGACGAGAAGGCGTTTACGGTTCAGGACCTGATTGCCCGCGCCCGGGATGGCGATGCTAAGGCAATCACAGCAGTCCAATCCACCGCACGCTTCCTGGGCCTCGGATTGTCAACAATTGTCAACGTAATCAACCCCGACGTGGTCTATCTTGCCGGGGAGATCACCACGGCATGGGATCTCATCGGACAAACAGTGCGCGAATCAATGGCCGAACGCGCCTTAACCGACGCGGCAGCCAGGACTCCATTACAGGTTTCTTCAGAATTACAGTACCCGCGCTTGCGAGGCGCCGCCGCATTAGTAGCGGCCCCAACCTTCGCCGCCCCGCAAGTCGCTTGACGAATTTCAACATTCTTTCAACCAAAGCCTCTCGAGCTTTGGAGGTGCCTTGAGCTTTCGCAAAGACCCGTACGCAGTTTGGTTGTCGCGAACTCCAGCCGGCTGCGTCCCTACCGATAAACTGGAGGTGACAGTAATGCTAAGTCTTAATCACTTATACAGTGCTCGGACTCGCTGGTTCAGCGTCTGTATAACCATGCTTCTACTCGCGGGCATTAGCCTCAGCGTGAGCGGCCAGACCATCGTGGGACGTATTTCCGGCACTGTAAAAGACGAGTCGGGCGCGGTAATTCCGAACGCCAGTATTACCGCAACAAATAAGGCAACCGGACTTGCCCGCACGGCTACCACGGACGGGAGTGGGTTTTACACCATCACCAATCTGCCCGTCGGCACTTACGGCCTTGCGGTCGAGCAAACCGGATTCAAGCGGGCCGTGCAACCTGACAATCCGCTGACCGCCGACGCCCGGTTGACAATCGACTTTACTCTTGAAGCAGGGGAGGTCGCTGAAACCGTCCAGGTAACCACGACGGCCGGTGAAACTGTGAACGTCACGTCCGGCGAGGTGGCCCGCATCATTGACAGCCAACAAGTGCAGAACCTGGCGCTAAACGGCCGCAACTACATCCAACTGTTGTCGCTGGTGCCCGGGGTTGCGCTGCTTAACGATGATCAGTTGGAGTTGAGCACCAGTCTGGCTACAGGTCAGCAATCAATCAATGGCAATCGCGGCCAAACCAATAATATGACTGTAGATGGGGGCACAAACCTCCAGTCAGGCAGTAATGCCAGTCAGATCAATAACGTTGGTATCGACTTCATTCAGGAAGTAAAGATTCAGACCGCCAACTTCTCGGCTGAATACGGCCGCAATTCAGGCGCGCAGATAAACGTCGTCACGCGCAGCGGCGGGAACGAGTTTCACGGCAGCGTCTTTGAATATCTCCGCAACGACAAGCTCGATGCCCGTAACTTCTTTGCCCCGGTGCGCCCCGCGTTGCGCTACAACGACTTCGGGTACAGTTTCGGAGGGCCAATCATTAAGGACAAGTTCTTCTTCTTTGGCGGCCAGGAATGGAAGAAGATCCGGCGCCTCGCCAACCCGGTCGTGCGCACCGTTCCGACCCTGGCCGAGTTGAATGGTGATTTTTCATTCCGGCTGCGTGGCGCTGACGGCATTGTTGGGACCGCCGACGACGGTGTTTTGCGCGATCCGGCCAGTGGCTTGCCCTGCACGACAGCAAATCGCGCCGGCTGTTTTGGCGGCACGAATGTGGCGCTCAGAAACATTATTCCGGCAAACCGAATCGGCGCGGACGGTAAAGCATTCGCAAACGTCTATCGGACGATGATTGGTCTGGCCACCAGCTATAACAATGCGCCCGTTGGCAACAACGCGACGTTTCAGCAACCCAACCCGTTCAACTGGCGAGAAGACATCCTCCGGCTCGATTATCGTTTCAATGAACGGCACAATATCTATGGTCGCTACATTCACGACAATAACGATCTGATCGATCCCTTTGGGACGTTCATCAACTCACAACTGCCAACCATTCCCAGCAATCGCCTGCGCCCGGGAACGTCAGTCCAGATTGGTTACACCTGGCTGATCACGCCGACCTTCATTAATGAAGTAAAAGCCAACGCCTCCTGGGTTGATCAGCAGATTCCTCCGGCTGGCGACTTCTGGAAACGCGAGACGTACGGCTTCGCCTACCAGCAACTCTTTACGGATGGTGGCCGTTTCGAAAACGCCATTCCGGACACCACGATTACTGGGTTTGCCAGTTTCAACGGCGCGGCCCGTTCGCTTGTGTCGCCGACCACGGACATCATGATCAGCGACAATGTGACCTGGGTGCGGGGCAGTCACACACTTAAGACCGGCGCGCTGGTCTATCGGAACCGCATCGATCAGAATGGACGCACAACCTACGCTGGATTGGTAGCATTCAATACCGCCGGCAATCCGAATACGTCCAATAACGCCTTTGCGGACGCCTTGCTCGGAAACTTCCGCACCTATAGCGAGGCGGCAATTGATCCGCTCGGGTTCTTTCGCTTCACTCAGATCGAAGCATTTGTGAACGACAGTTGGAAGGTGAGCAATCGTTTGAGTCTTGAACTCGGCGTGCGCTACCAGTTCGGCACTCCGATCTACACACAAGCTAACAACGTCTCAAACTTCGATCCCAATCTCTACAATCCTGCTCAGGCGGTTACCGTGCTTCCCAACGGCACAATCAACACCGCAGCCGGTGGCAATCGGTTCAATGGTTTAATCCGCGCAGGAGGCGGCGTGCCTCCGGAAGAACTGGGTCGAGTCCCTGGGGGAGACAGCGCGGCGGTTCTTGCAGTGCCGGCCGGTGCGCCCAGAGGTTTGTATGAAGGAAAACACTACTTCATGCCGCGTGTGGGGTTCGCTTTTTCGCCGTTCGCGGACAACAAGACCGCAATTCGCGGCGGCATTGGTATGTACTATGACCGCATTGAAGGCAACCTGATCTTCCCTTCGATCGGTAACCCGCCCTTCAATTCTAGTTCGCAGTTTGAAAACGCAAATCTGGGCAATATCACCAGCGGCTCGACAACCGTCACGCCGTTTGCTGACATCTTTGCAATCAACCCGGAACTCGATACCCCATACACCATCAGCTATAGCCTCAGCGTCCAAAGAGAACTGCCCTATGGCATCTTTGCCGAAGCATCCTATGTCGGCAATCTCGGTCGTCATCTGATCCGACAACCGGACATCAATCAGGCAACTTTCGAGGCCTTGCGAGCCAACGCCGCGCTGCCCGCAGCACAGCGGCTTTCGGTGAATGCTCTTCGACCGTACAAAGGCTATTCCGGAATCCGAATGCGACTCAGCGACTCGACGTCCAACTATCACGCCATGCAGCTCTACGCGGCCAAGCGGAAGGGCAATTTTCTCATGACGCTGGGTTATACCTGGTCCAAAGTCCTCACCGACGCAAGCGGATTCAATGACAATCCCGAGGATGCTTTCAATCGCAGCTTCAATTATGGACCAGCGTCATTCGACCGCCGGCACATCTTTGCAAGCACCTTTACTTATCACGTAACTCTGTTCAGACGAATGACAGGCTTTGCAAAGGCGCTGCTGGATGGATACGAGATCAGCGGCATAACCCGGGTTCAGTCGGGACAGTTCTTCACAGTTACGGGCAATAGTTCGATTGGAAACCGGCGGGCAGACTATGTGGGTGGCGAGGTGCTGATTCCGAACGGCGAACGAAGCCCGACTGGTTGGGTTAATCGCGCCGCATTCGCAAATCCCCCTGACACGCGTCGTGGAACTGCCGGAGCGGGAACAATTCTGGGACCTGGATCGCAGACCTGGGATTTTTCGGCGCGCAAGCGCTTCGCGATTACTGAGAGATTCAGGCTCCAACTTCAAGCGGACATCTTCAACACCTTTAATCGGACTAACTTCAGGACTGTGGACACGAATCTCGCCAACGCGGGCTTTGGCAGATTAACGGCAGCCGGTCCGGCCCGCAACATTCAGTTTGGTTTGAAGCTGACCTTCTAGAAGGATACTGGATGAGGGCGGACACGCCCATATAGGTTTGCATCGCCTCCGTGGTTGGTCCGTTAGGACCGTTAGAGATTCAGGAGAACCACGGAGGTGCTGCCTTCCGCCGCACCCAATAGAATGGGCTTTATTCGCGTAGTTTTCGTGTGTCTTAGTGGATCATTTCTTAACGGATCGAAGACAGGATCCACGAACCCACCCGAAATCACTCGAACAAAGCTCCCACGAACGCTGAAGGTTGGAGACCCTCTAATCCGCCAACAAAGATCGCTACTCTATGGGCTCGATTGCTCCGGAAAAAGGCGTACACTGGCTTAGTCATAGAACTTAAGCTTTTGGGCACGAAAAGCGATTTAATGAGAATCGGAAAAAGGAAGGGAACTGTTATGAGTACTCAGCTGCAGCCAGAAACGGATCGGCGTATTTTTCATGGAACAGACAAACAAAAGGGTCGAAGCCATTCAGTTACGCCTGAAAACAGCGCGATGAAACACCTTGTTTACGGTCGAATTATTCTTGATCGCGAGGTTCCGCGCGTCTCTTTTTCGACTGGTCAGCTCGAAACGGGTTTGATCTGTCTGGCCGGAGATTGCGAGATTACCGTTGAAGGGCAGACGCATCTGATCTCGCGCTACGATTCAATCTACCTTCCGCGTGACACTGATGTAGAGATCGCAACTGAAGAGAAAGTAGATTTGGTCGAGTGCGCCGCGGAGGTGGACAAGAAGTATCCGTTACAGGTCGTGCGTTATGCCGATGTCGAAAAAGACAACTCCTTGAAATTCAAGACCGGCGGTGCGTCAACCACCCGCACCGTCAATATCACCCTCGGTAAGAATGTCGAAGCAGGTCGCATTCTGGCTGGTTTCACAACCTCCGAGCCCGGGCATTGGACCAGTTGGCCCCCTCACGAGCACGCGGAAATCCTGGAGGAACTTTACGTCTACTATGACATGCCGGCGCCGGCTTTTGGCGTCCAGTTTGTTTACACGAATCCTGACGAGCCGGAGTTCGTGGGCGTCGTCCGGGAAGGTGATGCGGTAATCATGCCTCGGGGCTTTCATCCCAATGTGTCGGTGCCCGGACATCCGATCAACTTCGTCTGGTTGATGGCTGCCCATCGCGAGGTAGATGACCGGCAGTTCGGAGTGGTTACCGTGCAGCCGGGCTTCGATCAGAGCGGCTCGGGTCTCGAGGCCAGTCGCAAGTAGGAATGATTCTCGATCAATTTAGATTAAACGACCGAGTAGCTGTCGTTACCGGCGCCGCAACGGGGCTGGGCGCGGCAATCGCGGTCGCCCTCGCTGAAGCGGGCGCTCACGTTGTCTGCCACGGCAATTCACGATCACCCGACGGGACCTGCGCCGCCATTAGCCGGCTTGGTCGTTCGGTGCTTTCGGTGTCTGGAGACTTGAGCAAACGCGAGACGCCTCGATCCATTATCGAAGCGGCCATCAATCATTTCGGGCGTCTCGATATTCTTGTTAACAATGCAGGAACCATACGCCGCACTCCCGCAGTCGAGTATTCGGAAGCCGACTGGGACTTCGTCATCCAGGTAAATCTCTCGAGCGTCTTTCAACTTTCCCAACTCGCCGCCAGACAGATGATGGCGCGCGAACGGGGCGGGAAGATTGTGAACATCGCCTCGCTACTTTCGTTTCAAGGGGGTATCACCGTTCCTGCTTACGCGGCCTCGAAAGGCGGCGTGGCCCAGTTGACAAAAGCTTTGGCTAACGAATGGGCTGCCCACGGAATAAATGTAAACGCCATCGCTCCCGGTTATATGCGCACTGAGAACACGGCAGCTCTCCAGCGCGACGAAACACGCAACCGTCAGATACTCGAACGCATTCCGGCAGGCCGTTGGGGCGAACCGCAGGACCTTGCGGGCGCGGCAGTGTTTCTTGCTTCCCCGGCTAGCGACTATCTGCACGGCCATATACTCGCAGTGGATGGAGGCTGGCTGGGCCGATGAACAGAACCTCTGGCGCCTTGGCACTCCTGTTACTCATGTCATCGCTGGCATTTGCACAACCGTTCGCCGGCACGGCCCCTGTCAGCATCAACACTGCCGACCTGAACGTAGAGGTCAAGGAGTTTCTCGCGCGTGAACTGGCAGCGCACTTGAGTGCAATCGAGTCGCTCGATCCGCCTCCAGACAGGATTTATGGGGCCGGCACAACCGGCGAATTCTCGTGGGGCACCTTTATGAGGGCCGTTGCAGCTTATGCTGAGCTTACAGGCGAACGCTCGTTGGCCGGTCGTGACCTCGCGTGCGAAGTGGCCCAGATTGGGCTGCTTGAATACCGTTTGAAAAGTACGCGTTTCTCTCAGCTATATGCAGTCCTGGCTTTGCGACACTTTGGCCACGATCTCAAATCTAATCGCGTCTGGCAGAGTCTGAGTGATGAAGAGCAGACAGCCTGGCGAAAGCTACTTGATATTTCAGCCTTCTATGATCCAAAGACTCAGCAGGTAATCAACCTTCCCGAGAACTACCTCGGGGTGGCCGCGCGCATTGCCAGCCTCAGCTTTCAGGTTGGGCTGCTGAAAGATCGTGCACTGCTCGACGGCGTGCTCACGCGCGCGGCGCGTCCCTTTGAAAACGGTGGTATCTACTCTGATGACGCTCCCGAGACCGGTCGCTTTGATCGTTACTCGAATGAGCATGCGCGCTACGTTTGGTTTGCAGCTGAAGCAGCAGGCAGAAAAGACATTCTCGATCTGTTACGCCCTTCGCTAAAGACCCAGATGCGTCTGTGGTGGGATCTGGTACTACCCGACGGCTATGGGTACGCATGGGGGCGGAGTTTGGGTGTCGTCAGCTATCTCGACACTCTCGAGATCGTCGGTTTTCTCGGACAGCATCCGGAGTTTCGGCCAGCATCCCTGGAAAAACTGGCAAGCGCCTACTACCAGGCTTGGAACTGGTTAAGACGAGACTACAACGAAACGAGGCACGTACTCTCGGTCTTTGCTTTCGGGCGCGGCAACTACGCCTACATTTCTCCCAGCCGGGAATGGCAACAGACTACCGGTTTCTTTGGAAAGACGGCTCTGGCCCACGCGATGTTCACCGAAGCGTTAGAGCGCGAGAAAGTCGTTAAAATTCCGACGACAATTCCACGTAGCGACGTACACCGCTTCGAGTTCTTTCGCCGCGGCGAACGCCAGGCTGGAGTCTGGCTCGTGCGCCAGGGGCCACTCTACTTCACGCTACCGATCACGACAGGTACACGACCCGGGGTCGCAGACTACCTGCCCGCCCCTCATGGCCTTTCAGGGTTTGCGGCGCCTGTCGAGCAGGTCTATCCGTCATTGGTCCCATTCATAGAACTTGCTGATGGTCGCGTTCTGGTAGCGGGGGACGGGGCCGATGAGATTGAGCCGGCCGCAGATGGCAGGTCCCTTCGCGTGATCTGGCGCCGTTGGGCCCTTGTTGGGGGGCGGTCGGCCCAACCGGTCGCAGTGCCGCTTACGAGTGAGGTCCAGTTTCGTATTGAAGGCGCCAGCCTCATCCGTGACGAGACACTCAAGGCAACAGAACCAATTACTTTGCGCCGTTGGTGGGTAGCCGTGCCAACATCGGCCGCTGAGCATCGCGTTGAAATCGTTTCGGGGTTGCGGCGTGATTGGTTTAAAGCAAATGACTCGGGTCTTGAAGTGAGCGCCGCCGCTGATTGGCCTCTTAAGGTGTCCCTGATGGCGACCGGGGACAGTGTTCTGGGACGTGGAGCCCGCGGTGCGGCGCCACTGCACCTGATCTATGAAACGCGGGATCTGTCATTCACTGCTCAAGGCGCCCGTCGCTGGCGTCTGATACTTAGAGTCCAAGGCGAGGAGTGATAGCGAATGTCAACGAAGAACAGTAATGGCGCTTTGCACACAGATTGGACCACCGTGCCGGTCGAGCAACTTGAAGAGGGAATTGAGCGACAGATGTTGGTAGGCGAAAATGTGATGATTTGTCGCTTGCGATTTGCCCCCCATGTAGTGACGCCGGCACACGATCATCCCCACGAACAGATGACTCTGGTCGAGCAGGGCCGCGTGCTTTTTACAATTGGCGACAGCCAACAGGTGGCCCAAACAGGTGATGTGCTCCACTTCCCACCCGGCACGTGGCATGGCGCAACTATGATGGAGCAAGAAGTCGTTCTTATAGACATCTTCTCACCGATTCGCGAGGATTTTCTTACGTCATCAGACTTCTACGGGAATGGCCATGGCGACCAAACAAGTGGCTGAATCTCATGAGAAACTAAATGCTCGCGTTTGGAAGCGCCCTATCCCTTGAAGGATCGATCTCATACTGGTGAAACACCAACTACTGCGCGTTCTTGCGCTTAAGTGGCTCGCGCTTTGGTTTGCGCTCATAATCCTCGATGAACTGCGCCTCAATCCTTAACGCCTGCTGAAATCCGGTCAGAATCTCTAGTAGAAGGTCAATCTTGGCGAGACTCTGTCTGCGGGCAATCGCAGTCCCGAGAAAGAACTCGAGTTCGATGCAGCGCCGGCAATCGGCCAGGGTGATCATGTAAGTGCCTCCCCGGTACTGTCCTTTATTGCTGCGCTCGACCTCGGCGAAGATGTATGAGGTGAAACCTGTGGAAATTGGCGCGAGAAATGCTCGTTTACGATAACTGTATTTGCTCATGGTGAGGTTTCCTGGCCATCTTGACAATTGACTTGAGAACCATGGTCGTGAGGTCCGGCATCCTTGAAGCAAAAAGATCTGCGGAAATTTACGTGACGATCACAAAGCTTTCTGGTACATTTCACCGCTCGATTCATCAGCCTTGATTAGCGACTCAATCAGGAAGCTCTCACTGATGAGCGGGCAGCGCCGACGCAATCTACTCAACCTCGCAACGATTGCTTGTTGATCAAAATGTCCAGGATGCGCACAGTAGTCTCCTGAGTCAAAGGCCTTTTACCTTGGCGCCATAGACTACCATAGTGTTGAAATTCCATCCAGTTTGCGTATAGTAGCTGGAGAAGGAATGGTTGTCAACGGAGAACTTTAACCAACGTCGGGATGTTGTGAAGGCTCTCAACTCATGACTCTACTAGAACACGTTGCCCAACAGATCAAAGAGTTAAGACTTGGTTACAACAGCGGCGAGGGGCTCTCTCAGGAGGGTCTGGCAAAGCACTTAGACGTCGCGCCAAATACTATCTCGCGCTGGGAAACCGGAGTCTATTGCCCGAGTCTTCAGGATCTTGAAAAAATTGCGCGCTTCTTCGGCGTAACAATAATGCGCTTCTTCCCGACTGAAGAAGAGATTCAGGATGACCGGCTATTGACGCTGTTGCGCACTGCTCGAGAATTACATCAGGCCGATCTCGATGAGCTTACAAAGTATGCCGAGTTCCGGCGTGCGCGCAGCATGTATAAAGGCAAGAGTAGACCTAGAGCAGGTCGAAAAAGGAGAACCAAATGAACCTCACAACCTATTACCGCGATTTAAAGCTTCTTGCTGGTCAAGTCAGGGCCGAAAACGGACTCAAGTTGCCGCGAGTCTTACCTCGTGACCTCAGACGCATCTACTACAAACATGGCATCGAGATAGATGTCTGGCCGTATCGGTTCAGAAATCTGCGCGGTGCCTTTCTCTGCGACGATCTCGGTGCGACAGTGATGCTGGCTAAGGGGCTGCCTCAGGATCCGCTGGCATTTACGATGGCCCACGAGCTCAAACATTTCCTCAAGGATAGAGATCTGGGGCTCTCTTACTGCGATCAGTCGAACATGAGTAGGCCTCTGGAAATCGGGGCCGAGATATTTGCAGCCGAACTCCTATTTCCGGATCTCGATTTCATCCGGCACATGGGAAAACTTGAAATCAACAGGGGCAAGTGCCTCCCAGAGACTCTCGTGCGATTAAAACTTGAGACACGAACAACCCTTAGCTACGCCGGCCTCGCTATTAAGGCTGAGCGTTTGAGGTTTGCCCCTCCGGGCTCAGTGACGCGAGTCAAAACCTGGAGAAAACTGGAGGCACAAGCGGCACTGAATTTTCGATTGCCGATTGTCGATTGTTGATTGCTGATTGTGCCGAGTCGGTTCGAGTTTCGTGGTTCTTCGTGCGACTTTAGTGGATCTATCCTTTACGTTCGGAATATGATCCACGAAATTACACGAACCAACACGAAAAGACCGATTCAAGTTGCGTTAGGCTAATTCAGTCTGGCGACTCTGGCCCAGTTGGCACGCCTTGAATCGAACTCGAAGCAAGCGCGTTGCGTAACTGTTCGGCGGTAATATTACCTCCCGATAAAACAAGAGCTACCACCTGCCCTTCAAGTCGTTCAGGTCGTTGAAGAGCTGCCGCCAGCGATGCGGCCCCGGCGCCCTCGACCAGCGTATGGGCCTTTTCAACTAGAACGGTTATTGACCGAGCAATCTCCTCTTCGCTCACAAGGGCGAAGTCTGCAAGGTGATCCCAAAGAATTCGTTGTGGTAGCTCGAATGCGACGCGAGTGGCAAGCCCTTCGGCGGCGGTGTCCATCCGGTCTTCAAGCAGTTGATGTGCGCGCCAGGATCGATAAGCGGCAGGTGCACGTTCAGCCTGTACGCCAATCACTTTGATATCGGGGTTTACAGTTCTGGCAGCCAGGCAAGCGCCGGCTGCCCCGCTGCCACCACCAACGGGCACAATGATGATGTTTACGGTTGGGCACTCTTCGACTATTTCAAGCGCGACCGTGGCAACTCCGGCGATCAACAGCGGTTCATTGGCGGAATGGATGTACCTCAGCTTTTCATTACGCGCGAGGACTTCGCAGTGTCCCCGCGCTTCGTCGAAATCCCTGCCGTAGAAAAGCACTTGAGCGCCGAGGTCGCGCATCGCCGCCACTTTTGCAGGGTTTGCGCCTTCGGGCACAACAATCCGCGCCGGGATGCCGAATAGTCGTGCAGCGTATGCGACTGATTGGCCGTGATTTCCGGTGGAAGCGGAAATCACGCCACGCTCTCGTCCCTTTTCAGAGAGTTGCGAGATCAAGTTGATGCCGCCGCGCACCTTAAACGCTCCGGTCAATTGATGGTTCTCGTGCTTCAGGAAGACTTTAGCCCCGACGGTCTTATCGAGTCCGGGATAGTTTGTGAGAGGCGTTCGCGGCAGATGGGGCGCGATGATCTGTTTCGCCTCCAGGATGTCGGCGAACGTGGGAACGGAAAAGTTATTCGCTTGGTCCATGTTATCGCCTTTCTTCACCGCGCGAGGATGTTGACCAACTCTACACGCAATACGCGCCGCGGGTGAAGCCAAGAGGTCTAAGTACGACGCTCGACCCAACCCTCTCGAGAGTGAAGAACAACATGACTAAACGTTATCATTAACTGACATGCCTCATAACGCGATAGTCATCGGCGCCGGGCCAAATGGTTTGGCAGCCGCGATTGAGTTAGCTCGCTCCGGTTATTCGGTCTCTGTTAACGAGTGACTGGGCTTTAGGTCCGGTTCCCTGGAAGGCCAGAGAGTGCGCTCAGGCAGCAACAGTGCATCTTGGAGGTACGCTTGACGAGATTGCGCAATCGGAAGCGGCAACCCGGCAGCGGCGCCAGAGTGAGAGGGCGTTCGTGATACTGGTCCAACCCAGTCTTTTTGATCCGAGCCGGGCGCCGTAAGGGCAGCACACGCTCTGGGCCTATTGCCACGTGCCGAATGGCTCGACTGTAGATATGACGGAACGGATCGAAAAGCAGCTTGAGCGTTTCGCCCCGGGGTTTCACGAACTGGTTCTGTCACGCAATGACACCAGCCTGCTTGGCCTCTTTAGCCTTTTTCAAGAGTCTGCTTCTCGGGCATGTTCGGTTGCCCCCTCGTAAGTCTCCTCCACGTTCACTCCGCGTTGGATCGCGATTCCCCGAGCCTTCATTACGACATCGTCATCGATGGTGGCAGATCCCTGGATTAGAGCTTCGATCTCCTCATGAGGACGTCCCAAAGCGAGGGCAAGCTTCTCATTGTCGAAGTAGAAGGCCTTGTCACGTAATGTACGTAGAATTTGGGCAGCGGCTGCCTGATCCGTTCCTCGGTCGTCAACTACCTGTTGATCTTCCATCCTGAATCTCCTTTACGCCTAGTCACCGGTTGCTATTCAAATTTCGCGCCAGCGCTTCTTAGGAAGCTGTTTTGGCAAAAGGGCGCGAAACTGTCCATATCCTCGTCATCTGGATGGTTGCGGCAGGTCGAAGTGGCTTCTAAAAGGACAGTGAAAGTTGGGCTGTATTGTAAAACTACAGGTGAACGCCGGACGTGGCGGAGTACTCGCGGGCTATAACATTCCTCATCTTAGAAGTGAAGTGTTAGGTGACGTCTTGCCATCTATTTTGATCTGCGTTTCTTGAGCTTTCGCAATGCCAGACTTGCGCCTACGAGGATCAGGCTCAGGATTCCAACCGTAGCGAGGAGCGGGAGAGGCTCCGCGGCTAAGAGACTTTCACCAGCGATCACAACGCCGAGTGCGTACACTGCCTCGGCGATGGCCATTGCGCTAATGAATTTCAAAAACGGATAGTGCAAGCCACCGAAGACATACCCGGGGATCTCTGAAGGGACCGCGAAGCAAAATAATAGGACGGCCCAGAACTTCATTCGCTTCGACACGAACTGCTCGTACTCTGCCAACTTTTCTTTGTAACCCAAACGAACCAGCAAAGGGCGGGCGACCCTTCCGATGCCGTACGCAGCAAATGCTCCGGCCAGCCATCCTCCCCAAAGCAACAGAAAAGTGGTCGGTTTTCCCCAAACCAGGTTCGCCGCGGGTACAAGCACTGTACTCGAGGCGAAAGCAAGCATTGCCGATATTGCGGAAAACAGGAAAAAGACCGCTGCCCCCGCTGTCGGGTTGACTTCAATAATGTCTCTGGCCCACTCGGTGACCGCTTTGACGAGATTCTGAAACGTCTCAGAGTAAGCCACCAATATCGCCAAAATAATGGCTCCTCCAAGCGCAAGCCCAAGCCACCGTGCTCGCAGTTTTGTAACCGACTCCCGTTTTGCCATAGCCCTATGTTAGCAAGCAACAAGGAGACATTACCTTCGAACGGGAGGTTTTGCGTGGGTCTACTGTCAGACCGCTCTTAAAAGAAGCTGATCCTGGCCCGCGACGTTAACAAGGCGTTATTCTTTACGTAGACTTATCCGGTCAACGCCTGAGTGCAGTTTTCTGGACCACGGTTCATGTGGGAGTGGGAGTCCTGCTGCTGTTTTATTGCCTGGCGTTATTCGGCCCTTGTTGTACCCGCTCTTTTGAAGTCAGACCGAAGTGACTATTTGTGATTTATTAGCCGATAAGAAGAATTAAATTGACTGGATTTGGGCTATTGTCTAAAGTCCGGCCACTGTGTTGAGAATCCAACCCATGAAAAGCATCAGCGCCACTTGTTGTTGTATCTGTACGAAGAGTATCCGAATTGCGTGTCAGTGTATGTGTAGATACTTGATGCGCTCTCCGTAGCGCTAAAGAATCGTCCGAGTGTTCCAGCTCTCGCGCTTTCTTGGCGCGAGAGCTTTTTTATTGCGTATCCAATCCCCGTGACTTCTGGGCGGATACCGGAATCTTTTTCTTTCAATCCAGAGGAGAATTTGCAATGTCTCCTGGCTCTTCATCAATCGCGCCGGAAGAACAATCTGAAGAACTAAGAGCTATCTCAGATCAATTTGAGACGGCCAGGCCGGAAGATTTGCTTGCCTGGACTGCGGAAGAGTTTGGTTGGGATGCGGCATTGGCTACCGGGTTTGGCGCAGAAGGGTGCGTGCTTGTCGCGATGATGTCCAGGATTAGTCCCGAGACACGCATCTTTTATCTCGACACCGATCTTCTATTTCCGGAAACCTACGCTTTGCGCGATGAACTCGAAGTGCGTTATGGCGTGCGTTTTGAGCGCGTCACAAGTCTTTCACTGAGCGACCAGGATGCCGGGTATGGGGAGAGGCTGTGGGAGCGCAACCCGGATCTCTGCTGCAACCTACGCAAAGTTGAACCGCTGCGAAAGATGTTAGGTGGGTTGCGCGCCTGGATCACTGCGATTCGTCGCGAGCAGTCGCCGGCGCGTGCGGGAATTGGTGTTGTTGAGTGGGACAAGAAGTTTGGTCTGATCAAAATCAATCCGCTCGCGGCTTGGACCACCCGGGATGTCTGGGACTACATAGCAAGGCATAACGTTCCTTATAACTCACTCCATGATCAGGGCTATCCGTCCATCGGCTGCGCGCCCTGCACTACACCTGTACAAATAGGTGAGACGTCCCGCTCAGGGCGATGGCGGGGCGCCGGCAAGACTGAATGTGGTCTGCATCAATAAAATGATTCAAAGGAAAGAAGAACATGAGACTGATCAAGCCACACGGGGGCACGCTGGTTAACCGGGAAGTTGAAGGGGACGAACGCGAGCGGTTAATCGAGGCAGCGGGCTGTTTGCCTCGACTGGGTCTGAGTGCGCGACAGATCTCAGATCTCGAAATGATTGCGGTTGGCGCCTACTCACCGCTCGAGGGGTTTCTGTGTGAGTCGGACTATCAATCGGTTTGCGCGACGATGCGTCTCGCAAATGGTTTAGCGTGGCCCCTTCCAGTGACTCTTTCCGCCGGCAAGAATGCAATGGCGCTCAGCGAAGGCGAGGACATCGCGCTGTATGAGGAGGAACATCTGTTGGGAACTCTCCATCTCGCCGCCAGGTATCGTTACGACAAGAGAAGGGAAGCAGAACTGGTCTATCGCACAACGGACACTGCACATCCGGGTGTTCGAACTCTTTACGAGCAGGGTGAATGGTTGTTGGGAGGCCGAGTCAGCCTGCTAAACCGGCCGCGGAAGGCGGCATTTCCTGAATACTGGCGCGACCCTGCCGAGACACGAGCGCTATTTCGAGAACGGAACTGGCGTCGCGTTGTAGCCTTTCAGACTCGTAACCCTGTACATCGCGCCCATGAATACATTCAGAAATGTGCTCTGGAAATTGCAGATGGATTGCTCCTTCATCCACTCGTCGGAGAGACCAAGGCGGATGACATCCCGGCTGCTGTCCGCATCCGATCCTATGAAGCGATCCTTTCGAATTACTACCCGGCTGCCCGGACGGTTCTTTCAGTATTGCCGGCTGCAATGCGATATGCGGGCCCGCGTGAAGCGGTGTTTCACGCGTTGATTCGCAAGAACTATGGCTGCTCGCACTTTATTGTCGGGCGCGATCACGCGGGTGTCGGAAACTATTACGGGACCTACGATGCACATCACATCTTCGATGAGTTTGAGCCGGAAGAGTTGGGCCTCACGCCACTATTCTTCGACCATACTTTCTATTGCCGCTCGTGTTCGGGGATGGCGTCGAGCAAGACATGCCCGCACGATTCCTCCGCGCATGTTACGTTGTCGGGCACGAAAGTACGCGAGTTACTAACTGCAGGAGAGCTGCCTCCTGCGGAATTCTCGCGTCCGGAAGTGGCCCGAGTTCTGATTGAGGCGGAACTGGCAAACCAAAATAGTGCAGCAGGAGTTTAAAGGAGCATGAGTGAGCAGAAGGGGTTTACTTTGTGGCTGACGGGATTGTCGGGCGCCGGTAAGACAACTCTGGCGAACAGGCTTACGGGTGAACTGAGCGAACGCGGAGTCAAGGTGGAGGTCCTGGACGGAGACGAGGTGCGTACGAATCTTTCGAAAGGGCTGGGATTCTCCAAAGAGGACCGCGATACCAATATTCGGCGCATCGGTTACGTCTGCCGGCTGCTGGCGCGCAATGGCGTGGGCGCAGTCTCGGCGGCGATTTCACCTTATCGGGCAGTGCGCGATGAGGTGCGGCGCACAATCGAACAGGATGGAGTGGCTTTCATCGAGGTCTTCGTGCATTGTCCGATCGTGGTTCTGATCGAGCGGGACGTGAAAGGACTTTATAAGAAGGCGTTGGCAGGCGAGATCAAAGGATTCACCGGAATCTCGGATGAATACGAAACCCCTCTAGCGCCGGATGTCGTTGTGGAGACGGATTGTGAGACAATCGAGGAAAGCACAAGGAAGATTATCGTCGAGCTTTCGCAACGCGGGTTAATAACCTAAGTGATCTCAAAAGAGGAGGTGCAGGCTAAATGAGGACTACCGGGGAAGTCAGAATTCAGGCAGCGCTTCTGACACTAGTTATGCTGACGACCGCAATGGTGGTTGTAGCTCAGAGAGGCTCGAGCGTAGTCAGGCGCATCAACTTTCCACGGGGACGAACTACAGCGGTGGTCCATGGCAATGTCCGGCGCGGCGTGAGCCACGATTACCTGCTGCGGGCGCGTCGAGCGCAGACGATGTATGTCAACGTAGCTGCGCCGGGAGGAGTTAGCCTCACGATTATGACCCCTTCCGGGCGGTATCTGGCCGAGTACGTTAAAAACTGGTCCGGCTACCTGCCGCAGCCGGGCGACTATCGCATTAGTGTGCTTCCTCCCACAGAACACAGCAGACCTGCGAAGTATAGTCTTGAAGTAACGATTCGCTAGCAACTTCTGCCTAACGAAACCGTCCCAGGGCCACACAAGACATCACAGGCTTTAGCCTCGTGGAGTTTCAGTTTTTGCCTAACGAAACCGTTCGTCTCAGGGCCACACAAGACACCACAGGCTTTAGCCTCGTGGAGTTTCAATTTTTGCCTAACGAAACCGTCCGTCCCAGGGCCACACAAGACACCACAGGCTTTAGCCTCGTGGAGTTTCAGTTTTTGCCTAACGAAACCGTCCGTCCCAGGGCCACACAAGACACCACAGGCTTTAGCCTCGTGGATTTTTCAATTTTTGCCTAAAGAGAGTCTCGGACCCCCCGGGCCGACACCACAGGCTTTAGCCTCGTGGAGTTTCAATTTTTGCCTAAAGACCCACTTCAACAGCGGGCCTGGCTTTTGGGGCTTTCTTCGGTAGAAATTGCCACTCCAACGAGGCTGAAGCCTGTGTTGTCTTGTGGGATGTCTCTCAGTCGCTGAGTTAGGGCGAAATTGAAACTCCACGAGGCTAAAGCGTGTGGTGTCTGCGCGGTGTTCGAGGGTTATGTTAGGCCGAAATTGAAACTCCACAACGCTAAAGCGTGTGGTGTCTGCGCGGTGTCCGAGAGGGGTTATGTTAGGCCGAAATTGAAACTCCATGAGGCTAAAGCCTATGGTGTCTTGCGTGGTGTCAGGGGAGCGGGTCGTTAGGGCGAAATTGAAACTCCACGACGCTAAAGCGTGTGGTGTCTGCGCGGTGTCCGAGAGGGGTTATGTTAGGCCGAAATTGAAACTCCACGAGGCTGAAGCCCTGTGGTGTCTTGCGGTCGGTGGTCAGTTGTTAGGCCGAAATTGAAACTCCATCCTAAGGGCACAGGTATCTCGCTGGCCTCAACTCAATCAATGAGGGAGGGACGGACCATTCATCGAATCAAGTAGCTCTCCTGGTACCGCAGATGAGCATGTTGCTGAGAGACTTTGACCTCGATTCGACGCCAACCAGGAGTTTTATCAGCAGCGTAGTAACCGAGCGTGTAATGGTTGCTCAGATCCTTTTCGATCCTCTCAAGCGTACTGCCGATGTTGTACTCGCCCGGAAAGTGCGCCAACCCTCCCGAAATCTGGGCCAGTTGATTCAGAATCTCTTTACCCCGCTCCTCATTCTTAAAAAGTTTCCGTTCTTTTGGGATAATACCAACTGCGTAAATGGTCGCGCGGCCGGCAAGCACGTCTTGTTCGACATCTGTGAAGGTAGCCACACTCTTGTTGTCTTCACCGTCTGAGAGCAGCACCATCGCTTTATGGCGCTTCGGAACCCGAGCCATGACTTTCAACCCGAGCTGCACGCCATCGTAGAGTGCGGTGCGCCCTTTCCTATCCGGCTTGTGCAAATATTGCCGCAACTCATCTGGGGACACTGATTCAGCTACGACTCGCGCCTGATCGTCAAAGAGGACCAGCGAGTAGTCGTTATCCTTCCGAGCCCGGGCGAGAAACTTCTTCAGTCCGGCCCTGAGCTGTTCCCACTTTCCCCCGTGCATCGAGGCCGAAGTGTCGATAACCAAAACGATACTAGCCGGTCCTTGTCTGTCACAGAACTCGATTTTCACAGGCCTGCCTTGCTCGCTTACTTGAAAGTTTTCAATTGTAAGGCCAGCGAGGTTCCGGTGCTTCTGATCCGTAACAGTTACATTGACCGCCACGAGAGTTGTGTCAACTTTGATCACCTCCAAATCTTGGGCCAACTCTTGGGCGGCCGCGGACGACCAGAGCGAGAGAATCAGGAACAACACTGCGACTCGGATGTGGATAGTCGGCATGGTCCGTTTTTCCATCTGGTTATGGGTAATGTCACCCGGGCTGACACCGGGGTGACATCTTGCCCCTATCAGGTTGCAGAACGCAATAACTGCGCGTCAAAACGCGAGCGTCTACCAAAAAACCTCAAGGCTAATGTTGAGCCCGCCTCAGTTCTATATAACCGGAATGTAGGTATGAACCTGTACTTCCCGCGCCGGTACGACGAGGCGATTGAGCAATGTTTGAAGACGATCGAATCGATAAGCCGTCGCCAGTATTCCCGGGCACCGGGTTTCAATGGAGTTCCGAGTAATGCAGAACGACAAACTAGAGTTTATCGAACATCGTTGTCCGACGAACTTCAGTTTGTCGTGGTTTGGTGGCTCTGGAAGTTACGTTTCCAAGCGCCAGAGTATCCCCGGGCACCGGGTTTCAATGGAGTTCCGAGTAATGCAGAACGACAAACTAAAGTTTATCGAACATCGTTCAGAGTGTGGCCTATGCCCAACACGTAAAGCTCACAAGGGTAACTTTTCTCGCGCGACTTGCCGGGCAAAATCAACTGGCGAGTCAACAACGTAATCAGCCAGTCCATTTATATAGGCTTCGTCAGCCCCGATCACTCGTGCGGTCAATAACATCTCCAGAGCCCGGGCGCGGCCAATCAGACGGGGAAGCCTCTGCGTTCCACCCCAACCGGTGATTATTCCAATTCTTCCGCCCGGGTGAGCAAAGAGCGCATTCCGAGAAGCGACGCGAATGTCACACGCCAGCGCCAGATCCAACCCACCACCCATGCAGTGACCGTTAATTGCAGCCACCGTTAATTGCCGTGCGTCTGCGATCATCTCGCACAACACCCGGCCGCGATCAGCAAATGCTACGGCCGTTTTTGGAGTCAGTTCGACCAGTTCATCAATGTCTGCCCCTGCTGTAAAGACGATGTCGGTTCCGGTCAGCACTATCGAACTTACGTCAGTCTGCGACGTAAGTTCGCCGATCACTTTAGTCAGTTGTTCGAGGATTCGGTTTGAAAGGGAATTGCGCTTCTCCGGGCGACTCAAGCGCACTACGGCAGTCGATTGTGAAATGTCGATGACTAACTCGCCATTGCGCTCGCTCATCCTCGGGGCTTAACGTTCGCCCGGAGAAACTTGACGATCTCTTCGGTCGAAGTTCCGGGCAGAAAGACCTCCGCAACGCCTTCGTCCTTCAGTTTTGGGATGTCTTCCTGGGGAACGATCCCGCCGAGCAGCACCAGACAGTCGTCCATGCCCTGGTCTCGCAGCAGTTGCACAATGCGAGGGGCCAGCGTGTTGTGCGCTCCACTCAAGATCGAGACACCAACGGCATCGACGTCCTCTTGCAAAGCGGCAGCGGCAATCATCTCCGGAGTTTGCCGAAGGCCGGTGTAAATGACTTCCATCCCGGCGTCACGCAAGGCGCGAGCGATTACTTTTGCTCCTCTGTCGTGGCCGTCAAGTCCCGGCTTGGCAACCAGCACACGGATCTTTTGTTCAGACATAGACTCCTGGTTCAATCAACAAAGGCATGACCCAAAGTGGCCAATGGTCTTAGAAAGCCGGCTCTTCATATACTCCATAGACGTCTCGTAGAGCCGAGCAGATTTCACCGAGCGTTGCATACGTCCGCACAGCCTCAATCGTAGCCGGCATAGTGTTTTCGCCCTTCTGCGCCGCCCGTTTGAGCTTCTCGAGCGCGTTTGCCACGCCCCCTGCGTCGCGTCGATCCCGAGTTTGCTGAAGTCGCTCTAGCTGATGAGTACGCACGGATTCATCGATCACAAGAATCGGAACTTCCGACTGCTCGTCCTTCATCTCATATCTGTTGACGCCTACGATTATCTGATCGCCACGTTCCACGGCTTTTTGGTACTGATAGGCGGAATCCTGGATCTCTCGTTGCGGAAACCCCTTCTCGATGGCCTCGACCATTCCACCCATCGCATCGATCTTACGGAAATAGTCGAGCGCTCCCGCTTCCATCTTATCCGTAAGGGCTTCGATGAAGTATGACCCTCCTAAAGGATCGATTGTGTTAACCACGCCGGTCTCTTCAGCAATGATCTGTTGCGTGCGCAGGGCAATTAGAGCGGCCCGATCAGTTGGGAGCGCCAGTGCCTCGTCGTAAGCATCGGTATGAAGACTTTGCGTTCCACCGAGGACGCCCGCAAGCGCTTGGATGGCTACGCGGACGATGTTGTTGAGAGGCTGCTGGACGGTAAGCGAAACACCCGCCGTTTGCGTATGGAAGCGCAACTTGAGAGTGCGTTCGTTGGACGAGCCGAAACGCTCGGTCATCTCTCGTGCCCAGATTCGGCGTGCCGCACGGTACTTCGCGATCTCCTCGAAGAAATCGTTGTGCGCGTTAAAGAAGAAAGAGATGCGTGGAACGAATTGATCTATCTCAAGCCCGGCTCTTACGCCCCAGTCGACGTATTCGATGCCATCACGGAGCGTGAATGCAAGTTCCTGGACGGCGGTCGCGCCCGCTTCACGGATGTGGTAGCCACTAACGGACACGGGATTATATCGAGGGACATGTTTCGTACAGAATTCAAAGGTATCGATTACCAGCTTCATTGCTGGTCTAATGGGATAGATCCACTCCTTCTGCGCAATGTACTCCTTGAGGATATCGTTCTGAAGCGTGCCGGAGATCCTTTTCCAATCGGCGCCCTGCTTTTCGGCAACTACCAGGTACAGGGCAAGAAATACTGAGGCTGGCGCGTTAATTGTCTGCGACACCGTTACCTGGTCGAGCGGTATCCCGGCCAGCAGCACGTCCATATCGGCGAGCGAAGAGACCGCCACACCGCACTTGCCCACTTCGCCTTCCGCCAACGGTGAATCGGCGTCGTAGCCCATGAGAGTCGGCAGGTCGTAAGCGATGGAGACTCCGGTTTGGCCCTGTGCCAATAAATATTTGAAGCGAGCATTGGTCTCTTCCGGCGTACTGAAGCCGGCAAATTGGCGCATCGTCCAGAGTTTTCCGCGATACCCGGTCGGATGAATGCCCCGGGTATAGGGATACTCGCCAGGAAACGAGATGTCCCGTTGAAAATCCGTCTCGGCAAGATCTGCTGGCGTGTAAAGGCGGTTGACTTCCTCGAGAGAAACAGTTTGAAAGTGCTTCTTTGCCTCCGGGTGCTTTCTTAGAGCGGGCTCAAGCGTTTCACGCTCCCACCGCTCAGCAGCTCCCTGGAGCGGAGACGTTATTTCCTTTGTTTCGGGCATTAAACCTCTCAGTTATCAGAAGTTAAGTGGAGTTCGATATTAGTTTGATGAGCGTAATAGTGTCAACTAACTAGTTTCAGTTGGTTTTGCAGATTATGTCCTAACGAAGACACGATCATCAAATCCCTTGAAAGGACCGAGGCTGTTTCAGAAAGAAGGGGGCGCGGCTGTGATGGCAGTCACGGCCGCGCCGGCAAGGGCAGGAACCCGGGAAGCGTGGATTTCAAGCGGGGGATTCTATGGAAGGCGACGGGCAGGAAAACTCAGAAAAAACCAGCGCCTCCACCGAGCAAAACTTCCCCTTAGCTCACTCGATGGGCACCACAATTTCGTTAATGCGTACCATGTTGAGCCGGCTGCGCGCCGCCATCTCAATAGTTCGCGGATCGCTTTGCAGTTGCTCAACCTCCAGCCGCAAGGCTTCATTACTGCTTCGCAGCGTCTCAACATCTGTTAGAACTCTTACATATTGGTCCGAGGCCATGTGTAGCTTTGTGCGGGTGCGCATGTTTACTGTGACGCAGACCGCCACCGCTGCTACAAGGATCATCCCAAAGATTACCCATGAAGGTACGACTCCACCGCGGCGGCGAACCTCGGCGCGACTCCCCAGAATATTGAGCGAAATCTCACGTGCCGGAGCCACCGAGGCCGTACGTGCCGCAACCCGTTGCGCCCTGATTCGCTCATCAACCCAGTAGTTGTTTAGAACCCTGCTCACGAGGGCACCTCCATGTCCTCTTAATTATCGATTCCGGGGGCGTGTCAGTACGCAGTTGAAGAATTAACCGACCGCCAAGCCGCGGCCCGCGCGCCGCAATTGTCTTCTTTGAAAGCACACCCGCAGCGACGCCATCTTTCGCCGGACTTTTACTCTGGTGGTTTTTGACCGCATCGCCGTAGCGTTTGACCTTCTATTAAGAATCTGCTTAATCCGTTTCCTGGGGTTTCACCACAAGATAGGCGTGTCGGATTGACTGATACCCCAATAGAGTGTGCTTGCCTTAACGCCAATCCGTTATAAATCAACAAGTTAGCTATAAGGTGGCAGGACTCTACCACCCACTGCTTAAGCGAGTAAAGACATTTCTTTGCAATGCTTTATCCGCGTAAGTTCAGTATTTACTTCAACTAAGCGTGCTTAATGGCCCAAACGGGCGAACGGTAGGCGAACAAAAAGACGCGCTTAGGCCGACAAGGGGTACGACGCGGTTCAAAGATGTTGACACCTCTGGGACTCCCCGATTAGACTCAAGTCCGCCGTGGATGGGGCCTCAACCTTTCTCCATCCGGGGAGATGTAACGCCAGTTTCTCCAGTCCTTGTCCCAGACTTCGAACCAAAAGCAATGCCGCTCTCGTAGTGCGCCATTGTTATCCAGCGGGTAGCTACAAACGAAAGGCGAATATGTCTGGCTCGGCGGATTTGTTCCCGGAAACTGAAGAGATTTCAACCCCAGATCACAACCTACCAATTAGTTCAATCGTTAGGGCAGTTTGTCAGGGCGCTAGTTCCGGCCCGGATCTCCTCTATGAAGTCATGCTCAAATTGAGCTTGATGGTCGAAGCGACTGCGCCGACGTATGGTTTATCGATCTGGTCGATCAAGACAGGTAAACGGGCGAGTTTAAAATGGGCCGAAGGTCTCGATGAACGTGAGATCGACGCCGCGGAAAAGATTGTTTCGCAAACACTTTGCGGATGGACCCCGGTCCCGGAAATCAAGGAAGGCGATCCCGCGATCTGTCTCCTGCTTGCAGCCCCAACAGGAGAACGTCCCGGCGCAGCACTTTATGGCAGGTGTGTGCATCCACTAAGTGAGAAGCAGGCTAGAGATCTCAAAGCAATCGTAGACGTGGCCAACCTGGCCCACTCCCATGCGGCAACGATAAGAATACCGCCCGAACCGGATCCTACAACGACTCAACCGGCCCATCCGACCCTTCCGGGTCTGGTCTACGTGAGTCGCGCAATGATTGACGTAGCCCACGCCGTCGAGCGGGTCAAGGACTCAGAGTCATCGGTTCTAATAACAGGAGAATCCGGCACGGGTAAGGAGTTGGTTGCCCGGGCGGTCCATCGCCTGAGCCGGCGCGCTGATAAGGAATTTATACCGTTCAACTGTTCAGCGGTGCCTGCCGAACTCATTGAAAGTATGTTGTTTGGTCACCGCAAAGGAACGTTTACGGGGGCGCTCAACGATCACGGGGGCTTAATCCGTGCGGCTGAAAATGGCACTCTATTCCTGGACGAAATTGGTGATCTCCCACTGTCCTTGCAACCTAAGTTGCTCCGTTTTCTCCAGGAAGGCGAAGTCCACACGCTTGGCGAAGTCTCACCGCGCAAGGTAAACGTTCGTGTATTGGCGGCGACCCACAAGAACCTCGAGCAGTTAGTTCGTGACCGCACCTTTCGCGAGGACCTTTACTATCGAATTGCCCCTTTGACGATAAACCTCCCACCGCTGCGGGAGAGGCCCGACGACATTTCAGCTTTGATCTCGCATTTTCTTAGCCATTTTGCGCGCCGCAACGATCGACCGATTGAGGGAATAACATTGGAGGCGATTCAAATCCTTGAAGAGTATTCATGGCCCGGCAACGTGCGTGAACTCGCGGGTGAGATCGAGCGGCTTGTTCTTTATGCCGAGGAGGGCGGCTACATTACTCCGGAGCAGATCAGTGAACGCATCTTGCCCGAGCTCTGGCGTGACCGGAAAGGCGCTGGCTCGATTGCGGGAACACTTGACGACTTGCTTGAAGATTATGAGCGTCGAGTAATTAAGGAAACCTTGAGAAGACACGATTGTAATGTGGCGCGCGCCAGTGCTGCACTGGGCCTGAGTTCGCGTCAGACGCTTTACAAGAAACTGAAGCGCCTGGCAATCGACATTGGCGATTTCCTACAGGAAGAGAAAGAGCCGGGATTACAATTGCGGGTTGATCGTGAATAGATAGATTCACCCAGACCTGTCCAAAATAGGTGTTTGAAAAGAGATAGTGCAGGAGCCCTCCAACTGCGGTAAGTTAGGGTTTGTTCTACGAACCTTTACTAGCCAAAGAGGAGGGCCCCGCGAAATGATAAGTTCGACTAGCTTGTTTAGCCAAGTGCTGACGCTGATCTCGCGTACGGAGTTTCAGCGAGACGTTAAGGAACTGAAGGCGGAGCGGCACAGCAAAGGCTTCAGCAGTTGGGATCAGTTCGTGGCGATGCTGTTTTGTCAGTTAGCGCAGGCGAAGTCGTTGCGGGAGATCACGAGCGGCTTGCGCTGTTGCGTAGGGAAGTTGAACCACCTGGGGATGAAGGAAGCGCCGAAACGTTCGACGCTCTCGTATGCGAACAAGCAGCGGCCGTGGCAGCTGTACGAGCGCACGTTCTACCAGTTGCTGGGCCGCTGCCAGGCGGCGGCGCCGGGGAAACATAAGTTTCGCTTCAAGAACAAGCTGTTGAGTTTGGACGCGAGCATCATCGATTTGTGTGTGGAGTTGTTTGACTGGGCGAAGTATCGCCGCACCAAAGGGGCGGTAAAGCTGCACTTGTTACTGGACCACGCTGGCTATTTACCGACCTTCGCGCTGATCACTGAGGGCAAGCAGCATGAGGTGCGCATGGCGCGGACCTTAAAGCTCGCGGCGGACAGCATCATCGTGATCGATCGCGGCTACACGGATTACGAATTGTTTGCACGCTGGTGCAAAGAAGGCGTGTGGTTCGTGACGCGGCTCAAGCAAAATGCCGACTACGAAGTGGTCGCCGCGCAGGAGGTGCCGCAAAACCGCCCCATCCTGAGCGATCAGATCATTTGGCTGCCCAGCGCGCCGCTGCGGGAAAACGGCGAGCCCGAGTTGCTGCGCTTGATCGAGGTGTGGGACGAGAAAAAACAGGAGAGCATTGTGCTGTTGACCAACCATCTGAAGTTTGGGGCCACCACCATTGCGTCCATCTACAAAGACCGCTGGCAAATAGAACTGTTCTTTAAGGCGCTGAAACAGAACCTCAGGGTGAAAACCTTCGTCGGCACCAGTGCCAATGCGCTCCGCATTCAGATTTGGACAGCATTGATTGCGATGCTGCTACTCAGATACCTGCAGTTCAAATCCAAACTGGGCTGGGCGCTGTCGAATCTGGTGGCGCTCTTGCGCTGGAACCTTTTTACATATCGAGACTTGCTGAAATGGATTGATGATCCCTACGAGACGCCGCCGGAGACTGGTCCCCCGGAGCAGCTTGAGTTACCGGCAATTAACTTGGACAGCAGCCGCGCGGCCGCTTAAGAACAAGACCAATGATCCTGGGATAGGGGAACGTTAAGAGGGGTCGGAATCCCCTGAGAAAGACAAAACAGCGGAATCCTAAGAATTAACCTGTCCAAATGCCGTTTGGGAATTATCTTGGACAGCAATGAGATTCACCCAGACTGGAGTGGTCGAAGGATTCGAGAGTGATCTCGGATCCTTTTGTTGTTTGTAGTGCTCCTGTTCTGTCGCCGGTCGGTTTATCGGACCTGGCGACTTGTCAACCGAGGGCGACACTCAGCGCAGCCTGAAATTCGGGCTGATCTAACTCGTTGTCAGGTCCTTGCCACTGTACCTGGTGCTGATCTTGTAAACCTCAAGCGACAACGCAAAGCAGTCGTAGGGGGAATTACGGGCATTTTTGGTGTGAATTCCAATGGCACGGCCTTTGAAGAGGGGACTGCCAAGGTGCAAGGCAAAAGTCCTTAGCACAAGAGGTCAAAATGAACAAACGACGGACGGATCTCATGAAGGCATTAACCACCAAAGAGCTTATCTCGCTTGCAGGAATCTTGGTTGCTGCGCCAGTACTTGCACTCGGCTTACTTGTAAGTGCGCGCGCCGCTGGTGTGGCAGACAACGACTTCCTGTTACTGGCATTGGCTTTATGTGGTGCTGTTGTAAGTGGCATTAATGGTTTTGGTCGTCGCACGGCCAACACCAGCGCCCCTTCAAACAGTAGCCGCAAAGGGACACAACCACGCATGGTCCTTCATTCATGAGCCTCTCACCAACCCTAAACCAAACCTAAAAGGAGCAAACAATAAAATGATTAAGAAGTTCTTTTGCGACGAAACCGGACTTGAGTTGTCGGAGTACGCGGTTGCCGCGGCATTGGTTGCTATCGCCGTTGTCGGTGCCTTCGCAGCCCTTGGCACGACGATCAGCGACAAGATCGGCGAACTCAGCGGCCGTATTGAAGCTGGACAGTAAACAGCGATACGAAATGGACCAGGCGCGCTTTACCGAAGCTCATTGTAAACCGCGCCCCGGTCCAATCCTTTAAACATTTAACAGGCCTTCGATCCAGAAGCCCGCTGAGGTAGAAACCCATGATCAAGAGATTCTTCTTTGATGAGACGGGGCTGGAGCTTTCCGAGTACGCCGTCGCGGCTGCATTGGTGGCGATAGCCGTGGCAGGCGTGTTCATGGCTTTAGGAGACGCGATAACTCTCCAGATCACCGAACTCAGCGACCGAGTAAACGCCGGTAACTAATCCTTTCTTGAATGGAGTCGCGGTGTCAGCCTATTTGGTAATCATTTTACTGCTAGTCCCATTGGCGATTCTCATCGCCTATTACGACGTTCGCTATCGCCGAATACCGAACCCCTTTGTCTTTGCGACGTTTCTTAGCGGCTTGGCAATCAACACAATCTTTGGTGGCATAACGGGTCTGACCATTAGCCTTGGCGGGTGTGCACTTGCGTTTGTTCTTATGTTCATGTTGCACCTGCTTGGGGCGATGGGCGCCGGTGACGTCAAACTTTTCGCTGCTATCGGCGCTGTCACCGGTGCGCCACTTGTGCTTCCGACGTTCGTGGTTGTGATTCTCACAGGAGGCGTTCTTGCCGTTGTCTCTATTATCCGCGCCGGCGTGGTGATGACTACCATGCACCGCGTGCTTCAAATCCTCGTTGGTCTGCTGCCCGGATGGGAGATGCCGAGATTCGCAGTTCCCGCCGATCGCCGCCACACGATTCCATACGGCGTCGCAATCACCATCGGAAGCATTATCTCAACCTCGCTTTTTCGCGCTTGATACCAGGCGCCAGATTTCTAGTCGGTTAACTGCTGAACGGAGAGTCAACTTATGCGCAACAAACGCTTTTTTATCGTCCTCGTCGGGGCGCTCCTTTTCGGAGTGCTCGCAGCATTTTCGGTCAGCCGCTATCTATCGAGTGCGCAGGCCTACACCAAGAATCTCAGAAAAGTCGCCGTTGCTAAGGTGGCGATTCCCGTCGGAACAAAGATCATCTCCGAGCAGTTAATGATGGTCCAGTTGCCCAAAGAATCAACCCCGGACGGCTCGTTCGACGCAGTTGAGAAGCTGGTTGGCCGCGTCACGGTAATGAATCTCGCCGCCCGCGAGGCGATTACTGAAACACGTTTAGCTCCCGAGGGAACGGCCGCCGGTTTGTCTGCCGTTATCCCGGAAGGCTATCGCGCCATGACTGTCAAGGTTGATGATGTAGTTGGCATCTCCGGTTTCATCATGCCCGGCGCCCTGGTTGATATTGTCGTGGTCATCAATCCTGAAGAGGGAGGCGGCAGGAAAGATCCAATCTCCAAGATAGTCCTCCAGAACATTAAGGTGCTGGCAAATGGCCAGAACATTGACCGGCCTGAAGACCAACGCGAGGCGAACAGCGTTAAGGCGATCACGTTGCAGGTTACCCCAGAGCAGGCTGAGAAGTTGGCCCTGGCCGCAACTGAAGGAAAACTTCAGTTGGTGATGCGTAATTCGACCGATCAAGGCGACGAGCCGACAACGGGTGTGGACAAACGCGGGTTGTTGTCAGGTGAGCGTGCTGTGCCGGCGCCAGAACCCGGTTCACTAAAGAGTGAACAGCCAGCTCAGCCAGAATCAAAAGCTGTCCGTCGCCGCGTGCGAGTGCAGAATGATCCCGAACCCGTTACTCAGAATGCGGCCGCACCCCAAACGCCTCGAGCCTCGGTTGAAATGATCGAGGGCGCCAAGAAACGCAACGTCGACTTCCCATAGGGAAAGTAAGACGAGAGAAGAATCAAAAGTCAACAGCTAACCATTAGCAAAAAGGAGCTACCGACCATGCATAGCCGTTCCCCGATCACGCGCCGAATTGATTTGATACTGGCGTCTTTGATCATCGTTCTAGTTAATTCAGTGGCGCTGGCCCAGGAGAATTCCTACAAGGCCTCTTTCACACAGAACAAAGAGTCCATTGCCGTCAACGTTCTTGTGGGTCAATCGCGTGTGATCAATTTTGACAAGCCTGTAGGTCGGTTTTCAGTTTCGAATCCCGAGATTGCAGAAGCCGTCCTGGTTACTCCCGATCAGGTGCTGGTCAATGGCAAGGCTTTTGGCCAGGTAAATTTCATCGCCTGGGAACAGTCAGGTGGCGAGTACCTGGTCTTTGATGTGTTTGTACGCGCGAACCTTTCACTGATCGATTCCCAAATTCGCGCCCTCTTCCCGAAGGACGACATCCGACTCAGCCAGGCCAACGGGTCCGTGGTGCTCTCCGGCAGTGTCTCCGATCCAAAGACCGCTGCTCAGGCGCAGAGTGTAATCGAGGCCGCTGGCTTCAAAGCCGTAAACATGTTGGCTTCTCCAGTCAAGAGCATGGCCCAGGTACAACTGGAAGTTCGCGTGGCTGAGGTCAGCCGCAATCGCTTGCGTGATCTGGGGACGTCCTACGCTTACCAGGGAAGCCCAGGCGCCGGTGGGTACATGAATACCGGCCAGGGACCAAGCTCACTTTCGAGCGTCACCGCGGGATCAATGCTAGGCACGCTATCGCCGGCATTGAATCTAATGCTAATGGGTGGCAATTCGCTTGGAATGATCCGCGCTCTGCAAACGCAGGGCGCCCTCCGAGCGCTTGCGGAACCGAATCTCATCGCGATGGATGGCGAACAGGCAAGTTTCCTGGCAGGTGGTGAATTTCCTGTCCCAATGGTTCAGAGTGGCAGCGAAAAGAGCACGGTAACCATCGTTTTCAAGGAGTATGGTATTCGCCTGAACTTCAAACCGACGATTATCGACGAGGACCACATCAGGCTCGAGCTCGAACCAGAAGTCTCGAGTATAGATTTCTCCAACGGCGTGAAGTTTGACGGTTTCCTGATTCCTGCGCTGCGCACACGCCGGGCTAAGACCGGTGTTGAACTGCGTGACGGACAGTCGTTTGCGCTTGCCGGACTGCTGGACAACAACGAAATTCGTTCGCTCTCAAAGGTCCCGGTCCTGGGTGATATCCCCATACTCGGAGCTCTGTTCAAGTCCAAGTCATTTCAGAAGAATGAGACTGAGTTGATGTTTATCGTGACGGCCCACCTGGTAAAACCGGTGAACCGCGATGATCTGCCTGACATGCGTGGCATCGATGGTCTCAAAAACGGATCTCCCCTGGGCGTTGAACCGAAAGGCGAAGGCATTGATGGAAAAAGCGGCCACTCGGTAACTGGTCAAAGCAGCGAAGGCTCGACCACTGAGACCCAAAAAGTCAACCCCAGTGAATCAACCGTCAGCCTCGTGTCGCCGAGCGGTCGCACCGTGAATGGACCGCTGCCGGTGGCCCGGGCCATTCCTGCCCACTTCAACACTAATCTCGAGTTAGTAAAGCCCCGGTAAACACCTCCGTTCTGTCAAGAAGGAGCGAATGTAATGAGGCATACAAAGGGTCAAACACCGAGGCGCCACAATGAACGGGGATCAGTGCTGGCTACTTCAGCACTGGGAATGCTCTCCGTTCTCCTGGCTGTGGGTCTCGGTGTTGATATCAGCCGGTTCTATCTAGCTAAGGCCGAACTTCAGAATGCCGCCGATGCGGCATCTCTGGCGGCGGTCTCGGGTCTGAATTCATCCTCGGCGGGCATCACCGAAGCTACAAACCGGGCCGTCCACGCGATGAATAACTACAACTTCAACCATCAGGCAGTCTCATTCCCAAGAGCAAATGTGTTATTTGCAAAGAACCTTGAAGGTCCATACATGAGCGAGGCGGCGGCGAAGGGAACGCCCAAGGATATTCGCTTTGTTCGCGTAACGACGCCGCCGTCAGCAATCGGGGTTTCGTTTGCTGCTCCAGTTTTAGGCAGCAGCAAGAATCTAACGGCCAGAGCGACGGCCGGTTATTCAGTACCGATCAATGTTTTCTGCAACTGGATTCCGCTGTCAGTTATTGACTACGACATCCCAATGGTACCAGGACAGACCTACACCATGCGTTCTTCACCGGGAGATATGGTCTCGCCGGGAAATTATCAGATTCTGGCCGTCGATGGTCCGGGCGCCGATGATGTGCGTCATGGGCTTGCAAGTGGGGTTAACCTTTGCGCTGAACCAGGTGCGGTGTACAACGTTGATACGAAACCAGGCGTCAATTCCGGTCCCGTAAGGCAGGGCATCAACACGCGCTTCGATGTCTATTCCGGCGGAAAAGTGAATCCCAGTGAGCACCCGCCCGACACAAACATTAGAGAGAGTATCGACTACACGCAATACAGGAATAATTCGCCGACCACGGCGCCGAGCCATACCGGTGTTCCAGGTCGTCGAGTTGTCATTATTCCGATTGTCAAAAAAGACGAATACGATCCAGGGAGAAATACGGTCAAATTCGATCGCTTTGGACAGTTCTTTCTTCAAACAAAGGTTGGAAACGGGAATGGCGGTGAACTCGTCGCTGAGTACATCAACGACATAGTGGTAGCCGGAAAGGGTGGATATAACCCAAACGGTGGTCCAACCAACAATCTCATGGCTGTGCCGGTGCTTTACAAGTAGGTCAAACATGCACGTACGAGTTTCCATTCTTCGGTTTCGAGATCGTCTGCAAAGAGATGAGCAGGGCGTGCAGTTGGTTGAACTTGCTATCGTCCTGCCCATCTTTATTCTCCTGTTTGCCGCCACCGCGGAGTTTGGCCGCTACTTCTATCAATATACGACCCTGGCCAAGGCTACCCGTGCCGGAGCGAGATATCTATCGAATGCTGCGGTGAATTCTGCGGAAGACACGACGGCAAAGAACATCGTTGTGTTCGGTAACGCGAATGGCACAGGCTCGCCAATCATCAGCGGGTTAACGACAGCCAACGTAGTGATCTCGAGACAGGGAGGCGTCCCGGTTCTCCCGCAGACTGTCAAGGTGCAAATTACGGGTTTCAAACATCAACCCCTCTTCGATCTGGGCAGCATTACAAATAATTCATCGCTCTCTCTCAACATTGATATTAAGCCGAGCGTGACGATGCGTTATTTACTTACGCAACCGGCAATCTAACTGGATCAAGGCAATGATTAGAAGAAAGGCAAACAAAAACGAGCGCGGTTCGACACTGGTGGAGTTTGCCATCGGAGCAACCGTATTTCTGACAGTAATGTTTGCGGTGATGGAGTTCGGACGTGCCCTCTGGGTACACAACGCTTTGTCAGACGCCGCGCGTCGAGGCGCCCGTTATGCGGTTGTCAATTCAGCAGCGGATGTTAATAAGGTCAAGAATGTCGTGGTCTATGGCGACCCTGACGGTGGGACGAAGCCGCTCGTTGACAATTTATCGGCTGCTAACGTCAACGTTACCTATTCGAATTTCGGTTTGAGTGACGGGACGGCTACCGTAAAGATTACTAACTATCAATTCCAATTTGTTATTCCAATAGTGAGCACGGCAATTCAGATGTCTTCATATGCAACCACTTTAACGGCAGAGAGTGCCGGTCTAATCCCACCAAACCTCTAGCCGAACGATCGGCATTTAACTCAGGGAAAACTGATGAGCCAACCAATCACACTTGTAGTTTTAAGCACTGGTCTCGATAACTTTAAGGAGATTAGAACCGCGCTGACTGCGGATAGTCGCGCGCAATTACTGGCGGGTGGCAATGACGCAGAGCAGCTCTACGAAGAGATTGTTCGCCTGAAGCCCGCGGCTGCGATAATTTCTTTAGGCCCAAACGCTGAGCCGGCGCTCAAATTTATTAAACGATTGAATGCGGATCTGCCATCCACCGCCCTGATTTCCGCGGCTCAAAATGGTTCCCCCGATCTAATTCTCCAAAGTCTGCGGGCCGGCGCTCGCGAGTTTCTGCGACTGCCAATTAGTCCGGACGAACTAAGAACGGTTCTCGATGGTGTCTCGGAGTTTTGTGAGGGGCAGGTTGAAGCACCAAAAAAGAAGGGGCGAATGATCGCCGTCTTCTCCAGCAAGGGTGGCTGCGGCACGTCGTTCATCGCTACGAACCTGGCTGCATCTATTCGAGCAAGGACCGTGCTCGTAGATCTCAACTTACAAGCTGGGGACTTGCCCCTGTTTGTGGCTGTCGACCCCAAGTACTCGATTGCCGACATGGCTGAGAATCGCACGCGACTCGACGAGGCGCTAATAACCAGCTTTGTTACTCCCTGTTCGTCGAATCTCTCACTGCTTGCCGCTCCCAAAGAGGCCGATTCGGCGGATGAGATCGAACCTGAACACGTTTTCGAAGTCTTGCAACGCCTGCGCGAGACCTACGATTACGTCGTTCTCGATCCGCAACATACGTTTGACTCCATTACTCTGGCTGCTCTCGACCAGGCCGATGAAATCGTCCTCGTGCTCACACTCGATATTCCCGCAATTCGCAGCACCCAGCGGGCCTTGCAGATCTTCGATCGGCTGGGCTATCCGCGCAAGAAGGTGCGCATTGTAGTAAATCGCTGGAGCAAGCAGATCGATCTGGATCTGCGTCAGGTTGAAAAGTTTCTTGGTGAGCCGGTAGTCGGGTTCGTTCCCAGCGACTATCAGGTGGCAGTTACGTCGATAAATCTGGG
The DNA here is from genome assembly GCA_041751855.1 of Pyrinomonadaceae bacterium. Classification (GTDB taxonomy): domain Bacteria; phylum Acidobacteriota; class Blastocatellia; order Pyrinomonadales; family Pyrinomonadaceae; genus PSRF01. The sequence continues at coordinate 78,190 of JBGSWR010000003.1, forward strand.
CCGGCCGCTGGTACAGTCTGAGGCAAATTCCAGAATAGCGCAGGAGATCAAACGCATAACGGAAATCCTTACCGGTGGCGCGGTGGTTATTCAGGAAGACGTAAAGACAAGACGCAGTGTTTGGAACACGCTTTTTAAACGGTCTGCGTCTCAGAATCAATTCGATCTTCAAGCCTCGATGGAAAAGATCTAGCAGACGCTCAGCTAAGAGGACACATCACACGCCATGGCACTTCGCGAGAGATTGATCAAGGAATCAGCCGGGACCCCGCCCTCCAGCAATGGGGGAAGCGCGGCAGAGAACAATGGACAGAACAATTTCCAGGAGATGAAGTCCCGTCTTCATCGCACCTTGATCAACCGGATGGATCTGACCAAGTTGTCAACGCTCACGCCGGACCAGGTCCATTCCGAGGTAGCCCGGCTTGCCGAAAGCGTATTGCTTCAAGAGGCCCTACCGCTGTCCTCCTCGGAACGCGACCGGCTCGTCAACGATGTTAAGCATGAACTCTTTGGCCTTGGTCCATTGGAGCCGCTACTCGGTGATCCTACAATCTCGGACATTCTGGTCAATTCGCACGGCACGATCTACATCGAGCGGCGGGGCAAGCTTGAGCGTACCGCCGTCTCATTCAAAGACGATGAACACCTGATGCGCGTTATCGAACGAATTGTTTCTTCCGTCGGGCGCCGCATCGACGAATCGTCACCCATGGTTGATGCCCGTCTTCGGGACGGCTCGCGTGTAAACGCCATCATCCCTCCACTCTCCATCGATGGCCCGGTGCTCTCCATTCGTCGCTTCGGTGCTGTTCCCTTGCGAATGAATGCCTTGATTGAGAACAAGGCCCTAACCCGGGACATCGCCGATATGCTCGAAATGTGCGTTAAAGCCCGGCTGAACGTGCTTATATCGGGGGGCACCGGCGCAGGTAAGACAACTCTGTTGAACTCCCTTTCGGCCTACATTCCTGAAGACGAGCGAATCGTTACGATCGAAGACTCGGCGGAACTGCAACTGCAACAGCCACACGTCGTAAGACTCGAGACGCGACCTCCTAACATCGAAGGCCGTGGTGAAGTCACGCAACGCGACCTCGTACGTAACGCCCTGCGCATGCGTCCCGATCGGATCGTAATTGGCGAGGTGCGCGGTGGTGAAGCGATCGACATGTTGCAGGCAATGAATACAGGACACGACGGAAGCTTAACTACAATTCACGCTAACACCCCACGCGATGCGCTGGCCCGGCTGGAAACAATGATTCAGATGACCGGCATGCGGCTTTCAGATCGGGCCATGCGCCAACAGATTGCAGCAGCCCTGGATCTCGTAGTCCAGGTAGCACGTCTTTCAGACGGTACCCGTCGGGTTACCTCGATCTCCGAACTCACCGGGATGGAAGGTGAAACGATAACGATGCAGGAGATATTCCAGTACGAGCGTAGTGGCGTAGATTCAAATGGGCAGGTGCTGGGGCGTTTTCGTCCGACGGGTATTCGCCCACGTTTTGCCGAGCGCCTCAAGGCCTGTGGCCTGCAACTGCCGCGGGTATTCTTTGAGGAGGTGTAAACAGAATGCTCATCTCCTTCCTCGTATTCGTGTTTGCTATCTTCCTTGTGCTTGGCGCCTATCTGCTTGCTACCCACGGCACAGATGCCAAGCGCGCTCGCCTGCAAAAGCGACTTTCAGAAGCGTTACTTCACTCGGCTCATAGTGAAGATCTTGAGGTGGTGCTGGCCCGCAGTGAGCTGATGAGTGAGATTCCGGCGCTCAATCGGGCGCTTGTTCGGATGCAGGCCGCGCTACAGTTGAAGCGGATGTTGGACCAGGCGGACCTTCATATCACACCGTCTCGGCTTGTTATGTTCTCTGTGATGGCCGGCATCCTGGCCGCCGTGGCCACCTCAATCATCAGCCCAACTTTGCTGCTTATGATTTTCAGTGGCCTGTTGGTCGGAGCATTACCTTTTCTTCACGTCTGGTGGCAGCGCAAGAAGCGGTTCGACCAGTTCCTGGAACACCTGCCCGACGCTCTGGATTTGATGAGCCGCGCCCTCTCGGCCGGTCATGCCTTTTCCGAAGCTCTCCACATGGTTTCAGAGGAGATGCCCGAACCAATAGCCGGAGAGTTTAGAAAAACCTATGAAGAACAGAATTTCGGTCTGTCGTTGAAACTGGCACTTGAGAACCTGACGCAACGGATGCCCTTGTTGGATCTAAAAATGTGTGTCACCGCAGTGCTGATCCAGCGCGAGACCGGGGGAAACCTGGCAGAGATTCTTGAAAAAGTTGCTTACACGATTCGCGAAAGATTTCGCATCCTCGGAGATTTGAAAACTCTAACCACCAGTTCGCGCATGTCTGCCTGGTTGCTCTGTGGCCTCCCAATGTTCGTTACCGTGATCATCACCGGAATGAATCCCGAGTACATGAGCGTGTTGTGGAAGGACCAGCGAGGCCACTACCTGATCGCGGCTGCCTTGTTTCTTCAGGCAACAGGCATGCTAATCGTACGAAAGATCCTGAGAATCAAGATCTAAGAACACAGAGTAACTGATATGTTGTTTATCGTCGCCATTTCCACTTTTGTCTGCATCTCTCTCGGGATGATGGGGCTCTACTGGTTGCTCTATCGTCCGCAGAGCGCTGCTACCGAACGGCTCAAACAACTTGGCGAAAAAGCGCCTAGTGCAGTAGCTTCCGTTTCTTATAATGAAGACGGGCCTGTTGCGGAACTGGCCGAGCGCATCGCCTCGCCACTTAACAAACTGCTTCCTCCATCCGCCGCAGAAGCTAAGAAATTACAGAAGCAGTTGATGCATGCCGGCTTCCGTTCTGAGAGTGCGCCGGTCATGTACCGGACAATCCAGTTGGTCAGCATGGTGGGTCTGCCTGGCATGATGGCATTAGGGTGCGCAGTACTCGCCCGGCCCTTGAGTAGCGCTTTTCTCTGGATCATGATGGCATTCGTAGTTGGCTTTTTTCTGCCTCGTTACGTTCTCAATCGAATGATTCGATCCCGCCAACAACTGGTGCGTTGGGGACTCGCTGATGCACTCGACCTGATGGTTATTTCTGTTGAGGCCGGTCTCGGATTGAATGCCGCCATGTTGAAAGTCAGCAGCGAACTCAAGGACGTCCACCCTGACATCTGCGAAGAGTTTGAATTGGCGAACCTCGAGATACGCGTCGGGCGGGAGCGGGATGAAGCTTTACGTAATCTCGCTGAACGAACCGGCGTTGATGATATGCGCAGTCTGGTGGCAATGTTGATTCAAACAGATCGTTTTGGGACCTCGATCGCGAAGGCCATCCGAAACTTCTCCGATTCGCTTCGCACCAAGCGCCGGCAGCGCGCCGAACAGGCGGCCCAGAAAGCTGCCGTCAAACTGCTATTCCCCCTGGCCTGTTTTCTTTTCCCGACACTGTTTATTGCAATCCTTGGCCCTGCGGCTCTCACCTTGATGGACACACTGGAGAAAATGTAAAGGAGTTCGACAATGTGGAAACGTAGGTTTGTCGCTTTCTTAGTTGCGTTCATGCTGACCATGGGGGTTTCGGCAATGTGGAGCGCAGGAACCAACGAGCGTGACGGTGATGCGGACGTGAATCTGATCGAGGATTCCGACTCGGAAGCAGGAGACGCCTCGGAGGGTAAGAAGAAGAAAGGCAACAAGGTTGCTCGCGTATTTGCGGCGCCATTCAAGGCATTCGGCAAGCTCTTCAAAGGCAAAGACGACAAGCTTCAGCGCATGACGGAGAAAGACGCTGAGAAGTTTGAAACTGTTCCCGTAGGTCGTGTGGAGAACAAACGTCAATCGAGCGACCAGATTGTTGGGCCAACTCGGTCCCCAAGGGAACATCTTGCAGCGGGACGGTCTTTCCTGCTGAGTGGGCGGTTGAACGATGCGATTGCCGAATTATCGACTGCTACATCGCTGGATCCGCAACTTGCTGAGGCCCACAACCTGCTTGGCATCGCCTATGACCGTAAAGGTCTCGTGGATCGCGCGAAACAATCATACGAACGCGGCGTCAAGGCTGCTCCAAACGACGCTCAGATACTTAACAACCTGGGTTTCTCGTTCTACAAGAATGGGAACTATCGGGCTGCTGTCGACCGCTTGAAGCGGGCAGTGAAATTGGCGCCGCATGACGAACGGGCGCTTAACAATCTCGGGCTGGCACTTTGCCGACTTGGGAAATTTGAAGAGGCCTACGACTATTTTAGCAAGGCTGGCGGTGCACTAACCGGTAGCTTGAATACTGCAAAGATGCTCGATCGATTCGGCCGCGATGACGAGGCCATCAAGTATTACGAGAAAGCCAGGACGGTAGATCCGGACAACGCTTTCGCTTTGCGCCGGCTTGCCGATCTCTATCAGCGAACCGGAAGACATGAAAAGGCCCAGGCGGCCCGCATGGCGCTTGCCCTGCCCGGTAATCCGCCGCTGGCTTTCAACGGAAAGTAGCTGTTATCAGCCCCATGAATGTAGGGAAGAGAAGAGCAATGTCACAAACGACAATACTCAATCGCGCCGAAATTGAGACCATGGGCCCCGCTATTCCCGAAGAGATTGCCGACACCGGAATTAGCGAAGGGTTCCTGTGCGATCTGGCCATGAAACATGTGGCCATGTTGCCCGAGCCCACAACCGAGGCTATAGCTGAGCGCATACATCTTCCTCGCACGCTTACCGAGGAAATACTTCAGAAGCTTTACCGCGAGAAATTGATCGAAGTGCGGCTTCAAACCACGATGGGTTCGACTCGTTATGCGATGTTGGACCATGGTTGGGATCGGCTCTCCCGTCTATTATCAATTAATGGTTATACAGGACCGGCTCCCGTATCATTGCGAGATTATTCTCACATGATGCGGTTACAGTCGATCCCCGCCGACCCGGCGTCAATTGAGACAGTGCGCGGCGCATTTCACGATCTTGTTTTGCCAGAGTCTCTTCTACAGACGCTTGGTTGTGTAATTAATTCGAGAAGGTCACTGTTTCTGACCGGCCTGCCGGGTACGGGCAAGACCGCGGTTGCTGAACGCATTAACAACGCATTGCCGGGAGCGATCTGGATCCCGTACGCCGTGGAGATCGACAACCAGATCATTCGCGTCTTTGATTCTCACTGCCATCAGGCCGTATCTCAGGACATTACACCGGTTGAATATGACAGGCGTTGGGTGTTTGTCAGGCGTCCGCTCGTGATTGTCGGTGGAGAATTGACACTCGAGAATGCCGATCTCACCTGGAGTGGGGCGGCAAAGTTCTACGAAGCACCCTTCCAGATGAAATCCAATGGTGGAACCCTTGTGATTGACGACTTTGGCCGCCAGCGGGTGGCGCCGCAGGATCTGCTCAATCGATGGATTGTTCCATTGGAGCGAAGGGTCGACTATCTCGCTTTGCATACGGGAAAGAAGATCGAGGTGCCCTTTGAGCAACTGGTGGTCTTCTCAACAAATCTGGATGAGAAGGACCTCGCGGACCAGGCGTTCCTGCGGCGTATGGGCTACCGGGCCCGTGTCGAACCTCCCACTGCAGGCGCGTTTGCTGAAATCTTTAAACGCGCAGCCTATACTCGGGGAATCCGATGCGAGCAGCCGATTATGGATTACATCCTTAACAAGTACCGGATTGAGCGACGTCAGATGAAAGGTTGTGAGCCTCGGGATCTGTTGGATCGGGTAACCGACATCTGTCTTTTTGAGAAGCAGAACCTCGAACTTACTCCGCACGTTCTTGATGTCGCCTGGCGTAATTACTTCGGCGTATCCCACTCATTTGCTCCCGAGCCCACCCAGGAGACGATGATCGAGCGCACGTTGTCTGACCCCCTGGAGTTGTGAGGCAGTCCCCGTTGTGCATTGGCTCTGCAACAATCAGTCGAAATCTTTTGGTTTACGATGGACCTCAATTCAAAGGTGCTACGAACGATCCTGGTCTCTGCAGCGTTGGTCCTTGGCGCTGCGGCGCCTTTTGAAGCCCAGAAGAGATTCAGAAAATACAAGAAGACCCCACCTTCCACTCAAGTTACTACTGATCAAGACGATGTGCCTGTTGCCAACGGGTTGGTCCGCTTGCGGCTTGTCGATGGAACGATAATGACCGTCGAAGATGCCTGGGAGACAGATCAAGGAATCTGGTACCGGCAAAGCGGTATGTCGCAACTCGTCCCAAAGGATCGCATCAAGAAAATTGAACGCCCCTCTGCTGACATCCCTCCCGAGTCCACCGTAGCAAGCGCTAGCGAAACAACCGTTTCCCCTTCAACCTCCACAACCGTTATAGAAACGCCCGTCTGGATCTATCTGGTCGGGGGCGCGCGGATGGAAGTCGACAGCGTCACTGAATCTTCTGCAGGAGTCTGGTATCAACGAGGCCCACTGGCGATCTTCATCGAGCGCAGTCGCATTGATCGCATCGAGCGGGAGACTGCAGAATCATTCGCGCAAACCAGGCATGAGCGGCGCTGGAGTACGGGGAGTCCCAGAATCGATGCCTTGATCAAGCAAAATGGTGCAAAGTATGGAGTTGACCCGTATTTAATCTTCTGTGTAATGGAGCAGGAGTCTCATTTCAATGCGCGAGCTGTTTCACCAAAGGGCGCCCGGGGTCTCATGCAACTCATGCCGGGAACGGCCGCCCGCTTCGGAGTTAAGAAGTCGTTTGATCCGGCCCAGAACATAGCCGGCGGCACGCGTTATTTAAAGTTACTGCTGGAACGCTTCAAGGGTAGGGTCGATCTGGTGCTGGCAAGCTATAATGCCGGTGAAGGCGCGGTTGCGAAATTCGGGAATCGCGTTCCCCCCTATAGCGAAACCCGCAACTACGTGAAGCGCATCAGTCATCGCTATGGAAAACGAGAAAAAACAGCGGCGACGCCAACCAAAGGTGGGACCACGAGCGTTGGCGGAAGGTGAGCCCCTAAATCCAGAGCCTGAATCGTTAACAACGTCCTGAATATAGTCAAACCGATGAATTACAGAATCCTCAGCGCAGTAGCCGGAACGTTTATTTGTCTCCTTCTGTTTACCTTGCCTGCATGGGCTCAGCAAGCGACCGAAGCCCCGCTTACCAATGCGGCAATCATCAAGTTGGTTCGGGCCGGCTTCAAAGAAAAGACAGTGATTGCTGTGATTCGCACTCGTCCGAGCCGCTTCGATCTCGATGCCGATCGGTTGGTCGAGCTTAAGCGTGCGGGGGTGAGCGAGAATATAATTCTCGCGATGCTGGCCCAGAGTGGCTCCGTGTTTTCAGCCGAAGATTTGGATGACGACGCCTTTTTCAAGGGCATGGGCTCGCCCGATAGTAGCTCTGGCGGCACCGGAATTTTTGGTTCAAGCGGAGGGTCAAAAGGGCAAACAAAAGGACGTGGCATGAGCGGCTCGAACGAAGGCGAGACGCTCAGTAGCGGAAGTGCCACCGTGCGCATTCTCCGGCCCCCTGTCGAAGCCGGTGGCGCACCCCCTAAACTCGAAAAAACGCCTACCCTGAATAATGATTCGGTAGTTAGGTTGATTGAAGCGGGGTTCTCCGAAGGGACGATCATTAAACGAATTGAAGATTCACCCGCGGATTTTGATCTCTCACCGGCAAAGCTCGAGGAACTGCGGAAGCGACGCGTGACTCAGGCAATTATCGTCGCAATGCTTGCCGCGATGGGTGACGAATCCAGTTCAAGCCCGGGCCCGGAAAACTAGCTGCGATGTGGCGCAACCTTTCGTCTCTGGCTTCAATTACCGCGGCGCTCGTCGCGGTTCTGGTTTTAGCCGGCCTTGTCCTGACACCAGGTTCGTACGCCGGTACTGGTCAGCAAGCCAAACCAACACCGTCTCCAACTCCATCCCCCGAAGAAGTTGAGCTCGATCCTGAAGACGTTATCTCGGTTGAGACTACGGAAGTTCTGTTGCCAGTAACCATACGGGATCACAATGGACAGATCATCACGGATCTGGTGCAAAGAGACTTTCGCATATTCGAAGATGGCCTCGAACAACCACTCAGCGATCTCAGTTTGCGTCAGGCCCCCGTTGACGTGGTGTTGATGGTGGACGCCTCCTCATCGGTCGCGAACAATCTTGATGACTTTCGCGCGGCTGTGGTGGGTTTTGCGCAAAAGCTTTCACCCGATGATCGCCTTAGTCTCATTCAGTTTGATGATCGGGTTCTGCTTCTTCAGGATTGGACACAAAGTCTGGTGCAGTTGCGACGGGCCCTCAGACGATTGACGCCGGGAATGTTCACGAGATTTCATGATGCGATGTTGCTCGCCGCTCGTGATCAACGACCTCGTTCGGGTGCCAGGCACGCCATAATAGTCCTGACGGATGGGATCGACAGTGGTCGGGGGTCAAAATTTGATGCAGTCGTGCGCGCAGCCTTACAGTCGCAGACTACGATTTACGTCATCGGCAATACCGAGATTGAGAGGGCACGTAAGCAGGCCGAACTCAATTCATTGCTGGCCGGCCCAGACTCGGCCGTAAGATTTAATGAGTTACGAATCGGAGACCTGCGCTTAGGGCTGGTCGCCCTTGATGCCAGTGAAAGGAATCTCGACGCTCTGACGCGCGCTACGGGTGGGAGACTCTATAAGCCTAAGAGCTTCGAAGACCTTGACGAGACGTATGCGGAAGTGGCCAAGGAGCTAAGGTATCAGTACGCTCTCTATTACTCCCCTCTGAACCGCAAAAGGGATGGTCAATTTCGCCAGGTTCGCGTCGAGACGACGAACCCCACTCATCAAATCTCAGCTCGCATAGGCTACTATGCCGCTAAGTGAATCCTCCAATAATCGACGGCTAGCCCTGAATCAAAATGTCACAAGCTGCCTGCTGTGAGCCTTTGTGATACATCTGAGCTAGGTCCCCGCTGAATGTCTCCAGTGTATAACGCAGTACAACCCCAGTAGATTCAACATTTGAGACCATGGATGTTTTCGGCACACCCCTTGCCCAGTCTTAGCCGAAGTCTGCAGGCGTTATTGTGCTTTCCCTGCCCGCAATATAAACAAATTAAAGAGATCAGTTCGGATTGAGAGGGATAATAGATGCGACCGATTAAACATGTGGAAAAAGGGTTGACCGTTGCCGCTCGGGGGATACATGACATGATTCAGAGCGTCAATAAATACAGGCCAAACCCCTCATTTACCCCCAAGTGGTCTGAGAAGCCGCTGCTGAAATCATGGCAGAAGAGTAAGCCTACTCTGGGCTGGCCGCGGACCACGGACTCTCTTTGTCCAAACTGCGTAATCGAAGCCCGCGAACAGATTCTCAGTGGCAAGCAGGAAGTCAGCGTTCTGATTAACGAAAAGGTGGGTGAAATCAAGGCCCAGATCATTGAGCGCGATGGCCAGATATGGATGGTTAAGGACTGTCCAATCCACGGGCACTTCGAAGATATGATGGCAATCGACTCGAAGTTTTTGACTCACATCGAAAAGATGTTTCCTGGTCGCGACATTGATGCTCACAATGATGAGAAGCTGCACAATCACGGCTCGAGCACGATCAAATACGGTCGCGGCGCGGTGCTGACGGTAGACCTGACAAACCGCTGCAACATGATGTGCGATCCGTGCTTCATGGACGCTAACCAGGTTGGTTTCGTTCACGAACTCAGCATGGAAGAGATCAAGGAGATTCTCGATAACGCTATTTCGATTAAGCCACGCCGGCAGATGTCGGTTCAGTTTTCCGGTGGCGAGCCCTCTATCTCACCACACTTCCTTGAAGCGATCCGCTACTCGCGGAAGGTCGGCTACAACAGCGTTCAGGCGGCGACTAACGGAATTGAATTCGCAAAGAGCAAGGGGTTCTGCCGGGAAGCGGCAGAGGCTGGCCTGCGTTATGTCTATCTCCAGTTTGACGGTATTGGTAACGACGCAAACAGTCACCGGCAGGTAGGCAATCTGTTCGATGTCAAGATGCGTGCAATCAATAACCTGCATGAAGCGGGTGTCGAGATCGTGCTGGTGACGACTCTGGTCAACGGCATCAACAACGATCAGGTTGGCTCGATCATTCGCTTTGCACTCGACAATCCCAAGAAGATTGCGTTTCTTTCTTTCCAGCCAGTGTCGTTTACGGGCCGAGACGAAGAGATTACGGAACAGCGCCGGTTGCAGCAGCGCTACACGCTTTCGCATCTGGCTCACGACGTCAAAAACCAGGTGGGTATTACCGAGCCGACTCGCGATTGGTTTCCGCTCTCACTGATGGGCGCATTTGCCGACTTTGCTGACCTCGTTCATGGACCGGACTCGGAGTGGGGCCAGGTCTCATGTGGTTGCCATCCCAATTGTGGCGTAGGAACCGCTGTCATGGTTGACAAGGAGACCAGGGAAATGCGACCGGTTCCGGAGTTCTTGAACATCCCGGGTCTCGTGAAAGACATGCAAAAGATCACTGACGCAGCCCGCGGCAAGTGGATGTCGAATCTGATGATGGGGCTGGCATTGCTCAAGAACTACAGTCCATACAAGTCCCCGTCTCAGTTCACACTTTACGAGCTCTTTAAGAAGTTCGATAAGTCTTTTGGCCTGACCGGCAAGGAGTATGGCAAAGTTTCAGGCGACCGAACCAAGGATGATATCGAGAAGCGGCGCTCCGATCGCTGGAACTTCCTGTTTATCGCGGGAATGTGGTTTCAGGATCTGTTCAATTACGATTTCCGGCGCACTGAGATGTGCATCATTCCCTATGGAACGCAGGAGGGCGAGATCTCGTTCTGCGCGTATAACACCGGGATTGGCTGGCGAAACATCATCGAGAACATGCACCAGAACGCTACCGTTGCCAAGTGGTATCAGGAGAACGGCCGCCACGAAATCTTTGCCGGGGGCAAGCAGGTTGAGATGAGTGAGGCCGCTCACGAACTGGTGCTGAATCCGATTGATTTAATGCGTCCGAACAAGCCTGAGATGGAAGGTCCAAAAACGGCGCACGAAGAGGCCGTGATGATGCGGAAGCTGTATCAGGAGATGGTGCTTAAGAAACAGTTGAACACCACAGAGGCGGACAAGCCGGTTCAGATAAAGGGCCTTGGCCGGAACAAGACTGAGAAGGCCGAAGCCGTGGCGGTGTAAGTTCGCATCCTCGCATAAAGGGTGAAAACAATCAGGAAGGGTTGGCTCCTTAGCTGGCCCTTCCTGATTTTTGACTTGCCCGCTGAAGTTACTGCTCGTTCGTGTATGTTCGTCTGTTTGAGTGGATTAGGTTCCCGAATAGGTTTCATCAATAACTCGTTCCGTCCCTTCCCAACTTGACCGCAGGCGTCCGCTACGTGTTAAATATACGATTGCTGAAATGGGGTTTATTTTAAGAGGAAAGTCGGAGAAAGAATGGCGATAGTAACTGTTAACCAGGGTGAATCTATTGAAAGCGCACTGCGGCGCTTTAAGCGAAAAGTTATGACTGAGGAGATTATCAAGGATGCTAAAAAGCATGCGTTCTTTATTCCTCCCGGGCAAAAGGCGAAGCTTAAGTCGGCTCTGGCGCGCAAAAGAAACAAGAAGAAGGGCCGCATGCGAACCCCTCGCGACTGACCGGCACTCAGTGTCACCTTCAGCACGTCGCACACGTTATTGCTCTTAATCTCACCGCTCAGTAGAAAGCCCAACTAAATGAAGGAGAGCGCGCCTGATTCTGGAGTTGACGTGTCCGTTGCCGCCGGGCTCGCATATACACTAGGATGACCCGAATTCTGCTTACCAACGACGACGGTATCCACTCTGTAGGACTCAAGAAACTTGAAGAGGCCCTGCGCGAGGTGGGAGATGTGTACGTCGTTGCGCCCGAAGCGGAGATGAGCGGCGCGGCTCACAGTCTGACGCTTGCCCGGCCGCTGCGCATCAGGCAGATCGATGAACGACACTGGACCGTGGACGGCACGCCGACAGACTGCGTAACTTTGGCTCTCAACAAGATTATCCCTGATGAAGAAAGACCTGACGTGTGTGCTTCGGGCATCAATCATGGGGGCAACCTTGGTGATGACGCCACTTATTCAGGAACCGTTGCCGGAGCACTCGAGGCGACCATTCTCGGTGTGCCGGGTCTGGCTTTCAGCCTTGTAGCGCGCGAGAATTTTGAATTTAGCGAAGCTGCGAACTTTGCCATCACGGCCGTGCGCAAGGCCCTAACCGAGAAACTTCCCGAAGGAACTCTCCTTAATATCAACATTCCTCCGGGAGCTATTAAAGGCGTGCGGGTTACGCGACAGGGAATTAAGAATGCGCGCCCCGTAATAACCGAGCACATCGATCCGAGAAACAAGCCTTATTTCTGGATCGGGGAAGAATATTTCCGCACCAGTTCGGCGGATGGAACCGATTACAACGCCATTGAGTTAGGATATGTTTCAGTAACCCCTTTGAAGAGTGATATGACAGACCATCGAGCGCTCACAGCGATCGAGTCATGGAACTACTTAACTGCGGCCGAGTTACTGGAAAAGAGTTAGTCCAGTCGCCAATGCGGCTTTATCGCAAGCACTTGCCCAACTGAGCGGAGGTCAATTGGCCTCCCGGTAATTTCGCCACTCGTGCCACTAGCCGACCAATACTCATCAGATCGCATTCAAAGTTACGCCATTCCTCGCGAGCGCATGGCTGCTCGACTGCAAGAGCACTACGATATTCGGGATCCACTGGTCCTTGAAGCCATGCGGGTAGTGCCGCGGCACCTCTTTGTTCCTGAAGCGCTTCAGGGAAGAGCATACGGTGACCATGCCTTGCCTATAAGCGCTAACCAAACCATTTCGCAGCCGTTTATCGTGGCCCGCATGACCGAGTTGCTGGAGATTGATAAAGGCAGCCGAGTACTGGAGATTGGAGCAGGGTCAGGTTATCAGACTGCGGTGCTGGCCAGGATCGCCGGTCAGGTTTATTCGATTGAACGGATTCCCGAACTCGCCCGCGAGGCGCAGATGCGAATTCGCCAACTCGGCATTTATAACGCGACGGTGAAGTGCTTTGACGGCACGCTTGGATGGGCGGCCCATGCTCCTTACGACGCAATCCTGGTTGCTGCTGGTGGTCCAGACGTGCCTGAGCCTCTGGTCGCGCAACTGAAGGTGGATGGCCGGCTGGTAGTGCCGGTGGGTGAATCACGCGACAGTCAAAGGCTGGTGCGCGTAATCAAGACTGATAAGGGTTATCGTGAAGAGGACCACGGCGGCTGTGCTTTTGTACCTCTGATTGGTCAACACGGCTGGCGCGATTGAAGTTGTAGGGGCGGCCCTCTTTAGCAACCACCGTAGTTTGGTTTTCTTGACACGTCTGCCGGCAGAACTGCGGTCTGGCGAACTCCGTCCGTGGCTGCCCTTCTTTAGCCTCGGCAGATTCGCAAACAAAGAGGGGCGGCCGCTGAGTTCCTTTTTGGTGTCGGAAACGTTCGCAAACAAACGGGGGCGGCCACGGCGGCCCCTACAATTAAGGAGCGTTTAAAACCTCAGGTTTGACAGACGCTATGTGCTTCCCTATTATCCAACCTGACTTTTCGGGGCGTGGCTCAGCCTGGTAGAGCGCTCGGTTCGGGACCGTGAGGTCGGAGGTTCGAATCCTCTCGCCCCGACCAATTAAGTTCAAATGCAACAAAACTTTACGGCTGCCAACCTTGGCAGCCTTAATTTTTGCTCGTGTCCAAATTGTGGCCAGAAAATTTGATACTAAGGATCCAACAAACCTTTGGATTAGGAAGATGTGCAAAAAACCGCCGAAGTTTGTAGAGGCTGCAAACCCCAGATTGACGAAAGTTTGAGTTTACACGGGTGGGAACCGTGTGGTCGGTTGGTTTGAATCACCAGCAGCAACCGATTCCCGAACCCACGACGCTGTTGCTCCTCGGCACAGGCCTCGCGGGAGTTGGTGCGGTTGTGCGCAGACGGTGCAAAGCGAGGTGGAAAGCAAAGTCTTAGTTGAACAATGAAGCTGCGCGAGTTGAGCGACCGAATTGAGAAAAGTGACGCAGCCTTCGATGTCAGTGGTAATCACCGCATCACCAATGCTGGAAAGGGTGACACGCAGCCACTCTCGTTGCTCCTGTGATGCTTCCGCCGCCTGCTTTGACTCTGACGTTTCTTTGTCAGTGTCCATTGTCATATAGCCTTCCCGAGGAGGGCCAACCCGAGGTTATGAAACGAATCTACCGCGAGCGCGAGACTCGCGCCGGCCAGTACCAAGAGAATATTATACATCCGCTTAACGGGTGGGGTTCGCTGTTATGAGGGCGCCACGGCTGGCTAGTGATTTGAAGATACCTTCAAGAAGAGTTCTTGCTCAAGGGCGCTGTCCGGCAACTTTAGAAGGACCACCCGCATTGGCGGTTACCGGTGCGCTGACAAGGCTTGCTCGACCGCTCTGGTTCAATTCTGTTTGGGTAGGCTGACTATTTGGTTTCAGCTGCGCCGCGGTCTGGCGTTCACCATCGAGATGACTATTCACTTCGTATCGCGTTGCCAACTTATCCGACGACTGCTCGGTCTGATTCAATCCAACAAAACCTGGGTCTGTACTCAAGGTGGAGGTTTCCTGCGACCCTTCCAATACCACATCGTAAGCCTCATCCATAATTTCAAGGTCTGGCTGGTGCTTGTAACATTCCACTGCTGGCGCAAACTGCGAGGCGACACTGACCGTCTGTGCCGTTGGGCAGTATGGTCCAGCCAGCAGACCGCTCTGCGGATCAATTTTCACACTGGAGATGCCTCTCGGTTTCAGGAAGGATATGCCGCCCAGACTTGGTCGAATGGCAAGCGCTTCTTTCATGAAATCAATCCATGCCGGAAGTGCCGCCTCAGCACCTGTTAGTCCCAATTGCTGGTTGTCGTCAAAGCCCACCCATACGGCGCACACCAGGTTAGGTGTGTAACCTACGAACCACCCATCACGCGAGGTACCGGTCTTGCCGGCTATGGCCACATTCTTGAAGCTACCATTTGCCCGGCGCGCCGTCCCGTGTTTGGTTACAGCTGACAACATATCGGTAATCATATACGCCGTTGCTGGTTTTATGACATGCCGGCTCGTAGTGTGTCCGTTGACGATCGTTTCCCCGCTGTTGATGTCGACAACTCTAGCTATGACGGTGGGCTCGAACATCTCCCCGCCGTTAGCGAAAGCAGAATATGCTGCGGCCATCTGCAGAGGTGTCGCCTCAGAAGTACCAAGAGCCATTGACGGATAAGCTTCTGGCTTGGGTAGTCCAAAGCGAGCAGCGGTAGCGGCGACGCTGGCAAGCCCGGTTCGGATCGCCAGGTCTACCGTCACAACATTGAGCGAGCGGATCAGACCATCACGCAATAAGACATCGTGCATGGAATAGACTTTACGGTAGTTAGCCGGCGAATAAGTGGTATGGTCATGTTGAAAAGTTTGCGGGGCGTCACGGTAAGTTGAGAGCGGTGAAATCCCAGCTTCGAACGCAGTTGCGTAAACGAATGGCTTAAAAACAGAGCCGGGTTGTCGTTTCGCGTCCGTTGCACGGTTGAGTTGAGACGCCGAGTAGCTGCGGCCGCCCACCATGGCCAAAACCTGGCCCGTACGTACATCTAATGCCACAATCGCTCCTTGCGGCGGCGCCTTTCCCCGGGTTGATTTGCCCAGAAGCTCTAGTTGGTGACGAAGGGCATTCTCAGCGGCAGTTTGCAGGTCAGGATCGATTGTGGTCAGCACACGGATACTCTGCTCGGCAACAGGATCTAAACCACGCTGAACATCATCCATAGCGCGATTAACGGCGTCGACGTAGTAGGGAGCCAACTCGTTACTGCTGCCCTCGAAGGCTGCGACGTTGATCGGTAGCGCGCGCTCTCTCTGCGATGCATCAACATCGACCGCGCCGTCGCGGGCCATAGCCATAATCACCTTATCGCGGCGTAGTCTGGCAGCTTCGGGATGTCGGTCTGGGGCATAGCGTGCTGGACTCTGAATCATGCCGGCTATGGTTGCGGCTTCCGCCAGCGAAATATCTATCATCTCCTTGCCGAAGAAGACTCTCGCCGCTTGTGCTACTCCACGAACTCCCACGCCATTCCTGTGACCCAGATAGACTTCGTTACAGTAAAGCGCAAAAATGTCCTGCTTGGAGAGTCGTTGCTCCAATGCCACTGCGATCAAGGCTTCATTAAACTTGCGCCGCAGAGTCTTTTCCGGCGTCAAGTACGTATTCTTGACTAGTTGCTGAGTGATAGTTGAACCACCCTGACCGAACTTTAATGACCCACTCGTGGTCCATTTGATAAAGGCGCGGCCGATGGCTCTAATATCGACACCGTTGTGCTTAAAGAATCGTCGATCTTCGATAGCAACAATAGCCTGGACCAGGACGGGAGGAATGTCTTGATAGGTGAGCGTTTCCTGCTGACCTGTTTTGAGCACAGCATCGACTGTCAACAGTTCGGGCTCCAGCGTATAGGACGAAAGGTCTGAACTGTCACTATCTGACAACGAGGCAATGTGGCCGCGATTATCGAAGTTGACGTCAATCCATTGGTGCGTTTCCGTTCCCTGGCGGGGCAAGATCCTGATGCTGCTCTCGCTCATCTGGAAGCTGCCACTCCAGATGTTGCTTGCCTTATCCCGCGCGTACCCAGCTCGCTGCAACGATGTAGCAAGCTGGTCTTTGGAAAGGCGCGCGCCCTTTTCAATTTTACGTGGCGCAGCATAGAGCCCGGCGTGGCTTCTCAAATAGCCGCCAGCTATCTGCTGATCTATCAGTTGAGCAAAACTGCGATATGAGTTGTAAGTGAGAACCGTGACGGTAGCCAAAACTGCGGTAACCACGATCGCCCCGAGTTTGAAACAAGTCCCAGCCTTTCTCCTTAAGGCCTTTCGTTTCCCCTCCCGGTAAACGCGCGGCGTGTTGTGTGTTTTGCACACCGGAATCCGCGTTAGGGTAAGTTCTGCTACCATGCAGGCAATAAGCGCAATGGCTGTGCCGTCCTCGAAAACCACCGACCAGCCCAGAGAATATCGCGCTTAACCACAAAACCCTCTGGAAGACCGACTTCTCAAGCACAGAGGGTTTCTCTAGAATTCAGATATTGAGGATGTGCATCAAAAGCACGCAGCCACCCTTGTCGAGTAGTACCGTTGTGGCAAGCGCAATCATTCTCTCAAGTGGCAAATCAATGGCGCTCCGGCAAATTTTGGTGATGATAAGTCGCAGCGGTCAATGTCTCGACAAGCAGAAAGTAGTTGTCCTTGGCGTCAATCTTCCAACTCGCGAGATTGTAACCAGGGCGGCACCTCTGTACGCCGGCCTCTGGCGGAAACGGCTGTTGTCTAAACCGGCTGGACGGCTGTGCGGAACAGTGGTAAGTTGTGGTCACCATGAACACCACTACGCTAATAATCATTATCGTCGTGTTAGTTCTACTCTTCGGCGGCGGCGGCTTCTTCTACAGCCGTAGGCGATAAGGACGACCCCGCAAGAGGCGAACTATTACTCTAAGTGGAGGCTATGAGGAGGCGATTTGCTTTGTGATGGTCTCTCTTTCGTCCTGTCAGTAGTTCGTCAATGTTTTAAATTCACAACCTCTCCCTACCAAAAACTTGATTTGGGCAGCAAGACTATGCTGACACCCACGGTCATCAAGTACACGCCGCGGACTTTTGATCCTCATCACAAATTGCCGCCAGTGTGATGGGTTTTCGTCACAGCCCATTCCTTACAGATCAACCGCCATCACGTAACGGCTTCGCATCGCTGCGTCCGACCGTCCAACTGTCCGGCTCCCTCATCCGCCCTCCGTCCCGTTGCGGACCCACTGGACCACGGGCGCGCCTCACCAGCATTCGTGCGGAACTGCGAGAGGATAGATCGCCCTTCATCGGTCCCCGCCCAGATCGCGGTAACGCATCATGGCCCAGGTGAACAAGCCGTGGGCAATCAAACCAGCGGCGGTGGCGCCGAGCAGCCATGGGCCGAAAGGTTGTTCCAAGAGAGTCGCAAGCGCCTTTGCCACGCCGCCCGCGTTACCAGGATCGGAATTTACGGCCGCTTGCACGAGAAATAGGCCGACAAGTGCGATCAGCAAAGCCCGCGCGCAAAAACCCATCCGACCGAGAGTGATCATCGCAATCTTCTCCCAAGCATGCATGTCGCGCAGCGCGAGTTTCTCGCGGAACGTCGCCCGGTACGCCACCAGGAGCTGACTGATGCTGATCCCAAAGGCCACCACGCCCACGGCCCCAACCAGCCAGCGTCCGAACCCCTGCGACATCAGCCAGCTCGTCCCCGACTGCGCGGATTGATCCCCACTCTCCCCACGGCCCATCACACCGAGCCCCGACAGGACTGTCCTCGCCGCCATGTAAGCGAGATAGAGATGGAGGAAACCGCTGGCACCGTATAACAACCGGAGGCCTTTGCCGACGTGTTCTGGGTCCTTGAACGCCTCCACGAACTTCCACGCCGAGTAGTGCAGCAAGCCGACCGCGAGGACTAGCAGAAGCGTTGCCCCAAATGGGTGTCGGCCGATTTCCTCGAGAGCGCCTTTCGTGTCATCCGTTTCGCCGCCGAAACCAACCGCGACCTGCAGGGCGAGCAATCCAACGGCGAGATAAACCGCGCCCTTGGCGAGAAACCCAAAACGAACGATGAATTTCAGTAAGCCGCTTTGGGGCTTCATGCCGGATAGTCCGTCTAAGCTAATACGCCCCGCGGTGATTTCCGGCATACCTTGCCCGCGTAGCGGCCCGTACTGCCGGCACTGACGGAGTCTATCGGAAAGCACTGTCCTGCAAGGATCAGCCGCACGTACCTGGACGACGTCAGTCCCTGGCCTACGCATTGCGCTGCTGCGAGATGCCGTACTTCTCCATGCGGTAGATCAACGTCTTGCGGCTGAGGCTTAGCAGTTGTGCCGCGCGGGTCTGGTTCCAGTTGCTCTTAAGAAGAGCCTTGAGAATGAGATCTTTCTCGACAGACTCGAGGTCGAGACCCTCCGGCGGTATGTCGAGTGCGCCGCCTACCACTACTGCCTCGTCTTTCTGCATGGACACAGGCAGATCCTGGTAGGTGATCTCACCGCTCTGGGCGAGTACGACCAGCCGCTCGATCACATTTTCAAGTTCGCGCACATTGCCCGGCCAGCGGTAAGCACAAAAATAGCGCTCCAGGGAATCGGGCAGCTTGAGTTCGGGACGGTTGTGCTTCTCCTTGCTCACGAGAAAAAAATGGCGTAGCAGTTCAGGAATGTCTTCACGGCGGTCGCGCAAGGGAGGTAGCTCCAGAGGAATCACCGAGAGTCGATAGTATAGGTCATCGCGGAAAGTGCCTTCCGAAATCATCCGGCCTAGTTCTCGATGCGTCGCCGCGACGATCCGAACGTTCACTTCGATCGGTTCCGTGGCTCCAATTTTCTCGATGCCACCCGACTGGGTGAGTCGCAGCACTTTGACCTGCAGTTCGGGCGGGAGGTCCCCAATCTCATCCAAGAAGAGGGTCCCGCCGTCCGCTAACTCCACCTTGCCCTTCTTGTGCGCGAAGGCTCCGGTGAAAGATCCCTTGACATGTCCGAAAAGCTCCGATTCGAGCAGGTCCTTCGGGATAGCCCCACAGTTGATCGCCACGAACGGTTTCTCTCGTCGTGAGCTGTTGAAATGGATTGCCTTGGCAAGCAACTCTTTGCCCGTTCCCGTTTCGCCCTGAATAAGCACGGTGGCGTCCGACTGTGCGGCCCGGGCCGCCATGTCGAGAACGTGCATCAGGAGCTTGGAGCGGCCGATGATGACCTCGAATCCAAACTTCTCATCCAAGCTGCTGCGGAGGTGGTGGACTTCCTGCCGCAGCGCCCGGTGTTCGAGCGCGCGGCCCAGAATCAGCATTAGTTCGTCGGGGTGTACCGGCTTGGTGATGTAGTCATAAGCGCCCGCTTTCACGGCCTCGACGGCCGTTTCAATCGTGCCGTACGCGGTCAAGAGGATTACGATCGTTTCGGGCTGCTCGGCGAGAATGGCCTTGAGTAGCTCCAACCCCGACATGCGGGGCATCTTTAGGTCGGTCAGTACCAGGTCGATGGCTGTTCGTTGTAATGTCTCAAGCGCTTTTTTGCCATCCTCCGCCACCTCCACGGCGTAGCCCGCCTGTTGAAGTTGCACCTGAGTCACTCGCCGCAGGCTCTCGTCGTCGTCAACGACTAGAATCTTCCCCTGTTTCATCGTCATTGCCGATTGCTGTGCGCGATCGGGAGGTACACCGTGAACGTTGCACCCCGCTCATCGTTGTTCCTGACCCGGATCTCACCCCCATGGCGCTCGACAATCTGGCGAACCACCGCCAGGCCGAGTCCCGTTCCCGATTCCCTCGTGGTGAAATACGGTTCGAAGATGCGGTCGAGCAAATCCTCGGGAATGCCCTCTCCCTGGTCTGTGACCCTCAGCTCGGCCGTGGAGCCTTCAACACGCGCGGAAATGGTCACTTCGCCACCCTCCGGCATTGCCTGGAGGGCGTTCATAACCAGATCCAGAATCACTTGCTTGATCTGGTCAGGATCGCACTCGACGGTAGGGAGGTCGCTCGCCGCCTGGATCCGGATGCGAGTGTGGCCCTCGGAGACCGAGGACTTCACAAGACTCACCACTCCTCCAATCCGCTCCGCCAAGTGGACCTGCCGAAGCCTGGGTGCGCGCGGTTTGGCGAAGTTCAGCAACTCCGTCAGCAGCCCTTCCAGCCGCCGGCACTCCTTCCTGATAATCCCCCAAAACTCTGTGCGAAGCTCCTCCGGCGTCTCCTTCTTTTCAAGGACGTCAACGGCGCCTTCGATACTGGCAAGTGGGGTCCGGATCTCATGAGCGAGTGCCGCCCCGAGTTGCCCGACTGCGGCCACCCGATCCGCTCGTTTTACCTGTTCGAAACTGTTTTCCAGTTCCCGGTGAGCCTTTTCGAGTTCCTCGGACTTCTGCTGAAGCTGCTGAGCGCGACTCCGCTCCTGGTCGGCGAGGAAGCCGATCACGCCACCAAGCAGGAAGAAGGAACCCAGTTCGGCATACTGATTCAAGGTGTATCGTGGATCAATCTCGGCCCAGACGTGAATATGCGGTACATAGCACATGGCTACGAAGGCAGCTGTCAGAAGACCGCCTCCCCAGCCGAAAAAGACTGCACCTAGGGCAATGGGCACGTAATACAGGTGCTGGAAAACGCTGTGCACAAAGACATAGTCGTGGGGTGTCAGGAAGTGACCGAGTGTAACCGCCCCGATCGTCACCAGCACGAGAGCGACTTTCTTCCAGACGGCGGGTACCACCCGGATGTCGGCTAGCGCTTTCGACGCGATGGAACTCATTCGATGAGGTCCCGGCCTGGCGTGGATCCCCGCCTCGGATGATCGGTCGCTTGTTTTTGCTACGGACACTCGCGCACTCTCCAAGGGGCGTCAGGCAGACGCTCAACACTCGTCAAGCAAGCGGAAGGCCAGCATGCAGGCGCGACCCTCCAGGCGATGAAACGCCAACAAAGGGCGACTTCGCTTTCCTCCAGCAGCTACCGAGTGTCCGATATGCGGCATATCACTGCCCCATATGAGCCATATCCACCAGTCCAAGGCTCGATGGGCCCCGGCGCGGGCTCGTGGCGAAAGCGAAGCAGTCAGCGGGACAAGACCCTGCGAACCAGGACCAGCAGGTCATGATCTCGAAATGGCTTCTTTAAGTAGCCCGCCGGACGGAACACGTCTGCGTGTACTCCGATCTCGGCGTCCAAGACGGTTGCGAGAACCGCGACTCGAATAGGGGATCGCTCGTGCAGACTTACTACCAAGCGAATCGCCAGAGATAGATTCCTCTCATCGAGGTCGATCAGTACAAGATCAGGCGAATGGTCGGGATGCCTGAACCGGTCCCAAACCATGGGCACTGCTGTAGTGACCTTGAAGCCGTTTGTCTCCAGAATCTCTTCGATATCGAGCGCAGTTATGGCGTCGTTTCCGGCAACAAGAATCCACCCAGCCACATGACCCTCCGAGATCAATGCGAATGGTTTGGTTGTTATTGGGGTGCTCGTGATGCAAATCATGGCCCAAAGCCTTTCAATCCCGGATAGGTCGCTACAGAGTGCTTCTGTTGTCCCAAATAAGCCAATGGATGCTGGAAGCAGCCTTTTTTCTGGCACTGACCTGTGTTGCTAGGCTAGAAGCCGAGCCTCGTGAGCGTGATCCCGCAAGACTATGCCCCGAATGCCAGGGGTTGGACATGCGCCCTTGGGAAGGCCACGTGCTTGCAGTCCCAAGCGAGCGTCAGCGCAGGCAAGGTCTGTAGAGGAGCGCTGCGATAACCGATGCAGGAGAAATGATGAGAGCAGCG
The DNA here is from genome assembly GCA_041751855.1 of Pyrinomonadaceae bacterium. GTDB lineage: Bacteria > Acidobacteriota > Blastocatellia > Pyrinomonadales > Pyrinomonadaceae > PSRF01. Next base: position 100,514 of record JBGSWR010000003.1, read on the forward strand.
TTTCTCGGAGTCATAGGGCTACTGGCGGCCGCGGGAGGGATTCAGGCCCAAACCTACGCGCACTTCGGCGATGCCCGCTTGAAGGATCTAGTGGAGCAAGCGTTGGGGAACAATCCAGGAATCCGGCGGGCTTTCGGAGAGTACGAAGCTGCGCTTCAGCGGATTCCTCAACTCACCTCCCTGCCGGACCCAATGGTCGGCGTCACGCAATATGTCCGGTCCCCGGAAACCCGTGTCGGGCCCCAGAACACGATGCTCAGCATCTCGCAGCGCTTCCCGTGGTTCGGCAAGCTCAGTGACCGCGGGAAGGTCGCTGCGAAAGAGGCCGCCGCCTGGGAGCAGATGTACGAGGCGAAGAAGGCTGAAATCGTGCGGCAGGTCAAGCTGGCCTACTTTGACTTGGCCTACATTGACCGCGCCATCCAGATCACCGAGGAAGACCTGTCGTTGCTGCGTCACTTTGAGACGCTTGCCCAGGCCCGCTATTCCCAGGGGGTCGGTCTGCAGCAGGCAGTCGTGAAACTTCAGGCGGAGATTACGCGGGACTTGAACCGCCTGGAGCTGTTTCGACGCCAACGCACGGACGCCGAGGCCGCTTTGAACACATTGCTGGATCAACCCCCAGAAACACCGATCGCACAAGTCCTGTTACCAAGTGCGCCTGCTGTCGCGATCGACTGGCAAAAGCTCTACACCACGGGCCGCGAAAGTCGTCCGGAGGTGAAGGCGGCCTTCTACCAGATTGAAAAGAACGAAAAGAGCATTCAGCTCGCTCGGCGCGAGTACTGGCCAGATGTCACTGTAAGCGCCGGGTACGTGAACGTTGACGGGCGTCAGGACCCGGCGGGGCGGATGTCTCCGCCGCCCGACAACGGCAAGGATGTCTACAATTTTTCCGTTGGCGTCAACCTGCCAATCTTCCGCCGCAAATACGATGCCGGAGTGCTGGAGGCGAGTGAACGTTTCCAAGCCGCGAGAGACGGGTATCGCGATCTGATCAACTCGGTGGAGGTGTCCGTCCGAGTGGTCGGCTTTCGAATCGAAACAATCCGCGCGCAAATAGACCTTTTCGAGAATGCCCTGCTCCCGCAAGCGGACCAGGCCCTACGCTCCAGCGACGCAGCGTACTCAACTGGCACCTTGGGAGTTCTCGACCTGCTGGACAGTGAGCGAGTGCTCTTAGAGGTTCGCCTTGGCCTGGCGCAGCTTCGCAGCGACTATTTGAAGTCTCTGGCGGAGATGGAGCGAGCCATTGGCTCAGCATTTCCGGAGGAACAGCCATGACCACTAGATCCCGAGTCGTCACTGTCGGTGTGCTGGCATTCATTGCCGGAGCCGTCGTCCCCACGTTGATCCTATGGAACCCGGCTGGCTGGACCTGGATGGAGCGCCTGACCGGCAAGGAGCCATCTCAACCAATGACTTCGTTGGCTACTCCCAGCGACGCGATGCCGGAATCCCACGAAGGTCACGATATGCCGGCGGCGGGAAGTTCCGGCTCAGCCGCATCCCCGAAAGGCGCGCGGAAGATCCTTTATTGGCGAGCTCCCATGGACCCCAATTACATCGCGGACAAGCCGGGCAAGTCCCCGATGGGCATGGACTTGATCCCGGTCTACGAGGACGAAGTCAGCGGAGGCGGATCGGCGGGCGGAGTTCGTGTCGATCCGAGTTTCCTGCAGAACTTTGCTGTGCGAACCGCCGTGGTCGAACGGGGAACCATCCCCATCGACATCCGCACGGTGGGCATTCTGTCGCACAACGAAGCCAACGTGGTTTCGGTGAACACGAAGTTTGAAGGCTGGATCGAAAAAGCGCACTACAACAATGTCGGGGAGCACGTGAAGCGCGGCGACTTACTGTTCGAGGTCTATAGTCCGCAGCTTGTCACCACGCAACAGGAGTTTCTGGCCGCCGTTGATTATGTGCGGCGGTTGTCGAGCGGTTCCGCCTACCCCGAAGCGGTGGAACGCGCCCAGTCTTTGCTGGAATCGTCCCGCGAACGCCTGCGCTACTGGGATATCGGCGACGAGCAGATTGATCAGATCGAGCAGAGTGGCAAACCAGAGCGCACGCTCAAGGTCTTCTCACCAGCCTCCGGGCACATCGTCGCCAAGGGCGGGGATTCGCTGGAAGGAATGCGGCTCACACCGGGGATGACCGTGCTCAAATTGGCCGATCACACAAGGCTCTGGGTCGAGGTCGAGCTTTACGAAGATCAGTTGCGCCATGTCCGCGTCGGAACACCGGTGCGCGTCGAGGTGGATTCCTACCCCGGCCGCGTCTGGGCCGGCCGCGTGGTCTTCTTTGACTCAGCCGTCAACCAGAGAACCCGCACGCTTAAAGCGTACGTGGAAGTCAACAACTCGGACTTGAAGCTCACGCCCCAAATGTATGCCACGGTGAGAATTCATCCTCCGGCGGTTGCTGCAGCGGTCAAAGTGCCTCAACAGGCAATCATCCACAGCGGCGAACGAAGTGTAGTCATCGTTCAGACCAGCCCTGGGGTTTTCGAGCCGCGCCAGGTGGAACTGGGGCCAGAGGGTGGCGGCGAGCAGGAAGTCCGTAAAGGGTTGGAGCCGGGCGAGGTAATCGTTACCTCATCCCAGTTCTTGATCGATTCGGAAAGCAACCTCAAGGCTGCGATTCAGCAGTTGCTGGGCGAGCGTTCAAGGCCGGACGGGCTGCCAGTTGAGCAAAAGCCCTCACCAGCTGCTCATCAGCACTAACAGGAGATCAGCCGGTGCTCGAAAAAGTCATCCAATGGTCCATCGACAACCGCTTCCTCGTGGTGCTGGGAACGTTGGCGCTCGTAGCGGCCGGCATCTTCTCGATTTTGAATACGCCCCTCGACGCGATTCCCGACCTGTCGGACGTTCAAGTCATTGTCTACACGGAGTATCCGGGCCAGGCCCCGCGCATCGTCGAGGATCAGATCACCTACCCGCTGACGACACAGATGCTGGCGGTGCCTTTCGCCAGCGTCGTCCGCGGCTATTCCTTTTTCGGATTCTCATTCGTCTACATCATCTTTGAGGACGGCACAGACATGTATTGGGCGCGTAGCCGCGTCCTCGAATACCTCAACTTTGTGTCTGGCCGGCTGCCGCGCGGTGTGACGCCGACGCTCGGTCCCGACGCCACGGGTGTTGGCTGGGCGTTCATGTACGGGCTGAAATCCGACCGGCACGACCTCAGTGAGTTGCGGTCGATTCAAGACTGGTTTCTAAAGTATGAATTGACGAGCGTCTCAGGGGTCGCCGAGGTCGCCTCAGTCGGCGGCTTTGTGAAGCAGTACCAGATCACACTGGACCCCAACAAGCTGCGTGCCTACAACATCTCCGTATCCAAAATCCGCGATGCGATTGAGATGAGCAATCGAGACGTCGGGGGACGATTGCTTGAGGTCGCGGAGAAAGAGTTCATGATTCGAGGACTCGGATATTTCGAGTCTCTGGATGACATCCGCAAGGTCGCGCTGGGAGTAGACGAAAACGGGACGCCAATCCTTCTCAAAGATTTGGCCCGCGTCGGAATAGGACCCGAGATCCGGCGCGGTCTCGCGGACTGGAATGGCGAGGGCGAGATTGTAGGCGGCATCGTGATCGTTCGCTATGGGGCCGATACGCAGCAGGTGATTCATGACGTCAAGGCCAAGCTGGAGGATGTGAAGGCCGGACTGCCCGAAGGCGTTGAAATCGAAGTGGCATACGACCGGTCCGCGCTGATCGGCCGCTCCGTGGAGAGTCTCCAGAGCGCGTTGATCCAGCAGTTCACCATCGTCGGGCTCGTCTGTGTCCTGTTCCTGGCTCACTTCAGGAGCGCCCTTGTCGCCATCATGATGTTGCCGGTCGGCGTCCTGATGGCCTTCATCGCCATCTATCTGCAGGGTTTGAGCATCAACATCATGTCGCTGGGAGGGATCGCCGTAGCGATCGGCACGATGGTCGATGCCGGCATCGTCATGGTCGAGAACGCCCACAAGCATCTCGAACGCGACCGCGGCAAGAAAGAACACTGGCAAATCATCGTCGACTCATCGAAGGAAGTCGGCCCATCGCTGTTCTTCGCCCTGCTCGTTATTACCGTGTCGTTCATGCCGGTCTTCGCGTTGGAGGCGCAAGAAGGCCGGCTGTTCAAGCCGCTGGCGTTCACGAAGACCTACTCCATGGCCGCCGCCGCATTCCTCGCGGTCACGCTGGTTCCCGTCCTTGTCGGCTACTGGGTGCGCGGCCGGATCATCCCGGAACAGCGAAATCCCCTCAATCGGCTCATGGTCGCGATATATCGTCCGCTGCTCGAGATGGTTTTTCGGCTGCGATGGCCCACGCTGATCGCGATGGGGGTGCTGCTCGCCATTACCTTCATTCCATACGCCGGCCTCGGATCGGAATTCATGCCTCCTTTGTGGGAGGGAGATCTGCTCTACATGCCAACTACCTTGCCCGGTGTTTCGATCACCAAAGCGCGGGAGATCCTGCAGCAGACGGACAAAATTATCAAGACATTCCCCGAAGTGCATCACGTTTTCGGCAAGATCGGGCGCGCCGAAACCGCGACGGACCCCGCGCCGCTCTCGATGGTGGAAACGACCATCACGCTGAAACCCGAGAGCGAATGGAGAGAAATCCGAGAAGAGCGATGGTATTCTGGCCGGTCTCCCGATTTTCTCAAACCCGCGCTCGCGTTGATCTGGCCAGAAACCCGTGCCATCACGGTCCAAGAATTGACAGACGAGTTGAACGCCGCCATTCAGATTCCAGGCGTTACCAACGCCTGGACCATGCCGATCAAAACCCGCACCGACATGTTAGCAACCGGCATCAAAACGCCGGTTGGAATCAAGGTTGGCGGGCCTGACCTGACCGTATTGGAGAGGCTGGGCAAAGAGATCGAGGCCGTCGTGCGCAACGTGCCCGGCACCCTGAGCGTTTACGCCGAGCGAGTTATGGGCGGCAATTATCTTAACTTCGAGATCGACCGGGACGCGATTGCGCGCTATGGCCTGACCGTCGGGGACGTACAGGACGTCATTCAGTCCGCGATCGGAGGGATGAATGTCACAACCACCGTCGAGGGACTCGAGCGCTACCCCGTGAACGTTCGCTACCAGCGCGAGTTGCGTGATGACCTGCCGGCGTTGCGGTCCGTGGTAGTTCCCACCCCTGGGGGGCAGCACATCCCCCTCGGACAGCTCGTGGATTTACGGTACGTGATGGGGCCACCCGCCATCAAAAGCGAAAACTCCCGGCCCAACGCCTGGATCTACGTGGACATCCGGAACATTGACCTCGGCACGTATGTCGAGCGGGCTCAGCAGGCCGTGGCCGAAAGCATAACGATTCCACCGGGGTACACCATCAACTGGAGCGGCCAGTACGAGTACATGCAGCGCGCCCAGCAGCGCCTCTTGCTCGTCATCCCGCTGACGATCGTGATCATCTTCGTGATCATCTATACCAACACGGGATCGCTGATCAAAACGGCCATCGTCTTTCTCGCGGTGCCTTTCTCGCTCGTCGGCGCCATCTGGTTCCTCTACCTGCTCGATTACAACTTGAGCATTGCCGTCTGGGTCGGCATTATCGCCCTTGCCGGCCTGGACGCCGAAACGGGAGTGGTGATGCTTCTCTACCTGGATGTTGCTTACGAAGAGTTCAAGAAGAAAGGCATTCTGAACACGCGCAACGACCTCGCGGACGCGATCTACCATGGCGCGGTGAAACGAGTCCGGCCGAAAGTCATGACGATTTCCGTGATTGTCGCCGGGCTTCTTCCCATTATGTGGAGCCACGGGGCGGGAGCGGACGTGATGAAGCGCATCGCAGCGCCGATGGTAGGCGGAGTGGTCACATCCGGAATCATGGAGCTGGCTATCTACCCCGTTATCTTTTTCCTGTGGCGTAGCCGGGCGCTCCCCAAGGGCGAAACATTCAAAGGATTCCAGCACCACAAGGAGGAGATTTCATCATGAGGCGTGGCGTCCTTTTGTTCGTTCTGAGCGTCGCGGCTCAGTCCCTGACGGCTCAAACGTATCCGGTCATTCTCGAGAAGGCCCTCTGGTTCGACGGCAAGGGGGAAGTTCAGTTCAGCGATGACGCCATTGAGTTCAAAGCGTCGAAGGAGAAGGCGTCCCGCCGCTGGCTCTACCTGGACATTCAATACTTCGACCGTATCAGTGAGAAAGAGTTCGTCATCCTGAGCTACGAAGATGCTAAGTGGCGCTTAGGCCGTGACCGCCAGTACCGGTTCGTTTTGACAGAAGGTGAGCTGACCGACGAGCTGTTCGAAACCATCAGTAACCGGATCGGGCGGCCGGTCACCGATCGCGTCGTTGGCGATGCTCCCAAAGAAGTTGTGCGGCTCCCAGTCAAGCACCTTCATACATTCGGCGGTTGCGAAGGGGAGTTGGTCTTCGGCGACTCCACTATTTTCTACGTGACGGACGATGCCAAAGACGCCCGGGAGTGGAAGATCGACCGGGACATCGATTCGATATGGGCGCTCAACCGCTATCAAGTCGAGCTGCATGTCTACGATAACAACCGCAGGGAGTTTAGCCAGACAAGAGTCTATCGTTTTCAGCTCAAGGAACCACTTGATCCGGAGTGGTATCGCAATCTGAAGCTCCGCTTGTACGGCCTGCGAGCGGGGCAGAACGTCATTCCCTGATCCCGTTCAGGAAGGAAAAGGAGAGGAACGAAATGAAACACCTTTATAAGACTTTCTTGCTGCCGGGCCTCGCTGTTCTGATCGCCGGCGCCGCGGTAACGGTGGGTCTCGCGCACGAACAGAAGGCCGCCCAACAGAAGACCTTTGTAGGCCATGTCGTGGATCTCGCCTGCTACCTCGGCCACGGTTCGATCGGCGAGAAACATCGAGATTGCGCGACGACCTGTGCCAAGGCAGGCATCCCCCTGGCGATTCTAGACCAGAAGACGCAGACGCTCTACTTGCCGCTGGCGAAAAACCATCATGCCCCCGCGAATACGGATCTCATGCCCTTCATCGAGCGAGATGTTATGGTCACGGGTTCGATTGTCGAAAAGGACGGCATGAAAGCGATCCTGCTGGAGAAGATCGAGGCAGCTAAATAGAGGACCGTCTCGTGATTCGGGCGCGACGCCGGCGGCCGGTGGAAGCTGCCGCCTGGGAGCGGTACTATCAATTCGGGGAATCGGGCTGCACGGCTCGGCCACCCATTGCAAAGGGCCCCGGACAGTAGCCGCCGGGCAAGTTGGTTACTCGCGAACTCGCGGCGACCTTTCTTGAGCGGGAGGTTTCGGAGATGCGACCGTTTGTCATGCTTGCTGTAGTCCTCACCGCAGCCGGGGCGCTAGGATACCTGGGCTGGCGCACATTGGAGTCGCGCCAAAGCGCGGTCTGTGATGTGTGCAGTCGGCCGATCCACAAGCAGTCTTCGGTTTGGGCCAATGTAGACGGGGATCCTGAGCACTTCTGTTGCGCCGCATGTGCCATCTGGGCGCACCGGCAGACCGGGGCGGCCGTGGAAATTACTAGGGTCACCAACTATGTCTCCGGCACTCCGCTCAACGCCTCGGAAGCCATTTTTGTAGTGGGGAGCAAGGTCAACCTCTGCTTACAGCAGCATTCTGTCTTCGGCCAGCATCCGACCGTTCATGACCAGTCCAAAGAGCCGGGATCTCTGGAGTTCGACCGCTGCTCTCCAAGCATCCTTGCTTTCAGT
>JBGSWR010000004.1:0-115610 GCA_041751855.1 Pyrinomonadaceae bacterium
GCTCTCATTAACACCTAACTTCAGTTAGGTGTAACACAGGCGCGCTCAGGCCGGTAACCGTTTCAACGGTTTACGACACGCGAGACGTCGTCGCTTTGTGACAACGAAGCAAACCGTTGAAACGGTTCTACAAACCCGCTACGGAGTCTGCCCACCTTACTGAAGTAAGGTGTTAATGAGAGGGACTCGAGCGGTAGCAATAAGATTTGGGCTCTCATTAACACCTAACTTTAGTTAGGTGGATTAACGGGGATCTAACGGACAACTAATCCCCAACGCAAAGAAATCAATTCGCGGTTTGCGAGTTTGTGAATTGTGATTAGAAGTCTCATTAACACCTACTTAGTTAGGTAACCGGCAATGGGGGTCGTTGTCATGCAAACACTAATTACCGATATCCGCTACGCACTGCGCAGTCTTATTAAACGCCCAGGCTTCACTGCCATTGCACTCATTACGCTGGCATTGGGCATAGGGGCGAACACAGCGATCTTCAGTCTGGTCAACACGGTTCTCCTGCGTCCGCTGCCGGTACCTCAGCCTGATCAGGTCGTCTCTGTTGCCATCAGAGGAAAGAATGATTCGCTCGGGGCGTTCTCTCATCCTAATTACAAAGATTTTCGCGAACGTAATCAGGTGTTAGAGGATCTGATCGTTTACCGATTCGCACCACTTAGCTTGAGCCGCGACGGAAACAACGAACGCGTGTGGAGTTATGAAGTTTCGGGTAATTACTTTGATACGTTGGGTGTGCAAGCTTTCAAGGGGCGTACCTTCCTGCCTGAAGAGGATCAGACACAGTTAACCCATCCCGTCATCGTCCTCAGCTATGACAGTTGGCAGAAGCGCTTTGGTGGCGACCCTAACATCGTCGGGAAACAGGTACTCCTGAATAACCGTCCTTTCGAAGTCATTGGCATCGCACCAGAAGGTTTCAAGGGGACGGAGCTCATCTACGCTCCGGACGTTTTTGTGCCGCTGGCGATGCTGGAGTGGACCGAGCCTGGCGCCAGGTGGCTTGATAATCGCGACACGCAAAATCTATTTGCCATCGGGCGCCTCAAGGCCGGCATTAGTCAGCAGCAGGCTGAGGCATCACTAAACATGTTGGCCCAGCAACTGGCGCAGGAGTATCCCCAAACCAATGAGGGACAGACTGTACGACTCACAGCGCCGGGGTTGATTATTCCGGATCTGCGGGATGGAGTTATAAGTTTCACCGGGGTACTGATGGGCACCGTATTGGTCGTCCTGCTGATTACCTGCATAAACCTCGCCGGGCTATTGTTGGCCCGCGCGACCGATCGCCGCAAAGAGATCGCAATTCGGCTGGCGCTGGGAGCCAACCGCCGCCGCCTAATACGCCAACTGCTGACTGAGACCACCTTACTATCGATGATTGGAGGCGCGCTGGGCTTTGGACTGGCACATTGGATGATCGGTTTTCTAATCGGGTTCCGGCCCCCGTTGGATTTCCCGTTGACTATGGATGTCAGCATGGATTGGCGGGTTCTTGTTTTCGCGACAACTGTCTCTCTCGTAACGGGCGCGCTATTTGGTCTGGCGCCAGCGTTGCAGTCGACGCGATTAGGCTTGACTACGGCATTAAAAGAGACCGGCGCGCGGGCGGGCTACCACCGCTCGCGTTTGCGAAGCGGCCTGGTTGTCGCGCAACTCGCATTTTCGCTGATGCTGTTGGTTGGAGCGGGATTGGTAACGCGCACACTGCAAAACCTCCAAACTTTGAATCCCGGGTCCGATACAAAGAATACTCTGCTGCTGTCATTCGACCTTGGTCTCCAGGGCTACGATAGAGCAAAGGCCGAAGGCTTCTATCGTCAGGCCATCGAGCGCGTTGAAGCGCTGCCCGGAATTGAGTCCGCCGTAATAACTGACTTCGTTCCGCTAAGCCTGAGCTTCAACTCGAGCGGGGTTTATATCGAAGGACAACCCTCAGAGCGCGGCTCGAATGTGCCCATTGCAATGCTCGCCTCTGTGGGCTCGGAATATTTTTCGACTATTGGTACGCCGCTTCTTTTGGGACGTCAGTTCACCGATCGGGACCGAGAGGATTCTGAATCAGTAGCTGTCGTGAATGAAGCCTTCGTCCGTCACCTGCTTCCAGATGTGGGGCCATCCGGGAATGCCATTGGCCGGCGGTTTAGCTTCAACGATAGTACGGGCCCGTTTCGGCGAATCGTCGGCGTTGCCAGAGACGGTAAGTATTTCAATATTGCGGAAGAGGCGCGTCCTTTCGTCTGGCTCCCGCTGGCCCAAAGCCCTTCCTTAAACGCCACCCTCATCGCTCGGACTGCGGGCGACCCACGCTCATCACTGGCGGCTGTTAATGCCGCAGTACGGTCGCTTGACCAAAATCTTCCTCTTTATGAGGTCAAGACGATGACTGAGCATATGCGCTTGGCGCTGTTTCCGGCGCGGATTGCTGCAACCGTGCTCGGAGCTTTCGGAGTGGTGGCGCTTACATTGGCGGCAGTAGGAATTTACGGTGTGACCTCTTACACAGTTGCACAGCGCACGCGTGAAATCGGAATACGAATGGCCCTGGGTGCCCAAGTGAGCGATGTCCTGAAACTGATTCTGGGCCATGGCGTAAAGCTGACGGTGGTAGGAGTGGCGATCGGACTCGCTGGAGCAATTCTGTTAACAAGTCTGCTCGAGAGCGTGCTGTATGGAGTCAGCGCTACAGATCCGTTGACGTTTGTTATCACGGCTTCGGTGCTGATTATGGTGGCGCTGCTTTCAGCGTACCTCCCGGCGCGCCGTGCAACGAGGGTCGATCCACTCGTGGCGCTAAGGTACGAATGAGGGGAATTTGCGATTTTGGATTTTTGATTTGCGATTTGTGGTTGCGCTTTGGGGCTCTCATTAACACCTAACTTTAGCTAGGTGGACCAGAGGCGCTCTCAGTAACACCTTCAGTTAGGTGGACCAGATGCACTCTCAGAGACACTCAAGGTCGGCAACCGTTTCAACGGTTTACGACTTGCGAGAGTCTTGGCGAACGAGGCAAACCGTTGAAACGGTTCTAGAAACGCGCTGCCGAGTCTTCCCACCTTACTGAAGTAAGGTGTTAATGAGAGCCCGGGATTGCGGGCCACGGATGACGGGGATTTCAAACATAAACTAGATGTAAAGGAAGCGTCATGTATACCCTAATTCAAGATCTTCGTTATGGGATCCGCATGCTGGTGAAAACACCGGGTGTCACGTTTGTTGCCGTGCTGGCTCTTGCTCTGGGCATTGGCGCCAACACAGCGATCTTCAGCGGTGTCAACGCATTCCTTTTTCGCACCCTGCCAGTACCGGAGCCCGATCAATTGGTTCGGCTTTTTGAGTTGACTGAAAATCGCGGCCCCACTGGTAGTTTCTCTTATCCCGACTTTAGTGAATATCGTGATCAGGGTTCGTCGTCGGTAGAGTTTGTTGCTGAGGACATGGCCCAGGCGGCATTGAGCACCGAAAACCAAAACGATGTTATTTGGGGTCAATTTGTCAGCGGAAACTATTTTGATGTTCTACAGATCAAACCCGCTTTGGGCAGACCTTTTGCGCCCGATGAGGATCGGACGCCCGGCACGCATGCCGTGGTGGTGATCAGTCATCGGCTCTGGCAGCGACGTTTCGGTGCCGATCAGAATATCGTTGGCAAGGCCATTGAACTTAATAGTAGCCCCTTTCACGTGATCGGCGTGGCGCCCGAATTCTTTAATGGCACAAACTTCGGCCTTGCGCTCGATTTTTGGGTTCCTATGATGATGGCTGAAGAGCTTAAGAGGGACCCCGGATTGCTCACTTTGAGAAACGCTCAGTGGTTAACCATCCTCGGCCGGTTAAAACCGGGAGTCACCAGGGAACAGGCCGAAGCGGAGATGGCAGCCATATCGCAGCGGCTAAATCAGACCTATCCTAAGCTGCGAGCGAAATCCACGCGTGCGATTGTGCTGTCCGAGATCGATGGCCGCTGGGACGAAGCAGCTCCAGTGATGAAAAGTGCCTCAGCCATAGCGCTGGTCGTTTCTGGACTCATTCTACTCATCGCCTGCGCCAATGTCGCAAACCTCATGCTCGCCCGCGCCGCCTCGCGCCGTAAAGAAATAGGAGTTCGCCTCGCCTTAGGCGCCAGCCGTTTGCGACTGGTCCGACAACTGCTAACAGAAAGCCTCCTGCTGTCTCTGCTCGGGGGAGCGTTGGGATTACTGCTCGCCTACTGGGCAGTCGATTTGATGCGAGGTTTTGTTCCGGTATTGCCCTACGAGATCGTAAGCGACTTCTTTTCGATTGATGGGCGCGCGCTCGGGTTCACGGCGGTGATCTCCCTTCTAACCGGAATCGTATTTGGGCTCGCACCTGCCTGGCACGCCTCTAATCCCGACATTGTGCCTGTTCTGAAGAGCGATATACCTGGAACGTTTGGAGGACGTCGTCGTCGTTTAAATTTACGAAGCTCCCTGGTTGTCTCTCAAGTGGCCCTGTCTCTCGTAGTCCTTTTGTGTGGAGCGCTCTTTATCAAGAGCTTTCGCAACGCTCAAACGATGGACCCCGGGTTTGTCACGAAGGGAGTGTTACTGATCTCAATGAATCCGGAGCTGGTTGGCTATAACGGGGAACAGAGCAAGAACTTCTTCCGCCAGGTCCTTGAAAGGACGGCGGAGTTGCCCGGCGTAGAGGCCACGAGCTTTTCGCGACTGATGCCGCTGGGTGACAGTTCAAACTCGAGTGGTCCCATTCTGAAGGCCGGCGAAACACTTCCAGACGGAACCCAGGGTCGCAACATCATGAACAACATTGTGACTCCCGGTCATTTCAAGACTTTGCAGATTCCGTTGATTGCCGGGCGTGATTTCGACGCGCGAGATCATATAGATGCGCCGCGCGTCATCATCGTCAATGAAAGAATGGCCGAGATGCTCTGGCCGGGCGAGAGCGCCGTAGGAAAACAGATTTTCATCGGCACAGGTAACCGGAGTGGGCCAATCGAGGTGGTAGGCGTGGTTAAGACCGGCAAATATCGCAGCTTAGCCGAAGATCCGCGTCCTTATTATTACTACCCAATGGCCCAGCGCGGCTCAGGCTATATGACATTGGCAGTTCGTACCGCGGGTGATCCACGGGCACTCGTTAATCCAATTCGCAGCGAAATCCTCTCGATCGACCGTCGCATTCCCTTATATGCCATTAGAACAATCGATGAGCACATGACCTGGCCACTATGGGCGCCGAGCTTAGCGGCTACGCTGTCACTGGCCTTCGGGTTTGTCGCCTTGCTCTTGTCGGCAGTCGGACTCTTCAGCGTAATGGCTTATGCAGTAGCACAGCGAACCCGAGAAATTGGTATTCGGATGGCATTAGGGGCAGATCGCCGGCAAGTCCTGAAGTTGATCACCGGTCAGGGATTAAGACTCGCAGTCATTGGTGTTGCACTTGGCCTTGTTTTGTCGGCGGGCCTGGCACGGGTGGTGTCGTCTGTGCTGATTGGCGTGAGTGCCTACGATTTAACGGCCTTCATAGTCGTCCCAATCCTGCTCGGGATCGTGGCGTTAGTTGCCTGCCTCATTCCGGCTCGACGGGCCACGAAGGTCGATCCCCTGGTGGCGTTGAGGTACGAGTGAGGGAAATTTCGGGATTTTTGATTTTTGATTTGCGATTGATTGGGCTTTGGTCTTGAGGCTTTGGACCCGGGTCCTGGGCCTTTGGTATCTGTCTTTGGTCTTTTGGATTACTGAAGTCTTCAAGACACGCAATCAAAAATCAAAAATCAAAAATCAAAAATCGGGAATCTTCTCATGGAAAACTTCTTCAAAGACATTCGCTTCGGCATTCGCACTCTACTGAAACAACCAGGCTTCACGCTGGTCGCCATCGTGACTCTGGCTCTCGGTATTGCTGCCAACACAGCCATCTTTTCGGTTGTGGATGCAGTCTTGCTGCGACCTCTTCCTTACCCTGAGCCTCAGCAATTGGTGATGGCCTGGGAAAATCATCAGGCGCTCGGCGGTCCCGAACAAGAATGGTTATCACCGGCAGGTTTCGACGACTGGCGTTCGCAGAACACTGTCTTCGAACACCTCTCTGCGGTTGGCGGTTGGGGACCGACACTTAGTTTGCCGGATGAATCGCAACAGCTTATCGGCGCCGTTGTTTCGCATGATGCGTTCTCCCTGCTCGGTGTACAGCCGGTAATCGGTCGGAGCTTTATGGCGGAAGAGGACCAACCGGGCGCGGAACGAGTAGTGGTGCTAAGTCATTCGCTATGGCAAAGGCTTTTCGGGTCCACAACAGATATCTCCGGCAAGACAGTTTCTCTGAACAGCGAAAAATACACCGTGATTGGCGTGATGCCTGCCGGGTTCAAGCTCCCGATCATCTCTAATTCGGAACTTTGGAGCCCGTTGGGTCCGACATTGAACCCTTCGTGTCAGCGTGGCTGTTATGTCCTGCGAGTCATGGGGCGAATGCAACCGGAAGTCACTCTCGCCGGCGCGCAGGCCGAGATGATTGCGATTGCAGGACGACTGGCGGAACAGTTCCCCGACACTAATCGTAACGTCAGCGCAACAATAGTCTCTCTGCATGAACAAACTGTGGGACCGATGCGTCCCGCAATGCTCACGTTGCTGGTAGCAGTGGGTCTCGTCCTGCTGATTGCTTGTGCCAACGTCGCCAATCTAATGTTGGCCCGCGGTGTGACCCGGCGAAAGGAGTTGGCGATTCGATCTGCACTCGGCGCGGGACGGGGAAGAGTGATTCGCCAACTGCTCACCGAGACCTCTCTGCTTGCCGTGGCCGGGGGCGCGCTCGGCGTCCTGCTTGCTTTCTGGATGGTCCAATGGCTTGTTGGTATTGGCCCGCAGGGAACTCCGCGCCTTGACGAGATCGCAATTGATACCCGTGTGCTTGGTTTCACAATTGGAACTACCTTGTTGACCGGAATTATTTTTGGTCTGGTGCCGGCCCTGCAAATCTCAAAACTGGATCTCAGTCACTCACTTAAAGAGACAGCCAGAACGTCGCAAAGCGGTGGCGGCAGGTTGCGCAGTGCCCTGGTAGTCGCCGAGATAGCCCTCGCGCTCGTTCTTCTAATTGGCGCGGAGTTATTGATGAAGAGCTTCGTGCTTTTGCAGCGCGTCGACCCCGGTTTTAACCCGAATCAGGTCCAAACGTTCGGTTTAATTCTTAACAGAAATAACTATCCCGAACGCCCGCAGCTCGTTTCATTTTACGGGCAATTACTGGAACGGGTGGGGACCCTGCCGGGAGTCCAGTCAGCTGGACTTGTGTCAACCCTGCCGCTCGGTGGTAACAATACCGACACCTCGTTCATGATCGAAGGGCGTCCTGAACCTCCTGAGAATCGACAACCTGTGGCCTGGTACAGCTCTGTAACTTCCGACTACTTCCGCACGATGGGTATCAGGCTGATCGACGGACGCGTGTTCACCCGGAATGATGATGAAAAATCGGCCCGCGTCGTTGTAATCACCGAGGCCTTGGCTCGTCGCTATTGGCCGGATGAGAATCCGCTCGGCAAGCGCATCGGCAACGGACCGGATAACTGGAGAGAGATCGTCGGTGTAGTAGCAGACGTCAAGCATTTCGGCCTTGACGTGAACGCGCGGCCGTCGATGTACTTGCCGGCTGCACAGAGTCCGTCTCGGGGGATGACGCTGGTCGTCCGAACCACCGGCGAGCCGTCAAGTCTGATTGGTCCAATACGCTCCGAAATTCGTTCGATTGATTCCACTCTGGCCCTTGCCAACGTTAAGTCGATGGACCAGATAGTCTCAGAATCGATTGCCCAGCCGCGGTTTATCTTGCTGCTCCTGGGAGTGTTTGCGAGTTTGGCGCTCACTCTGGCGGCTGTCGGTATCTACGGTGTGATTTCGTATGCCGTTACCCAGCGCACGCAGGAGTTCGGCATTCGTATGGCCCTAGGCGCCAGAACCGTCGATGTTCTCAGGCTGGTTATCAAGAACGGAATGGTTCTGGCCCTGCTTGGTGTGGCGCTTGGTCTGGCGGGATCGTTTGCATTGACGCGTTTGATGGCGGGGTTGTTATTTGGCGTAACTGCGACCGACGCCATGACCTTTGGCGCGGTTCCACTTTTTCTGTTGATAGTTGCTCTGGTGGCCTGCTACGTGCCGGCCCGGCGCGCTACGAAGGTCGATCCTCTGGTGGCGCTGAAGTACGAATGAAGGGGAATTTTGGGTTTTTGATTTTTGATTTGCGATTAGCGGTCTGCTGGTGATTTGAACGAGTCGGTTTCGGGGATCCTAAATTAGCCCTCGAGCAATCAAAAATCCAAAATCCACAGTCAGAAATGCTGTCATGGAAACATTAATCAGCGACATCCGCTACGGCCTGCGCAGCCTACTTAAGCGTCCGGGCTTTACCGCAATCGCAGTAATCACCCTGGCTCTTGGTATTGGCGCCAACACTGCCATTTTTAGCGTGATCAATGCAGTGCTCTTGAAGCCGCTTCCTTACCCCGAGCCGGAACAGTTGGTAATGGTTTGGGAAGATGCCTCGTTCGCGGGCTTCCCTCGAAACACTCCCGCTCCCGCTAACTTCGCCGACTGGAGAGAGCAGAACCAGGTTTTCAAAGAGATGGCGGCCCTTGCTTCACGCAGCTTTAACCTGACGGGGGATCAGGTGTTTGCGCAAGTAGCCGCAGTCAATATGAGTAACCAGTTTTTGCGTGCGGGAGACGAGCCCGAGAGGCTGCGTGGCGCCATGGTTTCCGCCGATCTGTTTCCGCTGTTGGCTGTAGAGCCTCTGATTGGGCGCGCATTCTCTCGCGAAGAAGAACAATCGGGCGCGCCGGTGATAGTTCTCAGCCATGAATTATGGCAACGGCGATTCAATAGCGATCCGAACATCGTGGGTCAGAGCCTGCTCATTGGCAGCCAGCATTTAAGCGTGCTGGGAGTTATGCCGGAAGGATTCAAGTTTCCTGTCGGCGCGCGGCAAGTTGAGTTCTGGATGCCTCTCATCTCGAGCATTCCACCCGCTGCGCGCGGAGCTCGGGGCGCTGTTTATCTGACGCTGTTTGCTCGCCTCAAGCCCAATGTGATCATAACGCAAGCGCAGGCTGAGATGGACTTGCTTGCAAACCGGCTGGCCACTCAGTATCCCGAGGCCAATACCGGCTTGAACGTTGCTCTGTTCTCGACCCACGACCGACTGGTTGGGGAGGTTCGTCCGGCACTCCTTGTGCTGCTGGGTGCAGTGGCCTTAGTGCTTCTGATTGCCTGCGCCAACGTAGCAAACCTTTTGCTCGCACGGGCCTCAGTGCGACAAAAGGAGATTGCTATTCGCATGGCCATTGGCGCCACTCGCTGGCGGATCATCCGGCAACTATTGACGGAAAGCCTTCTACTTTCACTGCTGGGGGGCGTTGCGGGCGTAATGTTGGCGTTGTGGGCCATTGCGCTGCTCGTCTCTTTCAATCCTGCGAATCTTCCCCGGATAGCTGAGATTGAGCTGGACCGCAACGTTCTCTGGTTTACAGTGGGCCTTGTAACCTTAACCAGTCTCCTTTTCGGTTTCGCGCCGGCACTCCAGGCTGCCAGAAGCGATCTGAATGAAAAACTCAAAGATTGCATGCGAGAATCCAGCGGAGGAAGCACCCGGAGCCGCACCCGCAGCGTACTGGTGGTCTCTGAGATTGCTTTGTCGTTGATCCTGCTTGTCGGCGCCACGCTGCTTTTTCAGAGTCTCCAACGTTTGCTCGAAGTCTCGCCCGGCTTCGTACCGGCCAATGTTCTGGCGGCGGATGTTTCTATCAGTACTACCTAATATCCAGAGCCAGCACAGCGCGCCGCCTTCTTTCAGGAAGCGGTGGACCGGATCACCGCGCTTCCAGGAGTCGAATCCGTGGCTGCCGTCTACCCGTTGCCTCTCGGCGGGAGTTTCATGGCCTTCACTTTCGACATAGACGGCCGCCCTCCTTTTCCGCCAGGCCAGCAACCTATAGCAGATCGCCGGGTGATCAGCCCTGACTACTTCCGGGCAATGAGTATCCCGTAACAAAGGGGGCGTCCGTTCAATCAGCAGGATCAGGCTCAAGCTGCTCCGGTGACCATTGTTAATGAGACGTTTGCGCGCCGCTTTTTCCCGGGCGAAGAAGTTATCGGCAAACGCATCATTCCCGGAGAGGGCGAACAACCGATTGTGCGTGAGATCGTTGGTGTGGTCGGTGATATTCGTCATGCGGGTTTGGATGTCGAACCTACGCCCGAATACTACCTACCTTACCAGCAAGTCTCGGTGAGTTTTCTGACGCTCGTGACGCGCACGACAGGCGGGGATCCGAACCTTATCGCTGGACCATTTCGTGAAGCGATCAGAGGGGTGGACAAGGACCAACCCGTTTACAACATCCGGCCCATGGTTCAGTTGCTCGACGAATCTATCGCGCAAAGACGGTTCAACATGATCTTGCTTGGCGGATTTGCGTTGTTAGCGCTGGTGCTGGCAAGCATCGGGATTTATGGCGTGATGAGTTATTCCGTCGCGCAACGCACGCGCGAATTCGGCGTCCGCATTGCGCTTGGAGCGCAAACTCGCGACGTCTTGAAACTCGTCCTGTCGGATGCCCTGGTTCTGACAGTTTTGGGGCTGGCATTGGGCTTAGGCGGAGCTTTTGCGCTGACTAGATTCTTGTCGACGTTGCTATATGAAGTAAAACCAACAGACCCGACAGTTTTCGTGACAGTAGCGATCGTGCTGGGCGCGGTAGCGATTGCAGCGTGTTTGATTCCGGCGCGACGTGCTACGAAAGTCGATCCCCTGGTGGCGCTGAAGTATGAATGAAGGGATTGTCGATTTGCGAATGGCTATTCGTTGATCGGGGGTCCAAACGAAACAGCAAAAGCAAACAGCAAGCACGAATCGCCAATCGGCAATCGAAAATCGGCAATCCCAAAATCGGCAATTGGCAAAATCGACAAGGGCAACCGTTGAATCTTAAAGGAGAGACTGCAACCACTCGTCAAAGGCGACGAGAATTTCCAGATCGCTTTCATTGCGTAGTCGACTCAGAAACTCAGTGAGGATGGAACTTGTGAGCATCGGCAGAGCCAAACTCGTCGGGGCTTCGTGGTAACGATCTTGTTGTAGAAGGTTAATAGTTAACGCCTGGCCATCGAAACGCCAGACCTCCGGAACTCCAAGTCCGGCGTAAAGAGGAAGCTTTGAACGGGAATCGTGGTGGACATCAACTTCAATCACAATGTCCGGTGGGGGATCGACCTCGAAGTCGATCTGCAATCTTTTACCGATCGTAGCGGCGTTTTGTACATAGAAACAACCATCAGGCTCACTACCTTTTTGCTGTTTCCGCTTCTTAATCGTAGCTGAGCCGAAGAAAAGAATGTTTATGCGTAACCGTAGGCTCAGTGTGGAGACCAAACGGCCTATGAACGAAGCGTACTTTTCATGTTCAGGTGAGGTCGTCATGACTTGCAGCGTCCCTTTGTCGTAACTGATGTGAAGGCCGGGGGCTTCACCTACTTGTACGAGCAGCCCTTCGTAGTCTTCCCAACTGACGTCTCTGAAGGTGACGACTGCATTAGCCGGCAAGTTTGAAACCGTATCGTAAAGATGAGAGGTGATTGCGCTCATAACTCTCGGCGGAAGAATCAGGTTGATGGGAACCAGCGTTAGTTTACAGACCGTGCCAGGATAAGACAACCGATCGATTTGCGATTTTGGATTTGCGATTGCCCATTTGAACGGCCTCGGTTGATGAACAAAGGCTGAGTGTTGCGGCCGTGGGTGGTCTATAAATGAGTTGGGCCATTGGCGGTTTTAGGCGGGGTCGAACAATCCACCAACTGCCGTTGGTGGTCTTAGATGAGTTGGGCCATTGGCGCGACCAATCGGCAATTGAAAATCGGCAATCGAAAATCTAAACAATTGGCAATCGGTGAGCGACCATCGAAAATCAAAAAATCAGAAATCGAAAATCACCAAAGGAAGAATATGCGCAACCTAATTCAGGATCTCTTACATGGTCTACGTCTGCTAACAAAGAGTCCGGGCTTTGCTCTTGTAGGAGTGCTGACCCTGGCACTGGGGATTGGCGCGAACACAGCCATATTTAGTGTTGTTAATACTCTGCTCATCGAGCCACTGCCCTATCGGAATGCAGACGATTTGATGATCGTTTGGGAGAGCCGCCCTACGGAAAACCGCAATGTGGCCAGCCCGGCAAACTTTCTGGACTGGAAGGACCAGACCACTACATTTGCAGACCTTGCCTTCGTTGCTGACATTCGCACCTCCGTGATCGGCGATGGCGAGGCTGAAGAGATTCCGGCGCAACTCGCCACCGGCAATCTGTTCGCGCTCCTGGGTGTCGAGCCGATACTCGGTCGCACCCTTTCGATGACTGACGGTCAACCCGATCAACCTCCAGTAGTAGTACTCAGCTATGAACTTTGGCAACGCCGATTTGGAGGTGACCCGAGCATTGTTGGCCGGCAACTGAATATTAACCGGCGTGAAGCTACTGTCATCGGCGTAATGCCGGCAGGCTTTCAATGGTTCATCAAGAAAGGATCGCTGACCAACAAGCCGGCGGAGTTTTGGACGCCTTTCGTAATCACGAATGAAATGCGAGTGCGTCGCGGACGGTTTGTAACCGTGGTCGGCCGTCTTAATGAAGGTGTCACCCGCGAGCAGACCCAGGCAGAGATGAATACGATTAGCGCCCGGCTCCAACAGCAGTACAACGACTTCAACGCCAATTGGGGAGTGAATGTCGTTCCACTACAGACGGAGTTTACCGGCGAGATTCGGCCGGCGCTTTATGTGCTGCTCGCCGCCGTTGGGTTAGTGCTGCTAATTGCCTGTGCCAATGTTGCCAACCTTCTATTGGCCCGCGCCGCCGCCCGCCGAAAAGAGATTGCAATTCGCACTGCTCTGGGAGCCAATCGCTGGCGAGTCTTCAGACAGATGCTCACCGAGGGAGTACCTCTGGCGGTGTTGGCTGGGATTGGAGGCCTCCTCTTAGCGTGGTGGGGCACGAGTCTCTTGGTGGCCCTGAGTCCGGCTGAGTTGATCGACCTCTCTAATGTGAGGATCGACTCGACTGTTCTCTTATTTACTATGGGTGTGTCATTGCTTACCGGCATCATCTTTAGTCTCGCGCCGGCCTTCGAGGCCACACGCCTCAATGTCGAGTCGATCAAGGAAGGTGGGAGAAGCGGGGGTAGCCCAAGCAACAATCGCTTGCGAAGTCTCTTTGTGATTAGCCAGGTCGCATTGGCGCTCATGTTACTGGTTGGGGCGGGCCTGCTAATCAGGAGTCTGAACCGTCTCCAGTCGGTCGATCCCGGTTTCGACGCTGCCAACGTACTCACCATGCGCGTGGCTTTGCCAGGAAGGATGTATGACCAGGACGAAAAAGTTGTCGGTTTCTTTAAGCAGGCGACTGAACGGCTTCAGAATCTGCCGGGAGTCGAGGCAGTTGGGGCAATCAACTTTCTGCCGTTCGCGGGGCCACGAGCGGCGACGCGTTTTGAGATCGATGGACAGCCAAAACCCCTTCCCGGTCAGGCCCCCGGTACCGGGGTTTGTGTTACCGACGCAAATTTCTTCCAGACTTTGCAGATCCCCTTGAAGCGTGGCCGTCTCTTTACCAAGCAAGAAGCCACCGAGATGCGTCATGTGGTAGTTGTCAATGAGGCGCTAGTCCGAAAATACTTTGCCAATGAAGACGCGTTGGGAAAACGCATCACAATCTTCATGAAAGAGGAGAATGTACCCACAGAAATCATCGGGATTGTAGGCGACATACAGCACAAGCAGCTAGACAGTGAACCGGAGCCGATGGTCTACTGGCCGCATCCTGAATTAGCCTATACCTCGATGACTCTCGTAATGCGCACGCGCAATGATGCTTTGAGCGTTGCCGCCTCGGCCCGCGACGTGATTCGCAGCCTTGATGCCCAACAGCCCGTGGCAGACGTACAGACTATGCAGAGCTTACTGGCAAAGTCCGTTGCTCGTGCTCGCTTCAGCACACAACTGCTGACGGTATTTGCCGCCGTAGCGCTGCTGCTTGCAGGTGTCGGCATTTACGGCGTCATCTCTTACGTGGTCACACAGCGTAGCCATGAGTTTGGTGTGCGTATGGCCCTTGGAGCGCAGACAAGAGATGTGTTGAAGCTTGTCCTGAAGAATGGAATGATGCTGGCCCTGGCAGGCATCGTCCTTGGGTTGGCCGGCGCATTCGCATTGACCCGCTGGATGGCATCGCTGCTTTTTGGAGTTACGCCGACGGATAGCATTACGTTCGCTACGGTGGCAACTATTCTTTTCGTAGTCGCGGTGCTCGCCTGTTACATTCCAGCACGGCGCGCAACCAAAGTAGATCCGATGGTCGCCCTCCGCTACGAATAGGCTGAATTTGTTGTCCATGCCAAGAATTCTTATTGCCGACGACCAACCTGATGTCCTCGCGGCGCTTAGTCTCCTTTTGAAGGCTGAGCGCTTTGACATCGAGACTGCCGCATCACCAGCCGCTGTGATGAGGGCAGTTGAATCACAAGAGTTCGATGTCGTCCTAATCGATCTCAACTATGCGCGAGATACGACATCTGGTAGTGAAGGTCTCGATCTCCTTTCGCAGATCCAAACGCTGGATCCGGCCCTTCCGTTAGTCGTCATGACCGCGTGGGGTAGTGTCGATCTGGCGGTAGAGGCAATGCGCCGGGGAGCACGCGATTTTATTCAGAAGCCCTGGGACAACGCGCGTTTGTTGGCAGTGTTGCGTACGCAAGTCGATCTGGCGGTGGCCTTGCGTCGTGGCCAGCGCCTCGAGGCCGAAAATTTAGCCTTGCGCGATAGTGCGGCCGACTCGCGTTCAGGGCTTCCTCGGATCATTGCTGAGTCCGCGGCAATGAAGGCCGTCTTGAAACTTGTCGAGCGCATCGGGCCGGCTGACGCCAATGTTCTCATCACCGGCGAGAACGGAACGGGCAAGGAGGTGATTACACGGGCCCTGCATGCCATTTCCTTACGAAAAGCAAAGCCGCTGATCTCACTCAATGCCGGAGCCCTGGCTGAAGGAGTATTCGAAAGTGAGTTGTTCGGTCACGTGCGCGGCGCTTTCACCGACGCCAAATCAGATCGCGTAGGGCGCTTCGAGCTGGCTGATGGTGGCACTTTGTTTCTCGACGAGATTGCCAACGTTCCACTAAATCTTCAGCCCAAGCTGCTCCGAGTGTTGGAGACCGGTGAATTCGAGCCAGTCGGATCGTCAAAGACACGAAAGGTGGATGTGCGCGTGCTGTCGGCTACGAATGCGGACCTTAATGCGGCCGTGGCCCAGGGTAAGTTTCGGCAGGATCTTCTTTTTCGGCTCAACACTGTCGAGATCCACTTGCCGCCGTTGCGAGACCGGCGTGAGGATGTGCCACCTCTGGCAGAGCATTTCCTGCGACAGCACACCGAAAGATACCGGCGCACAATCATGGGATTTAGCTCTGAGGCGATAGAGGCGTTGCGGCGCCATTCATGGCCCGGCAATGTGCGAGAGCTAGACCATATTGTGGAGCGCGCAGTGTTGATGAGTTCGGGAAGCATTGTCACCGCCTTTGACCTGGCTTTGCAGTCCACGGCGGATGCTCAGTTTGATGCGCAGCTCGAGGAGATGAGTCTGGAAGAAGCCGAGCGGCTGCTAATCAAGAAGGCGCTCGCTCGCTTTGAGGGAAATGCCAACCGCGCAGCGGAAGCATTGGGGTTGAGCCGCAGCGCGCTTTATCGTCGTTTGCAGAAGTATGGGCTGTCTTAGGTAAGAGCCTCAAGTCTTCTTACTCGTCGGAGCCCACTGAGGAATAACAAACTGACAAATGTCAAATGGTTTTCCGTGCGACGACTATTTTCCATTTGATATTCGACATTTTTCAGTAAGTTCACCATGGCGGGAATGGTGTCTTCAACTTCCTTCCTCCGCATCCCGCGTTCACCTGACCCTTGAGTTATCATATCAATCGTGAGTAGTCAGAAGAATCCGGCTAAAAGCGGCTCATCATTCTCGTCTCTCGATCCGGCCTTGAAGGCTGGGACGCGGTTGAGATTCGAGAACCGCATCACGTTTCTCGCGCTCTTAATCGGCCTTCCCGGAGTGCTGCTCTGCGCCTTGTTGCTCTGGCTGCATGGATACTCCGCGCGCTTGCAGTGGACCGTGAATGTACTGTTGGTTCTTTTGTGGTTGGGGATTGTCTTTAACTTAAAACAACGTGTGGTGCGGCCGCTCCAGACTCTATCCAACATTCTGGCAGCCATCCGGGAAGGCGACTTCTCGATTCGCGGGCGCCGCGCTACTTCAGGTGACGCGCTCGGCGAAGTGATGCTCGAAGTAAACGACCTTGGCCAAACTCTTCGCGAGCAAAGGTTGGGAGCTTTGGAAGCGTCGGCTTTGCTGCGGACGGTGATGGCCGAGATTGACGTCGCGGTATTTGCGTTCTCGGGCGACAGGCGACTGCGGCTTGTGAATCGTGCGGGCGAGAGGTTGCTGGCTCGACCTGCCGCGCGTCTACTTGGTCGCACTGATGCCGAACTCGGATTGTCGCGCTGCATGGACCTGGACGACAGCGCCGGCCCGCACACTTTGCAGATGGTTTTCCCCGGGGGCGTCGGACGCTGGGATATTCGACGAAGCACCTTTCGTGAAGGTGGCGTGCAGCACCAGTTACTTGTCCTCACAGATTTAAGTCAAACACTCCGTGAAGAAGAGCGCACTGCCTGGCAGCGATTGTTGCGCGTCCTGGGGCATGAGTTGAACAATTCACTTGCGCCAATCAAATCGGTCGCGGGCAGTCTTGCTGATCTGCTCAATCGCAACCCGGAGCCCGCTGATTGGCGTGAAGATATGCAGCGTGGCCTGGATGTAATCTCTTCACGTGCGGATTCGCTGGCACGCTTTGTCGAATCTTACTCGAAACTGGCCCGTTTGCCGGCGCCTCGTTTTGAAGCTCTGAAGGTCGGCGAGTTGGTCGGTCGCGTGGCAAGCCTTGAAACAAGACTGCCAATAAATGTGGTTGCCGGACCGGAAGTGACCGTTCAAGGTGACAGTGCGCAGTTGGAGCAGTTATTGATTAATCTTGTGCGCAACGCGGTGGATGCATCACTTGAAACGGGAGGCTCAGTCGAGCTCTGTTGGACACAAAAGAACGGCCAGCTCGAAGTCGCAATCACCGATGAAGGCCCAGGCCTGGCAAACACAGCAAATCTGTTTGTCCCTTTCTTTACCACGAAGGCGAAGGGCTCGGGTATTGGGTTGGTCCTGTCGCGTCAGATAGCGGAAGCTCATGGTGGCGCGCTGATTCTGGAAAACCGCCAGATTGGGCCAGGCTGCGAAGCTCGCTTGAAGTTGCCGCTTTAGCTTTTTTCAAATACCTCGACACATCTCAGAGCCCCAAGTAGTGCCCACGGCGCGGTCGTACCCCCGCTTGATTTCGCCAAAGCTCCAGTCCTTGCGCTGCCAGATTTTTCCATCGGTGAACTCCACGCGATTAACGAATACCTTCTCGGTAAATTTGCTTTCGGCTTTGTTTAGGGAGTCCACGCTGATCGCATCGATTGGATTGAGAAGGCTGAAAGCCTTTAGCTCAAACTCCTTCTTTGGCTTGATGTTGACACTGCAAAGGAACTGCCGGCGCGAGACCTTGCTTGGATCTGCCGGGTCGCTGGATTGATATTCCCAGAAGACAACGTCAATGACCTTGGTGCCTGTATTTCGTATTCTGGCCCGGTAGGCAAAACCGTCAACAGGCTTGGATTTTGAGGTACGAGATTCCTGCACTATCCCTTCCAGAGCCTCGCTACGCCCTTCGAGAGTATCAGCCCGAGGATCTCTGACACCGGCAGGCTCGTTCACCTTGGTATTTCTCTCGAGGTTCTTTTCAGGACGCAAGAGGGTTGCGGCTGTGCTCGAACCCGCATGCTCAATTTCCTCGACAACCTGGCGTGCCCTGAACCATTTGAACGCCGTGACAACAACCGTTGATTCCTGCTGTGGTGTCGCCGAGTCTTGGGTTGGCAAGACCGTCATCAAGAGAAGCGGAAGCAGCAATAAACCTCTCATTAGATTGTCTCCTTTGGCGAGAAGTTATAGCGCCAACCACCTAACCACGCAACCTTTTGGAGTGCGCTCTTGGAGTGGGCCCTTTGGAGTGGGCCGGCCCGGCGGCGCTTTTGGTCTTTCTTCCGTGCGCGTTATTGAAAAAGCCCTGCCGTGCCTTACTGAACGCCCTGGCTTGGTGCGGCCAGGGCTTCAGCAATTGGCCGGTAGCCAGGGTCACCGAAGATCATGCTTCGCCATATTCGAACGACGAAATCGCTTCGTTCGGTATCCGGCCGCCAGCGCCTGGGTGATGAAGAGCTAAAATCCATGCCCCACAGAGGCGTTAGACTGCTGAAATCGGCTGAGAAGCGCTGATCACCAAAAATGTTTGGATTCGCTGCGACGGGAGTGACGAGCCCGTCGGCAAACCACGTGAATATTGAAAAGGCGCGCGCCGTGTCGGGACGATTTCGGATCTCTTCCGGCAGGTCCTCAAACGTCGCAAGACGTGCTGAGCCCCCGTTGCGAACCAGTGTCTCTCGAAGATAGGGCACACGCAGGCCATCCACGTGAAGTTCGCCACCTGATGTATAAACAGAGCGCCACATAATCAGCGCGCCGGGCGCCGGCATCACCCGACCATGCTCGATTACATGACCGCGCGCATTGGCAAGGGCACGTTGCGCTTCGTGGGCCCGATAGTGTTGCCAACCACCGAAACAGACGTAGGCTGCAAAGACCAACAGCGCTACTCGCGCCGCTCGTGGTTGTTTTGCAAGGACCGCCCAGAACATTCCTATCAGCAAAGGAGCGGTGACCATCGGATCGACAATGCCCAGCAGATCCCAGGCAACGCGTTGATTTGAGAACGGCCAAAAAAGCAAGGTGCCATAATTTGTGAAGGCATCGAGGAGTCCATGCGTGGCGTAAGCAACTGTCGCGGCGCCGATCACTTCCCGCCTGTAGCCTTTGAACTGTCTCCACCAGACGAAAAGAAGGGAAGTCAAAATGCCCCCCAGCGGAATGAAGAACAGACTATGCGTAAAGTGGCGGTGATAGATCATGCTCGCTACCGGATCACCACCTGCGGGTATGAAGACATCGAGGTCAGCAGCCATACCGGCGGCGAAACCAATCAGGGCAGCGCTTCGCGGTAGCCGGCGCCCGAAAACAGCTTGGGCAACTGTTGCTCCGATCGCTCCTTGTGATATCGGATCCATAGATGAATGGTTTCCAGCCTTCCTGGGAATGTTTTACGGTCATCATAACCCGCCAGTGCCTATGTTTGCCTCGCCTTAGATGCGAAAAGAGTTTCCAAAGTCACTCGCCTGCGCGATCGTAACGGCACCATCCGAACAAAGCTCGGTGCCGATGACGCCGGTTCGGCGGTGATTGTGATGGACGATCGCACCGAGGCTAGCGCCGCGATGAAAAATCGCAACTTCATGACCGAGATCCACGAGGTATTGCACGACGTGTGGGCCAACAAACTTTGTTCCACCAAGGATCAGAATGCGCATGTTAAGGCGTTCAGCTACCGCACAAGTGCCATCCATTGTGTCACTGGGCCATTACCGTTTTGTTTTAGATGACGACGCAGCCAAATGACCATCATAAGTTTCCAGTGGAGATCCTTCTTCGTTCGGTTAATTGGCCTTTTTCGCCACAATGGCGATATATGAAACGTGCGACGGTCGTCTCCTATTTGGGGGCATGTGGGGTGACGTCGCGCCCTGGGGTCTTTAGGTCAGTCTCAGACACCGCCTTTGAGGCGATCCCTGCGGGCGGGATAGGGAATGACCGGCTGGAATTCCAAGTCGGTTGGAATGGCATGGCCCACGCGGTGGCGCACACCCTGGATTGGAAGAAGAGCCCACTCGTTCGCCTGCGTGACCTTCCGGACAAACTTAAAGAGAGGGAATGTCCATGATTAGTCGATTGGCTTAAAAGTGCTTGCCCCAGCCACACCAACTCTCTTGATCTTGAGACGAGGTTTGGTCTAGATTAGTATTACTCAAAGCCCCTATCTCACTGGCCCCGTTTGAAAAAAAGGGCGCTCATCAAACATATTGAACGGGTTCCCTGTCGATTCAAAGGAGGTGTGAAATGTTGGTCGAGTTATGGGAGACGTTTGTACTGCTCATCCCTGTTTTCGTACTTCTAGCAATGATGTTTGGGGCTGGCTTCTTCATTGGGCGGAAGAGTATGAGTAAGTCCTCCTAGTTCGTTCCCGGCCAGCAACGGGGCCAACTTGGTCGTTTGGAGGCCTGTGGACAGAGGTTGTCATATGACCCTGTCTCAGGCTGTTACGCGTTTTTTGTGGCTTGGAGTTAAGAAAGATGGGCTGCGATGTAGAACATGATCTGGTGCAGATAAGTAGAGCACTGGCCTGAGATCTCCAGGGCCAACTGCACCATTTGTTCTCTAAACAGAAGCCCGCTAATGGCAACCATCACACCGGCGCCAAGTAGAAGCTGTGAGATGAATTCGGTGGCCGAACCTTCAATATTCTTCATTATTGTTTTTTCCCCAAGAGGAACCTAAGAACATCACGGGTCAGGCTGCTGGGAACGGTTGAGCTAATTTGGGGAGAGCCAGCGCGGGTCAAACAGCCTGTAATTGTTCTTAAGTGCTTTGTTGATTTCTGAGGCGGACGGGGCGAGGAACAGCAGAACAAACTGTATGCCGCAAGGAGATCTCAATGCAAACCTCAGAGACAGTTAGGCTTATTGTACTTAGATTTGGTAATAATGGGTACCATGAGCGAGCAATTTGACATGAGGGAAGTAACAGTTCGGTCAACTTAATCGGTTTTCGGAAACACCTGCTGTAAAGTAGAAGGCAGATGCTAATTGGGCAGGCGGCGATCAGGGATGACTTTTGACGAAAAATTTCTTGCTTTGGGGGACGCGATCCCGCCCCTGGTGTTGGTGCCTGGCGAATCAACATACTTGTATTCGCGGCGATGCGGCAACCTCTTGTTCCTGTCCGGACACGCTCCCCGCTGGGGACGTACAGATTTTCGATTTAAGGGTAAAGTCGGAAAGGATCTAACGATCGAAGACGGGTATGCTGCCGCTCGTCTCACCGCGCTGAACCTACTCCAAACTATTCGCCACGCCCTCGGTACGCTGGACAAAGTCAGTCAAATCGTCGATGTGTTCGGAGTGGTCAATAGCGCACCTGGTTTTACGGACCAGTCCAAAGTGATGAATGGTTTCTCCGATTGTATGGTCGAGATCTTCGGTGAAGCCGGTAAGCATTCGCGCATGGCAATAGGCGGTGCCGACCTGCCCTTCGACATTGCCGTTGAAATCAGGATGGTTGTGGAAGTCCTCACACCTCAGACGAGTAGGTGAGTTCAACCCACGGTGCCTTATCCCCTGTCAATCTCGTCCTTATTTAACAGCCCAATCATCCGAAGCTCGAACCTGGCCCAATAAAAACCTGCTCTCGATCTGTCGCCATACCACAATCGAGTTTGGGAAAAACATTGACCGATCGCGATCCCATAAAATAATATGTCGTTTCATATCGTGAGACTTGTTAGGTTTTCTTTAGCTTATTATGAATCGACAGCAAACGACCCTTCCGGAAATTCTCTTCAATGGCAAGGCCAACCAGACCGCGGTTATGGTTGCCGGGGATGGTGCGGCGGTTACCTACGAACAGTTGCGACAACAAGTAGAGGCATTTGCCGAAGAACTCAAGAAATTCGGGATCAAAGATGGAGACCGCATTGGAATCGCCTTACCAAATGGAATCGAGATGATTGTCTCCTTTCTGGCAGCGACTTTGGTGGGTACGGCTGCTCCCCTTAATCCCGGGTACAAGCGGGAAGAGTTCAGATTTTTTCTTGAAGATACTCGAGCTAGCGTTCTGATCGTACCAGAGACAGGCGCGGAGGATGCCAGGGCAGCGGCAGAAGATAGGACTGCGATCATTGCGGTTAATATCGATCAGGGTGGTCAGGTGCTCCTGAACTCGAACCTGAGCCGCACCCCGGCAAGGCCCCCTGTCTCCCCGGATGCTGATGATGTTGCCCTGGTTCTCCACACGAGTGGCACCACCAGCCGTCCTAAGCGAGTGCCGCTTGCTCACCGGAATCTTCTGGAATCGACTTACAACGTTGCAGAGACCTACAAGCTTTCAGCCGACGATGTTTCCTTGTGTGTTATGCCGCTCTTTCATGTGCACGGGTTGGTAGCCTCAACGCTGGCTACCCTGGCAACGGGAGGAACCGTCGTTATCGTGCCGCGCTTTAATCCTCTCGCTTTCTGGAAGACGGTTCGTGACCACCGGGTCAGTTGGTTCTCGGCGGTTCCGACCATTCATCAGTTGTTGCTTTCTCGAAACAGGGGTGGAGAGAGACCTTCCGGGGCAGAGCAACTGCGCTTTATCCGTTCCTGTAGCGCTCCCCTGTCAGCATCGTTGATGAATGAATTGGAATCGAGTTTCGGAGTGCCTGTGATCGAGGCTTACGGGATGACCGAAGCGGCGCATCAGATGGCGTCAAATCCGCTCCCGCCCGGTGATCGAAAGCCCGGCTCGGTGGGGCGCGAGACTGGTTTGCGGATCACCATTCTGGATGAGAGCGGCCAGCAGGTAACGGGACAGGGGAGAGGAGAAGTGGCCATTAAAGGACCGAGCGTCTTTGGGGGCTACGAGGAGAACCCGGAGGCCAACGCCGCCTCGTTTAGCAACGGCTGGTTTCGCACCGGCGATGAAGGGTATCTCGATGGTGACGGGTATCTTGTCCTTGCGGGCCGAATCAAGGAGTTGATCAATCGGGGTGGAGAGAAAATTTCTCCTCATGAAATTGACGAAGCGCTACTTGCTCATCCCGCAGTGGCACAGGCGGTCTGCTTTGGGGTTCCCGATCGGATCTACGGGGAAGAGGTGGAAGCGGCGGTAGTGCTCAGCAGCGGAGTTACCGAAGGGGTGTTAAGGGCACATTGTGCATCCCTGCTGGCAGATTTTAAATGTCCAAAGGCGATCCACATTGTTGAAGCAATACCAAGAACGGCAACCGGCAAGATACAGCGTCGGAGTATTGCTGCTGAAATTCAAAAAGTGCGAGAGTAATTGAATAGACCTGATGAGATTTGCAGTCGTAGGTGCAGGGGCAATCGGCGGTTTTCTCGGGGCGATGCTGGCGAGAGCAGGTGAAGAGGTAACTCTCATCGCGCGTGGCGCTCACCTCGAAGCGATGCGCAAACACGGGGTCCGCGTGCGCGGTTCTCTTGGTGAGTTCGTCGCCCACCCAAATGTCGTGGAAACTCCCGAGGATGCGGGCGTCGTTGACGTAGTCATACTGACTCTAAAAGCGCACAGCATTCCCGAGGTGGCAGCCCGTCTTAAACCTCTCTTAAGCAGCGAAACCGCGGTTGTTTCTGCCCAAAACGGCATTCCCTGGTGGTATTTCTACCGTCATGGGGGAGAACTGGAAGGTCTGCATCTCGAGTCTGTTGATCCGAACAGGGTAATTGCGACCAACCTCGATCCCGCACGCGCTATTGGTTGCGTCCTCTACTGTTCAACCATCACCACGGAGCCGGGAGTCATTCGGCATCTCGATGGCACCCGTTTCGCCATTGGCGAGCCGGATGGCACCAAGAGCGAACGGTGTCGAAAGATCTCAGAGGCTATCATCCGAAGCGGACTGCGGAGCCCCATCCGGAACAATATCCGTACTGAGATCTGGGTCAAGCTGCTTGGGAGCGTCGCTTTCAATCCTATCAGTGCTCTCACTCGCGCCACACTTGAAGACATAGTTGAATTCTCTGCGACCCGAGAGATTGCTCGGGAGATCATGACTGAAGTTGAACAACTCGCGGGGCAACTAGGGATCGACATCGGCATTTCGATCGAGCAACGCCTTGCGGGGGCAGCCAAAGTCGGGCCTCACAAGACCTCCATGCTCCAGGATGTAGAGGCGGGTCGGCCGCTGGAACTAGATGCGATTGTGGGGGCTGTCATTGAGTTGGCCGACAAGCTTGGCGTGCCTTTGCCTCATACGAAGACGGTGTTTGCCTGCGCGAAGCTTCTGGGAGAAAAGTCGCGGAATTATGGAAAAGACTGAAAAAAGGATGGGAGAACAGGAGTTGAGAAACTTCTGCATTCTGGTATTCGAGCGTCTGGGAGTCTCGGAAGAGGATGCCGCAGTCTGGGCCGAAGTCGTTACTGAAACCAGCCTGCGAGGAGTCGATTCGCATGGGGTTCTCGTTTTGCCGATGTACGCAGCGATGTTAGAAGCTGGTGGTATCAATCTCAAAGGAACGCTTGAAATTGTCTCTGACGGCGGCGCCACACTCTTGCTCGACGGAAATGAGGGCATTGGACAAGTAATTGCAAAGCGCGCAATGGATCTGGCGATCGAGCGGGCCCGCCGGTTTGGCTTGAGTCTCGTTACGGTCCGAAACAGTAATCACTTTGGAATGGCGGGCTTCTACGCGGCACAGGGCTTGGCTCATGACATGGTTGGCATGGCCCTGACGAACGCGGGCCCGGCGCTGGCCGCTTGGGGTGGTAAAACAAAGGTTATCGGAAGCAATGCGATGGCAATCGCCTTACCGGCTGGAGAAGAAATGCCGATCATCTTCGATTCGGCCATTGGCGCGGCAGCGGCGGCCAGGATCTTCGTGGCAGCCGAAAGGGGTGAACGCATTCCTACGGATTGGATGATTGATCGCAATGGTGAACCTACCGACGATCCACAGGCTCTGTTTAATGGAGGAGTGCTGCTGCCGTTTGGCAAACATAAGGGATACGGACTGGGGGTGGTTGTCGATTCTTTGACCGGTGTCCTGAGCGGCGGTCTGTTCGGGACCGGGGTGGGTGGTTTTGGGCGCGACATGTCCCAGCCCCTGGGCATCTGTCACAGTTTCGGCGCCCTCGATATGGCCCGCTTTATACCGGTCGCAGAGTTCAAGACCCGGATGGACGAGATGATTCGAGAGGTCAAGCGCTCAGAACCCCTCTCGGGATTTGAACGGGTTTACCTGCCAGGGGAAAAAGGGCTGCTGACACGCGCTGAACGAAAACTCAAAGGCATTCCCCTCTGGGAAAAACTGGCCGATGACCTCTCAAAACTGGCGAAAAAACTGTCAATAGATCTACCAATGACCGCTTAGCAATCACATAGCCTTCGCCAGCCTTCAATTATTTCACTCACCTAATCTCAAAAAAAGGTTTACTGAAAAAGAGATTGTGGTATAATACGGCATCTCACAATGTGAAACTGGCTTGGCCTCGGGGGATAAAGGGTTATTAAGCAAAACTTCCCCTCGACAACGGAGCTAAGCTCGCTGGCACAGGTAATTTGGGCCACAGAACCTAAGAGACAACAGAGAAGCACTGGGTGGCCAGTAGTCAACCAGCCCTGGATCTTCAAAGCCGGTTTCAAACCCCGGAAGTGGCGGTAGCCCGCCACCCCTCGCAAAAGCTCCCCGAAAGCAGAACGCATTTTCTTTAGGATGGATTTGCTCGGTTATTTCGTATGAAGAAAATCGGTCGTTGATCCGAGTCAAGCGTCCGCATCTTGTCGGCTCAAAAAACTACACAACAGGTTGCACCTTAGGAGGCAGGTACAAATGCAAGAGCAACGTCGAACCCTTAGAACCAACTATTTCTTGCTGATCGCTTTTGCGGTGATCATTCCGACTCTCCTCGCCTCAGAGTCCTACGCGCAAACTGGTTCCATTTATGGCACTGTAGCTGATCCCTCCGGAGCTGCCGTTACGGGCGCCAACGTTACCGTGAAGAGCGTCCAAACGAACCAGACCCGGACTGGGACAACTAATGACGAAGGCATCTACACCTTCTCGCTATTGCCGGTTGGCTCGTATAACGTCAGCGTTGAGGCTGATGGATTCAAGCCGTATCAACGAGCGGGGTTGGTGTTGCAGGTCGAGGAAAGACTTCGTGTCGACCTGCATCTTGAGCTGGGCCAGGTAACCGAATCAGTAATTGTCGATACCCAGGCGCCCCAGATTGACACCGCTAGCTCGACACTCGGAAAAGTAGTTGAAGAACGACGAATAGTAGACCTGCCGCTCAACGGTCGAAACTTTCTTCAACTAGGCCTTTTACAGGCGGGCGTTGCTCCTCCAGTTCCCAATATCGATGTGGTAGGCAGCGGCTTGAATAGCTCGCCTGGTGGAACATCGGTGAACTTCGCAGTTAATGGGATGAGGATAAATTCGAACAACCACCTACTTGACGGGGTCAACAACGTCGAGCCGATGTCCGGAGCGGCGATGCTGGTACCGTCGGCTGATGCTCTTCAGGAGTTTAGAATCCTGACGAATTCCTATAACGCCGAGTATGGTCGGTCGGGCGGTTCAATCGTCACGGTAGTTACCAAGAGCGGTACAAACCGGTTTAGCGGCAGCCTTTTTGAATTTCTTCGCAATGATATTTTCGATGCACGGAATTTCTTTGCGCCGGACGTCCCGGCTCTCAAGCAGAACCAGTTCGGGGGAACGTTTGGCGGTCCTATTATCAGAGACCGAACATTTTTCTTTGGGAGCTACGAAGGCTTCCGCCAACGCAAGGGAATCGCCACCAGCACCATCGTGCCATCTTCGCGAGTTCGCCAGGGCGACTTCTCGCAGGAGGCAGTCAAGCCAATAGATCCGCTGACGGGCCAAAGATTTCCAAACGATATCATCCCCCAGCAGAGAATCGATCCGGTGGCTCGCAACTTACTCGCCCTTTATCCGGAACCAAATCTGGGATCCAACACCTTTTCCTTTGCGCCGACCGGCGCTAATGACCGCGATCAATTCATGATCCGTGTGGATCACGCGTTGATTCCCGGAAAGAACACCCTGGTCGGTCGCTATCTTTTTGACACGGGCTCGTTCCTGCGGCCCAAGGGAGCAACCACCAGCCCGGCTGGCGTGGTGGATGTCCCGGGCTTCGCATTTGCCGATAAGAGCCGGTTTCAAAACTTCACGCTTTCAGATACTCACATCTTCTCGCCGAGCGTGATTAACGAACTGCGTCTGTCGTATGCGCGAGCCAACGTCGAAAACGGCACGCCACTGAACCCGATTGATCCAACCACAATCGGTTTTACTTATCCGCAACCTGCTCCCATTTCGGTAATTCCGCAAATCCTCGTCTTCGGAAACTCATCGCTGGGGTATACGCTTTTTAACTCCCGCCTGAGCGAATTCTATGAGGTTGTGAATAACGTCGCGATAAATACCGGACGACACAATCTCAAGTTTGGCGGAAATATTAGAAATTCTCGTATCTTTGGACTGTTTCCGTCGCTGTCATTTGGAGCCTTTCAATTCAACGGCGGTGTTACCGGCACTCCCTTAGGAGACCTTCTCCTGGGAAGGCCTTTCGTCTTTTCGCAGGTGGGTGGCCGTCCGGACAAGAAACTAAGTCAGACCGCGGCCTACTTCTATATTCAAGATGATCTCCGCGTGAGCCGGAAACTAACACTTAACCTGGGACTCAGATATGAGCTGGTTCCCGGTTTTAAGGAACGCGACAACCTCCTCGCTACCTTCGTGCCCGGTGCGCAGTCGGTGGTAGCTCCGACTTTGCCTCTGGGAATTCTCCGGCCGGGCGATCCGGGAATCCCGTCAACTTTGTTCCCAACGGAGAAGAGTAACTTTGCTCCACGTGTGGGGCTGGCATGGGATCCATACGGCGATGGAAAGACCAGCGTCCGTGCCGGCTATGGGATCTTTTACGATGAGTCAGCTTTGGTTCAGCAGTTTACCGTTCAGCAGCCGCCCGACTTTCAACCATTCTTTGTTCAGTTGGGGCCGGCTTCGCTGGCCGATCCCTACAATGGTAATAGCCCATTCACGCCGCCCATTCAGTTTCCGTTGCCGCTTTCGCCAGGCTTTACAGTGGGTCTGCTTGACTCGGACTTCAAGCTTGGATACGTGCAGCATTGGAACCTGACCGTACAGCGCCAGATCCTGCCTTCGCTGGCGTTGGAACTAGCTTATGTCGGCAATAAGGGGACCAATCTTCCGGGTGACTGGGATCCAAACGAGGCAATCTGGCGGCCCGGAGCAACGGCGGCGGCAGCCAACGTGCGTTCACGGCGTCCATACAACCCGATCGGTCAACTGTTCCTGGCTTCTTCGATCTTCAATTCGAATTACCATGGCATGCAGGCCACTCTCACTCACCGGCTCAGTCGCGGCCTCTCATTCCAGGTAGCCTACACCTGGTCTAAGGCCATCGATGACACCAGCAAGCCGCTCTCCTTCTTCCGCATACCTGGCCAGGTACTTCGCCCGCAGGATTCAAGAAATCTGGCTGCGGAACGCGGGCTCTCAGCCTTTGATGCGCGCCACCGGTTTGTTCTGAGTTATCTCTATGAGTTGCCCTTCTTCAGGCAGAGTTCTGGTCTCCATTCGCGGATTCTGGGGGGCTGGAGGGTGAGTGGAATAACTACGCTGCAATCCGGCAATCCCTTCTCCGCGATTGACTCCGCAGACCCATCACTTACGGGCACGCCGCAAATGTCACGCCCTGATGTGCTGCGTGATCCAAACCTGCCGAGCGGCCAGCGCACACCGGAGCGTTGGTTCGACACAACTGCCTTCTCGCGGTTTGTAGCCTCCGCGAATCGGCCCACACTAAACTTCGGCACTGCCGGTCGCAACATTCTGACGGCCGATGGAATCGTCAATTTCGACGTGGGCCTGTCAAAAGAGATCCGCCTGGGTGAGCAACGACGCTTCGAGTTCCGCTGGGAGATCTTCAATCTCTTTAACCACGCGAATTTCGGGGTACCGGTCAATGATTTCAACTCGCCGAACTTTGGCCGGGTGTTGAGCACGTCGACTCCGGAGCGTCAAATGCAATTTGCCTTCAAGTTCCTTTTCTAGTTTCAGGGATTGTAAAGACTGACTGCTGATCCTTCGTTGGGCTCTTTTTTTCTGGCTCAAAGGTTTCGTTTTGACCGAGTGGAGAATCAACCTCTCATTCTTCCCTGAACCCCAACCTAAAGGTTGAGGTGAATGAGAGGTTGAATTTTCACGGACCAGACTCACATTCATTTTCCGCCAGGCTCTGCTTCCCTGATGCGGGCCTCTGATTCTTTGCAGACAAAAATGCGTTTCGTTCATCTTTTTCTGATCTCTTTGCTGATCCTCGTGCTTGCACCAGCGAGTATTAACGCCCAAGTACAGGACTTCAAGGTCATCACAGGGGCCACCATTATCGACGGTACGAGTCGGCCGCCGGTTAAGGATGCCGCGGTCGTCATCAAGGGCACCCGGATCAGCGCAGTTGGTCCTCGCCGCAGTGTAAACGTTCCTCAAGGCGCCACAGTGATAGACGCCCGAGGCAAGTACGTAATTCCGGGGCTGGCTGATATGCACAATCACCTCGGGGACGGCACGTTCAGTTTTAGCGAAGGACCACCGAATCTCAGAAAGAATCTTGCTCGGATGCTTGCCTCGGGTTTTACTTCTCTTTTTCATCAAGGCATCCCCAATCTTGAGTCGTTTGGGGATCTAAAGCTTGTCGCTGCTGCTGATGATTCTCCCTATCCCCATTTCTATGGAGTCGGAGTTCGTTTTGCAGCAAAGGGAGGGCACGGTGCGTCTTTGGGCTCCTTTACACCAGACTCACCTGACGAAGCTCGCCGGCAAGTGCGTGAACTCGCGGCAGCCAAAGTAGACGGAGTGAAGATTGTCTACGACGACTTAAGCTATGTAACTGACGAGCCACGGCCGATGCTAAAGCCGGAGGTGGTGGCGGCAATTATTGATGAAGCACATCAGCACGGTCTAAAGGCCTATGTACATGCTCCGGTATTGAAGTATGCCAAGGAGGTACTGCGGGCGGGCGCCGATGGTCTGGTCCATGGGATCATTTCCGATCCGGTTGACGACGAATTGATCTCCTTGCTGAAGCGGAATCAAGCGGCATATATCACCACTCATGCCATCTTTTATTCAGTTGCCGATCTTGGCGCCTGGGCCCGCCGCATCTCAGCCTTCAATACGAAAGGCTTGATTCCCAGGGAGGTCCTTGAAATTGGGTTGGACCCTAAGTCGATTGAGCAATGGGAAGCAAGATGGAAAAATCTCGCGCTCGCAAAAGCCCAGCTGCCTATATTGCGTGCAAATGTAAAGAAGCTTCAGGACGCCGGCGTCCTGGTGGTCCTTGGCTCGGATACTCCCAGTGCGGGAACGGGTACGGGGGTCTTGCTTGGTCTGGCCAGTCAGCTTGAGTTGACGTTGCTGGTTGAGGCCGGGCTCACGACCGGAGAGGCGCTCCGGACAGCGACCTCGAATGCAGCCCGAATGGTTGGTCGTGAAAAAGATCTAGGCACAATTGAATCCGGCAAGCTCGCAGACATGTTGATTCTTGATGCAGACCCGCTTGCCGACATCGGAAATGTGCGATCGATCCACCGGATCGTGAAGGGCGGGGTTGTTTATGAACCTGCTGCTCTCTCCCGTATTGCAGACTAGAATACGAGTGCCTCGCAATCTCCTCTTAAACTAGCGGTTAGAATTACTACTTACCTTATACACGTCTGAATCGATCAGGCGTCGCCGTTTCCTCAGGCAATCATACTGTCGACATAACGCACTCTTCCCAGGGGATTTTCATTTGCGAGTTAGTGAGACCTGACACCCAAACTTCCTTCTAAGAGGAAGGGCGTGCTGGCCTTTGTGAATTCGACTGCACTCAGTTAGGAGGATCTGAAATGTTGACGAGATGCCTTTCGCTCCGAATGACACGAGACTTTTTAGTTTTAGCCTCACTCCTCGCATTCATGCTTACTCCGGTTGGCCTGGAGGTTCGGGCCCAAACAACAGGTACGATTTACGGAACCATTCTTGAAACAGCCGGCGCCGCTGTTGCTGGGGCAAATGTCACGGTGCACAACCTCGGCACGGGATTGAAGCGGTCGCAAACGACCAGTGCCAACGGCTCATACAATTTTCCGCTGCTGCCGGTTGGCAGGTACAGCATTTCTGTTGAAGCGCAGGGCTTTAAGTCATATCGCGAAGAGGTTCAACTTCGAGTCGAAGATAACCTTCGCATCGACCTGAGCCTCGAGATCGGGGACGTGACCGAGGAAGTCTTCATTACCACCGAAGCGCCCCAGGTTGATACGAAGAGCAGTACCCTGGGTAAAGTCGTCGAGCAGAAGAGAATTGTCGAATTACCGCTTAACGGGCGAAATTTTCTCGAGCTGGGAGTGCTTCAGCCTGGAGTTGCTCCGCCGATGGCCGGAATAGATGCGGTCGGCAGCGGCACGAACAATACTCCCGGAGGGACGGCATTCAACTTTGCGGTTAACGGGATGCGCAACACCTCAAACAATCACCTGCTTGATGGGGTCAACAATATTGAACCGGTAACGGGGTCGGCGATGATCGTGCCTTCGCCTGACTCGCTTCAGGAGTTCAGGATCCTGACCAACGCTTATCACGCCGAGTACGGTCGATCGGGTGGTTCAGTAGTGACGGTCGTTACGCGTTCCGGAACAAACTCGATACGCGGAAGCGCCTATCATTTTCTGCGCAATGATGTCTTTGACGCGCGAAATTTCTTTGCACCTGAGGTACCGGCACTGAAGCAGAACCAGTTTGGTTTCACGCTGGGTGGTCCCATCAAAAAGGACCGCACCTTCTTCTTTGGCGGGTATGAAGGATTTCGGCAGCGTCGTGGCATACCGGTCAGCGCCCCCGTACCCTCGCTACTGGTGCGCCAGGGAGATTTTTCACAGGTGGCAGTGAAACCGATTGATCCATTCACGGGCCAGAGATTCCCGGGTGATGTCATTCCGCAGAACCGAATAAATGCCCTGTCAAGAAATCTTCTGGATTTGTGGCCGGAGCCAAATCTTGGAGCCAATGTGTGGTCATCAGCGCCCAGTGGAGCAAACGACCGGGATCAGTTCATCCTCCGCGTGGATCACGGGTTAATACCGGGCAAGAACGACCTGGCAGTGAGGTACTTGTTTGATGAGGGGGCCCGGTTGGTACCGCTCGGCCATTTTGGATCGAATGCCGCTCCCTCTATTCAGGTGCCTGGCTTTTCAAACGAGGAAGCGAACAGATTTCAGAACCTCATGGTCGCCGACACCCACATCTTTTCGACCAACGTAATAAACGAGTTGAGGTTCTCCTATCAGCGAGGCGCAGTAGCCAGCGGCAAACCTTTAAATCAGGTTGCTCCTGACAGTCTTGGTTTCACTTTCCCCCGGGTTTCATCGATAGACGTAGCGCCGGTAATAGCCGTATCCGGAATAACCGGGGTGGGGCCCCCAATACTCAGTGAAAGGGTAAATAACTTCTTCCAGGTGGTCGACAGCGTGTCTATCATTAAAGACAGCCACAGCATCAAGTTCGGCGGGGACATGCGTCACGAGCGTATCTCGTCACTGTTCACTTCAATCGGGAATGGGTCTTTTGTATTCAACGGATTGGCAACCGGTAATGCGCAAGCGGACTTTCTGCTTGGATTTCCATTTTTGTTCTTGCAAGCCGCCGGGAGGGAAGACAAGTTCCTGACGCGGACAGCTTACTATTTCTACGTCCAGGATGACTTCCGCGTGCGCAGGAATCTCACAGTTAATCTCGGGCTGCGGTACGAGTTGGTTCCGGGTTACAAAGAGCGTGACAATCTGCTGTTGACATTTGTTCCGGGGCAGCAGTCTGTGATCGCGCCAACCTTACCGTTGGGGATGGTCCAAGGTGGTGATCCGGGAGTGCCGGAAACATTATTCCCGACGCCGAAAACGAATTTCGCTCCCCGGATTGGCGTAGCATGGGATCCATTTGGAGATGGGGGAACGAGCATACGAGCCGGGTACGGGCTGTTCTATGACGAGTCGGGGTTGATTCAGACATACAACACGTATCAATCACCGGCTTTTCAGCCGATCGCTGTCCTGATTTTTCCTCCCTCCTTTTCTGATCCGTTTAATGGAAACAGTCCCTTTACCCCGCCGCTGCAGTTGCCATTCAACGTTGGCCCCGGCACTTCGAATACCTGGATCGCGGCGGATTTCAAGCCCGCTTACATACAGCACTGGAATCTGACGGTGCAGCGGCAATTAACCACTGCAATGGCTCTGGAGGTGGCTTATGTAGGTAATGTTGGCAGAAGACTTCAGGGGAATATCGAAATCAACCAGGCGCTGTTCACTACGAATGCCACCACTGGGAACGCTGGCGCCCGGCGGCCATTTCCGCAGTTTGGCTCGGCTCATGAGGTCACTCCGATTTTCAATTCCAATTATCACGGTTTGCAAGCCACGCTAACTCACCGGCTAACTCGAGGGCTGACGTTTCAGTCGTCTTACACCTGGTCCAAGGCAATAGACGACATGACAGCACCCACAGCCTTCTTCCTTTTTCCGGGCCAGACATCGAGGGTCCAGGACATTAGAAACGTTCATCTCGATCGGGGGCTGTCTGCTTTTGACCTGCGCCACAGGTTTGTCACCAGCTTTGTCTACGAACTGCCTTTCTTTCGTCATAGCGAGGATGCCCTCAGGCATGTGCTCGGCGGGTGGCGGTTTAGCGGGATTTTCAGCGCCCAGTCAGGAAGGCCTTTTACCGTTAGAGACTCCTCCGATCCTAACCGCGATGGTGATGGTAATAGCGATAGGACCAACCTGCTCAGAGATCCGAATCTGCCTTCCGGTCAGCGCACGCCTGAGCGGTGGTTTGACACCGGCGCCTTTCAGCGCTTTACGCCGGCCCAGGCGCCTGTTCATGGGACGGCTGGCCGCAATATTGTGTTCAGCGATGGAGTGACCAACTTTGATGCCGGGCTGGCAAAGGAGTTCAGGTTTACAGAGAGCAAATCGCTCGAGTTCAGGTGGGAAGTCTTCAATGTCTTCAACAACGTTAACTTCGGAGTGCCCGACAATGACTTCAACTCTCCCAACTTTGGCCGGGTGTTCCGCACCGCTACTCCGGAACGGATCATGCAGTTTGGTTTGAAGTTCCTCTTCTGAATACGCCGCACGGGAGTGATATTTTAAGTCCAGCCTAAAAAGGGACGGCGAAGCCTGTTAATCGACTCCCCACACCCTTAAGGTTGGAGAGCAGCGGGACTTCTCATTCACCCCTACCAATACGTTGGGGAAGTGCGGCGCCTATCATTCACGCAACCATTTTAATGGTTTTCTCTGAGTGCCACTCCAAGCCATACCGCTTCACAAATCTCTCGTACTTTTCCGCCTAAAGTTCGCGGTTTAGTGTTTCCCAGATGATTGAGTGAGAGGTTGCCGCTGCTTACGAACCTGACCGAATCGGGGTTCCCCAGGCTAAACGGTTTGGGGATTTGCTCTCCTCAGCAGATGTTGTTCATAGGCGGACCTGACGAATGCCCACACTGCCGTGTGTGGGATTAACGATGGTCCAACGTGCGTTCACCCCTGATCAAGCAAACCCTAACCACTGGAGAGAAATAGATGTCATCACCGGTCCTACTTCTACTCATTGCCAGTCTGTTGCCGCCGGTTTTTCTGCTTTCTCCTGAACTCGGTAGGACTACTGAGATTCTCTATATCGCTAACAGCGGCGGAGATGATGTAAACGTCGTGGAATTACCCGCTCATCGCGTAGTCGGTACTATCAAGGTAGGAGAACATGACGCGGATGGGCTTGCCGCGAGTAAGAGTGGCGATCGCCTCTACGTAACAGTTGTGAAGCCAGCAAGCCTGGTCGCAATCGACACCGCAACCGACAAGATTCTCTGGCGGGTGCCAGTGAGTGATAAGCCGAATCTACCATCGGTGTCCGGTGATGGCCGTTATGTTTATGTCCCAATCTTCTCGAGCGATCATGTGGAGGTCATCGATACACAGAAACAATCAGTCGTCGCCCGGATCCGCGTCGGCTCGCACCCACACAACACCATTGCCAATTCGGATGGAAAGCGCATCTACGCAACAGCGGCCTTGCAGAACCAGGTTGTCGTAATTGACGTTGCCACGCAAAAAATCACTGAGATCATTCCGTGTGGAGATCAGGTCAGGCCAATCGCCGTCACCCGAGACGAAAAGCGAATGTATCTTCAATTCTCAGGGCTGCATGGAGTCGCCATTGCGGATTTAACTCACCGGGATGAAGCTGATCCATTCCTCGGAAAGATTGTCGAAACAATTCATCATCCGGCACTTGCTGAGGGCGTCAAGCCAGCCGTCCATAACACCTTCTCGCATGGATTAGCCCTCTCACCGGATGAAAAATATCTAGGGTCAGTGAGCGTTGTTGCGGACCACGTTGCTTTCTTCAGTGTGCCGGACCATAAGTTGGTTACGACTGTAGCCGTGGGAAAGGCGCCGCGCTGGATTACCTTCAGCAGCGATGGAAAGTATGCTTACGTCAGCAATACGGGTTCGAACGATGTTTCGGCCATCGCGATGGACACTTTCAAGGAAGTTGCCCGTATCCCGGGCGGCAAAGAACCCAAACGAATTCTGACAGTCGTTGTGCCAAATCGTCAGGTTTCTAAGATCCAATAAAGCGATCTGTTTTTGACCAGCCAGCCTGGCTTCAGGAGTCTGAGTTGCAATGAAGATCACTTCGCTTAAAGCAATTCCAATCACTCATTCTGTCGAACAGCCGACCTACATGTTCGAGCACCCGCTGAACCTTCTCTTCGTGCGAGTTGAAACCGATGAAGGTCTGATCGGATACGGTGAGGTTTGCGATAGCTATGGGTGTAACTATCCGTTGAGCGTGAAGGCGATTATCGATGAGGCACTGGCGCCCTACGTGGTCGGTGAGGATCCTCTGGCGCTCGAGCGGTTGTTCCAAAAATTGCGAGGATGGACTCGGCGGCGCCTGGGGGACCAGGGGATTGGGGTACAAGCCATCAGCGGCATCGAGATCGCGCTGTGGGATCTGGTTGGGAAGATCAAAGGCCAGTCCGTGAGCGAATTGGTTGGTCGCCAGCGTGACCATGTTCCAATCTACGCATCCAGCACTGTCCTCGAGGAGGGGCCGCCGGAACTGCATTTGAGTTTGCTCGAACCCTTCTTGAGTCGTGGCGTAAAGGCAGTCAAAGTGCGCCTGGGCGTCGACTTTCGTCGTGACTTGAAGACCCTGCGCGCGTTTCGTTCGGCGATCGGCGATGACATTCAGGTCATGGTCGATGGAGGCGAGCATTACACCGTCCGCACGGCATTGGAGATTGCTCGCACTCTCGCAGACCTTGACATCCGTTTTTTCGAAGAGCCGATTCCACAAAACAATCGGGAAGGGATAGCTCGG
Source organism: Pyrinomonadaceae bacterium (assembly GCA_041751855.1). Lineage (GTDB taxonomy): Bacteria > Acidobacteriota > Blastocatellia > Pyrinomonadales > Pyrinomonadaceae > PSRF01. The sequence goes on from JBGSWR010000004.1 coordinate 36,334, forward strand.
CTGGTCGCGGAGTCCCCCGTTTCAATTGCGTATGGCGAACACCTCTTTCTGACTCAGGATTTTCAGGATTGTTTGATTCACCGGCGCGCGGACGTGATTCAACCCGATGCAGCGATCTCAGGCGGGATTTCGGAGTGCCGAAGAATTGCTGCCCTGGCGGAGACCTTTGGAGTTCCGGTGGTCCCTCATTCTGCGGCGGGTCCTCTGGCTTTGGCGGCAAATCTGCATTTAAGCGCAACTCTACCGAATCTTTGGATGCTCGAGTACACGTTTACTTTCGATCGCGTTTGGCAGGCAGTGTTAGAGGAGCCAATTCTTTCGCCACACAATGTAAGCGATGGTAAGCTGCGCCTTCCGGAAGGTCCAGGACTCGGCGTTCTTTTCAATGAAGAGGCACTGGCCCGTTATCCTTACCAGGCACGCGGCGCGGTGAGTGAGATGCCCACCTGGTCCCTTGGTACCGTTTAGAACAATACGATGAAGGTAACCGACGTCAAGTTTTTGAGCATCGAGATTCCGTTAGAGGTCCCTCTTCGGCCAGCATGGGATCCTCATGCGTCATACAAGTCGTTTCCTCTGGCTTTGATTCGCATCTACACAGATGAAGGACAGATTGGAAGCGCTGTCGAACTAACGCCTCAGCATGTGATGGGCGTCACCGGTTCGCAGATCAGTTATTTAAAATCCAGCCTGATTGGGGCCGACCCTTTTGCAGTCGAAAAGATCCTTAGCAAGTTGAAGTATGCCGCCTTCATCGGTCCCAAGCCATGGGCTATTGAGATTGCGCTATGGGATGTCATCGGCCAGGTCTGCGGTCAACCCATCTACAGGTTACTGGGAGGAAGTCAGGATCGGGTTAAGGCTTATGCTTCGACTCTTCAGCTCAAGACTGCCGAGGAGCATGCCGAGGACGCGCTCAACTATTTTGGGCAAGGTTTCAGGGCCATCAAGCTTAGGGCGCATCGTTTGGACCCCAAAGACGATCTAAAGGTTATAGAGACTGTGAGAAAAGCTGTCGGCGATGAAATGGAAATCATGGTCGATGCCAATCAAGCGTGGACCACCGAGCCACCCTTCTGGTCGTTCCGGACAGCTCTCTGGATGGCGAGAGAACTGGAACAACTCAATGTGGTCTGGCTTGAGGAACCGCTTCCGAAAGATGATCTTAAAGGGCTCGCTGAACTTGCCCGTCAGGCGGAGATTCCCATCGCCGGCGGCGAACTCGAGACGGGCATCCATCGTTTCCGTGAATTTCTTGAAGCCGGCGTATACGATATTGTCCAACCTGATCCGCATTGGTCGGGAGGCATTCTGGAAACGCGAAAGATCTCAGCGCTGGCTGAAGCGGCAAATAAGCCGTGCATCCTTCATACAGCCGGAATCGGTGGGCTGTGGGTTGCAGCGAACCTCCAGGCCACCGGCGCATTACCAAACTGTCCTTATTTTGAGTACATTCTGGAGCCACCTGTCTGGACACCGGAGAACCGGGATGTTCTCCTTAGGACGCCGATTAGAATTGCGGAAGATGGATATATTGACATTCCAAAGGGACCAGGAATTGGTGTAGAGCTTGACGAAGAAGCAATCGCGAAATACACGACCCAGCAAGTTTGATCGCTGGTAGGGCACCGATAGTTTGAGAAGGAGTGGACTATGGCTTTTAAAAGAATGGACCAATTACGCGCTGACTCTGAAGATGTTGCGGTCATTGGCAAGGCGCTTATCGAACGTCAGGCGGCGATGCCCGGGGTAATCAAGTCTCTGCTGCGCCAGTTGGAGGAGCAGGTTGACGGGTTTCCGGTGGACCAACTGGTTCATGCGTTACAGACGGCCACGCGCGCGGAGCACGGCGGCGCCAGTGAAGAGATGATCGTCGCCGCGTTATGCCATGACATTGGCAAGGCCATCTCGGACGCAAATCATGGGGCTATTAGCGCTGAGATCCTCAAGCCCTACGTTTCGCCCGACACTTACGAGATCGTGCGCTCTCATCAGGACTTCCAGGGCCGTTATATCTATTCGTTCATCGGGAAGGACCCCGACGCTCGGCTGCAATACGCAGATCAGCCCTGGTATGAATTGGCCTGTAAGTTTTCTGACGCGTGGGATCAGACCTCGTTTGATCCGGATTACAGTAGCCTGCCTCTTGAGCATTTCGAGCCGATGATCGACCGCGTTTTTGCCCGCCCCCATGAGATGTAGTGTAGTCCGTCTAGCCTTGAGCCCTACAGGTAAATCCGAAGACCACCAACGGGCAGTTGGTGGATGGTTCGACCCAGCCTACATGGACCGGTCAATGCAACACGAAAAGACCACCAACGGCAGTTGGTGGATTTGTTCGACCCGGCCTACATGGACCGGTCAATGCAACACGAAAAGACCACCAACGGCAGTTGGTGGATTTGTTCGACCCAGCCTACATGGACCGGTCAATGCAACACGAAAAGACCACCAACGGCAGTTGGTGGATTTGTTCGACCTTACCTATTTAATCCAAGCGAAGGTGCCTCAACTCTGGCAACCGTCATTGTGATGGACCACAAACGCTCAAGTCGGAGCAACTCTGTTGTAGGCTGGGCCGAACCATCCACCAACTGCCGTTGGTGGTCTTTTGTGTTGGACAAAGGAAGGGTTGTGGGTGTGTTGGCTGTTTGTAGGTAGGGTCGAACGAATCCACCAACTGCCGTTGGTGGTCTTTGGGGTGGTCCATAAGCCAGCCTCTGTAGGCAAGGTCGAAGGATCCACCAACTGCCGTTGGTGGTCTTTAGTGATGGACCAAGGAAGGGTTGTGGGTGTGTTGGCTGTTTGTAGGCAAGGTCGAAGGATCCACCAACTGCCGTTGGTGGTCTTTGGGGGTCCATAAGCCAGGCTCTGTAGGCAAGGTCGAAGGATCCATCAACTGCCGTTGGTGGTCTTTAGTGATGGACCAAGGAAGGGTTGTGGGTGTGTTGGCTGTTTGTAGGCGGGGTCGAACGAATCCACCAACTGCCGTTGGTGGTCTTTGGGGGTCCATAAGCCAGGCTCTGTAGGCAAGGTCGAACGAATCCACCAACTGCCGTTGGTGGTCTTTGTGTGATCAATCGAGACTTTAAGGGGAGCCGCTTGGAGTAGGTAGGGTCGAACGAATCCACCAACTGCCGTTGGTGGTCTTTGGGGATGGACCATAGCCTCTGTAGGCAAGGTCGAAGGATCCACCAACTGCCGGTGGTGGTCTTTGGGGTGGACCATAAGTCTAATGACGCTATACAACCGGTATCATGACTGAACCAAAGCAAAGAAAGACATTTTACGGTTGGTGGATTGTGGTCGTAGCCGGAATCGGGCTCTTCATGGGTTACGGCGCGGTCATCAGTTTTACCTTCGGCGTTTTCTCAAATCCAATAAGCCAGGAATTCAGTTGGAGCCGGACGGAAACGTCGCTTGCCTACTCCCTCTCTTTAATCGTCTATTGTTTGGCGACCCCTTTCGTGGGACGGCTCGTCGATCGCATCGGCGCTCGTAAAGTGATCATTCCCGCAGTTCTGGTCTATGGTCTTGGTCTACTCTCATTCAATTTCCTTTCGGGAAGTCTCTGGCACTTCTACCTCATCTACATTGTCATGGGCCTGGTTGGCGGAGGATCTTCGCTAGTGCCCTACGCCGGCGTCATCTCACATTGGTTTGATAAGAAGCGTGGTCTCGCGCTGGGGCTGGCAGCGATCGGTGTCGGTATGAGTACTTTCCTGATGCCGTCTATTGCTTATGGATTAGTTGCGGCAACGGGTTGGCGCGGCGCTTATACCATTCTGGGACTTGTGGTGATGGGGGTTACCGTTCCCGTTGTTGCGCTTTTTCTCGTCGACAAGCCACAGTTGATGGGTCAACTGCCGGACGGCGAAATTGAAGCAGATGAAGGGCCGCAGCTACAGCGGGCCGAGGTTCAGGGGGTGACCGGTGTTGAAGCCCTCCGTACTGGAACATTCTGGTTGTTATTTGTCGCCTTCTTCCTGATTGGGATTAGCGTAGTAGGTTGCCTGATTCATCTAGTTCCCTTGCTTACCGACCGCGGCGTCTCTGCCCAAACCGCAGCATTCGCGACGTCGGTGCTTGGCGGCGCCGTCATTGCAGGTCGGGTATCCTGCGGTTATCTACTCGATCGTTTCTTTGCTTCGTATGTGGCGCTGATCTTCTTTCTTGGCGCTGCGGCCGGCATCCTTCTTCTTTGGAGCGGAGCCGGCGGAGCGTGGGCATTTGTTGCCGCGTTTTTGATCGGAATGGGGATGGGCGCCGAAAACGACATCATCGCCTATGCGGTGAGTCGCTATTTTGGACTGCGCGCGTACGCTGAAATTTATGGCTACGCGTTGATCAGTTTTGCGCTGGGTGGCGTAGTGGGCCCACTGATGATGGGGATTGGCTACGACCGCACAGGTTCTTATTCAGTGGTGTTGGGCGTCTTTATCCTGGCAACTCTAGCAGGTGCAGTGTTAATGACCCGGCTTGGCCCCTATCGAAACTGGAAGACTTCGGCACAAGTGGCAACAGCTTAGTTTCTGCTCGACAACAACTCGGAAAAAGGGAGACTCTAATGAAGCGCTTGTCAATTTTTCTGACGGTGATCCTCCTTTTGGCTTTAGCGGCTTGCGCCGGCGAACAGACCCAAAAGGAGAACGTCATAGCGATTACCGGAGCGACCCTTATCGATGGGACCGGGAATGCCCCCACCGAGAATGCGGTCATTGTGATCGAAGGCTCCCGCATCCGCCAGGCTGGCGGATCCGACACCGCGATACCGGCAGGTGCTCAGAATATTGACGCCCGTGGGAAATATGTAATTCCCGGACTTGCCGACATGCACAACCATCTGGACGAAGGCGCCTTTGTCCCGCGGAAAGACTCTCCCGTTTACCGTAACAATCTAAGAGAGATGTTGGGATGGGGATTTACTCTAATCTTTGCTCCTGGCCTTTCCGAATCTTTCGGAGAGTTGAAAGAGTTGGCCAGCAAGGAGAGCGGCTCATATCCGCATTTTTTCGGAGTGTCTCGTCAGTTTGGAGCCAAAGGTGGTCATGGTTCGTCAGGCGGATACAGTCCGGAGACGCCGGCGGAAGCGCGGGACGCAGTGCGCGAAATCAAGGCTAGTGGCGCTGATGCGGTGAAGCTCGTCTATACAGACTTAATCTATGTGTCTAAACAACCTTTTCCGATGCTGAAAGCGGAGGTGATGGCAGCCATTATCGATGAGGCGCACAAGCAGGGACTGAAGGTGTACGTCCATGCACCAGTGCTGAAGTATGCCAAAGAGGTTTTGCGTAGCGGCGCTGACGGTCTCGTCCATGGCATCCTTTCCGATCCAATTGACGACGAGTTTATTTCACTCATGAAGAAGAATAACGCTGCGTATATCACGACGCATTCGATCTTCGAATCGGTGGCCGACCTCGGTGGTTGGACGCGACGGGCGGCGGCCATGAACGAGCGAGGTCAAATCCCCAGTGAAGTGATTGAAGTGGGAACGAATGCTGCTACGGTGAAGCAGTGGGAAGACAAATGGAACAATCTCATTTACATGAAAGAGCGGCTTCCGGTCTTGCGTGCCAATACAAAGAAGGCATGGGATGCGGGACTTCTGGTGGTAGCCGGTTCCGATACAGGTAATTCAGGTTCCGGGGTGTTGTTGGGATTGGCCAGCCAGATGGAGCTTCAGCTTCTGGTCGAATCAGGCTTAACACCCACACAAGTACTTCAATCAGCGACAATTAATGCAGCGCGTTTGATTGGTAAGGAAAGCGAGTTGGGCTCCGTTACTCCGGGAAAGCTGGCTGACATGGTGATTCTCGACGCGAATCCTTTGACCGACATTCGTAACGTGCGAACCGTTCACCGGGTCATCAAGAACGGCGTGGTCCATGAGCCTGCTGAATTGCTGAGTGGGCGATAGGGGGACGGGGAAGGGGGTTTAAGTTTATGAGCTTTCATTGTGCCTCTCAGTGTTCTCCGTGTCTCCGTGGTGGTTTAATTTTCCGAAGACAGAAAAGGTCACCACGGAGACACGGAGCGCACTGAGAATGACAAACGAAAATGTCAAATATCAAATGGCAAATAGCATCTCTCCCGGAGCAGCGGAATCCCATAGTAGTCTGATTTCGCCTGTGAGTAATTTCGTGTGGTTTCGTGGATCGTCACTCTGGTCAGTAAAGAAATGATCCACGAAATCACACGAAATCACACACGAACACCCATGAAAGCGCCCCTCACTCTATTAACAACTCTACTCCTGCTTGCCTGTCCGCTGATTGGAAACGGGCAGAACAAGAAGGCGATTGTTGGCGCCACGCTGATCGATGGTACGGGCCGGGCCCCGATCAAAGACATAGTGATCATCATCGACGGAACTCGCATCAGTCACATGGGATCGAGAGGTAAAGTGAAGATTGAGAAGGGGACCACCGTGATTGATGCAAGCGGGAAATTCATCATTCCGGGCCTTGCTGATATGCATAACCATCTCGGTGAAGGAACTTTTGATCTCAATCAGGGTCAGGCAGACTACGCCAGGAATCTCAGACGCCTGCTCGGTTGGGGGTTTACCAGTGTCTACAACTTTGGCATGCCGGCCGTAGACTCCTTTGCCGAGCTTAAACGTGTATCAGCGGCTGAGGCCTTCAGGTATCCGCATTTCTTTGGCGTTGGGATTCTGTTCCGAGCCCGGGAAGGACACGGATCTCTTCAGGGGGGCTTCACACCCGATACCGCAGATGAGGCGAGGCGCCAGGTGCGCGAATTGAAAGCCGCCAACGTCGATGCCATCAAACTGGTCCACACCGACTTGCGATACGTGACGAATCAGCCGCGTCCTTTACTCAAACCGGAGGTCATGAAGGCGATCGTCGATGAAGCGCACAATCTTGGGCTCAAAGCCTATGTTCACGCACCCGTCCTTGAATACGCGAAAGAAGCCTTGCGCGCCGGTGTCGATGGGCTTGTGCACGCCGTAATCTCGGATCCGATCGATGAAGAGTTCATTCGTCTGATGAAGGAGAGAAAAGCTGCATATATAGCGACTCACGCAATCTTTGAAGCCGCGGGAGACATTGGCGCCTGGGCGAGACGCGCTGCCGCATTCGATGAGCGGAAGCTGATTGCAAAAGAGATCTTTGATGCCGGTCTTAGTCCCTCAACGGTCAAGCATTGGGAAGAGAAATGGAATAACGTTGCGTACGCTAAGAACCGTTTTCCCATTATGAGGGCGAATTTGAAGCGGCTCTGGGATGCGGGCGTTCTCGTGGTTGCCGGATCTGACACTGGCAACTCGGGCGCAGGCACACTACTGGGATTGTCCAGCCAATTAGAGTTGGCACTGCTCGTCGAAGCCGGACTGACTCCCCAACAGGCTATTCAATCTGCAACTGTCAACGCGGCACGCATGGTAGGTCGGGAGAAAGATTTTGGGACGATTGAAGCGGGTAAGCTCGCCGATCTCCTGCTGCTCGATGCGGATCCACTTTCTGACATCAGGAACGTGCGCCACATCTACCGGATAGTCAAAGGTGGCACTGTGTACGAGCAGTCCGAACTGCTGCGTGCCGCCTGAGTAGTTTCCACAAAGGCTTAGCTCATAATGGGAATGAAGGTCTTGATTCTTGGGGGCGCGGGAAACGTCGCGCTGGCAACCGCCCGTGACCTGCTCGAGTTTGATGGTGACAAGGTCGCCTCGCTGGTTCTAGCGGACCAGCGGTTTGAAGATGTTCAGAAGCGGGCGATTTCACTTGGGTCCGAGAAGGTCTCGGCAGCCGAAGTCGATATCTCCGACAGGAAGTCTCTTGTTGAGTTAGCCAGAGGCGCCGACATAGTGATCAACGAGGCTCACGCCGGAATTCTACAGCTTCTTGCTTTAGAAGCTGCACTCGAAGCCCGTACGAACTACATCGATCTGGGAACCTTCCCCGAAGTGCTGGACAAACAGTTGAAGCTGGATCCTGAATTTGAAAAGGCAGGATTGACTGCGATCGTGGGACTGGGCAGCGGTCCGGGAATCAACAATATCATCGCCCGCTACCTGGCTGATAAGCTCCAGACTGTGGAATCGATTCACATGAGCTTTGCTGCGACCAGCTTAACGAAAAGTACCTCGCCATTGTCTCTTCCCTACGATGTTGGAGGATTGTGGGCTTTATTCACTCTGAAACCCATCATCTTCGAAGACGGCAAGTTCGTTGAGAAGCCGTCCTTCTATTCTCTTTATAAAGAGGGTCGCTTGGAGCAGTGTCAGTTTCCGAATCCAATAGGCGTCTGTCAGTTAGGCTACTTTCCGCACGTTGAACCTCATACGCTGGCGGTATACCTGGCCGATAAAGGAGTCAAAAACGTCGACGTGAAAGGCGCGTTCAGCCAGAAAGTAATCGAAAAGTTTGGGCTGCTAATCGATATTGGTCTCACCAGCCCTGAGCCAATGATGATAAAGGGCACAAATGTCGTGCCTCAGGAGGTCCTGGCGGCATGCGTTGGCAAGCTTTCAAGTGAAGCAGTCGAACCCATCGAGTACGGCTGCACGAGGGTTACTGTTAACGGTCAGAAGAATGGTCAAGTGCTCGAGTACACAGCCGAGATGTTCAGTGGACCTTACCGAGGCTTGAATGCCGTGCAACATAGAACGGGCCACGCTCCAGCCATCGGCGCCCGGATGATTGATCGGGGCACAATCAGTCGGCGCGGGGTCTTTCCGCCTGAAGCAGGCGTGCCTCCCGAGGCTTTTCTTAACGAACTCAAGAGAAGAGAACTCCAGGTGAGTTACACTTATCGTTCCTACGCCTGAACTTAACCATAAATGAGTATTAATAACGTGAGAAAAATAGCTCTTCTGCTGGTCGTTCTGCTTAGCTGTTCGCTGGCCAACGGTCAGGGCGAGAGTACAAAGGTCATCACGGGCGCAACGCTGTTTGACGGAACTGGTCGAGCGCCGCTTAAAGATGCTGTCATCATAATCGAGGGTGCTCGCATCAAGGAAGTCGGGCCGGCAGACAAGATAGAGGTGCCGCAGCAGGCGCAAGTGATTGATGCTCGGGGAAAGTTTGTCATTCCCGGTCTTGCCGATATGCACAATCATCTCGATAGCGACTCGATTGGCATTACGCAACATGTTCAGGATTTTGGAGGCAGTCTCAAGCGCATGCTCGGCTGGGGCTTTACGCTGATTCTCGATCCCGCAAGCCGCGAACTGGCCCAACGCAGTGAACTGAAGCGGTTAGCTGCCGCTGAAGACGCTCCATATCCACACTACTTCGCGATTGGGAGGACTTTTGGGGCGAAGGGTGGTCATGGCCCACCCACGAAATACACTCCTGAAACGACGGAAGAAGCTCGAGCAGCAGTGCGCGAAGTCAAAGCAGCTGGCACCGACGCCATAAAGATCTATTACACGGACTTGATCTATGTGACCAAACAACGGCGGCCAATGCTGAAGCCTGAGGTGATGAGTGCCATCATCGATGAAGCTCATAAACAGGATTTGAAGGTTTACGTCCACTCGCCGGTCCTCGAGTATGCGAAGGAAGTTTTGCGAGCAGGAGCAGACGGGTTGGCCCACGGAATTCTCTCCGCTCCTGTAGACGAAGAGTTCCTAACGCTGATGAAGAAGAATCGGGCGTTCTACGTTTCCACGAATGCGGTCTTTGAGTCGGTCGCAGACATCACCGGTTGGTCGCGACGCGCAGCGGCAACAGATGAACGCGGTGTGATCGCGAAAGAGATCTTCGAGGCTGGAATGAGTCCGGAACTCGAGAAGGAGTGGGAAACGAAGTGGAACAACATTGCCTACATGAAGGAGCGATTGCCGATTCTGCGGGCGAATTTAAGAAAGGTTTATGACGCGGGCATCCCCGTAGTGCTGGGCTCAGATTCATCTGGGGCTTTCGTGGGATTAGCCAGCCAGATTGAGTTGATCCTACAGGTCGAAGCAGGACTTACCCCGCAGCAGGCAATCCAAACAGCCACAATTAATGCCGCCAAAATGGTTGGTAGAGACAAGGATCTGGGATCCGTAGAGCGAGGCAAGGTGGCGGATCTACTGATCCTTGATGCAGACCCGCTGGCTGATATTCGCAACGTCCGCCGTATTCACCGAATAGTGAAGGGCGGCATTGTCTACGAACAGTCGCATTTGCTCCCCGTCGCAAATTGAGTTGTCCGACGAACTTTAGTTTGTCGCTCGTGGCTTAGGATCTCTCAGTGGCGAGGGTCGCGTGGTGTCGAAGACCAAAATACCCCGAAGATCACGTCCCAGGAAAAACAAACTGGCGGAAGCTCGGATTAAGCTGGAAACACGTTTGTGTGCCTGCTGAGATTTCGGGCGAGGAAAGCGACAAACTGAAGTTTATCGAACGCCATGGACCTTAACCACGCCAGGGTGCTGGTCACCGGCGCGACCGGTTTCATCGGTGGTCGCTTAGCCGAACGGCTCGCCATACAAGAGCACGCCACGGTTCGAGCTCTCGTTCGCAATCCAGATGGAGCTGACCTCTTGAAGTCGCAGGGTGTGGAAGTCGTCGCTGGAGACCTTACCGACCCCGAATCGATTGAGCAGGCCGTGACGGATTGTGAGGCAGTCTTTCATTGTGCGGCGTTGATCCATGACGCAACGGCTACACAGGAAGGTTTTCGCCGGGTGAACGTCGAAGGTACTCGAAAGATGCTTGCAGCTGCAGCCAGAGCCCAGGTAAACAGATTCATTCACTTGAGTTCCATTGGGGTTTATGGCGTCAATCCATTGAGAGGTACGAGAGAGACTGATCCTCATCAACCGTGTGGGGATCCTTACTGCGATTCCAAGATCGAAGCCGAGCAAGTCGTCCTCGATGTTGCGGAACAAACACAACTGCCGGTCGTCGTCATTCGTCCGGCGAATGTCTACGGCCCTCGCTCGTCGTTTTGGACCGTAGCGTTGTTCGAGATGATCAAGGCCGGCCATCTCAGACTGATTGATGGCGGAAGCGGCATGGCAAACCACGTCTATATCGATAACCTGGTCGATGGCATTGTCCTCGCAGCTCAAAGCGGACGAGCACCAGGAGAAGCTTTCATCATCAGTGACGGTGTCAATACCACGTGGAAAGAATTTCTTGGCTATTACACCCAGATGCTGGGTATCGCGCCATTGCCGTCGATCTCCATGTCTAGAGCGTGGGTAACAGGACTTCTTCAGGAAGTTGCGACCAGATTGACCGGAAAGCCTCCCACTCTCAGCCGTCGAGCAGTGGCTTATTGGACGCAGAATGGTACTTACTCCATTACGAAAGCCAGAACCACGCTTGGTTACGTCCCACGTATTCCACTCCACGAGGGCATGTCTCGAACCGAGACCTGGCTACGTGATACAGGTCAACTGAACTGAACGCCGCGGCCGGTCCCTTCGAACGCAAACGCGAGGGTAAATTTCGTCTTTTCGGTTTAGAACATCAGCCGACTGAGGTAATTGGTCCAAACTACTCTCCAAGTCTTTTTCATCCCGACTCCTTAATTTCCGCACTCTGGTTCTCAAACTCAAGTTCCACAGAATTTAGAACCGGCAGTATTCCCCTCAGAGAGGTAATCATGAACGAAAAATGGTATTTCAAGTCATTGTCCGAAGGACTTGAGCGAAAGCTCGCAGAAGGTATTACCACGCATGTCTTTTTCAGTAAGCAGCTTATGCTGTCGGTTGCTGATATCGCGCCGCATACGGAGCCGTCGATCCATAGTCATCCGGAAGAGCAATGGGGTTACCTGCTTGAAGGTGAGTGTGTGAGGATCCAGAACGGCGAGGAGGTACAGATGCGGCAAGGTGACTTCTGGCACACGCCACCAAATACGCCGCATGGTGTGCGAACCGGTGACCGCGGCGCAAAGATTCTGGACATCTTTAGTCCGCCGCGTGGGGCCTACACCAAACCCGGTGAGGGGCTTGCAGCGACTCAACATCCGAATGGCCTGGATCTTCTCTGATTCAGAGTGCCTCCAAAAGGTAAGGCGTTAATGAGTACGAGGCGTTACGACCATTTTATTGGCGGGAAATATGTGCCGCCTGCTTCCGGTCAGTATTTCCTTTGCGTTGACCCTTCGAATGGGCAAACGATTGCCGAGGTTGCGCGAGGCAATGCCGAAGATGTCGATCTGGCAGTTGGTGCAGCACGACACTCTCTCAAGGCGTGGCGCCTGATCGAACCCAGCGAGCGTGGACGAATCCTTAGCCGTGCGGCGACACGCATCCTGGCAGAGGCGGACGCACTCGCTCGCACCGAGGCGATTGATACCGGCTTTCCTCTTCGCGATTGCCAGTTGGTTGCCGGCACTATTGCCGCGCGATATTTCGAATACTACGGGGGGCTCGCAGACAAGTTAGGTGGGGAGACAATACCAGTTCCGGGTAATCATCTCGACTACACTCTGCGCGAACCGCTGGGCGTCGTCGCGCAGATTATTCCGTGGAATAGCCCGCTATACGACGGCAGCCGCGGCATTGCTCCAGCCCTCGCCGCGGGCAACACCCTCGTGCTCAAGCCCGCGGAAGAAGCAATGCTCACAATGCTGCGCCTTGCGGAGATCCTGACCCGGGAAGGTTTGCCCGAAGGCGCATTCAATGTCGTAACCGGATATGGACCAGAGGCCGGCGCAGCGCTCGCTTCGCATCCCGACATCAACGGTCTTTGCTTCACCGGGTCAGTGGAGACTGGCGCTGAGGTGATGAAAATGGCGGCCGGCAACGTAGTTCCGGTAATGCTTGAGTTAGGAGGCAAATCAGCCAACATCGTCTGTGCCGATGCCGACATCGACAAAGCCGTCATGTGGGCCATCCTCGCTATCTTCACTGCGTCTGGTCAGATTTGCACCGCGGGTTCTCGTTTACTTCTCAACAAGCGGGTTCATGACGAGGTTCTCGAAAAGTTGGTCGCGCGAACCAAACAACTTCGTGTCGGACCGGCGTTGGAGAGTCTCGACCTTGGTCCGGTGATCTCGGAACCTCAGCTTCAACGAGTGCTCGATTATATCGAGCTTGGAAAATCAGAAGGAGCAGCAGTGGCTACCGGGGGCGAGCGTTTAACTGATGGTCTCTTGTCAAAGGGCTACTTTGTCGCGCCAACAGTCTTCGCTGGCGTCGAGAACAAGATGCGGATCGCCCAGGAAGAGATCTTTGGGCCAGTTCTCTCGGTGATCACTTTCGAAGATGAAGACGAAGCCCTCGAAATCGCAAACGGAACGCAGTATGGGCTTGCGGCTGCCGTATGGACGCGGAACCTGAAGACAGCTCATTACCTGGCACGCCACCTTGAAGCCGGGAGTGTCTACATCAACCGCTACTATCCGTCGGGAATTGAGGCCCCGTCAGGTGGGTATAAGCGGAGTGGTTTTGGCCGAGTCGATGGGATTGAAACGTTGCGCCACTTCTCCCAGATCAAGAATGTCGTAATTAATCTGGACTAAGAGGGTTGCTCAAAATAAGCCATGAAAGCTGAACCAATGAGAGCGGTGGTGATTAGTGGGCCAGGAGTGGCCACGCTCGAGCATATAGAGCGCTGGACGCCGCTGCCCGGTGAGGTTCTGGTTCGTTGTGCGGCGGCTGCCATCTGCACAACCGAGCGTCGCGTCTTTTCTGGAGACCTTCCGTACTACCCGGCTATCGGCGGGCACGAGGTTGCAGGTGTTGTCGAGCAGGTCGATGACGACCAGTCTGACTTAAAGCCGGGAGATCGGGTCGCGTTGGACGGCGCGAACCGTTGCCGTCGTTGTTACTACTGCATCAAGGGCCGCGACAATCTGTGCGTAGATTTTTTCAAACCCCGCAAAGAATCCAGGTACGTCATGATTGGGGGCGGTTTCGCCGAGTACACCACAGCACTCCCGAGTCAAGTGCTAAAGCTTCCGGATAGTGTCAGCATGGAGCAAGCCAGTCTGATGGAGCCACTGGCATGTTGTATTAACAGCTTAAAGAAAGCCCACTTGACTTCAGGTGACACGGTGGCCGTCGTCGGCGCGGGCACGATGGGTGCAATTCACATGTTGCTGGCAAAACATCTGGGCGCGAAAACAATCGTCAGCGATGTTGATGAACAGCGTCTTCAGCTAGTTAAAGAGCTGGGCGCCGATGTGATCGTGAATCCGGCCGTTGACGATCCCGTTCAAGTCGTCAAGGACCACACGGAGGGTCGCGGCGCTGATGCGGTGATTGTTGCCGCCAGCACGAAAAAAGGAGGTGAACAAGGCCTGTTACTTGTGGGTCCAGCGGGCCGGGTAATCTTCTATGCTTCCTTATATCCAAAAGGAATGATCGATCTCGATTGGAACCGGATTCACTATCAGGAGATCTCTATTTCCGGCACGGAAGGATGTACTCACAAGGATTTTCAAGAGGCCGTGGAACTGGCGGGAAGTGGAGCCATCAATGTTGGTCCATTGATCTCGAGGGTAATTACTCTCGAGGAGCTGCCGGGCGAATTGGCCTCAAAGCCCGCGGGTGAAACGCAGCGAGTAGTCGTCAAACCTTAAAATTCTCTTCTCAGTAGACCTCATTCTTCGATGGAAAAAACAAAGCTTCTTCTTGGTCTGGATCTGGGGACCTCGGGGATAAAGGCCGGTATCTTTGACACCGACGGGCGGCGGCTGGCCAGCAAGGAAGCCTTTTATAAAACCACGTCACCACGACCCGGTTGGATGGAACAGGATCCAGAGGAATGGTGGACCGCATGTGCCGGCGCCATCAAGGATGTTGCAGGCCGCGTAGAATCGAGTCATATACGCGCGATCAGTGTCTCCGGGCAGTCTCCAGCTCTTGTTTGCATCGATGAATCGGGTGAGCCGGTTCGGTCAGCGTCGCTCTGGTCGGATCAGCGTGCGGCTGCCGAAGGGGTCGAAGTGGTCCAGCGACTGGGTTCGATTGCTTCGTTCAGCCTTTTACCCCGGCTGCTCTGGCTAAAACGTAATGAACCGGTCGAATATCATCGCACGCAATGGGTTCTCGAGTCTTTCGAGTACCTTAATTTCAAACTAACGGGGCAGGTTGCGTCGATTGCCACTTCTGGCCTTGCTCCTTCCTGGTCCGCCCGGCACATCGGTGCCATTGGACTAGAACCCGAGAAGTTTCCACCACAGTCAAAGCGGCTCGGTGACGTTTTAGGATCAGTAGCGCCCGAGGTGGCGAGCATGCTGGGTCTGCCCACCGGGTTACCGGTCATCGCCGGCACCATTGATGCCTTCGCCGCCTGGATCGGTACGGCAACCACATCGAAAGGACAGCTTTGCAATACAGCGGGCACCTCCGAAGGGATCGCCGTGGTTTGGGACCAGGCACTTACTGATCCACAAATGCGCGCGGTCTCGATCCCCCACATCACAGGTCGGGATTGGATAGTTGGAGGCGCGATGTCATCCGGGGGAATAATGCTGGATTGGTTTGTGCGTGAATTCTACGATCATGTCGACCAGCCATACGCAGCACTGGTCAATGATGCAGGTGTGGTCCCTTCCGGAGCTGAAGGGTTGCTGGCATTACCTTACATAGTTGGAGAGCGGTCGCCGATTCTCGATCCTGAAGCGCGCAGCCTGTTTTTTGGTATAAGCGAAAGACATTCAAGAGCCCACTTTGCGCGCGCGGTGTTGGAGTCGATTGCATTTGCACTGCGTGATGTGTGTGCAGTTATTCAGGAGATGGGAGCTGAGATTACGGAAGTGCGAGTTGCCGGAGGCGGTGCTCGCAACGATGTTTTGAATCAGATTAAAGCGGATGTGCTTGGTCGCCCGGTGTTCGTCCCGGAGATTCATGAATCGGGCCAACTCGGGACGGCAATCATCGCCGGTTGGGGCATCGGATGTTTTGCAAGTCTCTCAGAAGCAGCTCAGTCAATGGTGAAGTTTCGCGCGGTTTTTGAACCCAGACCGGATAAACACTCAACGTACACAGAGCTTTTCACACTCTACCGCCGGCTCTACGAACATCTGAAGATCGACTTTGCCACCCTGGCGCGATTGAACAAGACATTGCCTACACATTGAGAGCTAGAGAATGAAGAGCGACCCATTGTTCTCAGTTGCCGGGAAAGTTGTGTTGATAACCGGAGCCGGTGGCGGGGTGGGAACTGCTTTGACGCGCGCTTTCCTGAGTCGCGGGGCGACGGTTGCGGCAATCGAGCGAGAAGGGCGTCTGCTTGGTGAACTCGCATTAGAACTTGAGATCGCTGAGCGTGAGCGACTGCATAGCTTTACTTTTGACCTGAGCAACATCGCTGCCCTACCAGCAATTGTTGAAGAGGTTATCGCACGGGCCGGACCGATCGATGTGCTCGTGAACAATGCCGGCATCATGCTGCCCGGACCCGCGATTGAGATCGACGAGGCTGTTTGGGACGCAATGCACACGGTTAATTTGAAGGCCTGCTTTTTTCTCGCACGGTCCGTTGCCCGCCATATGCAGTCTCGAAGGGGTGGAAGGATCATTAACGTCGCTTCCCAGCTTGGCATCGTTGGACGCGATAACTGCGCGCCATACACAGCCAGTAAAGGTGGGCTGGTCCTTCTAACTAAGTCGCTCGCGCTGGAATGGGCAACGGACAAGATCCTGGTTAACGCCATCGCGCCTGGTCCGTTGCGCACACCAATGACCGAACCCTTTTTGGGTGAGCCTCAATTTGTCCACGCGATAAACGAGGCGGTGCCCCTGGGCCGCATCGGTTCTCCGGAAGAAATTGTGGGAGCAGCGTTACTGCTGGCTTCGGAGGCCGGGAGTTATATGACCGGCAGCGTGGTGGTGGTGGATGGCGGATACACTGCTGTCTAAGAGGACTGTGATCGGGATTCAAGGGATATGTCCGTATTCAGACCTGCAATCGTTGATTTGAGGCGGATCGCGGCTACGTATGGGTTCGACCTGGCTGATACTGAACTCGAAGCCTTGCGTGCCATTGCCGAGGATACACTTGCTTCCTATGCTCGCCTCGATCAACTGCATGCACCGAAGTTGCCGGTCAGTTATCCCCGCGATTCCGGGTGCGCCCCTGACGAAGCGGAAGATCCGTTCAACGCCTGGGCCTGGCGCTGTTCAATAAAAGGTGCTGAGACTGGCCCACTCCAAGGTCGCAAAATCGTACTGAAGGACAATATCTGCCTGGCCGGCATGCCATTGCGAAATGGCTCGGCTGTGCTCGATGGCTTTATTCCCGACGAGGATGCGACGGTCGTCACGCGCATTCTTGACGCGGGCGCCGAGATAGTCGGCAAGGCCGTTTGCGAGAGCTTCTGTTGTTCGGGGAATAGCCACACCGGCGATGGCAAACCCGTCCGAAACCCGGGCAACATGCTCTATTCGACAGGGGGATCGTCAAGTGGTTGTGGCGCGCTCGTAGCCTCGGGGGCTGTTGAAATGGCCCTTGGTGGAGATCAAGGAGGTTCGATCCGGTTACCCGCGGCATGGTGTGGGATTGTGGGCCTTAAACCCACCTACGGTCTGGTGCCTTACACCGGAATCTTTCCAATCGAACCTACCCTTGATCACGTTGGACCAATGACCCGCACGGTGGCTGACACAGCTCTGTTGCTCGAAGTGATCGCTGGCGCAGACGGACTCGATCCGCGACAGGTAAGCATTCCGAAGGAACATTACTCAAAGGCACTCACCGGAGATATTTCAGGTCTGCGCATAGCGTTGTTGAAGGAGGGATTCGATTGGGAAGGGGCATCCGATGAAGAAGTTGACGGGGCCGTTAGATCGGCAACTCGCAATATGGAGGAGTTGGGTGCGACGGTCACGAACATATCGATTCCGATGCATCGGGACGCTATCCATATCGCCTATGCAATATATATGGAAGGCGCGACTGAATTCATGGTGCGCGGTGATGGAATGGGCTTCAACTGGCGAGGCCATTACTCGCTCGGACTACGTGATTTTTATGGGAGAGCGCGACGGAGCAGGCCAAACGATCTTCCGGCAACTGTGAAGCTGTTGGCGCTGTTTGGACAGTACATGAGCGATCGTTACAACGGACACTATTACTCGAAGGCCCAGAATCTCGCTCGTTCGTTGCGCGCGGCGTATGACGCGGCGTTTGCTCAGGCGGACGTTCTGGTTATGCCAACTACGCCGATGAAGCCAATGCTGATTCCAGTGAATCCGGATTTGCCTGCCTATTTCCGGGCCGCATTCGGTACTGGAGCTAATGCGGTGCCATTCAACATCACCGGTCATCCGGCGATAAGCATTCCCTGCGGAAAAGTGGAGGATCTGGCGATCGGAATGATGCTTGTGGGTCGCCACTTCGAAGAAAGCACAGTGCTCAACGCAGCGCATGCCTACGAGCAGAGAGGAGCGTGAGAGATGTTCGATTTGATCATCCAGGGTGGTCTGACAGTAACTCCTGACGACGTAAGTGAGATGGACGTTGGCGTGCTGAATGAGAAGATTGCCGCCGTTACCGTTCCCGGAACCCTGAAGTCGGAAGCCGGACGAGTCATCGATGCGCGAGGAAAGATCGTGCTGCCGGGGGGAATTGAGCCGCACGCTCATATTGGCATCCCCATACCCGAGAAATGGGCCGGACGACCCGAAGTGATCACTTCACCACCCCAGATGGCGAGTCGCGCCGCCGCCTTCGGGGGAGTAACGACGATTCTGGACTTCGCCGGCAACTTTAACTTCGCACCGGTTTCAGGTCCGGATCAAAAGCCGATCATGCGGGTTATTGAGGAACGACGCGAAGTCTTTAAAGATCATTGCTACACCGATTTCGCTTTTCACCACATTTTGAGAGGAGACGAACTCGAGGCTGCCCCGCAATTGATCGATCAGATCGGTGAAGCCATCGAGGAGGGCGTCGCCAGCTTCAAGATCTTTACCGTGCATCAGCCTTTTCGCGTCCCCTACGGTCACCTCTGGGCCGTCTTTAAAAAAGTTGCCCGGCATGGCGGAATAATGGCGGTCCATGCAGAGGAAGACGAGATCGTCACCTATATGATCGATAAACTCAAACGGGAAGGCCACGATCATGGATATAACCTGCACCTTGTGCACAACAATCTTTCCGAGGACATCTCGTTTCGCAAGATCCTTCGCCTGGCTCAACACACGGAAACAGGAGTGTACTTCGTTCACGCGACGGCGAAAGAGGGAGTAGCCGCGATTGCTGAAGCCCGCAGCGCCGGTCAGCCCGTCTACGGCGAGGCGCTCCATAACTATCTCGAATTCACATGTGAGGACTATCAAAAACCTGACGGCACTCTCATTCATACCTACCCAGCTATCAAATATGCTGAGGATCGAGATTCATTGATCGCAGGGTTGCTCGATGGCCGGCTCTGCACCACGGCGACTGATGAATGGACCACCCATAAAGATGTGAAGCTCTCAGGGCAAACGGTTGAGACAGTATGCGGCGGTCACAACGGCATCGAGACGCGGCTCCCCGTGATCTTTACAAAGCTTGTCGTCGAGCGGCAGTTGTCGTTACAGAGGTTTGCGGCTATTACTTCGACAAACGCTGCAAAAATCCTTGGGCTGTATCCGCAGAAGGGGGCGATTGCCCCAGGCAGCGATGCAGACTTTGTGCTGATCGACCCAACGCTTAGAAAGACACTGACTCTTGACGACCTCCATGCCGACTCTGACTACAGCATTTGGGAGGGCTTTGAATGCAAGGGTTACCCGGTAATGACAGTTCTGAGAGGCAAAGTGATTGTCGAGAATGGGAAGCTGCTCGGTGACTCTTCAGATGGAAGATGGCTTCCGCGGAAAGTCTCACCAGGGGTTCTGGCACAGCCCGCTGTTTAAAGACCGAAAACTATGGCAGTGAAACTATCACGGCGCGACGCGCTACTAGGGCTGACGTTCTGCGGCTTAGCAACATGGAATTCTTCTGCGGTTGTTGAAGCGGCATTGGCTCGAAATTACCAACAGAGAAAATCCGCGAGTGCGCCCGCGGAACTTCCTTCCATTGACTCCACGAGGCTCGCGCAAAGAGTAGTGGCCCTATTGCAACCCCTTGCAGGCGAGCGCGCCATACTGGTTCACGATCCAACCTACTATCCCGAGTTGACCGAGGCTATCTACTGGGACTTGAGCAGGGCCGGGGTCCATCCGATCATTCCGCTCACTTTTGAGCCGCCGGAAACAAGTGCGGCCCGGGTGGCCAACCCGTTGGAAGCTGTACAAGTCCTTTCAGCAAATGAGGCGAAGTCCAAAGAGCGTGAAAAAGAAGTTGTGAGCATGCTCCAATCTCTCTTTGAGAAGGCGAACATCTTCCTTTGGCTACCAGCCCGGCATACATGGCCGGACTTGCGTTGGGAGCGTTTGGTCGCGGCGTCGCACGTTCGCAGCATTCACTTCCATTGGATCGCTGCTCCGGATGGACGGAGTCCTGAGGAGATTCGCACGCTCAATCGCATGTATGAAGACGCTGTGCTGGATACAGATTACGCAATGCTATGAAAGAAACAGGACCGACTAATCGATGCACTGCGAGATCGGACCATACGCATCACTGGTCCAGGCGGAACGGACCTGCGCATGCACGTGCCGCGCAATGCCTGGTTCCACAAGAATGACGGTGATATGTCGCCCGCGAAGTCGCGTGAGGCAAAGACAGTCCGAGATCGCGAGATGGAGGTTCCGGTGGGAGCGCTCCGTTTCATTCCCGATGTCGGATCAGTTGAAGGAAGGTTGGCATTGCGGCAAACACCAATCCGATCAGGCACGGCAGAAGGTGTCGAGATTGACTTCAGGGCGGGGCGAATTATCAGGCTGCATGCTGAAAAGAATGCGGATGAATTTCGCGCCGAGTGGAAGAATATCGGAGGCGACATCGATAAGATAGGTGAAGTTGTTATCGGCACTAATCCGTTACTAACATCGGTGTTGCCCTCGGGTGAATTGCCATATTTCGGTTATGGAGCAGGCTTCGTCCGTATCTCACTCGGCGACAACTGGGAATCGGGTGGGACCAATAGATCGCCGCTGGGCCGGCCGTTGTGGTTTCTTCTCGAGGAAGCCAGCATGCAGGCCGGAGATAAAACTCTCATTGACCGGGGGCAGTTGGTCCACTAGATAAAGGCCTCCCTGAAGTACACATAACCTCCCGTTCACACCTCCGCACATTATTGTTGACTGTTACATCGAATTCTGGTATTTAATACGGCATCTCAAGATATGAGACATAGTTATGGAAAACAACCAGAAGTCCTCCCCCTATAAGGTGCAGGTACTGGAACGGTCGTTGGGCATTCTAGAACTGCTATGTAGTGATGGCCCCGAGCTATCGCTGATAGAGCTTTCCGAGCGGCTCCAGCTGCACAAGAGCACGACCCACCGGCTTGTTGGAGTGCTTGAGCAACACCGCTTTATCGAGAAGAGTCTGAACAACGGCAAGTATCGCTTGGGACTCAAGTTGTTTGAACTGGGAAGCAAAGCGATTGCGCATCTCGACTGGCGTGAAAAGGCGCGGCACCATCTGCAACGGCTCGCGTTCGAAACCGGAGAAACGGCCCATCTGTGCATTCTGGATGATGGCGAGGTGCTCTATCTCGAGAAGTTTGAGGCGCCACGCACCGTTCGTGTGCCCTCCATTGTAGGCCGCCGTTACCCAGCGCATTGTGGCGGCGCCGGCAAGACCTTGCTTGCGTTTCAGCCAGAAGAAGAAGTTGGAGAGTTAGTTAAAAGTAGAGGATTGAAGGCTTACACACGCAATACATTAACCACGCCCGCCCAGCTACGGGAGGGTCTCCGGCGAGTTCGAGAACAGGGCTACGCAGTAGATAACGAAGAGTTCGAGGAAGGGCTCGAATGTATTGGAGCGCCAATCAGAGACTATTCGGGAAGGGTTGTTGCTGCGATCAGCATCGCCGGACCGACTTTCCGGATCACTGAAGAGAAGTTGCCCGTGCTTGCGCTCACTGTTATGGAAGTCGCAAGAGAGCTTTCGGCCGATCTCGGTTACCACGAGGTCGAAGCTAGTAAAGAGCCTGCCGCTGTTGACGAGGAAGCCCAGGTCACAGCTTAGTTTTTTAAAAAGTTATCTCACATCGTGAACCCGGATTGCATCCTCTTGCTCTCCTTTGGGGTGGTTTAGCCTAAGGACTGTCATGGAACACAGTTGCGAGCCAAACTGGTACGCTATTCATACCTACGCATCTCGGGAAGCCGTGGCTGCGATGAACATCGAGCGGCTTGGGTTAGAGGTTTTCTTGCCGCAGATCAAACAGCAAAAGAGGGTTTGGGGAGTCGCGCAGACGGTGATCAGGCCATTGTTCTCTGGCTATATGTTTGCGCGATTCGCTCCCGCGTCCTACTTGCACCTGATTCAGTACGCGCGAGGCGTACGGCGGGTAGTTGGAAACGGAGACCGACCAACCCCGGTTGATGACGAGATTATTGCGGCCGTTCGCGATGGTATAGGTGAAGACGGATATTTGCAGATCGAGCCTCCGCGATTGCGGCGGGGCGATCGGGTGACGGTGCAAGAGGGGCCACTCCAGGGACTCAAGGGCATTCTTGATCAGGATGTGGGCGACCGCGAGCGCGTGGTGATTTTACTCGAAGCTATCGAGTATCAGGCGCGACTCTTGATTGAGAAGCGGTACCTCAAAGCGCAAGCTGAAGCACTTTAAATGTTTCGCAGAACAAATCCTCCTAATAGCACGCCAGTTACTTAACTGGGATGGCGGTAGCCCGCCTGCTAAACCAATCAACCAAAAGTCGTGTGACCAAACAGCGCCCCACCCGCCTGTTTAAATTGGAAGTTCGTCAGAGTAGAACGTCTCAAAACAAGCTGGGTATCCCATCAAAACCTCCTCGCTGTTGTCCAAACCTGGTCTTAATGGTTGACCACTGAGATCGATCACCAAGTTGGAGGGAGGAAACCACAATGATCAATACGGATCTGTTTCTAAATAGACGGCATTGCCTGGTTGTCATCGCTTTCATGCTGATTGCGCTGGCCGCCTTCCAGGTGCGTGCGCAAACTACCGGCACAATGTACGGGACAGTCAGCGACCCGAATGGCGCGGCAGTCGCGGGGGCGACAGTCTCAGTTATTAACGAGGAAAGAAAGCTCACGAGGACGGCAACTACGGGCACCGACGGTCTCTACAATTTTACGGTGCTGCCTGTAGGCCGCTACTCCATCACCGTTGAGGCGTCGGGATTCAGGCCGTACGAGCGAAAGGACATTGATCTCCAGGTACAAACGAATGTGCGGGTGGATTTTCCAATGGAGTTGGGGGACGTGACCGAACGCGTTGTCGTGACGGCCGAGACCTTGCAGGTGGATGCAGGCAGTTCAACCTTGGGCAAAGTGGTGGAAGAGAAGCGAATCGTTGATCTGCCTCTCAGCGGACGAAACTTTCTTGAGTTAGGACCGTTGCAGGCGGGAGTTACGCCTTCCATGCCCGGCATCGATGCGGTGGGGAGCGGCACAAACAATACCCCGGGAGGCACACGATTCAACTTCATCGTGAATGGAATGCGAATTAGTTCGAACAACCATCTTTTGGACGGCGTCAACAATGTCGAACCGGTTACCGGTTCGGCGATGATCGTGCCGTCGCCCGATGCCCTTCATGAGTTTCGCATTCTTACCAACTCATACGGTGCTGAGTTCGGACGCGCGGGTGGTTCGATTGTTACCGTTCTAACGAAGAGTGGCACCAGAAATTTTCATGGCTCAGTGTACGAGTTCCTGCGCAATGATGTCTTCGATGCGCGAAACTTCTTTGCTCCTGCTGTGCCTGCACTGAAGCAGCATCAGTTTGGTGGGACTATTGGTGGCCCGGTAATCAGAGACAAAACCTACTTCTTCTTTAGTTATGAAGGCTTTCGCCAGGTAAAGGGCATACCGGTCAGCGCCCCGGTCCCGTCTATGCTGGTGCGGCAAGGAAACTTTTCGCAGGAGGCGAACCAGCCGATCGATCCTTTTACCGGCCAGCCGTTTCCAAACGGCATTATTCCCCCTCAGAGAATTAATCCGATCTCGAACAACATTCTCAACACGTTGAAGCTTTGGCCGGAGCCGAACGTGGGAACCAACATTTGGAGCGCGGCGCCCAGCGGCTCAAATGATCGGGACCAGTTCATGATAAGACTGGACCACACCATGATGGGGGGCAAGAATACGCTGACGGGCCGGTACCTATTCGATGAAGGCGTCCGCTTCGTTCCCGTAGGCCACTTCGCCTCGAACTCAGCCCCCAATATTCAAGTGCCCGGATTCTCGAATGAGGAAGCAAATCGTTTTCAGAGCCTGATGCTCGGTGATACGCATATCTTCTCGCCGCGATTAATTAACGAGTTCCGGCTCTCGTACCAACGCGCGAACGTGGCCGCCGGCCGGCCCGTTGATCAGGTTGACCCGGCCACCTTGGGATTCACGTTCCCGAGAATCTCCTCGATCGACGTTGCGCCGGTCATCGCAGTCTCCGGCGTCACCGGGTTGGGGCCGCCGATCTTCAGCAAGCGCGTAACCAATTTCTATCAACTCGTGGACAACGTCTCTTTTAATACCGCAAGACACCAACTGAAATTTGGGGGCGAGATTCGTCACACGCGGTTGACCAGCCTCTTCACTTCGCTGGGCAATGCTTCATTCACGTTCAACGGCCTGGCTACCGGAAACGCCCTGGCCGATTTTCTCCTGGGCTTCCCTTTTCTCTACTTGCAGGCTGCCGGCAAAGAGGACAAGGCTCTTCGCCAGACCGCATACTACTTCTACGTGCAGGATGACTTTCGAGCGACGAAGAACCTGACTCTAAATCTCGGTCTGAGGTATGAACTGTCCCCGGGTTACACGGAACAGGATAACCTTCTGCTGACCTTTATTCCGGGCGCAAGATCGACGTTGAGTCCTACCTTGCCGACAGGCTTGGTCCACTCTGGTGATCCTGGTGTCCCCCGAACACTGTTTCCAACCGATAAGAACAATTTTGCTCCCCGAGTTGGCCTGGCCTGGGACCCTTTCGGAAACGGAAGATCGAGCGTGCGCGCTGCCTACGGCATCTTCTATGACGAATCCGGTCTGATTCAAACCTACAACGTATACCAGGCGCCGGACTATCAGCCCATTGCAGTGCTTATCTTCCCACCATCATTTGCCGATCCGTTCGTGGGTAATAGCCCCTTCACGCCGCCGCTAACTTTCCCGGTGCCGGTTGGGCCAGGCACGACGGCTACCTGGATCGCGCCGGATATGAAACCGGCATACATCCAGCATTGGAACCTGACACTTCAGCATCAGTTGACACCTTCACTGGCAGCCGAGATCGCTTATGTAGGCAATAAGGGGACTCGTCTTCAGGGCAACGTAGACATCAATCAGCCGGCCCTGACTGCCAATGCCACTCCGTTTAATGTGACGCAACGCCGTCCCTTACCGCAACTCGGCTCAACCTTTCAAGTTTCTTCAATCTTTAACTCAAACTACCATGGATTACAGACGACGCTCACGCAACGGCTCAACCGCGGACTGTCGTTTCAAGCAGCTTACACATGGTCCAAGGCCCTTGATGACACAACCAGCCCGACGGCTTTCTTCCTGATTCCCGGACAAAATGCTGGCCGCGCCCAGGACAATCGAAACCTGGGATCTGAACGGGGACCGTCTGCCTTCGATCTGCGGCACCGCTTCGTTTTGAGTTACATCTACGAGTTGCCGTTCTTCAGGAACAGTACCGGGTTTGCCAAACACGCTCTTGCCGACTGGAGGGTGACCGGGATTGTTTCGCTACAGTCAGGCCATCCATTTACCATCATGGACACACGGGATCCAAACGTCGACCAGGTTCAGGAAAATGATCGGGCCGATCTACTGAGGGATCCAAACCTGCCAAGTGGTCAGCGCACCCCGGAACGCTGGTTCGACACAACGGCATTTAGACGGTTGGTCCCGCCGAATCAGGGGAATGCGGGGCGCAACATTTTAATTACCGATGGCATTCAGAACTTCGACATCGGAGTGGCGAAGGATTTCAGATTCGGCGAACAACGACGGTTGGAGTTTCGCTGGGAGGTCTTCAATCTCTTTAATCATGCGAACTTTGGCGTGCCCGTCAACGACTTGAATTCACAGTTCTTCGGCCGCGTCCTGAACACGTCGACGACCGAACGCATCATGCAATTCGGCCTGAAGTTTCTCTTCTAGATCTTTCACATTGAAAGAGAGTCATTTCGATGAACGAAACAGTCGTCACTGAGTTCACTGTTCCCGCGCGTCACGGAAAAGCCTTCGTTGTCCGGAAGGGGCAGGTCTTGAGCATTGTCGAGATTGAAGGAAAGCAGATGGCGGACGTGGTCTTTCTCAATGCGAACGACTACAAAGAGGTCTTCCATGCCGGTTGGAGCGCGGCTCTGAACATGATGTTAGGCGAGGGAGATATGAGAAAGATTAAGAAACTATACTCAAAGTCTCCCCGCGACAACGTCATGTTGACAGTGGTAGATGACCCGACCGGAGTTCATCTGCCCTGGAATGGAGGGCGATGCAGTCGCAAGGTCTACGAGGAGTTCTTCAAGCTGCCGGGCCATCGAAGTTGCCAGGACAATCTCGCTGAAGTGCTTGCTCCTTACGGTATATCGGAAGACGACGTCCCTGACGTATTTAATGCCTTCATGAATGCGGAGGGCTTTGAGGAAGGCCGCTTCGACACTCGCGAACCGGTGACCGAAAAAGGAGACTATATCTCGCTCAGAGCAGAAATGGATGTTCTCGTCGGTGTTTCGGCTTGCCCTTTTGATCTGCTTTACACTCCCCGTCCGCTGGGAATCAAGATCGTTGAATACGCAGAATAAACGGCCCCCTGATGGGCCACCTGACACCGCTGATCTAATCCTGCACGATGCAATAGTCGTGACGATGGACGCGGAGCGCCGAGTCTTTCGCAATGGGGCCATTGCCATAAGGAATGGCGTGATTGCAGAGGTAGGTGACTCGGCGACTTTGTTACCAAACTGGAAGGCCGCCCGCTCAATAGAGCTTCGAGGCCTGGTAGCAACCCCGGGTTTAGTCAACGCCCACATCCATCTCACTGGAGACGGACTTTTCCCGGGGATTGAACCTGACGACAGCCCTCGTGAGAGCCACATGGCGCAATGGATTCTGCCCCCTTACGAACATTCCAACCCCGAGGATGAGAGGGCCGCAGCCCGCTTCGTGGCATTGCAGATGTTAAAGCAGGGCACCACGGCATTCATCGAGGCTGGTACCTGTCGATATCCTGCGGCCGTTCTCGATGGTCTTGCAGGTTTGGGCATTCGCGGATCTATCGGCGTCTGGGCCGGCGATCGCTGGCCGGCGCCAGGGTTCTTTTCGACAACCACGGAGCAGGCTGTCCGTCTGGTCCAGGATGCGCTTGAACTGAAGTTCGATCGCGTGGAGGTCTGGCCCAATGTTCTTGGCACGGCCATCTGTTCAGACGAACTTTATCAGGCGGCAGGTGAGTTGGCCCGGAAGCTTGATCGCCATTGGACCTTTCATATGTCGCCGGCGCCCAACGATGGCGAGGCTTACCGCGAAAGGACAAGCCGCGATCCGATGGTTCATCTTGAAAAACTCGGCGTCCTCGATCATCGGTGTGTGATCGCGCACGCAATTCACATCACTGAAGCCGAGGTACAAGCGCTCAACCGGAGTGGTGCTACGGTGGTCTTCTCTCCCGGTTCGGCAATGCGTCTTTCTTCAGGGGTGAGTTCCGTTGGGCGCCATCCCGATCTGGCCCGGGTGGCGCTGGGCACTGACGCATTGAATGCGTCCAATCATGTGGACCTGCTGAGGTCAGCCGATCTGGCGTGTGCTGTTTACACCGACGCGCGTAAAGATCGTTCAGTGCTAACCGCCGAGCGGGCTTTGGAATGGTTAATCGCGGGAGGAGCCGGCGCTCTGGGTTGGACTGATCAAACAGGTTCGATTGAGACCGGCAAGCGAGCTGATATAAGCGTATTCGATGTGGGCACTCCGGTCTACAACATTGCCAACGCCCTGGTGCATGGTTCAGCTCGGGCGGTGCACGTCTTCGTTGACGGCGAACAGGTTCTCATCGACGGTCACGTCAAAGAAGAAGATGAGATCGTTAGCGAGGCTGCAGTGGCAGGAGAGCGGGTTGCAAAAAGAGCGGGGTTTCCGCTTTCTACTGGTTGGCCTTTCCTCAACTAGAGCCCTGGAATTAAGACCAATAGGACCAATAGGACGGATAAGACGGATAGCTCTAAACCTTGAAGGAATTGTTCTTGGATCTCTCGAGACGGAAATTTCTAAAGGCCTCTGGTGTCGCTCTGGCAGGCTCTTTCATCGTTGGGCC
The DNA here is from genome assembly GCA_041751855.1 of Pyrinomonadaceae bacterium. Classification (GTDB taxonomy): domain Bacteria; phylum Acidobacteriota; class Blastocatellia; order Pyrinomonadales; family Pyrinomonadaceae; genus PSRF01. The sequence continues at coordinate 64,606 of JBGSWR010000004.1, forward strand.
GGAACTGGCCGACGCTTCTCGAGATGCGATCTTGGTTCGCAATGGGCTGCTTGTAGATGGTACCGGTAAGGCTCCTCTGGAAGCCGCTTCGATACTCATTGAAGGCGGGCGATTCACAAAAATCACGAGCGGTAATCTTAAGGCTCCTGCAGGCGCTCGGATCATTGATGCGACGGGAAAAACATTGCTGCCTGGCCTCATTGATATGCACGCTCATCTCATCAGCGGCGGGTTTGACACCATCTCAGAGAAGAGCATGTCTTACGACCCAGTTGAACAGCAGAGAGCCCTCAAGCAGATGCTCTACTGGGGCGTCACGGCAGTTTATGTCCCCGTGCAGCCACTCGAATCTGGAATGCAGTTGCAGAGTTTGGTTTCCCGAAATGCCTTTCCGTCTCCGCGACTGTTTATCTCTGGCGCAGGATTCACCGCGCCCGGCGGTTGGGGCGGCGCGAACCACCCGGACGCCAGAATCGAATTGAGTGATCGTTCGAGCATCAAACAGCAGGTGAGGCGGCTCGCAAACGCCAAGGTCGAAATTCTGAAACTCTTCTACGATGACATGAGCAGTTCCTTTACAAGGCCACTGCCAAAATTGAAGCGGGAGTTGATGGAAGCTGTAATCAGCGAGGCCCACGCTAATAAACTAAAGGTGATGGTGCACGCCTATCGGACCGACGATCATAAGGATGCCATGCGAGCAGGCGCCGATGTGATGGCCCACTCAGCGATCACCGAGCCGGTCGATGACGAGTACCTTGAGCTGGCAAGAAAGAGCCAAACAATGTATCTCGCGACGCTTTCCGTCTATCACGATGTCTTTGACGAGCATTCGATTCGGTCCCTGGTTGCCGAGGAGTTTGTAAAAAGGACCGTGCCGCAAAAGACGCTGAAGACGCTGACTGACGCCGAGCCTCTGAATAGCTTCGAGAAGTCGATCAGACAGGATTACATCAAGCAACAGTTGCCGACGATAGACGCGAATTTAAAGAAGCTCTCGGAAAATGGAGTAGCGATCGGAGTAGGTCCGGACACGGGGGTGCCGGGATCTTTTCCAGGGATCGCGGTGCATCGAGAGATGGAGTTGATGGTACAGGCCGGTGTTACGCCGAATCGAGTCCTAACGGCGGCAACAAAGACGGCAGCCTCTTACCTCGGTCAGCAATCGTTGGGCACTGTGGAGATCGGGAAAACTGCGGACCTGTTATTAGTGCGGGGAAATCCTCTCGAAGACATTAAGAAGACGCGAAATATCGAAGTTGTGATCAGAGCAGGCCAGGTAATCGACCGGGAAAAACTACTGAATGAGATCATGTTCACCTTAAACGGTAGGCAGGGTCATGAATAGCGCCTCCCTTCTCTGACTACGTATACAAAGTCAATTTTTGGTTTTGGCAAAGCGTTTTGGGTGTTTGAAGCTACCCTAACAAAGGGCCTAAGACCACCAACGGCAGTTGGTGGATTATTCGACCCAACCTAGCCCGAAGACGTGAGAAAACAAGACTGGAATACCCCCAACGGGAGTTGGGGGATTGTTCGACCCAGCCTAATGGACCACAAGACACAAGCACTCCGAAGCGCCCTAAACTGTAGGAGGGTCGAAGAGTCCACCAACTCCCGTTAGTGGTCTTTGAAGAGCTGGAGTTTCTCTATGGCACCACAAAGCACGTTGACACCGAGGCACAGGAGTCGTTCGAAAAATGTCTGTTAGGAAGCCATCTCTCAACGACCTTCGAAAAGCCGCAGACTCTTACCATCTCGATCTGACGGAAGACGATCTGGCGGCCTACCAGGGCCTTTCTGAAGGCGTCATTGCAGCGCTCGGGCGATTGGACCAACTGGTCGAGACCAGACCCCCAGTGAAATACCCGCGCAGCGTTGGCTACCGGCCTACGGCGGAAGAAGATCCCCTCAATGCGTGGTACTGGAAGTGTTCGATCAAAGGCGCAGCCTCGGGAAAGCTGGCCGGAAAGCGAATCGCGATCAAGGACAATGTATGTGTGGCCGGCATTCCTATGATGAACGGCAGCTTTGTGCTTGAAGGGTATGTGCCGGACGTAGACGCCACCGTTGTGACGCGCATTCTCGATGAGGGAGGCGAAATTGCCGGCAAGGCAGTGTGCGAGAGCTTCTGTCTCTCCGGCGGGAGTCACCTTGCTGATACTGGTCCAACTCATAATCCTCACAAGCGCGGTTATTCAGCGGGAGGCTCTTCGAGTGGCAGTGCTGCACTGGTGGGCGCCGGCGATGTTGACATGTCGGTCGGGGCGGATCAGGCCGGCTCTATCCGCGTGCCCAGTTCCTGGAGCGGAGTAGTCGGTCACAAGCCGACTTACGGCCTGGTTCCTTATACCGGGGCCTCATCGCTGGAGTACACAATCGATCATCTTGGGCCAATGACGCGCACGGTCACGGATGCGGCTCTCCTGCTCGAAGTGATTGCGGGCAAGGATGGGTTCGATCCACGGCAGGCAGAGGCCCGCACGGAGTCCTACACGAGAGCATTAACAGGTGATGCAAAGGGGCTGCGCGTTGCTCTCGTCAAGCAAGGGTTCGGACTTGAAGGAGTGTCGGAACCGGACGTTGATCAAATGGTCCAGGATGCGGCGCAACAATTGGAAAGGGCCGGCGCCAGGGTGACTACCATGGAATTGCCCTGGCATCGTGACGGCATGGCTATTTTCATGGGAATCGGAGTCGAAGGCGTCACCACGATGGTAGCGAAGGGTAACGGCCTCGGTACTAACTGGAAAGGTTATTACACGAGCAGCTTGCTGGAGGCCTATGCCCGGGGAATGAGGACTCGTCCGAACGATCTGTCTCCCACGACGAAACTCATGTTCCTGATGGGCCAATACATGAGTGATAACTACTACGGTCGCTACTATGCAAAGGCCCAGAACCTGGCCCGAACTCTTAAGCAATCCTACGACGATGCGCTCAAGGAGGTCGATCTATTGGTGATGCCGACGACACCAATGAAGGCGCGACCGCTCCCCCCGCCAGACGCCGGACTTATCGAAAGGGTGGCGCGCTCGATGGAAGCGGTTGCCAACACCTGTCCTTTCAACGTGACAGGACATCCTGCGCTCAACGTTCCCTGCGGTTTTTCGGATGGTCTGCCCGTCGGAATGATGCTTGTCGGCCGCTACTGGGAGGACGCGACCGTGCTCCGAGCCGGACACGCATTCGAACAGCTCTCCGGGTAACGAAGCGATGACAGAAGAAGGGCCATCCTGGGAGGAGGTGCTCGATCTTAATGAAACTCCCGTTGATCAACTTCAAGGAGTCAAAGTTAAGGGTAAAGATCTCGTTATCATTCGGCACGGCGATCGCTATCTCGCCATGGATCGCTGGTGTCCACACCAGGATGGGGATATGGCAGAGGGAAGGATCGTAGGTAAGTCATTAAAGTGTCCGTTACATGGCTTTATGTTTAGTCTGGACCACGGTCGGGGGCTCAATTGTCCGGGTTTCAACTTAAGAGTACACGAGGTCCAGGTGGAAAACGGTCGTCTCAGCGTACGACTCAATTCGGGTTGACTCGTTAGTGAAGTTTCGTGATTCCCTCGATAGATCTTCACCGCGGGAAAAACAAGATCCACGAAAACACACGAAATGACACGAACTCAGAACAAACAGTTGGACTGTTGTCTAATCCAGTGAATAAAGGACTCCTTCTCAAGAATGGACTCGTAGTCGATATCGCCCAGGGATTGGACGGTGTTGCCGACATCGCGATTGCCGAGGGCAAGATAGGCGCCATCGGCCAAAACCTGGAGGCAGGGCCTGATGACCAGATCCTGGATCTTAGTGGCAAGATTGTTTGTCCGGGTTTCTTCGACATTCACGTGCACGCGTATGGTGGTATTGCCTTTGCCGACCCTGACAGTATCGGAGTCAATCTAGGCACCACCAGCATGGTCGATGCCGGAGGGGCAGGCGCCTATACGTGGGATGAGTTTGAAGCCCTGATTCTCGGCCAGACTAAAACCGACATCTATCTATGGTTATTGATGCGAGCCGCAGGTATCTACGGTTTTCAGGACACATGGACCGGGGCGCGCAGTCTAATCGATATTCCCATCAACCGCATGCTCGATATTGTGGAGGCGAACCGCGATCATATTGTTGGATTGAAGATGGCCGAGTTTGCGGCTCTCGGCCTGGGCCCAATGAAGATAGCCAAAGGCGTGGCCAATGTACTCGAGTTGCCTCTCTATGTTCATATCGGGGAACTTTTCGAATCGCCTCCAGAAACTTACACAGAGCCGACCTTGAATCTGTTGGAAGCCGGTGATTATGTCACCCATTGCTATACGCCCTGCCCGGGAAATCTGATTGGCAAAGATGGCAAAGTCTTACCTGAGGCGCTCGCCGCAAGGGATCGCGGTGTCTGGTTCGATCTGGCTTTTGGAGGGTTTAACTTTAGTTTCGACGTAGCAGAACAACTGATGCACCAGGGGATCGTGCCAAGTACAATCAGCACCGACCTTCAACAGATCAACGTCACGGGGCCAGTCTATTCCCTGATGCATGTGATGTCCGCTCTGATGGCCATTGGCATGAGCTTCGAAGACGTGCTCGAGCGTGTCACGGTTAATCCGGCCGAACAGCTTGGTTTCACAGACAAAGCCGGCAGCCTCAAGCCAGGCATGCCCGCCGATGTCACGGTCGTCGAGATCCAAAACGGCGATTTCGTCTTCGACGACACCACGGGAAAGACTCGCCGCGGAAAGCAGTTGATTGCCCCAGTCGTCACAATCAAGGCAGGAGAGGTCATTTACCCGAACCGAGAACTGGCTGAGGACGAAAGCAACTGGAGCATCGAGAGTTCGATGTCCTACGACTTGGTACCACCTCACGCCAATCTCCTGGATATCGATCAACGCAAATTCATCGGCAAACTGCTTGAAGGTTTCCGGGTTCTCAACTGGGAAGGAGTCTCGCTTCATGAAAGCTTTCACAACACCCGACGGCAGCACGGAATTGATCTGCGCCGGGCCGCTGAGGCGGTGATCCACAGTTTTATGACTTCGCGCTTCACACCACCGATCGGGTTCTTTCTTGCAACTCATGACCGTGACTTTGTTCTTTCTCGTTTGGCTCAGGTTGCTGCCAGCGAGCGGGCAGTAGTCCGCAATTGAAAAATGCCTCGGGTATTGGAGGACCAGCTTTAGTGAAGGACGACACATTAAAAGAACTGGCACGAGCACTCCAGCGAGCAGAGCTCGAGCGACAGCCAATAGATCCACTAACGGATGGCCATCCCGATCTCACAGTCGAGGATGCTTACGCAATTCAGAAAGAAGTGGTACGCCAAAAAACCAGGCAGGGCAGTAAAGTGAGAGGAAGGAAGGTTGGGTTTACAGCTCCGGCAGTGCAACAGATGCTCGGCATGAATGAGCCTGGTTACGGTTATTTGCTTGATAGCGGAGCGGCTGGAGCCGGCGATCAGATCGCCTTTGACCGCTTGCTACAACCAAAACTGGAAGCTGAAATCGCCTTTGTCCTGAAGGATCGGTTGCGAGGACCAGGACTCACCATTCCCGATGTCCTTTCGGCTGTTGACTATCTGGTTCCCGCCTTTGAGATCATCGACAGTCGCATACGTGACTGGCGAATCAAGAGCGCGGACACAATTGCTGACAATGCCTCTCATGGAATGTTTGTTCTTGGAGACACCAGGCTTGCGGTTAATGACCTGGATCTCCCGGGAGCGCAGATGGAGTTGGAGAAAAATGGTGAAGTTGTTGCTGCGGGCACCGGCAAAGCTGTGCTTGGGAATCCAGCTCTCGCGGTGGTCTGGTTAGCCAACAAACTCTCGGAGACGGGAGACCAGTTGGAAGCGGGCGAGGTGATCCTCTCGGGATCGCTGGCGACCCCACTCGTGGTATCGAGAGGAGACGCCGTCCGGGCAAATTTCGGCGCTCTCGGTTCCGTGGCCATCAGCTTTGGTTAGTTTAGTAAGGACGCAGAGGCCCGATATGAAATTGAACCTGAAGCAAGATTTTGAGATCAAGGGACAGGTGGCGGGGCGGTTTGATGAAGTCTTGACTGCTGACGCGGCCGGTTTTGTTGCGCGTTTGCACCGCGAGTTCAACCCGCAACGCGAGTCCCTACTCCAACGCAGAACCGAAAGACAATCGCAGCTTGACCGAGGCGCTGTCTACGACTTTCTATCTGAGACCAGGCAAGTCCGCGAAGGTGACTGGAAGGTAGCACCGGTACCCAATGATTTGGAGGATCGGAGGGTCGAGATAACGGGTCCGGTGGAACGCAAGATGATGATCAACGCGTTCAATTCGGGCGCTCGTGTCTTCATGGCCGATCTTGAAGATGCAAACTCGCCGACCTGGGAGAATGTCATCAGTGGTCAAGTGAACCTCATCGACGCGATCGAGCGAAGGATCGAGCATACGAGTCCCGAAGGTAAGGTCTATCGGCTGAAGGAAAACGTGGCGACGTTGCTGGTCCGCCCCCGAGGTTGGCACCTGGTTGAGAAACACTTCCTGGTTGAAGGCGAACCCATCTCAGCCAGTCTTTTTGACTTTGGCCTCTACTTTTTTCACAACGCCCTCAGGTTGTTGGAAAAGGGCAGTGGTCCATACTTCTATCTGCCCAAGCTGGAAAGTCATTTGGAAGCCCGGCTGTGGAACGATGTCTTTAACTATGCTCAGGACTCTCTCGAGATCCCGCGGGGTAGCATTAAGGCAACGGTGCTGATTGAGACCATTCCCGCTGCTTTCGAGATGGACGAGATCTTATATGAACTCAGGGACCATTCGGCGGGCTTAAACGCTGGGCGCTGGGATTACATCTTCAGCATCATCAAGAAATTCCGTATGAGGCCGGACTTCATTCTGCCCGATCGAATGCAGGTCACCATGGCGGTGCCTTTCATGAGGGCTTACACCGAACTCCTGGTGAAGACCTGTCACCGGCGTGAAGCCCACGCGATTGGCGGGATGGCTGCTTTCATTCCCAGCCGGCGCGACCCGCAAGTGAATGAAGTAGCGCTCACAAAAGTTACGGAAGATAAGGTCCGTGAGGCCAACGCCGGTTTTGACGGTACGTGGGTGGCCCACCCGGACCTCGTTCCCGTTGCCGGCAAAGTCTTTGATGGGGTCCTCGGAGACAAACGTCATCAGGTCGCTCGGAAGCGAACGGAGGTAACCGTCAAGCCGGCTGAGCTCTTGGAGTTTCGCGTTCCTGAAGGCGAGATCACCGAGGCCGGCTTACGAAACAATATCGCGGTGGCCCTTCAATATGTGGAGTCGTGGCTGAATGGGATCGGGGCGGTGGCGATCTACAACCTGATGGAGGACGCCGCCACTGCGGAGATTTCGAGATCTCAGATCTGGCAGTGGTTGCGCTACGGAGCCGCGCTGCGTGAAGGTCAAAAAGTCAGCCGCGAGTTGGTTGGAAGGCTTGCGGATGAAGAACTCGAGAAGATCAGTCAAAGCATCGGTAGCGAGGCCTTCGAACGCAGTCGCTACAATGAGGCGCGCGAAATTTTTGAGCAGGTAGCCCTTGGTGAGGAGTTTGCCGAGTTCCTTACCATCCCGGCTTACGAGCGCCTGTAGCCCGCTAAGACGAGGGAAAGCCTAATAGAGTTCCCGTTCTGCATGTTCACCCGTTTGGCAATCTTTTTACTGATCGGTGACTGGGCAGCCCCAAGATGACTACCCAATCTGTTTAAGCTTCGGCCTTTCTGCTCAAAACCTCTAAGGCTTTCGACAGAGAGGAGATCGAAATGGCGAAAGTATTAACTGACCAGAAATGGACCGCGAAGTATCCAGAGCTCGGCACAGCTCCGGTGCCAATTGAACCTTGCATCTCCTCTGATTACTTCGAACGTGAGCGCCAGCGGATTTTTCGTCGCGTCTGGCTCAACATTGGACGTGAAGAAGAGATCCCGGAGATCGGCGACTACTTCGTGAAAGAACTAGAGGTTTGTCAAAGCTCAATACTGGTGGTGCGAGGCAAGGATGGTGTGATTCGCGCATTCCACAATATGTGCTCGCATCGTGGCAATAAGGTAGTGCGTGGGTGCGGGGGGCGGACGAAAGGGTTTGTGTGCGGGTTTCATGGGTGGGTTTATGACTCCACCGGAGCATTGGTGCACGTGCCGGATCAAGAGCAGTTCTTTGATTTTGATCCGCAGGAGCAGGGTTTGACTCCGGTGGCGACAGATGTGTGGGAGGGGTTCATCTTCATCAACTTGGATCCCCAACCAGCGCAGACTCTCCGGGAATTCTTGGGCGAGCTGCCTGAACGCCTCAGTGGATACCCTTTCCGTGAGCTAACGCCCCGTGACGCCTACCGGGCCGAAGTGAAAGTCAATTGGAAGGTGGCCCTCGATGCCTTCCAGGAAGCCTGGCATGCGCGGTTTGTACATAAACGTTCTGGCGGCGAGGCTTATGCCAGCAAAGACAACCCATTCATCCATGTTCTGGAATTCGGTCTCTTTGGTCCACATCGAATGATGTCTGTTCCCGGGAACCCGGAATTTAGCCCGACGCCAATTCAACTTGTGGCCCATCAATTCGGGAAGTCCTACATCAAGAGAGAGGTCACGATGGACCAGTTACCGGCTGGGATAAACCCTACCCGGGATCCGATCTGGGCGTTTGATTCCTATTATCTTTTTCCGAATTTTTCGATCTTTGTTTTTGATGGGATGTTCTTCACCTACCATTTCTGGCCGCTGGCGGTAGATCGAACGGTGTGGGAGACGAAGACCTATTACCCGGCGGCCATCAATGCCGGACAACGCTTCAGCCAGGAATACGCCAAGTGTGCGCTGCGCGACACCTGGCTTGAAGATCTCAGCACGCTGGAGAACATTCAAGCTACGTTGGCATCTGGTGGCAAGGCTAATTTCATACTGCAGGATCAGGAGATCCTCGTGCGCCACTCTTATAAGGTTGTGGCCGACTATGTAGCCACCTGAGCAGGCGATGGTTGCATAAAAGAGGAGCGACATGATTCAAGATGTTTTTGTCATCGATGGCGTAGCTCATGCTTACGATTTCTCAGATGAGAACCGCATCCCGAGCTGTGCCCCCGAGCGGTACGGCAATCTGCAAAAGTTCGCCTATATGCTGGGTCATGAATCGTTAGAATCGCTCGAACCGGGTTATTTGCTGACGCCCGAAGAATTTACGGCCCGGTGGCGAGCGGAGGATTTGGCGCACACTTTCTTTGTTGAGAGCGATGTAGACATGGTGGTCCATCATAGCGTGGCTATCTCTTCGTATTTCCGTGACGGCGCCGCTCGTTGGGATACGAGTGTCGACCTCAAAAGGATCGCGCCTGATCGAGTGCTGTTATACGGGTGTGTGGACACATTTGCAGAGGATCCGGAACCGGCCTTTGAGCAGATGGAGAAAATGGCAAGCGAAGGAGCCGTCGGTTTCAAGTTCTATCCGTCTAATGGGTTCTTTGACGCTGAGTCGAACCGCCTGGTGACGATGTTCTATGACGATCCGGAGCGCGCCTTTCCGTTCTTTGAAAAAGCCCGCGCCCTCGGGATCAGACACCTGGCTTTTCACAAGGCGCAGCCCGTAGGGCCAGGGCCGATCGATGCGGTGCGTGTCGAGGACGTTTCGACGGCGGCATTGGCATTTCCGGACCTTACCTTTGAAATCGTGCATGACGGCTGGGCTTTTCTCGAGGAGGCGGCAATCCAGCTCATGCTACACCCGAACATCTACGCGAATCTGGAATGTGTGGCAAACATGGTGGTGCGCCAACCGCGTCGGTTCGCGCATATCATTGGAAAGCTACTGCAATATGGAGGGCCGGATCGGATCCTGTATGCGACGGGCTGTGCGGTAAACCATGCCGATCCCATTCTGCGAGAGTTCATGGCTTTCGAGATGCCCGAAGATCTATGCGACGGGCATGGGTATCCACAACTAACGGCGGAGATCAAGCATAAGATTCTGGGCGAAAACATGGCTCGTCTGCATGGGATCAATATCGAGGAAGTCAAAAGCCGGATCAAAGATGACCGGTGGAGCCGGCTGCGAAGTAAGGGTAAAGCCGAGCCCTGGAGCGCTCATCGATCCCATCTTGCCGGTAGACCCAGGCAGGCCGTCGCTGAAGTTTAAGAATGAGCGGTTCACCCACTAGCGAAGAGGAGGTGATTGCGCTCGTGAGAGGCGTAGCGAATGAGGTCTATGATCCCTGCGGACTGGCTCTGGGGGTCTCAATCGGCATCGCGGATATGGGGCTGATTCGAGATCTGAAGGCCGAGCGTCTGAAGAACGGCTGGCGCGTAACCTTGCGGTTGCGTTTTACGTCTCCGGCATGTTTCTACTTTGTGTACTTCGAGCGAGAAATTCGTGACCGGCTCAAAGGGATAGGTCAAATCCAATCTCTTGATATTGAGTGGGACCAGATCCTTGATTGGACGCCTGATGACATGAGTAAGCCGGCCCAACGGAAACTAAAAGAATACCGTGAAAAACTGCTTGCGGCGAATTTCGCTAGCTTCTGAAGAGGCGTCCTGGGTGACGGGGCGTGTAATCAGCATCGATGGTGGTTTTACTGCGCAGTAAAGTTTGATTGAAGGCAACTTCACGCCTTTTTACCAATCATCAGCCTGAGAAGTTCCGTCCAACAAGAAAACTCGCGGGTGACTACTATCTTATAGTGAAAAAGGCCAAGAACTATAGAACAACGACCTATCAATGAAGCTTGGGAAGGGCGGCTATGCAAGAAGTCGATATCTTGATCGACAATGGAACGATTGTCACGATTGACTCGGAGAGGCGCGTAATTACCGACGGGTCTATCGCAGTGCTTGGAGACCAAATCCTTGATATCGGCAAGAGTGCAGACCTCTCGAAGAAGTATCAGCCCAAAAAGCTGATTAACGCAGAGGCCTATGTCGTTCTTCCCGGGTTCATAAATTCCGATGTTCATATCACCGGTCTTCTCTATCGATGTTTTGTTCCAGATGATGTCAACTCATACCCAATGATCTACGAATGGGTATTTCCGATGTATGAAAATCTTACCCCGGAAGATGAGTACTATGCGACGGTCCTGGGAAGCATTGAAATGATCAGGACGGGAACGACAACTTTCGTTGAGGGGGGAAGCGCCGACGATGTGGGAAGCGTCGCCCGAGCAGCCGAAGAGGTTGGCATCAGAGCGGTGCTGGGAAGATGGAGCTGGGATTTAGTGCAGGAGAGCAGGAAATTTCGCATGACCTGCGATGAAGCGTTGCGGGATTGCGAGAGTTTCCTGAAGGAGTTTTCTGCCAAATCCGACCGCAGAGTCAACTTCCACCCGATGTTGCTGGGCATTGGAACAGCGTCCGACGAGTTGATCAAAGGGACCAAAGCGTTGGCGGATGAATATGGCGTCACGCTCAGCATGCATCGGAATGAAGATGCTACAGAAGTGGACCAGGCAATTAAAGCTTACGGCAAGGCTCCGATCGAGCATCTGGAAGAGATCGGGGTATTGGACCGGAGTTTTCGCTTGCGCCACATGGCCTATACCAGTGATAAAGAGGTCGAGATTCTGGCTAACAACCACACCAAAGTTGTCGCTGACCTAACCTCATATTTAAGACTAGCTTATGGCATAACCCGGCACGGCAAGTTTCCCGAGATGTTGGCGAAGGGAGTTTGCGTCTCTATCGGGATCGATGGCGCCACGTCCTCTGACTTCCTCGATATGGGAAGAGCGATCTATTTGGCAGCCTCCCTCTTTAAGGATTGCCGGATGGACGGGCGGGTGATCCCAACCGAGCAAGCTCTGGAGATGGCAACCATAAACGGGGCTCAGTCTCTGCTCATGGAAGATCGTATAGGTTCATTAGAGAAGGGGAAGAAAGCGGACATTGTTCTCTTCGACCGTCGTCGTCCTGAATGGATTCCGATGTGGGATCCGGTTGCTAGCCTGGTCTGGTCGGCTGATGGCAAGAGCGTGGATACAGTGATTATCGATGGCGAGATTGTTTTGGAAGAAGGTGAGTTCACTACTATTGATGAGGGGGCTGTTTTGGCGAAGGTGCAAGTGCAGGCGAAGCGATGTAATGAAAGAATCGGTCTGCCGTTGAAGACGCGTTGGCCTGTCGTTTGATTTATATCACTTCGCAAATATGCCCTGGCAGAGGTCCCTCGAGGAGCATCATAAACGAGGAAGGCGAGATGGCGACAACAGCAAACGGGCAGAAATGGACTACCCAATACCCCGAACTGGGGACGGATCCAATCCCGATCGCATCCTGCCTCTCGCAGTGGAACTTTGAACGTGAGCGCGAGCGAATCTTCCGGCGGGTCTGGCTCAATGTTGGTCGGGAGGAGGAGATCCCGCGACAGGGGGATTACTTTGTACGAGAGTTGGAGGTTACCCGGAGCTCGATTCTGGTTGTACGCGGAAGAGACGATGTGGTTCGCGCCTTTCATAACATGTGCTCGCATCGGGGCAACAAGGTTGTGCGAAACTGCGCGGGGAAAGTGGGAGGATTTGTCTGTGGCTTTCACGGATGGAAGTACGATCTTACTGGATCGCTGGTCCATGTGCCGGACGAACCACAGTTCTTCGACTTCAAGCGCACCGAGCACGGTTTAGCCCCGGTGGCCACTAGCGTATGGGAAGGCTTCATCTTCATCAATCTGGAGCCGCAGCCGGCGGAAACCCTCGATGATTTCCTGGGCGAGCTAGGCGCCGGACTCAAAGGCTATCCGTTCAGCAAAATGAGTTTGATGGGAACTTACCGCGCCGAGGTACGGGCCAACTGGAAGATCACATTGGATTCATTCCAGGAAGGTTATCACGTTGCATTTCTTCACAAACGATCTGCCGGCCGCGCTTATTCCGATCAGAAAAACCCGGTCACGCATGCTCTTACTTTTCGTCTCTTTGAATTGCACCGGATGATGTCGATCGCCGGCGCCGCCGGGTACCGCCCCACTCGGGTCGAGATGATTGCCCACCGCTTTGGGACATCTATTACAAAGGTGGATGAAGATCGAAGCGCGCCGCAGGCATTGCCACCGGCTCTCAACCCGACGAAGAACGCAGGCTGGGTCTTCGACATGAACATCTTCTTTCCCAATTTCTTTATGTTCTTGTTCGCAGGCACCTATTTTACGTACAACTTCTGGCCATTAGCGGTAGACCGCACGCTGTGGGAAACCAAAATGTATCTCCCTAAGCCCCAAAACGCCGGACAACGTTTCAGTCAAGAGTATGCGCGGGTTGCTCTGCGCGACACACTAAGAGAAGACGGCAACACCCTCGAGGCGATTCACTCGAATCTGGCTTCAGGGGCAAAGACCCATTTTCTTTTGCAGGACCAGGAGATTCTGATCCGGCATTCCCACAAAGTTGTGGCGGACATGGTGGCTAGTGAATGAATCGCGAGCCGTTAGTACTACTAAAGGAAGGCTTCTTTCTCATTAACACCTAACTTCAGTTAGGTGACATAGAAACGAACAAGAACCTTAGAACCGTTTCAACGGTTTCCGACACGTGAGACGTCGTCGCTCTGTGAAGACGAAGCAAACCGTTGAAACGGTTCGTGAAAGCGCTTGAGGACCTGACCACCTGACTAAAGTCAGGTGTTAATGAAAAGGTTATTTTGGATCATTCCGGGAATCATTAATCGCGATAAGGCAGTTGGTTTTGGCAAAAAGCCGGGCCGCCGCCGCGTGATTTCGTGGAGCCTACTCGTTGTAAAGGAGTGAGTGATGGATAAACCAATGGACGAACCCAAAGTCATTAGTCTTACTGACGACACCTTTGAAAAGGAGGTCGTCCCCGGGGTGGCATTCATGAAACATACCTTTGGCAATGAACTGAGTGTGGCGCTGTTCAAAATTGCTAAGGGCCAGGGCGCCAACTTTCCAAAACATTACCATAAGCATGGGGAAGAGATTGGCATCCAACTCAAAGGCAGCGCGAAAGTGTTTGCCTGCGGGAAGGAATACGTGATCAAAGAGGGTGAGGCAATCATCATTCCAGCGGATTGCGAACACGCAGGGATCTTTGGCGAAGAGGAAGGCCTCCTGTTGGCCGTGGCCACTCCGCCACGCAAAGACTATGGTCCGGCCGACTGGTAAGTTCGTCCCATCGCCGAGGCACAGGTGAAAAACTCAGCTAAGCGCAAACCATTCTACGGTTGGTTCATCGTTCCCGTGGCAGCAATCGGGCTGTTCATGGGCTACGTGCCAATCATCGGCTTCAGCTTTAGTGTCTTCTTCAAGCCCCTTAGCGAAGAATTCAACTGGAGCCGAGCGCAGGTGGCACTGGGTTTCTCGCTCTCTTTGCTGGTCCTGAGTGCCGCATTGCCGATTGTCGGCAGGCTCGTAGACCGTTATGGGGCGCGCACGATTATCTTGCCCGCGGCGTTGCTCTTCGGATTGGGCCTGACCTCATTCTATTTTCTTAGCAATAGTCTCTGGCATTTCTACGGAATCTACATCTTCCTGGGCATTGTCGGCAGCGGTACTGCTGCGGTCCCGTACTACAAGGTGATCTCACAATGGTTTGATAAGCGAAGGGGGCTCGCTCTGGGGCTGACTATGGGTGGAGCCGGAGTAGGCTTTTTCGTAATGCCAACACTTTCGTTTGCCCTCATCTCCACCTTCGGTTGGCGCGTTGCTTATGTGTTGATCGGCCTCACCGTTATTGTGGTGACCATCCCGGTGGTGGGACTCTTTCTCAAGGAGCGACCCCAGTCGATGGGTCTTCTGCCTGATGGCGATCAGGCCGTGCCTGAAGAACCTGAAGCAGTTGCGAAGGGGGCATCTGGATTAACCGCGCGAGAGGTCTGGCGCTCACCAACCTTCTGGGTGTTGTGTACTGCATTATTTCTCGTTTCATTGAGTCTTAACGGTTGCTTGATTCATATGGTACCGCTGTTGACTGATCGAGGGATCTCCCCGCAAAGCGCAGCCTTTGCAGCTTCAGTGCTCGGGGGCGCCACGCTGCTGGGAAGAGTAGCGACCGGATATCTGTTGGATCGTTTCTTTGCTACCTATGTAGCGGTCTGTTTCTTTAGTCTGGCGGCACTGGGCGTGCTGATGTTGTGGGGTGGGGCCGCGAATCCATTTGCATTTATCGCTGCAGTGTTCGTGGGAATCGGGATTGGAGCCGAGGGAGACATCATGGCCTATCTGGTAGGCCGCTACTTTGGTCTAATCTCGTTCGGCGAGATCTACGCCTATGTGCTTGCAATCTACACTCTCGGCGCCGTTGTTGGACCATTACTGATGGGCGTTGGTTTTGACTCCACTGGTTCCTACGACGTGGTTCTCGGGCCGTTCCTGGTGGTGACGCTTGCGGGAGTCTTCTTGATGACTCGCCTCGGTCCCTATCGAACCTGGCAACCCGTAGCTGAACCCGCGACGAAATAGACGGTCCCTTCCTTCCGTTCGTCAAAGACCTACATCTGCAACAAAGGAGAACTTCTTATGGCACGACAGTTTGATGGCAAAGTGGCGTTGGTTACTGGCGGCAGTTCGGGCATTGGTCGGGCAACTTCTGTGGCCTTTGGTCGAGAAGGAGCCAGAGTGGTCTTCGCCGATATTGACGTTGCCGGCGCCGACGAGACGCTCCGGCTGCTCAAAGAAGTTGGTGCCGAAGGCGTCTTTGTCAAAGCCGACGTTTCACAGGCAGAAGATGTAAAGAAGATCGTCGACACGGCAATCAAGACTTACGATCGCCTGGATTTCGCGAATAACAACGCCGGCATCGATGGGGAATTCGCCTCAATCGTCGCAAATACAGAACAGAATTTCGATCACGTAATCGGCGTCAATTTGAAAAGTGTTTGGCTGGGCATGAAGTACGAGATTCCCGAGATGCGAAAGCGGGGTGGGGGCGCAATTGTAAATACGTCATCGGTGGCAGGGCTGGTAGCATTTCGCACCATGGGTCCATATGTCGCCAGCAAGCATGGAGTAATTGGGCTCACCAAAACTGCGGCGTTGGAGTATTCGAACCATGGCATCCGCGTCAATGCCGTCTGTCCCGGCGCCATTCGAACGCCAATGATCGATGCCTTCATTAACAATGATGCTGCGACCGAGGCTGCCATGAGCGCTTTGCAACCAATCGGACGCATGGGCGGACCGGAAGAGGTGGCTAACCTCATTCTATGGTTGTGTTCAGATGCGTCTTCATTTATCACAGGCGCCTCCATTGCGATCGACGGCGGTATCGTGGCCCAGTCGGGGGCATACCCGCCAATGCCTGAAGGCGATTAGAACTTCCAGTTAGTAACCTGAGGAGGTGAACTCGATGTATTCGTTGGGAATAGATGTTGGCGGTACGTTTACCGACGTAGTAATCGTCGACGAGAAAAATGAAGTTGGGATGATGAAGATTCCCTCTACGCCGGAGAATCCTCTCGAGGGAATTAAGAACGGAGTGAAAGCGGTGGCCGGCGTCTTGGGCTGTGGCGAGGAAGACCTCGTCAAGGCAACCGAGCGCTTCGTTCATGGGACCACGGTGGCGACCAATACTATGCTGCAATACAGCGGCGCCCGGACCGCCCTGCTCACCACTCAGGGATTTCGCGACTCGCTCGAGATGCGGCGATGCCATCGTAAGGGCCAGTGGGATTTCTTCACCCCGCAGCCGCCCATCATCGTTCCCCGCTATCTCCGGCGCGGAATAAAGGAGCGCACACTCTGGGATGGAACAATCGATCAAGCACTCGACGAAGACCAACTGCGGGCCGAATTAAAAGAGTTGGTGGAGAAGCATCAGGTGGGAGCGATTGCGATCTGCTTTCTGTTTTCGTTCAAGAATCCGGAGAATGAGCGGCGCGCCGCTGAGATCATCAAGGAGACTTATCCTGAAGTATTCGTGTCAGTCTCGTCTGAAGTGGCGCCCCAGATCAGGGAGTATGAACGCACGTGCACCACTGTCGTGAATGCGTTCGTGGGTCCGGGCCTCTCGACCTATTTGAGCGAACTGGGTGGATACCTCGAATCCAGGGGCATGGACCGGGAGTTCCAGGTAATCCAGAGCAATGGCGGAGTGACGACAGCGAGCGCAGCCGGCCAGCACGGCGTGCGAGCACTGTTGTCGGGGCCGGCCGGCGGTGCAATCGGCGGAGCAAGCCTTGCTGAAACTATCGACGAACCAAATCTGATCATCGCCGATATGGGTGGAACCAGTTTTGATTTAACCCTGGTCCAGAACAAGCAGATCTCGCTGGTCACGGAAGAAGAGGTTGCCGGGTACAAGATCTCGCTGCCGATGATTGGGATATACACAGTCGGGGCCGGCGGGGGCAGTATCGGATATCTGGATCCCGGCGGAATGTTGAAAGTTGGACCAAAGTCAGCGGGGGCCAATCCTGGGCCCGCTTGTTACGAACGGGGTGGCTCCGAGGCAACTGTAACGGACGCCAACGTAATACTTGGTTTCATCAACCCAGACTATTTTCTGGGTGGGTCGATGCGCCTTAATGCGGATTTAGCGTCGAAAGCGATAGAGACTAATGTGGCGCGGCCTCTGGGAATCTCAACTGTCGAAGCGGCGCAGGCGATCTATGAAATTGTGAACTCGAACATGGTGGATGCCATCCACGTGGTCACTGTCGAACAGGGCTACGATCCGCGCGAGTTTGCCCTGGTTGCGGCCGGTGGAGCGGCGCCATTACATACGGGTGTGCTTGCTAAGGCCCTGGGGATCCCTCGAGTAATCATCCCTCACGCCTCTTCTGTCTTTTGTGCCCTGGGAGGCCTCGAGGCAGACATGAAATACGACTACGTCCGGACCTACCTTGTGAAGTTAGGGACACTTAACGCGGACCAACTATTCGAATCCTTCGAAGAGCTGCGACGCGAGGGTATCGCTCGTCTCGAGAAGGACGGGATCGCGGAAAGCACGAGGTTCTTCGAATACTGGTTGGAGATGCGTTATGTGGGCCAGCACTGGGATATCCCGGTTCCGGTCAACATGGGAAACGGTGCTAAGCCCAGGCTCGAAGAGATCGTTAATGAGTTCCACAAGCGGCATGAGCTGGTCCATGGTTATAAATTGGAGGAAAGGGAAGTCGAAATAGCCAACATTCGATTGATGGCTATTGGTAAGAGTCCCCGGCTCAAGCTAAAAACCAGATCAATGGAAGGCAACGATGCTTCGGCGGCTCTCAAAGAGCAACGACGCGCTTACTTTGGAACAGAAGCGGGTTTTCTGGAAGTTCCGGTGTTTGACGGCGCGAAACTGAAATCGGGGAATGAGTTCTCCGGACCCGCGATCGTTGAGAAGCCAAGTACCACCATTGTCATCCATCCAGAACAGAAAGCCAGAGTGGATGAGCGTGAAAATATGATTGTCGATCTATAGTAGGGGAATGCCGTCTCGACCTTAAAATGTGGCACTCCTGTGTCATTAACACCTAACTTCAGTTAGGTGGCCCAGAAACGACCAAGAACCGGAGAACCGTTTCAACGGTTTACGACAGGCGAGACGTCGTCGCTTTGTGACAACGAAGCAAACCGTTGAAACGGTTCGGGAAAGCGCTGAGGGAGCCTGCCACCTAACTGAAGTTAGGTGTTAATGAGAGGGACTCGAGCGGTAGCAATAAGATGTCCAAACTCCAGTCAGCTGACTGAAGTCAGGTGTTAATGAGACTTCCACCTACTTAAGTTTGGCGTTCATGCCGCTCAGCCTGCCGGGGTGACTTCAAAGAAGCATTCTGTTCCCGTATCTAAAAGGAGAACAACATGGCAGTAGTACTAGAGACCGAAAGAAACCTGAGCGATGTCATCGCCCTGTCAGTGATGTCGCACAAACTCGACTCTGTCGCGCAGGAAATGGGAGTGACGATGCGCAAGTCGAGTCACTCGCCAATCTTCGCCGAAGCAAACGACTTTGCTTGCAGTGTTACCGACTGGAATGGCGAACAGATCGCCCAACTCGCCGGCATACCGATCATTGGTGCGGCGGGTGGCTTTGGTCCACAGGAGGTAATGAAAGACTTCAGCAAAGATGAGATTCACGAGGGTGACATCTTTCTGATGAACGACGCCTACCGATTGGGTAATCACCTGCCGGAGATGACCGTGGTGGTGCCAGTCTACATTCGCGGCGAACTCCTTTTCTTCACTGTGGCCAGAGCGCATCATCACGACGTTGGCGGTCCCACACCCGGCAGTCTCAATGCCCGGCATAATTCGATCTATGCGGAGGGGATTCGCATCCCGCCTGTCAAACTGTTCGACAAAGGCAAGCTTAACGAGGGTCTGATGGAAGTGATCAAACTCAATGTTCGCGATCCAGAAGTCTTGTGGAGCGATCTGATGGCCGAGATCGGCGCCTGCAACGTTGGCAAGAAGCGGCTGGTCGAGGCAATGGAAAAGAAGTACTCGAACGACGAGATCCGAAAAGTCATCGAGGGAGTGTTGGCTGCGGCTGAACGGCAATGCCGCGAAGTGATCCGTATGTTGCCAAACGGGAAGTATTCCGGCGAGTTTGGAATGGACAACGACGGGATTAATGACAAGCCGGTTACTTTTCGTGTCACGATCACGGTCGAAGACGAGGATATCACGGTTGATTACACTGGCACTGATCCTCAAGCCGAGGGCTCGAAGAACTGCACGATGGCTACGACATATTCGGGCACACACGTGGCTGTTTTGTGGGCTCTGTCAGGAGTGTTGCCTCGCAACAGCGGATCTTTCCGGCCGGTCAAGATCATTGCGCCCGAGGGAACCCTGGTGAACCCTAGGCCACCAGCAGCTGTCGGGATGTGTACCCTGCCTCCGGCCTGCGCCATGATGGGAGCAGTGCTCAAGGCATTTGGCGAGGCCGTTCCCGAACGTGTTCCCGCAGGGTTCTTCAGCGTATTCACCGCCGGCTATGGAGGAATCGATCCCCGCACCGAAAGACTCTTCATAGGTTGGTGTTTTGGTGCGCTGGGCGGTGGCGGTGGTTACCCCCATCGCGATGGAGACTCGTTTGTGGCTCCGATATCTAACTACAACGGCATCCTGGTCCCGAATATCGAGACGGACGAAATGAATTTTCCTATCAAGACCCTATGCCATGAATACATTCCCGATACTGGGGGGGCAGGGAAATTTCGCGGCGGCAATGGTGTCGATTACACGATTGAATTCAGAGGTGTGAATCCGGATGTCTCTGTCTTTGGAGATGGAGCCGTTATCCCAGCGTACGGACTTAACGGTGGGATGAACGGCAGCCTCAACGAAGGCTATCTCAATCGTGGCCGCGAGAACGAAAAACAACTATCGAGTAATGAAGGTTGGAACCGAGCGAAAAGTGGCGACACCATCACTGTGCTCTCGGCGGGTGGTGGAGGCTGGGGTAATCCGCTTGAACGCGACCCCCTGGCGGTGCTTGATGATGTCAGAAACCAGATGCTGTCTGAGGAAAAGGCGCGAGAGTGGTACGGAGTTGTGATCGGTGAGGAGCAGGTTGATGTTAAGGCGACAGAAAACCTGCGAACCCAAATGCAAGCCAAATAAGCTGAATGCGAAGTCAATAGTTTGAAGCAACAAGGAGATCAAGGTTACATGGCAATAGATACTCAAACATCGAAATCGGCGGATATTCGAGCCCGCTTAAACCATCCCATCATTGATTCCGACGGGCACATGATCGAGTTCGAGCCGGCCATCCTCGATTACCTGACTGCGGTCGGGGGTAGCAAGCTCTCCGAGCGTTTTAAACAATGGGGCGATGAAAGCCTGTTCTCGTGGTATCGCCTCTCGCCGGAAGAGCGCCAGGAGAAGAGGGCAACGCGCATTACCTGGTGGGGAATTCCTACCAAGAACACTCGCGATCGGGCGACTGCGTCTATTCCACGATTGCTCTACGAGCGGTTGGATGAGTTCGGACTCGACTTCGCAGTCATCTACCCGACCTTCGGCCTTCCCGTTCCTCATATTGAGGACGATGAGCTGCGGCGTGGTACATGTCGGGCGTTCAACAATTATTATGCGGACACCTATCGGGAGTTTTCGGACCGCCTGACTCCGGCGGCCATTATCCCCATGACGACTCCCGAGGAAGCTATCGAAGAACTGGAACATGCAGTTAACAATCTGGGGCTCAAGACGATCGTTTGCGCCGGTTATGTGCGGCGTCCGATTCAGTCTGTGGTGAAAGACAATCCGGCGGCAGCGCGTCATGCCTTTTGGCTGGACACCTTCGGCATCGACAGCCTTTATGATTACGATCCATTTTGGGCCAAGTGTCTGGAATTGAAAGTGGCGCCGTCGTTCCATTCGTCCGGGATGGGATGGGGAAGTCGGAACTCGCCTTCTAATTATATGTACAACCATATTGGTATGTTTGGGGCGGCTGGCGAGGCGCTCTGTAAGTCATTATTCATGGGTGGAGTAACGCGTCGGTTCCCGAACTTGAAATTTGCTTTTCTGGAAGGTGGTGTAGGCTGGGCGTGCAGTCTCTATGCTGACCTTATCGGACACTGGGAGAAGCGCAATATCAAAAGCCTCGATAACCTGAACCCCTCTAACCTGGACCAGAAGCTCTTGATCGATCTCTATCGAGAGTACGGCGGCAAGATGGTCGAGGGGAAGCTGGCGCAGATCGAAGAACGCACGGGCGCCCTGAGGTCGAGACGCGAAGATCCTGCCATGCTCGACGAGTGGGCGCCATGCCAGATTGAACGGCGCGAGGATATTCGTGACCTGTTTGTTCCCAACTTTTACTTTGGCTGCGAGGCTGATGACCCAATGAACGCCTGGGCTTTCAATACCAAAGTAAATCCCCTTGGTGCGCGTTTGCGCGTGTTGTTTGGTTCCGACATCGGGCACTGGGACGTCCCGGACATCGTTGAAGTGGTCGAGGAAACCTATGAGTTAGTTGAAAAAGAGGTGATTACCGAAAGCGATTTGAGAGACTTTGTTTTCACCAATCCGGTCTCGTTCTATGCCGGACTGAACTCAGAGTTCTTCAAAGGAACAGTAGTGGAGCAAGAGGTTGGGAAGTTAACGAAAAGCGCCACGAAATAATTGTGCGTGTGAGTTCGTGGATGGCTATGGCGCGTTAGAAAAGCGATCCACGAAATCACACGAACTCACACGAAGAAGGAAAAAAGAGAGTTAGTGGTTTGTGCGGGTGAGTCGGTGGGCTGGTTTCAATGGCGCGTCAGAAAAAGCGATCCACGAACTCACACGAAATCACACGAAGAAGGCAAAAGAGAGTTAGTGGTGCGGGTGAGTACGTGGGCTGGTTTCAATGGTGCGTCAGAAAAAGTGATCCACGAAATCACACGAACTCACACGAAGAAGGAAAAAAGAGAGTTAGTGGTTTGTGCGGGTGAGTACGTGGGCTGGTTTCAATAACGCGTCAGAAAAAGCGATCCACGAAATCACACGAAATCACACGAAGAAGGAAAAAGAGAGTTAGTGGTTTGTGCGGGTGACTTTGTGGCTGGTTTCAATGGTGCGTCAGAAAAAGCGATCCACGAACTCACACGAAATCACACGAAGAAGGCAAAAGAGAGTTAGTGGTGCGGGTGAGTACGTGGATCAGCTCTGTCGTGTGAGTTCGTAAATCAAGTAGTTCAATATCGATGTTGAAACTTTCATTTGATCAGCCAAATCGCTTTGGACCATCACGCTCGCCCGTGATGAGTAAGCAGGGAATGGTGGTGAGCAGTCAACCGCTGGCCTCTCTGGCAGGAGTCGAGATCCTGCGTGAAGGAGGGAATGCCGTTGACGCTGCTGTTGCCACCGCAGCGATGCTAAATGTGCTTGAACCGATGTCAACAGGTGTTGGTGGCGATGCATTCGCCCTTATTTACGAGGCCAGCTCTGGAACTGTCCGAGGTTTGAATGCTAGCGGGCGTTCTCCTTACGCCGCTACTTTGGAAGAGTACCGCAGGCGTTTGGGAACAGGTGTGAAGGAAATCCCAAGCAACAACCTCATGGCCGTCACTGTCCCAGGTACGGTGGATGGCTGGGCTACCGCGCTCGAAACTTGTGGGCGGATGAGTCTCGCAGAGGTACTGGCGCCGGCGATCCGTAATGCCGAGAAGGGTTTCCCGGTTGCTCCGCAGACGGCTATCACCTGGACCGAGTGGCAGCACGCATTGACGCAGCATCTTGATTCGCTGCGAACGTGGCTTCTGTCTGATAGCAGGGCGCCACGGCCCGGGGAAATCTTTCAATCTCCTTCTCTGGCCGGAACCTTGCGGCTGATTAGTGAAGGCGGCCGCGATGCGTTTTATCGTGGGCCAATTGCGGAAGCGATAGTTCGCTTTTCGGAGCAGCACGGTGGCTTGCTGAGCCTCGCTGATTTTTCCGAGCACAGCGCGACCTGGGTAGATCCGATCTCCGTGAACTATCGCGGCTACGAGATTCTGGAACTGCCTCCCAATGGCCAGGGCATTGTCGCTCTCGAAGCGATGCAGATTCTCGCTCAGGACGAACTCGCCGGGGTGGGCCATAACACTCCCGATACGATCCATCTGGAAATCGAAGCACTGAAACTTGCCCTACACGACAGCAAGCAGTATGTGACTGATCCAGATTTTTCGGACGTACCAGTTCGAGAATTACTGTCCCTGGAATATGCCCGTAAACAAAGGGCCGAGATTTCCCTGGAACGAGCAAATCGCCAGCCAGTCCCGGGATCGCCGAAACCTGGCGACACTGTATATCTTTGTGCGGCAGACGCTGAAGGAAACGTCGTTTCATTTATTAACAGCATCTTCTATCCCTGGGGTACGGGGATTACTGTAAGCGATACGGGGATCGTTCTCCAGAATCGTGGATCAAGTTTTTCGCTTGATCCGAACCATCCGAATTGCATTGCTCCACACAAGCGAACTCGGCATACGATCATTCCGGCCATGATGATGGAGGGGGGTAAGCCGCTCATGTCATTTGGCTTTGTTGGCGGCGATGTTCAGCCACAGGGCCAGGTTCAATTCCTCTGCAACGTCATCGACTTTGGCATGAACCTTCAAGATGCCCTCGACGCTCCGCGCTGGCGTTACGAAGGGGCGGGAGCAAGCATCGCCCTTGAAGCTTTGATCCCGAACTCCTCGTGGCAGAACCTTACAAACCGCGGTCACGAGATTACAGGCAGTGGTGGATTTTTTGGTGGTGGCCAGGCGCTCCTGATTCACCCTGGCTATGGCACTTTTCAAGGCGGCTCAGATTCGCGTCGTGATGGATGTGCGATCGGCTATTAGAAAGTGTCGAGCACTCTACCGAAATACAATGGCAACCAATAACGAGAAGGGCGATGAAGCCCTGGGGTTGAACAGCTCGATTACACGGCGAGATTTTCTCAATGGCGCTTTGCTCAGTGCTGGTGCAGTGTGGGTCGCAGATCTTTCGCCGATGGAACAGCTCGCCCATGCTCGCCAAACAGGTAGTCGCAAGGCCCAGCCTTCCTGGGGAGGGAACTCAGCGGACGTTTTTGATGCGGGTCATGCTGTACGGGACGGGATCTTTGATGATCCGAATACTGGCGCTGCGGATACCGGTGAAGTGTTCGATCTGGTGGCAGTGGGTGGCGGCTTCAGCGGCCTCGCAGCAGCCTACTATTTCAACCAGGCTCGTGAAGGAAGAGCTCGAGTTCTCGTCTTGGAGAATCATGAGATCTTTGGCGGCAACGCTCGGCGGGATGAATTCAGAGTTAAGGGCGAGACGCTTTATGCACCTCAGGGATCGATCGTTGCCCAGGATCTGCCGCCTGCTTTTGCCCCCTTTCCGCCGGTGGATGACATCTTTCGCGAGTTGAAAGTGGACTTTGAAAGTATCCGCGTACCCAAAGAAGCCTCAGCCTTCGGCGTCTTTTGGGACCGGAAATCTCACGGGGTCAATCCAACTTGGTATGGAAACGTCTTTGCGGCTCCGTTGCCGGCGGATGTGAAGCGGGATTTTCTTTCGTTCATCGAAAGCATCATGCCTTTCTACGAGAAACCGAACTGGAAATCGGAACTCGAGCGCTTGGACAAGTTCACATTCAAAGACTACTTAGAGAAGGAGCGTCGTTGGACTCCGGCCTTGTTTCGCCTGATGCTCCCGGACCTCGTCAGTTTCTTCGGCTTTCCTGACACAGTATCGGCGGCGGCGGTTTATGGCCAGTACGGAGGTGGCCCGCGTTCTCTCTACTCTTTCCGGGGCGGAAACTCCGGGTTTCTCCGTCATCTGATCAAACGCTTGATTCCTGAAGCAATAGGCGGAGGCATTAGTACCGAAGAGATCGTTAATGGACCAATCAACCTAGCCGCGTTGGACCAGAAAGACAGTCCGGTTCGAATCCGGCTTGGCTCAACTGCCGTGCGGGTTGAACACGAGGGAGATCCAGAGACGACCAATTCCGTGCGCGTAACTTTCTCACGCAATGGCAAGCTTTACCGGTTGCGAGCGCGCGGCGTGATCATGGCGGGAGGCGGATATATGACTCAGTATGTTGTGAGGGATCTGCCGCCCGAGAAGCGCGAGGCTTACAGCAAGTTTCATTATGCGCCGGTACTCTGGATCAATGTTGCGCTCAATAACTCGCGGGCGTTGGACAAAGCGGGGGTGAATTTCCTTTCTACTTATCACGATGGATTCGGCGTCATGCTGGCCTTTTACGAAAAGATGGCGCCTGCCGAGGCGGGCCGGCAACGAAATCCGAACCGGCCTAATGTTATAGGCATAGGGGCGCCAAAGTTCCATCTCGGCATGTCGCCAAAAGGTCAGGCACTAAACGGCCGGCTCGAGATGCGGGAAACCTCGTTTCGGGAGTATGAACGCCGGATCAGGTTGGAGCTCGTTCGTTTACTTGGTCCATGGGGGTTTGACCCGCGACGTGACATTGAAGCCATTGCCATCAGTCGGTGGGGTCACCATGGTTACGTGTTCCCCTATTCCGGCTTCTTTACCAACGGAGCTGTCGAGACCGCAAAAAAGCCTCATGGGCGAATTGCCTTTGCCCATACTGATCTCGAAAGGTTTTCCCACATGATGGGCGCCATTGGCCAGGGGCATCGTGCCGTTCAGGATATTCTTCAGTTGTAGTTTTCATCGTGCAATTTCCCGTCATCAAAGCAGTTTCTTACGCGTTAACGCATACACCAGGTCTGGTGCGTTATGGCTCGAAGCCCGAGCGGGAGCTGCGAAAAGATCCGAAATTGGACCAACAGATTACAGAACATCTGAGAAGTTTCGAGCAAGCTTGCGCCTATCACCCAAATCAGGTCTTTATTGGCAGCCTGCCGCCTGAATCGTTGTGGGACATCCCGCGACCATGGTGGCAATCAAGCGTTAATGGCTCGGCGCGCTTTGGTCCATTCGGAGAGATCATGCCGGAGGACGAATTCTACGGTCTGCTTCGCTTTGCGGACGAATTTGACCTGGTCTCGCTCGAAGAGAAATTTCAGGAGTCCATTCGGGCTCGATTAAACGAGCACCCGCTTATCAATGAGACGGATCTGGCGCGTCTTGGGGCGGGCGTCGCACTCGATACAATCAAAGCAAAGGTTGCTAATGAGGCAGCTCTGCCGCTCTACCACGAAGGTCGGATAGTTGGCTGTATAGCAAGCGGTCACGAGGAAGACCCATTTCTTACAGCAAGCATTCTGCTGGAGAACCTGGCCTGCAAAGCCACCGGTGTTCTGGCGCTGCGCTGGTTGTTCGAGCAGTCCCGCCACGACGGAATTGCCGCTTCGGCGATCGACTATGTCATCAATTCAGGTGAGGAAGCGGTCGGCGATCGCTACCAGCGGGGGGCTGGCAATCTAGCCAAAGCCATGGCCGAACTTAGTGGTTGCGAGAACAGCACGGGGAGCGACGTGAAGGCATTCTGCTGTGGTCCGATTCATAGTGTCGTGATCGCCGCCGCCCTGGTTCAAGCCGGCATCTTTCAAAGTGTAGTCGTAGTCGGTGGGGGCGCGTTGGGAAAACTGGGAATGAAGTTTCGCGGGCACCTGTCAAAGTCGCAACCTATTCTCGAAGATGTGCTCGCCGCCTTTGCGATCCTTGTTGGACCACATGATGGCAGGAATCCGGCAATCCGGCTTGATGCTATCGGGAAGCATGACGTGCGTTTTGGTGGTTCGGCTCAAGCAATCGCAGAAGCGTTAATCGCGGCCCCGCTGGAGAAGTTGGGATTGGGAATTCCTGATATAGATAAGTATTCAGTCGAGTTGCATAACCCTGAAGTTACGGAACCGGCCGGGAGCGGAAATATTCCACAGTTCAATTATCGGACGATCGCCAGTTTGGCTGTGCTGCGCGGAGAGTGGTCACGCACAATGATTAAGGACTTTGAAAAGCAGCATGGGCTCCCGGGGTTTTCGCCGACGCAGGGACATGTGCCCTCTGCCGTCCCTTATCTGGGGCATGCGCGTGACAGCATGCTGCGAGGCGAGTTGAAAACTGCTATGTTTATTGGCAAAGGCAGTCTCTTTCTCGGCAAGATGACCAATCTTTCGGATGGCATGTCGTTCATCCTCGAAGCCCCAGACAAGTGAGAATTGCGATTTTCGATTGAGGATTTGCGATTGACGATTGACAAAATTTGAGGTCTGAGATCATGTTGAGGGGAATGGGATATGAATCTAGTGGGGAAAAAAGTGATTGTGCTTGGCGAGCGCGATGGAGTGCAGGGCACCGCGCTTAGCGAGTGTGTCAGGGCCGCCGGTGGGGATGTGGTCCTGAATATCAATCAGTGCTTTGTTTGAACGGCGGCGGGAGCCATGGACCTTGAGGATCAAGGTCGAATCAAAGCAAAAGTGGAAGAGGTAGGTGCAAGCGAAATCATGGTGGTCCTGGGATCGCCAAGCATCGAAGCGGCCGAGATGTATGCTGAAACCGTAACGTTTGGTGATCCTACTTATGCCGGCCCGCTGGCAGGTATAGCGTTAGCAGTGCCTGTCTATTACATCTGCGAACCCGAAATCAAGCTGCAAATTCCCCCCGAGGTTTATCGCGACCAGGTAGAGATGATGGAGATGGTCTTGCCGAGCGAGGAGATCGCCGCTCGCGTCAGAGCGATCAGGGAGAGAATCGTTTCGTCTTGAAACGAGTCGACGTCGTAAATGGCTGGCTTGAACAAGGGAGGAATAATGTCGCGTAAAAAGATCAGAATTGTTCATTACCTTAATCAGTTCTTCGGTGGAATCGGCGGCGAGACCGAAGCTGATACCGGTTTACAGATCCGGGAAGGCGCTGTTGGACCAGGAACCGGCTTGCGACAGGTGCTCGGTGAGAAAGGCGAGATTGTTGCAACTCTGATTTGTGGAGACAACCACTTTAGTAATCAGATCAATGAGGTACTGCCGGAAATCATCGCCGCGATCAAACGCTATGAGGCGGACGTGGTAGTTGCGGGCCCTGCATTCAATGCCGGGCGATATGGTTTCGCGTGTGGTGAGGTGGGCAAAGCAGTGGCAGAGCAACTTGGAATACCGACCTTGACCGCGATGTATCCTGAGAACCCGGCCGTCGAGACTTATCGAAAGGTACGTGGCGTCTGGATCCTGCCGACAGAAGCAATGGCAAAGGACATGCCCAGGGTGCTGCCTAAGCTCGCCGAGTTTCTTCAAAAGGTGATGTCAGGAGTGGAGTTGGGACCGGCGAAGGAAGAAGGATACATTCCGACCGGACAGCGAAGGTTGGTGTTCACATCAGTCCCAGGCGCGGAACGAGCAGTCAACATGCTGCTGGCAAAGCTTAACGCTCAGCCGTTTGAAACCGAGATTCCGACGGAGAGATTTGAACACGTTGCGCCAGCTCCGCCCGTGAAGGACATGAAGACTGCCCGTGTTGCAGTGATTACGACTTCCGGACTTGTACCGCGAGGGAATCCAGATCACTTCAAGATGTTCAACGCCACCGAATGGAGAAAATACAAACTGCCGGATGAATCCTCCCTGCATGGTGAAGACTGGGAAGTGATCCACGGTGGATTCAATACTGCATACGCTCAAAAGAACCCGAATCTTGTGCTTCCGCTTGACGCTTTGCGCCGGATGGCGGGCCACGCTTTTGGCGAGCTTGACAACACTTTCTATACGATAACGGGTGTGGGAACCAGCCTCAAAACCGCAAAGGAAGCCGGTGAAGAGATTGCCGCGTCAATGCGTGAAGCGCGTGTGGACGCGGCTCTGCTGGTGGCAACTTGAGGGACCTGCACGCGCTGCGGTGCAGCGCTCAGCAAAGAGTTGGACCGCGCTGGAATCCCGGTGGCGACTATCTCGGCGATGGCGCAACTTGCCCAACAAGTGGGAGCCTCTCGTGTAGTGGTGGGAAGAAAGATCCCGCATCCTTGTGGTGATCCGACCCTTCCGGACGAATTTGACTTCAAGGTCAGAGAAGAGATCGTCACAATGGCTTTTGAGGCCCTTCAGACTTCAGTGGGAGCAGCGACCGTTTTTCGTCCCAGCCACACAGTTTAAGGAGCATTAACCGTGCAATTAGACATTGGCACATTTCCTGTCAACACTGTCGTCTTCGATTCTGAAACGCTGCTAGACGAAGACGAACTGAAGATCTCGCGCGCTGAATTGCAGGCGCTGCTTCAGGATGATCCGCGAATTGCCGGGTTAGAGATCGAGATAGTCAAACCTGGTGAGTCGGCGCGTGTGATACACGTTTGTGATGCGATCGAACCGCGGATAAAGGTTTCCGGCGCGGGCGGTTGTTATCCGGGGGTTGTGGCTCCGGTGACCACGGTTGGTCAGGGAGTAACACATCGTTTGCACGGAATGTCTGTCGTCGTTTCCGCTGAATATCCACGATTGCTCGAGACTGGTACAGGGGCGGCACAGGAAGCCATTCTCGAGATGTCGGGCCCCGGAGCGCTAAGCCCGCTTTCAAAATTGATCAATGTAGTGGTGGCCCTGAAGTTTGCGCCCGGACACTCTCTCGCAGACTATCATCAGGCAGTGCGGCTTGCCGGCTTCAAAGTCGCCGAACGACTCGCCGAGACGACCAGAGAGAAGACACCGGCGCACGTTAAACATTATGAGTTAACAGCTGTCCCTTCCGGGCTTCCTAAAGTTGTCTACATACATCAATCATTGACGCAATTGAATCTGCCGGTCCCTTTCATAACCTGGTACGGAAGCTATGTGACCGATTGGATGCCGCTTTTGGTCCATCCCAACGAGATTCTCGACGGGGCGCTGTTGCCGGGTGCTCAGGGCGGTCACGCGGTAAAGCCGACCTCGTGGGAGCATGTGAACAATCCAGTGATCGAGCGTCTCTACCAGGCGCATGGGAAGGAATGGGATTTTGCCGGTGTGATCTTTCACCGCACACGCTTCGAGGTGTTTGAAGATAAGCAATTGTCGGCGAATCAGGCGGCCAAACTCGCGAAGTTGATGGGAGCGAAGGGAGCAATCATCACCTGGATTGGCGCCGGCAACGCGTTTATCGAAGCGATGCTAACTGTGCAGGCTCTGGAAAAAGAGGGCATAAAGGCGGTGCTGATGACCTACGAGCATGGTGGTAAAGAAGGTCGAGAAGCGCCGCTGATGTACACGGTTCCCGAGGCCGATGGCGTCGTCTCTGTGGGCAGTCTTGATCGGCCGATTGTACTTCCAAAGGTGGACAGAGTCGTCGGTGGCGATGATTTGAATATTAAACCTGAGTCGGGAGATGAACGAGTTTCGGGTAAAGAGGAACTCCAGTTGGATTGGTATCTGCCAGTACAGAGTGCGGTGGATCACTGGGGATTCGGCAAACAAACCTGTGTGGAGTATTAACATGTCCGACAAACTTCAGTTTGTCGTTCTCGGCTAACGAATTCTCGGGTTGAATCGATTATTTGACCAAAGAATGTCGTGCTCCACGCAGGTTTCGGATAATGCAGCACGACAAACTGAAGTTTATCGAACATTTAAAAGGAGAAATACAAATGGCAACTAATGGGGACCGATGGACCTTAAATTATGGGGAACTCGGCACCGGGCCAGTACCCACCGAGCCTTATCTCACGAGAGATTACTTTGAACGAGAACGCGATAAGATCTTCAAGCATACCTGGCTCAATGTCGGACGCGTCGAAGAGATCCCTGATCCGGGGAGTTACTTCGTAAGAGAGATTCAGATCTGCAATGCTTCGATTCTCGTCGTGCGTGGAAAGGATGGCGTGATTCGTGGCTTCCACAATGTATGTCGACATCGTGCAACTAAACTTGTGTGGCACGAACAGGGATGCGAGGCGAAATTTTCTTGTAACTACCACGGCTGGACCTATGCCCAGGATGGACGGCTGATCGGCGTGCCCGAGGAGGACATGTTCTTCGATCTCGATCGCAGCCAATATGGTCTGCTGCCGGTGGCCACAGACGTTTGGGAAGGTTTTATCTTCATTAACCTCGAACGGGAGCCAAAGGAAACGCTGAAGGAGTATCTGGGAGAGTTGGACGGTCTGCTTGGCGGCTATCCTTTCGGTGAGTTGCCAGTCTGTTTCCGGTTTGATGCCGATCTGAAATGCAATTGGAAAGTGATAGTTGATTCGCAGCAGGAGGGCTATCACGCCAAGATGCTTCATCGGCGTTCGCTGCCGGGATTTCTGACGAACCGGGAGAATCCTTCGCGCCATGCGCTGGATATCCAGGTTTACAAGCGGCACCGGATGATCTCCTACTTTGGCAATCTCGAGCGTACACCCACGCCGACCGAGGCGTTGTCTCATCGTTTTGGCGCTTCCGTCACAAAAAGGGAGTTCACGATGGATAACATGCCTCCCGGCGTCAATCCTACTCGGAGCAACAAATGGGCTTTTGATGAATACGTGATCTTCCCGAATTTTCACGTGCTGGTCTTTTTTGGCATGTGCATCACGCATAATGTTTGGCCAATCGATGTTGACCGGGCTATTTGGGAAGCGCGGGTCTACCTACCGCGGGCCGAAAATGCCGCTCAGGTCTTCAGTCGCGAGTATGGGCGCTGCATGTTGCGTGACGCGTGGCTGGAAGACGGAAGCACGCTTGAAGCCAGTCAGGTTGGTCTCGCTTCGGGCATGATCGATCACTTTGTGCTTCAGGATCAGGAACTGCTCCTGCGTCATAGTTATAAGGTTCTGGAAGACTATGTGAACGCATAAGTCGATCGGATATGGAACGGTTTGCGTGGTCATCGCAGTGTCTCGTAAACCATTCAAACGGTTCTACGGTTTTTGCTCGTTTCTGGGTCACCTAACTGAAGCTAGGTGTTAATGAGAGAAATAAAGGGAGGTTCTAATAATGTCTACTAAAGTTTCACAAACAAAATCAGAGCCGACGCTGCCTGCCGGCTTTGAGGATCTGGAACGCTTTGCTGCCAGTTGGGCACTGCCTTCCGAAAGAGAACGCAATCGGCAGCGCCTGTCGAGTTCAATGGAGGAAATTCAGGAGTTGTACGATGCTTTGCTTCCACGCATAGAACAGATTATTGAGTATCTCAACCAGTTTCCGGTAGAGAACATGCCGGAAGACTCAACGCGACTCTTGCATCTAAGTCTTTCGCTTGCCGAGGTGGCGCCGGCCGTCGAGTTTTACAAGCAACCTGAGGTAGTAGATGGCTTTCCCGCCGATCGGTTTGTGCCGATCGAAGTGCCGCATATGTCGCCGCCCGAGGGCTGAATCAAGAAATGTCTTATCGATAAGGGGGAGAGGAAATATATGAGTGAACCATTGAAACAACCGCGGATTTTTCGCGTTAACGACGAGGGCCTCAAGGAGGTCGTCCCAGGCGCGCTTTACATGAAGCATATAAATGGCGCCGACATGGGCGTGGCCCTATTCAAATTCATGAAGGGCAAGGGCAGCGATGCTCCTGCGGATGTGCACAGTCACGGCGAGGAAGTGGGCATTGTCCTTAAAGGAACAGCGAGAGTACATGGCACGGACGGCACCGAGTATGTGTTGAACGTAGGCGATGCAATTATTATCCCCAAAGGCTGGGAGCACAGCGGTTCGTTTGATGATAACGAAGAGTGCCTGATCTTTACGGTTGCCTACCCCGTGCGTCCGGACTACGGTCACGAGGACGACACGCCCGCTCCGGCAGGATTTGACGTCCCCGACGCCGGTAAACCCAAACCCAAATAGCGGCGGACAGTAACCGCGTCAGGAATCGCGGAACCAGAGATAGTTCCCTGCCTAAACGGTTCAACGAGAAAAATGAACCGACCCCTGGCCACCTCCATTCGGGTTGCCTTAGGCTTTGCTTTGTCCATTATCAAAAGATACCAACGAGGAGAATGATCAAATGTCAACGTCATCAAGTGGGAATAAACCAGCTTCAAACCCGGAAGCAGTTAATTTGGAGAGTCTTGCAAAGAGGGTCGAACGCCTTGAAGACATCGAGGCTATCAAGTATTTGCTGGTTCGTTACGCCCAGGGATCCGATAAAAAGAATGACCCGGATATCATGGTCCCATTGTTTACCGAGGACGGTGTTTTCGATATCGGCAGTGGCTACGGAACATACGTGGGCCACGATGTGATCAGAAAGTTTTTGGAGGGGGCGCCAGAGATCATCAATTGGTCGCTGCACTACATGATCTCGCCGCTGATCCAGGTGGCTGATGATGGCCAGACCGCGGATGTCTTCTGTTACTTGTGGGAGATCGCGAACATGCCCAACAGCAAAGGGGAGTTGGAGCCGGTGCTTATAGGCGGGACCTACCACAATGATGCGGTGAAGCTGCCGAATGGAGAATGGCGGTTCAAGGTTGTGCGGCTGAGAATGGAGATTATGAGTCCTTATTACGAGGGCTGGGTGAAGAAGCCATTTCACGATTTCGGAGTTCCTAAGTCCGACAGTTAGCAAAGAAGGAGGATCGTAATGTCAGTTTGTAGACCCAGCATCGCCGAACTGCGGCGCATTGCCGACAGCTACGGCTTCAGTCTTTCCGATGCCGAACTTGAGGAGCTGCGACTTGTGGGTGATGGGACACTTGCCTCTTATGCCCGTCTGGACCAACTACAGGCCCCACTTCTGCCAGTCAAATATCCCCGCGACTCAGGTCGGGCGCCCGACCCGGAAGAGAATCCGCACAACGCCTGGGCCTGGCGCTGTTCCATTAAAGGAGCGTCAAGCGGGAAACTGAAGGGGCGGACAATCGCCTTGAAGGACAACATCAGTCTTGCCGGTATGCCACTGCGGAATGGCTCGGCGGTGCTCGCAGGCTTCATTCCAAATGAAGACGCAACCGTAGTGACCCGAATTCTGGATGCGGGCGGCGAGATCATAGGCAAGGCTGTTTGCGAGAATTTCAGTTTCTCAGGCGGCAGTCACACAAGTGACGGAAATCCGGTCCACAATCCTGCAAATCCTGCATACACGACTGGAGGCTCATCGAGTGGTTCGGGCGCGGTTGTCGCCGCGGGCGCTGTAGATATGGCGCTTGGTGGGGATCAGGGCGGTTCGATTCGCATCCCGTCCTCCTGGTGCGGAATTGTAGGATTGAAACCCACGCACGGCTTGGTTCCCTACACCGGCATCTTTCCGATCGAAGGAACATTGGACCATACCGGGCCGATGACAAAAACCGTTGCGGACGCTGCTCTGCTGCTCGAAGTAATTGCCGGTGAGGATGGACTCGATCCGCGGCAGGTGAACGTGAAAACCGCTGCCTACACTGAGGCGCTTACTGGCAGTCTCGATGGCCTTCGCGTAGCAGTCGTGAAAGAAGGCTTTGGTTGGGAGGACGGCGTCTCGGAAGAAGTGGTGGACGATTCAGTAAGAGCGGCCGTGCGGATGCTGGAGGAAAAGGGCGCGAGCGTTAAAGAGGTATCGATACCGATCCACCGCGACGGCATCCATATTTGGAATGCCATCGCCGTAGAAGGAGCAACCGCGCAGATGGTCCGAGGCGATGGACTCGGTTTTAACTGGCGCGGTCACTATTCACTGGGATTGAGAGACTTTTACGGCCGGGCACGCCGGGCCCGGGCAAACGATTTTCCGACGACCGTCAAGCTTGTCGCGTTGCTGGGCCAATACATGAGTGATCGTTACAACGGCCACTACTATGCCAAGGCCCAGAACCTCGGCCGGACCCTGCGCGCCGCTTACGATGCTGTGCTCGACGATGCAGACGTGCTCGTCATGCCGACCATGCCAATGCGGGCGATGGAGCTTCCGAAGGATCCGGATCTGCCAACGTTTTTCCGCACGGCGCTTGGCATGTTGCAAAACACGAGTCCCTTCGACATCACAGGCCATCCGGCAATTACGTTGCCGTGTGGCAAGGCGGATGGCTTGCCGATCGGGCTGATGCTTGTGGGCCGGCACTTTGACGAAAGCACTGTGCTCAGGGCTGCCGACGCCTACGAGAAGATAGGCAAATAAAGATACCTCACTCCTACAAGGGTCCGCTCGATAGAACGAGTTCGTGTCAGTTTGTGTGATTTCGCAGATCAGCCCTTTCCAGCAATCCAGAAAAATTCTCGGAGGCCAAAATGGCAATTCCTGATGTAAGTGATCGTTCGATCGCTGAATTGATCTCCCTTGCCGGGCGTAATGCCGTGGTGACGGGTGGCGCGCGGGGCATCGGTTTCGCTATCAGCCGGCGACTGGCTGAAGCGGGTGCAAATGTTCTCATTGCGGATCTCAACGAAGCCGGCGCCGAAGAGGCCACCACAAAAATTCCTTCAGGCGGTGGTCGGGTTACCCATGCCTGGGTCGATGTGACAGATCCCGCATCGATTACCGCACTGGCAGATCAGGCAGTGCGCGATATGGATAGCCTTGATATCTGGGTTAACAATGCGGGCATCTTTCCCAGCACCCCCCTTCTGGAAGTCACGGACGGGGAGTGGGATCGGGTGCTCAACATTAATCTGCGCGGCACATTTGTAGCTGCGCGAGAAGCCGGGCGACGCATGATCGCAGCGGGCCGAGGCGGAGTTATTGTCAACCTTGCCTCGCTGGCGGGCTTTTCGGCTTATGGACCCGGTTTTGCTCACTACACTGCCTCAAAACATGGCGTGGTCGGTCTGACCAAAAGCCTGGCTGTTGAGTTAGGTCCACACAACATCCGAGTTCTCGCTGTAGCGCCAACCCTGACAGATACCCCGGGGCTTCAGGAGGGAATGGACGCATATCGCGCGATCGGGTTGGACGATGTGATGGACCAGGTAGCCGCTCGCGAACCACTGAGGAGAAACGCCGTCCCCGATGATATAGCCCGGGTGGTCCTTTTCTGCGCGAGCGACCTCGCGATGTTGATGACGGGTAGCACGGTCCTGGTCGATGCAGGCGATGTCGCAGTCTGACCTGTAACACGGAACGAATTTCGTCTTTCAAGTGTGACATTACGTTATGAAGGCCGCCGGCGAACCAGGAAAATCTAAGATCTTTTACGGATGGTGGATTGTTCTGATAGCCGCCCTGGGTCTGTCGATTGGTTACGGCCCAATCATCGTCTACACATTCAGTGTGTTCTTTAAGCCGGTGAGCGAGGAGTTCAATTGGGGTCGGGCAGAAACTTCACTGGTGTTCTCGCTGTCCCTGATTGTGATGGTTCTGGCAATGCCGCTCATCGGCCGTTTAGTCGATCGCTTTGGCGCGCGCCAGGTAATCGTTACTGCAGCCTTGATTTTCGGTCTCAGCCTGATCTCCTTCTCTTTGGTCTCTTTTGGTCGCTGGCATTTTTATGCCGTGTACGTATTAATTGGCCTTGTCGGGGCCGGCACCACGCCCTTGCCCTACAACAAAGTGCTCTCACACTGGTTCGACAGGAAGCGCGGGTTGGCCCTTGGTTTGGCAACAATCGGAATTGGAGTTAGCACCTTTGTCATGCCATCGCTGGCGCATCTCCTAATTACGTCGTTTGGGTGGCGCACAGCCTACATGCTCCTGGGACTTCTGGTTGTAGTGGTGGCCGTTCCAGTGGTTGGGCTGTTTCTCAAAGAGACGCCGCAGTCAGTCGGCTTAAGGCCCGATGGCGTAAGAGCCGACGAATCCGCAATCGAAACGGCACGAGTGCCGTCACCAGGGATCAGTACCCGCGATGCCTGGCGTTCGAGCACTTTTTGGCTTATGTGCAGCGCTTTTTTTCTGGTCTCGGCAAGTATCAACGGCTGTCTCATTCACCTCGTGCCGATGCTTACCGATCGAAGCGTGTCTCTCAGCACCGCCGCGCTCGCCGCGTCGTTGCTTGGGGGAGCAACCCTGATAGGACGGGTAGGAACTGGTTATCTTCTGGATCGTTTCTTTGCGTCTTACATTGCTATGTGGTTTTTCGGTGGCGCATGCATGGGGATCCTCCTGCTTTGGGGTGGGGCGGCGGGCTCTCTCGCAGTTGTTGCAGCGGTGTTGTTGGGCCTTGGAAATGGCGCGGAAGCGGACATCATGGCCTACCAAATGAGCCGTTATTTTGGTCTGCGGGCTTTCGCAGAGATCTATAGCTATATTCTCGCGGCGTACACCCTGGGCGGTGTTGTTGGACCTTTACTAATGGGTATTAGTTTCGACTCCACAGGATCGTACCAGCTTGTTCTCGTGATTTTCATGATCGCCATTGTGGTGAGTGCGGGTCTGCTGATGCGGCTTGGGCCATACAGGAGTTGGGAATCTACGGCAGAACCGGCTGTCGTTTAGCCGAATTCGGGGAGTGCGACGATGAGCGTGTTATTGATTCGTAATGGACGGATTATTGATGGAACCGGGCGAGATCCGCTCCCCAACAGTTCCGTTCTCATAGAAGATGGGCGCATTAAGGGAATTGTACCTGGAGTTCCCGAGGTCCCACCGGCAACTACTGTCATCGATGCAACCGGGAAATCGATTGTTCCCGGCCTGATCGATATGCATGCTCACCTGCTAAGTGGAGGGTTCGATACGATCACCGAAGTAATCGATTCTTTTGAGCCCGCAACTCAGGCAAGGGCGCTGAAGCAGATGCTCTACTGGGGGGTAACAAGCGTTTACAGTCCCGTGCAACCTTTACAATCAGGACTTGAACTCCGGCAAAAAACTGGCGCGCAGGACAACCACTCCTTTCCGAGACTCTTTATCTCTGGCCCTGGCTTTACCGCCCCGAATGGTTGGGCCGGC
This sequence comes from Pyrinomonadaceae bacterium, assembly GCA_041751855.1. Lineage (GTDB taxonomy): Bacteria > Acidobacteriota > Blastocatellia > Pyrinomonadales > Pyrinomonadaceae > PSRF01. The sequence continues at coordinate 102,588 of JBGSWR010000004.1, forward strand.
TCACTATTACCGCTGGCCCGATTCGAACCGAAAACTCCGGAAGAGGCCGAAGCGCAAGTGAACCAGTTGGCAGAGGCTGGTGTCGATATTCTGAAGATCTACTACGACACTCAGTGTTGCGCCTTTCTGAATCCGCTGCCGAAGCTGGAATTGCCAATCATGGAGAGAATCATCGCTCAGGCACATCGGCGAAATCTGCGGGTGATGTTGCACGCTTACGACACTCAATACCAGATCGACGCGCTGCGAGCGGGGGTCGATATCATGGCCCACTCGGCAGTAACGGCGCCAGTCGACGATGAGTATCTCGAACTCGCTTCCAAAGCTAAAACCCTTTATCTGGCAACTCTCTCCGTGTATCAGGACGCGTTTGATGAAAACTCCCTGCGACAATATGCCGGCAAGGAGTTTGTGCAGCGCACAGTGCCGAAGAAGACACTCGACACATTAGTAGAAAAGGGGCCGCTCGATGAATTTCTCAAGATTACGAAGAAGAGCTACCTCAAAGACCAGCTCCCGACCATCAACAGCAATCTTAAGCGTGTAAGCGATAGCGGTATTGCGGTGGGTGTTGGACCAGATACTGGAGTGATGGGAGCTTTCCCCGGGCTCTCTGTTCATCGCGAGATGGAGTTGATGGTCGACGCGGGAATGTCGCCGGCGCAGGTGCTCGTGGCTGCCACCAGGACGGCAGCAGACTATCTGGGCGAGCCGTCTTTGGGGACCATCGAAGAAGGGAAGATAGCCGATTTGGTTGTCATTGACGGCAATCCGCTTGAAGACATCAAGCATTCTCGAGAGATCGAGACGGTGATTAAAGAAGGAGTGGTCATAAATCGAGAGAAACTCCTACAGGAGATTATGAAAGAAGACTGAATGAAGGGAAGCGAAAGATGACGAAACGTCTGGAAGGGAAAGTAGCAATTGTAACGGGCGCCGCGCGCGGCATTGGCCGGGCCTATTGCCTGGCTCTGGCCAAAGAAGGCGCTCATATCGTGGCAGTGGATCTGCTGGATACCGCGCCGACAAAAACCGCAGTCGAACAGCTGGGAGTGAAAGCCCTCGCCTTAAAAGTTGATGTCTCGCGTGAGGACGACACACTGCGCATGGCCCAGGAGACCATCAATGGGTTTGGGCGCATTGATATCCTGGTGAGCAACGCGGCTATCTCTCCTGAACAGCCATTGGATGAGATCACGTTTGCGGATTGGCGAAAGGTCCTGTCGGTCGATCTGGATGGCGTATTTCTGTGCGCCAAGGCGGTAATTCCGCAGATGAAGAAGCAGAAGAGTGGCCGGATCATCAATATTGCCTCGAGCACAGTCTTCATGAGCTTTCCGAATCTTACTCACTACATCTCAGCGAAGGCAGGCGTGATCGGAATGACGCGCGCGCTCGCGACTGAACTTGGTGATTTCGGCATCCTGGTGAACGCCATCTCCCCGGGGCTGACGCAGACGGAGAGAACGGTAGATGTTCCGGATGAGATTTGGGGGATGCAGGTGGCGATGCAGTCGGTAAAACGACGTGAAGAGCCCGAGGATCTGGTCGGAGCAGCAGTCTTTCTTGCGTCCGACGACGCCGCATTCATTACTGGTCAGACGTTGTCGGTGTGTGGCGGTTTTGTAAAGCGCTAGAGGGTTGATTATGGAATCGAGAGACGCTGAGCTGCGGAAAAGCTTTCTCCAATCAAAACTCCCCGGGAACATTCCCGAGATTGTACTCGAGCGCGACCAGACTGCGGTTCTCGTGATCGACGTGCAGTTCACGAACGCTCATCGTGAAGGAAAATATGGACGGTGGGCTAAAGAGCAGGGCCTCGAGGAACAGCTCGAATGGTACTTCAGCCGGGTCGAGCAGCTCACTGTTCCGAGTATCAAGGCCTTAATCAAGGCCGCCCGTGAGTGTGGTGTGCAGATCATCTATACCAAGGTTGCTTCACTGACGCAGGATGGTCGCGAGATGGGCTGGCGCTATAAGGCCTGGCAAATGACGGATCACGTTGACAGCCGGGAAGCACAGGTCCTGGATGAAATCGCGCCGCTGCCGAACGACCTCGTTATTACGAAGACGTGCACCAGTGTCTTTTTGGGCAGTCACCTCGACAGGTATCTCCATAACATGGGAATCAAGTACTTGATAGCTTGCGGAGTTGCCACTAACGGTTGTGTCGAGTCGGCGGTAAGGGACGCGTCTGATCTCGAGTATGGGATCCTTCTGCCCGAGGATGCCTGCGCCACACTGTCGCAGCGCGAACACGATATCTCCGTCAACGCCATGCACCCACTCTATGCCCAGGCAATGTCTGCCGCGGAATTGATTGCGAAAATTAGAAGGGAATGTGGGTAGGGGGCAAGTGGACGCAGTAGACCGAGTGGATTACGTGGACGACGTGGACGACGTGGACAGAGTAGACGAGGTGGACGACGTGGCGCAACCTTGGTCCCGGCTCATTGGTCCACCGCGTCCACTGCGTCCACTCCGACACGCTGGAGAATAAATGACCGGAAAATACTACGAAGAACTAAATATTGGCAGCGAGTTCGTGACTCGCAGCAGAACAATCACTGAGACGGATGTCGTCTTATATTCAGGTTTCTCGTGGGACCATAATCCTGAACATACCGACGTCGAATTCGCGCGCGACTCGGCGTTCGGCGAGCGCATAGCCCACATGTTACTCAGCCTCGTATTTGCCAATGGACTCAGCGCTTCAACCGCAATCCTGCGGGGTACGGCCCGTGGTTATTTAGGAATGACCTGGCGCACGCTCCAGGTCTGTCGTATTGGGGACACCCTTCGTGTGAAGGAAACGATCCTGGAAAAGAAAGAATCCCCGAAGCCTGAAGTTGGCATCGTCAAAATTGGTATCGAGGTGATCAATCAACGGGGTGAGGTGGTCAGCCAGGGAGACCGGACCATGTTGGTTGCTCACAAGCCTCGCGAGGGAGTGACCGAGCAGCCCTGGGAATTTGTTTTCTCGCTGGAGACGCAAGCGCAATGAATAATGGCTTAAAAGGAAAGTATTACGAAGACTTTGAAAAAGGTGAGGTCTTTACCAGTCGTGGCCGCACTATCACCGAAACGGACGTGGTTCAGTTTGTGAATAGTGCCTGGTACATCAATCCTCGTTGTACTGACGCTGAGTTCGTAAAGCGTGGATTCATCTGGAATGGTATTGAGCTCCATCATCGCATTGCGCCGCCACCGCTGGGTACCTTCTTTGCCGGTGGGCTGAGTGCATCTCTGGGAATTCTCAACGACACGTTGCTGGCGGTCCTGGGCGCCACCTGGCGAGCCCCTGGAGCGGTCGGAATTGGCGATACGATTTATCTCCGCCAGCGAGTATCCGAAAAGCGCGAAACTTCACGACCCGATTCGGGCATCGTCGTCTTCGAAATGGAGGTTCTCAATCAGCACGATGAAGTCGTAAATAACGATCAGCAGACCTGCCTGGTGGCCCGAAGACAACAAGGCGACAAACACCTCCGCCCTCCTGTGCCATTCTTCGCTACACCCGAAGATCTTAATGAACACTGGCAGTGTCCGAACAGATCACTTGACAATCGCCAACAGGCTCAAATGGATAGCCAGTACTTCGAAGACTTCAAGGTTGGCGAGGCTTTTGACACGCGAGCACGAACGGTGACGGAGGCAGATGTTGTCGGCCTCGTCTCACTTACCTGGGACCATCATCCTCTCTATACCGATGCAGAGTATGCTCGCAACACGCCTTTTCGAGAGAGGATTGCGCCGCCGCTTTTGGGCATCGCCTTTGCCGTAGGTCTGGACGCACCACTGGCGATGGCTGCTGGTACCTGCGTCGGCTTTACCCAAACTGACTGGCGATTCCCTGGTCCGATCAGGATTGGTGAAACAATTGCGCTTGAGCAGACTGTGGCTGCCTGCGACGAGAGGGATGAAAAGACCGGTCTAGTGAGAATTGATATGGAAATTGTGAATCAGAATGGCGGAGTCTCGATTAGCGGGACGCGGGCCATGGTAGTCCTGCGAAAGCCACCATTGGGACAGAAGGCTGCCCAGGGTCCGAGGGCATGGCACTAAAAAGGGGTGAAACTGAGAAAGCCGCACCGAGCGGTCGGGAGCTAACTGCTAATGAGCAAATACTTTGAAGATTTCAATTCCGGTGATGTCTTTGTCACCCGAGGGCGCACAATCACCGAAGCTGACATCATGCAGTATGCAGGTCTCTGCTGGGACACGCAGGCAGAGCACACTAACGCCGAGTTTGGCAGGCAGGGACCCTTCGGTGAAAGGATTGCACAACAGCAACTCGGGCTTCTGGTCGCGCATGGCCTGGTCGACTCGCTGCGCTTGACCGAAGACACCTTGATATCCGTGTTGCGACTCGGCTGGAATTTCTTCAACCCCATGAAAATCGGCGACACGCTTCACGTCAAGGTCAAAGTACTTGAAAAGAAGGATGTTGATGGTCAGGGGTTGATAGCGTTCCAGTTGGAGACTATCAATCAGAGGAGCGAATTGGTTAATCGGATCGAGCGTACCGTTCTCGTGGCGCGTCGTTCAGATGTGGAGAAGGCCAGGTTAAGCGAATACAAATTCACCGGCCTGAGCGATCTGGAGCCAGAAGTCCCGACCGCTGGCGGAGTTGAAGCTCGCACCATTCGCAATAAACCTCCTAAGGCTTCGAAGCATGTCGGAGAGAAGAAGCGCGGTAAGTACTACGAGGAGTTCGATGTTGGTGAAGAGTTAGTGACCCAGGCGCGAACCGTGGCCGAAGCTGACACCATCAACTATACGATTCTCTCGTGGGACACAAACGCCTTGCACACTGACGCGGTTTATTGTCAGTCCAACGGATATGGTGGGGTCCTGGCGCCGTTATTACTTCCCATCGTTTTCGCCAATGGCCTGGGCGCCACGCTTGGATTTCTGGCCGGCACGAATCGGGGAGCTCTGGGGGATTGGTGGGAGTTTGTCCGTCCGGTCAAAGTTGGTGACACCCTGCGTTTTCGTCAGGTGATTGTCGAAAAGCGAGACGCCGAAGATCCTTCGACCGGCATTGTCACGTTTGGTATGGAGATGATTAACGAGCGTGACGAGGTGGTAAGCCGCGGCCAACGCTCGGCTTTGGTGGCGCGTATGCCGTTGTACGAGAACGAAGATGTGCCCTGGAATTTTGTGTTTGGCACTCCCGAACAGTTAGCCAAGAAGTGAAGTCGATAAGGAGAGACCCCGATGCCGTCAATTCGTCATATAGTCTTGATCAATTGGAGAAAAGATGCGTCGTCGCAGCAGATCAACGACTGGATTAGCTACTGCGAACGCATTCCACAGAAATGTCCGATGGTCCATAACTGGTCGAGTGTGCAATGCGTTACTGCCCCCGTTCCAGATAAGCCGTCCACTCATGAGTTCGGAATTACGTTTGATCTTCGGTCGGAAGAGGACTGGGTAGAGTACTTGAACCACCCCTATCCCGAATCAGTTTATGCTGAAGGTTTAAGAGTCATTGATCTGGAGCGCACCGCTTCAGCAAACTTGCCGCTCGAATCGGAACTCTCAGCATAAATCTGGACTTCTATGGGTTCCACTTAACGACCCAGCCTCGGTATCAGAAATCATCCTTCTCCCACGCAGTAATAGATAGCTGTCATAACCCAATCCATACAAAGGTGACCTCAGACATCTCGCCGGATAATGGATCCAATCCAGTTAGGAGGAGTCATGTCAATAAGTTCTCTTTATGCCCATCTAACCCAACGGGTGTTTGTTTTCGCTCTGCTGCTGGTTATTCCCGCGGTTGGCTGTCTCGAAGCACGTGCGCAGACGACTGGCACGATCTACGGGACTGTCACCGACACGGCAGGAGCAGCGATTGGTGGCGCCATAGTAACCATAAAGAATTTAGACACCAACCAAACACGCTCGGCCACGACCGGAGAGGCGGGTTCCTATTCCGTCACGCTGCTACCGGTTGGCCCTTATAACGTGATGATTGAAGCAGCAGGTTTCAGGCTCTTCATACGCGAAAAGTTGGAACTTGAGGTAAATGCAAATCTGCGTGTAGATGGCAGACTTGAGGTGGGCGAGGTCACCGAACGGGTGGTGGTGACGGCCGAAGTGCCTCAGATTGATACCGCCAGTTCCACGCTCGGGAAGGTAGTCGAGGAAAGAAGGATTGTGGAACTGCCCCTTAACGGAAGGAACTTTCTGCAACTGGGAGTGCTCCAGTCGGGCGTTGTGCCTCCACCATCGAATATCAATATGTTGGGCAGTGGTACAAACAGCACGCCGGGAGGTACTTCCTTCAATTTTTCCGTCAACGGGCAAAGACTGACCTCGAATAATCACCTCATGGACGGAGTGAATAATGTTGAACCTTTCTCAGGTGCAGCCATGGTAATTCCATCGCCAGATTCGCTTAGAGAGTTTCGCATTTTAACGAATGCCTACACTGCTGAGTTCGGCCGGGCCGGGGGTTCGATTGTCACAGTTATTACCAAGAGTGGCTCGAATCGCTTTCATGGCAGTGTCTACGAGTTTCTACGGAATGATGTCTTTGACGCGCGAAACTTCTTCTCACCTGAAGTTCCGGCGCTTAAGCAGCACCAGTTCGGTGGGACTTTTGGTGGCCGAATTGTCCGCGATAAAACGTTCTTCTTTGGTAGCTACGAAGGATTTCGTCAGACCAAGGGGGTGCCGCAAAGTACCAGCGTGCCCTCCCTTCTGGTGAGGCAGGGAGACTTCTCTCAGGAAGCAATAAAGCCGATCGATCCACTTACCGGTCAACGCTTTCCCAATGACATCATTCCCCAACAACGAATAGATCCGGTAGCGCGCAATGTACTAACTCTTTATCCACTGCCGAACACTGGCACAAACAGATGGAGTGGCGCACCAGTAGCCGAAAATGACCGGGATCAATTTGTTGTCCGTATTGACCACAACCTGACGGAGAGGAATACCATCGCCGGTCGCTACATTCTGGACCAGGGCTCTCTAATTAGTCCGGGTGGATCGAATGTACTTAACCTTGGAAATGTGAATGTCCCCGGTTTTGCGCTCGAAACAGCCAACCGTTTCCAGAACCTGATGATCTCCGACACTCATATCTTTTCTCAACGGGTGATTAACGATTTTCGTTTCTCTTACCAGCGAGCAAATCTAACGAATGAGACCCCAATCGTTACTCAGGACCCGGCTGCTATTGGCTTTACGTATCCCACGGCGGTAGATGTTAAAGCCATGCCCGGCATCGCTGTCGCAGGCTACACGGCGCTGGGTTATAACTTCTTCAATGAGCGGCTGACCAATTTCTATCAGATTCTAGACAACCTGTCCGTCAATGCAGGTGACCACAGCCTCAAGTTCGGCGGAGAAGTCCGACATACGCGCGTCTTTGGTCTATTCCCTTCGATCGCTTTTGGGAGTTTTGGCTTTACAGGACTCGTCACCGGCAATCCGCTCGGGGATTTGCTGCTGGGCAGACCCTTCCTGTTTCTCCAGGCTGGTGGGAAGGCAGACAAGAAGATGAGGCAGACGGCTTTCTACCTCTACGCTCTTGACGATTTCCGCGTACGCAGGAATCTCACTTTGAATTTGGGGTTGAGGTATGAAGTGGCGCCCGGATTCAAAGGGAAAGAACACCTGGTGCTCACATACAAAGAAGGTCAGCAATCTACGTTCAATCCGCAGTACCCGACCGGACTGTTGCGCCCGACCGATCCGGGAGTTCCGGCCACGCTGTTTCCGACAGGCAAATTGAACTTCGCCCCTCGGGTGGGCATCGCCTGGGATCCATTTAGCGATGGGAAGTCGAGTGTTCGCGCAGGCTACGGAATTTTTTATGACGATTCATCGCTGGTGCAAATATATACGGTCCAACAACCGCCCGACTTTCAACCGATCACGTCAACAGTTTTTCCGCCCTCATTTGCCGATCCATTCCTGGGGAATAGCCCTTTTAACCCGCCACTCACGTTTCCGCTAGCTTTTCCAAACGGCTTTACCACGACATGGACTGCGCCAGATTACAAGCTGCCTTACATTCAACATTGGAATCTGACTTTACAACGGCAACTTACCGACGCTTTAGCTGTGGAGGTTGCTTACGTGGGGAACAAGGGCACGCGACTTCAGGGAACTACAGATGCTAATCAGGCAGTTTGGGCTCCCGGGGCGACGCCACAGAATGCGTTAGCCCGTAGACCGAATCCGCGGATAGGAAATGTTCTCGAGATCTCGTCGCGATTCAACTCGAATTACCACGGTTTGCAGACGACAGTTACCCAGCGTCTCAGTCGCGGACTCTCCTTCCAGGCGGCCTATACATGGTCCAAAGCCATTGATGACACCAGCCTTCCCACAGGATTCTTCCAGGTGCCGGGCCAACAAAGCCGGCCGCAGAATTCGCTGGATATCAAAGCTGAACGCGGTCGCTCTGCTTTCGATATCCGGCATCGATTTGTCACCAGCTACATTTATGAGCTTCCATTCTTTAAACAAAGTACAGGCCTCACATCGCATCTACTGGGTGGATGGAAGTTGAATGGCATATTTCAACTCCAGTCGGGTTATCCCTTTACGATAATCGACACTGGGGATCCAAACCGTGACACCGTTGCTGACAACGATCGGACCAATGTAATTCGGAATCCAAGTCTTCCGTCGGGACAGCGAACACCGGACCGTTGGTTCGACACTGGCGCCTTCCAGCGCTTTACACCACCGGCCTTTGGCAACGCTTCTCGCAACATGCTGGATGCGGACGGGATCGTCAATTTCGACATGGGACTGGGCAAGGATTTCAGATTTTCAGAGCAGCGAAGACTCGAGTTTCGTTGGGAGATATTCAATGTCTTCAACCACACGAACTTTGCTCCGCCGGTCAACGATCTCAACGCCGCAAGCTTCGGCCGTGTGCTCAGGACCTCGACACCCGAGCGTCAAATGCAGTTCGGGCTAAGGTTCGTCTTCTAACAACCGGCCTTTCACTCAAAGAAGAAAACTGTGAAGACTCAAACTACGCGGTCGGCAGAGATTCGCTCGCATCTGAGCCATCCCGTAATCGATGCGGACGGTCACATGATCGAATTCGAAGCTGGAGTCCTTGATTATCTTGAGCAGGTTGGTGGGCGCTCGCTGTTGGATAGTTTTAATTCCTGGGGCGCCCAGGGACTCTTCAATTGGCACCGATTATCGGCTCAGGAACGCCGTGAGAAGCGAGTAACAAGAGGCGTTTGGTGGGGCCTACCTGCCAGAAATACTCTCGATCGGGCCACCGCATCGCTTCCCCGACTGCTCCATGAACGTTTGGAACAGTTTGGACTTGACTTCGCTATCCTCTATCCAACTCTGGGTTTGCCAGTACCTCACATAGAGGACGAAGAGCTCAGGCGCGGCGCCAGCCGTGCATTTAACAGCTTCTATGCTGATATATATCGGGAATACGCTGACCGTTTGACTCCGGCCGGGATTATTCCCATGCACACTCCGCAGGAGGCCATCGAGGAGTTGGAATATGCAGTCAAGACACTGGGACTAAAGGCCTTCATGTTTCCCAGCCACGTGCGCCGCCCCATTCCGGACTTGGCCCGAAAGTGTCCCGACTCAGCCCGACAGGTCTTCTATCTTGATACTTACGGGCTGGATAGCGAGTTCGATTACGATCCCGTATGGACCAGGTGTGTCGAGCTAAAGGTCGCGCCAACATTTCATTCAAGCGGCTACGGCTGGGGAAGTCGCACGTCGCCTTCAAACTTCATCTACAATCGCATCGGTCACTTTGCTGCCGCCGGGGAAGCGTTGTGTAAATCTTTATTCCTGGGTGGCGTGACCCGGCGCTTTCCCACTCTGAAATTTGCATTTTTGGAATGTGGGGTAGGTTGGGGCTGCAACCTTTATTCAGATCTTTTCGGACATTGGGAAAAGCGGAACCGCGAAAGCCTCGAGCACTACAACCCGGCCAACCTGAACCGTGACTTGCTCGTGGATTTGCACCTGCGCTATGGCGGCAAGATAGTCGAGGGGAAATTGGACCAACTAAAAAGCGGAGAGGGGTTGCTCGAAGGTGGTCGCGAAGAAGAGGCTACGCTGGATGAATGGTCGCTTTGCCGGATTGAACGAGTCGAGGAGATTCGCGATCTTTTCATTTCCAGCTTCTACTTTGGCTGCGAGGCTGATGACCCAATGACTGCCTGGGCTTTTAACACCAAAGTTAATCCTATGGGAGCTCGTCTTAAGGCGCTCTTCAGCTCTGACATTGGGCACTGGGATGTTCAGGATATGACCGACGTATTGGCGGAGGCTTATGAACTTGTAGAAAAGGAACTGATCACCGAAGCTGACTTTGAAGATTTCGTCTTTACCAATCCTGTCTCCTTCTACACGGGGATGAACCCTGAGTTCTTCACGGGAACAGCAGTCGAAAAAGCTGCAAAGCGAGGGCCTGCCGCTCATGGCTGAAATAATCCAAGTTGGCCGTGAGCGCACAGTCCCCAAACGTTTCATATTTGTCTTTTTTGCTTTCACATGTCTTCTAATTAGCTACCTTGACCGGGTAAACCTCTCAGTAGCGGCCCCGGTCTTGATGAAAGAGTATGGCTGGACCCCGATCATGGTGGGCACCATACTTTCGGCATTCTTCTGGGGGTTCAGCGTATCGCCTCTCCTTGGCGGCTGGTTGGCTGATCGGTTTGGTGGGAAGCAAGTTCTCGGTCTTGGAGCTCTATGGTGGTCCCTGTGCACGCTTGTCACTCCACTCGCTCCTGGGGCCAGCGCATTCATCGCCATTCGCGCGTTCCTTGGTGTTGGCGAGGGTGTCAATGCACCGGCGATTCAGAGTCTCGCGTCGCGTTGGTTTCCCATTCAGGAGCGGACTCGGGCCGTGTCTGTTTATCTCGCCGGCAGCCACGTTGGGACAATCATTGCCTTTCCACTCTCCACGTGGCTCATTGCTTCGTTCGGTTGGCAATCGGTCTTCTACATCTACGGCCTGGTAGGATTTGTCTGGGTTGGCCTATGGTATGCGGCAGGAGCAAAATCTCCTGAGGTTCACCCGACTATCAGCGAAGAGGAGCGGCGCTACATTGTTGAAAATCGAGGTGCTTCGGCAGAGAAGGGAAAGGTCCCGTGGCGTTTAATATTCAGCAGCGGACCAGTCTGGGGCCTTGTCCTTACCACTTTCAGCATCGCCTGGATGGTGTGGCTATTCGTCGCCTGGCTGCCAACCTACCTGATCGAGACCCACCAATTCTCCCTCAAGGAGTCAGGTATCTATTCGGCACTGCCATTCGCGGCAAACACTGTAGGCGGAATCACTTTTGCTTGGGTGCAGGACCGCTTCATCTCGTCAGGTTACTCGGTGACGTTGGTACGAAAAGTAAGTCTGACGCTCGCGTTTGCCGGGGCAATAATCTTCCTTCTCCTTATCCCCGGAGCCTCGACCCCGATGCAGGCGGTCTGGTATCTGACGGGAGCGATGGCAATCTTTTCAGGCGCCCAGATGACAGTCATGGTTAATAATATTGACATTGGTCCGAGATATGCCGGGGTGCTACTGGGATTGCAGGCCACCGCCGGGAATCTGGCTGGAGCAATTTCGCCGTTAGTGGCGGGCATAATCCTCGCGCGCACCGGTAGCTTCGACGGTGTCTTCTATGGAATCGTAGCGTTGTTAACGGTGGCCGCGGTAATCTGGAATGTGCTTGCAACCGGCGAGAAAGTTATCGATTGAAACTTCCCTTTGAGGAGGAATAAGAATCTTGAGAGCGGTTGTCATCAACGAGCATGGGGGCATCGACGTCCTTAAGTATACCGACTTTCCGGAACCGGAAATTGGGCCGGGCGAGGTTCTAATTCAGGTTAAGGCCTGTGCTCTTAATCACCTCGATCTCTGGGTCAGGCGAGGGCTGCCGGGAATCGAATTCAAGTTCCCACATATTCTCGGCTGTGATGTCTCGGGCATCGTCAAATCGGTAGGAGAGGGTGTCAAGAACGTTAAAGCGAACGATCGGGTGCTCGTCTCGCCGGGTGTTTCTTGCATGCACTGCGAACAGTGTCTGTCAGGACAGGACAATCTTTGTCGAGCCTACCATATCGTCGGCTACGCAAGATTGGGAGGTTATGCAGAATATCTGAAGGTCCCGTCGGTTAATGTAGTACCGATTCCCGGCCCTCTCAGCTTTGAAGAAGCCGCTGCTATTCCGCTGGTTTTCCTGACAGCCTGGCACATGCTAGTCACACGGGCAAAGCTCAAGGTGGGCGAGACGGTGCTGGTCCATGCGGCAGGCAGCGGAGTCGGAAGCGCCGCTATCCAGATTGCGAAGTTGTTCAATGCGCGGGTCTTCGCCACGGCAAGCACGGAAGCAAAACTCGCAAAAGCGCGGGAGCTGGGCGCGGACGAGGTCATCAATTACATCGAGAAGGATTTTGCCGCAGAAGCGCGGCGACTAACGTCGAAGCGTGGGGTTGACGTTGTCGTCGAACATACCGGAGTTGCGACCTGGGAAAAGAGTATTCTCAGCCTTAGTGTCAATGGGAGGGTAGTTACGTGTGGGGCCACCACCGGCTATGAAGCGCAACTCGATCTGCGACATCTCTTCGCTCGTCATCTCAATGTGCTTGGCTCGTACATGGGCGCAAAGCATGAACTACTTGAGGTTTTGAAGTTCTTTGGCGCCGGAAAATTGCGCGCCGTAATTGATCGAGTGCTACCACTACAAGAAGCCGCCTCAGCACACCAGGCTCTGGAGGATCGAAACCAGTTTGGCAAGGTGGTGCTGACTCCGTGACCGAGCTATTTGTATCACGGGAAAAAGCGAACCAAGAACCACACACGAAATCAGACAAAAGAATTCAGAGCATCCATCTTGAGATCGTGTTGATCTGTTCGTGTTCGTTCGGTAGCGCCAGGTAAGCCTGGCTGTTCTAGTGAACTGAAAGGAGTTCACCTTGTCAATTGTCCGTTCAACAAGTAGCTGGTGCAAGCGTGAGTGGGAGCAATCTTGCTGGCGATGCCTTGCACGAGCGAACACGCGA
>JBGSWR010000005.1:0-5307 GCA_041751855.1 Pyrinomonadaceae bacterium
TCGCGTGTTCGCTCGTGCAAGGCATCGCCAGCAAGATTGCTCCCACTCACGCTTGCACCAGCTACTTGTTGAACGGACAATTGACAAGGTGAACTCCTTTCAGTTCACTAGAACAGCCAGGCTTACCTGGCGCTACCGAACATTACACGAACAAAATCATGATAGCTTTCCTGTCGGACATTTCTGGTCTGCAGTAGCTCGGAAAAACTAAACGCGAACCGAGATCTTCGTGTGATTTCGTGTGTGTTCGTGGATTGTGTTTTTTGGCTCGTTAAGAAATGATCCACGAAATCACACGAACCCTACACGAACAAAATCATGGATAGCTTTTGTCTGGAGAAAGCTCGGATAGAAAACACGAACAAAATCATGATAGCTTTTGTCTGAAGAAAGCTCGGATAGAAACCTAAGAGCGAATTGAAATCTTGGTGTGATTTCGTGTGTGTTCGTGAATCCAGTGTGTTCGTGAATCCACCAACTCACTCGGCGGGGCGGCCGAGGTCATGCCATGGCTTCTTAACCCAGCCCTCGGGATACGGACTCATCAGTTCCATCTTCAGCCGGATCTCTTTGAAGCGCCACTGTCCATCCGCCTCTTTGACAAGATCGCTCGTGTAAGAACCACCAATCCAGACCGGGACTTCCTCTTCGCTCTTGGCATCCGGCATGTTCGCCAACTCCCACAGATACCAGAAGGCGTGAGCGCTAACACCATCCTCAGCCACCTCGACAAATGGCGATACGTTGTAGTGCAATGACCAGCTAATGATGCTCGAGGTGCCCGAAAAGAAGTTGCGCAGCACCTCGTGCCCCTGGAACCGGCCATAGCCACTGCCAACATCAAGCGCGCCATCTTCCGTAAATAGAGGCAACATGAGCTCAGGATCGTTGTTTTTGTCCGACGCCTTCGCATACCGCGTGATCAGATCCTTTATCGCCCTGATCTCTTCGAGACGCTGAATGCGGGCAGCGAGGTTTTCCAGATTAGGCTGTTGAGTAAATGAGGTTCCCATGAGTCATACTCCTCCTTCTTTGGCCTTCTTTGCGGGCTGACCTTCCGCCAGGTACTGCTTCAATTCATCGAGACTCATTCCGGCAAGGCCCAATGATTCCAGGTTCCGACCACTCGTTCGATAGTCGGTCTCATTGAGAGTGCAGGCGATTGTTATAAGTGATTTGACCACCGGCACGTCAACGCCCACTAGATCTGCCAACTGCGCCAAAGGAACCAGCAGGAACGGGACATCTTCAGTGATATAGCGGTGTTTGAGCCCCTTTGGACCAGCGCCTACAGTCAGAATCGGACTCTGCAAACCCTTGAATATGCTCGGTTCGTCGCTAAACCCGAGGTGATGAAGGATCTCCACCAGCGGTGTCAGTTGATACCCGAGCGCTTTAGCAACCGCCCGTCGTTCTTCATCAACTGCGCCGACAACACGCGCCACACTCGGAGAGCAGCCTTCCTTGTACATGAAATATTCTCGCCCGTTCATTTCGGCGAATTCGATTGCTCCGGCATTTAGTAGGGAGCCTGCCGGATGCCCCAACATGTTGAAGTTGCACAGAGCCGCTTCGAGAATGTCTGTGAGCGGCGAAGTGTCCGGGTAAGCTACTCGGACCTGCTCAACAACTCGCGAAGTGTATTTCCCGGGAAAGGCTGCCACGGCGACCGGAGTCTTGAACGTTACCAGAGACTTCCCGGGACCGATTAGTCTGGCGAAATAGGGTAAAGACGAGGTTTCAGCAAGCAATACTCTGCCGTCTAAAACAATGTCGCCAAAGAATGGTGCAACTTTCATTGAGGCAAAGTTTCCGGCGATGATGACTACCGTTTGCCCTTCTCTGAGATGGGGTTTCAGCGCCTGGATGAAGAATTTCTGAGCCACGGTAGGAACTGTAATAAAGATCAGGCTCACCCCTTCCAAAGCCTTCTCCAGATCCGTTGTGATCAAATTGGGGACTGCAACTCCTTCAATCTTTCCGCTAATCTCAATCTTTCCGGTCTTGAGAGCGTGCTCGATGGGACCCGCATACTCGGGCAGTTCAAACATGTTCACTTTAAGGCCCCGGAGCGTCATGTCCGCTGTCATGGCGTGAGCCCCTTGTCCTCCACCAAGCACTGCAATCTTCATCTCTTCCGTCATCTAGAACCTCCGTTTGAAGTATTTTTATCGTGAAAGCTTTGCCTGATTGACGTCAGGTGTTAATCGCCCCGGAGGGGTACCACCAACGCGCAGTACGCTGTTGGTGGAACCCCACACTGAAAGAGGCTGTGTCAAAAATCGAAACAACAATCCCGACGGCTCTTGCCGTAATCAGAAAGATTAGAATCCCAGCCAATCGGAACCGGAAGCGAAGAGGTGCTTGAAAAATCGCATCGGGGTTCTCCTTCACGGCTCTTAAGGCGATTTTTCAGCACCTCGCAGCGACCGGATAGGACTTGAAGATCAGGGGTCCGGGTAAAGTGATGCTGCCGTTTCTAGGTCGGTCCATGCATCCCACGATCAATCCGGTCGCTGCGAAGTGCTGAAGAATCGCTTTCAGATCGCGGTGGCCAGCGAGGGCGTAGTCAGGCGATTCTTCAGCACTTCTCCGCTTCCGGTTCCGATTGGCTCCACCATTAGCCAAAACACCAGGTGATCTTTCTATTTTTGACACTCTCTGAAGCGTTCGGGTATCTATAAATGGGAAGGCTTTCGATTAAGCTGCACCACTATGGTATTTTGATTTTTGACACTGTCTCTGAAGCGTTGGGAAGGAACACCGAAAGTGTTCGCTGGAGTCTGTCTCATCATATTGCTATCGCCCGAGTCCCTCTCATTAACACCTAACTTCAGTTAGGTGGCAGGCTCCCCGCGCTCCGAACCGTTCAACGGTTTGCTTCAGCGAGACGTCCTCGCGTGTCGTAAACCGTTGAAACGGTTCTCCGGTTCTTGGTCGTTTCTCGGTCACCTAACTGAAGTTAGGTGTTAATGAGAAAAGTCACACCCAAGTCTTTTGCGACGCCCTACAGATTGCGCCAGGTCTTTTGCGAGACGCCCTACAAACTGCGCCAGCGACTGCAACGAAGCGTCTGTTTCGGGCTTCTCTCTACTAATTTCGCCCAAAGCTAATGCCGATTCTTGACCTTGGAATGTCCAAACTCCAGGGAACACTGAAGGTGTTCGAGATGTCCCTACTCTTCCATCGTTGAAAGGTCTCCGAGCGGCTGGCCCAACGCCTGAGCGCGCAGCACCCGTCGCATAATTTTTCCGGAACGTGTCTTAGGCAGCTTTGGAACTATATTCACCGCTTCAGGCTTCGCTATAGGTCCCATCTGTTTGACCACATGCTGGCGCAGCGTCTCGGCCAGCTCCTCACCGGACTCGTACCCCTCCCTCAAGATCACAAAGGCGTGAATTGCGTTGCCGCGGATCTCGTGAGGCAAACCGATCACTGCGGCTTCAGCCACTGCCTCATGACTGACAAGTGCACTTTCCACTTCTGCTGTACCGAGGCGATAGCCGCTCACCTTAATGACGTCGTCGACACGACCAATGACCCAGACATAACCATCTTCGTCGATGCGAGCGGCATCGCCTGTCAGATATTGACCGGGAAAGCGTTCCCAGTACTGACTAATATAGCGTTCCGGATCGCCAAAGACGGTACGCAACATACCGGGCCAGGGAGAGGTAATAACAAGCAGGCCTTCAGTATTGGCCGGCACTGGCTGGCCCGTCTCATCAACAACCTTGATTCCCACGCCCGGCATCGCTCGCCCACACGAACCAGCCTTCATCGGCAGGGCGGGAACATTGGAAATCATTGGCCGTGTGGTTTCAGTCTGCCACCAGGAGTCAATGACGGGACAAATTTTCTTGCCGATAACATCGTAGTACCAGGCCCAGGCGCTTGGATTAAGGGGTTCTCCCGCGACTGAGAGCAGGCGAAGTGAAGAGAGATCGCGGGCATTGGGCCAGTCGTTGCCAAAGCGCATCAACCCGCGAATGCCTGTCGGCGCCGTGTAAAAGATGGTAGCTCGGTACCGCTCGATAATCTCCCACCAGCGTCCAGGATCAGGCACGCCGGGCGCCCCTTCATACATGATTGTCGTGATGCCGTGGAGCAGCGCGCCATAAAGCATGATTGAGTGTCCTACGAGCCAGCCGGCATCTGACGTGCAGAAAAGTAGATCGTCCTCGCGCAGGTCCAGAACTAATTTGAGCGAAGCGTGAAGGTCTACGCAGTAACCTCCAACTGTGTGGACCGCGCCTTTGGGCGGCCCGGTTGAGCCGGAAGTATAGATAATAAAGAAGGGGTCTTCGGCATCCAATGGTTCAGTCGGGCAATATTCGCTGGCAACGTCACTTGCCATTAGATCGTGCCACCACGAGTCGCGTGATTCGACCCAGTCAATCGCCTGCCCTGTGCGACGGACCACGATTGCTCGCTCGATAGTCGGCGCCTGGCGAATTGCCTCATCAGCAATCTTTTTTAGTTCGATGACCTTCTTGTTGAGATAACCGCCATCAGCAGTGATGAGCAGTCTCGCGCCCGCGTCGATAATCCGGCTGTGAAGCGCCTCGACGGAAAGGCCGCCATAGACCACGGTGTGCACAGCTCCAATCTTGGCGCAGCCAAACATGGCAATCGCCTGCTCAGGAATTCGTGGCATGTAGATGACTACGCGGTCCCCCTTCTTAATACCGAAGGACTTGAGGACGTTCGCAAACTTGCTGACCTCGCGATCCAGATCACCATAGGTAAACCGACGCTGTTCGCCTGTTTCGCTCTCCCAGATTATTGCGGGGTGATCACTGCGAGAGCCCGCCACGTGACGGTCAATAGCATTGAGGATGACATTGGTTTTGCCACCCACAAACCATTTATAGAAGGGCGCCTCGCTGCTATCGAGCACCTGTTGCCAGGGCTCAAACCATTCCAATTCCCGGGCAGCCTCACCCCAAAACGCTTCCGGGTCATCGAGCGACCGGTTATACAATGCTTCGTATTCAGACGCCGATGGCCGTTTCGCGGCGCCGGGCGGCGGCGGAACCAACTCGCTACCACCATAGGATGATGCCGGTGAGCCTCCTGCTTTCTTCTCCATGATTTCTCTCTTGTTAAAGGAACTCTTTGTGGTTCGTGTTTGTTCGGAGATCGCTTTCGATCGGTTAAAGTCTCGATCCACGAAATCACAGTAGAGTAGGAGAGAAGGCGACATGATGCGGCCCACTCCCCCCTCCTCGAACCGGACGTGCGGATTTCCCGCATCCGGCTCTCGCGTAAACTCTCGCCGCAGGTTTATCAGGCAGTTGTGCGACG
>JBGSWR010000006.1:0-91785 GCA_041751855.1 Pyrinomonadaceae bacterium
GAAATTACCCGTGAGCGCAACGGCGTAGATAGGGAATACCTGAATAGGTTGGAAGCAGAGCTGGATCGAGCTGAGATTGTTGATCCCAAACATGTTCCGGCCGATGTGATCACGATGCGTTCGAAGGTGCGCTTGAAGGAATTAGTGAGCGGCGAAGCTAACACCTATTCACTAGTGTTTCCAACGGAAGCAGACTTTAGCGAAGGCAAGATCTCTATTTTGGCGCCTATTGGTACCGCCATTCTGGGATACAAATTGGGCGACACTATTGAGTGGCCGGTACCCTCGGGTTTACGCAGACTTAAGGTTGACGAGATCCTCTATCAGCCGGAAGCTGCTGGAGACTATGAACTCTAGCACCGGAGAGCATCCCGTCGCTTGCCATTTCAGATGATGTGATACCAATCTGCCCGCACAGTTGCCCGCACAATTCGCTGCAGAACGGGCGGGTGAAGCGGAAGATGCGGACAAAGCTGAATGACAAAAAGTGGCGCTTTTATTAGGAATTCAAAAATACGCAATGTTTCTGAGGGTGAAAACAGGGTACAGCACCTCCTTGACACGGCAGAGGTCAGGGGTTCAAATCCACACCCCACGCGCCTACTACTCACAAATGGCTTTCAATTCATCGGGACTATATTGCGGTTGTGGTAGAGCGTCAGCTTGAGACAACAAGAGGCATGCGGTCCAAGGTTGGCTGAGTTGCCACTTTGCGGTTTCTTAGTATAGGTAAGTTCTTTAGTTAGTGAGGTTGTGTACTCTCTAGGAAAAGTCCGCACAATGTCCGCAACGCGTCAGGAGGGGTTTTGTAAGTCCTTTAGACACGCAACCTAGAGGTGATTGCTCTGTTGCTGAGCCAAGCGGGCGATAAACCCTTTAGAACCAACAGCTTACGAGCGTCAGCCGCCACCCTTTGAGAGTGTGTTTCTGCCTCGGAAGCTCGACATCTTACTCAAATGTGCCCGCTTGCGCCAGCAATAGGGCAGAAACTGCTTATTAAGAGGAGTGGTGTGCCGCGAATTTCTCAAGGCTAGGAGTCGCTCGGAAATTAGGTAATGGTGCCAAGACGTGAATCGAACGCCTGCTCGACGGACAACGAATTTTAAGTCCCATGAAAGCACCATTACCTAATTTTGCCAAACGATATAAGCCAGTACTTACGTGCTTAGCGTCGTCAAGGTATCCGGCTGGCTTCGTATCAACACCTACCGCCACCATCTTAGCCCCATCTTCAATCTGGACTTGTACTCTCCCAAGATCTGCCAAGCCTGGGTGGGCAGACCCTCTGCACCTGTCCTCATAAAATACCAGATGATGGCCTCTCCTTCGTCCTGTCAGTAGTTCGCAGCACGCACCCCCTCAAGAAGATCAGTCCAGTACCTACGCTGCCGGCCTTCGTCACACCCCCAGTCGTTACAGATCAACCGACATCACGTACGTCTTCGCGCCGCTGAGTCCAACCGTCCCCGTCATCCGCCCTCCGGCCCGTTGCGGATCCATTGGTTCCTGCGGTAATGCGAGAGGATAGATTGTTCCCTCATCCGTTCCCGCCCAGATCGCGGTAACGCATCATGGCCCAGGTGAACAAGCCGTGGGCAATCAAACCAGCGGCGGTGGCGCCGAGCAGCCACGGGCCGAAAAGTTGTTCCATGAGAGTCGCAAGCGCCTTTGCCATGCCGCCCGCGTTATCGGGATCGGAGTTTACGCCCGCTTGCACGAGAAACAGGCCGACAAGTGCGATCAGCAAAGCTCGCGCGCAAAGGCCCATGCGGCCGAGAGTGATCATCGCAATCTTCTCCCAAGCATGCATGTGGCGCAGCGCGAGTTTCTCGCGGAACTTCGCCCGGTAGGCCACCAGGAGCTGACTGATGCTGATCCCAAAGGCCACCACGCCCGCCGCCCCAACCAGCCAGCGTCCGAACCACTGCGACATCAGCCAGCTCGTCCCCGACTGCGCGGATTGATCCCCACTCTCTCCGCCGCCCATCACGCCGAGTCCCGAGAGGACTATCCTCGCCGCCATGTATGCGAGATAGATATGGAGGAAACCGCTGGCACCGGACAACACCCGCAGGCCTTTGCCGAGGTTTTCCGGGTCCTTGAACGCCTCCACGAACTTCCACGCCGAATAGTGAAGCAACCCGACCGCAAGGATTACCAGAAGCGTTCCCCCGAATGGGCCGTGGCCGATTTCCTGGAGAGCTCCTTTCGTATCGTCCGCTTCGCCCCCGAAACCAACCGCGACCTGCAGGGCCAGCAACCCAACCGCGAGATAAACCGCGCCCTCGGCGAGAAACCCAGAACGAATGATGAATTTTAGAAATCCGCTTCGGGGCTTCATGTTGGTAGGGTTTTCTCGTTCCTTCCGATTCCTTACCGCGCTTCTATGTCTTGGACTTGATCCAGACCAACTCGATCAGGCAACTTTCAACCTCGAGCGATATCTCGGCGTCGTCTTCCGCATTACCGCAAGGCGGGCGCTTGATAGCGCGACTGTGATCCGCAACAAATGGAATTTTAAGTTTATCTGGGGTTGACTATACAGAGAGAATCTCCAGGATGTCATTTTTCAAGTGCCCGGATCCAGAGGCCTTTACCAGTTCCCAAGCCCTTAATCAATGTAGCTTCGTGAAGCAGACCCAGGAAATTCGTCGTGGACAACAAAGGTGGGTGACCCCAGAAAATTTGTGGCCAAATTGTGGCCGGAAGATCCGACAAGCCGCGCGGAAGAAACCGCAAAGAATGTGAAGACATGCAAAAACGCAGGAAATTCCCGATGGCTGCAACCCCAGAAAAGTCAAAAACTTAGGTTTTTGACGGTGTTAAGGTTCGGGACCGAGAGGTCGGAGGTTCGAATCCTCTCGCCCCGACCAATTAAGTTCAAATGCAACATAATTTAAGGCTGCCATTCTTGGCAGCCTTAATTTTTGCTCACGTCCAAATTGTGGCCAGGAAATCGACATCAACGATAAGACACACCTTACGGGACTATGAAGATGTGCGAAAGCGGCCTAATTCATAAAATGCCTAAAACCAGAGCGAGGGGAGCAGATTTCTCACGCGCCGGAACCATGTGGTTGGGTGCGGTCGTGCGGTGTTGAATCGGGCGAAGGCTATTTAAGTGTTCTCCTCGCTCTCGCCGGGGCGATCACCAAGTCTCAAACTCAAGGCATCTAAGGGTCGTCGATACTCACCGGATCGGGTGCGCACTTGTCTAACTGGCCACTCTGTAACCGTTTTTACCTTTTTCGTCGACCTGCTAGGTCTTGAGCTTGACCTGTTCCGGGTCCCATTCATATGAACGTCCCTCGACGTAGCTCAGATTAGTGACGAGCGCCGGACCGGCCGCGCGGAAGCCGAACACAGCATCCTCAACCACGGGCTTGCGCGTGCGCACCGCGTCGAGGAAATTAGCTAAATGATCCACGAGATCGCTGTACCCCTGGGGCGCGACATAAACTTCTTCTCTGGTGGTGTTCAATTCTTTCAGGTTCTCGGGATACTTAGCGCGATATTCCTTCTGAATGGCGTCCTGCATAGTTTTCGGAAAGGTATTTGTGCTGAGACCCGGCTCTTTAGAAAGCGGTTTGCGAGTGATGGTCACGCCCTTGCCTATCGTCATCACGCCTTCGCTACCAACAAACCTGAAACCTTCCTCGCCGCCGCTGCCGTCCGCAAGGTTGACCTTTAGAGAGAGGTTGAATGCGGGATGCGTTCCGGTCTTCGGGTACTCGTAAATTCCCAGCATAACATCCGGCACGTCGCGCCCGTCTTTCCAGTAGCGCAAACCGCCGGAGGACATGACGCGGATCGGGCCATGTGAACTGAGGACGAAATGCAAACCGGAGAAGAGGTGCACAAACAAGTCGCCCGCGACACCTGTGCCGTAGTCGCGATAGTTACGCCAGCGGAAGAAACGGACGGGATCGAAAGGCATCTTCGGAGCCCGGCCGAGGAAGCGCTTCCAATCAACAGTTTGCGGAGAGGCGTCCGGAGGCACGGTGTATTGCCACGCGCCGAGTGCAGTGTTGCGATTCCACCACGCTTCGACAAGGTTCAATTCCCCGATAGCACCGGAGTTGTAAAGCTCCTTTGCCTTCTGGTAAACAATCGAACTGACGCGCTGGCTCCCCACTTGCAGAATCCTGTTCGTCGCGCGCGCCACATCAATCAGAACCCTTCCTTCATTCAAGTTTTGCACCATTGGCTTTTCGAGATAGACGTCTTTGCCAGCCTTCATGGCATCGACCGCGACTTCCCGGTGCCAATGGTCGGAGGTGGCGATAATGACTGCATCAACGTCGGGACGCGCGAGAATCTCGTGGTAATCACGCGTGGTAAAAAGTTGATTGCCCCAGAGTTCCTGCGCGCGTGCCAGCCGGCCGTCATAGAGATCAGCTACCGCCACTACTTCGACACCAGGTCCCAGTGCTGAGGGAGCGGCCTGATCAGTTTGCGGTCCGGTGCGTCGTAGTGCAGCGTTGGTATCAGACACTCCCTGACCGCCAACGGCAATGGTTGCGATCCGAATTCTGGCGTTAGGCGATGCCGTCTGAGTTTGCTGTTCCCGGGGCTTTATGAGGTGCGTCCCCATTGAACCCAAAACGTCACGAGAGGCACCGGCCACTAACGTAGTTGCGGTTGCTAGTTTGACGAAGTTCCGCCGTGAGATTCCTTGGGAGTCATCCATATTTCCTCCTGAAGAGTTGCCGTTGCTTTTGGGGGTTGCGAATCCCGTTTACATGATTGCGAGAAAGCTCACATCAGGCTACAGAAAAAACAAATACGATCCACGAAAACACATGAAACCACATGAAATGGACGCCTTTATCCGTGATACTTCCTGTGAGTTCGTGGATCGTTTTGCTGCTTCTAATTGTTGCTCATTAGTGCAAACTGCTAGAGCGAACGAATCCTGATCTTACGGTACCAGGCTTCTTCCCCATGATGCTGCAAGGCGACACGGCCTTGCCGGTTTTGAGCAAACCGTGGAAAGTCTTTGAATTTGCTCTCAGCGATCAAGTGCTGTAATTGGTCACTGCCCAATTCGTAATCCAACACCTTCCTCCCGTTGAGCCAGTGTTCGACGTGGCCGTTGTGAACGATGAGACGAACCTTATTCCATCGCCCTGCCGGATGAAGAACTTTGTTGATCGGGGCAATCAGGCCGTAAAGGGCACCACCGGAGGTCTTGGGATCTTTGCCGTCAGGGTGTTTTGCGTCATCAAGCACCTGCATCTCGAGCCCCGTCTTCCAGGTTTGATCCTGGTCTTCAGAGACGAGATAGATAACCCCGCTGTTGCCGCCCGGAGCAACACGCCATTCAAGTTCTAATTCGAAATTCTGAAACTTATCTTTAGTGACTACGTCCATTCGCTCAGCTTCATCGCAGCCAGGAATAGTTTTGAGTGATTCATTCTCAATGGTCCAACACTTTGAGGGAAAGTGGTCTCTACGAAAGCCACGCCAGGCATCCGTAGATTTACCAGCGAAGAGAACTTGCCATCTAGGCTTTGCCATTAGCGCGGCTGCATTAAAAGCCAGGAAACCGAAGATTGCGCAGAGAGTGAGAACGTTTAATTTTCGGCTCATCAGTGGTGATCCTCTATTGAAAGTCTCGCTACTAGATTTGAAGAAATCGTGGCAGAGTTTACCTGCTGGAAGGGGACATACTGAGCTCCCTAATCGGTTTCCGCGGGAGCAGCTTTCATTTCCAGCGCCCTTTCGCTGATGCCCGCGAGGCGCCGCTCGCGCCATGTCAGAACGATGTGGAGCAGCAACATTGCTACGGATGCTGCCAACACAGCCATCAGTCCCGCTCGAACATTGCCAGCTTCGCCACCGATGGCAGCTGAGAGATAACCGACCGCCGGTGGAATTAAGAGCAACCCGGCAAACCCAATTCCCATGACCAGGCTCATGGCCGTTCCCGCAATGCGCGGCACCATTACTGATGCTAACCCGACCGAGGTGGGGAAAATTGGGCCCATTCCAAAACCTGATAGGATTAAGGCCCAACGAACAGTTTGCGGTGAACTGGCTGTGAATCCAAGAGCCAAACCCAGGGCCGCAATTGCTGAACCGGCGGTGAGTAGCCGAAAACTATTTACTTTTAAAAAGCCAAGCAGGAAACTCGATACGAGCCGGCCTGAAAGGAGGGCCAATGCGAAGAAGGAGAGTGTTCTCAGCGCGTAGGTTGCAATGTCAATGCCTACTGGATCCTGTTCGAAGAAGCGGCTAAGCACCGCCGGTGATGCTTGAGTTATCTCCTGAAGTCGCGCCGTCCCAAGTCCAGAGTTGGCCAGCAGTAGCGCATCGCGCTCCATGAAAGTCACAACCCACTTGCCAACAGACACCTCGGTCCCAACATACATAAAGAGCGCAATAGCCAGCAGCCAGAAAGACCGGTTCTTAATGAGGTCTTTCGCCTCGCTGATTGGAAACGACTCCGGGTGAGCGGCGCTGGGAAATTTCAGTCCAAGCACCAGGATGACCAAAGCAAGCGCAGCGCCTGCGAGTAACCAAAAAACCAATCCAAGGCCGCCACTCTTCTGGAATCCTTGAATGAAGAGCGGCAGAGTCATAAGACCTAAACCGAAACAAACATCGAGAAGGTTAAGTGCAGCATTGCGCCAGGTGCTTGCGACATCCGCTACCAGCGCATGGCCCGCGCTTACTAGTGCGTTCGCGCCTAGTCCCAGCAGCAGCGAACAAGAAAACATCAAAAGGAGCGCCGCTGCGGCTCTTACTTGCGTTACAGTCAAGGCAAAACCAACCATTGAAACAAACACGCATGCCGTGCCAGCCAGAATAGCGAACTTCTTGCCAACTCGGTCAATGATGGGGCCACTCACCAAGTAGGCCAATACTGCGCCGATAGCATTAATTAACAAGAAAGTTGCGACATCACTGTCCCTGGGTAAATACAGGTTACGCTCGAGCGTCGGAAGCACCGAGCCGGGTAGCGCAGCCAAGAGCCCATACAGAAAAATACCCACGAACGCTACTAACAATAGCAGCAGATCATGAGTGGCAAATGATTTTGTCTGTTGCTTGCTCAAGAGGCTTCTCCTATCCTTTTCGTCACGGTTATTTGACCAATAGTTTTAGGTCTTAAGCGATCTCAGCGGCTGCATCATTTTGGTCAATCACGCCTTATTGTCCATTCGGGAGGGCATAAAACGACGTAACCATGAGCGCCGGCTGGGATCCGCAGGGGCAACTACTACCGTTGAAAAACATTCCTGAGCGATAACCTTTAGATCGTCAAGCCAAGCAGGTTCTATCAGATAGCAAGCGTTTGATTCTGCGATAAGCGGTCGTTCTGGATACTGGTGTTCCCATTCAACGACAACCGCATTGCACCAGAAAGCATCACGTCCGATAATTCCGATTCGAATTTGGCGATTCAACTTTTGACCCCGCAAGAGCCCTCTTAGCGTGCGGAAAAATTAACGATCCACGTACTGACACGAAAGGGCACGAAAGTCGCTTTTAGTAGCTATTTTAAAATAGAATGATCAGATTTGACTTCGTTCGGTTCACGGAATCGCTTATGGGGCGCGATAGTACCATAGGTCTTTGCCTTTCGATCTCTTGTGTGCTAGATACACGACTCGTGACCACCCAAATCAGAACTGCGAGCTGGCTTCTTCCTTCATGAGAAAACTGAACATCGCAATGATTGGCTACAAGTTTATGGGCAAGGCTCATAGTAATGCCTGGAGACAGGTGAGCCGATTTTTTGCACCTGCCCTTGAACCTGTAATGAAAGTCGTGTGCGGACGTAATGAGAGCGAAGTTAAAAAGGCTGCCGAGACTTTTGGGTGGCAGGAATACGCAACTTCCTGGGAAGAGGTGATCGCAAGAAGAGACATTGATGTTGTTGACATCTGCACCCCGGGCGACAGTCATTCAGCAATCGCGATAGCTGCTGCTGAAGCTAAGAAAGTTGTGTTTTGCGAGAAGCCTCTGGCAAATAGCGTGGCCGAAGCCCAGAGGATGCTTGATGCCGTTGAACGCAATGGCGTCATCCATATGATTTGCCATAACTACCGCCGCGTGCCTGCTGTGACTCTTGCCAGGAAATTAATATCAGATGGAAGACTCGGCAAGATCTTTCACTATCGCGGCACGTACTTGCAAGACTGGATTGTTAATCCTGCCTTTCCGCGCGTCTGGCGTCTGGAAAAGGCCAAAGCGGGATCTGGGGCGTTGGGTGATCTCGCTTCTCATTCAATCGATCTCTCACGCTATCTTGTAGGGGAGATAAGCGAAGTTGCGGGATTGCTCAGGACCTTCATTACGGAGCGTCCACTACAGGCCGGCAGCCAGACGATGGCTCCGGTAGATGTAGATGATGCAGCGCTTTCTCTCTTGAGGTTCGATAACGGCGCAATCGGTACTATTGAAGCATCGCGCTTTGCGATGGGGCGCAAAAACTTTAACCATTTTGAAATCAACGGCAGTCAGGGCAGCATTGTTTTTGATCTTGAGCGGATGAATGAATTGCAACTCTATATTGAGGAGGGACCGAACAGCGGGTTCAGGACAATTCTGGCAACCGAAGCGGCACATCCTTACGTGTCAGGTTGGTGGCCTCCGGGACATATCATCGGCTATGAACATACTTTCACGCACACAGTGCTGGACCTGATTGAGGCCATAGATGAACAGAAGATACCGACGCCCAACTTTGCGGACGGGGTACGTAACCAGAAGGTCTTAGCGGCAATAGAAAAAGCGTCCAGTTCACGACAGTGGGAAGAGGTGCAATAGTAAAATCTTCGGTGAGTGCCTCTAGGAGCGGTAAGGTTCTCTGCCGGTTCCCTGTGTGGGGATATCCTGAGACGCCAATACCTCATGCTGCAAAGCGAACATACAAGCCGCCGCTTCATCTATTTTACGTGTAAAGGCGATGGAGCCTTGTAGGATCGGCTTGAGGCGAACGGCATCCTGAGTTCTGGCCGGTGGATACTCGTGTTCCACGATAAGGTGGGTTTTTGCTATATCTAGGTCAAGTAACTCGCGCGCGGCAAGCTGATGGTCCAGCCAGTCGACAGTTCGATTCTGTAAATATCCGAGCGGATCATGCTTAGCTGTTCCCGGCAATTCGTGCTCACAGAGGACCGTCTGCTTCAACCAGGCCTTTGCCTGATCGGCCGGATAATCTGATGGTTTATCATCTATCCAATCGCCCCGCTGGATTGTCTGCCCGCCGTATCCCCAAGCAGCAACGCCCCGCGCATTGATTACCTGTCCTTTGACGTGGAACCCACCAATGAGAAAGTTATAGCCGGTATCCTTCAAATACTGGAAGATCGAGCGCGTTTCCTGTCCCATCAAAATTGCATGTGAAGGATCATAGTGAATGCGAAACTGATCACCTACTCCGGACTTTTCGCAAATCCTATGAAGCGCAATCCATGTCCCAGGCGTATAGGCGATGTTGTTGTGGAAGTTGTCCCTGGTGGTCCATCCTGGCATCGGACATTGTTCCACTCGGTAAGTCAGTCCTCGTGCTTTTGCCTCCTTTAGCAGGGGAACGAAATGTTCTTCGAAATCCAGCAGGTTCTGATCCATGCTGCGGGCCTGGTTCCGGCCCACGAAACCACACACCGCATCGACCCCGAGCATTGCCGCGGCATCAAATACGCGCAACATAAATTGACGTTTATTTTCCCTAACCGCCGCATCGTGGTGCAGCATATTGTCAAAGTAGCCGACATCTGAGAGCCCGATTCGATGGTCAGACATGGCGTTCAACACCCGATTAGCTCGAGCTCGATTAAACGACTCTCTCAGATCCAGGGTATTGGCCACCGGATCAAGCATGGCATCAGCTGGAACATCCGCTTGGCTGGGATGAAGCGCAGCGGAAAGTTGGATGTTATCTGCTCCGAGCTCGTGAGCGAAGGCCACCCAATCTTCAATTGCGCGATCGGGATCAGCATCGCGGATCTGTCGGGGGGTTAACTCTTGTAGCGCGGCCGTCAGGATGCCGATCTTCATGTATTGCGGTTCAAATGGCTTAACTGGCATCTTTGAATTTGGATTTGACTAGGATTTGAAAATGCGATTGAGCTCTTGTATCTGCTCATTTGCCGTGCGCTCATCTATGGGAGTCTTATGGAGAGCATGAGTCAACTCGGAAAACATGTACTGCAGATCCCGCGCCAGATCGTCAGTCGGAGCCAGGCGCAAGTTGAGCTGTACCTTGCTCAGGTCTAATGGAACGCCAAGTGCGGGACCATCAAGCGGCGAAAGATTGAAGTAAAGGACGCCCACGAAGCTCAACGGCCCTGTGGACTCGACGGTAGGTCTGCCTAATTCATCAAGCCGCGGGCTTTCAAACGCCCTTAGTCCGGGCTGGAGGTCAGTCTCCGGCCCTTTCTCCTGCTCCATTTTCTGATCCGAAGTGGACGTTTGGCTCGTCTGTGCTGTTCCGGTGCGCAACTGCCGGCGCACCGGCGGAACGCCGACACCTCCTTGAATCGCGACCAGGCGTGCTTCAACACTATCAACTAAGCGTGTGCCGACTTGAGGAGAATGCACCGCCATGCGACTGCTGAGGACAAGCATGCCATCAGTAAGTGCGGCTGTAGCCGGTACGAAGCTGAAGCGGCAGAGTTGGCTTCGCGCTTCGAACTGACCATCGATAACACGGCCGCGAAGAAGTCCATGAATTGAATGCAGCTTGCGCTGATTTCCTGTTGGGCGAGCAACTTGTAATCTGGGATTCTCTGCTTTTCTTACCATCTCGATATGCCTTCACAGCTCTCCGCGCTTATATTCCTCGGTAAGGTACTCGCAAGCGCGCAAAGTCAGAGCCAAGATCGTAAGGGTCGGGTTTTGATTGGCCGAGGAGACGAAAGACGCCCCGTCCGTAACGAACACATTTTTGACCTCATGCATCTGATTGTATTTGTTGAGCACAGACGTCTTGGGGTCGCTACCCATGCGGGCCGTGCCCAGTTCGTGAATAATCCGTCCCGGAGCCGTCATCTGGCCCCCGGTGGAAACAACTTCAGCGCCCGCGGCGCGTAGAATTTCCTCGCTGGTTTCTGCCGCATCTTTTGCCATTTCCCGCTCGTTATCCGAATACTGAATGTGCATTTTGAGCACTGGAATTCCCCAGGCATCTACTACACCTGAAGGATCGAGTTCCACATGATTCTCGAAGCGTGACAGCATCGCGGCGCGCACCGTCATACCGACTGGCGCCGTGTAGTAGCGCCTAACCCGCTTCTTGTATTCAGATCCAAAGCCGGTGATTAAGCGTCGGGCCATGCCAGGAAAGAGGGAAGTGCCCGATCCGCATTCAAAACCATAGCCGCGCAGGAATTTCGGGTGCTTTGTCTTCTCATCAAGATTCCGGAAGCGAGGAATGAAAATTCCAGTGGCTTTGCCATCTTCATTGATGGGATCGCGCCCGGCAAGCACCGGGAAAAAACCCGAAGCGCCGATTCCTCCGAAATGGTCCACAAGGTAATGGCCGAGCACTCCCGAACTATTTCCCAGCCCCTGCGGATGCTGTTCCGAGCGCGAATTGAGGAGAATGCGCGTCGATTCCAGCGTTGAGGCAGCAAGAACGATCACTTTGGCATCAACTTCGTACTCTTCGCGCGTGACACGATCAACAAAAGCAACTCCCTTTGCGTTGCCAGTGTTCTTGTCCGTGACTATATGGCGGACAATTGAATTCGGACGGAGCCTGAGCCTGCCGGTTGCGGCGGCGACAGGCAGCGTGGAGGCGATAGAACTAAACATCGCGTTGACATCACAGCCATCTCCACAGTGACCACAGTAGTGGCATTTACGACGCCCCTTCATAAATGATTTAGGCTGGCTGGTGAGCATTGCTACGCGCATCGAGATCGCAGGACGGCCAGTTCTTTCGGCGCCTTTTCGCAGTAGATGTTCACCGCAGGTCAGGGGCATCGCCGGCATAAATTTACCGTCGGGCACATGGGGCAGCCTATCGATGTTTCCACTAACGCCAATGAACTCTTCAATACGATCATAGTAGGGCGCCAGCTCGGCGTAACCAATGGGCCAGTCGTCACCAAAACCATCATGACTGGCCGCTTTGAAATCGAGGTCAGCCAAGCGCCAGCTAAGCCGTCCCCAGTGCAGTGTCTTGCCCCCCACGATGCGCGCGCGCACCCACATAAAGGGCTTGCCCGGGTCTGTGGTATAGGGATGCTCGGAATCCTTCACGTAGAAGTGGCGGCTGAAATGGGAGGCCGTATCCTGCATCCACTGTTCTCGCTGCTTCCAGCCCGGCGGACCAAAGCCGCGATACATTACTTGATAAGGCCAGGCGTGATGTGTAAAGTCTCGGGCGGGATTCACCGGCGGCCCGGCTTCCAGGACCAGCACTTCGAAGCCACGCGCAGTTAGCTCTTTAGCAGCCATGCCCCCTGAAGCGCCGGATCCGATGATGAGGGCATCAAAGACTCTAGTCGGTTTCAACGTAGCCTCACGTTTTTCAGAGAGTTTATAAGACGATTTAATGAGCGGTCGCACCATAACATAGGCATGAAACGCTGAGCAAGATTTCGAAGACTTCACGGATTCAAGTCACATCGCGCCCTGACTTAAATTTATGTCAAACGAGAAAAATATCAGTCGCAGAACCGCCTTGAAGGTGATCGCTGTTGGAGTTGGCTCGGCGAGCACTCTACCGATTATTGAAGACCGTGTCTGGGGCCAGCATAAGCATCCTGACATGCAAATGGGCCAGGCTCCGGGCGCATCGGTCCCAGCCGCCGAACGCGGCAGATTCTTTTATCCGCAAGAGATGGAGACAATCGCTGCGATCTCGGATTTGATCATTCCCACCGATGAGCATTCACAAGGCGCCAACGCCGCCGGAGTGTCCGGCTTTATTGATTTGATGGTGAGCGAATCGTCAAACGAAACTAAGGCACTGTGGCGTGACGGCATTGCCGCTGTTGACAGGATGAGCGAGCTGCAGTTTTCCGCAGCTTTCCATCGGGCGGCTCAGGAGCACCAGATATCACTGCTCAAAGCGATCAGCAGCAACGAGCGAAGGCCGAATACGATTGAAGAACGTTTCTTTGTTGCCATTAAGAGTTTGACTGTTGATGGCTATTACACTTCCCCGATCGGCATTCATCAGGACCTACGATACAAGGGCAATGCATATTTGAAAGAGTTCGTCGGTTGTACACACCCTGAGCATATGAGTTGAGGCACACCACTAGAGTTTCAACTTCTCCAAATAACTCAGACTTCGGGGAATTTGCTGAACTGAAGCTGGCGATTCATCTTCGATGAAATACCATTTCACACCGGCTTTTTGGCCCGCCCTTAAGACAGCTGCCCAATCAATTACACCCGTGCCAAGGACAACGTTGTTAGTGACGTCAGAATGTCCAGTGAAAAGTCCGGTCGGAGTTCCGCGCTTCATGTCTTTGACATGCATCAACTCGAACCGGCTGCCATATTTCTCCAACAGCTTCACAGGATCGAGGCCAGGATGCACTACCCAAAAGACGTCAATCTCGTAGTGGACAAATTGAGGTTTCGTCTCGGCCATCATCAGGTCGAAGAACGTGCCAGGGCCATACGGCAGAAACTCATAGCCGTGCGTGTGGTAAAAGAACTTCACCCCGTGTTTGGCGAGCACCTCACCAGCGTGATTGAAGACCTTGATAGCTTCGCGACAGGTCTTTTCGTCAAAGGGTTCTTTATGGGGAATCCAGGCGGAGCCGGCATATTGCAGTCCTAAAATCTTTGCCTCCCGAGCCACTTCTTCGATCTGGTCGCGGAACCGCTCATAAGAGAAATGGCCGCTGACCGCCTTGAGTCCTCTGCTGTCAAGCTCGGCCCTGAATTTCTCAGGCGTCAGTCCGTAAGTGCTGTGTGTCTCAACGTACTTGATGCCAAAATCTTGAACTTGATCCAGCGTTTTGGGAACATCTCTTGCGAACTGCTCGCGCAGACTGTAAAGCTGAAGACCAATTCGCTCTTTGAAGTTTTGGCTTATTTCGGTCTTTTGGAGCGGTGCGGGGCACGCGTTCGCAGAACAAATCAACGCAAATGGGACCAACAGAGAGAGCACAAATCCTAGCGATTGCTTCATGCGCGGTCTATAACATGAATTTGTTCGGATGGAAAGCTTTTGCGAGATAACTTTTGCGAGATAACACTTCTGCGAGATAACACTGCGCCGACCCAACGGAAGCACGCTCTTTCCACGTGTAACCCGGGCTTACCTTGATGACGACGCTTAGATTGTTGACGCTCTCGCCGTGTTTGAGTGTGATCGTTTGCCCTTCTAAGCTGAGACCGGCAAGGCCATCATGATGGAGAACACCGGAGATGCGAGTGCGACCGCGCACCTTGTCCATTTTGTTGAGATAAAGAAGATCATCATCAGCTTTTTCCAGTACATGAGATCGTCTTAATCCGTACTCATACCAAAGGTTCCCATCCTCAGGTGGCGAGTCGAGATAGAACAGATACTCTTTACCAATGGCATCCTCGTAGAAGACCCAGGTGCAACGTAAGCCGTTGCCCTGGCCAAACACAGTCTTGTCACCAACCCGCAGATTTCCCTTGAAACACCTTTTTTACCTCCATGGTAGTCGAGGTAACGAAAGTGCCGAGCATGGGCTTCTCCGATTGGTCGGATAGCTTTTCCATTGAAACCGCGCGCGCGATTACCACGACGTCAGACTCATCGTACGCCTGAAGAACCGTGGGCTTTGGCGGGAGTGCGCAAGCGACAACCGCGTCAGGAAGCAACAGAAATGCTACGCCGAATAATGTTAGAAAGAGTAGACATTGGTTGTGAGAATCACGGTGCATGAAATTGGCTACGGATCCGTTGGTGCTGGCACAACCTCTATTTTCCCGCGATCTGGCCTGGTAAGCGGTACAAGTTTCATGCTAAAAAGATGATACCATTTGGCCTCGTCACTGAGCCTTTTCTCGATCCCAGGAGACAACGTGGCAAAGCTTCTCCTCAGGCTGCGTTTCATACTCAAGAGACGCGTAATTCCAGGTAGTGTCATCGTTTCAGCTGTGCTGGTTGCCGTTGTGCTGGTACCTGCGGTCGACCTCATGCGCGTTCCCGCGCACGCACAAAATCAATCATCAGGTCTCCCAGCCGTTGCTAGAAAGCAGGCTGTATTCGTTCCCGGTGAACTGCTGGTTCGTTTCCGTCCGGGTGAAACCGTGACGAAGACAAAAGGCACAACTCAACTTTCAATGCTCAGCGGTGGGCGCAGTCTTAGTGTTGAGATAAATTCGTTCGGCGGCTCGGATTTGGTCGAGGGTCTGAGGCTGGCGCGTGTCTCTCCCGACAGGACGCTCGATGCAATCATGGCCTTGCGCGTTCGTCCTGACGTTCTTTATGCGGAGCCAAACTACATCCGGCATTTTGACGCTCTACCAAACGATACTCTCTACGGATCGCAGTGGCCTCTGAAGAATTCTCCGTCGTCGGGTGACGGGGGAATCAGCGCCGAATCGGCTTGGGACATGACTACGGGCAACCAGAACATAGTGGTCGGCGTCATCGACTCAGGTATCGACATCGACCATCGCGATCTTAAAGACAACATCTTCACCAACACCGCCGAAACCCCTAACAATAACGTCGACGACGATAACAATAGTTTTGTTGACGATGTAAGCGGCTGGGATTTCATCAATGACGACCGGACAGTTTTCGACAATGCGAATGACGATTTTCACGGAACACACGTGGCGGGAATAATCGGTGCTCACGGAAATAATTCGGCCGGTATTGCCGGTGTTAATTGGAACGTCCAGTTACTTCCGCTGAAGGCGCTTGGACCTGAAGGTGGCCCCGACTCCGTACTCCTGGAGGCCTACAACTACGCAAAGGCTCTGCGCCAGCGCGGCGTGAATCTGCGTGTGCTCAATAATAGTTACGGTGGGCAAGCATTTTCGCAATCGCTGTTCGACGGCATCAAAGAACTTGGAAATGAGGGCATACTTTTTGTCGCCTCTGCTGGTAACGAGACCCTTAATAATGATTTTGTGCCTCATTTTCCGGCCTCCTTTGATTTACCAAATGTCATATCTGTCGGCGATCAAGGGCATCGATGAATACATGAGAGCCAACGGTATCGAGTGGCCCAGACCGGCAAACGCTCCCAAATTCACGCCCTACTATCCTCCCGGAACTACTTACAAGATTGGCGATTTCGATGTTCATTTTTATGGACCAGATTTAGCAGTGGCGTCTCTCTTTGGCGGCTTCGAAGGAAAAATCGGAGACAGGGCGATCACGCTGCGACAATTTCGCATCATGGACGTCTATGCGAAACGGAAAGGAAGTTGGATCCAGGTCGCGTCACATACGGTTGTCGATCCCGAGTGGCGTGCTGAACAGATGTCGCAACCCATGACCCTTACGCCACAGATTCGGGAACGAATACTCGCGGCGCGGGAAGCAGTCTGGAAGGCATGGTTTACCAACGACCGTGCCTTGCTGGAGAGGTTGATTCCGGAAGAAGCCATTGCCATTAACGATGGAGAACAGGCTTGGGCCAATAAGAAGGCAATCCTCGAGGGGGCTAAGGGTTTCGCCGAGAGCGGCGCCAAACTGGTTCGCTTGGAGTTTCCAAAAACGGAGATGCAGATTTATGGTAACACTTTGATCATCTACACCACTTACACTTATGAAACTGAGCTCAACGGGAAGCGCACGACCACCAGCGGCCGCGGCACGGAGATGTTTGTAAGACGTGGAGACGATCTGGTAAACGTCGGCTGGCACCTCGACTCGCAGCAGTAACCAAAAAGAGAAAGCACAGCCGAATTGCCAAAACTATAGTGGACGCTTCTGCCAGTCTTTAATGGTTCAGTATTCGTTAAGGCGATGGACGTGTCCGTCGGGGATATGAAATGATCGGCTTCGAGATCGGCTGGTTGTATTCCGGAGGGGAGATTGGCGCGGTCTCGCGCGACGACGTGGCGATCTTTTTCCGCAGAAGAGCCCGTCCATTCGAGCCTGCCGTTCATTGGGTATTTGCGGCGGAGATCGATGCGACGTATCAGGAACTGCGCTCGATGGGTGCGCGAATTGTTGAACCTCTCGAGAAGAAGCCCTGGGGTCTCCGTCAATTTACGGTTGAAGATATCGATGGCAACCGCTTCTATTTTCACTGTGACTAACGCTGGAATGTGGCACGCACAATTTACTTCAATGCTCTCGGCTCTGAGTTTATTCGCTCTAGCACACTCGGCTGCTCGCCTTCAAACTGCTGGTAACGCAGTAAATCTTCCTCGTTAAAACTGACGCCGAGCTGGAGGTGATGACAGTGAATGCAGCCATAAGCGCGGACTTCGCGCGTTCCGACGCCGAACATACTTTTCCAAATAGATAATTCCTTTGGCTTGAATACACTCGTCCCGCCGCCTGAATTATCCATCAGTGTACCCTCGACAAGAGCGACGCTCCCGCACGCTATACACTTCATGCCTCACCTCCCATAAAGGTCGCACGTCATAGACTTTTGATCCTGCATAAATTAATCCATAACCATTACTCTCAGCGCCGAACGCCCTATTAGATGCCAATTCTTCAGTTCTCACCGCTTAGGTTCTTGGGCATTCGGCAGGGAAGTCTGCTGCCCGAGTCTCTTGGGCGAGCCCGATGAGAATTCCTTCGGGGCCCCGTATGTAGCAGAGCCGGTACGTGTCTTGGTACTGGACCAGCCCCGGTGGCTACCTTCTAGGTTCGTACCGCATCGCCACCGCCCCGGAGGCGAACTCCACCCGGCTCACGAGCTTCAAGTCGAGATGCTTCGATAGCCCCGCGAACAACGTTGGCCCGTGGCCCGCCAGCTTGGGCTGCACGACGAACTCGTATTCATCGATCAATCCCAGCTCCGCTAGCGCCAGCGGGAGCTTCACGCCCCCCGTAAACAGTCCCTTCCGTGGCTCCTGCTTGAGCTGCCGGACGGCCGTCGCCAGATCCCCGCGCACGAGCTCCGCGTTCCAATCGACTCGCTCCAAGGTGCTCGACACGACGTACTTCTTTGCCGCGTCGATCGTCTGGGCGAAGGGCTCCATCCAAGGTTCCATCCAGTCAGGCCTGACTCCCGTTCGCGCCAGCGGCCGCCACCCTTCTTCCATCATTTCGTAGGTCACCCGGCCAAAGAGGAGGGCATCGGCCTGGGCGAGGTTTCGGGCGTGGTGACGATGCATCTCTTCGTCCGGGGAAATTGCACGATGGTCGCAGCACCCGTCCAATGTGACGTTGATGGAATACCGAAGTGGTCGCATTTCGCGAGAGTACCCCTCGATGGCGTTGACTAGCAAGGTTAGCCCGCGTCATCGGCGAGACACCACACGCTTTTGCGTCGTGGAACCTCAACTTTGACCTAAAGCCCTTCGTAATCATCGGCGAGACACCGCACCGGCGAGACACCACACGCTTTAGCGTCGTGGAGTTTCAACTTCGACCTAACTAGGCCCTTGCTGATCACCCGAGAGACACCACACGCTTTAGCGTCGTGGAGCCTCAACTTTGACCTAGCCGAGGCCCCTCGATTCGCCAACGAGACACCACACGCTTTAGCGTCGTGGAGCCTCAACTTTGACCTAACAAAACGCTTCCTAATATTGGCGAGACACCACACGCTTTAGCGTCGTGGAGCCTCAACTTTGACCTAACCGAGGGCCCCTCGATTCGCCAACAAGACACCACACGCTTTAGCGTCGTGGAGCCTCAACTTTGACCTAACCGAGGCCCCTCGATTCGCCAACAAGACACCACACGCTTTAGCGTCGTGGAGCCTCGCTGGTAAGTCGAAGGCTTCTGTTAGGTTAAAGTTGAAGCACCACGACGCTAAAGCGTGTGGTATCTCGCTGGTAAGTCGAAGGCTTCTGTTAGGTTAAAGTTGAAGCACCACGACGCTAAAGCGTGTGGTGTCTCGGTTGGTTCCCAGGGCTTCTGTTTAGGACAAAATTGAAACTCCACGACGCTGAAGCGTGTGGTGTCGGCCGTACTGCTGGGGTTGGTTCGTGCTAGGTGGAAGTTGAGGGACCACGACGCTCAAGCGTGTGGTGTCTGGCTGGTGATTACCACGAGCTTTTCTTAGGTCAAAATTGAGGCACCACGACGCTAAAGCGTGTGGTGTCTGGCTTTCTCTTGGTGGGGTTTGTTAGGCAGAAGTTGAAGGACCACGACGCTAAAGCGTGTGGTGTCTGGCTGGTGATTACCACGAGCTTCTGATTAGGTCAAAGTTGCGCCCATGCTCCAATAATCCAATTTCATTACTCTGACCCCATTACTCTGACCGCAGTGCGACCAGTGGGTCCACTTTCGTAGCGCGACGCGCCGGGATGTAACAAGCCAGAAGCGCCACCAAAACAAGAGCAAACGCCATTAACACGAGAATCAGCGGATCGCGTGTTGACAGCGATGGAATGAGCGCAATCAATAGTCTTGAGACGCCGTACGCGCCCAGGCCTCCAAACAACATACCAATGAGAATCAGCGCTGCGCCTTTGCCCAACACTAGCCACAGAACGTCACGAGTCTGCGCTCCAAGCGCCATGCGAATGCCGAGCTCTCCCGTACGTTGAACGACCGTGTACGAGACAACACCGTAAATCCCGATCGCTGAGAGGATCAATCCAACCGCTGCGAACGCTCCTAGCAGGTTTCCCAACAGCGAGATACTGCCCAGACCCTGATCGACCGCTGCGCGTGCAGTGCGAATCCGATACACCGGTAAGTCAGGATCTAAACCGGCAATCGAGTTGCGCAGACTGCTGCTGAACGTTTCCGGAGTGCCGGACGTACGTAGAAGGATCGTCAGGTAGGCGGGAGCAGCTTGCGCAAGCGGCACAAAGGCTTCATAGCGCGTATAAGGCTCTCCCAGCCGGCCGGGAAAGGCGAGATCATTAACTACTCCGACGATCTCATAAAACTCTCTCTTTGGACCAGTGTTACTTATGCGCTTACCGATTGGGCTTTCGTTTGGCCAAAAGTTGCGAGCAGTTGTTTCATTGATGATGACTACTTTCGGATGATCAGCCACATCAGCATGATTGAAACCACGCCCTTGTTGCAGACGAGCCCCGAGGGTTTCGAAGTAGTTGGCACTTACCGGTTCAAAAAATATTTCCCAATATTTATCCGGCGGCGGTTCGGGTAAACCTTCAACGAGGAACGAACTGCTGCTGTTGAAACCAAAGACCACCTGCGAACTCCCAATTGCGGCGGACTGCACACCCGGGAGAGTATTGAGGCGATTTTCCAATTCGGTCAGGAAGACCACGCGTTGCTTCTCATTTTCGTATTTCTCTCCTCGAAGGCTCATCTGAGCCGTTAGTAATCCATCAACACGCCAGCCTGGATCCGTATTAATAAAGCGCTGCAAGCCACGTAAGAACAGTCCTGCCGCGGCCAGCAATATCATTGCAAACGCGACCTCTCCGATGATTAGCGTGTGTCGCAGTCGGTGTTGCGACCGTCCTGCCGTGGATCCCCGTGAGTTGTCTCGAAGCGCTTGATTTACATCCGCACGCGACGCAAACCACGCAGGAACTGCCCCGAAAAGAATTGCCGTCAACAATGAGCACAGCAGAGCGAAGCCAAACACTTTGTAGTCGAGTTGCACGGTGGCGCCGGGCAAATCGCTAAAGAGACCATTGCTGATGAATCGAACCGCCAAAAGGGCGATAACAAGACTGATTGATCCCCCGAGTAGCGCAACAATGAAGCTCTCGGTAAGTGAATGGCGCAACAATCGTAAGCGGCCGGCGCCGAGTGCTGCGCGAACAGCAAGCTCGCGCGACCGCGCTGCCGTGCGAACGAGCTGGAGGTTAGCCAGGTTTGCGCAAGCGATGAGCAACACAAAACCCGCGAGTCCAAATGTGAACCACATCAGAGTTCTGCCGATGCTATCTGACATAGATTGCTGAAGCGGCTCCAGTCGCAAACTTTCGCCTTCATTCGAGGAATTCTGCTTACCAAGATTTGCGGCCAGAGCAACCATACTTTCCTCAGCCTGCTGAATTGAGACGCCTGGCTTGAGCCGACCAAACGAAGAGAGAAAGTTGCTGCCGCGGTTTGCCTTCCGTTCGGGTGTAAATGAGAGTGGCTGCCAGATATCGATTGGTCCCCAAAGAATCGGATGTTCGAATCCGGGAGGCATAATGCCTATTATCTGGACTGTCTTTCCGTCGAGTTGAACTGTGCTTCCCACTATGTTTGGGTCGCTTCCAAAACGGCGCGTCCAAAAACGATCAGTCAAGATGATCACGTTGTCAGCGCCTGGCTCGAACTCTTCCGGGTTGAAGACGCGGCCGTGCGCGGGCGCTACGCCGAACAGGGGGAAGAAATCGGCCGTTGCGGCGAGGCCCAGCAAACGTTCTGCCGTTTGCCCCTGATCGGTCAGGTTACGGCTCGTAAAAGTGTAGGCGGCCATCTTCTCGAAAACTGTGTTCCGGTCGCGCTGATCAAAAAAGTTCGCCGCCGAGTGGGGCCAACTCTGGGAATGTGGCGACGTGCGAAATACTCTTACTAATCGTTCGGACTGCGGGTATGGCAACGAGCTAAAGAGAAACGTATTCAGCACACTGAACATCGCTGTGTTGACACCAATTCCGAGTGCGAGCGTCAGTGCGGCCACCACGGTAAAACCCTTGTGCTTCAGCAGCAGGCGCAGGCTATAGCGCACATCCTGTAATAGGCTCCTCATGCTTTTCTCCCTTCGTCGGCGGATCGAGATCGTTTTTTCCGCTTAGTTCTGCTAAGAGATACGACCCGATCAAGGAAGTCGAATACGCAAGCGCGCGGGGCCATTGTAGAGGCAAGCCCTGAGCGACGATTGGCTGCAGAGTCGTTCGACTATACTTTGGAAGTATCATTTATTAGTCAAAACACCTTAGGGGCCGGTCTTGTGACAGTTAACTTGAGGGGCACGCTATTTCGGTCTCGGGGAAGAGGCAATTGAAGAGCCGGTCACGATCGGGGACGCGCTGACTAAGTCTTGAGGAATATTGTGACGCCTTGTATTGCAGGAAGGATTTCAGATGGCCGTCGAGAATTTATTATTACGGTTGGAGACCGAAGAATCGGGCGTCGGTGTCCTTGTCCTTCTGCCCAAAAGGATCGTCAGGCGGCCCGTGTTGCTCACATACTCTATTAAAGGAAAACTCGAGACGCGCCGGAACGGTCCCTGACGCGCATTTCCTCCACGCCTGACGCAACCGAAGCCATCGGTCGCGAAAACCGGCATCGAAACCCTTTTGTAAATCAAAGACGACCTTACCGAATTCACGCCCGCACGTCTTCGGGAAACTCTCTTATAGCGTCCCGAGAGACACTAACAAAGTGAAGACCGCCGTATTCCACCCCAAGGAGATATGGGACATATTTGTCCAGGCGCGCGGTTGCCACGGATTATCGGAGTTGGTGCCGTGTTGCAAGGTGAGACGCTGTCACCTAATAATGAGTTATTCTCCTGCGAGTTTGAGAGTGACGAACATGCAGAGATCAAACAAAACTTCGATATGGCTCTTCCTGATCTCCTTCGCGCTAGTGTTCTACGGCATGGGCGCGTCCTTTGTGGAAAGCTTCGTCAACTACCCGACGTGGCGTCTGATCGGAGCGAACGAGTTCCGTGCATATCACCAGGCTCTTAGCCCATTGATCATCGGCTACATGGTAATTCCGATGCTCATCACCAACATATTGACAATTCTTCTCCTGTGGTTTAGACCAGCTTCTGTCCCACGGTGGGCAATCTGGCTTGCGGTCGTGCTTCAACTTATTCCCTGGGTTTCAACTGTCGCCATTCAATTCCCGATTCAAGTGCAACTGAGCAGGGATGGTTTGTCACTGCCGCTAATCGACCGGCTCATATTCACCAACTGGTGGTTACGCAAAGTGCCACAAATTATCAATGCTCTCCTTTTCTTTTGGCTGCTGTCTTTAATGTTGAGGGTGAATTCCCCACGCCGCGCCGAAGCATAACAAGCCTCGCGGCTGACGGTGCGATGGCATGCTTCTCAAATAACTGTTCTCTGCAAGCTCGAATGCTGATCCCGCGCCGCAACTAAGGCGTTAGACACCATAATCTGTAAGGCTAAATTTGGAGGAAAAACCTATGGCCGATGGTCATAGCAACACGTTATTGAAACCGCTGAGGCGTAGCACGCGCTGGACTTCTTTTGTTGGGGCTCCTGCAGCGGGACGAGTCGTGCGAGGTCTTCAAGAAGAAAGAAATCCGGCTCATCGTCTTCGTGTAGAGCACAACGAACATACGCTTCTCATTCACATTTCGAATGAAGACGGAGACGGTTGGACAACAATCGCCTTAGATAGAGCCACAAGGGAGTGGTCAATTGCCCAACGCCGACGTCAACTTGATGCGGCAAAGGCGGCCTATGAGCAACTCTATATCTAAAATTGCCTGCCGTACACTGCTCAACTTACAACGTGCGAAAGTTCTGTTTGAAGGGTGAGCAACATGAGATATCGTGAAGGTGAGGTCTCGTCATTCCCCGCACGAGGCTCCGTTGAATTCAGAAGGTACATAATCGGTCGCTGCACTCCCGTTCATTAGATAATTTTGGGAATCAACACAACGATAAAAGCACGATCGCTGATTGTGGCCGTACCCACAACCACCTTCTCTCCATCTCGAAGGTTCAAAGCAGTTCCCACTCGACCGCGAATCCCCTCACCCGTAAGTGTAAAAACGAATTCCTGGATCTGAATTGAGGGACTGCCCGACGAACTCGGCAGAAGTGAGAGTGCGCCAATGTGGTACTCGTATTGAGCGGTGGTCGTTTGCCCCCCTGGAATTTGCGCCTGGCCGCTGCCATTTAGGCTACGAGGCGTTTCCGTGAGTCGCTGCAACACCGAAGTAATAACCTCATAATTCTGGTAGGTAAGCGTTCCACGCAACTGTGTTAGCACGTCCTTCAACTCAGCCGGAATCTCGCCACTGGCGAGATTCTTTCTATTAGATGCCAGTAAGACATGCATACGCAGTTCAATGTTGGGGCGAGGCGCGGCCGGTGTATCGAGACGTTTGATGGCTTCTTCGATAGTCGCGAGGTTTTCTGGGAAGTCACGCACAGTTAACGTCTTGAACTCAGAGCTGGTAGAAATCGCCGCACCATTGAAGCCGCTGCCCAGGTGCCGCACTACATTTGCGATGCTGGAAGGATCACGGTACTTAACTTCAAAGACCTTACTTTTGAACTGTCGTTCCGTGACGAACTCTTCTTTTGGCTTTTCCTGAGTAGTGTTCAGTTGTTGTGCCAGCGCCGGCGGTGGCAGGACTAAAAAGAGGACAAGTGCTGACAATGACCTGGTTATTAAACTAAACATTGAAATCTCCCATAAGCCTTTCGAAGTTTATTTAACATCACTCTGGGGACGCTGATTCGATAACCAGATGATGCGTATATTCGGATCCCCGGTTTGCATCTCGACCCTAAGCGGCGCGGGCGCTGATGGCGGCGAGACAGCCACATCAGGTTGAATCGAATCGCTTTTTCGTAAAGCTACCAATTTCGTGGTCGACGTGCTGGGCGTGAACATCCCACGTTGTGCAACATCCACCTGTTCCAATCGTCTCGAACGATGCATACCTGGGCCAGCATTGACCACCTTCTTTCTGGCGACCTCGGCAGTTTTGTGGCCCACGCGATGTGAAGCTCTGCCTGGACGTGAAAAGGGTGCTCCGGAATTATGATTTTCTGATGGGACCCCGCCGGCGCCACTATCTCGTAAGTTCGGCTCTTCCTTGAGAGTGCTATCGACAACCTCCCGGTTATATGGCAGTTGATTCGAGCGGTTGGAAAAGAGGTAAAAAGCCGTCCCTAACATAGCAAGCAGCAACCCGGCTGTAATCATCCTCATGCGTAGTGGGGCTAATGGTGCGAAAAATCGCCAGGCGGCATTGGACCACGGCGGTGGATCGGACTCTCGTTCAATTTCAGTCAACACCCGCGTCCGGATACTGGCATAAACCTCATCGCTAAAGACCGGAGGAGCAAGCTGTTGCAGCAACTGATTAGCACCTGCGTATTCATCTGCTACACCAGCGCAATGTGGACAGCATTGCACATGAGCCGATATCAACCTGGAGGGCTCCTCGTCTAAATCACCGCCAACGTAGAGCGGCAGCAACTGCTCAACATGCTCACAGTTCATCGGACCGTCGCTCCTCTATTTCGCTCCTCTATTTCTTAGATACCGTGCGCAATACACCTTGATCTTCTGGCGTGCGGAACTGATCTGCGACCGCACGGTGGTCGGCGTTGACTTCATGATCCGTGCGACTTCCTCGGTACGTAGCCCCTCGAGATCTCGAAGCAGAACGGCGGCACGTTCTTTCTCGGGGAGGGTAGCAAGAGCCCTCCTGATTAGCTGGCGCTCTTGCTCGCGTATCAGCGTGTCTTCGGCACTCGCCTGCTGATCCGTTACCTTATAAGGCGCCTGGGTGCTGTTGGCTTCTAGAGATTCGAACTGAGTGCCGTATCGTCGACGTTTCTTCAAGCTGTCGCGGCAGACGTTAAGCGTGATCTGATAGACCCATGCAAAGAATGGCTGATCCTGCTTGAACCGTCCCAGGTACTTGTACACCCTGAGAAACACTTCCTGTGTAGCGTCGCGAGCGTCGGCTTCATTCCCCAACATGCGCCAAGTCATCTGCATCACCCTTTGCTCAGATTGTTTCATGATCTCTTCAAAAGCCAACATGTCGCCCGCTACGGCACGCTCGATGAGAAGAGCCAGCGATGTTGGAACGTGAGTCAGAACGTGTACCGGCAACCGTCTTTTTAGAACGATGGCAAAATCGTGGGCCTCGCTTGTTGCCTCTGGACTCATCTACCTCTCTCTTATATCTACTGCCGCCGGAAGAAAAACGTTGAGAGAATTTCTTTGTGGCTCACCGTTGAGATGATATTTGATAGTCAGGCGCGTCGATTTCACAATTATAACTGAGCGCCATTGATCCTGTGACGTCGGGAACTCACACTGCGGGCGGTGATCAGACCGTATGGTTCTTGAGGCCAGTTATCCTCCTTGCGTCCGCCTACATCATCATCACGACTATACACGAGTCGGTGACGTGTCTCATTTTTCTACTAAAGGTCTTTCGGAGAAACTGGGGCTAAAACCCTGGACCATGGGAATGACTCGAGACCTTGCAGAATCGGCGGCTGCATCTCATAATCGGTCACATGACAGAGAAAGAAATTGTGCTTGAGATCATTCGCGCCTTGCCGGACGATTGCTCGTTAGAGGAGATCGCTGAGCGAATCGAGTTCATGGCAGCGGTGCAGAAGGGTCTCGACCAACTAGATAAAGACGAAGGCATTCCTCACGAGGAAGTGAAAAAACAGTTAGCCTCATGGCTTACAAGCTGATTTGGTCTTCCGCTGCGCGCGACGATCTTCACGACATCGTTGTTTTTATTGCGCGCCAAAATCCTGAGCGCGCAATGTCCTT
The DNA here is from genome assembly GCA_041751855.1 of Pyrinomonadaceae bacterium. Lineage (GTDB taxonomy): Bacteria > Acidobacteriota > Blastocatellia > Pyrinomonadales > Pyrinomonadaceae > PSRF01. The sequence continues at coordinate 26,492 of JBGSWR010000006.1, forward strand.
CGGATATAAATTGATTTCAGAAATGGACGGGCTACCAGATTTTCCGGACCTTGGTCGCATGGTTCCTGAATACCGAACTGAGAGTATTCGCGAGATCATTCTTCGTCCTTATCGGATCGTGTACAGAGTAAATCACGAAAGAAAGCGTTGTGAGATCGTCCGCGTTTGGCATTCCGCTCGAGGAAAGCCGCAGCTTTAGGCGAATCATTGGTTTATCCGGCGAACGAAATAGTGAAAAGACTCTCTTTGAGTTATTATTACCCGCACCTCGCGTCTTCGAAGGACAAGCTTTCTTCGCGAACTAAGAGGATAATCCTAATGATTTCCCTCACTCGCAGTACAGTCGCCATCGCACTCGTGCTCGGCGCCACCGGACTGTTTCTCCGCGTGCAGTCACAAACAAAGACCATCAGAAAAGGCTCGGTCGCGGGGAAGGTGACAATCAGGAACAAGCCTGTGCCCGGGATCGTTGTCGGCTTGCGCAGCAGCGAACCAAGAGGAATGCCCCCTGAAGTCTCACTCAGTGCCACGACGGATTACGATGGTCAGTATCTGATCGCCGATGTCCCGGCGGGCAGCTATCGTGTCGCCCCAATGGCGCCGGCGTTTGTCATTTCAAATATGAACAATCCTGGAGGTGAGGTGGTCATCCTGCGGGAAGGCGAAGTCGTCGAAGGGATTGACTTTGCGCTAGTTCGTGGCGGAGTGATAACCGGGAAGATTACCGACCTCGAGGGCCAGCCCGTAATCGCGCAGCCCGTCAATCTCTTTAGAGTCGATTCACCCAATCAGCCCCTTCCTCCTGTCGGTCCCAACAGCGGTGCTCAGACTGACGATCGAGGAGTTTATCGCATCTTTGGCATTCCGCCGGGCAACTATAGGATCGCCGCGGGCTATGCTAATGAGTTCGTTTACCCTGGGAGTCGGACTTATCGGCAGACCTTTTACCCTAATGTTTTCGATGTCGCAAAAGCTACGGTTCTCGAAGTAACCGAAGGAAGTGAAGCTTTAAACGTCGACCTCATTCTAGGGCAGGGCGACAAAACCTTCGCAGCAAGCGGCCGTGTCGTTGATGCTGAAACTGGCCACCCGGTCAGTGGGGTCAGTTTTGGGGTCCAGCTTATATTCGGCGAACGCCACTCTCAGTTTGGCCTCCCAGTTATCTCAAACTCTCGGGGCGAATTCAGAATAGAGAATCTACTAGCCGGAACATACCGGCTATTTGTGATGCCTCAGAGGGGTAGTTCTGAACATCGCTCTGATCCCCTCCCTTTCGAGATAGTCGATCAAGATGTGAGTGGGTTGCTGGTTAAGGCGACAAAAGGAGATGCCAGTCTGGCTGGAAGCGTCGTCCTTGAAAATACCGACGACAAAGCTGTCTTTGCCAGATTACTGAAGCTTCACATCCTTGGACACATTCAAAATGACTCGGGATTTAACCCCGGGCATACGTCATTGCTTAGTTCCGATGGGAGTTTCCTCCTGAATAATCTGGAACCCGGCAGCTTATACATTTCGCTAAGCGCGCCGAATAGCAGCCTGCTGAAAGGATTTTTCATCTCGCGAATCGAACGCGCTGGCGTAGAGGAGCCGGGGCTCATCGAACTTAGGAGTGGCGATCAGATCACGGGAATTCGCGTCGTGGTTAGTTATGGCAGTGCGACGGTGCGTGGTGTTGTGAGATTAGCAAACGGTGAACTACCTGCTGGCAGTAGGGTTCATATTCGCATAACAAGGGCGGGCGATACGCGGCAGAATATTCGAATGCCACAGGTGGATGCGCGGGGTCATTTCTTTGCGGAAGGAATTCCGGCTGGTCTATACAGCTTTGAAACTCACGTATTCGTTCCGGGCTCCAAACCAATTCCTCCTGTTAGTCAACAGGTGAATGTATTGGATATGGCTGTGACAGAGGTTGAAATCACGGTCCATACAAACACGCCTTAGGGCGCGGTGTTCTAATGGAGGACTATGCTTAGACGAGCATTTTCCCTTGCTTTAGCGTTAACGATACTTGCAATTTTCTTTTGCTCGGAGTTCAGGGCCCAGCAGCCCTTGCCGGTCGATGTAAAAGCAGAAGACAGAACTGGCGCTATTAGCGGGCAGGTGGTGAATGATGCTGGCCGGCCAGTTATCAATGCGACTGTTTTTGTTCGTCCATTTGGCGGCGGACCAGTTCGTAACACAACCACTGACAGAGAAGGAAATTTTCAGGTTACGAATTTGGATCGCGGGGCCTACATCGTTTCGGCTTCGGCGCCCGCCCATGTTACGGCGCCGCGAGACCCCGACAGTAGTCAACAAACTTACTACCTAGTGGGAGATTGGGTAAGACTCGCACTGTTTAAAGGTGGAGTCATCTCGGGCACCGTAACCTCGGCTACAGGAGAGCCGGTTGTCGGCGTACTAGTACGTGCTTATTTGATTTGCGAATCGAACGGTCAACCACCGCGGTATGGAGCACCGGCCATATGGCGAACCACCGACGATCGGGGAATGTACAGAATCTACGGCCTGGCTCCCGGCACCTATGTCGTATCGGCTGGAGGAAGCTCAGGGTTTTCCGTTCCTTATGAAAACGACGTGCCTACATACGCGCCTTCTTCGACCCGCGACGGCGCCGCAGAGGTCACTGTGAACCTGGGTCAGGAAAGCGACAACATAGACATTCGTTATCGCGGTGAACGCGGCCGCGTGATTAGCGGCATTGCGAGCGGACCCGAGTCCGGTGATGTTCCGGGAATCAACATCAGATTGAGTTCAATCTTCGATGGGGAATCACAGGCGAATAGTTTATTGTTTCAGCCTCTGGGAAAGCCCGGTTTTGTTTTCCATGGTGTTGCTGACGGCGATTACAATCTGATTGCTAGCGTGTTTCATCCTGAGGGTGGGTGGTCTGTTTCGGAGCCTCGTCGAGTCAAAGTGCGAGGTGCTGACGTCACCGGCATCGAATTGATCGCCAGACCACTTGGTTCAATCAGCGGCCGCGTTGTGCTTGAAGCGTCAAAAGCACCCGAGTGCAAAGACAAGCGCCGGCTTTTGTTTGTCGAGACGGTAGTCTCGGCCTGGCATAATGAGAAGAAAGCTGCGAGGGATCAGCCGCAATCCGTTTGGTCCCTTGGTGGACCAACACTTCCGGACAAGCAGGGTAACTTTGTGTTGCGCAATTTGGCGCCTGGCGAGTACCGATTTAATACCAGGTCTTTGGCAAAGTACTGGTATCTGGACTCAATGACGCTGCCGGCTTCGGCGGCGAACACTGCTCCGGCTACCCGCCTGATTGACGCCGCGCGAAATTGGACCAACGCGAAACCAGGTGCTCGAATCTCTGGCTTAACAATTACCTTCGCCGAAGGTGCGGCTTCGTTTCACGGTCAGATCATGGTTCCTGAAGGACAAAGGCTTCCGCCGAAGATATTCGTTTATCTGGTTCCGGCTGATCGAGAGAAGGCTGAAGACGTTCTGCGTTTTTTTGCTCAGAAGGTTGATTCAGACGGAGCTTTCGCGCTGAATAACTTGGCGCCCGGGCGCTACTGGGTCCTCGCCAAAGCTGTGGCTGAAAGCGAATCAAACGTTCTCTCAAGACTGCGGCTGCCCGACGAAACAGACGCTCGAACCAAGCTGCGCCAAGAAGCGGTAGCGGCGAGGACTGAAGTGGAATTAAAACCCTGTCAAAACGTTACGGGTTATAAGTTGGTTCTTGAGCCACCTGCAAAAGTTCCGGAACTCAATTGACTTGCATCGTTGAGCTTTTGACTGTCAACACTGGCGGGCGTTTTTCATTTGGGGCCAATATGAGACTCTTCGGACGATTCCCGCCTCGTGGTCAGTTGGTTACTCGAATATATTTCTCCGTGGTTTTCATCTCTCCTAATCGTACGCGGTGATCAAAGCGGTATAGCGATTCTACCAAAGGCTGGTTACATCAAAATCGTTTCCTCACAGCTTGGGACGGACCAGTACTCGGCCCGCGAATCAAGAGATTCGCGGTAACGTCGTAGCGCTCGAGGGAAACGGCGTTGGCAATTTATGCAATTACGGAGAGAACGGAACGCTTAGAAGGCGACCCGGAAAGGGTGGCATAACCGCCCCGAGTTCGGTGATGTACAGCGTGCCGGTCTTTTGATTGAGCGTCATTGACGTCGGACGTATCAGGCAATTGGCAACTGTGTTTGGCGAACCAGCCGGAGTCTCGAAGTGCAGCACGAGGCCGGGCGGAGGAAAGAATGGTCCGAACGGAGAGGCGTGTTGCAGTACAAGATGATCTGTGGTCCGGCCTCTCCGTAATGCCAACACGTCTATAGCTGTCTTGCGCCCACTGATAAATGGAGCGTGCACACCTGTCCTCGGATCAATCTGCTCTACTCTGGATGAGCCCGGCGGAAATGGGAAGCCCGTGAATAGCGTCACCAAAAGCTGACCGCCTGAGTAGTCGATGCCGGTTGGCACTGCCTCAGAAGTTGGTGGACCAAGATTCGGGAAGAGCGTGTTCGGCACATTCGGGAAGACTACAAGCGTCGAGAATTCGCCTGTCGCTATATCAACTTCTCGCACCGAGTTCTGCCCGCCATCCGTTACGTAGATCTGGTCGCCGACGACGACCAAATCAAAGGGATTTGAGCCGCGAACGTTTCCCGGCGGAGGCTCGTTGGGAGTGAAGTTCGGAAAATTAGCGATCAGCTCGATAGAAAGTTTTTCGCTCCGATTCGACAGCGTCACTTTTTGACCGTTTGCCAGGGCGGCTTGATCTGCAGACGTCAGGGTAAATCCGGAGGTTGTCTTCTCCACATTGGCGCTGAAGTGGAGGGCCAGAATGGAGCTGAAGATTGGCGAAGCGGGATTGGGGTTTTCAAAAGCAACGCCTGGGCCTCCCGCCACAATGCTGTCGCCTATCCCGATGAGCACGTACAGCGTACGCCCGCGCATAAAGAGGCCAGCCGGTCCGGAAGGTTCGCCGACGTCGTTAATAGCTGAGGGCAACCCATCCAAAAGAGTCCGACGGTTGCCGTTGGGGGCAACGATTGAGATGCGACCTGTGTGCAGTGCGCCCGTTCCGGTCTCCGAAACAATTAAGTTATCTAGATTAGAATGGCTGACTCCAACGGGCATTCGAAGGCCAGATACTACTTCCGTGCACTGTGCCTGCGCCTCAATTGCCGAAACCAGCACTGATGCGATCAGCGCAATGCCAATTAGCGATGACAAAAGACCAGGTCCGCTTTTGTTCATGACGATGAATCCTTTCTGGTGGAACTTCCTCCACTGCGGGACAGATATGACCGGTGAAGAGCGGCTTTGGGAGTTTCGAGTCCAAGAGCTATCACGCGGTTCAGAATTTGTGATGTGGACAGAGTTTTACGTCAGACGACAGTCAATGTCAATGGAAAGCAGTTAACGATTGGGCCCAGTAGCTGACTTTCGCGGATGACAGCTTGGATCAATTGAGTGCCGCACCCGATCCACTTAATATTAGATCGGATGCGGAGGCTGATATCCGCGGGCGCAGTTTGTTAGGAAAAGAATCTGTCCGTCGCAGGCAAGCATCCAACTTACTAAAACCAATACAAAGCCGCACGTTGGGTAGCATCGACAGATCAACTTTCTTGTTCCACCAGACGGACCGTCTCGCGACGGAATGAGAGGTTTCCTTCTGCGCCATCAGTGATCAGAATGGCATGCCGCCAACGAGTATTCGTTCAGGTTAAGAGTAAAGTCCTTCGGTGTTGACTGCGGCTCGCTTGTCTAATACAGGGGTTAACTTGGGCCTTTGGGCGGTCCCTTGGGTTCTAGCGAGGGCCGTTGTGGCAGGCCCTCGAAGCTTCCGCTGACGGTGAGCGCTGCCGGCGGCCACTCGATGGCCTTCCCCGACTCGGCATTCTTGCACGTGGCGAGTTCGACGAGGAAGCTGCCGTCGAACTCGTCGGAGCCTACACGCGTGGTGGTGCGTAGATAGCCGGTGGCACGATCTGCGGGTCGGCAGCTCAATCTCACCTGCCTGCCCCCGAGACCCAGCGGGAACACGAGGCGCGTCCCCGAAGCGACGCGCCCTTCGCCGTCGGTCTCGACGTATAGGTCCCAGCCGTCGGCGCTGAGCGCGAGGCGGTCGTGTCCGACGCTTCCGCTCTGTGCGCCATGGCTCGTGTGGTCAAACCGCAGCTCGCGGGGGGTACCGTCGAGCTTCTCCACGAGCGCATCCGGGAGGATCCCGCCGAGGGGCAGGGCGGAGCGAGGCATGACGACGCGCACCTCGAACGACGGGCCTCGGGACGTGCCCGAGACGCTCTCGGCGACCGGGTCGTCCGGCTCGTCCGGTCGCGATGAGAGCCAGACGAGCCAGACGAGGCAGGCGACCAACGCCAGCGCGATAACGATCATTGATGTCTTCAGGGATGTCTTCATGCTACCCAAGATCACCGCTCTCAGACCAGTGAAGATTATACTGAACATCGTTTTTAGATGTGACCCGCGGGCTATCGTTCTCCGGGCCAGCCTTGTTGCCTAATGCATCTTTACACCTGGACCGCCGACCGCCTGCCACGAGTTGTGGGATGAGAGGCTGGACCTGAACAGAAATCTGCCTGATTAAGAGTTACCAAACTGGTTGGCGTATGATTGGAGCGTCAAGGCGCATGGAGACAGATGCATGCTCATGAACGACCGTGTAGACTGTGACAGATGATCTCACCAGAAGAACTTGTCGGTGAGGAATGGGCAGAGTGGTATCGCCTCTCGCCGCTGGAGCGCTGGCGCGAGTCCGAGAAGCTCTGGGAACTTTACTTCCACTTTGGCGGCTCGCTTGACATTGAATCCGATACTCAAAGTCCTTTCTTCGATTCGCGAACACCAAGTACGCGCTCTGCTAATGGGCGGCCAGGCGTGCGTGTTCTACGGCGCGGCCGAGTTTAGCCGCGACACTGATCTCGCGCTACTTGCCAGCTCAGAGAATCTTGCCAGACTGAACGAGGCTTTGTCGGAATTAAAGGCGGAGGTGATTGCCGTTCCCCCGTTCGAGGCGAAGTACCTCCGCAAAGGGCACGCTGTTCATTTCAGATGTCATCACGCCGAGGCAATCGGGATGAGAATTGATGTGATGTCAAAGATGCGCGGTGTCGACTCTTTTCAGAGACTCTGGCCCCGGCGCACGACAATATCGGTGGGAAAAACCCCGGTCGATCTAATGTCGCTTCCTGACCTGGTACAAGCCAAGAAGACACAGCGTGACAAGGATTGGCCGATGTTGCGCCGTCTCGTTGAGGTGAATTATTTTGCAAATCGTAAAAAGCCAACTCGAGAACAGATCCGATTCTGGTTTCTCGAACTGCGGACGCCCGAACTGTTAGTTGAACTAGTGAGCGCGCGAAAGGGATTGCCCGCTGTGATAATTCGCAAACGGCCGCTACTAAAATTAGTTAGAGACGGAAACGAATCAGCGATAGCCGCGGCGCTCGATGACGAAGAGAAGTTGGAACGCGAGGCTGACCGGGAGTACTGGAAGCCGTTAAAGAGAGAACTCGAGAGTCTTCGCCACTCGCGATCATCGCAGACAAAAGATTAGAAATGCCTTGTCCTTTCAGAGCCGATTCTGTTTGGTTCCTATTAGTGCGCCAAAAACTTGTCGGTAGGATTTTCCCCTTGAGAAGCAGTTGCCCCATCAATGCGTACCGCAGCTTACGCGTATGGAAATAAAGGCCACTCGGGGGAGTGGCCTTTTGCTCTTGCGGGTGAATTTGGAGATGCCGTTTACGGCCAGTCTTTGGCGTTTGCCTGGGCTGGCGCTTGCAAACAAGTTCAAGCAGATCTGATTAGAGCTGTCCTCCGGCTGTCGCTGCGCTGAAGCGTGGTTGAGCAATCAAGGTCAGGTCGGTGCTCCGCACCGGGCGTTCGTCTCTGTTCCTCATCTCATTACGCCGGAGGTAGATAGTAAGAAGAAGTACCGTCGTTGGCAGCAGGAAGTTTGGACCGCGCTCGATCAGGTTGAGAACATCTGGAAACAAGCTCCCAGCAGCGGTGATCCGGCTAGCTGCGGTTAGGAGACCCCAGAAAGCTCCCCAGGCGTATAAGGCAATGACTGGCCTCGAGAACGCCAGCCTGTAGAGGCGACCTGAGCCTCGCACGAGGCCGAATACCGCGATCGCCATAATCATCGAAATGGCAACATCGAAGAATCCAATGGATTTAACCATATAGGTCGCCGCTGTTATACCGAGGTCGAAGCCGAGCATGTTGTTGAAGGAGTTGGTCACGAGCTGAACCATCATCTCCTTGCCGCGAACGGCCCACATTCCGTGGCCAAAGAATTCCATGACCGCACCGATGGCGAGCACGATGTAGATGCGGCGGAAAAGCTTCAGCGAATGGCCGGTGATTAGAGACGATTAAAAATTGGGATTAACTTCGCGGCTTCCCCGAACGGTCGAAGCATTCGGTTGTTGGGCTCCGGTAGTCCTGTTGAGCCGGCTGGAAAAGCTGCTCTGAGTAGTTTGTATATTCACGGTGCATCTCCTTTAATGGGGTGTATTTAATGTCGTAACACCCACATAAGCGAGAAACAGCGGTCGAAAGAGCTCACGCATGTTTTAATTTTATCTGTGGTCCTTGGAGGATGTTCGAAGGGTGGCTTAGTTGGGGAGAAACTGAAACCCTACGAGGCTAAAGAAGGATTGTGTCAAAAGTCGAAGACACCCTCGGGCTTCACAGGGTGTGTGAAAACTCTACCGCGATCTCCGGGGTGACCCGCGCTCTCGATTGATTAATCAAACACCAGAACAAAGCCGCCGTTGGGTAGCATCGACACATCAACTTTCTTGTTCACCAGACGGACCGTCTCGCGACGGAATGAGAGATTTCCTTCTGCGCCATCAGTGATCAGAGTGGCACTGCCCCCAACGGGTATTTCGTTCAGGTTAAGAGTAAGCTTCTTCGCTTTCGCTTCGCCGTTGATGCCAGCGATATACCAGCGCCCACCACCATGGCGCGCAAGTACTGCAAACTTTCCGGGATAGCCGTCCAGAAACTTAACGTCGTCCCAAATGCTGGGGACGCTTTTAAGAAAGTCTCGGACGTAAGCCGGCGCCTTTGCCATACCGTCGGGTATCTCAGCGTAGTGTTGGATCCCTGAAGTGAACAATACTGAGAGGGCCAGCTCAAACCCGCTGGTGGTGCGACGTTCGATCTTGTTGATGCGATCGAGAACCACCGGCGTGTAATCCATCGGATCGAAAACGTTGCGCGTAAACGGAAGCATGGCGGCGTGTGAGGCCTGTTGCTCGGCGTTGCTTTGTTCAAACGTTACATATTCCAGGCCGCGAACCGCTTCTACAGTCATCAAGTGCGGGTAGGTGCGGTGTATACCGCGCGGCAGAGTAGCGCCGTGAAAGTTAATGAGAAAACCATATTTCGCTGCGTCCTCAAGGATGTCCAGATAGTAGCCAATCACCGATTGACCATCGCCGCCAAAAAAATCGATCTTCAGGCCCGCAACGCCCATCTCTTTCAACCGTTCGAATTCGCGAATCCGGCTTTCGCGCGTGACCATCAGGTCCCGAGGTGTTTGCGGCGTCGTATTCCAGTCACCCGCCGAGTTGTACCACAACAGAATCCGGACACCTTTACCGTGAGCGGAGTCGATCAACTCCTTTACTTTGTCGTAACCAATCTGCTTGTCCCAGAGAGCATCGATCAGACAGTATTCCCAACCCATCACCGCGGCATAGTTGATGAAACGTTCCTGCACGTCGTAGGTAGTGTTTGAATCTCCCAAAAGAGGCCAACTCCAGGAGGCCCGCCCAGGTCTAATCTCTAATTTCGTCGCCGGAGCGGGGTCGGCAAGATGAACGCCCAGCATTGATTCAGTGATTGTTTTAAGACTACCAACAACAACAAAACGCCACGGAGTAAGCCACGGCAGGTTCGAAGCCGGATTTACTGGCCCACCCTGAAAGTCTTCGCGTGGGTCGGGAAAGCCGATCAGGTACTTTCCGTCAGGGGAATCGGAGCGCAGACGCGTCGCGCTGTAATTACGCATCAGCGGGGCTTCGCTGATAAGTAGCCAAACGTCACCTGTTTGGAAAAGCGCAGGAAACACCCAGCCGGCGCCCATGGGCGAAGGCGTACCAACCGCAATTTCCTTTTCATAAAACTCTTCGTAGCAGGGATTAACCTTTTGCCAACCTGTTTTGGCTACCGACATCGGTTGCAGCCACGCCTTTGTACCGGGAAGCATGTGAAACGATGAGAGCTCCTCCTTTAGGCGGTGCAGCTCCGAACTCGTCTCCGGAAAGAGATAGCGAAACGCGACCCCATCGTTTGAGACCTGAAAAAAGATGTCGAGCTTTTGCCCCGAGCCGGTCTGCAGGTGGAAGACCTGCCGATTAGCTACATACTGATTGTCGCGCCGTTTAGCAGTCAGTATCTCGTACCGATCGTTTACGCGAGTTGTCTCAGATTGAGAGACAAGCTTAAGTCCTTTGGTAAAGTCCGCATCATCTCGGACCAGGCCGAGTTGCGAATCGCGCAGGACGGGTTTCCCATTGAGTTCAATCCGGTAGCACGGCGCGCCCGAGTCATTGAGATAGAAGACAACTGCAACTCTGGCATCCGGACTGGCTATGCGGAAAGGCTTTCGCTCCTGAGGAAAACCAACAGCGGCGCACGAAAGGACCACGGCAATGATCCAGAGAACCGTTCTAATAGTGTTCTGATACATGGGGATCTACCTGGGCTTCAATCAAACTGAATAGAAAACAAGGGCATATTCTAGCAGAAAGGTTCTGGACAGTTTCGGTCGTATACAGCGGCCGGTCGCTTCGAAGCTGTGAAAGATTGAGCTTGCTCGATGATTTCAATGGACTAGGCAAGAGTCCCATTCGCTTTCACAGCTTCTCCGCTCTCGGTTCTGAATTTGCCACATTGGTTCCCTCATATACACGCACTCCTCCACTTTACTTGTACAAAGCCGTCTCTCGGGCTAAGCTAGTGTTCGTAACTGCCTTATAGCGTTTTGCCGGTCGCTCAAGCAAACCTCTCCCCCAAAAACTTTTGGTTTTGTCTCGGGCTCGACATGCAAATGTCGAGGGTTGCGCTCTCCATCGCTTGGCCCTCCGAGGCGCAGGTGTTTCCTATTAACCAACACATGATTCGAACAAGCTACAGTCTGCATGGTTATCAATCTTCAACGGGAGCAACGAAAATGAGAGTATTTTGTCCCGAACATCATCGCGGATTTTTCGCCCCGCGACAGAGCCCGATTAAATGTGAAAATCGAGGCCACATCCTTGGTGAACTCGACTTTGCCGGTGAAAGCAAACGACCGCCCGAGATTGGCTGGCAATACTGTTGTAACTGCGAACATTTCTGTCCTGCCGAATTGAGCAAAGAAGGCATTCCACGCTGTTCCGTTTGTGCGCGACAAAGTTCAACGATGTACCTGTGCGATCGCTGTTACACGCTCAGCTTCGAATCCCGAACAGCCGTTCAGACAAAGAATTTTGCACTGACCGCCGAAGGCAGACCGGAACCCTCCTGTCCTTGCTGCTTGCACGAGGCGCCCGTTGATTTGCACGAACACAGTTGCGATGAATCAAGCGCGACTTTCTTCACGCCACTCAGGAGTTGCCCTGTCTGCGATGAACGTCTGGATATTGGACCATCCTTTCCGGCTACTGTGGCTTATTACCTGAAGAGAACAAAGGCGAGCAACAAGCTCAATGCAACTTTCGACTATGAGAATGAACTGTTCGTGCCGGTTGGGGACGGAGAGTTTGTCGTAGTCAGCAATGGCGATGAGTCAATAGTCCTGCCACGACCTGTGCGCTTTGCTACCAAGCGAGACTTCTACGACTTCTACCAGGACTACTACCATTGCGCGAAGCCAGGACCGGGCGAGGTGCAGGTCATTCAACCCGCCACCGTCGTCCGCGTTTCAGGTGGTTGGAAGCCACAAGCCCCGGGGGCCCTTGAGGTCATCAGCGACCAGCCAAAAAAGGAGGCGCAGCCGTTAAAGAGAAGATCGCCTGAATTAGCGCCACAAGTGATCCCAACCGCACCTGCCCTCGAGAAGACAGCACCAACAGCCCAGGTTGAGTCGGGCTCAATTGAATGCGCCGAGTGCGGTTCACTGGTGGAGACACAGTATGCTTTTTGTTGGAAATGCGGTCACTCGATTGGCGAAAGGTCTTTAAAGAGAGACCGAAAAACAAGTTCCGCTCCGCCGCTATTTGAAGATGAGGACCAGACCGCGGAACATCGCGTTGTTTCGGCGGGAGTGCCGATGTTTTCGTGGGCCCTGCCAAAGGAGCCGGTTACTTCTTCTGCAAATGGCGCCGTGCTGAAACTGATCGCCGTGGCTGTGATTGGTTTGGTGGTGATGGGCCTCGGCCTATATGTTCTGCTCCGCTGGACTTCAGCAAGCACCCCGGCAACCGACACTCACGCAGTTGAGCAGGGCCAGAGTGATGCTGGATCCGGATCGGGCGCCATAAGTCCAAACAAGGAATCCTCAGACGCGAGTCCGCCTGTCTCTACACCAGAAGAAGTCTTGCGAGATCTTCGTAGCAGACGTATCACCGGCTCGGATCATTCGGCAGCGCTAGCCGCTCTGGAGTTTCTTGCGCCGGTGGAAAAGCAGCACCCGAGCGATTATCGTTTCCCGTTAGAGCGCGCGCGGTTACTTGTCAAAGCGCAAAGTGATAAGTTCCAGACTGAGGCCTTCGCGGCACTTTTTATAGCGGCTGATAGGGCAATCAAAAGCGGTAAGGCCCAGGAGATGTTAAGGAGCCTACATTCGCACAGGACCGGTGACTTCCGGGTGCTTTCCAGCGGTCATACCGAGTGGCGACAACTGGTACGAGCGTTGAGAAGCAAGAATGCACGCCTGCTAAATGCTACGGCTTAACTTCCAACAATATCTATCCTGATTCCGCACTCCTATTGTTTTACGAGCAAGGGGAGGCCGCAATTCCTTTGACTTTCCTGTTCGATCCCGATAGAAGCCTCTAAGACCACGGGGAAAAAACTCCATTTAAGGAGGCCTTGTGTTGTGACTGACCCGACTATCAGAGTGCCAACCTGCCCCAACTGTGGGACGCTCGCCGTTCCCGGTGAGGCTCACTGCCGACATTGCGGAAGGCCTCTTGTTCCGCCGACGATTGCTGCGCCTTCTCCGGCCCCCACGCGTCAAGCGCAAGCGCGTCCAATGCCTACAATTCCGGTGCCTCCCCCGGGCGTTTTTCCTGTTCACGCAGCGCCACCTCCAATGGCGCCAACAAAACGTCGCAGCCCTCTGTTGATGGGTTGTTTAATCTTCCTCGCTGTTCTTGTAATGGCAGGAGGTGTCGGCGGGCTTTACGTTTGGCGACGCTCCTCGTACACACCCCCGGAACGGAAAGCGCCCGACATTCCCGAGCGAGTGGCGGGAACGTTAACTGAATTTCCTGTGGACAACGATACGGACGCGCTCCGCCCGAGCTCGGTGGAGACGGAGGCACTCGGAGGAACTACGGCAAAGTCATCTAGTTCGTCTACGGCCAAACTGCCGCCGGGGGTTGACCGAACGGGGCTCGCTCGGGGGGCGACTTCAATGACGTCGTCAACCTATCGGCCGCGAGCGAAGACGACTAGTGCAGGACCGTCGACTCCAGCCGATGCGGATATTCATATCTGCGTGCTTCGGTTAGTGCCGAACCGGCCCAGGTTTGGGGACGAACTGGCGTCTTCAATCATAAAGGTAACAAGTGGACAGCAGACCGGCGTGCGTGTGCAGAGTTCGCAAGGCGCAATCTATACGGGCTCGCGCATCCGTTCGTCGCAAGGTCACGTTTACGTTTTGCACAAGCAGGGGGATGATATCCTGATCCTCATCTATTCCGCGGATCCGTCAAATCAGACTGCCATCGATCGTCTGGCGCAGAGTGTCGGGAACGGCGAAGGCCTCTTGGATTATCCGGAAGTGAAGGACTCGCTGTGGACGTTGCCTGCCGCAATTCCGAGCGGGCTGACGTTACAGGAGATCAATACCGTCACCGGGGATCAAATCGAGAATGCGATTGCCCGATCCGGTAGCAATCAGAGCGGTGACGAGGTGCAACGAATCCTTTCCCAGATGCGTCCATTCATTCCCGCGCGGTTGACCGGCGCCCGCTACACAGACACTGGTCGTCAGGAGTGGGTTACGCTTATGTTCCAGTACGACTCGACGTTCCAGGCGTGGAGGACCTGGCTGCTTGCTCGGGGGGCGCTGGGCTTAAGTGGCGCGGAGTCGACAAATGTGCGCGATGTAAACGGGCTCTATTTGGTTCAGGAAGGGAAGGGCATCCTGGTTTTTCAGAAGGGGCCTTACCTGATCTTTATTGGTGGACCATCGGCGGCGCAAAGGGATCGGCTGGTCGCTTTAGGCAATCAGTTTCAGGTTTAGAGATTATGAGTTATTCGATGGGGGTGGCTGAGAGATGGCTGAAGAGGAACGTGACCGAAAAGGTCGGACGGCGGAAACATTGGGCGAAGAGTCCTCCTACGAAGGTCAGACAGAGATGAGGCGCCGCATTAGGAGAGGCGACGAAACCGAAGGCGATCCCGATGCTCGTGATATAGCCGGAGCTCCCAGTGTGGGTGAAACGCCCGAAGGCCGAGAAGATCGCAGCCCGACCCATCACACGAAAGACTCTGTACCCCTGCGCGAAAGGGCAACTACCACTCCCGGCGATCTCAAGGAATCTGACAATTGAATTCATCTCGCTGGGTTTTCGTCTACTTCTAAAAGTTGAGGGCAGATCTAAAACTCCTTACGCTGTCCGTAGCACGATAATTTCGTCCTAAGCGTAGAAGTCTTTCTTGACAAGCCCCTTTTCGTGAATTAGGTTTGGGCACGATAGATAAGAGCTGTCGGCCATGAGCCTGCGCGTAAAAGGTAGCGCTACTGCCGGATAACCAGATAAACCAGCTTAATGTCTTCCCGCCTGTGACAATCAAATGAGTGACGACAGAAGAAGTGATCAACCCGATTACGGAGCAACTGTAAGAAACATCCGCCTGCCGGAAGGGACTGGCCGCCAACCGCAATATTCCGAACCGCCACCGCCTCAGAGACCTCCGCAACCGCCCCCCAAAAAGCGAGGGATCCCAATATGGGTATGGCTGGGCGCGGCTGCTGCTCTCTTTGCGATGTTCATTGCGGTGGTGCTGGTCGTCTACTTTTTCCTCTTGAGGGAACCGGGTTTTACGATGATTGTTCGGGGCGCGCCGGCCGGAAGCGATGTGTATGTCGATAACATCAGTCGGGGCGTTACTTCGGCGGACGGTTCGATCAGAGTGCCGGGGCTCAAAGCTGGCAAGAAGATGGTGAGGGTAAGCCATGCCGGGTATAACGATTTCAATACCTCAGTAGCCGGCAAGGATGGCGAGGTGCGAACGGTGATCGCCCAGCTTACCCCGATTGAGTCGAAACCTGAGGGGCTGGTGAACGAGATTGACTACACTGGTCCAATGCTATTGATTGGCGCAGGCGAGTTCATCATGGGGAGTGATAAGCACAAACCCGATGAGAAGCCGGCTCATAAAGTAACCCTGCCGGATTTCTACATTGACAAGTTCGAGGTTACGAACGAGCAATTCAAGAAATTCTGCGACGAAACTGGCCGCGAATATCCTGCCAGCCCCTGGTGGGATGACAATTATTTTTCGAATCCTCGGGCGCCGGTACTGGGCGTCAGTTGGGACGATGCCGCCGCGTACGCGAAGTGGGCCGGCAAACGTCTTCCCACAGAGCAGGAGTGGGAGAAGGCCGCTTCATGGGATCCCGGTTCCCAGAGCAAGCGCATATGGCCCTGGGGAGACACCGCGGACAAGACACGTGCAAACATGGGTGGTACGAGCCGCACTACCGAGGTGGGAAAGTTTCCCAGCGGCGCCACTCCGTATGGTGTTCATGATATGGCTGGCAATGTGGCCGAATGGGTGGACTCATACTATCAAGCCTATCCTGGTAACGGCGGCCCTAACTCCGAATTCGGCACAAAAAACCGTGTGGTACGAGGCGGCACCTATAAGGGAACGGCCGACGATGCCCGGACAACGCGACGGCTGTTTCACACACCTGAACTTGCTGAGAGTGAACGGGCCAATCGGGCCTTTCTAATCGGCTTTCGCTGCGCTATTTCTGCCGACGATCCGAGGCTTCAGGAACGAGCAGGCTCTCGTTAAGAAAATGGAGGAGTAAAAACGATGCGTTTTGGGTTTAAGTTTTGCGCAATAGCCATTTGTGTGGGCTTTCTCGGTGCGTTGCTAATCGCGGATGACAGAATGGCGCTGGCCCAGGGTTGCGGACCACTGTGCGATGACCGGCCGGCAAGGATCGTACGTAAGACCAAAGCCAACCGAAAGAAGCCGGTGCGCCCCGTAAGGCCAATCCAGCGAGCGCCCCTGCTCAGAATCGAATGGCGCGTCCTGAAAGTCAGGGACGACGGTACACATGAGGAGACCAGCCCGCTGGCAGTATTTCATCCCGGCGACCGTCTGCGGCTGGGGCTGAGAACTAACCAGGATGGTTTCCTTTATGTGATCCACCAGGCCGGGCCAACACAACCCGGACAAATCATCTTTCCCGACTCGCGCGTCAATGGCGGCAGAAATGATGTCGGAAAGTTTCAGGAGTTCATTCTGCCTTCCGGGTGCCCAGCTCAAATTGAACCTCGTGATTGCTCCCTGATTGTGACTCCGCCAGCGGGACAGGAGTTGTTCACGCTCGTTTACAGTCGCGACCCCCTCATCGATCTGCCAAACGCTGCCACTGAAATTGGCGGGGGAATTCCTGTGCAGACGCTCGTGAAGTTAAAAGCCGGGTCCGGTCAAACGCTGCGCCGCCAACGAGGCGGTACGCCGCTATCGGTGGTCGTGGTCAACACCAACACAAGGGACAATGAAGATATTCTCGAAACACTGATCCTTAACAAGGGACAGTGACATGGTTCAATAACGTCGTCGAAGTGATCGACCCCAGGAGGGTAATTCGCTGGTCGTAAAGGCCCAGCGAATTACCCTCTAAGTATTTGTTGTACAATTGCGCACTGGAAGTGACTGAACGCTCCAGATTGCCGGCTAACTGAATCCATGTCGGAAGCATTTCTCAACATAATCGAGCCGGGACGTGAATCCTGGGAGATGGACGCCGATTCCGCTGTGATTGGAATAGGGCGAGCCCTGGATAATCAGGTATGTCTCGAGGATGACGCGAATGTTTCCAGGTATCATGCCGAAATCGAGCAGCGAGCTGATTCCTTCTGGATCGTCGATCTGGGCAGCAGCAATGGAACCACCGTCAATGATGTTCCCGTGGAATTCGAATCGCAATTACGCGATGGCGATCTGATCAGTATAGGCGGTTCGACTGTAATTGAATTTCACCTCGGCGCACGACCGCAGCCCAGACAGGAAGTTGCAGTTCAATATGCTGAGCCTGAGCCGATTGAGGAGGCACCGGTTGAGTCAGCCCCTCAGTCGTTCTCTCCTCCAGCCACGCCGGGCGCTCCACAACTTGATGCAACTCCACTTTCAACGGCTGTTTCACCGGCGACCGTTGCGCCGCCAGTCGCAAGCGGACTTTCACCACTTATTATTGTCGGCGCTGTCGGTGGCGGCTTGTTGCTGACCGGGATTGTCGCCGTTGTAATCATCGCGAGTTTTTCCGGTGGTTGCGGTGCAAGTGCCCGCATCGTCAGTCCACAAAGCGGGACGACGGTCCGCGGTCCAGTAACGATTCGATTGGAAGTCGAAGATGAAAAATGCATCGACCGGGTGGTCTATCAACTTGATGGCGTCGAAGTGGCCAGTGCCGAGACCCCGCCGTACGATATCGTTCTTGATCCCAGTCGTATACAGGGACTCTCACCGGGTAATCATATTTTATCTATAGTGGTTGAAGATGAAGACGGTGAGAAGAAAGTGCAGCAGGAGACAATTCTGCTTGCCTTTGGGATGGCGAGTACGACTGAGGCTACGGCGACACCGGAACTGACCCTCCCCGAGGATTCGGGCACTTCCAGCATACCCGTCACTCAATCGTCGGGCTCGGTAGATGTGACCGCCCTCTCTGACAGATTGGCGGTTCAGATCACGCGTAAGTCTGGGTACGTTTTTGATCGCGAGTTTTCGGAGTTGATCCGGCTTCGCGCGAACGAATATCGAGTCAGTGGTTATACCGAGCGGGCGCGGCGATATCGACGCGAGATCAACAAAGCGTTTCGCGATCAGGGGCTCGATCCCTTACTGGGATACATACTGGCGATGAGTCGCAGTAAGTTCAACGAGGATGCTACCGGTGAAGGAATTGGTGTCTGGCAATTGCCATATAACCTGGTCCAGGCGCAGGGCTTTCTTACGGCCGGCGAGACGGAGGCCGCTCTAAGGGATCCGAAAAGATCGGCCGAGGTGGCAGCCGCTTATACCAAGGCACTCATCTCGACATTTGAGTCCACTGACGACTTCATGTATGTAGTCGCGTGTTTTGGTCTGCCTTTGAGTCAGGCAGGGCAGGTGCGTACTCAGCTTGCAACTACGACTCCCGACCCGGTTGCTCGCCGGGATTTTATGAGAGTGGTAAAATCAGGCGTCGTTAAAGGGGAGCAAGTCGACCGTGTGGTCAGGTTTTTTGCCGCGGGCATCGTAACCGAAAATCCTCAGCCGTTCGGTCTCAGTTCCGAGCAACCGTTCTCCTCGATGTTCTGAGAAATGCAAGTCACACTTAACATCTATAGTGGAAGTGAGACGCGCCAGGTCCCTCTGGAGGGGGCACGCCTCACTCTTGGTCGGGGTGAAGCGGCCTCTCTGGTCCTAAACGACGATGGATTGTCACGCGTTCACGCCAGCATTCATCGTGATGGCGAACGCGTCTGGGTGCTCGATGAAGGTTCTACGAACGGCACCTTCGTGAATGGCGCTCCTGTTCCGGGTGTTGGCACGCCGATCAACGACGGTGACGAGATTTCCGTGGGTAACGAGACGACAATCGTCGTGTCGTTCACGCCGGAAATTGTGAGCACGAGTTACGAGGCGCCGGCTGTCTCGATGGAAACGCCTGCATTAGCACCTGGACCTGCTCCTGCTCCTGCGAAAACCACTTCTGAACCATTGTCCACACCCAAGATCGCTGCAATATTTGCCGGGCTAATTGTCTTTTTAGCAGCCGTTGCGCTTGTTTCCTATGCCTTTATAGCGAATGGAGAAAAGAAGCGCGAACAGATCAGTTACGTGAATGAGAACACTCTCCCGACGCCTTTCCCCTCGTTTGAAGAGACGCCAGAGCCTTCGCCGTGGGCTACCGAGCAGACAACCGTCACAAACGAGACGACCAGCGATCCCACTCCGGAAACGACAGTCGTTGCGCGGAAGCTCTACCTTCAGATGACACCTCAGGAGCAGATGGAGTTTATCGAGGCCCAGGCGCGCCATGTTTCGTTGATGATGGGGAATCGGCCTTATACCTTTAACGATGACGTCTTGCGATACATTAAACAATACGTCGACAGTTACGCCCGGCGAGTGGGTAACAACTCAACCAGGTTATGGGGAGAAGACTTACGCTTCATGTTTGCGCGCGCGCGCGAACAGTATGTTCCGCACATAATCAGGGCCTTTAATGGGCGGGGTGTTCCCCCCGTTGTCGGCGTCTATCTGGTAGTAGTGGAAACTGAATACAACAACATCAAGAGCGAAAACTTTGCCGGGGCGGCCGGGCTGTTTCAGTTCATTGCTCCCACCGCGCGCGGTTATGGCGTTGATCCTTCTGAACGAACGAACGTGGAAAAGATGGCGCCGGCAGCCGCCGCTTACATGGCAGATCGCATTGGGGAGTTTGGTCCTGACTCGATGAGTGTGGCGCTGGCTATTGCCGGGTACAATCGCAGCCCAGACTCCGTGCGCCGCGATTTGAGCGACGTGTTGAATAGCGAGAACCGCGAACGGAGTTTCTGGACCTTGGTCGCTAACTCGAACAAACTCGATCACTACTTCCAGGGCGAAAATATCAAGTATGTGCCAAAGTTTTTTGGCGCAGCTATTGTTGGGGAAAATCCATGGGTCTTTGGGATTCAGATGCAGCCGCTGTCAACATATACCGATATTAAAGCCCCACTCGAAACAAGCGGCAGAGATTAGGCATCTGGGTGGGCTCGGCAGTTGACGCAGCGAAATGCAACCTGAAGTTATTCTGACAATCATCGACGGAGCCGGGAAGGGAAGCCGGATCCCCGTTCAATCGCGACGCTTCACCATTGGGCGCAATCCCGATAACGATCTTTCAATTCAAGATTCAAGTCTGTCCCGCCGTCATGCAGTCATTGAAAACTTCGGTGGCGTAATCCAGATCTCTGATTGTGGTTCTCAAAACGGAACCAGAGTCAATAGTGATCCGGTGATCGGCGGGGTCGTCCTGCGCGACGGTGACGTCATTACACTGAGCGAAACATGTGAGTTGACTGTCCGGATTGGTTCGAACGGTGGTGATAGTCCTGACCCACCGGCGCCGTTGCATGCTTCCTTTCCGGCGCCCGCTTCCACCCCGGCCACGGTCTCTCCTCCTGTTCCTTATCAGCAGCCTTCAGTCCCGGGCCAGTCCTGGTTGAGTGCTCCCGTGATAGCGGCGGGCAGTGTTGTAGTGATCCTGGTTTTTGCGGGATTACTAATTCTCATTTTGGGATTGGGTTCTGAAGACCGGCCGAGGCGACCCACAACCAACATTAACTCCCAGACAATGACGAATGTTGAGCCAATCGAAACCCCGCTCGATCCGCAGACCGAAACTGAAGTCGGAAACACTGGTGTTGAAGTTACCGGGTCCGCTTCGCTGGAGCATGTTGAGAAAGCTGCGACCCAGGTAATGAGGCGCATCAGCAGTGATGATAAGACTTACGGTTTTTCTGAAAAGGCACTCCGGGACATTGACCAGAAGGTGCAAGAGTTCCGCTCACGGTCCGGATTTGCGTCAAGTCTCGCGGCTATGCAGCGCGCCAGCCAATCCATTTCCACGGAGGCCAGACGCGAAGGGATCGAAGGGGGTCTTGTAATTTATGTGGCGCTTGCGAACAGTGATGGCGATCCGGTCGCCACTGCCCGTGCTGTAATGCCCGAGTTGCTCCGGTTGCGAGCGATCTTTGGTACGGGCGACGCCGACAGCAGTCTCATTCTGATAGCGGCTTCAAGAGTTGGAAAGGCTGAAAGGCGTTCTCATCCGCTGTTGGCTGTGATCAGACGTCTTGTTAAGAATCCGCTCACGCAGCGCAACGTATGGTTCTTGCACGAGCGAGGGGGAATCAATTCCGAGGCTTACAATTTTGTCTTGCGGGTGCTGGCTGTTGGAGTGATTGCCCAGGATCCCCGTCAGTTTGGTATCGAGGCGGATCCGCTCGTCTTTTAAGACTAGTCGATAAAACTGAAGTAAACGTTGTCAAAGACTTGCGTTGACAAATCTGCCGCCAAAGAACACAATCGCACACGTTCCGTTGAGATCAGGATTTTTCGTCGGAAACCGCAGAGATACTACGAGGATTAGCGAAGTTTCGTTGAGCGGTCATTCTGGTTTTCTCACTTCATTCAGGTTGTTCCGCTTCGCCGGGCAGATACCATTTATTATTGTTGCTAACCATTCCGATAAATTAGCAAAAAATATCTTGGGGCGCCGGGAATAAGTGCTCGGCAGGAGATGACGACTAGGTTATGAGCCGGTATCGCAAGATTGTGTGGAATGAGGGTATGCTCCTGACCCCTCATCATTTCCAACAGTGGGATAATTATTACGAAGAGCTGCTCACCTCACGGTTATCTTCAATTGCTCCTTATGAATGGGGAATTCTCGATCTACAGCCAAATAACGAGGCAATCGCCAACGGCAACATGGAGTTACTACGTTGCCGCGCGGTAATGCCTGATGGGCTATTAGTGGCCATCCCTGAGACGGATCCGGCTCCGATTCCTCGTCCAGTCGAGGGTCATTTCGATCCGGACGCCGAGAAGCTTGACGTATTTCTCGCTATACCGGCGAAGCGCTCCGGCGCAGCAAACTTTCAGCGGAATGGAAGCGCTCCAGATCAAACTGTGCGCTACTTGCAGACTTCCGGCGGCGCGTTGGACGAGACGTCCGGCGAGAATGAGCAACAGCTCTCATTTGCCAATAGCAATCTGCGTCTCCTCATGGGCGATGAACTCAGCGAGGGTTATACAGCAATTAAGATTGCCGAGCTCGAGCGCACGGCAACGGGCCAGCTAAAATTCTCGGAGACTTATGTACCGCCGGTACTCAATATTAAGGCGTCCCCCTGGCTCGAGAACATGCTGCGACAGTTAGTCGAAATTCTGGTGACTAAAAGTAGTTCGCTCGGCGAGCAGCGCCGCCAGCGCAGCGCCTCGCTGGCGGACTTCACAACCTCCGAAGTCGCTGTTTTCTGGTTGCTTCATACGGTTAACACTGCCATTCCTACACTGACCCACCTCTTTCGCACCCGCCTGGTCCACCCTGAACGCTTGTATTTCGAACTCGCTGAATTGGCGGGCAAGTTAATGACATTTACCACCGATAGGCATCCCAAAGATATTGTGCGGTACGATCACCTGGATCTGTATGGAACCTTCAGTCAGTTGTCCCTGGAGATTCGCGATCTTTTGGAAACCGTAATTCCAACGCGGTGCGTACCGATTCCGCTCGAGAAGGTGCGCGAGTCTCTTTATGCCGGGCGCGTGCTTGACGATCGCCTGCTCAAGGAAGCCGGCTTCTATCTGGGCGTCAGAGCAGAAATAGCCGAGCACCAGTTGATAGAAAGAGTGCCCCGTGTGATCAAGGTAGCGTCGCGAGATACGATCGACGTGGTTATCGGATCGGCTCTGCCCGGGGTAACTCTAACGCACGCATCACCACCGCCAGCGCCTATTCCGACACGGCCAAAATTTCATTATTTTGGGCTCGATTCGAGCGGAATGTTCTGGGAGCGCATTGCCGGCTCTAAAGTGCTTGCCATCTACGTTCCCGAAGAACTCAAGGATGAGACGATAGAGCTTTATGCAGTTAAACCCTGAAGTCTGAGATCCTTCGGGTTATCCACCAGTTGTTATGCAACGCGTAGCCGAACAACCAGCAGCGCCTGCCCGGCGTCGAGCCCGACCCAGCAGCGACCTCGTGAGCCTTGCGGCGCCGGTACTCGATATGGTTCTGAGACTAAAGGCGGGCGTTGTTGCGCCGTCTACGGAACTGCGACCGGCAATATTGCGGCTGCTTAATGAAGTCGAGCAGCGAGGCGCCACACTTCGTTACAGCGATCGGCAGGTAAAAGCTCTGAAGTTTGCGTTGGCAGCTTTTGTTGACGAAACGATGATGAGCACCAACTTTCCCTTGCGAGAAGAGTGGGAGAGGTTTCCTTTGCAACTCGAAATTTTTGGGGAACATCTTGCAGGGGTCAAATTCTTCGACACGCTCGAGGAGATGCTCAAGAACATCGAAACTGAAGCTGACGTTGTCGAGGTCTATTACATCTGTATGCTGTTGGGCTTCAAGGGGAAGTACAAGGTGTACATGGAAGATCAGCTTCAGAGTTTGATTGAGCGCACGTCCGCTGAGCTACGTCGAGTTGGAAGATTGCAGGAGACGGAGCTTTCCCCACACTGGCGAGTTACCGACCAGCCTGAACCGCCGCCAGAGGGAGGAATCCCCTGGTGGCTCATCATGGGCGCGGGGGCAGTTTTTTGTTTGGTCGTTCTAATCTACTTGATCCTGTTCTTCGTGCTGGGAAGTGATCTCAAGGCAGCCCAAGAGCAGTTATTGCGTTAATGAGTTTCTTGACAGAGAGTCGGCGTTACAGTGATCATTCAGCAACAATCCTGAATATCTGAAAGCCTGCTGCAAAGCCTTCGCTTTCGTCCAATTTGCGAACTCTCGGTAGGGCTAATAACCAAATGTCGCACGGCAGCCAAATAAAGACAGCCCTCGGTATTTCGGCGCTTGTCTCGTTCTATGGGATCGCCAGTCTGCTCATATGGTTTGGAGGTTCCTACTTCGATATCGGGATGCACTGGCAGATCATTATTATTGCGCTGCTCCTCATCACCTGGCCCTTCGCAATCCTAATCAATCACTTTCGAAAGAAGCGCGCTGCTCGCAAGGAGGCCGCGGCTATGTCCGCCGCCGCTCAGGGGCAACCAGGGGCGCCGCAGCCGGCGGCACAAGCGGCTTCGAGTGCACCCCGACGTGTCTATGAAGAACTCGCCCGCGGCGCTGAAGAAGCAGTCCAATGGTTGCGGAGCACCCGGCTTGGGGGAAGCAAAGGCGGAAGTGACGCAGTTTATGGTCTGCCATGGTTTCTTGTTGCGGGTCCGCCAGCCAGTGGAAAGACGTCACTGGTTTTAGGATCGGGGCTGGACTTTCACGCCCTGCCGAGTCAGCGCCGAACAGAAGCAAAGATCGTTAGGCCCACCCAGCACTGCGAATGGCGGGTCACTGATTCCGCAGTACTCATCGATACGACCGGACGCTACCAAAATGATGGCCCTCCGCGAGACGAATGGCTGGCGCTGACCGACACGATTAAACGCTACCGGAACAACCGGCCTCTTGATGGCCTGGTCGTGGCAGTAAATGCCGATCGGTTGCTGCGTTCGAATGAGAATGACATCGAGCAACAGGCCAAGACCATCCGGGCTCGGCTCGATGAGATTCTGCAGCGGGTCCGGGCGCGCTTTCCTGTTTATCTTGTCTTTACTCATATCGACACCGTGGAGGGGTTCAGAGAGTTTTTTGCGGCGCGGCGACGGGACGGGCGAGGAGAAGTCTGGGGCGCCACCATCACGCTCGATAAGACCGCGAATGCGCACGCGCTATTTGATGTGGAGTTCGACCAGCTGTGTGATTCGTTGAATCGGTTGCGTCTTCTGCGGCTGGCCGCTCCCGCCGCACCCGCTCAACAACTCCGTGTTTTCAACTTTCCGGCACGATTTGCCCGGGCGCGTAGCCGGCTGGGCCTGTTTACCTCCGCAGTATTCAGACCCAACCCCTTTAGCGAAAGTCCAATGTTGCGCGGTTTCTACTTTACCGCTAGCGTGAGCGGCGCCGCGGCGCCACGACCGGATGATGGAGGCGACGGGAGTGAAAGAGGCCCGCAGGCGGTCGGAGAAGGATTCTTTATTGACAAGCTTTTTAGAGAAGTTCTCCTGCGCGACGGAAATCTCGCCGCGGCATTTCAGGCGAACCAGAAACGGCCTCCACGGCTGGGAACCATCCTGGTTATCGTCGCAGTCCTGTTCCTGTTCCTGTTAGCGTTTGGCTCTACTATCTCTTTCTTTGCTAACAGGGCTTTGGTGGCTGAGGCGGTCGAGCATGGTAGTCGTGTCGACGAAATCATCAAAGCTGATGCCGGCAAGGATCCTTTGAAAAAGGAAGCCGCTGCCGCGCGGGTCGAGGTTGAGGCCATGGATTCCCTCCGTGAGACATTAGCCGAGCTCGATAACTATCAGGAGAACTCCCCGCCGTTTCACATGAGATTCGGTCTGTACTCCGGAAACTCAATTAATCCACCCTTAAGATATATATATTTTGGCGCCATCACCCAACGCTATTTCAAGCCTACTGTGGCCGCCATCGAAAAGGATCTTCAGGCATTTATATCGGCGGCGGCGCCTACTGTGGCCGTGGCTGCCAGCGACGAACAGAGCTCTTCAGCGGAGGATGTTCTCGGCAAGCATTACGATCTTCTGAAGGCCTACCTGATGCTCTCTGATCCCGAAAAGGTTGAGCCCACGTTTTTGGCGAGCCAGTTGGAAGAGTATTGGAAGCGCTCATCGCCACCTGACATGGAGATCGTGTCGCTTCAGCAACTCGAGTTCTATTCGCGTCAGGCGGGTGACGAAGATGCGCCTCAGGCGCCACGGAACGATAAGCTTGTCTCTGAAGTAAGACGCAAGTTGACCGCATATCCACCGGTGAATCGCTTCTACAAGCGCGTGATCACCGAAATCAACACAAAAACTCCAGCAGTAAGCATCGATTCAATTCTGGAGGGCAGGGGCCGCGGCGTTCTGGTTGGGACCTATACCGTTCCGGGCAGCTTCACGCTCGTCGGCTTCCGGCAACACATGACTGAAGCAATTGAGTCGGCTGCCGATGAGATCAGCAAAGATGATTGGGTCATGGGCGCAGCCGCCGGAGGCGCGCAAACGCAGAGTACAGATATCAGCAAACTCCAGAGCATGTATCTGCGCGACTACACGGATCAATGGCGTCGATTTATCAGAGGCGTCAGCGTGCAACCCTTCAAAACCAAGGATGATGCGGTTGCTGCTTTGAAAGCTTTGTCAGCGACAGACTCGCCTATGGAGCGTGTAATGTTGGAGGTGGCGCGCAACACAAACTTTGCAGCAAAAGATGAGAACGCAGGTTGGTGGGCATGGATCAAGAGCTTCTTCAGGCGCGATCAAAGTGGCGAGGGCGGCGGCAATACCGAAGTCGAGCGGGAGTTCAAACCTCTCTTCCAATTTGTTTCGTCAGGTGATGAAAAGAAGGAGACTTCGCAGATGTCCCAATACCGCGCAGAGTTACGTCGAGTACTTGAACCGCTCGAGGGTTCATCCGCCGATCAACTGGCGCAGACATCCAAGGCTCTACTGACGGGCAAGGACGATATTGGGCTTCAGAAGGCCAATCAGGTGATTACAGGCATGCTTGAGGCGTTCAAAACCGCCGCCGCTGAAGATGTTGCAGCGTTATTGAAACAACCACTCAATAATCTGCGGGCGATGCTGTTTGGTGGCGGTTATGAACAGATTGATAAGGGATGGCGTGAACAGATCTATCCACGTGCGAAGGCCTTCGAGTCGGGCTTTCCATTCACCGAGGCGGGCGAAGCCTCGCTGACTGATCTGGCCCGTTTTCTAAATCCCGCAAACGGCCAGTTTACCGTCTACTTTAATGAGCGACTTGCATCGTCATTTGATGACGCTCAGGGTCAATGGAAGCTTAAAGAGGCGGGCGCGTTCCGCTTTTCAGATGAGTTTGTCGCTTACCTGAACAATGCGCGCCGGCTGCGCGAGGCCCTTTTCCCGAGCGGTGGCCAGCAACCCGAAGTCAGTTATGACATCACGCTTGAAGCCGTGCCGAATACTGACATCGTCATCGAGATTGATGGCACCCGAGTCGAAACGAGAGGCACGTCGCCACAATCCGCAAAATTCATCTGGCCCACGCGGGCGGGTTCTTCGGGCGCAAGGATTAGCGTGATACCCAGCGGCGGCCTGTCTGGAGAGAAGACCTACCCAGGTGAATGGGGGCTGCTGCGCATGTTTGCCGCTGGCGCGCCCAGTCAGAGTGGGGAGAACCAGTTCACGCTCACCTGGAATATTGGCTCAGTACCCGTACGTGCCGTGCTAAGGCCGTCTAGCGCAAACCACCCGTTCCGGCGCCAGTTATTTACTAGCATGCGAGCGCCGCAAAACCTGCAAAAGTAATCGCGAGCAGCCCTGAAAGGAGAACTCAATGAGCCAGGCAAGAACATTGTTCGAGGCAGGTAAACTTGATGAGGCAATTGAGGCACTGTTGGCCGAGGTCAAGGCAAACCCCAGCGACGCCGCCCGGCGAACATTTCTTTTCGAACTTTCGTGCTTTACGGGTGATTGGGCCAGAGCCGAAAGACAACTCGACGTGATCGGGCACCAGAGTGCTCAGGCTGAATTGGGAGTGATGGTCTATCGCGCCAACATTAACGCCGAACAGGAACGTGAACGCGTCTATCGGGAAGGTGTGCAGCCGCATTTTCTGAAGGAACCCCCAACATACATTGATATGCATATTGAAGCGCTCAAGCAGATGCTTGCCGGGAATACAGCCGAGGCCAGGGCCACGCTCGACCGGGCCGAGGAAGAGCGACCAGCATTTTCTGGGAAGCTTGACGGAAAAGAGTTCGAGGACTTCCGTGATTACGATGATCTTGTTGCTCCGGTCCTGGAACTGATCGTTAAAGATAAGTATGTCTGGATGCCTTTCGAGCAGATTCGGCGCTTTGAAGTTTCACCACCGAAGAGCCTGCGCGATCTGCTCTGGGCCAGCGCCCGGATCGAGGCGCTGGACGGGACCGTCGGCGAGGTTTTCATGCCGGCGTTGTATGCCGGGACCAGTGAACAGAGTGACAATCAGGTGAGGTTGGGCAGAATGACTGACTGGAAACCGCTCGGCGACGACGTTCTGCGTACAGTGGGTTTGCGTCTCTTTAGTGTTGGTGGTGAAGAGAAGTCACTCTTCGAAGCGAAGTCGGTTGAATTCAACGAGGTGCCGCAGCAGGCTCAGGGCGCCCCCTCGTAGGATTACCGCCCAAACTTTGAGAAACAGAAAAACTTGTTGACAAAACCTATCGGAGAGAATCAAAGTGCAGACTCTCTGGCAGATCAACCAGCATAAGAAACGCCTAGTTTTTCATTTGAAATTTTGAATGTTCGGTGTGCTTTGCAGGCTCAGTGGTGCGCAGACAGGCAACCGAAAGAATGATCCCGCGAGGTGGGAGTTTGCGAAGAGATGACGATGGTGCACACCAATAGCGAAAGAAGCATTGCCGCAAGAGTTAGGTAAAGGAGAATTCAGGGATGTCTTCAGTCTCAGCAGAAGAGAGCGCGGAAGTAGCCCATCCTTCTGCCCCTCCAAGCGTTCCTGCCGTGATCGATCTAGAAGCGTTGCTGGCGCCGATCCCTGGCGAGAACCCGGCGGGTGAGAGTCTCCAGTATTCTGGTGAATACGATGAAATTCGCGAAGCGCGCCGCTCAGAAGACAATCTCGAGCAGGGCGATTGGCAGCGGGATCCAAAGAGTGCTGAGTGGCCGAAAGTAGTGACTCTTGCGACCACGGCGCTGGCTTCAAAAACGAAAGATTTACAGATTGGCGCCTGGCTCACCGAAGCTCTGGTTAATCTCTATGGATTCGTCGGTTTACGGGACAGCTTGAAAGTTATGAGGGGCCTTCATGAACAGTACTGGGACAGTGTTTTTCCCGAGATTGATGAAGGCGATATGGACGCTCGGGCAAATGCCTTATCATTTATGGATTCGAGAGTCGAGATCCCACTCAAAACTGTGCCGCTGACCAAGAGCGGTTCTATTGACTACTCGTATCTTCAGTGGGAGGAATCGACGAAGTTCGATATCCCCGACAATCTTGACAGTCTGGATTCTGACGCCCACGCGCGATTCACCCAATTGAAGGCCCAGGCGGAAGAGGAGGGCAAGACGACCGCCGACGCTTGGCGAAAAGCGAAAGGCGCCACGCGACGTGCCTTCTACGAAGAGACGTATTTATTGGTCAACGAATGCTGGGAGGAATTTCAAGGTCTTGACCGGATAATGGACGAGAAGTTCGACCGTCAAACGCCAGGACTTGGGGTACTGAAGCGGTCACTCGACGATGTACGCACCCTCGTAGAGAAAATCGTCAAAGAGAAGCGTATCCTCGAGCCGGATCCTTCGGACGACAGCGTGTCAGAGGATGGAGGCCAGCAGGAAGGGGGGGCCACGGGTCCGCTGGGAGCTGTTGGACCCATTCGCGGTCGCGCTGACGCTTTGAAACGTTTAGCGGAAGTTGCCTTTTACTTTCAAACAACCGAACCGCATAGTCCGGTCGCCTACCTGGTGCAGCGCGCGATCAAGTGGGGGCAGATGCCGCTTGAGGTTTGGCTTGAGGATGTGATAAAGGACGGAGCAGTTCTTGGCCATCTAAAAGAGACTCTTGGGCTCGAAACACCGAATCCCAGCGATGGGGGTGGCGATCAGAGCTACTAGCCGGGACAGCACGCGGGCGGCGGTGAAGGAGTCTTGAGGTCCACCACAACGAAAGCTTCTTAGAGGGACTCGGGAAGAGTCGATCGTTATCTAAGACTTGCACCCTAAATCACCTGTAGCCGACGGACCCTTTTGAATCGATCCGCTGCGTTCAATCCGTCGCCCTACAACACGACTTTGAAAAGGAGTGACCTATGGCTAAAAAAGAGAGTATTCAGCACAAAATCGATCGCATTCGCCCGCCACGAGTCCACATTACCTATGATGTGGAAGTGGGAGGCGCTATTGAAAACAAAGAGCTGCCCTTTGTGCTCGGCGTGCTTGGCGATTATTCGGGAATGCCCGATGAGCCACTTCCGCGCGTTCGGGATCGTAAACTGGTGGAGATTGATCGGGACAACTTCGATCAAGCGCTGGCCGCAATGAAGCCTCGGCTTTCATATCGGGTTGATAACAAGCTCACCGACGACGGCAGCAAGATGGGCGTTGAGCTGCGGTTCAAGAGCATGGACGACTTTCACCCCGACAATGTCGTGCAACAGGTCGAGCCATTAAACAAACTCGTCGAAGCGCGTAAGAAGCTTTCCGACCTACTGTCAAAAATGGACGGCAACGACAAATTGGAAGAGCTGCTTAACGAGGTCGTAGCCAGTGCTGGGGCACAGCAACAGTTGAGCGCCGCTTTGGGCCTCGATAACAAACCTGCGTCAGAAGACGGCGCCGGCAAGGAGGAGTCAAATGAGTAAAGAGGTTAGCCGAGAGAAAAGCGTAGTTACCACCGAGCAGCAAGTTGAGGGCGATCTACTCACGCGCATTCTCGATCAGGGCCGCCTGGCCCGAAACGAGATTCAAGCCCAACAAGCGAAGGGCATGATTGCGGAGTTTGTTCAGGAGGTAATGCAGGGCCAACTGGTCGTTACCAAGGACATGGAGTCGGCTATCAACGCCCGCATCGCGGAGATCGACAGGCTGGTTTCTGGCCAACTGAACCAGATCATGCACGCCCCCGAGTTTCAAAAGCTGGAAGGCTCATGGCGCGGTCTGCATCATCTGGTGATGAATAGCGAAACCAGTACGATGTTGAAAATTCGCGTCTTTAATTGTTCGAAGAAGGACCTTCTGAAGGACCTTGAAAAAGCCGCGGAATTTGATCAATCAGCTCTCTTCAAGAAGGTCTACGAAGAAGAGTTCGGTACCTTCGGCGGTCATCCATTCGGCGCAATGATTGGCGATTACGAGTTCACCAACCATCCGCAGGACATGTCTTTGCTGGAGAAGATCTCCGGAGTCGCGGCCGCGGCTAATGCGCCTTTTATTGCTGCCGCCAGTCCGCAGCTTTTTGGCTGGGATAACTACCAGGACCTTACCGAGGTGCGCGATCTCGCGAAAATCTTTGATCGAACGGAATACGCGAAGTTTCGTTCGTTCCGTGACTCTGAGGATTCTCGCTATGTTGGTCTGACCCTACCGCGTACGCTGGCTCGACTGCCCTACGGTCAGGACACCGTGCCCACCGAGACCTTCAATTTCCAGGAGGATGTGACCGGGAAGGATCATAACAAGTACCTTTGGAGTAATGCTGCTTATGCTTTTGGCACGCGACTGACGGAATCGTTCGCGCTGTACCAATGGTGTGCTGCCATCCGAGGCGTTGAAGGCGGCGGTCTTGTCCAGGGTTTGCCAACGCACACCTTCCAGACCGATGAGGGCGATGTCGCCTTGAAGTGTCCCACTGAAATCGCCATCACGGATCGCCGCGAGAAAGAGTTTTCTGACCTTGGATTCATTCCTCTCGTCCACTGCAAAAACACCGACTATGCGGCTTTCTTTGGTGCCCAGTCATGCCAAAAAGCCAAAAAGTACGATCAGGATGCGGCCAACGCCAACGCGAGGCTCTCAACGCAGTTGCAGTACATCATGGCGGTCTCGCGGTTTGCTCATTACATCAAGGCCATGATGCGCGACAAGATCGGCAGTTTTATGTCACGCAGCGAGTGCGAGGGCTTTCTGAATCAGTGGATTATGCAATACGTCGTCGCCAATGATGATGTCGGTCAGGCGATGAAGGCTTCTCACCCGCTGAAAGAAGCGCGCATCGAGGTAGCTGAGATTCCGGGTAAGCCCGGGGCTTACAAAGCAGTGGCATTTTTGCGGCCCCATTTCCAATTGGACGAGTTGACCGTTTCGTTGCGTTTGGTGGCAGAACTGCCGCCTTCCGCGAGAGGTTAGCGGGAAATCCGTCGGGGCCAGGTGGGACGTATATTGGGTACTTGTCTGGTGATTTTGATTGGCAGGTGTCGTCGCCCAGGCAGTGGAAAAACTATAACTTGATCGTAAATTAAAGGAGGATAGGTAAGATGGCGGCAGTTGATTATTTTTTGAACTTGGATGGCATCAAGGGAGAGAGTCAAGATGCTAAACACAAGGACACAATCGAGATTGAAAGCTTTAGTTGGGGAGCAACGCAGTCGGGCACTTTCGCCGGCGGCGGTGGTGGAGGCGCTGGCAAGGTTTCGTTTCAGGATTTTCACTTCGTCATGAAGGTGAATAAGGCGTCCCCGTTGTTGATGTTGCACTGCGCAAACGGCAAGCATATCCCGAAAGCGGTACTGATCTGCCGTAAGGCCGGCGAGAAACAGCAGGAATTCCTAAAGGTGACCCTTTCAGACTTGTTGGTGTCAAGCTATCAAACGGGCGGGAGTGGTCACTCCGACATTGTTCCCACGGATCAGATTTCGCTCAACTTTGCCAAGTGTGAGATGTCTTATCAGGCGCAAGATGCGAAAGGCGCTTTAACCTCTCCAGTTAAATCCGGCTGGGATTTGAAGAAAAACGAGAAAGTCTAAGTTTCAAGCGTGGATTCTGGGATCGAACCTGCGGACTCTTTCCTGGCTGCCGGCCTCAGATGAGGAGATTGGCTGGACTGATTCTCGACGCGCACAAAAGAGACTGTTGCCCGAGGCCCCCGGTCTGTCCGGGGGTGTCGGGCGGCAGCTATAGCCGTTCAATGGGGGTAAAATGGCTAGAACCGACAATGAGGTTCAACTCACAGCGTCAGTGCTGGATCGGTTGCTCGACTACGAACCGGAAGTTAAGCGTGAACCGATCACGTCGCGGTCAAAAAGTTTGCGCCAGCTAAGGCAATCGGTTCGGCGCGATCTTGAATGGTTGCTTAACACAAGGCAGACATTACTGGGATTGTCCCCCGACATGAAAGAGACGAGCAATTCCGTAGCGACTTTTGGCTTGCCCGACTTTACTCACCTCAGTATTGACAGTGCGGGCGATCAAAAGTTCATCAAGCGCGAAATTGAAGAGACAGTCAGACGTTTTGAGCAGCGCCTGGAAAGTGTGGTGGTCTCGATCGAGCCAGTCCGATCCGTCGAGCGGATCTTGCGTTTTCGGATTGACGCGCGGTTGAAGATCGATCCGGCGCCGGAACCGATAACATTCGATACCGTACTGCAACTCGGCAGTGGACAGTACATGGTGCAAGGGGAATAAACCTCCCTGGAGTGCGGCAGCCTGGCGCCGCTTTGGTCCGAATTCCGCTTCGCTAATGATCGATAGACCAAAGCGGCGCCAGGCCGCCGCACTCCAAAAGCCTTCCTAATATGCGTGACGATCTGCTTGGTTATTATGAACGCGAGTTGGCATATTTGCGGCAAATGGGCGGAGAGTTCGCTCAGAAGTATCCCAAGATCGCCTCACGTTTGCTGCTCGAAAGCGATCGCGGTGAAGATCCTCACGTCGAGCGATTGATCGAAGCTTTTGCTTTTATCGCCGCCCGCGTTCGGCTAAAGATCGATGATGACTTTCCCGAGATCACCGAGTCTTTTCTAAATGTCCTCTACCCGCATTATTTAGCCCCAATCCCTTCCATGGCCATCGTGCAGTTCAAGCCCAAAGAAGGAACATTAACCACTGGTTACACGATTCCGCGCGGCATTGGTCTCTATTCCCGGCCGATTCAAGGTACCCCCTGTCGCTTTCGTGCAGGGTACGACGTTACTCTGTGGCCGCTCGAAGTCATGGACGCCTCGCTAGAATCGCTGGACCCGGTGGATACACGCGGAAACTGGCGAGAAGCGGTGATCAAACTGACGCTCGCTTGCAAGAACGATACAGCGCTGGCGACTCTGAAGAATGGTGAAAGTCAGCAACCAATCGAAAGACTTCGCTTTTTCATCAATGCTGAACAGCACCTTGCCTATTCGCTCTACGAGATGATCTTTAACAACGCCACCCGCGTGGAGCTGCGTCCAGTTATTGAGAAAACCTCGCGCCGCACGCGCAGGTTGGCGGCGTTGAAGGTAGCCCCTGTAATACTGCCGGCCACAGTGCTTAAGCCGGTGGGTTTTGGGGAGCAGGAGTCGTTGCTGCAATACACGCCGCGGTCCTTCCCGGGATACCGGTTGCTTTCAGAGTACTTCGCATTTCCGGAGAAGTTTCTCTTTGTCGATGTGGAAGGCATGACCGAGGCTGTGCGGGCGGGATTTGGAGGGCGCTTCGAGATCCACATTTACCTCCGCGACGTTAGACCGCCTAGAGGAACTGTTGGCAGCAGCACTTTCCAGCTCGGCTGTGCGCCGATAGTAAATCTCTTTAGGGAGATTGCCGAACCTATTCGACTGACGGGTCTGCAACACAAGTATCATGTGATTCCCGACGTGCGCCGGCAGATGGCGTTGGAGGTCTATTCAGTCGACTCCGTCGTAGCAGACGATCCCCAGAAGGGCCAGTCTCATACTTTTCAACCATTCTATTCTCTACGACACGCTTATGCAGAGGAGCAGGATCGCACGTTCTGGTATGTCTCGCGGCGACAATCGCAGCGCGCCGAGGATCCAGGCACTGAAGTCGATCTTACGCTTGTCGATCTTGATTTCAATCCGCACGTTCCAGCTACGAGTGTGCTTACGGTTCACACGACTTGCACTAATCGCGATCTTCCTGCAAGGCTTCCCTTCGGCGGCGCCGAGGGTGAACTCGAGGTCGAGGGTGCTGTTCCTTTATCGCGCGTCCGTTGTCTGACTAAACCGACGCCGACCCTCCGACCCCCTCTTCATCGGGGGCTTCAGTGGCGGTTGGTTTCGCACCTTTCGCTCAATCATCT
The DNA here is from genome assembly GCA_041751855.1 of Pyrinomonadaceae bacterium. GTDB lineage: Bacteria > Acidobacteriota > Blastocatellia > Pyrinomonadales > Pyrinomonadaceae > PSRF01. Next base: position 61,386 of record JBGSWR010000006.1, read on the forward strand.
GTCACTTGCTAAGGTAGGGCCTGACGCTGGTCCGGACGCACTGCAAGAGATCCTCTCACTTTACAACCTGATGGATTCGTCAGCCGCGCGCAAGCAGATTTCTGGCATCAGAGGGGTTAGCGGCCGCCGAGTTGTGCGACAGATGGGGGGGAGGATTGGCGCCGGCTTCGTGCGCGGGATCGAGACTACGATAGATTTTGATGAAGAACAGTACGTAGGCAGCGGCATCTTCCTTTTTGCCTCGGTACTCGAGCGCTTTTTGGGCCTCTATGCGTCGGTAAACTCTTTTAATCAACTCGTTGCCCGCACCAACCAACGTGAAGGAACACTGAAACAATGGCCACCGCGCGCCGGAGAACAGATCCTCCTTTAGATCAGGAACTCTTTGACGAGCCGTATCGCTTCAACTTCTTCCAGGCGGTGCGTCTGCTGGAGCGTATCTTCCCCGAGCGTCGTCCGGTTGGGCAGGATGGGGATACTGGGAAAGAAGTCGTACGCTTCCGGACGCATCAGACCCTTTCGTTTCCGCCTGCTGAAATTCATGACATCAGTCGCGATCATGTGCGCGACAGCGATCCCCCAGCCGAGATGACAGTCTCTTTTATGGGTGCCACCGGTCCTGCTGGGGTCCTCCCCCACCAGTACACTGAACTCCTCATGGAGCGGGCGCGTTATAAGGACACAGCGCTTTGGAGTTTTCTTGACATCTTTAATCACCGGATGATCGCGTTCTTCTATCGCGTGTGGGAGAAGCATCGATTTCCGATTGCCTACGAGCGCACCGGTTTCGACGCTTTCACGGAATACCTCTTTAGTATTGTTGGTCTCGGTACGGGTGGATTGCGCGGCCGCTTGCATTTGCCGGACCAGGGGTTGTTGCTTTACGGCGGTCTCATTGCTCAACAGCCACATTCCGCCAGCGCTATTCAGGGGGTGCTCGGTGACTATTTTGCTGTAGGCGCGAGAGTAGAACAGTTTGCCGGCCAGTGGTTAGAACTGGATGCCGAGAATCTCACGCGACTCGGCGCCGCCAATAGCGAGTTGGGGATTAGTACCATTGCCGGCAAGCGCGTCTGGGACACGCAATCGGACTTTCGCTTGCAGATTGGCCCACTCAACTTCAGGAGGTTTGAAGCCTTTCTTCCCAACGGCTCGGCCTTTAAGCCATTGACCAGTTTGGCGAGATTTCTTGCCGGGCTGGAATTTGATTTTGATGTTCAACTTATCATGAAGGCTTCAGAAGTTCCCGAGTGTAGCCTCGGAACGAGTACCGATGATGGTCCGAGACTGGGTTGGACCAGTTGGATTAAGACCCGCGAATTCGTCGAGGACGACAGGCAGGTCGTGCTCGCGGTCAGAGATTGAGCGCGAAAGTTTAAACTTCGCGCGGGAGGACTTACGAGATGAACGTTAATCTAAAATCACTTATCGAACGTTTGAATGATACCAGCCGGAATGCCCTCGAGGCTGCGGCGGGCTTATGTCTATCACGCACCAACTATGATGTGGACTTGGAACATCTGCTCCTGAAGATTGCCGAAGCTCCTGACACTGATTTCGGAAAGATACTCAGGCACTTCGATGTCGATCAGACCCGGCTGAATAAAGATTTGACGCGTGCGCTGGAGCGCTTAAAGACGGGAAACTCCCGCACCCCTGCGTTGTCTCCCCGCTTGCCCCAGTTGGTCCAGGAGGCCTGGTTGTTGGCTTCGATCGAGTATGGAGCCGCGAAGATACAGTCTGGCCACTTGCTGCTGGCGCTTTTGGTGAATGATGATCTCGCGCGGTTGGCACGCGAGATAACGAGAGAATTCAGCCCGATCTCGGTCGAGACTTTGCGCAAAGACCTTGGAGACATTTGCGCCGGTTCGGGCGAGGACAAAGAGGCGGTCGGACTGGCGAGCCAGCCCGGAAGCGCTGATGCGGGCTCCCCATCCGGTATTGGTGGTAAGACCAAGGTCCTGGACCAATTCACGGTTGATTTGACAGCGAAGGCGCGCCAGGGGGGTATTGATCCTGTGCTAGGCCGCGACTTCGAAATCCGTCAGGTCGTCGACATTCTTACGCGCCGGCGCCAGAACAACCCCATCCTTACGGGAGAGGCGGGCGTTGGTAAGACCGCAGTGGTCGAAGGCTTTGCCTTGCGAATTGCCCAGGGTGATGTGCCTGAGCCGCTCCGGAATGTGGCTGTGAGAACTTTAGACCTCGGACTACTCCAGGCTGGCGCCGGGATAAAGGGCGAATTCGAAAACCGCCTGAAGTCAGTTATCGACGAAGTGAAGTCTTCCCCGCAACCTATCATTCTTTTCATCGACGAGGCGCATACGATGATCGGCGCAGGGGGCCAGGCGGGACAGAATGACGCGGCAAATCTGCTTAAGCCAGCACTTGCCCGTGGTGAACTCAGAACCATCGCCGCCACAACCTGGGCTGAATACAAGAAGTACTTCGAGAAGGATGCGGCCCTGGCCCGGCGCTTTCAGGTAGTCAAGGTAGAAGAACCGGACGAAGAGAAGGCAATCGCGATGATGCGCGGACTCTCGGAAATGCTCGAGAACCACCATCGTGTGCGAATTCTCGACGAAGCTGTTGCGGACGCCGTCAAGCTTTCGCATCGCTATATCACTGGCCGTCAATTACCTGACAAATCTGTGAGTGTGCTTGATACAGCTTGCGCGCGCGTGGCTATCGGGCAGGGCGCCACACCCGCAGCAGTCGAGGATGCGCAGCGACGCATCGAGCGGTTTACAGTTGAGTTGGGAGCGCTCGAACGTGAGGCGATCACTGGATCGGATCACAGCGAACGCATTGAAGAATTGAAAACAGCTCGGGTGAATGAAGAGGAACGGTTGGAGCAGCTCAAGGCGCAATGGGACCGCGAACGCGAAATCATCGGCAAGGTTCGCGATATTCGCGGCCAGTTGGAAAAAATTGCGGGGGGGGGGAATGGGGAGGCTCAGACAGAAACCGGCAGTGCCGAAGCCGTGGCGGCCGCTGGCGCAGCACAGGTTTCAGCCGCTCCCGGGACCGCGCAAGTGGCTCCTGCCGCTGCCGCAGCCGGTGATGGCGCCAGCTCGGCAGCAGGCCCCTCGCCTGGTGTCGATGTGTTGCGAGCAGAACTGAACAGCCTGAATGATCAACTCGATGAAATTCAGGGAGACTCGCCGTTAATGCAAGCCTGTGTCGATTCGCAGACAATCGCCGAGGTGATCTCCGGTTGGACCGGAATCCCGGTAGGCAAGATGCTGACTGACGAAATCAACACCGTTCTCGCACTGAAAGATCGGCTTGAGCAACGGGTCATTGGCCAGTCTCATGGTCTTGAAGCCATCGCTCAGCGTATTCGTACGGCGCGCGCCGGCCTCACCGACCCAAGGCGGCCGGTGGGTGTTTTCCTGCTGGTGGGACCGAGCGGTGTTGGAAAAACCGAGACGGCGTTGACTCTTGCCGACACCCTCTATGGAGGCGAGCGCAATCTGATCACAATCAATATGAGTGAGTATCAGGAAGCCCATACCGTCTCCTCTCTGAAGGGCTCGCCTCCAGGATATGTCGGCTACGGGGAAGGCGGAGTTTTAACAGAGGCTGTCCGGCGTAAACCCTACTCGGTTGTCCTGCTGGACGAAGTCGAAAAAGCCCACCCGGATGTAATGGAACTCTTCTATCAGGTCTTCGACAAGGGGATGCTCGAGGATGGCGAAGGGCGGGAAATCGATTTCAAGAACACCGTGATCCTCCTGACCTCAAATGTTGCCACCGACGCCGTGATGAAACTATGTGCCGATCCGGATACCAAGCCGGAGCCCGAGGCCCTTACTGAAGCTATCCGTCCGGAGTTGCTGAAGGTTTTCAAACCAGCGCTGCTGGGCCGAATGGTGGTAGTGCCGTATTACCCGATCTCAGACGATGTCATGCGTGAGATCATAAAGCTCCAGCTCGGTCGCGTCGGCGCCCGCCTGGCTGAGAACCACGGGGCAGAGTTCAGTTACGAGGCAACAGTCATCAACGAAATTGCGAACCGGTGTACCGAAGTCGAAAGTGGGGCTCGCAATGTGGACCATATCCTGACGCGCACGCTTCTGCCTGAGATGTCGGGGGAGTTCTTATCGCGAATGTCCACGGGCTCCCTGGTTTCTCGGGTCCATATTTCGGTTGCTGATGGAAAATTTCAATACGAGATCCAGTAACTGCCCGCTACTCGTATATACAAGTGTGAAAGGCGTCAACGTGGCCTCCAGACCGAGGAGGTCTTTGCCCTTTTCTTAGAAGGATTGTGTATTAATGCCGACCTATAAACAGGCAGACAGACCGCTTTCGATCAAGACAGCCCTACGCGAAGACGCTCTTTTGCTGCAGGGCATCAGCGGCGAAGAAGCCCTCTCTCAATTGTTCAACTACCAGTTGGACCTTTTAGCCGAGAATGAGACTGAGATTGCTTTTGACCAGCTCCTGGGTCAGAAGTTAACTGTTCGACTCCAGTTGCCGGATGATCGGGAACGCTTTTTCAGCGGCATCTGTAGCCGCATTAGTGAGGGCGCGAGGGATGAGATCTTCACGCAGTATCGAATCGAAATGGTGCCTCAGTTGTGGTTGCTCACGAGGCGCAAACAGAGCCGCATTTTTCAACACCTCAGCGTCCCCGACATTCTGGCAAAGGTTCTGAAAGGGCTCGATGTGGAGTTTGAGCTTCAGGGGTCCTTTAATCCTCGAGATTTTTGCGTGCAGTATCGCGAAACCGATTTCAATTTCGCCAGCCGCTTAATGGAAGAGGAAGGTATCTACTACTTCTTCAAACACACGGCGGACGGTCACACCATGGTGGTTGCGAATACGCCGCAAAGTCACTCGGCCGTCCCCGAATTGAAGCAACTTATTTTCGAGGAGATCGAGGGCGGAAACAGGGACGATAGTGATCGGTGCCATTTCTGGGAGAAGGTCCAGGAGTTGCGATCGGGAAAATACACACTCTGGGACCACTCGTTCGAGTTACCACACAAACATCTCGAGGCCGAACAGCCAATAGTAGACTCTGTTGAGGCTGGCGAAATCGTACATAAACAGAAGCTGGATGTTAATGCAAACCTTGAAATCTATGATTACCCGGGAGCTTATGCCCAGCGCTTTGACGGCATTGACAAAGGCGGAGGCGAGCGTCCTGCGGACGTCGAGAAGATCTTTGAAGACAACAAGCGCACTGTCGGGATTCGAATGCAGCAGGAGTCCTTGCCCAGTTTAGTGGTTCGGGGCGCCAGCACCTGCCGGCAATTGGTCACTGGTCACAAGTTCACGCTTGATCGACACGTCAACGCAAACGGCGAGTATGTGCTGACGCATGTTTCCCACAGCGCCCGTCTCGGTTATGACTATCGATCAGGTGAGCAGGAGGAAGGATTCGAATACCAGAACAGCTTTTCGTGCATTCCCATGGCCGTCCCTTTTCGTCCCCTTAGTCGTACTCCCAAGCCAACTGTTCGCGGCACGCAGACCGCTGTTGTTGTAGGCCCGCCAGGGGAGGAGATCTTTCCCGATAAGTATGGTCGCGTGAAAGTGCAGTTCCACTGGGACAGGGAGAGCAAAGCGGACGCCGACAGTTCATGCTGGATTAGAGTGGCCCAGACCGGGGCTGGCGTGCGCTGGGGGTCATTCTATTTGCCTCGTATTGGTCACGAGGTAATTGTGGATTTTATCGAAGGCGATCCGGATCAGCCGATTATTATCGGTGCGGTGTATAACGCTACGGAGTTGCCACCTTACAAATTGCCTGATGAGAAAACGAAGACCGTAATCTACAAGTCGAATAGTTCAGTGGGCGGGGAAGGCTTCAACGAGATCAGAATCGAGGATAAGAAGGGCAAGGAGCAGATCTTCGTACACGCCGAAAGAGACCAGGATGTGCGCGTCAAAAATGATCGGCGGGAATGGACCGGCCAGGATCGCAGCCTGGTAGTCAAGCGCGACAAGATGGAGAAGGTCGAGCGCGATAAACACATAGTCGTCAAACGTGACCAGGTTGAGGAGATCGAGCGAGATAAAAACCTAAAGGTTCAGGGAAAGACAGCTATCAACATTGGCGGATCTAAATCGCTCAAGGTCCAGGGCGATGTAATGGAGCAGTTCTGTAAGAACCACAGTCAAGAGGTTGCTCAAACCCTTTATCTAAAAGGAAACCAGGTCATTATCGAAGCCTCGATGGGGTTGACCCTCAAGGTTGGGGGCAGTTTCATCTCAATTAATCCCGGGGGTATTCAGATCGTTGGCACTCCAATGGTAACAATCAACAGCGGAGGCAGTCCGCTCTCCTTTATGCCCCAACAACTTGTGTCACCGGCCAGCGCTCTGGCTGCGATCGTGGCTGATGATGCCTCGCCCGGAGCGCTGTCCGCGATTCAGGCCAATCAAGTTGCTGGCGCGCCGACACATGACTCCAAGGCGGAGGAGAATAAGGAGAAGAAACACTGGATCGGGCTCGAGATGGTCGATGAAGAAGGCAAGCCGGTTCCTGGTCTTGGATATAAGGTCAAACTGCCGGATGGATCGGAAACATCCGGTACCACAGACGAGAAAGGCCAGGCTAAAATAACGAATATCGATCCCGGAAGCTGCCAGATTACGTGGGACCTGGACAAGGATGCCTGGGAGGAAGCTTAACTATGCCAAAACAACCAGTGGGTTCAGGCGAGAGCACCTCCAGTCTTGCGAAGAAGAACGGGTTTTTCTGGAAGACTCTCTGGGACCACCCGGAGAACGCTGAACTAAAGGCTAAACGTAAAGATCCGAATGTGCTCTTGCCGGATGACGAGATCTTTATTCCTGAAAAGCAGCCTAAAGAGGTATCAAAAGGAACGGACCAGGTCCACAAGTTCAAACGCAAGGGCGAGCCTTGCAAACTGAAGGTGCAGTTGATGAAATCGGGCAAGCCGCGCGTCAACGAAAAGTATGTTCTCGATCTCGATGGCAAACTTATCGAAGGCCAAACAGATGGCGACGGCAAGCTTGAACACTTCATTCCCGGTGAGTCCCGGAGTGCCTTGCTCAAGCTTCGTAATGGCCAGGAGATTATCCCGCTTCGGCTTGGCGATCTCGATCCAGTGGACACTCCCACGGGAATCAAGCAACGCCTGAACAATCTGGGTTTCGAGTGCGGTTCAGAAGATGACGAAATTGACGAGCATACGAAAGAAGTTCTTAAGAAGTTTCAGGCGGAATATAAGCTTGATGTGACTGGTGATGCGGACGACGCCACCAAGAACAAGCTAAAGGAACTTTCGAAGTAGAGGTAGATTCGATGGGTTTGCTGGACGACGCAGCGAAAGCTCTGGATTCAGTAGCTGGTGCAGGGGGCGCCGGGGGGCCGGTGGCCGGTGAGGCGAAGTATATCCGCGATCAGCCACTTACCTCTGAGGATTCCGATAGTGGTGGCGCGGCTGGTCCAGATCCGGACGGCTCGGGTAAATTCAACGCCCTTGATACCGGCATCCCTACCGAGTTTATCCATTTTGGACTGGTCCACGCAGATCAGGGAAAGAAGTTCGCGCACAAGAAATACACGCCGCCGGGTGGCTCACCACCGACTCCGCCTGAAGGCCATGCGATCATTTTTCGTGATGGCCTTCAACGGGAGGCTATCCTGCTGCATGGATTTGTCTCTTCATGTGCCGTCGTCCTCCAGGAGTATCTGAAAGACAAGGGCCCCCTCGGCGACGTGGGCGCTGCTGTGGGAGGCCTGATGGGTGGTGGTCCAAGCGCCAGTAAACCCGATCCCAGCCAACTCGATACGATCATGTCGGAGATTAAGTCTGTGGCCGACTCGATCAAGGGCGAGGCTATTAAGTATCCGGATGTCCACGAAGCAGGAAAGAAACTGCACAAAGCTCGAGCTGACTTTAATAAGTTCTGTGAATCACTAAACGACTACTACTTAAAGCCGCCTTCAGATGAAGGTCCTGCCGGAGCGCTCAACGCAGCGATGAGCGCTATTCCATCAATTCCCGGCATTGGCAACACTATTCAGGTGGTGCAGCGATTCCTCTTCAAGATGTTTGATATCTATTTGGCAGTCTATCTTGAAATGCGCCGCAGTCATGATAAGGAGAAGGTTGACGATACCAAGACCAGTCATGAACGCAATATCGAGCGCGCTTCGCACGGCATTACCATCGATGCGATCAAGACCAATTACGAGAATTACAATGCGACCTTCCCTGTCTGGTTCAAGAAAGAAGAACCAAAAGAGGAGAGTGGCGGCGGTGATGACGACAACCTCTTGAAGCCTGTTAATGAGAAGATCGATGAAGCTAAGAGCAAGGTCGACGAGATTCAGAAAGATATCTACGACTTTGCCGGCGCGAATCAGGATGCGGAGGACACCCCCGGCACGTCGCAGCTCTCGGCAGTCTTTACTGCTTTTCAGGGGAGCCAGAAAAAGGACAGCTCTGCACCTCCGGGACCTCCTACCGCGGCCGATGCTGCGATCAATGCGCTTAACACCACCCTTTCAGACGTAGGGGGATTACCGTCATTTCTCAAGGGACCGATTAAAGAGGTCATGGCCGCGAATGTGGGATTGCTCGAAGACGTTTTCAAGCGATTAATGGCTAAAGGCGCCGAGGCGCCCATCGACAATATGCTTCTCCTTGAAGCCGGCCGCCGGTATCTGACCAATATGATCTCCGGCCTGGGCGTCGGTCTGATCAGCGGGATGGTACCCACGAGCATTCAGGGACTTAGCGTTCAGGACTTTGCCAGCAAACAGTTGAACCAGTATCTGGGAAAGTATACTGAGCCCATCCTTCTGCTGGCCATCGGTGACCTCGCCGTAGCGCTCGAACAATCGCGAAAGAAGGCCGCGGACGAAAAAGCTCAGACGATGGAGGTTTATCTGGGAAGACTTCCGTGGCTGACGGCATTGATGTTTCGTAACACGTTCTTTCCGATCTGGAACCTCGTGGCAGAACAGGCGTTCGGCAGTATTGCTGGACCACTTAAGTCGGTACTTAAAGATGCTAATTCGAAGCTCAACGCTGTGCGTGACAAGGTTGACGACGCAAAAAAGGCCCAGGATACTGCAAGCAATGTTGCCGACGCCGCCAAGGACGTGAAAGTCGAAGCGAGCGACATTGGAAAAGCGGCAGAACCATTCGACGAGGCAAAAAAGAAAGCTGATGAAGAGGCCGCCAAGCGAAAGGCTGAGAGGGATGCCGAAGAAGCCAAGAAAAAGGCCGTCGACGATTTCATTGAGGCAGATCAATATAAACAGAAGGACGCTAAGTTCCCAGTGACCGGTCGTGTCGCCGCCGGCGAAGGGATAAAGGTTGAAGAAGAAATAGCGAGCGTGCTGCCCGAGGCCGCCGCACCTGCCAGTGCTGCTGCATAGTAGAGCGCACGCTGAATTGATTAAGTTTGGAGAATTGAAATGCCAACCGGTCCAGCAGCCAGAGTAACAGACAACGTTGTGCATCCGCTGCCGCCAGTCCTCAGTCCGGGACCAGGCAGTCCTAATGTCTTGATTGGCAACTTGCCGGCCTGGCGCGGCGTTCCGGCGGCGGCCGCGGCGGCCCTCCAGGCAGCCAAACAAGCGTCGGACGCTGTAATTCAGGCTGCTGAAGCGGCTACATTAGCCGCCGCAGGAACACCTGGCGCACCTGCAGCCTATGCTGCTGAGCAGGCTGCAAAGGGTGCGGCGGCTGCCGCGCTGGGAAGTGCAGTTATGGCGGCCTCCGGCGGGGCGGATATCCACGCTTGCACTACACCTGCCCCCGTGCCGCCGCATGGTCCGGGCGTGGTTATTGACGGTTCCAAGACTGTTATGATCAATAATCTTCCGGCCTGTCGCCTGGGTGATACGATCCTGGAACCTCTTGGACCGCCCAACAAAATTGTGAAGGGTGAAATGACTGTAATAATTGGTGGGTAATTAGTCTGGTTGCAGGAAGATTTACGATCAATACTGACGCAGAGACTTTTTTCTCTGCGTCTTAGTTTGTGCGCTGTGGTACAACGAGATTAGGATTGGGGGTTCTAATCTCGGCGCGCGCCGTGGGCATAGGAAGGTTGCTATGCGACTCGTCTTAGAAGTTGTCTCCGGACCTCATGAGGGCGAACGTATCGAAGTAGATGAAGGCCAGTCGGTGGCCATCGGTCGCACGACGAAAGCTGACATCGCTTTGCAGGACACTTTTATGTCCAGTCTCCACTTTAGCGTGGAGTGTAGCCCCAAGACCTGTCGCGTCCAGGATCTCGGCAGCCGCAATGGCACTACTGTCAATGGGAAGCGTGTCCCAAAAGCAAAGTTACGCGATGGTGATCGGATTCATGCGGGTCGAACCGATTTCGTTGTACGAATAGAACACGTTGATACGGGAGAGTCCAAACCCGCCGTTTCGCGGTTTGCTCAAACGATCACCCCCGGCTTCGATCCAGTCACCGATGTCCCCGATGGCCCAACCGGTGGCATCTCTTCCAGTTTGCCTGAGCCGCCGCGCCGACCATCTGCGCGGCGGGAACCGGCTTCTGAGCCAGCCAGGCCAAAACCACAGCCTCGTCCTCCCGTGCCTTCGACCACGGCCTCGAGCACGCAGAGTTCATCGAGTCCCTTGCCGCCGCCGCCTCCGCCGGCGGTGGTTGAACAGCCTCGAATCCCTTCTGCCAAACTGCCTCCCGTGGCGTCCGAGTATGAGGCCGACTTTCAGAAGAGTATGGCTTCATATGAAGCCGCAACGCCAGAAGGACGTCTGTTACAGATTCTGCGGAATCAACCGGAGCCGTTGTTCGCATTAGTCGATGCAGTTCATGCACCGCAATTGCTGGAGCTGCTTCGTAACTCCGGTGAGGACTATCAGTCACTTTATAAGGATGAGAAGACTGCGGCGGTGGCGCCTTACCTCGTCCGGTTACCTCCACAATCACCGCTCCTGAAGACCATGCTTCATGAGGGTTGGGGACATGGGTGGGGAGTTTATCTGAGCGCGCGTGTGTCGTTAACCGATCTGCGCAGTTACTTTCGGCGCGAATTGATGGTAAGCCTCCCGGATGGCGCGGAACTCTTCTCTCGTTTCTATGAGCCGAAGTTTTTCCGCCCCTTTCTCGAAACCTGCACACCACAGGAAGCGGCCCGCTTCTTTGGCCCTGTAGGCTCCTACTTTATGGAGTCTGACCGGCCTGAAATCCTCTTACAATTCCGGAATGGCGCGAGCGGCGTCGACAAGAAGGGCCACCTGCTTTCAGTATTGGAATAGAGGTGTCCGACGAACTTCAGTTTGTCGCTTTCATCACCCTGAATCTGGGTCGAAACGAGTCAATGTCTGAGAACCAATCGATGAGCCTTCGTCACGCTCTTTGTGCCGCAGTTTGTCGCTTTCATCACCCTGAATCTGGGTCGAAACGAGTCAATCTCTGGAAAAGAGTTGGAGGAGATTTGTTCGGAGCATCGATTGGGACCTTGAGGATCCCTTATCCCCAGGCGACAAACTAAAGTTCGTCGGACATATCGTACTCAGTTAGGATGCAGTCTTCTTCCCCGTCAGGTGGTCAAGCAACTCACTCAACAATTCCGTGCCTGGACGCGGGGGAGGATCTTCCGGGTGCGACTCGGCCCATTCCAGGGCTATGATCAATGGCACCCACCGTTCCGTGAAATGCTCTGATGGAGGCGTTTGCCAGCGCGCCACAGCATTAAATACGGGCAGCGGTAGCTTCACCCTGGTGATATTTTCCGGCTTGAGTTCCGCGCAATTCTCCGCAGGTGACGTAACGAGGTACTCCCGGCAGGTGATGGGACGTTCATCATAGATCGAGCAGGACTCTTGCTCGAGAAATGGGCAGGCTATCTTTTGTTCAAAATACTCAGTGGCTAATGAGAGATACTTGTCATCATTAAGTTGTTCGTTCAGTTGCAGCCGCGGCATCAGGCCAGCTTGCTCTAATCGCTGATGGGCCGCGGAAAAACGCCTCCGCAGTTCGGATCTTCTTGGTTCCGGAGTTTCCTCCAACACTTTACGCAGCCGTCTAGCCTCCACCTCAGAGATGGCTACCAATTGCCGGCAGCAGGCGCCACAACCTTTTTTGCAGGAAATGCTGTTGCCACTCCGCTCGAGTGTTCGGCAAGTTTCCATGACCACGGCATCGGACAGTGCCCGCGCCAACGGCAACATCTCGCCGATCGTGGTTGGCCCAGTTAGGACTGTCACCTGACCCTCCAACTGCCAGTCCCCACCATCGATGGATAGGTTGACTTGCTTCATTTTAAATGCGGCCGCGTTCTACGAAGTTTGATTTGGTTGGAAGCGAGGCGGAACTTTTAGAGCAATACCAAGGGTTACCGCACTCCGAGGGGAGACTTGCCCAGCGACTGGAACATCCCGAGCCGAACCACATCTGAGTCTTTCATGGAAATCAACGGCATCAGCCCTTGATCGATAATCTGCTCCGCCGCTCGCAGCGTCATCAATGTCTCGGCGCACGGTTTTGTCTCAGACTCTCCATCGACCTTGTAGATATGCAGCGGAAGTCCCGCAATCTCCTGGACCTCACCGGGGACAGAATCCCAGCCACTTCGAGTAAAAGCCTCCGCCAGCAGGTAGGCGACAGCAAAGGATGGGTTACCCCATAAGTACCGGTCGTGACGGGGACGCGCATCGACAGGCTGCTCCTCAAAAGAAAAGCTATCGACGGGTTCGGTGTCGCGACCGTAAGGTAGACGAAGTAAAAACCGCGGTAAGGAAAGACCAAGATAGCGAGAGGTTGGAAACTGCTTGAGGCTCTCCCACGCAGCGCGGGCCGCAGATTCTTGGATATGCCAGTCGTCCGGATCTGGGGTTTCCGCAAGCGATTCACAACCGATGTGGCGCGGACTGGCGCCGGCGACAAACGGTGCTCCCGCCTCCCGTGCGATTACTCCCATTCGATTCAGTAAGTCCGCGTCTGCTCGTGTCATGTCGAACTGGTAGTTTGCCGCCACTAAAGCCCACGGCACTCCGCCCGCCGTTCCCACCGTCTTTTCGACGAGAAGCTTGTAAATGGCCGTTTGCCTCGGATCGTCTCCCGCCAGCAGATCGGCCTCGAACTCTGCTCGCGAAATGTCGAGCAGGTAAATTTTCAGGTCCGTGCCGGTGTCAAGACGTGAAACCAAAAGGTGTGCAGCGCGCCAGGCTGATTCCAGCGCTTGAAAGTCGGGATGGTGCAGTAACGCTGACAGTTGGCCACTTATCGCCAGATCAACGGCGGCCATGAGCTCATCTTCCTGTGCATCTGGTCCTGGAACGAGATAGGGCGCGACGGCTTCACGAACAAGGGCATCGATCTCGGAAGAAAGTTTGGGAGCAGCGCGGTCAGCCGGCGTCGGAGGTTGGTCCAAAATCTGATCCAGCAGGCCCGCTGCGGAGACATTGTTGGTCTCCTGCGGTGGCTCCTGCCTGGGTTGGGAACTTGTAGTCACTGCCGGGGCACGCTCGATGTTTGCCCACGTACGAACTTCAGCGGCCGCGTCCGCAAAGGTGCTCGGGTTTCGCAAACGCCCACGCCACTGTCTGAGTCTGTCAAAAAGATCCAGGCGCCCAAAAATGCGATCCGGAGCAAAATCGTCCAGGTCCCTGAAGCCGATGCTCAAAGACATTTCCCCATCGGCAGCGAGCGGGAGATGCAACTGTGGTCCAAGCTTTGCCATGACCTGATCCAGATTATCGCGATCGATCAGGAGCGGGCGCCATTCACTCAACTCCGCCGTTGAAGCCGAAAGGCCGCGGTTGGCCCTTCCGCTCCAGTCTCCGAGTAACGCAATGCGAAATGGTGTTTCGGGAAGCGGACGTCCTCCCCGCTCTTCCATGGTCGCAACCAGCTCTCCTTCAAACTCCCGCAATGAGAATTCTTTCACCATCTTAATCGCCCCGCTGCTCAGGGTCCTCGCCGTGGCTCTTCAACAGATTCAGCAGTTGCTCTCGCAACGGATCTCGCATCCTCGCAACATCTTCAACGTTTATGACTTCTTCAAAGACATTCATTCCGGCGACTTCAGTACTCTCCATAATTACGTCATCGGGCGGCCGAACCGTCGAGACGGACGCAGATATAATTGTTACGGGTAGATCGCCAAAGTCAGGCGTCCGTATTGTGCTCACGGGAAAATGAAGCGCTTCGAGCATTTGCGAGACGCCGCGCTGATTGGATACAACCACGTGCATCATGAGATAGTGCAGGACAAACTGTTGCAAATCGTCACCGGTTCGACGGTCGCTCTCGAGCAGTTCTTTAAGTTTGATAGGCGCAAAGCCGCCGTAGGTTAACACCCACTTCATCGGCGACGTGACGATCACGGCCTTCGTGTCGTTTCCACTTGTGGCCGTATGCAGGTACTCAAGGGGTGTGATTTCGAGTTGTGGATTGATGACTTCAAGTGGTGTTTTTATCTCTGGAGGCAGCCGGTAGGGCTTTACCTGAGAGATCTTGTTGTAGATCTCCTGGAGCTCTTTAAATGCCTTATCGCCGGGCCGCGAAACTTCGTAGGCGCCGCCCTCGACGTAATTGCCCAGCACTATCTTCGGCCGTAAGAGCGGTGTGACCGTGCCGAGATATTCTTTGACGCGGCCACGCAGCAGATCGGCGGCGGCGCGCGTCAGTTTTCTAAGAGCTAACAGTCGTTGAGTGCTGTAGCTTGTTTCCATGAATTGGTCTCCAGAGTGGATCAACCGTTTGCGAAGCAGATTGCCGGTCTAATTGGCGAAAAGCCTACTAGGCGCCAGAGACCTTGTCAACGGAATGTTGCCACACGGATTAGGGGCGCGACCAGCGTAGAGTTAGGGCCGCCGGCATATCAATCCAGACGTCATCGGCTTAAAATTGCTAGAAACCTGATTTCCAAAAATTCTGAGCGAATTTCGCACCTGATGCGGTAGGTTAGATGAGCTATCAACTGGCGGAGAGATCCTCGACCGGTACGTAGTGCGCGAGATCTTTATGGAGGAATCTGAGATATGAGCGTTCCATCCTATGCTAGAGAGCTGCCGGTACACTTAGGAACGGCGGAGGAGTTTGCGCGTTTGGCGGCTTTCCTGAAGCGCCATGGTTTTGATGAGGAGACGGTTTGTCGCGCTTTGGGCATCGAGGGACTTTACGCAGTTGGGATGGCCAGGCAGGTTGATCTTTCCGGCAACTCCCCGCAACTTCAGCTTCTATTGCGGCTTTTTTTATACCAGGCAATGATACCCCGAAGCGAGGTTGAAAGCGTTCTCGGCCCGGAACTGTTCGGAACGTTCTTTTCCCTTGGTTTACTCGGTACGGGTGAGTTCGGTGAGGATCAGATCTATGCCCAGGTACTCCTTTACCCCGTGGCTGGATTTCTCATGGCTTCCGATCGACATAGTAATCCCGACGCGTCGAAGTTTGAGGCCCCAGACGATGTTGTGTTCCCGGCGATCTATGAGGGGACTTTTCGTTTTTTGCACGTCCTTCCGGAAAGTCCCGCCGAAGATGCTCTCGATCTCTGCTCCGGTTCTGGAATAGGGGCTTTTGTATTGAGTCGCAGTTGCAAACGAGTCGTCTCGGCGGACATTACCAGGCGAGCGTCTCACTTTGCCCAATTTAATCGAGCCCTGAACGGTTGCCCTGGGGTCGAAGTCTTGAGTGGCGACCTGTATGAGGCGATCCCCGGGTGCAGATTCGATCGAATTGTGGCCCACCCACCTTACGTCCCTGCCACGCGCATCTCCAGAGTCTGGCGAGATGGCGGCGCTACCGGCGAAGTGTTGGTAAGAAGAATCGTTGAGGGAATGCCTGCGCACTTACGCCCCGGTGGTCTTTTCTGCATGGTTTCCATCGGGCTTGATACGGAGGAGGGCTCCTTCGAGGAACGCGCCCGAAGTTGGTTGGGAGATCAGAGCTCAGAATTCGATATCATATTCGCGTGGAAGAGCGAAAAGACGCCGCAGGAAACTTTGCGCGGACTGGCTGAAAGAGACTCTCTTAGTATTGCCGAACTGCATATGCTGCGGGAGGAATTTGAAAATGCGCGAATCGTCAGCATGCCCTATGGCGCACTCTTCATGCGACGCCATCCAACAGGTTGGAATCAGGAACCCTGGACAGAGCGGAGAAAGCTGAGCGAAGAAACGAACGGCTCTGACTTCGAGCGAGCTTTTGCGCTTCACGATAAGATGGAACAAAGCGGTTTTCGCGAAACATTAAGTAAGACTAGACTACGTTTGGCGCCGCGGTTGCAGGTTAAAGTGACGCATGTAGTACATGAAGGTCAATTATTTCCAGCGGATTACCTTTTCGAAACCGACAGACCTTTTGCCGCAGCCGCTCGTTTGGATCAATGGATGGTGCCACTAGTGACAGGTTTCGACGGGCAAAGAACTGGCCGAGAGATATTTGAAGACGCAAAAACTAAGAATGAACTCCCTGATGGTTTTGAATTCGAACATTTCAAGGATCTATTGATGAAGATGTTCGACCGTGGCTTCTTGAATTTTCCGGAAGTTTCACTCCAGGAGGAAGCCCAACTGCCCCAGTCGCACTAGCTTCTCTTCCAACTTCTCGAGGCCGGTCTCAAGCAGCGCCGCTTTTTGAGCCGCCGACTCTTTGATTCCTATCAATGCCGCATTCGACTCAATCGCTTGAACAAGATCTCGTTGTAAAGCGGCACGGTCACGTGTCCCATCAAGAAGAAATATGAGTTGTCGGGCCAGAAAGTCCTCGAACTTGACAGTCTCGTGAAGCAGTGACGTGCAAAGCCCATCCTTCTGGGCCTGTAAACGAGCTAATGGACTTGCTTGCGGACGCTCACCAGGCGCCTTCGCAAGCGAAGGATCGTGAAGGTGCAAGTCAACGACGTTAGCGCCATAGGCCTTCATCATAACCTCCGCCAGTGCCTGTAGCTCTGCACCGTCGTCTTTGCTGTTTGGGGCTGACCCGAGCAAACGATGAGCTTCGGCAACCAGGCTTTCAAAGTTAGCCGAGCGCGGATAAATCCTACCCAAGTGCAGGATTGCCGCCTTGGCGAGAGGAAAGCTGGTGGAGATTGCGGCCAAATGCGGCGCCTTAAACTTCTCCACCGCATCAGAATTCAAACTCGGCTCGGATGAGTCTGGTTGCGCCCTGGACCGCATCAGAAACTCACTGACGATTTCCGGTTTTAAAGAGCGGTCTAACTTGTTTTCGTGATGACACAGCAGCGTTTGGCGAAAGGCTCTGCCTTCGAGTAGATCCAAGTACTGGGCTTTGGAGATAATGCTCTGTTCCCCCAGTTCGCGCAGTGCCCTGCCCACGTCAGGAGAGAAATTGTAATCCTCAGAGTCAAAATGCACCGCCTCGGACAGAAACTGAAGGCCGTGCTGCGCTGCATGCGTCACGAATTCATGGAAATAAACAGGGTAATTTATGTCTGCCAAGTCATCGTGATAGAGGGCGCCTTCGTTCTTGCTCTGAAAGTATTCATTAAACTCGCGCAAGAGAATCTGATAAGGGCCTTCCTGTGATTGGGCTTCGGCCAGCCACTTAATCAAGGCGCGTCCCTGGGCAATGCGTTCCCGCGGCTGCGTTACGTCGCGAGTGTGAAAACGCATCGCTTCGCGAATGATGTTGCGCAAATGACAACCCGGGTAAGTGTTATAGGAGACGTACGCAACACCTTGAGGGGTTAGCCGCGCGCGGCAGAGCGAAAAGATCGCATCGCGCACTTCCGCGGGCACCCACGAGTAAAGTCCGTGGGCGATGATGTAATCAAACTGGCCCAACTCTTCCGGCAGTGCCGTCAGATCGAGTTGCAGGAGTTTGATGTTAGCTAACTGTAAGGTTGCAATCGTCGCTTCCCCGTTGGCGATTGGTTTCGCTGCTCGATCGAGCCCGACGAATTCGCTGCCAGGCAGAGTGAGAGCCAGCGGCATCAGATTGGCGCCATCGCCGCACCCAAGCTCGAGCACTCGGCAGTTGTCTATCGGAGTGGAATTCATTCGATGCAACCGGGCGATGCTGCGCAACCGGTCCGGATGCGTCTGAGGATAAGCGTAATTCAGGTAGGAGAACTCGTCGTACGCTTCGACCTGTGGGGCAACCATCGAGATCCTCCTAACGAGTGTCTTTCATCCGCAGGGTGATTATAGTCATCACGATCAATGCAAACAGCATTGCGAGAAGAATGACGGGATTCAGTAGCACGTGGCCCCAGGGGTGTTTGAAACTCACATAGTCACTTAGATCTTCGCTCAGCTTCTCAGCATCGGGGATCGCCGGCGGGGGCCCGGGTGAGGGCATCGTGGGCGGCACACTCGCGACGCCACTCGCGCGCGCGGCCAGATGCTGCTCCAGTTCTTCCTTGTATTGCTCCAGGTCTGCGTCGGCACGCCTTCGATAATCTTCTAACTCTCCCCTGGCAGTCGCAATGTTATCGTCATTGGTCTCTTCGATACTTTTGTACAGGCCCCTGCCATCTGATGCGCCTTCCTCACGAAGGGTGTCAAGCGTTGACAATTGCTTCAATTCATCGAAGGCCCACGTGGCAGGCATAACCGCGCCCACAGCCTTTGCGAGCCCCTGCGGAACTCCGACGAGTCCGCAGAAAAGGATCTGGGGGATAAGGATCAAAGGTACCAGGCTAGTCGCCATCTCTGATGTCTTTACAATTGCTGAGATAAAAAGCCCGAGCGCCACGCCCACGATCCCGGTCAAGACAACTACCAGAAGTTGAGGCAGCCCGCCCAGGACTCCAGGCAGAAACATCAAACCTGCAAAATGTAGAATCTTTAGTGTGCCAAAGAGCAAGACACACTGGGTGCCCACAATCAGAGAAAGGACAAACAGCTTTGACCCGATGTAGGGCAGCAGGCTGAGATTGACCATTCGTTCGCGTTTATAGACAGCGCGCTCCTTTACTATCTCGCGCGCTGTTACAGAGGCGCCAAACCAGATCGCGACAAGGGCGAGGAGGAAAAAGGGAAAGTCGCGAGGCGCTTCTGAGCTGACGACCAGGTAAGTAAGCAGTCCTATTAAAGGAGCCTGCGCCAGCAGAATCGTTAGATTCGTCTTATCAGTAGCAAGAATCTCAAAATATCGCGTGGCCAGCGTGGCCCATTGCCGCGCCGAGTCAATGATTCCTGCCCGTCGTTTTGAAACTGGAGTCGCTTTGCCGCCCCGTTCCACACCGCTAAGGGGCTCAACGACATTGCGCTGGTAAATCTCGGTGCTGTGAAAGCGTTGCCGCCAATCCTGGGCCACCGCCTCAGCGATCTGATTTCGATTCTCTTCGTAGGCGCGTTTCTGCTCCTTAGTGGCGCGAGGCGAAAGGGCGAGCATCCTACTCATTTGGTTTTCGATCGGTGCTTCCAGCTTGTCGTAAAGATCCTTGAAGCTGCTTGCGCCGACGAACTCGAGACCTTCTGCCGGTGTGCCATAGAAGATCAGTTTACCCCGCATCAGGACCACGATCTTGTCGAATAGACTGACATTCTCCATCGCATGCGTGGTCAGGATCACCGTATGCCCGGATTCGGCGATCTGCCTAAAGAGCCTCATGATCTTGTCTTCCGTTGCCGGATCGAGCCCCGAAGTCGGTTCGTCAAGGAAGATCACGGATGGTTTGGTTATCAGTTCTACAGCTATCGAGACTCGCTTACGCTGGCCGCCGGAAAGCTGGGCCACGGGAACGTCTCGCCTTTCAGTGAGCCCGGTGACGTCAAGCACTTGTCCGATAATCTGATCGATCTCCTGGTTGGGAACGTCTCGAGAAAGACGCAGCCGGGCGACGTAGTAGAGAGTTCGCTGAATTGTCAGCTCGCGATGGATAATATCTTCCTGCGGCACATAGCCAATGGATTGCTTTAGTGAATCGAGATGCTGGTAGAGATCCAGATTATTAATTAACACGCGCCCGCTCGTTGTTGGACTCATGCCGTTGAGAGCATTCATCAACGTGGACTTGCCGGCTCCGGAAGTGCCGAGCAGTCCTACGAACTCATTCGGCTGGATCGTTAAATCCACGTCGTCCAGCAGCATGATTGTTCCGGGCCCCGATCGATTTCGTGCGATTCGCGTGATGTCGATTGCATCGATCCGCATCTTCGATCGCGTGTCGAAGACCGAAACTCCTGCTACCGGATCCGCCTGGAAGAGGAATGATCCAATTTGAACCACGTCGTGCAATTGCACAGGCCGGCGACCGCTGATTCGCACGCCATTAACATAGACCCCATTTGACGACCGGCGGTCTTCGACGAAAACGCCGCCGGGCTCTCTGATGAACAGTGCATGATGATTCGAAATCAGAAGACCATCTACCCGAATGTCGTTGTTAGGCGCACGCCCCACCATAAGTCGCGGATTGCGATCAAATGAGCAGTTGATCAGAAGCTGAGCATCAGCACTGATGCCTGACGGCCGGCTAACGGCCTGGCGTGGCGACCGAATGACGACGGTTCGCTGTCCATCAAAAGCCTCCTCGGCAGGTGCTGGACTGGGCAAGGACTTAGATGGTCCGGGACTCGGCGCCACTGACTCAGCCTGGCTGGCGGCGGGATCTACAAACCGGAAAGTTGGTCCACCTAACCCGAGTTGAATGCAATCACCATCGCTCAAGGGCGCCGGTTGAGTGATCCGCTGGCCGTTCAGCAGCGTCCCGTTGAAACTGTTGAGGTCGATCAATTCGAAGTGACCATTCGCTCGTTGAATCTCAGCATGCCGGCGTGATACCACCGCCGCCGCTGCATCCACGGAGACGTCAGCGGCAGGGTCACGACCCAGAAGAGTTGTGATCTTATCCAATGCAGTCTCGCGAACGAGATCGTTCCTCGTGTCGCCTTCGTTTATCAGGTAGGGTGTTGCCCGAGAGACTTGTGATGTTGTTGTCGTTGTTGGCGGCTGCAAAGTCCGCTCTGGCTGGGGAATCATGGGAGTTGTGCGCAGGCCGAGGTCCTGTTCCTGCTCAAACTCTTGATTCTCCATTGCCGTGGTTGTGAGCGAGGCCGCGTGTTCGATAATTTCGATCTCGACGACGGGCCCATTTTTGCCAAACTGGATCCGCGCGCCCGGCATGAGTGCGGTTGCTTCAAAAATTCGCTGACCGTTTAAGAGTGTTCCTTGAGTGGAATTAGCGTCGATCAGTAAGCAGACATCTGGCTGAAACTGGATCTCGGCATGGAGGCGCGAGACCATCGGCCATGACTCTCGCTCGAAGACCAGATCACAACGAGCGGGATCTCTCCCAATCCTGACAACTGGTTGAGTAAACTGCCGGGTGGCCAGCCTTTGCTCGCCACGGATCTCGGCAACAACTATTCTCATGAAGCTCTGGTCACAAAAAGTGAAGTGGGAACAAAAATCGAGCCTAACTCTTCTCAAATGAGAGGCGCCAGCGACTCGCTCGATATTGCCTGACTAGGCTAACGAAGTTTCAGGGTAATTGCAAAAGAGGTTTGGTGTGGACCACTGGGGGGACGAGGGGACGGGGAGACGGGGGGAAGGGGGACGCGGGTGCGGGGGAAGAAGATCGCAGAGACTGAGCGAGCGAACCCGGTCATTAGTTTCTGACTTAACACTACGTTTCTGACTAACACTACAGATTGACTTAACACCACAGTATTCGACTCAACACGTCCTCGATATTTTCGCGTCGCGTTCCCCCATCCCCCGTCTCCTCGTCTCCCCGTCTCCCCATCCCTGGTTTTTATGTCGCCTCCGGGCGACAAAAATTTATTTCGGCCCAACCATAAACTTTTGCGTCTAAGGGTATTGACCAGGTGATCGTTAGCCGTGCTATAGTGCCGTCACCAGTCATGGCCCTGTGGCCCCGTCAGAATTACTTACCAGCCTCATTTGTGTGCGGTTCAAAATCTGAATCTAAACGGAGCGCCGTGTGTATGCGAGAGAGTTTTCCGCGTCGTTGGCCGGGATGGTCTCACCGAACCTGGTGGACCAGAACGCCTAATTGTCCTCAACCGACCCCTAAGCCTGGTTTCCATGTAATACATCCCTTGCTGGTCTTGTTGTTTGCTACCAGTTTGGTTTGCAGCGACGTCAGCGCCGCCACAACGACCGCGCCGGTTCTTCTCAGCCGCTCAAATTCCACACGCGCGATCGCCCTCGAGTCTGTCACGCTCAAGTCGGAACCCTTTGCACTCAATGCACCCGTGCCTTTTGGGTCTGATTCCCGAACACGAATTGCTGTGTTTGCAATGAATCTCTCATTGCTTGCTGGAGAAGGCGCCAACGCGTTCACTGCCGACGTACAGGATGCTTCCGGAAAACTGCATTCGCTTAAGGTCGAGTATGTTGGCCGAGTTCCTGGTTTCGAGGGAATCACAATGCTGGTCCTTCGACTGGCTGATGACCTGGACGACGTAGGAGACGTACTCTTAAGAGTAAATCTGCGTGGAGTGTCGAGTAATCGCGTCCGGCTGGCGATCGGTCATCTTGGTGGTGGTCCGGTCGATGACGCCGGCGCGGTCGCGACCCCCGCGCCAGAAACCCCTCCACCAGCCGACCCCGTGTTTACCCCGGATTCCTACACAGGTCCCGCAAGTGATGCCGACACGGTCAGGTTTCTTGAGCAGGCTACCTGGGGGCCAACCGTCGCCGAAATCGATCGAGTAAAGGCGATGGGGTTCCGGGCTTTCCTTGACGAACAATTCAATGCCCCTCTGGCTAACCCGGCAAAAGGCTCAGACTTCTCCGATCTCACTTTTCCCTTAAACGATCAGTCCAGCGCATGTCCAAGTACTGATCCCTCTGATCCGAACTACAACCAGACCGTTTGTAACCGCGACAACTTTTCACTCTATCCTTTACAACGTACGTTCTATACAAACTCGCTTTATGGACAGGGGCAGTTGCGGCAACGAGTGGCTTTTGCCCTGCACCAGATTTTTGTTGTGTCCGGACTCAGCCCCCTTAATCGTCCCAGTTGGATGACTGTTTATCTTCAGGCGCTTGATCGGGGCGCATTTGGCAGCTATCGCACGCTGCTGACAGACATCACGCTAAATCCGGAGATGGGCGAGTACCTGGACATGCGTTTGAGCACACGAACAAATCCGAATGAGAACTTCGCGCGCGAGATTCTTCAACTGTTTTCAATCGGAGTGAACGAACTGAATCTTGATGGTACTCCAAAGCTGGATGACCAGGGCGTTCCCATCCCCTCATACTCGCAGACATCTGTTAACGAGTTCACGCGGGTCTTCACGGGATGGAACCTCGATCCGAATATCATCGGTCCCGGAATCAGCAATTGGCGCGATCCTATGGTGCCGCGCGGTGGCACAACCCACGACACGGGAGCAAAGACGCTCCTTAACGGTGTCGTCCTCCCAGCTTGCACAGGCACCAATACAGCCTGTGCACAATCTGACCTCGTGGCTGCACTCGACAACCTATTCAATCATCCGAACGTTGGTCCCTTTATCGGCAAACAGCTCATCCAGCATCTTGTGACGAGCAACCCGACCGCCGCATATGTCGAGCGCGTAGCAAGGGTTTTCAATAATGATTGCGATGCGCTCTACGCAGAAGGATGCACCAATACCCGCGGGAACATGAAAGCTGTGGTCCAGGCGATTCTGCTGGACCCTGAAGCTCGAGGCGACGTGAAAACCGACCCGAATTATGGGAAGCTGCGCGAACCGGTTCAGTACATAAACAACGTACTGCGCGCCTGCAATGTGAAGTCTTTCGACAAGAGTGCGACCAGCGACGGCGTTCTGGGCCAGAGGTCCACGACTGACTTGGCCGGGACGCTGGATCAACCCCTGTTTCTACCTGCGACGGTTTTCAGTTACTACCAACCGGAATATGAAGTACCGGGTGCAAAGATTCTCGGACCAACGTTCGGAATACTCTCGACCTCGACCACGCTGCGCCGTGCGAACATCATGAATACTTTGATTTACACGGGAGTGGCGGCAAATACCACGCCTGCCACCAGCCCGGATCGTCCGCGTGGCACTTCGGTTGATCTCTCAGACCTGGAAGCGCTGGCCTCAAACCCGGGCGACATTGCCGATCACCTCAACAGACTTCTCTTACACGGAACGATGTCGACGGAGATGCGTAACTCTCTCATCACCGCAATGAATGCCATTCTGGCTTCAAATACAAACTTCGCGCGCAAGCGGGCTCAAATGGCGGTCTATCTTGTAGCAACCTCGTCACAATATGACATTCAGAGATAAGATCATGGCAACAACACGCAGAGATTTCCTTAGAAACACGGCATGCGCCCTTGGCGGAATGGCCCTGGCCTCCAGCATCGAAAGCTTCGGCATCGTTCATGCCCTCACCCCTCAGGCGGCCACAGATTACCGGGCGCTGGTCTGTATTTTCCTCAACGGTGGAAACGACGGTAACAACTTGCTTGTGTCATTGGACCAGTACAACGGCCCAACCGGCAGTACAGTCGAGGGTTACTCGAATGTACGGAGTGCCTCGGGATTGGCGATTCCCCAAGCCGATCTACTTGCGGTTTCCCCGTTGAGCGGAGGCTCCTACGGGTTTCATCCCAACATGCCCGAAATGCAAAACCTCTTTAATCAGGGGAAGCTTGCAGCCGTGGTCAACGTTGGCCCACTGGTTGAGCCTTTGACGAGAACAACTTATCAGAATGGTAGCGGCAAGAAGCCTTTGCAACTGTTCTCGCACTCCGACCAGGTAAATCTTTTCCAAACGGCGATTGCAAATAACGTTAGTCAGACAGGCTGGGGCGGCCGTGTGGCAGATCTAACTAAAGTCTTGAATGGCGACGCCACCTTTCCCCAAAACATTTCCATCGCCGGAATCAACCTGCTGCTTACCGGTGTGAATACTCGCCAGCTTGCCATTGGGGATTCAAACACCGCTCTGAGCTCAGTCTTACCGCTAAGCAATCCACCGGGATCGGCTGGTTACACTTCTGCCCAGACCACGGCTCGCCGAACATCGTTCGATGAATTACGCACGCTGAACCAGGATCTGAAACTGATCAAAGCCGCCAGCGATACAAGGTCCAGTGCGCTGCAAACGAGCCAGGCGCTTGCCAGTGTAAACCCAAGTCTGGCTACGGTCTTTCCAAACACTTCATTGGGACGTCAGCTTTTGCAGATTGCCCGCCTGATCAAAGCGAGTACCGACGCCGGCGCCGGTATCAATATGAAGCGCCAGATCTTCTTTGCCCAGATTGGTGGGTTTGATACACACTCTAACCAGAAGGTCGTAAATAATGGTCAGCCGGGAGGACAGGACGGACTGCTCCTTCAGGTAAGCCAGGCGATGAATGCTTTTTACAATGCCACAGTCGAATTGGGCTTGCAGAACAACGTTACAGCGTTCACTCTTTCAGATTTCGGACGCACCTTTCAGCCTGCCGGCAGTGGGAGTGCGGTCGGAAGCGATCATGCGTGGGGGAACAATCATCTGGTGCTGGGAGGGGCGGTAATGGGGCAAACGCTATTTGGGACCTACCCGACCCTTCGACGCGGTGGCCCAGACGATACTGATGGTGGTTCAAATCCACGTGGCCGGTGGATTCCGACAACTTCCGTCGAACAATACGCGGCAACGCTTGCGACGTGGTATGGCTTGTCGACTAGCGATCTTGAAGCCGTGTTTCCTCTGATCGATAGATTTCCGACGGCTAACCTCGGGTTTATGTTGTAAGCGTCCAGATTGCAATGTTTCATCCTCTTCTCATTAACACCTAACTTCAGTTAGGTGGGGCGAAACTTTAAGAAGCCGGGGAACCGTTTCAACGGTTTACGAGATGCGATGAGATCGTTGCTCGTTGATGCCCTGGCCACCTGACTGAAGTCAGGTGTTAAATGAGAGCGAGCCGTTGCCAATAAAATGTCCATCAAACTCCAACGGCGAGCGTAACGACGAGGCAAGCGGCTTGGTGTGACAGAATCGTCAATACTAAAAGGAGTGACCTTCAAGAAGGCAAGACTGATCATCTTGCCAGCACTGCTTACGGCGCTTCTCGGGTTTCTCTTAACAGATAAAAGCGTGCACCAACCAGTGCACGCTTTTTCTTCTGGTCCACCGGCAGGATTTACAAACGCTCCGGGGGAAGAGAACTGCGCTGAATGCCATGTCCCTTCGGAAGCTGGGATCGGGCAGATGTCAATTACGGCTCCTCAGAATTATGTTCCGGGACAGATCTACCCGATTACGGTCACTCACACCAATGTTGATACCTCCCGCCTGCGCTGGGGGTTTCAACTCACAGTGCTTGATGCTGCCGACGAAAGGGCCGGCAATCTCGAGAGTACTGATAGCTTCACGCAGGTCCTGAACGACCAGGGACCGGGTGGCAATCGACAGTACATCCAGCACAACTCAAGCGGAACCTTTATTGGACAACAGGGAGGCGCAAGCTGGACCTTTAACTGGCAAGCACCGCAAACCGATGTAGGAACCGTCATCTTCTACGCCTCCGGCAATCATGCTAACAATGATGGCAACAGTTCAGGGGATCATATCTACTTTACGTTTGTCGCGTCAGCCCCTGCTTCAGCTACGCCTGACTTTGCGATCGGTCTAACACCGTCTACGCGCTCCCTGGTTCCCGGAGGTGAGACTACCTATACGGCGACTCTCACGCCTCTGGCCGGTTTTACCGGCGTTGTAGATCTGAGTGCCACAGGTTTGCCGGCGGGGGTTAACGCTCTCTTCAGTCCGGCGTCTATCACTATCACGGACGGCACCGCAAAGACCTCGACCCTTACGCTAACTACGACTGGAAGCGCACCACTTGGAAGCCACACCATCAATGTTAGCGGGCAATCGGGAGTGCTCACGCATTCGACGCAGGCTACCCTAAACATCATCAGTCCAACCGCTGTGGATCTTTCTATTTCAAAGACAGCATCGCCCAACCCCGGGCAGGTTGGCCTGAACATCGTTTATCGCATTGAGGTGGTCAACAGAGGGCCTGCGACAGCAACTAATGTAAGCGTGACTGACACATTGCCGGCCGGAGTGGCTTTTGTCTCAGCAACCCCCTCACAGGGCTCGTGCAGTGGCGCCAGTCAGGTTAACTGTGTCGTTGGAACTTTAGCGGTAGACGCGATGGCCGTGATCTCAATTGTCGTAACGCCCTCAAATCAGGGCCAGATCGTGAACGTCGCGTCAGTGAGTGCAAATGAGACTGACTTTGATCAGACCAATAACTCAACAACAATAAACACATTTGTAGAACCCGCCGCGGCCACGCCTACTATGCTCGATCCGAATCTCACCGTCGATACCGTAGTAACGGGACTTGATCAACCGACCAGCATAGCGTTCTTGGACGCAAACGACTTTCTCGTGCTCGAGAAGGCAAGTGGAAAAGTGCAGCGGATCGTTAACGGTGCTCTACAAGCGACGGTGCTTGACCTGCCAGTGAATTCAGCATCCGAACGGGGTCTACTCGGAATCGCCCTCCATAACGACTTTGCCGTCAACGGATTTGTCTATCTCTTCTGGACAGAAAGCAGTAGCGGAAACGACGAAATGGACGTGAATAATGCAGAGTTGCTTGCCAATCGGGTCGATCGTTATTTCTGGAACGGTTCAAGTCTAACGTTTGATCGTAATCTGATAAGGCTACGGGCTTTGCAGCAGGATGCCGGGCAGCCTTCACGCGGCAATCATAATGGCGGCGTGCTGCGCTTTGGACCAGATGGCAAGCTGTACATCATATTCGGTGACGTTGGCCGGCGTGGTTTCCTGCAAAATATTACGAGCGGCGGTCCAGTCCCGGACGATCAGTTTGGTGGTCCCGAACCTGATGATGCGCACATGAGCGGTGTCATTCTGCGTCTGAATGACGATGGAACGACTCCGTCCGATAATCCATTCTTCAACATAGACAGTGGCTTGACGGGCGAAGCGGCGGCCAACGTCAAAAAGATCTTCGCCTACGGTGTGCGGAACAGCTTTGGAATGGCTTTCGATCCGCTTAGCGGCGAACTCTGGACTCAGGAGAACGGCGACGATGCTTTCGATGAGATCAATCGAGTGACTCCCGGTTTCAATGGCGGCTGGATTCAGATGATGGGCCCGGTGAGTCGGGTTGAGCAGTTCCGATCGATCGAAATGACTTATGGTGCTGGAAACCTTCAGCAAAACCGCTGGCCGCCGAACAACATCGCCACCTCACCGCAAGAGGCGATCGCCCGCCTTTATATGCTGCCGGGTGCGCAGTATCGGGATCCCGAGTTTAGCTGGAAGTATGCCGTGGCCCCGTCACCGATCGGCTTTGTCGAGGGCCGAGGGCTGGGACCAAAGTTTGAAGGTGACTTATTAGTAGGTGCTTCGCGAACGACACTCTTGAACGGTTATCTCTTCCGCTTCAAGCTTAATGGGGATCGGCAGCACTTCTCCTTCACCGACCCGCTGCTGGCGGATCGGGTAGCTGACAACACGGATAAGTTCGATCTTAGTGAGAGTGAATCACTGGTGGTGGGCCGCGACTTTGGCATTACGACCGACGTCCAGACCGGACCAAACGGCAGCGTCTACGTAGTTTCGCTGTCGAATGGCGCCGTCTATGAGATCAAGTCAAAGCCGGGTCAAATATTCACGGCGACACTCGATGGGCAACAGGAGGTGCCTGCCAATGATTCAACCGCCACAGGTACCGCGACGCTTCTGTTGAGCGCTGACGAAACTACGGCAAGGCTCTCGCTGAGCTTTAGTGGACTATCGAGTGCGCAGACAGACGCACATATTCATGGTCCGGCGAGCCCAGGCGTGAATGCCGGTGTCTTATTCCCGCTACCGTCGGGGCAGATCAGCGACTTTGAAATTACCCTCACTGCACAACAGGTGGCAGATCTGAAGAATGGCTTGCTTTATGTAAACGTACACACCGGAAATTTTCTGACCGGCGAGATCCGCGGCCAGTTTCAGACGTCAGCAGACTCCAGTGCTTTTGTGTTTGGAGCGACGGCCCTGAGCGTCAATGAAGGAGAACAGAGCATTGCGATAGATGTAAGGCGAATCGGGGACACGTCCGGCGCGGCCACTGTTAATTATGCTACTGGTGACATGGCAGGTTTGGACAACTGCAGTCTGATTACGGGCAATGCTTCATCGCGATGCGACTACGGCATGACAAGTGGGCAGTTGACGTTTTCGGCGGGTGAGAGTTCAAAAACAATCACGATTCCTATTGTTGATGATGCCTACGTTGAGGGACCGGAGAAGTTTACTGTTGCGCTGAGTAATCCGACGGGCTCAATCTTAGGCCCGCCCGCCGTGGTAACCATAACCATCATTGACAATGATGCAGGGGTTGGCCCAAATCCCATTGATGATGTTGACTTCTTTGTGAGACAGCACTACATCGATTTTCTGAATCGTGAGCCGGACGGGCCGGGATTAGCATTTTGGACCAACGAAATAGATTTGTGTGGAGAAGATGAGGAATGTATTGAAGTGAAGCGCGTTAATGTTTCGGCTGCGTTCTTCCTTTCAATCGAGTTCCAGCAGACAGGCTATCTGGTTTACCGGATCTATAAAGCGGCATATGGGAACATCTCCGAGGATGCGCCAGTACCGCTGCGATTGGAGGAGTTTCTGCCCGACACACAGTCGATCGCGCAGGGAATAATTGTGGGCCAGGCGAACTGGGAAGAGGAGTTAGTCAATAACAAGAATGCTTTTGCGGCCTCGTTTGTGAAGCGCGATCGTTTTCGACAGGCTTATGCCGCGAACATGCCGACTGAGGAATTTGTGAACAAGTTATTCGAGAACGCTGGAGTGAGCCCTTCTACCGAAGATCTCGAGGCTGCGATCGACGAATTTGAAGGTGCGGGCACGAGTGCGGACGAGGCAGCGCGGGCACGGGCTTTGCGGCGGGTAGCTGAGAACAGTGTCTTTGCACAGCAGGAGTTCAACCGGGCCTTTGTGTTGATGCAGTACTTTGGATACCTGCGCCGGAATCCCAACGCCGCGCCCGATGCAAACTTTGATGGCTACAACTTCTGGCTGAACAAACTGAATCAGTTCAACGGCAACTTCGTGCATGCCGAGATGGTGAAAGCGTTTATTGTTGCAGGCGAATACAGAGAGCGGTTTGGACCGTGAAGGCAGCAGTACCCACAGGACCACTCATCTTCGAACAGGGACGTCTACATTCTTCGCTTTGGATTTCAGTTAGCTCCTGGACAAAAGATTTCCTTCCTTCAAAAACTACTCATCTCTTACTACCTCTCAGGTAAGGAAGGGCAGTTTACTCCCGCTGTTCGTCACGCAGATCTCCATCAGCCTTCCTTCGCTTGAAAAGTTTATTAACGCATTGGTCCTAACAAACTACAGGTTACTAGCTAGTGTCCTGTGCGGCTAATAGATACATAGAAATTAACCATCAATGCGGATGAACGTGGGAATCATGTGTTACAGCACTAGCCGCGCAGGGCACTAGTTGAAGTGAGGTGCTTATTATCTGGTCTGGCTTGTTCTT
>JBGSWR010000007.1:0-11522 GCA_041751855.1 Pyrinomonadaceae bacterium
CTAGTGTAGTGCGTCATTAATATCTTTACTTATCACTGGTAACCTATTATGCTCAGCGCCATGAGCAGACAAGCAGCGGAGATTGTGTTGTCGCCCGAGGAACGAGCCACTTTGGACCAATGGTCGCGCGGGCGAAGAATACCGGCGCGGCTGGTTCAACGGGCTCAGATTATCCGCCTGGCAGCTGACGGAGTGTTGAGCCAGGACATCGCAGAGCAACTGCGAGTTTCGCGTCCCACGGTCCAACTGTGGCGACAACGCTTTTTGGCGCTGCGGCTGACCGGACTGGAGAAAGATGCGCCGCGACCGGGACGGGTACCACGTATCTCGCCGGAGAAAGTGCGTGCCGTGGTGGAAGCGACCTTGCAGACCAAGCCTCCGGCCGCGACGCATTGGAGTACGCGGACGATGGCCCAAGCTCAGGGACTGAGCGAGGCCACGGTGCGCCGGATCTGGAAACAGCACCAGTTGAAGCCGCATCTGGGCAAAACCTTCAAGCTCAGTCGGGACCCGTTGTTTGTCGACAAATTGCAGGATGTAGTTGGCCTCTACTTGAATCCTCCGGAGAAGGCGCTGGTGTTGTGCCTGGATGAAAAGAGTCAAATCCAAGCGCTGGATCGAACTCAGCCCGGCTTGCCCATGAAGCCTGGCCGATGTGGAACTTTTACGCACGACTATAAACGCCATGGCACCACTACGCTTTTCGCTGCCCTGAATGTGCTGGACGGCAAAGTCATTGGCGACTGCATGCCGCGTCATCGGCATCAGGAATTCATTCGTTTTCTCAAACGAATCGATCATGAAACACCGGTGGGTCTGAAGCTGCACATCATTGTCGACAACTACAGCGCCCACAAGCATCCGCGGGTGCGAGCTTGGTTGAAGCGACATCCACGTTTCCAATTGCACTTCATCCCAACTTCTAGTTCTTGGCTCAATCTGGTCGAGGCCTGGTTTGCTCAGCTCACCCAGAAACGCATCCGCCGCGGTAGTTTCCATAATGTCCCTGCTCTGATTGAGGCCATCTTCGATTACATCGACAACAACAACCAGCATCCACACGTCTTTGTTTGGACCGCTCCAGTCGAGCAGATCATGAACAAAGTCAGCAAATGTAAAGAAGCGTTAGACGCACTACACTAGCATAGAATCTGTGCAAGGTGACTTGTGGGGAAATTGTGGGGAGGATTAACAGAAACTCACCGATTCAGGCCTATACACACGCGCACTCCTCAACGGCTGCAACTCGTAGCAAATGTTAAAGTTCGTGCATACGCCGCAATAGGCGCACACCTTCATGGGCGGGTTCGAGTCCCGTCGCCCGCTCCAACCAAGCAGCTAACCCCTGCTATGCCAATAGTTTACGCGCTACACGATCGGCGCTCTCGCAAAGTTGTGGGGAAATTGTAGGTAAACTTTTCCGCAACTCCCGTTGTTTGGTTGCAGGGACCTCATGGCACCGCGAAGAGACGACTTGACCCACCAAAGAATCTCATTCGGCCTTAAATCATTGAAGTTAGCGGTTGCATTGCTAACTTTCATCGACATGAATGCCCTGTGGTCACTTATCTTTACGCTGCGCTCGTGTTTACGTTCACGTACTGAAACTCGGAATACAGGTCTCTCAGGCAACGGTAGCCAAGTACATGATGCGGCAACGAAAGCCGCCCTCAGAAACGTGGCGCACTCTTCTTGAGAACCACGTCAAACAGTTGGTTTCAACAGATTTCTTGGTGGTGTCGAGTGTAAGCTGTCGTTTGTTGTTTGTGTTCATAGTTTTGGGCCACCGTCGGCGACGCGCAATTCCCTTCAATGTGACGGCGCATTCGACGGCGGAATGGACGGCGCGGCAAATCGCAGAAGCACTTCCCTGGGACAATGCACCGAGTTATTTGTTGCATGATCGGGATTGCATTTTACGGAGCATCACTTCATCAGCGAGTTGCGGAATTGGGAATCCGCGAAGTGCTGACGGCACCACGATCTCCTTGGCAGAACGCTTATGCAGCGCGGTTTATAGGCTCACTGCGACGAGAGTGCCTTGACCACATAATCATATTCAGTGAATCTTCCTTGCGACGCATTCTGAAAGCATACTTTGAATACTACGGAGCACTCGCGGACTCATCTGGCGCTGGAGAAAGACGCGCCCGCATCTAGAACCGTTCAACCTCCGTCGTTCGGTACAGTCATCGAGCCCCTCAGTTAGGTGGACTGCATCATCGCTACGAGCGGCGAGCAGCCTGACAGCACTCTTCCATATGAGGATGTACTTCCTAATCGGCCTAATGAAATTTAACATCGTCTATTTGGAATGTGAATTTACCAAGCTCGGCCCCCTCCAAAAGATGCTCAATAAGTCGTGTCCGTCCATGCTGTCAAATTCGGACCGCCGCGGTGAAATTGAACCGCTGGCGTTCACATTCTATTGCCCGAATCGAGTTTTTGGTAACGACAACTATTCATGAGGAATTCGACATTCATGACACTTCGAATAGACCTGATTAGGTAAACGCGCAGGTGCGTGATAAGGTTCGCGGCGAACCGAGTTCAAGCTTACTCCCTTCTCAGCTCCTCTGGAATCACCCAGATCACCTGAAGTCCATAGCCAACATAAGGAGCTAACCATGTTTACACGCCATGTCATAATGGAACTGAAGCCGAACGCCACCACCGAGTTTACCAACGTTGTTGAGAGCAAGATTTTGCCACTCCTGCGTAAACAAAAGGGATTCCGCGATGAGATGACTTTCGTCGCCCCAGACCGCTCGGAAGCTATAGCGATCAGCTTCTGGGACACTAAACAGGAGGCGGAGGCCTACAACGTCTCAGGATATCCTGAGGTATTGAAGACCCTCACAAGTCTGGTGGAAGGAACGCCCAGAGTTGGGGTAGCTGAGCTTGCCACTTCAACGCTTCACAAGCACGCAGCTGCGAAAACAGCGTAAAGCAGACGTATTTCTAAATCAGGGAGGGTGGACATCCGCCCTCTTTTTCATCGCCTGACAGAAGTGATCAAGCATCCTCTCTCTAGTCGCTGCGGCATCACCGAACACTGGAGCAGGGGTGACACAACCTTACCAGCTAATCAGCGAGGACAATTGAGATGTTTCGAACTTTGCATATACGACTGCGATCGCATGCGGTGCCTGCTCTACCTGACGTCAATTGGTTGGCCGTCGGCGTTCAGGCGCAATGGTAGGTTTGAAAAGAACTCACAATGACCTCACATCGTTGACTCCTGCCTTTGTGTCTCGGACCTCAAAGGATAGTGAAGCTTAGCCAAGCGGCGTGGCCAGCGTTCGCTCCAAGGACCAGCCCACCACCTTGCGAGAGAGACCATCCAGAGACCTAGAGTTGATTGATAACAGGTTCGGGTTTGTTGCCCACCGGCCACAAATTACTTCTACTTGAACTCATCTGAGCTGCCTCTGCACGAATTGAGGGTTTAACTTTCTCCCACACCCTGATAACTGCTTTAGAACAACCGGATTCATCTTTTCAAGTCGACGGCATGCGCTTTGCCATTTTCAACACCCGAGGAGACAAAAAGATGAGAACAATCGACTATAGGGACAAAGTTGCGGGAGCAATCTTAGCTTTATCTTTAGTGCTTGGAGTCGGAGTAATGGCTGGCACTACTGCTCAAGCGCAGGATCGCAATAACGGTAAATGGCAGCGCAATGATCGCAATCGCAGTGATCGGCAGGATCGAGATTGGCGACGGAATAGGAACCAGGATCAGAATCGCGCACGCCGTGATGATCGTTACAATCGTAATGACCGTTATGGCAACAACGGCGGCTACAATAACAGCGCTCAGATTGCACTGAACCAGGGATACCAGGCCGGCTTGGGCACGGGATCCAGTGATGCTCGCCGCGGACAGAGCTACAACCCCCAGCGTTCACACTACTACAAGGATGCCCGGTCGCGGCAGTTTAGAAATGGCTTCGTGCAGGGCTATGCGGCAGGATTTCGGCAGTATGGCGATTACAACAACAGCGGCGACTCGCGCAGGAGCGATAATGGTAGCGGCATCGGCAACATCCTCGGAGAAATCTTCGGCCGACCTTGAGCCAGCTACCCGCAACAAAACATCTAACCGACCCGAAGATGCCGCGATTAATCGTCGCGGCATTTTCTCTCCGCTGACAACTTTCCGAAGAGTGACGGTCAACAGACTGGCTCTCATCGTTACTTGGGTTCAAAGGGTTCACTCTTTGATTTTTAATTGGACGGCGTTACGCAGAGCAGGTTCATGCCCAAGTTCGAGACGGACCGGATCGCTCAGTTTGCCGCTCGGCGATAAAGATGAATTTCTACATTGCCACTGGAAGATTGCGTAGGAGGTATGAGGCCTGACGCGTTGCCATTGGTCACGCCACTACCTTGGATGAATTCCGGAAAAAGCGTTGGTTCTCTCAGTTTCTGATAGGGTTTCGACGGATTGTTTGCAAAGACCCAGTTACCGTGGCATAGCTTGTGCTCTAAGCAACATTAGGGTTTAGATCAGACCATCGTGACCTTCCCAGGGGCAAGATGCCACACCAATGTTCCAGTATTGGCACTTCCTGCCGCATCATCTGAATCTAAATCTTATAACCGTAGAGCTTCGGTGGGGGCCGATTATCGTTCCGACTGAATCTGCTGCATAGTGCTGACGCTAACCCCCCTAGACCTCGGCCGCATCGCGAGTGGTTAAGGACAAGTCGCCCAGGACATGTTTCTTAATCTGAGCCCTCCAAGTCTGTCTTGGAGAGGTAATAAGTCTCATGATGGCTGCAAACTCTAGAAACGAGTATGGAGCAAAACCTATGGTCGATAGTAACTCTGTGGCATTGGAGCCCGTCGCCGAAGTTCGGCGCGCTGAGGTGTTATTGAAAGCGGGCGCCCTGCAAGATGCCATCTTCAACAGCGCTAACTTTTCAAGCATCGCCACCGACGAGAAAGGTGTGATCCAGATCTTCAATGTTGGCGCCGAGCG
The DNA here is from genome assembly GCA_041751855.1 of Pyrinomonadaceae bacterium. Classification (GTDB taxonomy): domain Bacteria; phylum Acidobacteriota; class Blastocatellia; order Pyrinomonadales; family Pyrinomonadaceae; genus PSRF01. Next base: position 4,988 of record JBGSWR010000007.1, read on the forward strand.
AATGCTCGGCTACACGGCCGCCGAGGTGATGAACAAGGTCACCCCGGCCGAGATTTCCGATCCGCAGGAGGTGGTCACACGGGCCAAGGCGCTCAGCGCGGAGCTGGGAACTGCGATCACGCCCGGCTTTGAGGCTCTGGTGTTCAAGGCCTCACGCGGGATCGAGGACATCTACGAGCTAACCTACATCCGAAAGGATGGAAGCCGCTTTCCGGCCATGGTTTCGGTCACGGCGCTGCGCGACGAGGAAAATGGAATCATCGGCTACCTCCTGATTGGCACCGACAACACAGCGCGTAAAGAGGCGGAGGAGGCGTTACTCAAGGCGGGGGCATTGCAAAGTGCGATCTTCAACAGTGCCAACTTTTCAAGCATCGCGACCGATGCCAGGGGCGTAATTCAAATCTTCAACGTTGGGGCCGAGCGAATGCTCGGCTACACGGCCGCCGAGGTAATGAACCAGATCACACCCGCAGATATCTCCGATCCGCAAGAAGTAATCGCGCGCGCTAAAGCCTTGAGCCTTGAATTAGGAACTAAGATCACGCCTGGCTTCGAGGCATTGGTGTTCAAGGCGTCGCGCGGGATCGAAGATATCTACGAGCTGACTTATATCCGCAAAGACGGGAGCCGGTTCCCGGCAGAGGTATCGGTCACGGCGCTCCGCGACGCGCAGGCTGCCATCATCGGGTACCTACTGATTGGCACCAACAATACTGCGCGCAAGCAGATCGAAGCCGAGCGGCTGCAACTCGGTCAGCGATTGCGGGACCATCAGTTCTACACCCGCTCGTTGTTTGAAGCCAACATCGATGCGCTGATGACCACCGATCCCTCCGGAATCATCACTGATATCAACAAACCTATGGAGGCGCTCACCGGTTGCACGCGTGACGAGCTAATCGGGGCGCCATTCAAGAACTATTTCACCGATCCAGACCGCGCCGACGCGGGTATCCAGGCAGTGCTGAGTAACAAGAACGTCACCGACTACGAGTTGACCGCTCGTGACCGAGAGGGGAAGGAAACCGTAGTCTCTTACAACGCGACGACCTTCTACGATCGAGACAGGAGACTGCAAGGTGTGTTCGCGGCGGCGGGCGACATTACTGACCGTAAGCGAGCAGAGGAAAAGTTAAAACTCTACTCCGTCAAGTTAGAACGCAGTAACCGGGAGTTACAGGATTTCGCCCAGGTGGCTTCACACGACCTCCAGGAGCCGCTGCGTAAGATTCTCTCTTTCGCTGATCGGCTCAAAACAACCGCTAAATCCCTCGATGAGCAGAGTCGAGATTACCTGCAGCGAATGTGCAACGCCGCCGCCAGGATGCAGACCCTCATCAACGACCTCATGGCATTCTCCTGCATTGAGATTAAGGGCCAACCCTTCATCCCGGTTGACCTAAATTTGATCGCCAGAGAGGTCTGCGCCGACCTGGAAACCCGCATCGAGGAGGCTGGCGGACGTGTCGAGATTGAAGAACTCCCCACTATAGATGCCGATCCCATGCAGATTCGGCAACTGCTACAGAATCTGATCTCCAATTCCTTAAAATATCATCGCGCAGAGCTTCCACCCGTCGTCCGCATCTACGGTCAAGAACGAACCGCGCCGCTTCAGGACTCCAAGGATAAGAGTGGTTTGGCCCCGCAGCCGTATCAAATTTCAGTAGAGGATAACGGAATCGGGTTCGACGAAAAGTACCTCGATCGCATCTTCACCGTCTTCCAGCGGCTGCATAAGAAAGGTAAATACGAGGGAACAGGAGTAGGCCTCGCCATCTGCCGAAAAATAGTGGATCGGCATGGTGGAACAATTACAGCCCGGAGCGCTCCCGGGAAAGGCACGACCTTTGTGGTGACCCTGCCTGTCGTACAGGCGAAGGATTAGCAGGGTCATGAGGTCCTTCAGAGCCATAACTCAGGGGCGAGTTCATACATAACAAAGACCGTAACCTTTGAAGGCTTAGTAGAGGTTATGGAAGGGCTGGGGCGGTACTCGTTTGAGATCGTTGAGCTTCCTCGGCACGAGGAACGAGGGATTAATGAGTGAAATGTTCAAGGAAAACACGATGAGAGACAAACGCGACTCTGTAATCATTCTACTCGCTGATGACGATGAAGAAGACCGGATGCTGGCTTGCGATGCTTTAGCTGCGAGCTGCACTTCGAACGAAGTCTATTGCGTCACGGACGGCGAGGAGCTGATGGACTACCTGCGCTGCCAGGGCAAATATACCCCCCCCGCAATCGCACCTCGGCCCGGCCTAATTCTGCTGGACTTGAATATGCCAAAGAAGGACGGGCGCGAAGCTTTGCGCGAAATCAAGTCCGATCCTAACTTGAAACAGATTCCGGTCGTGGTGTTGACAACTTCGAAGGCCGATGAGGACAACCTATCGAGCTACGATTCGGGCGCGACCTCCTTCATTAGCAAACCCGTCACTTTCCAGGGTTTGATCGACTTGATGAAGGGACTCGGCAACTACTGGTTCGAGATTGTTGATCTCCCTTCGGCCGGAAGAAGTAGCGAAATGAAAAGCGAGCCCATCAACGTCCTTCTCATCGAGGACGACGAAGATGATTACATTCTCACTGGCGAGTTGCTGGCTGAAGTGAAGGGCGGCAAGTATACGCTTGATTGGGCCCCTTCCTACGAAGAAGGCTTGAAAATAGCCCTGCGACGGAACCATCACGTGTGCCTGGTGCACTACCGCTTGGGCGAACGAAGCGGTGTGGACTTAATTCGAGAGGCCCGAAAATTTGGGCTGACTACCCCGATGATCCTGCTCTCCGGTCAGGGTAATCGCGATCTGGATGTGGAGGCAATTGAGGCAGGGGCGACAGACTATCTGGTGAAAGATGAGACGCCTGCATCACGCCTGGAAAGGACAATCAGATATGCGGTTCAACTCGATACCGAGCGCAAACAGGCCGACTTAGTACGGCTGCAAGCAGCCGCCCTTGAATCCGCCGATGATGCGATTCTCATTACCAGTCACAATGGCACCATTACCTGGGTAAACTCCGCCTTTAGCGCTTTGACTGGTTACGCGTCTGGCGAAGTCCTAGGTCAGAATCCCCGCATACTAAAATCCGGCCAGCATGACTCAGCGTTTTACAGGTCAATGTGGGAGACGCTGTGTTCCGGACAAGTATGGCGCGGCGAAATGACTAATATGCGCAAAGACGGTAGCACCTTCGTCGAGGAGCAAACGATTACACCGGTGCTGAGCGAGACTGGCAAGATTACGAATTTCATAGCCATCGGGAAGGACATTACAGCACGCAAGCTAATAGAGGTGGAACTCGAACATGCTCGTGACACGGCTTTGGAATCGGTGCGACTTAAGTCAGAGTTCCTGGCCAACATGAGTCATGAGATTCGCACGCCAATGAATGGAATCATTGGCGTGACGGAGCTGGTTTTGGAATCCGATCTTGATGACCAGCAACGTCATTACATAGACACGATCGCATCCTCAGCAGAATCCTTGCTCACCATAATCGACGATATTCTTGACTTCTCCAAGATTGAAGCAGGATTGCTCACCTTCGAGACGGTAGCCTTCGACCTGCGCCTTCGAGTTGAAAGCTTGCTGGATTTGATGGCTGAACGGGTTCGAGTTAAAGATCTGGACATGTCGCTCATCTTCGACGCGGACCTACCGACAAATCTCTACGGCGATCCGACGCGCTTACATCAGATCCTCACAAACCTGGTGGGCAACGCGCTCAAGTTTACCGAACGTGGCAAAGTGGTGGTCAAGGTCTCGAAACAGAGCGAAAGGAATGACCGGGTAACAATTCGCTTCGACGTTAAAGACACTGGCATAGGCATATCCGAAAGTGATCAGAAGAAGCTTTTTGCGCCTTTCGTACAGGCCGATGGTTCGGTGACCCGGCGCTACGGTGGAACCGGGCTGGGTTTGGTAATCGCCAAACAACTGGTGGAGATGATGGGAGGCACCATCAGCTTCACCAGCGATCCGGATCATGGATCTGTCTTTTCATTCACGGCCAGCTTCATCAAACAGACAAGCCAGGAACGCGCAGCCCCGGCTGATGAAGTCAACTTGAAAGACAGGCGGGTCCTAAAAGACCGCCGCTCTGTGGTCAGGGGCGCAAAGGCGGCAGAAGGCACTAAACACTTCATTAATAAGCGCGGCTTGAACCCAATCAAAGTCTCAGCGAATCGCAGCGTTTTGTTGGTGGAAGACAACGAAGTGAATCAAATGGTAGCGGGGGACCAACTGGCGAGCCTTGGATACAGCGTTGACGTCGCGTCCAACGGACAGGAAGCCCTCGACGCGCTGTCTCTCAAAAGCTACGACGTTGTTTTGATGGATTGCGGGATGCCGGTGATGCATGGCTACACAGCGACAGCTGAGATACGCAGACGCGAGGGCGAAGGCGGGCACACTCCAATCATTGCGATGACTGCTCACGCAATGAAGGGGGACCGAGAAAAGTGTCTGGCTGCGGGGATGGACGCTTACATCGGCAAGCCGGTAAAGAGAAAGACGCTTGAGGGGATCTTCGCGACGCTCTTTCAAGATGGCAACCTTTCATCCGCTCAATTGATGCCGGCGGTCATCAGTGTCCTCGGTGCAAACGGTAAAGAGGACGATTCATCAATTGTAGACCTGGTGTGTTTGAGGGACACCGCCTCAACCCCAGAGAAGTTGCGCCAAATTATTAAGCTTTATCTAAGCCATACGGAAAAACGATTAGAAGAATTGAGAATCGCAATCAGCCAGGAATCAGCCGGCGACATTTACGCCATCGCGCACAAGTGCCTGGGCAGCAGCCGCACCTGCGGTATGACAGCAATCGTGCCGGCGCTGACAGAATTGCAACGCATGGGCAAAGCAGACGAGCTGAAAGGCGCGGCAGATCAATTCAGTGCTGCCGAGATGGCGTTTCAGAAGCTAAAGCCCTTCTTAGAACGATACGTCGAACAGTTAACAGCATAAACGGAGGAGAAGTTGTATGCATAAGATCTTCATTATCGAGGACGACGAAGTCATAGCGGATATTTACAAGGATAAACTCGAGGCCGAGGGCTATAGCGTTGAGGTGGCGCACGACGGGGCCAGCGGATACTCTAAGTTGAGCAGTTTCAAACCCGATCTCTTGCTGCTTGACATGATGGTTCCCGGTCTGTCAGGTGTTGACATCCTTAGAAGGCTGCGTGGAAAGGATGCCTTAAGACATTTCCCCGTTATTGCCTTCTCGGGTTCTGATGAAATGCTGGACGACGCCAAGCGTCTCGGAGCGACGCGGGTGTTGTCAAAAGGCGAGTTCGTGCCGAGTCAGATAGTAGCCAGGATCACCGAAGTCGTCGCTACGATGCGCAAAGTCGGCGAATCGGAGGCTCTGTTCATTCAATTGCTCGGTGAGTGCGTGCCCCCTTCAGGGCGAATTCTTATCGTCGAAGATGATCCGATAATAATGCAGCTGGTGAAGGATGTAGTGGTAGAGGAGGGTTACAGCGCCGTGTCTGTGGAAGATGGCGGTCAGGCTTACAGAATCCTGGCAAAGGATAACGATTTTGTCGCCGGAATTTTTGACGTCAAGTTGCCGGCGATCCAGGGGACCGATCTACTTCGTCACATGCAAACCGAAAAACGCCTCAGTAAAATCCCGGTCCTGATTATGACTGGGGAACAAAGCGTGAGCGTACGAGCCGAAAGCTTTTCCGCGGGCGCCGCGATATTTCTTCCCAAACCCTTCACGCGCGCATCCCTGCAGGGGATGTTCCGCGCATTAGTGTCCCGAACTGTAATTCAAAAACAGAAAGCCTCCCTGAATTAGAACCCTGCCTGCGCCGCAACATTTTTGCAGTGGCCAGGCTCGGTGCAACGAATAAGTCCATGGTTGATAAAGCGCTTGCCGCTTGGAATAGTCAGCTCGCCATGTCGGAAACGAACACGAAGTAATCATTCCTTCGCTCCTTGAGTACCATCTCAGGGCGGCAGAGGAGGCGAGCGCAACCTCCGAAGTCGAGGAGATAAGGAATCGGATGAAGAACTTGCCATAGAACTGTCTCAGGATTTACTGATTTGGTACACTCAAGTTGAAGAGGCACGCAAAGAATGACAAGCAAGCGGAAACCAACGGGAATGTTCGAATTGTGGCTCCAGTAGAATCGCAAAAATTCTATACGGCATGCCTGCCTTTTCAGAGAAACTAGGGATCTTGAACTTGGCAAGATTGTTCCAGGCGGCTGTCTTGTCGATGACAATAATCCGATTTGGCAATGCGTAGATTGAGAGACGGCATTTCCCGCAGTCTGAGCTGAAGACTTGACTAATACTATCTCCCCAGAATGACTTTACAGTTCCAATGGGATCGAAAGAAGGCCAAGGCAAACCTAGCCAAGCACGGCGTCACCTTCGAAGAAGCACTTACCGTTTTTGCTGATCCCTTGGCCCGGATCTTTGACGATGAGGAACATTCAGTTGAGGAACCACGCGAAATCATCATAGGGCACTCAACCAAGGGGCGGTTAGTCCTGGTGTATTTCACGGCT
>JBGSWR010000008.1:0-349617 GCA_041751855.1 Pyrinomonadaceae bacterium
TCGAGCTTGCGGTAAAGAGTCTTGCGGCCGATGCCGAGAGCGCGGGCGGCGTGAGTCTTGTCGCCCTTGGTGTAGTCGAGAGTCGCTTCTATCGCCTGTCGTTCAATCTCATCCATCGACGAAGGAACAGTGATTTCAAACTTGGACGTCCTGCCTTCGCTGGCTGCCTTCGCCCTTTCAACCTTGATGCGATCCTGCTCCTGCAGAGCAATCCTGCTAATTGCTTCCGGCAAGTCTTCCAGTTCAATCTGCCGTCCTGAAGCAATGATGACCGCGCGCTCAATCGCATTCTCCAACTCGCGAACGTTGCCAGGCCACTCGTAAGTAATCATTGCCTGCAGAGCGTCTTTGGAGATACCGGAAATAAACCTGCCGGTCTTCTGTTTGAAGTGTTCGAGGAAATGTATGACCAGCGGATGAATGTCTTCTGGACGTTCACGGAGTGGCGGCAGGCTGATGGGAAAGACCGAAAGCCTGTAGTAAAGATCTTTGCGAAACGTTCCCATTTCCGTTGCCCGTTCGAGGTCAACGTTGGATGCCGCAATCACGCGCACATCCGCTTTCAAAACGTCGTTGCCGCCAACCCGCGTAAACTCCCCATCCTGCAAAACGCGCAACAGCCTCACCTGGGCCGACAAACTCATCTCACCAACTTCATCAAGAAACAGCGTCCCGCCGTTCGCTTCCTCGAAGCGCCCCTGACGCCGCGCGCGCGCATCTGTAAACGCGCCTTTCTCGTGGCCGAATAGTTCCGACTCGAGCAATGTCTCAGGAATCGCACCACAGTTCAGTTTGATATACGGCTGATCTTCACGACCCGAGTTGTAATGAATCAGATTGGCCAGCAGCTCTTTGCCGGTGCCTGACTCTCCCTGGATCATAACGGTCGTTTGCGTGTTGGCGACATTGAGCGCGAGTTCTATTGCCCTTTTGATATTCCAGGTTTGTCCGATGATACGACCCTCGCCGTAACGCTCGTGGAGCGCATCGCGAAGGTTCATCACTTCAGCCGACAACTGATCGCGTTCGAGTGCAGTGCCCACTTGATCAGCGATACCTTCAACTAGCGCGACCTCATGCTCCTGAAATCCCGCGCGCGCTTCACTCCAAACCAGACCAAGCAGTCCGAACGTCTGTCCGGCAACACGTACCGGGGCAACAAGTGCGGCGCGTCCGCCCAGAGTGGCGTTGAATATCAAACGAAAAGGAAACGGAAGATCAGAATCTATCAGACGCAACGTTTTCCCCTGGGCCAACACCTCCATGGCGGCGGGAAACTCAGTGAGGTCAAGAGACTGTGCATGCTCGTCGATTAATCCCTGAACCGTGTCCGTCGACGCATGCGGGGCCGCTTTAAACGCTACCAGCGTGATTCGGCCGCCCTTTGGATCCAGCACCCCGAGCGCTGAGTAGTCAGCTCCGACAAGGGTGATCGCACGTTCGAGCACGAGCGACGAAACCTCGCGAAAGTCGGACCGCGCATTTAGCGCGTTTGCAATCTCGAGAAGCGCGCGCTTTGTTTCCGCCTCGCGTTCTTTGTCGGTGTAAAGCCGTGTGTATTCGTAGCCCACCGCAATCTGGCGCGCAATCGATTCAAGAAACGAGTCTTCATCATCGAGCCAAACGCGTGGCGTCTTGGTGGTGTGCATTCCCACCAGACCGAGCACGTCTTCACCACGAATTACCGGCACAACCAGAAGCGAACGCGTACCCAAACTCTTCGCCAGAAACCTTACCTTCTGGTCCAAACCGGGCGCCGACGTATCGTCGAGCCGAATGGGTTTGGTGATGTCGACGTGTTCTGCCAGTTGCCTTGGGTCGAGAGGAATCCTCGTGCCCAGGCTGGAAGGAACATCGTCTCCGGCCCGCCATTCATGACTGATGCGCAGCTCGCTGCTTGACGTGAGTTGAATCACATCGCAGCGATCCACGTTCATCATTCTCCCCAGCTCGGAAACGATTACGTTAAGAAAGCGGTCGAGATTAATAGTTGTGGGCAGCGTCAAAGCGAGGCGGTTGATGATGCCTTCGCGCGCCTCGTGCATCTTGATCTTGCGCTCGAGGGAGAGAGATTTTGCGGTGTCTGACATGGGGATAATTCGAATTTGATCATAACGAACCGGGTATTAACTTGCAAAGCGGGGTTTGGCGAGCGCGGCAATATAACTATCCGCAGATTACGCAGATTACACAGATTTTGGCGATGTGGAATTGGCACGCCGCCCTCTCATGAACGATACAAGCTGGTTGCCCTCTCGATTCTCTTCTGAAAAATCTGTGTAATCTGCGGAATCTGCGGATAGTCAAATTCGCTGCGTTCGTTTCCGTAATGTATTCCAGCGGCCTGATTGCATGGTCTGACTTGCGACTCGTATACTGACAAACGGAATCGCTAACACCATTCAAGCAGGACTCTATGCCAATATACGAATATGAATGTGTGAAATGTAAGACGCGCGTCGAAGTCTTTCAAAAGATGAGCGACAAGCCTCCCACGAAATGTAAAAAGTGTGGAGGCCGCATGGAAAGGCAATTGTCAGCGCCTGCGATTCAATTCAAGGGGTCAGGTTGGTATGTAACCGACTACGCCGGCGCCGGGAAGAAGGCAGCGGAGAAATCCGAACGCGAAGCAACCGTTACCGGCGAATCGAAATCAGACAAGACGGACAAGAAAACCAAAGAGAGCTCCCCAGCCAGCAAAACTTCCGAAAAGGCCTCCACACCCAAAGCCAAAGGTGATTGAAGCGCCATGATAAAGTGATGTCGCAGTCACGCCTCGAGCCAACACGGAAAGCCAACTCAATGCCCCAGCCCTTTCGCGCGTTTTTTAATAGCACGCGAGGGTTAGCTCTTGCGCTGGCGATCTGCTCCGTTGCCATGGGCCAGGCCGGGCGTCGTCCGTCAACCTCGAACGATGCAGGCGTTCTCGTCAACGTGGTAGCGAAGCGCGCAGACAGTTCGCCGAAAGCGATCACTGCCCGCCAGCTCGCTATCTACGACAACGGCATCGAACAAACGATACGAAACCTCACTCCGGATCCATCGCCGGCCCGCATTGTTCTGTTGGTAGATAATTCCCTGACGCTGCGTGCGGACGTAGATAAGCTCGAACAGGCTGCCAGGGAGTTTGCGTACGAAATCTACGAAGGTGACAAGTTGCTAATTGTGGGTTACGACGAGCAGGCGGAGATCGTTGCCGATTGGACAGACGACGCTAAGTCGATCGAAACCTCGTTAAAGTTGTTCAGGAAAAAAGGACAGCCACATTTGTTCGACGCTACGACTGCGGTCATCGATCAGGCACTGCGGGCAACACCGGGACAAAAGCGCGTCATAGTTGTGATCAGTGATGGATTGGACCGCGGGAGCAAAACGACCTTCGACAAAATTCTCGCAGAACTGCAGAAACTCGACATCACCGTTTACGCCGTGCAGGCCCAGGATCGCACGCGCGGGGCAATTCGTCGTGATGTGCCAAAGCCGAAGCAGGTCATAGACAAGCTGGTTGAGGCAACGGGCGGCGCAATCTTTTCCATTGAGGAACCCTCTGTTGCCGCGAAGGCCATCTGCGATGAGTTAAGAAAAAACCGCTACGTTCTATCCTACGTTCCTTCCAGTGCCCCATTTGGCGAGCTGCGAAATCTCCTCGTCGTAGGTGACGAAGGCATCACAGTGCGTGCCAAGACCGCCCAACAGCCAAACTAAAGTCCAAAGTCCAAAGTCTAGAGCGCGTAGTTCACGCCTCTGGCTTTGGTTTATTTTTTCTTACGCGAGTAGACGTAGAACAACGTAGCAATTATCAGCAGCACCAAACTTTCCATGAAGATGAAGAAACGAGGAACAAAGGTTCCGTCCTCATCGAATGAATCGGAGTAAGCGACAAACGTTCCCAGGACCAGTCCCGATGCCAACCAGATAAGTTGTCGCTTGCGGTCCCACATGTTATCCGCAGACTACTCGACACCGGCTTAGGCCGCAATCTGGTGAAAGAGACCACGATCCACGAATCACACTAAACGACACTAAAATAATCCTTCGGGCTTCTTCGTGTGATTCGTGGACCGTTATTAGCGAGCGATATCTTAATCAAAAAGAGAATCGGAACCTTTGCCCGACAGATCTCAGGTATTAGAAAAATGCCCGCGGCGTGAATGTTCCGAGCCGGGAAATTTTCGGATGGTCCTATTTCAGCAGTCCGGTGAGCCAGTGCATTATGTTCAAAACCAGCTGCTTGTTGTCGCTGCCCGGAACATTCATCCCCATCGGCCGATTTTCCGGCCCCGTGACCTGTGCGGAAAGCATTGCGGCTTCTCCCATCATCACCACGCGGCCTTTGCCAAACTTGATCGCAAGTCCCTGGGATTGTCCCGCGACTGAAACGCCTTGTTCAGACGTTGGGTCGGGCGAATCTGTAGCTCGCTCGCCAAGTTTCAGAAATGACATCGCGCCCTCGGCGCCTTTCAAGGCCTGACCGGTAAAAGTTTGCACCCGGTCAATCCTTTCCGTCTCATTACGGCCCTGCGTGATCGGATGATCGAGCAATAGTTTATTCTCTCTGGAAAAAACCAGAGACCGACCACCTGGCTGGATGTGTTCCGGATCTCTCACCCACCCTTTGCTCATCGAGACGTTGAAACGCTGCGCCAAACTCTCCGCTGCAGCGCCAAAAGGCGCATGGTCCGCGATCAGAAGCAGCGAGCCACCGTCGCGCACCCAATCGTGAACCGCCTCCGCCTCTTCTTTGGAAAACGCAGGCTGATCGGCACCATCTTCGTCCATGTCTTCGGCGCCCAGGGCATTGGCAATCACCAGGACCTTGAATGTCTTGAGCGACTCCTTGGCAAAAGGCTTGCGGTTCACCACCACTTGGTAGCCGTCACTAAAAAGCAGTTCAGCGAAAGGCTTGTAACGACCAGACGCGGTGTGGAAATTGTTATGCGCCTCATCGAACATCACACGCGGATAGTTTTTCGAGTAAGCGGGCTTTTCAACGCGGGTGTTGAAGTGGGCATCGGCAATTTGCTGGCCCAGCGCGGTCACGCCCGCCGATAAGAGCAGAGCGCAACTCAAAAAATACAAACCTATTCTAACTGTCATAGTTTCTTTCAGTTGGTAATTATGCATAACAAAAATTGCAGAAGGTTCGTTCAGAGAGCGGACTTGTCCGCACCACCGTGGGCACAAGTGCCCTATCTAAACGAGGCGGGCCAAATAACCTGAAAGCTCAAGTGTGCGCTCAAATCTTACTGCGCAGTTTCTCCAACCGTTCCGCCGCCAGCTGAAGTGTTTCGTCTTTCTTACAGAAACAGAATCTCACCTGTTGCGCGCCCCGCGCGGGAACGCTGTAAAAACTCGAACCCGGAACACACGCAACTCCGACCTCACGAATCAGATGTTTTGTGAACTCAACATCGTCAGCAAAACCAAACTTCGAAATATCCGTCATGATGTAGTAAGCGCCGTCTGGAGGGAATGTTACGAACCCGGCATTTTCAAGGACGGGCAAAAGCAGATCGCGCCGGCGACGGTATTCAGCCTGCAAGTGATCGTAGTAAGAGCCAGGCAAAGAGAGCGCATAAGCGCCCGCAGCCTGCAGTGGCGCCGCGGCGCCGACAGTTAGAAAGTCGTGGACTTTGCGCACCGCGCTGGTGATGTCAGGCGGCGCGATGCAGTAACCCACGCGCCAGCCGGTAACTGAATAGGTCTTCGACATCGAGTTAACTATGACAGTTCGTTCGCGCATTCCAGGCAGTTGGGCCATCGAGATATGCGCAATCTCGGCGCCTTCACGCGGATAGATGATGTGTTCGTAAATCTCGTCAGTGAAGCAAAGCGCGTCAAACTCCTGGCAAAGGCCGGCGATAAATCCCATCTCGTCGCGAGTGAAAACCTTGCCGGTAGGATTGTTTGGGTTACATAGAATGATTGCCCGTGTCTTCGAGTTAAAAACCGATCTCAACTCTTCTCGGTCGAAGGTCCAGTCGGGCGCGCGCAACGGAACATATCGCGGACTCGCGTCTGACAGGATGGCGTCCGGGGCATAGTTCTCATAAAACGGTTCAAAAATCACCACCTCGTCGCCGGGATCGACCGTGGCCATCATCGACGCGATCATTCCTTCGGTTGAGCCGCAAGTTACGGTTAGCTCAGTTTCCGGATCGACATCGAGGCCCAGATACCATTTTGTCTTTTTGGCAATTGCTTCGCGAAAGTCGCGCGCGCCCCAGGTAATGGCGTATTGATTAATGTCGTCTTCAATGGCTTTCATCGCCACGCGCTTGATGTCTTCGGGCGCCGCGAAATCAGGAAAGCCCTGGGACAGATTCACTGCGCCGTGTTTGAGCGCTTCACGCGTCATCTCACGAATTACAGACTCAGTGAAGAGACCTGCCTTCTGTGAGACGCGGCCGTGTTTGGTAAATGCAGGAGTTGTCATGAGAGTACTTGAGTAATCAAACTGTTAGTTTGCGGACTTTGTAACGCAAACTAACAGTTTGCGGACGATTGGTTACAGACTCCGTCGGTTCAATCCGACTCTTTCATACGGCGCGATCTCTTTGGTAACCTCCGCAAACTAACAGTTTGCGTTACATGCACCGAGTCGCCTGGCTGCCAACTTCAGAACTTCTTTAACCTGCGCGTCCCAGTATGGCCAATCGTGTCTGCCCGGAAGCTGACGATACTGGTGTGGTATTTTTCGTTGCAACAATATCTCGGCAAGCACACGGTTGGATGGGAACAGCGGATCTTCTGTGCCGCAGTCGAAGTAGACGTAAGGTAAAGCGGAGATCTTTTCAGCCGGCACCTCGCGAAACAACTTTAGAACATCGTTGGCAGGGCGGTTCGGATTGTTCTCCGCTCCAAAGACCGGCAAGAGAGTCTTCCAGATCCACTGGAATTGGGCCATCTCAGCTTCTTTCCATGAAGCGACGTCAAAAGCGCCGCTCATTGATCCAACAAGAGCAAACGTCTGCGGGTGTTTTACTCCAAACTTCAACGCGCCGTAACCGCCCATCGAGAGTCCCGCGATTGCCCTGCCTTCGCGCGTTTCGATTGTGCGATAACGACGCTGCACGTCGGGGAGCAATTCATCGATGACATAGGTTTCGTATTTGTCCGAAGGTACGGACACGCTGTCTGTGTACCAACCGTCGTTGCCCTCGGGCGTGACGATAATCAACCCATATGGCGCTGCGTGATCAGCTAGTTTGCTCCGGTCAAACCAGTTGTCGTAATGACCTGTCAGACCGTGGAGAAGATAAACCACCGGATAGCGTTTCGCCTTCGACGCCGGCTGATCGTAATCAACCGGGAGCAGCACGTTATACGGTAAAGACTTTCCCACCAGCTTGCTTTCGAATTGAATGGTCTTAACACGCGGGTCTTGCGCCTTTGGGGTTGGTGTCGGCGTAGCCTGTGCTGCCGGTGCTACTGACGGACGCGATGCCGCAGGTTGCTGCGCATACGCAGTGAGCGCGACGGTTAGTGCAATTAACAGGAGTGCGCGGGTATGCTTCGTCATTCGCTTCGTTTGTCGTCGAGTATGGTTGTCGGGCTAACGGCTGTAATGTCCGTGAACCTCTTGAAATCGGCGGTATTGAAAGTCAACAAGTGCGTAAGACTGTGCACGCTCATCGCCGCGACCAGGCGAGCGTCGTATACCTGCTTTCCGACGACTTGACGCTCCCTCACCAGACGCTCCCACTCCTCGAAGATCGCGTCAGTGTCTGGTAATAACATGAAAATAGACTTGAAGTACGCTATTTGGCTCGCGGTTTCATCGATGGACAACCCTAAGCCATTCTGAATTCGCGGACGAGTCGCAACAGCCCAAAATTCGATCAGATTCTGAGGCAGTACGGAAACAGCTTCAGGATTGTGAAGCAAGAGTTGGGTGATCGCGCGGTCAGCATCAGATTGCATCGGGTGGAATTTCTGCACACTACGTAGTAAGACGTTAGTGTCCACCAGATAGCTCATAGCATTTCATCTTCTCTGGTGTAGATGCTTTCGCGGCTTACGGCGTAATCAGAAAGTGGCGGGCCGCCCACGGAGTGGCTTGCTAAAAATTCCTTCCACAGGCGCACTCGTTCTTCGGGTGTCAATTTTGAACTCGGTTGCGTGTTTGCAACCAGCCGCTCTAATTCGCGGTTGACGAACTCTTCGGTCGACAAACCGCTAGCCTGAGCCCGCGCGCCAAGTTCTTCTTCCAAATCCGGCCTTAACGTGATTGTCATAGCGGACTAATTCTAGCACCCCAGGTCGATGGCCGCCACGACTCGAAATCATTCTTCGCTTTGTAACATCGGGACGCGCACGCCCTTTTCACTAGCAGCTTTCGCCGCTTCCTCGTAACCCGCATCGACGTGGCGTACAACTCCCAGCCCCGGATCATTCGTGAGCACGCGATTGAGTCTCTTTGCGGCCTCATCTGTTCCGTCCGCTACCGACACCTGACCCGCGTGTAACGAGTATCCAATGCCCACGCCGCCACCGTGATGAAATGAAACCCAACTCGCGCCGCTGGCTGTATTTAGGAGAGCGTTCAGGATGGGCCAATCGGCCACCGCGTCCGAGCCATCCTTCATGCCTTCTGTTTCGCGGAAGGGTGACGCCACCGAACCCGTATCTAAATGATCGCGGCCGATGGCTATCGGCGCTTTCAAATCGCCGCGTTTTACGAGTTCATTAATCGCTTCACCCATCTCCGCGCGCTCGCCGTAACCGAGCCAACAGATGCGTGCCGGGAGACCCTGAAACTGAATGCGCTCACGAGCCAGGCGCAACCAACGATTCAAAGTCGGATCGTCCGGAAAAAGTTCAAGGGCCAGATCGTCGGTCTTCTGAATATCGCTCGGGTCACCGGACAGCGCCACCCAACGGAATGGGCCTTTGCCTTCACAGAAGAGCGGACGAATGTACTCCGGTACGAACCCAGGAATCTCAAACGCGTCTGTCACTCCCGCATCAAACGCCATCTTGCGGATGTTATTGCCGTAATCAAACGTCACCGCACCCGCGCGTTTCAAAGCCAGCATCGCTTCAACATGCCGGGCCATCGATTCCATCGACCGCTCAACATATTTTTCGGGGTCAGCTGCGCGAAGATCCGTTGCTTCCTCGAGTGTTAGCTTCGCCGGCACATAACCATTCAGAGGATCGTGCGCGCTCGTTTGATCAGTTAGCGCATCGATCGTCACCCCACGTCGAAGCAACTCGGGAAGCACTTCTGCGCAGTTTCCCACCAGACCAACTGAGACGGCCCGCTTCTGTTCGCGTGCATCCTCGACGATGTTCAACGCTTCGTCGAGCTTCAACGCCAGGCGATCGCAGTATCCGTTTGTTACGCGCCGCTCGATGCGCGCCGGATCGACGTCAATCCCCAGAAACACGGCGCCGTTGAGTGTGGCGGCGAGAGGCTGCGCGCCTCCCATACCCCCCATGCCACCCGATACGACGAGCTTGCCGCTCAGATCGCCACCGAAGTGCTTGTCGGCCATCGCGGCGAACGTTTCGAAGGTTCCCTGAACAATCCCCTGCGTGCCGATGTAAATCCAACTGCCGGCGGTCATCTGGCCATACATCATGAGGCCTTTGCGTTCCAACTCATGAAAATGTTCCCAGTTGGCCCAGGCGCCGACAAGGTTGGAGTTGGCGATCAAGACGCGGGGCGCATACTCGTGAGTGCGAAAAACGCCGACGGGCTTTCCGGATTGGACCAGCAAAGTCTCGTCGTTCCGGAGCTGTTGCAGTTCGCGAACGATTGCATGAAATGATTCCCAGTTGCGCGCGGCTTTTCCTGCGCCGCCATAGACGATGAGGTCCTGCGGACGCTCGGCAACATCCGGATCAAGGTTGTTCATCAGGCAGCGCAAAGCCGCTTCCTGATGCCAACTCTTGCAACTCAGATTTGGACCGCGCGGCGCACGGATTGTTCGTGAAGTCATCATTCTTCGAAGAGTGTTGCTTCAATTTATCCCGTAAGGCAAATCCCCACAAGTGAAAGAAGATGTCGCCTCTTTGGATTGTGATTCGTTAGCCGTCTGCGGAAGCTGGCTAGTGAGAGATGTTTATCGAGTTAGAGTTGACGGAAATAGAGGATGGTACTAACCTCTGAGCCTCACCCAACGTCTTTTCTCTTGCTCAGGAGAAAACCATGTCTAGAACAATGCAGCGTAGAATCTTTCATCCAGCGACGGAGCACAAATGTCGTTTCATCTAAGAAGAATGTGTCTTGGATGGGTAATACTCGGTTGCATTCTGACAGGTGTTTTTTCCCAGGAGCCTGCACCACCCATAGATCCGTGGCTTAGCCGGGCCACGGCACTATCTGACGACCTTATCTACGATGCCCCACGCCTTAGCCAATATGACCGGGCGGTAATGTGGGCAAAATTGGGAGAGGCCTGGTGGACGACCGACCCAGACCGAGCGCGTAGTTGGTTCTTGAAGGCGGTCGAGCTAGTCGAGGTTTCACCAGAGGACGAAAAGAAGTCTTGCCGCCTGGCTGCAGCCCGCACGGTCATCCGCATAGTAGCGACGCGCGACAAAGTGCTTCATCACCGACTGATGTCGATCATCGGCGCAGAGGCGGAACATCAGAGTGAAAGCCAGCGAAGAGAAAACGCGACCGCGCTTGCCGAGATCGGGCTATCACTTGTAGCCACCGATCCTCATGGTGCGGCAAAATTTGGCGAAGTATCCTTGCGGCTTGGCTTTTCTTACCCTCTGGCAAATCTTCTTTGGCGGTTGCGTAAACGCGATCCAGCAGCTTCCGAGAGGCTTTTCCTGCAAACGCTAGGTGTAGCAACCACTACGGGTGAGTTCAATTTCTTCAGCATGCTCATATCCGCGGCCTTCACTGGGCCGTTCTCTTCTGATAACGAGCGAAGGTTGGTATTAAGCGCCCTTGCCGGAAGTATCCCTGATCCTCAACGCTCTTCCGTGCCTAACAACCAAACTTGTAAAATGGCGGTATTTCTTCCTCCGCTACTTCCTCATTACGATAGGTTGCTGCCTCAGGAGTCCCTCAGAATTCGCACCGCTTCACTTCGCTGCCAGGCGGCCCAAGTCGCGGAAGCGGGCCAACCAAGCGACAATTCGAGTGAGCAAAAATCTCCGGAGACAATAGATGAGTTTCTAACAGAAGCCACTAAGACTCGTGATCAGTGGAAACGTCAGCACTACTGGTCCAAAGCAGCCCATTTGGCAGCAGAAGCGAAAGATTTCAAGAGAGCAATAGACATTCTCGATTCAGTCGATGAAGACAGCCGAAAGCGGATGGGAGATGGCTGGGAGGATCTGCGCTGGGATTACGCTGGTGAAGCCGCCTGCGCGCGCCTTGTTGGTAACGATCGTCCCGAAATGATCAGGATCGTTGAAGCAACGCCGTCAAATCTTAGAGCCCTGGTCAACATATTTTTGGCAAGCAACTGCAAGAGAGCGCGGGACAGCGATCAGGTAATGGAATTCATGGACGCCGGTAGAAAGCAACTTGAGAAAGCATCCTCAAAGAAACAGTCCACGTGGTATCTAGGCCTGGTTCGTCTCTATGCAGAGAAGTCAGCTGCTGAAGCCCCGGCCGTGTTAGGCGAGGCGATCGCATCAATTAATCGCGCGAGTGAAGAAAAGATCGATGATTGCGAATCCGCTAATAGCGTTAGCGCTGTTCTCAATATTGAATTGCTTCTTAAACAATACAGATTACCGGCCAGTCTTCTTGCCAGCGATGAGGTTGGGATAAGAAGTGCAGTTGGATCAATTAGGCCACCGGATAAGCGCGCCGCAGTGAGGTTGCAATTGTTGATTGCAGCTTTAGAACAGCACCGGTTGCCTCCTGGGAAAGCGACGGCATCGAAGACAATAAGATGAAGAAGCCCGTCTTAGAATGGCTGAACGCTAACCGCAGCATTGTGATTCAGTGCCTGGTGGTATTCGGTTTGAGCGTAATTGTTACGAGTTTCGTCCTCAGACCAAAAGGCAAAGTTTCATTAACTGGCGAGGGATACGATTTCAACAGCAGAAGGGTTAAGGAGTTCTCTGGCCCCACAATTGGAGAAACGCTTAATGTTAGAGCGATGCAGACGGAAGACGGTCGAAGTCTTATAGATGTCGCAGCTGAGAGTTCGTTTTATATGATTGCCGTTGTCGATCCTCAATGCGGCGCATGCAAGGCGGCGCAAAGCCAAATGAATGGAATTCGCGAGGGCTTAAAGAGCAGCGGAATCCCCTATTTTTTTGTGATGCTCACTGATGACAACAATAAAGCCCAATACTTTGCTTATGTTAAATCTTTAGGCCAGGGCGCAAGAGGCTTTATTTGGCGAACCGACGGCGCACCACCACCGCCTTCGTCATTAGTCGAGATGGTAGTTCCTACACATCTCCTCTTGAATCGGAATGGAATGGTGTTAGACAAATGGCCGGGCACTCATCAAGATCCGGCTATACGTCAGCGGATGGTCGATCAGATCCTCTCGGACTCAATCAACACAATAGGCGTTAATAAGAACCGCGATTGATCGTCAGAGATTTGCGCCGCTACGAGCCGCCCCAGAGCTTGCTGAAGAAGCCGCCACTTCCGCCCGCTTCACGTTTTGTCAGTTGTTCCATCTCGCCTGAGTCCAGCCAAACTCCGCCACACTTTTCACAAACATCGATCGATACTTCATCGATCTCTGTTTCATTCAGACTGCCGCCGCAGCGCGGGCAGGTCATCGCAGACGTAGCCGCGGCTTTCGCTTCTTCCGAGACCTTCATTTTCTCCCGCAGCTTTTCTACGGCTTCCTTATTCTTGCGGTGAAAATACTCCTCTTCCAGACCCTGTCTCCGTTTATCAAATGCGTCCGACATTTAGCTACCTCCGTTATGTTTTGGAAAGACGATATCTGCCAAGCCAACGTAACGCAAACTGTTAGTTTGCGGACCGTTGGGTTACAAAGACTCCGTCGTCCGATCGACCTCTACAACGATCTGCCTCTTTGGTGACGTCCGCAAAGTAACAGTTTGCGTTACAAAAGCGAATCAAACTCACCCTCTCGAATTGCGTCGACAATCTTTTCAATATCCTGCGACATCGAGCGATCCGCCGTAAGCCTGGGTACGCGTGCGCGCACGATTTCATAAGCGGCTTTGGCGCCCCGGCCGGGAGCCAGCCCCTTGCGAAATTCCAAACCCTGCGCCGCCGTCATTAATTCAATTGCTGTGGCCAGTTCGGCAAGCTCAACAATGGATCTCAATTTCGTGGCCGCGGTCATACCCATTGACACATGATCTTCTTTGCCGCCATCCGTGGGCACGTTATCTACACTTGCAGGATGTGCCAACACCTTAGCTTCACTCAGAAGCGCCACCGCCGTCACTTGCAGCATCATGAACCCGGATGCCGTGCCTGCATGCTCAGTTAGAAACGGAGGCAAATCCTCGTTTGAGTCCGGATTCACTAAACGATCAATGCGACGCTCAGTAATGCTAATCAGATCAGTAAGCGCTATTGCAGCATAATCAAACGCCAGCGCCAGGGGTGCGCCGTGGAAGTTGCCACCGGAAAGAACTTCTCCCGTCTCAGCGAAAACCAGCGGATTGTCGGTTGCACTCCCCGCTTCGATCTCCACAATCTCTCTGGCGTGGGCCAACGCTCCCCGGACTGCGCCGTGTACTTGCGGCATGCAGCGCAAACTATAGGCATCCTGCACACGCGGGTCGTTCGTCAGGTGCGAGTCTCTGATTTCACTACCTTCCAGCAGCTCACGCAGATGAGTAGCGACTAACGTCTGTTGTGGATGAGGCCGTGCTTCGTGAATGCGTTTGTCAAAAGCGACTGGCGTTCCGCGCAAGGCTTCGAGCGACATGGCGCCGGCAACGTCGGCCAGGCGGGTCACGCGCTCAGCCCCGTAAAGTGCCAGAGCGCCGACGGCGCCCATCGCCTGCGTTCCGTTCAAAAGCGCGAGCCCTTCTTTGACCTGGAGTTTGAGCGGCTCTATGCCGGCCCGTTTAAGCGCTTCGGCGCCGGTCAGGCGCGCTCCCTCATAAAACGCTTCGCCTTCACCGATCGTCGCGAGTGCCAGATGGGCCAAAGGCGCCAGATCACCACTAGCACCCACTGAGCCTTTCTCAGGTATCACTGGTGTGACACCTCGTTCGAGCATTGCTGCGAGTGTATCAATGAGAACAGAACGCCCGCCGCTGAGACCGCAAGCCAGGACATTCGCGCGTAAGAGCAACATTGCCCGCGTCTCAGCTTTGGAGAGGGGACTTCCTAATCCGCACGCATGACTTCGAACCAGATTTAGCTGCAACTCAACCAGGTCGTCGCGATCGATGCGAACATCCGACAGCTTTCCAAAACCCGTGTTCACTCCGTAAACAGTCTGGTCTTCTTCGACGATCTTCTCTACGACTTTCCGGGCCGCTTCGACGCGCTCGCGGGCGTCTTCGGAAAGAGTCACCTGCTCAAGCCCATTTGCAACGGCCACAATTTGAGCCAGAGTTAATCGTTGTCCGCGCAGTTGAATCATAAAAAGACAGAGGTCAGAGGCCAGAGGTCAGAAGTCAGAGAACAGAGGTTGGAAGGCTGAGAGCAGAAGTGAGGGTTCAGAATAACGAGAGTATTGTTGAAGCTGACTTCTGACCTCTGACCTCTGACTTCTGAATTCTGTCTCCTGACTTCTGTTTTCAGAGCTTAACGGTCGCGTCTCTATCTGGGGTTTCTGAAATATCGATTCGTCGCGAATCTCTATCCGGTGTCTCGCTGATATCGAGCTTACGAAATTCACCGGTAGTAGATCCACGCACGCGCTGCCGAGCACGTTTGGCCCGCGCAGTCGTGCGACGCGACGCGGCCGCGGCAGTTCTCGTCCAATTTGTCATCCGTCTCAACGGCCGTAACGAAAACTGGTGCTGCGGCAACACCTCTCCTGTAGCTTCCCGCAAACGCACTGTGCCGATAGCGAAGATTGCAATTGCCGCGTTGAAAATAACGCCGATAGCAAACACGAACCATCCAGGCACTAGTCCAACCGTCGCGCGATCGATGAAGGCATCGAAATCACGGGCCGGTAGCGGATGCAGATAAACTTTGAGATTCCAGCTCAAGGCGAGCAAGGCGAATATCCAGAGATAGTTTCGGCGTAAACGTCTCCCCACTGCTTCCCATTCAGTAATTGTGAAGTGGGGAGTGATTAAGTCTGACGCCAGGTGTTCAGCCCAGGCTTCATCGGGTGGCACACTCTCCGGCGCCAGGAGTTGGGCAAAATATCCCGTTTCGAGGATGCGCACACGACTGGACCAGATTTCGTAATAGCGATAGCGACGCGCTTCCATCAGCAGGAAGATGGCCACCAGGATTGAGTTAATGGGAATGACAAAATGCGCGTTAGTTGCCGAACCGAACACGAATGACAAGGTTGCGCCTGCGGTCAGCACGGCCCAGTTTGTAGTTGTATCCAGGCGGTTGCGCCAGGTGTTTGAGCGCTGCACTTCTCCGCGATAAAAGTGGATCATCGCGGTGTTGAATTCACCAGGCGACATGCGACGCATCATAGCGGCCGGAGTCTGCACTCGATCCGTCACCGCACCTTCAGACGGCGCGGCAGGGCGCAAACGCGACGGCATACGTTCACCTGATAATGAAGTAGATCCTTTTTGCTGGGCGTCGGTGGTCATCAACCTGAACGATTGAGAGCCGGAGGAGAGTGGAAATATCCCGACTCAGAGCGAATAATATAGCACGCGTTTGAGACTCGTCCGTAGTTGAGTTATTTCAAAGAAGCCTGATTCAGCCATGCGAGCAGACGGTTTTCACCTTGATTTAACTGCTTAACTGCTCCGCAGACCACTCGCTTGACAGTGTTTGAGCACGACACCTATAGTTGATTTTCCCGCTGTTTGGCGCAAATGTTTCAATCATGAAGGCCG
Source organism: Pyrinomonadaceae bacterium (assembly GCA_041751855.1). GTDB lineage: Bacteria > Acidobacteriota > Blastocatellia > Pyrinomonadales > Pyrinomonadaceae > PSRF01. The sequence goes on from JBGSWR010000008.1 coordinate 15,916, forward strand.
CCGAAGAAAGAGAAATGGACGCGCAGTGGATGCGTCAGGCGGTGGCTGCGGCACACGACGCGCGCGAACGCGGCGAAGTTCCGATTGGCACGTGCATCGTGGCTGATGAGACGATTGTGGCGGTGGCCGGAAACAGGACCATCACCGATCAGGATCCAACCGCACATGCGGAGATCGTCGCCTTGCGCGAAGCGGCCCACAAGTTGGGTAACTATAGAATTACGAATGCGGTGGTTTATTCCACGATTGAGCCCTGCGTGATGTGTGCAGGCGCTTTGATACAAGCGAGAGTAAAGCGATTGGTTTATGGCGCGCGCGATGAACGAGCCGGAGCAGTCGAATCGCGATTCCGAATTTGTGATACTGACTTTCTGAATCACAGAATCGAGGTTACTTCCGGGGTGTTGGAACATGAGTGCCGCGAGATAATGCAGGAGTTCTTTCGGGAACGACGAAAGCAGATGCTGGATGCTGGATGCTAGATGCTGGAATGTACATGCTGTCGCAGCGCTGCCAGTATCTAGTATCTAGCATCCAGCATCTGTTTTGGAGAGGTCGCATAGTGGATTAGTGCACCGGTCTCGAAAACCGGAGTGGGTGAAAGCCCACCGTGGGTTCGAATCCCACCCTCTCCGCCATCAGAACGGTGACAAGTGACAGGTGACAAGGAAAAGATTACCGGTTCGTGCTTGTCACTTGTCACCTGTTACTTGTCACGGCCTTCGGAGAGGTGCAAGAGTGGTTGAATTGGCAGCACTGGAAATGCTGTGAACGGGAAACCGTTCCGTGGGTTCGAATCCCACCCTCTCCGCCAGTTTATAGAAATGGGTTACAATGAAACATCGCCCCTCACCTGATCATCGCTAAACAGAAATATGAGGTCTCGTTTCATTCTTTTCGCAGTTGCACTTGGTCTTTTAGGCGCGATTGTGTTTGTGGAAGGCTCCGCTGCGCAGTCGAGGGTGGCGCGGAAACGCCCTCGAGGATCGATCTGCGGGAATCCGAAGGTTGCATGCAAGACCACGGCGACTTTCAGCCCCAATGATTTGCCCTTTCGTGTTCCTCAAAACTCAGTGATCTTTGATACGGAGCTCTTTTATGCGGTGGTGCTGAAGAGCGTTACAGCAAGGGAAGACGATTGCGACATTTTTGTCCCCGAAAGCGAACGCCTGCAAACACAAATCCTGTTTCCGGATCGTAAAGTTTTCGCATCAAGATGTGTCGACATCGAGAATCTGTTTTATACGAATGTAGATCCCAACTATCGCATCATGGCAGTCTATGGTGGCACGACGCTCCCGGAAGCGAAGCGCGTGCTCGAGACGGTAAAGGCCACAGGAAAATTTCCTGGCGCCTACCTTCGCCGTATGCGAACCGGCTTCAATGGTACCTAAGCAGGACATACATCCCTGGCTCATTCTTCCCCCGGAGTAAAGCAGGCGTTAACGAGGGAGGATTTTAATGGACGACAAACTAGCCACCGAAGAAGCCAGACGATCCGTACAGCATGAGTCTGTGAAAGCGCAGGTCGAAGGCGAGGTCCAGTCCGAGATTGCAGACCAGGCGAGCGTGCCCGCAGCGGGAGAGCCACAGAGGATCCAGCAGGTTGCCGGAGATTTCCGCTCGAAGGCAGTTGATGAAGTAATCAACACCGAGAGAGAAGTTGAGCGCGGGCGTGGCGCCGCCAGGGTCTCGCAGGTTATCGATTACATCTTTTATGTGATCTACGGTCTGTTAGCGATGCGATTTCTTCTCGCATTGATGGCCGCGCGTAGCACCGCAGGGTTTGTTCAGTTTATTGTCACAGTTACGTCTCCGTTCTACGAGCCCTTTCGCGGAATTGTGGCGAGTCCGCGTACGGGCGAGGGGCACACGTTGCTGCTGCCGATTGTTATTGCGATAATCGCTTACGTGCTACTGCATCTCGCGATTAACGGCTTGCTGAGGATGCTGGCCCATCGCAAAACGGCGATCTAGATCATTGCCAATTTCCGATTGGCAAGAACATTTGAAGCTTTCTTTCAGGTTGAACGATTTAGCCGTGTGCGATAGAACAAATCGGCATTCGGCAATGGGCAATCGGAAATGTTTTGACAAGTTATCAGACTTCGGGCTCCGCACAACGGCGGTTTTCGTGAACCCCGCCAGACCGGGAACGGAGCAACGGTAGCCAGGCGCGCGTGTGTTGCGGGTAAGTCCGGAGTCTGGCCAGGCTTTCAAACAAAGAGCAACGAAACAGGAGTTTCGTTGCTCTTTCGGTTTTTACGGTGGTAGACTTCGCTACTGCTCGCAACCCTCTGCCAGGAGTAAATCGATGAAGACCATCTTTAGCGGTGCCTTGCTTCTCGCAGTTATCTCGCTTGTCATTATCAGTGGCTTTGCCCAGTCACCTTCACGGCAAGATCTGCGACGGGAGATCGAAACCAGACGGGCCGAACTGCTGAAACTTGAAACCCAGTTATTGGCTCCTGCTAAGGAAGACGAGGATACTTATGCGACCTTTCTTGAACAACCCAACACCGGTCTGATCCGTCTACTTCCCCGCGAACGTTATGACACTGAAGTATACCGAGAGGTAAAAAAGAGCATGACCCTGCGGGGCGGTGGTGCTTATTACTCGTTCAGCAAGCGCACCCATGAATATGGCGCAGATTCCAATATATCGTGGGATTCCGGATCCTTGTCCGTGGGGTTCGCAGGTGCTAACTATGGAATGATGACCGCAGTGGAAGATGTCTCGCTTGAGTCGTTAACACCAGAACACTATGCTGTTCAACTCCTCGCCCAATACGTACCACCTAAAAGCGAACCTGAGGCACGACTCGAGTATAGGCGGTTTCAAGCAGGAACGACGGTCTCAGGTTGGCCGTTTCTTAGTAGGCTGCCGGCGCGACCTGGCATAACGTATCTGCTTCGTTCGATCAGCTATGGAGAGGGGGATTTGCTCGTGGGTTTTCGCATCATTCGCAAGGACACCGACGACAGCCTGATCATCCTCTGGAAACTAATCAAAAAGTATCCGGTACCCGCTTTGGCAAAGAATAATTAGGAAAGAATAATTAAGAGAGAGCAAACTTCATTGGCATATCAGGTAATAGCGCGCAAATGGCGACCGCAGAGTTTTGAAGAAGTAACCGGGCAGGAGCCCATTACCAGAACCTTACGCAATGCAATCGAGCACGAACGGTTGCACCAAGCGTATTTGTTCTCAGGCGCTCGCGGCGTTGGCAAGACAACCACCGCCCGGCTGCTGGCAAAAGCCCTTAACTGTCACAAGACTGCGAAGCCAACTCCTATCCCTTGTCGCGCCGACGATTCTGACGCCTGTTCTTCGTGTCGCGAGATTACTGAAAGCCGGTCGATCGACGTCCAGGAGATTGATGCTGCTTCGAACACTCAGGTAGAGAATGTCAGAGAGGTAATCATCGGCACCATCGGCATTGCGCCGGCCCGGGACCGCTACAAGATCTTCATCATTGACGAGGTCCACATGCTTTCAGGGCACTCGTTCAATGCGTTGCTCAAGACTATTGAAGAGCCCCCACCTCGGGTCATCTTCATCATGGCCACTACCGAACGGCAAAAAGTTCCCGAAACAATTCTTTCACGCTGCCAGCAGTTCGAATTTCGCACCATTGCCACCGCCAAGATCCTTGACCGGCTGCGGTTGATTGCGCGCAGCGAGAAGATTGAAGTGCCCGATGAGGCGCTGCGTGAGATTGCGCGCGCGGGCGAAGGTTCGATGCGCGATGCCCAATCGGCATTCGATCAGGTGATCAGCTTCGCCGGCTCACAGATAAAGAAGGCGGACGTCGAACTGGCCCTGGGAGTTGCGGGCGCAGATATTCTGACTCGGGTGATCGATGGCATCGCCGCCGGTCAGCCTTCTGAGGCGTTGCGTGTCGTTGAAGATGTTGTGATGCGTGGCCATGATCTGCGCAATTTCTGCCGCGATCTGCTTGCTCACTTGCGGGACCTGCTGGTGATGAAAGTCTCGGGTAGTGAGGAACTGCTTGAAGCGGCCGTGTGCGACCCGGGAGAACTAAAACGGCAGGCGGACCTGTTTACCGAATCGGATCTGGTTCGGTTCTTTCACTCCCTGGCAGAAACGGAGACGAAACTTCAAAAAGCCGCACACCCGCGCTACCAGGTTGAGATTGGTCTGGTGAAACTGATGGAGATGCGGAGACTCGAGCCCATCACACAGATCATCGACAGACTTTCGGCGCTTGAAGAGTCGCTGCGCTCTGGTCAACCGCCAGCCCTGACGAAGCCACCGTCCATACCAAAGGCGAATACCGAGCGGCCCTCGGGAAGTCGAACGACACCCCCAGCAGCGAGGTCTCTGTCAAGTGGGCCCTCGACAGGCGCGGCGGTAAAGACCGCACTCGAGCCTCAATCCTCCAAGGCGCCAGAACAATCAGTGCCAAATGTCGAAGCGCCGGCAGGTGGGTCGGAAGTTGAGAGAATCAAATCCGTGCTTGAAAGCAAACGCAAGATGTTTCTGGTCAGTGTTCTCGAAGGGGCAACCCAAACAACACTGGAAGCGGGAGAGCTCTGTATCGAGTTTGCGCCTGAGGCAAGATCCCTGCGCGACACCCTTGCGAAGAGTGACAACGTGAAGCTCTTGCGGGAGGCTTGCAAAGAGGTAACGGGGAGAGACCTTGGCGTGCGCATTGTAATAAAGGAGGCAGGCGCTGCCGGCGATGATTCAAAAGAGGAGAGCGAACGACGCCGGAAACAGGATCTCGTCGAGTCCGCTAAAAAAGATCCATTGGTCCAGCAGATGCTTCGCACTTTTCGAGGAGAAATCGCCGACGTCCGCGTTGTTGATCAGGAGTGAGCCCATTCGCGCCGAACTTGCCCTGACGTAAGGAAACGCCTGTCTGTGTTTACTCTCTGCGTCGCGATGATCCAATCGACAGTTTCGACTCCGATTGCAGTCCCCGTTAAAAATAGAACCTTACCGGAAATGTGCTTGCCGAAGACAAGTTTCAATTTCTTGGCTTAGGCCGCAACGAGCCCATCGACAGCACACTGTGAGCTAGAAGCAAGCCAGGCAGCCAGACAATTCTTGGTGTAGGGGCTGAACCGACACCGAGTATGCCGAACAACCGTAAAAAGGAGAATGGCAAACGAGCGTCTGGTTAGCCGGTCGACGTTTATCTCACTACTGACTGTGGATGTTTGACGCTCACCGTTCGGCGACGCCGGTTATTCTTTCGATTCTGATGCGAAAGACGATTACCGGCGGTGGGCCTCCATCCGCGGCAAGAGCCGACTCAACCGGTGTTAACAACGGGGATTGATCTAGAAGGCGGTTAATAATTTCTCTCCGTTCGGTTGGGTTAAGAATCTCTTCATAGACACCGAAGGCGAGTACACTCCGCCACAGAACATCAGTCTCAATCTCGTCAACCTGGACGCAGGCCCGGGGGTTCCCTCGAAGCGCCTCGATCTTCAGTCCCGGCAATGAATGGCTGTAAATGCCATCGTTTTCCAGATAGTAATTGATCGGTATGATGTAGGGCTCACCATCTGCGATGCAACCCAGTCGCGCGACACGTGCCGAGCCCAGCAGCGTTCTCGATTCATCTTCGCTCAATCTTGCATACATATTTCGCACCCAATCCTTTCAATCGCTTGATGGGCAACAAGCATGCCGATCTCGCTACATTTAATCAAATGCGTGTTACAGGAATGTCCCGCTGCCACAGTGTGGAAGTATGCGCAAACGATGCGAAAAAAGGCGCATAGAATATAGGTTTCTTCCCCACTTGCGTTGAGGGCTCAGGCCGAAGGTTGAAACCGCAGGCGCCAATTCACCTTGTAGAGGCAGCCGCGATCATGTAATAGAACCAAAAACGATTCTTGAAGGAGACGAGCGATATGGATTGGCGGGTCTTTCTGACTACGTTTGGAGTCATATTTCTTGCAGAGATCGGTGACAAGACGCAGCTCGCTGCTATGACGATATCGGCCAGTACGAACCGGCCCTGGGCAGTGTTCCTTGGCGCCACCGTCGCTTTCACCTGCATTTCCGCGGTGGCAGTCATCGTCGGTGCAGTAATCGGCAATTATATCCCTCTCGATTGGGTAAAGCGGGGCGCGGCGCTGCTCTTTATTGCCATCGGTGTCTTAATTCTCTTTGATAAAATTTGAGTCATGATTTAAGGCTTTAAGAGGCTTGTGGTGCTTTGTACGGAGGAATCATGGAACACGAACATTCGGCAGAAGCAATTGAACAGCGCCTCGCAGCAGGACCTCGGCATAACTATTTACGAGACTGGATCTATGGAGGTATCGACGGCTCCGTAACGACCTTTGCAGTCGTCAGCGGAGTGGCCGGCGCCCAGTTATCGCCTGTAATCATTCTCATCATGGGCTTTGCAAATCTTCTTGCCGACGGTTTCTCGATGGCAGCGAGCAATTTTCTCGGCACCAAAGCGGAGCATGAAGACCTTAAACGAATTGAAGCCATTGAACACCGCCATATCGAGCTTGCTCCGGAGGGCGAACGGGAAGAGGTAAGGCAGATCTTCGCTAACAAGGGGTTCTCGGGAAATGACCTGGAACGGGTAGTCAAGCTGGTTACCGCAGACCCCCATCGATGGGTCAGAACAATGCTTACAGAAGAGTATGGATTGCCGCAGGAGGTGAGATCTCCGTGGTGGGCGGCAGCAAGCACCTTCAGCGCTTTCCTTTTTTGCGGCCTGGTCCCGCTTCTCCCTTACGTCTTCGGATTGACTAACGCGCTGGAACTGTCTGCCCTCTTAACCGGGGCTGTGTTCTTTACGATCGGATCGGTAAAGAGTCTATGGTCCACGAGTTCATGGTGGAGATCCGGACTTTCTACCCTGCTCGTGGGAGCGATTGCGGGAGTTTTGGCTTATGGCGCAGGGCGATTTATCAAGAACCTGATAACTTAGCGTTTAGTTGAGGAAAGTTACGCTACTCTTTGAGTGAAAACCCGCTCGAGCTTTCGGATTAGGCCACTAAGTACCGTCCATCTTAAAGGGTATGGGGGGTTGCCGTTGAACTCAGGAAAGGAGCAATCAAATGAAGATACTGATTGGCTACGACGGCTCTGATTGCAGTGAAGCTGCTCTTGACGACCTACAGAAAGCAGGATTACCTCCGGTGGCCGACGCGCTGATCATGAGCGTAGCGGAGGTTTGGTTGCCGACACTGTCCCTGTCTACAGACGATATTGTCGAGCAGGCGATGGAAGTCGAGGTTCCGGCGGACATGAAACGCGTCTATGCGAAGGCTTCGATTGCAGTGAAGGAGGCCCAGGCGATGGCGGCGAAGGCACGCGACCGGTTAAGAGAGGCCTTCCCTCGTTGGCAGATAGAGATCGAGGCCACGAGCGGGTCGCCGGCCTGGGAATTGGTGGCCAAGGCGGACCAATGGCAGCCGGGTCTCATTGTCGTTGGATCGCACGGTCACTCGGGGATCAAGCGCATGGTCCTCGGGAGTGTTTCGCAAAGAGTAGTGACAGAGGCGCGGGGTTCGGTGCGGGTCGCACGCGGGCGTGTGGAGGAGCGAGACAACCCTGTCCGCAATGTTATTGGTATCGACGGTTCACCGGGCAGCGAGGCCACAGTGCGTGAAGTCGCCAGCCGGTCATGGCCCGCGGGTAGTGAAGTTCGACTGATTGCGGTGATGGATCCGCTGATGCCGACTCTTCTTGGCCGACTCATCCCGACAGTCTCGGCAACAATCGAAGAGAGTAATCGCGCGGATCGAGACTGGGTGGAGAAGATTCTGGCCGATGCGGCCGGATTGTTGAAGGATGCGCCTGTGGCCGTATCCACCGGGGTACGCGAAGGTGATCCGAAGCGGGCGCTGGTCGAGGTGGCGGAAGCCTGGGGTGCCGACTGTATCTTCGTTGGGTCAACGGGTTTCAGCAATCGACTAGAGCGTTTTGTTTTAGGCAGCACCTCAGCCGCAGTTGTATCTCGCGCTCATTGTTCGGTGGAAGTGGTGCGAAAACCGAAAAAGGAATAAGAGTGGCGCATGCTGTCCAGCTTGCGTTCGGGAGCTAAGAAAACCCGCAACAGTAACACAAGGCCTAACGACGTCTGCCGGCCTGAGGTGAGAAGATCTCAAGCATGCTGCACTATCATGCTGATCATTTAGCCAAATTCAGCTTTGAGTTATCTTCGGAAGCACGAAGCTACAGAGTTTTATCGTCACTTGAAAAGGAAAGTAAGCACATGAAACTCAGACCCCTCATCCTGGCTTTTACACTCCTTGTTTTCACTAACCTCGCTGCTTACTCTCAGGGATTTCCATGGGAGCTGTATAAGCCCCGAACATTTACCGAAATTATCAAGTTGAACGCTGATGTCGAAGAAAGAAAATATGAACAGAAGCAAATTGCTCTCAACGCTGATTCGCTTCCTTCTCAGGTAAGAGTTGCCTATACCGGTCAGTCTCGCCCAATTTCCTCAGTACGGAAAGAGCTAATCAAGATGTGGGTGGGGACATTTGGCGTAAAGCCGGATATCTCCGGCCTGTTAGAGACCGAGTTGTTATTTATCGAATGCAACAATGAATACTGGCTGCCCGTTCAGAAACAAGTAATCCCTCATCTTGAGAGAAAGTTAAAAGCGGGTGAGATGGTAAGCATATTCATTATCCGAGTGGGAGGAGAGAAAAGTAGCGACAGATGGGACTGGCTATTTATAGTAAACGAATTTCAGAAGTATTAAGGAACTATGCAGGCATTACAACCGATTCCTTTTATTACCGGTTTCATCCTTCTCTCTCTTGTAAGTAGTTTCTCCCAAACTTCTTCCAACTCCAAGGGATTCATCATCGGGCAAATTACCGAACGCACAAGCGGCCAGGCAATTGCGGGCGCGAGAATCGTTTTGAAAAGCGGCGTTGAAACGTCGAGCGATGCCGACGGACATTTTCGGCTTGAAGTCGAATCTGGCTTTTATGATTTGGAAATCAGCGCGAGCGGGTTTGCCCCGATCATTAAGAATCAGATCGGCGTTACGGGCAATCGGACCACTCTGCTGAATATTCACCTTGATCTAACCGTCAGCGAATCGGTTCAGGTGCGAAGCGAAATCTTTGCCGAAACCCTGGACCAGGCGGTCAGCAACATTGCTCTCAACCTCGAAGAAATCCGTCAGACACCCGGCAGCGGCGGCGACCCATTGCGCGTGATAAATTCGCTCCCGGCAGTCAGCGCGGCTTCGGGCGAATTTGCCGATCTAATTGTGCGCGGTGGTTCGCCGGAAGAAAATCTAACTTTTATTGATCATATTCCCGTTCAGGATTTTACGTATTTTACTGATAAATACGACGGAAACCGTGGGGGACGCGCATCGATTCTCGCCCCCGATGTTTTTGAGACCGCGGTATTTTCGGCCGGAGGTTTCGGTGGTAGGTTTGGCGATAAGCTGTCATCCGCGTTGGATATAAAATTACGTGAAGCCAACCGCGAGCGGGTTCAAGGAGTAATTTTCGCAGATTCAGGGACTGCGGGCGGCAGCATTGACATACCGCTAGGTAGAAATGGCAGTTGGCTTGTTTCGGCGCGGCGCAGTTATATTGATGTGGCGCTCGACGTTGCCGGGATTTCCCGACAAGGCATAATTGGTTATCCGCGCACGTTGGATTTTATTAATAAATTCGTTCACGATTTCACGCCGCGTCACAAACTTTCCATCTCAGTTTTGAATTTCTTTGAAGCTTTCGATCAGACCAACGAACAATCATTTAACATTGGCCGTCGAACAGATAGATTTCGGTTAAAACGGACCTCGCGCCGTTTGATTGCCGGCGCGACCTTGAGTTCGGTTTTTGGATCGACAACTCTGGCGCGCACAACCGTCTGGGCGACAGGCGCGCACAACGACGGGACATTCTATCTGCCTGGCAGCGACTTTTTGCAGCGTGCGCGTGATTTGCGCGACTCGCAGTTCGGCATCAAGGAAGAAACGACTTCCGCCATTTCAAACAAAGTGGAATTAGCTTACGGCGGCGGCGTCTATTTTGACGGCGCCGACTATTCTACGTTCGAAAACACGGGCAGATTTTACAGCCCTTTGGAAGAGGAATTTAACGCCGCGCCGCTCTCGAATCGCTTGACTCTGAAGACGGAAACTTCCGCTTTCGGCTACGCTCAAGCGACCTGGCGCATCACGAAGCAGTTTTCGATAACACCAGGCATTCGACTAGACCGTTACGGAATCACGCGGGAAACTCTGGCAAGTCCGCGCGTCTCAGCAAGATTCAACGCGACATCGAGAATCGCACTTGTTTTAGCAACCGGAATCTATCGCCAGCCGCCGAGTCTCTTTGTGCTTTCACTCACACCTGACAATCGAAACCTGAAAGCGCAAACTGCGTCGCATTTTATCGGCGGGATTGAATGGCTTCTGCGCGAGGATTTGCGCGTCCGCTTCGAGGCATATCAAAAAAACTATGACAACTTAATCGTCCAACCGCTGCTTCCGACACAGACGTTCGCTTTGGACGGAAAGCATTTCAATACAGGCAGCGGAGCTGCGAAGGGTTTTGAAGTTTCGGTGCAAAAAGCTTTGACCGGAAGGTTTTCGGGACAGGCTTCTTATGGTTTTATCCGTTCGCGCCGCAAATTCACGGAAGACGGCTTTCAATTTCCATCGGATTTCGAACGCCCGCATCAACTAACTTTAATCGGCATCACACGCTTCCATGGGTTCAGCGTGGCAGCAAAATATCGTATTGCGAGTGGCTTGCCCTACACCAACCGAACGCCAATTGAAGTTTTGCCGAATTCGTTCATTTATGTTCAGCGCATCACGCAGGAATCAGACATTAACGCGCTTCGCTTATCGAAGTTTGCCAGTCTGGACGTGCGGGCGGAAAAGCGCTTCGATTTCAAAAGATGGTCTCTGGCGCCGTATATCGATTATTTCAATGTTACTAATCACGACAGCATAGTGCAGCCGAACTACGAATTTCATCAACCAACTCCGCGGTTTCTAAGCGAGAACAAACGGCTACCTATTTTTGGCTTGCGAATTGAATTTTAACAGAAGTCTACAATCTGTAATCGTAGGTCCCGCTTTGATTGTGATACTTTGCCTCCTCGGCTTGTGGCTCGGATCGCATTCACAGTTTTGGCTTGGCCTTACTGTGTTCTTAGTTGCGGCCGTTGGTTTCGTGGTGATGTCACACCGCGACCTAAGTCAAACTAAGCAAGAGAAAAAGCTTAGGTGGGAACGAGTTCGGAATTATGGGAAGCTTCGGTATGTGGGACGTCAATTACTATCTGGTTTACTTGGTTTTTCATTTTGCTGGCTATCGATTTGTTCGGTTCCTATAGAAGTAAGGAGACGTGGCATCCCTGGTGGTTCGCGACGCTGTTCGCTTTTATGATCGGCGGCACTGTTCTGCTTTCTTTGGGATGGTGGTATTGGCAAGAGAGATTGTATGGAAGGGGATGCTGACAATTCGAAGGCGTAGCATTCAATCACTATGTTCGGTCCGTTTGTCCACAATATTGACCCCATTATTTTTTCGATTTGGGGCGTTCATTTTTGGTGGTATGGACTTAGCTTTACATTAGGCTTTCTCAATGTTCATCTTTTTTTGCGTCGTAATCGGGAAAGCGTCGGACTTTCACTCCCTGCCGTTTATGATTTAACACTTTTTCTGGCAATCGGCGTGTCGATTGGCGGACGCGCGCTGGTAGTTATCAACAACGAATGGGATTTTTACCGAGAACATCTTTTGCTAATTCCGAGCATTTGGGTGGGAGGCTTTGCCACTCATGGACTTATATTTGGTGGCGCGACGGGAGTAATTATTTTTTGTTTACTCTATCGTGCGCCTTTTCGTCAGATACTGGATCTACTGGCGATTTCCGCCGCCATTATTCTCGGTTTTGGCAGAATCGGAAATTTTATTGATGGCCAGATCTTCGGGAGTCTGACCGATGTCTCCTGGGGCGTGAAGTTTCCGAATGTCGAGGGCTTTCGTCATCCGGTAGTACTGTATGACGGACTCAAAAACTTTCTGCTCGTGCCGTTTCTGTTATGGGTTCGAAGTCGCAAGGTTCCGCCGGGCAGAGTTGCCGCTCTTTTCGTAATTCTTTATGCCTTGCTCAGAGTTCCGATTGATCTGTTGCGCGAATACCCCATCTCGATGTGGGGCTTGCCAACCGGACAGACGCTCAATCTGATCATGGTCGTTATCGGCGTTATTTTGCTCGGCATCAATGTCTATCGTGGTCGGCTCTCTAGAGCAGTGCCATTACCCCCGAAAAAAATGGATGAGAGCCGAAACAGGCTTAGTTGGCGGCCAATTGCGCTGAGTGTGTGCTGCTTAATCCCGTTGGTTATTCCTAGCGATGCCACCCGTGATATTCCGGCAACATATGGTGCCAGGCATCAGGGTTTGCAATACTCCTGGATGTATCCGCGAATAGCGGAAGACTTGGAGAAATCTGCAAACGCGACATCTGAAGCCAAATAGCAAGCAGGAGGCCCATTCTAAAAAAATACACAACCTGCAATCGCTGGCGCTCGACCTTCTCGATATGTGTCAACAGGGCCTCGATGTCTCAGCACTATCCCGGCGATGTGGTGAGTTTCAAGTCAGAATATAACGACGTGTCTCGCAAGGAGATGATCAATGCTCAGATTATGGATTTCATGTATTTTAGCAGCGCATATCGTCGCTGCCGATCTCCCTCGCAACTACGTAGCCGGGACTCTGGTCCAACTTAATGACAACGGCGCGTGGTCCTGGTTCATGGACGAGCGTGCCATCGTCCATGACGGCAAGCTGATCGTAGGCTCAGTGCGCGCCGTCGGTGACTTCGCCAATAACAAGGACCCCGACTGGGGAAACGTGGAGATCGCCGTTTATGACATTGCCACCGGCACAACGCAGCGGACAGTGTTCCATCGCCATTTCGAGCAGGACGATCACGACGGGCCTGCCTTTCTTCCGCTGCCGGATGGGCGCTTACTGGCCATGTACACGAAGCACGGCGGAGAGCGCCGCATCTACTACCGGTTCTCTGAGCCGCACAATCCACTGGCTTGGGGGCCGGCCTTCGAGTTCGAAACGCCGGGGGTTGACTCCCGCACGTTCTCGGGCGACAACGTCACCTATTCGAACCTCTTCCGCTTGCGCTCAGGCCGCATTCTTAACATCTTTCGTGGTCCTAAACACGACCCCAACTACATGTACTCAAACGATTCGGGCCGCACCTGGCGCTACGGCGGACGGATTCTCAGAGGTCGCGAGGGCTATAGTCCGTATCTCAAATATGCTTTCGATGGTCAGGACACGATACATTTCGTGGTAACTGAAAACCACCCGAGAAACTACGACAACAGCATCTATCACGGCTTCATCCGCGACGCGAGTGTTTATCTATCCGACGGAGCGCATTTCAAAAAGCTCAGCGACAGCACGGATGTAGAGATCGCGGCGTGGGAGCTGACCAGGGTCTTCCAGGGAGATGCCGACAACGTGGGTTGGGTGATCGATCTGGAACTGGATGAGAAGCAGCGTCCCTACGCGGTCTTTTCAGTCCAGAAAGACGGCCGCGACTTGCCGCCAGGACAGGGTGGCATGGACCATCGCTTTCACTACGGGCGCTGGGACGGATCGGCCTGGCGTGTGCACGAGATCGCCTATGCTGGCACGCGGCTTTATCCGCGGGAGGATGACTACACGGGATTGGCCGCCCTTGATCCGAGCAATCCGGACATCGTCTACATCTCGACCGATGCGCACCCCACTACCGGCGCGCCGCTGGTGAGTCGAGCCGACGGCCAGCGCCACCGAGAGATTTATCGAGGCGCGACTCGAGACTTCGGCGCGACATGGACATGGACGCCAATCACCGCCAACTCGACGGTTGATAACCTGCGGCCCCTCGTTCCGAAGTGGAATGACCCCCGGACCGCGCTCGTGTGGATGCGCGGCGGATACTTTAACAATCGCGGCGAGTGGACGACGGCTGTAGTCGCGACGATCCTGCCGCCGGCACCGCGCCCCTGAAGCTCGCGGGTGAGAGTTTTTTCAAGAGAAGTTACCTAATCGAAAAACTTAGGGTCAGTTCGTGTGATTTGGTGGATCAGCTTTTGCTCAATGAAAAGCGATCCACGAAACAACACGAAATGACACGAACAAGCTTCAACCTTGAAAAGATGCCCCAACGCGAGCGCACCACTGCTGGTTGTGATTGCTTTTAAGTAAAACGCCCTATTCTCCAGACACTGGCTGTACCTCGGCACGAGCTGACCGATCTGCGGCGCGAAAAACCTCCACTAACGCCAGGGCAATTGCAAGCACCACCGGGCCCAATACCAGTCCCAGCACGCCAAAAACACTAAGCCCTCCTAAAACCGCGAAGAAGATGAGCAGTTCGTGTAAACGCGTTCTACCGCCGACCAGTTTTGGTCGTAAGAGATTGTCGATGGTTCCGATGACAAGCGCTCCCCAGGCCACTAGAAGCACTGCCTTGACCCAATGACCGGTTGCAGCCAGGTATATTGCCGCCGGAATCCAAACAATGAAGGCGCCCACCATCGGGATCATCGACAGAAAAGTCATCACGACGCCCCAGACCAGCGGTGACGGCAAACCCAGGACCCAGAACGCAAGCCCTCCCAAAGAGCCCTGAATGATCGCAATCACAAAGACCCCGTAAACGCTGGCGCCGATGACATCGCGAGTGCGTTTCATGACAGAGTCCGCCTGATCTGATTCCAGTGGTAAGGCATCTCTAATCACGCTGAATATCTTGTCGCCGTCGCGAAAAAGGTAGTACATCGTGAAGATCACAAAGAAGATCTGCACGACGATCCCGAGTACGCCACCCAGGAAACCCAGCGTCTGTCCGGCTATCATTCCCGTACGATCTTTTAACTGGTCCAGCAGGTACTGTTCTGAACGCAACTGCCCAATATCAACGTAGTTGGAAAGCCATTGCAGCAGGCGTCCCGTAACCGGTGAGTTTGGATCCAGTAGGTAGGCGATGGTGGCGTTCAGATTCTGCAAGGCTCCGGAGAGCTCGTTAAGTACCGCAATAGTCACCAGTGTGACTGGTCCGAGTATCGTGATAATGACCAAAATGCAGGAGAGCAGGGCGCTGATGCTCGGCTTTTGTGTTTTCTCAGCTATTCGTCGATGGACTGGGTAGAAGACGATGACGAGGACCGCGGCCCAACCAAGAACCCCCACAAATGGCTTCACCATCAGCCAACACAGATAGAGAGCGATGGCTGTTACCGCAAGCAGGACCCACCAGCGAATCTGTCTTTTATAATCGGTCATTAGTGATGGCCTCGTGTGCTAATCTTAGCTCACTATCTAACATTCTCTGCGTAAGAGAAGCAACTGTTGTAGTTGGGGATGTAGCGCGGGCTTCCGGTCCACGGAAATTTCGTGGGAGACGAGGCCTTCGTACTTGCCGTTAAGAGTTCCAGGAGCGCGATCATAAGAGACGGCAACGAGCACGTCACGCATTGACTTCGAGAGGACGCTTCGCATATTTTCTCGGGGCTGTCTGCAACCAGTAAATCAACGTACCTTCCACGGCGCTGGACTACTTAACGCGCATTTTGTTGGACCACGTGTACAACCGAATCTGAACTGATCGAACCCTTCGGAGGTCAAGATGAAGTTACTAACAACCCTTGCGGCTTTAATCATTCTGGTCAGCGTTGTCCTCTCCTGTCGGATGGCCGAGACACTCACCGGCAGTCCCAGCGCCGGGACTGTCAGCGCCTTATGGACCGACGTTCCTCCCTTTGATGGCGCAACCAAGGCGGATCTTGAAATTCCCCTGGCTGCCAGGCTAGCAATCCGCGCGGCGATGCAGGGGAGGGTCAGCTTTATCGCATTCACCACTACCAGGAGCGCCAGGGATGTCCGGGACTTCTATTCCAAGGAGCGAATGCTGACGGCTGGCTGGAAACAGAATGAACCAGGTTGCGTGGGGGATACAGAAAGTGAGAAAGACACTCAGGGCGTCGTTTGTTTCTTCGGACGCACTGAGGGCGAAAAGAAAGAAGGACTCGCAATTGTCGTAGCCACGGATACCAAGACCAAACAGACGGAGATCTTCTACGCTCGAATAGATGCCTCGGACCCGGCCTCCTGAGCCATCGGCCTTTTTCTCCGGTCAGCCTGGACACAGACCTGGTCAGCGTGTTTTCTCGCAGATAGTGCGAAACTTTCCCTACACACTGCTCTCATACTCGCCCTCGAGGCAGGCCGATCGGACCGGCATGTTCATTGCCTAATGATCTTTGCTTTTGAGGATAGGCTTTGAAGGTGAGAACAAGGGTAGATGCTCGCAAAGATGACACTTGGTAATAACCGCTTTTGAACGCGGCGAATGAACAAGCACGAGGTTTCACTGTGACGCAGAAATGGCGCGGGAGGTTTCAATGAAGATTTTACTGGCAATAGATGGTTCCAAATACAGCGATGCGGCGGTTGATGAGATCCTTCAGCGTCCCTGGCCGGAAGAGAGTCAGGTGCGGGTAGTGACCGCCCTGGAGTATCCAGTTGCGACCGGGACGCCGATGATGCGTGGAGCGGAGGTATGGGCCCTGCCTCCTGAATACTTTGAAGAGGTCGAGACGGCCATACGAGAAGGTGCAGAGGCTTTAATCAGAACGGCAGTAGAAAGACTCGGATCGGCAAAGGGGCTCGAGGTGAGTAGCGAGATCCTTACCGGGTCCCCGAAGCGCGTCATCATCGAGGCCGCCGAGGCTTGGGGGGCCGATCTGATAGTGGTCGGATCCCGCGGGCTTGGCGGATGGAGCCGATTTCTGTTGGGCTCGGTGTCGCTTGCTGTGGCAAGTCATGCTCGATGCTCGGTGCTGATCGCGAGGCATCCAAGCGATTCAGACGAAGATTAGCAAGTCAGGCGGGGCTCTATTGCAAGAATTTAACAGAATTCACAGAATGCACGCCTGTCACACGGGGGTGAGAAGAGGTCGTTTGTTACTTTCGCCGCGCATGGATGATCAGTGAAGGATCGAATCGTGGTGGGCCTTTTCTAACCCAAAGTCGCCGTTACGGGAAACCCTCTGATCTCCCGAAGCATCTCGTTATTTAGCTCATTTCCACGACTTGCTTTATGGGTTTCTCAAGGTAGAATCGAGGACACAACTTATAACAGGGGAGTTTTATAGATGAAATTTGCAGGAATGAACCACTTCTTAGTCCCGGCCTTAATTGCCTCGACTACACTTTTGGCGCCCTTCAGTTTTTCCGCGGCGCCCGCTCCCCAGACCCCGCCAAACATTCGTATGAATGGAGTGTTAGCGACCGATAAAGCTCAGCGAGGACGGCCCGTTCAAGCTGCTGTCGTGATGGACATCCCAGACGGCTTTCACGTTAATTCCAACAAGCCTTTGGCCAGCTATCTAATCGCAACGGAACTGAAGTTTGAGGCGCCTAAAGGAGTTCGTGTGGGTCCGGTAACCTACCCCCGAGCCCTCTTGCGCACCTTCAAGTTTTCGAAAGATAAGCTGTCTGTTTATGAAGGTCGGGCCATCATGCGCTTCAATGTCACCGTCCCCGCAAACTTTGATTCCGGCTCGGCGGAGGTAAAGGCCCGTTTAAGATATCAAAGCTGCAACGATGAGCTTTGCTTTCCGCCGCAGACTCGGGAGGTGACGGTTCCGATCCAGATTGCCGGCGCCAACGAGTCGGTAAAAAGAGTCAATCAAGAGTACTTTGGCGCCTCGAGAAAGCGATGAAGCGGCTAGGTCTCGTCGTCGCCGCGCCCAATCACTGACATAAGCCGGCCCACACGACCATGCACTCTCTTCTCCTGACGATAAGAAAAGAAGAGATCCGTGCGACACATCGTACAAAAGGGAGCGATGCTGATATGCGCGACATTAATCCCGCCCGCGATCATCTGTTCCTTGTTTGCCTTAATTAGATCGATTCGGGCATGGTTGTCGTGGGTGGGTAAAAAAAGATCTTCCGCTCCAGCAAAACGTTGTCTGAAACCCTCGATCACCTCGGGACCAACTTCATAACAGCAGGAGGCGGCGGCTGGACCAATGGCAGCCCTTAAGTCCTGGGGGTTAGAAGAGAACTGTCGAATCATTCTCTCAAGCGCAACTGCCACGATTCCGGCAAGGGTTCCACGCCAACCCGCGTGTACGGAAGCAAAGCAGCCTGTTTTGGGATCCGCGAGCAGGATTGGGACACAGTCGGCAGTCTTTACCGCAAGGAGGACCTGGGGAACCGTTGCTACCAAAGCATCGCAATAAACCGTTTCGCCGCGCGCATCAGGGGGCGGCTGCGCATCTTCCTCTTTTTCGACAATGCGGATGTCGGCCCCGTGCACCTGCCAGCACCCGGTTAGCAGCCAGCGACCGGGAAAAAGCTTGAGAAACCGGCGTCTATTCTCCAGAATGTTCTCCGCTGAGTCTTCATTGAAGCCCGCGAGGTTGAGCGCGTCATCCGGCATGGGGCTGACGCCGCCCAAACGCGTGGAGAACCCGTTGACGAAGCCAGCCTGTTCGAGTGGCGCGCAGATGAGGGCGCGAACGCCTTCTTTCGAACGCCAGTAGAAACCGGCGGCTTCCAACTCCGTATCGGCTGTGATTGTTTCCATTGGTATAGACATTATCGAAGTCAGACGCATTCGCGAAGTGTTACGCCGTACGCCGCGTTTCGCTGAGCGAGTCTTCACGCCTGCAGAGCGTGACTATTGCGAAGGTCGTGGCGCGGTTGCCGCCCAACATTATGCCGCGCGTTTTGCTGCAAAAGAAGCGGCCCTGAAAGCGTTACAGACGGGATGGCGTGGGGGGATCAGTTGGCAGGATGTCGAGACTGCCTCACGTGAGAACGGCGCCCCGTATCTGATCCTTCACGGTAAGGCAAAGGAACTATTCGAGAAATCGGGCGCCACCTCCGCTCATCTTTCACTCTCTCACACGAGCGAGCATGCAATCGCGGAAGTAATTTTGGAAAGGGTCAGTGGTCCGTAGTCCGTGGTCCGTAGTCCGTGGTTCGTAGTCCGTGGTTCGTAGTCCGTTGATGGTCTTTGGCTTTTGGTCAACTTAATTAAGAGACCAAAGACCAACAACTGACCACTGACTACTGACCACGGACCAAATATCTATCTCATTTCATTAACCAATGTCCGTTTCCCATTGACGTCTATATTGATACCTGTCGAGCTTGCTCGGCTCGCTATGGTGGGAGAGTTTCCAAAAGTCTGAGGTCCGGTTAAGAGTTTCCGCGCGGAGGGCGTCTTCACTTCAATGTCGTCATTCTGGGCAGGTAGGTTGCCGTGCCGGTGGCATTCAAGGTTTGGGGCAACATTATCCGTAATCGCAATCAGCGCTCGGCTCGGACACGTCAGCGTCGATAGCAAACCGTTGTCCGCATCTACTTCCACAAACTTGATTCCTTCAGGACATAGAAAACTGCGCCCACCCAACTCGGGACGAAGCGCTACGGCCCCTTCCATGAACTCAACCCACGCTGGTAACGCCGCTTCCGCCCCCGTGAGCCCAAGTTGGCGATTGTCATCAAAGCCTATCCAGACCACACAGACTAAATTGGGTGTATAGCCTACAAACCACCCATCGCGCGATGTCCCGGTTTTCCCGGCGATTGCAGTTCCTTTAAGAGCGCCGCGCGCGCTTCTTGCCGTTCCATGATCAATAACCCCTGCCAACATGTTTGTGATCATGTAAGCAGTAGTCGGTTTGATCGCTTGCGTATCAAAAAGTGGCTCGGCGCTTGTTGCCGAGGTTTCAATATCTGCCACGCTTGCAATGACTCGCGGTACAACCCGTCTACCTCCGTTGATGAATGCTGCGTAGGCAGCAGCAAGCTCAAGTGGTGTGACCTCGGTTGTTCCCAGCGCCAACGCCGGGTACCGTTCCGGCTTAGGAAGTCCGAATCTGGCAGCCATATTTGCGATCCTTGCCAGTCCGGTTTGCATTGCCACGTCGACGGTGACGACGTTTAGAGATTTCACCAGGGCGGTGCGCATGGTTACCTCACTCATAGAGTAACCACCGCCATAGTTGGACGGCCGGTATATGCGATTTTTGTCGTAGACAAACTCTCGCGGCGCGTCGGTAAAGATGCGAAGCGGCGAAAGACCGGTTTCCAGAGCCGCCGCATACACAAAGGGCTTGAATGTCGATCCTGGTTGGCGGCGAGCATCAGTGGCGCGATTTAACTGAGTCTCGGCGTAATCACGACCGCCGTACATTGCCAGCACGTTGCCAGTCTTTGGATCCAATGCCACCAATGCGGCCTGCGGCCGCGCCCCGGTCTTTCTCGAACGTGTCTCGATCTTGCTCAGTTGGCGCTCGAGGGCGGTTTCCGCAAGGCGCTGGAGATCGAGATCGATGGTTGTGGATAACTGCTTAGTCTCTCCTGAGAGGTCGAGCTGGGAGCCGGCAACCCGATTTACATAGTCCACAAAATAAGGTGCGAGCGTCTCAGCCCGCTTGGTGACCGGCGCGACGGAAAGCTCTTCGCTGGCCGCCCTCGCCGCTTCACCTTCGGATATGAGGTTAGCGGCTGCCATTGCCGAGAGAACAACGTTCCTGCGAGCTTTCGCGACTTCTGGATGGCGCTCAGGGGAGTATCGCGCTGGTCCTTGAATCATGCCCGCAATCGTAGCTGCTTCGCTCAGTGAAAGGTCGCTGAGCTGTTTCCCAAAATAGAGCTGGGCAGCCTGCTCGACGCCCCGTACGGCGATCGCTCCTCGTTGACCGAGGTAAATCTCATTGCAGTAGAGGGCAAAGATATCCTCTTTTGAGAGTTGGCGCTCGAGTGCAAGAGACAGCATGGCCTCGGCATACTTGCGCCGAAATGTACGTTCTGGCGTCAGGTAAGTATTTTTGACCAACTGTTGGGTAATTGTTGATCCACCCTGTTTGATTCGTTCGGCATTTGCGTTATGCACCAGAGCGCGCACCAGTGCAAAGACATCAACGCCCGAGTGCTCGAAAAAGCGGCGATCTTCGATGGCCAGAATAGCCTGGACCAAAGGGGATGGCAGATCTTTATAGGCAAGGGCTTTTCGTCGTGCGTTCTTGGTTGCAAGATCATTTGTTAGAACTTCAGGTTCGAGTGTGAAGGATTCGAGTGAAACTCCGTTGGTGCTTAACTCGTCAATACGTTCGCCGGCAAACCTGACCCGTACCACCTCCGGCCGAATATTATCAGGGCGCTGCGCGGCGCGAATTTCAATAGCTCCGTCCGCATCGCTGAAACTCCCGCTCCAGACATCGCTGGCATTGCTTTCAACATAGCCAGCTCGCCGTAAGGCATTTATTAGCTCGGTACGGGAGAAGCCCTGTCCCACCCGGATTGTTCGCGGAGCGGCGTAGAGGCCTGGCCTGCTTGTGAGATAGCCGCGGGCGATGCGGGCATCAATCATTCTGGAATAAAACTTGTACGAATCCAGGAGGTAATCACCACCTGCCAAAAGCGCAATAGCTACAAGGGCGGCGAAAGAGTGCAGAAGTAAATTGCGCTTTCTCCTGGTGAAGTATCTCCGGGCCAAGGTTGTAATGGAGCCGGCCCAGTGTCGATCAGGTACAGATGTGACCTCGATTGCCATGAGAAACAGACAGAGAAGCGCCCTTTTTGCTGTCAGGACATGCAGGTTTGCTTGCCCTGCCCGCAACCCTTCAGTGCTCCATGAATTTGAATGCCTGTTATATAAACCTAATGGCGGGGGATTTCAAGAGCGCAGAAGCTGATCAACAAGGATGAACGCGGCGTGTATTTGATTTAGCTTTGACACGTCTCCCCCTCTCATATTTCCATTTCTCAATTGACATTTTTCATTTGTCATTACCGGCCCCGCGGGCAGCAATTTTCTAGTGTGAGAGTTTGCAATTTTCAGAATGTTGAGTTGTGAGTGGGGCGAGCACGCGCGCCTTGGTATTTTCCAGTTCTCATTTAACATTTTTCATTCGTCATTACCGGCCCCCGAGAAGCCAGCCAAAATGGCAATGAAAAATGTCAAATGAGAAATGGAAAATGAGCATGTCAAATGAGAACCATTCGGCGTTCGGCGGCTTGCTTACACAGGCTTGAGCTGACTCTCTCGGCGCTTGCGAAACTGGTACCATTTGGGCGCTGCTCTGATCCACTCTTCAATCACCTTGTTGATCTCGGTAATCATCTCGCAGCCTGCCTCATACCCGGCCGCAATCAGTTCAGCGGACCGCGAAATCTCATCCCAGCGAATATGGCCCACCCGCGGTTTTATGATCAGATCGGCTCTCTCGAGTTGATAAAGCGAGGCGGTTCGTTGGACTAGAAGCATTGATTGCAATAGAACGCTGATGATGGATTGTGACGGCCCCAGGAACCTTGCGCCCTCAGCATTCACGTCCACCGCAATCACGATGTCGGCGCCCAATGAACGCGCTACGGCAGAGGGCACGTTCGCAACCAGGCCTCCATCGATCAGTTGGCGCCCCATCTCGTCGAACACTGGAACGTACCAACCCGGAATCGCGCAACTCGCTCGAATCGCAAAAGGCAGATCCCCTTCGTCACGCATGACGACGGCATCGCCACTCTTGAGGTCGGTAGCGACGGCGGCAAAGGGAATCGGCAGAGCCTCAAACCTTGTTACCGGGAGCCGATCCCTCAGATACCCTTCAAGGCGTTCGTTGCTTTGTACTCCGAGACGCGACATCGTCATGCGCCCGATGTCTTTCCAACGCAGTCCTTTGCCAATTGCCTCAATCTCGGCAAGAGGCATTCCCGAGGCGAAGGCCCCTCCGACGAGCGATCCTGCGGAGGTTCCGGCAACACAATCTATTGGGATCTCGTTTTCGGCTAGTGCGTTTAGGACACCAATGTGAGCTATACCTCGAGCTGCACCTCCCGAAAGTGCAAGCCCAATCCGCGGCCTCTCTTTTTTGCTGCGGCCCATAACGCGGTACGGGCGTAGTGCCCGTTACTTAATGCCAAATTCAACTGATAAATATGCATTCATACCGAATGCAATACGACTATTTCTGCTCGTTCACGCGCGTTGTCAAGGAAGGCATCCATATCTGATTCGATCTTGGCCTCGGTAAGGATGCGCTCGATCTCTTCCTGACTCTCTTCGAGGGTAGGGACAATCTGCCCGGGAGAACGAGCCCGCAACCTGGGAACATACACCGCCTCGTAATAATCTGCGATTTCACTCTGGGTAATCACAACGAAGTTTCGGAAGCGAAAGTCCAGATACTTCTCAATCTTAAGTCGTTGATCCAGAATCTCATCTAGTTTTTCACTGGTTAGGCCCACCCGGCGGAGTCTTTCCTGAAACTCGGCCGGGGTTGCGAATGCCTTAACCAACTCATCGCGGGCGTTCTTGATATCTTCCTCATTAGGAGTAATGGTGGGAAGCTTTTCCGCTTCCTGAAGAATCAGCCGTTGATCGATCAAGAGTCGTAAAGCGCGATTCAGATTTTCCGATGAAGGTCTTTCGATCGGGGTATTAGGCTGAAGCGCCATCTGCCAGAGAAGGTCTGTGTAGGTAATCAGGTCGGGCTCTGAGCGAACTCCGCTGTTGACGGTTGCCACCATGCGGTCAACTACCTGCTGCGCTTGCACGCGCCAAGGCTGGACAGCAGAATGCATTACGAACAATGCGGCAACAAGACCAAAGGTCAGCCTCCCAAAAACAGTAGCCATTCGGCGACCGCCATTGCTTAGACCTACTTTATGCATTCACCCTCCGAGTCATTAGAACGTTTGTGTGATTCTGAAGTGCAACTGCGTTCTCTTGAGTCGATAGATGGCGGGATCGGCGTCGAAGTTTCCCGACGGCCCCCGCTGCGGTATCAGAAACTCAGGAGGCTTCAGTAAGAACCCATAATCTACTGCGAGCGCGCCCCCAATTGGAATTTGAATCCTGAATCCCAATCCCACAGTGTGGGTCCAGCGAGCGCGCAAGTTGGCGCGATTGATCGCGTCAATAAGACCACCCGGTGGCGGCTGGGTGTCATCCCGCTTCCGGAACAGGTCACCTATCCGTCGAAAGACATTACCTCCATCATAAAATGGGACCACCTGAAAACCGCTGTTAAGGGGAATTCGCGCTTCGAGGTTTACGATCGCCAGGGCATTTCCTCCCACCGGAACCGTGAATGGATTCAGCATTACGACATCCCCTTCTTGATCGCGAAAGTCCCCTTCAGGAATAATTACCTCTCGTGGTCCTGCCTCTTCAAAGCTAAACCCCCGAAGCGTCGTCGAGCCTCCTGAAAAGAACCTCTCACTGATAGGCAAGGTGAAATCGATCTCATCAATCGTTCCACTGTTGTCCCGATCGCGCGGGTTGAAGACATTGGCCAGCCCCAGAGTCAGATTGCCTGCGAAAACCGTGTTGCGCAGCCAGGGAACTTTCAGGTAGCGCCGGTAGTTTGTCTGAAAGCGATTGAAGGAAATATTTCCGCCCAATTGCCTCAGGGCTGATGCAAAGTCAACGGTCAGGAAGTCACCGCCGGTAGGATCGATCTGATTATAGCGACACACTTCCCCGCGTGCCCCGGGTTCAATGTCGCCGGAAAGCCGGCGACCGCTCAGACCGAGCAAGCCTCGCTCACATCTCACTCTCGTGTCACGAACGAATGAGACACCGAGTCTCGATAGGCGGACGGCGCGATCAGGCTCCAAGATTGGGCTGATCAACAGACTCTCGAGGTTGTAAAGACGAACGTCTTCGTAGCTGTAGCGGCCGAAAACAATTGTACGAGTACGGCGATCGAGGATGCGTTGAGTTTCAGCGGCGAACGTGAACCGGTTTATTGTCGGCTCGTTTACCCTCATCCCAAATGCGTCGATGGGGTTTCTGTCCTCATCCAGTCGTTGCACGATGCCAAACGTGCCGCGATCGATTGCAGAGCGGAAAAAACGAGTGATGGTGGAGTCTCGAGTGTATTCAACCGACAGTCCCAGGGGCGCAAACTGCCTGCGGCCATAACGCGCAAATCGGGGATCGAAAAACTCGAAACGTAGTAACTGTTGGCGCTGACTGGCACGCAGGCGCATCGCCCCTTGGCGCAACTTGTTCATTAAATTTACGTGACTTACTTCGACGAGGCCAAGCACTCCCGTATCAGTCGAATAGCCACCGCCATAGTCAATAACGCGCGGCTTCTTTTCTTCGACATCGATAATCAAGTCAACTCTTCGGAAGCCACCCGGAGTCTCACCCGCCGGTTCCGTCCGAATGATTACCTGCCGGTAGGCGTCGGTGAGATACAGTTCCCGTTCGCTCTCGGCAATCCGGTCAGGCCGCAGCACATCGCCCTCGAATAGAGAGATTGCCCGCACGATCGCATCTCGCTTGGTACGCTGCGTCTCCAGATCACCCGTTACACCATTCACGATGATTCGATAGATAAAGACCCGATCGCCTTCGTTGCTAATCGAATAGATCAACCTGACGTATTCCTCTTCCTGGCTGCTGGTCGGCAGCTCCACTACTGAGAAGTCCAGATCGGCATCCACATAACCGAGTCGGGCATAAAGCGCGAGTACCCGCTCGCCATCTACCAGCGCTTGCGTGCGTGAGTATGGGCCACCAACAACCGTCATCAATTCGCTGCGTATTCGCTGTTCCGTGAAGATCTGATTGCCGCGAACCTCGACCCCTTTAATGCGGGTGAGGGGACCCTCCTCCACGTGAAACGTAATGATCAGGTTGTCGCCGTCAAGTGATACACCTTGCAGAACCTGAACTTCCGCACGTCGGTACCCCAGATCTCTCAGGTAAGCTCTGATGGTCCGTCTGTCCTGTTCGAGGAGTGTCAGACTCGTATAACCGCGGCCGTAACCGAAGAAGGGAATCATGCCAAGCACGCTTGCTTTCCGAGATCTCAGATCGGCCTCAACATCAGAAAAGGAGATTGAGTCTGTTCCTGTAATACGAATATCCGTAAGCCGAAAGCGTCTTCCCCTTTCCACGTCATAGACAATCTCGACTGTCTTGCCGCTTAAAGCCTCGGGATTCAGATTGTCGCAAGTCTCGGGAGTACTATTGGGTCCCAATTCCGGAATTGGTGGGCTCACCGTACAGATTGGTGTTACGTCGGCGAAGAAATAGCCACCTTCCTGGAGCCTGTTGCGAAGTCGCCGAGCCCCCTCGACGATCGCTGAGGGGTCAATGTTGCCTTCCCGAAGGACTGGAATAAGCTCTCGCTGCGTGCGTTCACCGACCTCGTAATTTTTGATAGTGACAGCGACTCGAGGTCCAAGCGAACCGGTTTGAGTTACCGTGATCTGATTTGCCTCCGGATCGCGCTGGACCTGGGGGTCGTCCAACAAGGGCGCCCTGTAACCAAGCTCGATGATAGCCTGCCTAATACGGTTCACATCCTCACCCAGAGCTTCGCGAGTAAACGGCGCGCCTGGTTGAAGCCGCAGTGTTGGACGAACAGCGGCCGGATCAAAGCCGGTTATCTCGATGATGAAGTTGGCCATTCGGGACTGCTCGCCAGGAGTGATCCGATATGTGACGACGGCCCGCGTTCCGCTTGCATCGATCTTTTCATCAGATTCGACAACTGCATTAAAGTAGCCGCGATCGCGCAGATAGATCTGAATCTCGTCTGCATTGTGAGCAATGATCTGCTGCGACAGCCGGGTTCCAGGTTGCGAAAGTTGGAGTCGCGCCCGCAGTTCATCCTCGGAAATCGGAGTGCCAGTCGCGGGGCCAAGTTCAATGCGAATCTCGCTGATCTGCACCTGGCGTTGCACGATGAAACGCAAACGAATGGGGCCGGTTTTTGGCGGCCCTTCCTCAAGGGCTTCCACACGAGCATTTGCCACGCGACCGGAATTGAATAGCCTTTGAAGCGATTCGCGAATTGTTACGGCTGAGAATTCAGTGTTCGGAGACACGGTGAGGAGCGCAAGAAACTCGGCTTGCACTACGGGATCGGGTGGGGAACCTTCGAAGACGACTTCGACGGCGACGATTAACCGGCCTTCGTAATCGGCAAGATCAACCGAGGCTCGAGCTGAAATGCCGAATGCTCCGATAAGCATGAGAAGTGACGCGAGCAGCCTTGGCGCCCAGCCCCAACTGGCGCGAAAGATGCTCTCAGTCACTTTCTCATGCCTGGCAACCTGCATCCTGTTTACCGCGCTCCGCTCCCCTGCTGATTTCACTAACTACCCCTTGCTCTTAGTCATCTAAAACCGTCGCCGGAACCGAATCTCAAAACTGAAACTATCGTTGCGCGATGAGAGTCTTGTGGTAGACCCCTGCTCATATTGCGCGATGAATGACAGCCGATCGGAGACACGATATTCCAGAGACAGTATCTGATTGGGATCGGAGGCAACATTGGTCGAATACGTAACACTGAGGTTTCGATTAATCTGTCTTCCCACAGTCAGCCGGGCAGAGGGGGCGGCCCCAGTTCGTCCTCCACCAAGCACCGGACTAATCTCGAATCTGCTTAGACCAAAGAGTCTGCTTGCGGCTCGCTGGGCTGGCACGTTTATGAGTGCATCAGTAAGCAGACTGGTCGCCGTTCCAAGAGTTGACTGTGAGAGGATTGAAGCGCTGGTATCGCCTGTCGCGAGTTGACCAGTCGTAATCAACGCCACTACATCCGCTTGCGGCAACGACGGATCAGAACGCACGATTGCCTGCGGCTCCGAGAGTGGTCCGCTGAGACTGATAATCACCCGATATCCGCGAATCTGGGCTTCTGCCTGAATGTTTATTATCGGATCGGCATCTCGCCGGGGTGGTAAATCGATCAGGAGGCGCGTTACCTCGTATCGGTCGTTGCGGAAATTCAGGGTGCCGCCAGTGGCCGTAACTCTTCCAGAAATAATCGGGGCATTTACCGGACCGTTAAGCTGAAGCGATACCGAACCCATAAGATCAGCCAGATTGTTTCTCACCACAAGGGCATTGCGTCCCTCGACTCTAAGATCGCTGAAGAAAGTAGTGGAAGGCAGTTCAATCTCGTCTCCCTCCTCGATCGAGTCTTCACGCCCGAAATTGATCAGGTCAGTTAGTTCAATGTCCTGGGTGTATTCCGCTCTCCGCAGGTTGACGACGCCGGAGATTATTTGCTCTCGAGAGGAACCCCTCAATTCAACGTCGGCATCGAGCGTCGATCTGAAGTTCTCTGGAAAGGGAACAGTTAACTCTTCCCCTCGAAGATTTATCAAAAATCGAGAAACAGTGAAGCCATCCATCAGCACGCCCCCGGTCGCCGAGATACGGCCACCTCCTATGGTACCGTTGAGCGATTCGATCTGGGCCTGATCTGCCGTGAACCTGACCAGCCCTTTTAGGTTGGACACTGTCCAACGCTCGTTTCCAAGCAGGAGTGACACTGAGGCGCCGGTAGTTGAAGCGGTTCCATTCAGTCGCGGCTGTCGATAAGTACCGGTAACTCGTACGGCAACCTCAGCAGTGCCAGTAGTGAACAGGTCGGGCGAAATTCCATTCAGGACTCGCAGGTTTAGGCGTCCGTCGACGGCAAGGCTATTTCTACCGCCTGGCCGCACTCCCACTGTCCCTTCAATTCGGATATTCGAGCCGGGGCCGGTGAACTGAGTTTTATCGAAAGTTAGTTCGTTTGCAGAAAGACGAACGACAAATGGTGCGGCTGCGGTAAGTTGAACATCTTCGACTCTGAAGCTTAGGTCGGCGAAACTGCCTGTTCCTTGCAGTCCGTCAAGCGAGAAGTAGCCGTCCTCGTCGAGAAGATCTCCACTTGCCTGAATAGTACCCGTAACACGACCCGCCACTCGCACGGCATCCGGGGGAAGCGCAATATTAAACAGATTTGAGAGATCGGCATCGACAAGTGAGGTCTCGATGTTTGACGCCAATCGTTCGCTGGCTAGATTAACCCGGGCGGCAATAGTCTGTTTTGGCCCGAGAATGTCAGCGGTTAGAGTTACGTTAAGTTGCCTGTTCTCGGTTCTTCCGACCAGTTCCACCGTCCCGGCAGGTCTGCCGTTAACTGTTATGTCGTTACCGCGACCGTCAAAAGTGATTTCAAAGGCCGAAAAATCGGGTTGGGCCAGGTTACCCGAGATTTGGGCGTCGAAATCGATTGTGCCCGTGAGGTTTGGAATACCAGTTGGTGGTATGAGGGCAGTCAGTCTGCTGAGGTCTATTTCCTCGGCTTTGCCCTGCACAGCAAAAGCGCTTGTGGACACGTCAACGTTACCAGTAGCAACGAAACGGCCGGCCTGGAGCTGTACATCCAGTGTTTCAATTGTGACATTCGAGCCTTGGAAGTCGGCACGGGCGATAAGACTCTTGAGCGGTTCGCCTGCGAGGGTGCCCGGCCCAAAGCGGATATCCGCGCTGCCGCTCATGTTTCTTGGTATGCCGGCAATCTTTACTGTGCCTGAAACATCTGCTTGTGTGTTCCCCATGCGATCGCGATGGCTTTGACTGACTGGCAAAGCCGCGATCAGATTTCTCGCATTCATTCGGTCGAATACGGCTTCAAATACGATGTTGTCTTCACCCAGACGCGGTGCGACGAGCGAAAACTGCATGCCACCCCCGTCTCGCTCCATCAGCCTGCCTTCTGAAACCCGCATTTCCACAGAGTTCATGTTGATCGAGGCCGAGAGCGAACCCAGATCAATCTGATTTACAACAAACGAGCCCAGCGAAATTCTTCCATTGACATCCGGAGAGTTGAGCTGTCCGGTAATTGCCCCCTTGAAGGCAAGTTGTCCTCTTAGCTCGACGCCATAGTTGTTCATCTGCTCTTCTATCTCAGGCAGCAGGCCAGAAGAGATCAGGATGCTCTGAAGTTCAGTCGCATCGGTAGAATCAAGATCTACCTGCAAGTCGGAGTCGGCCGTGAATGAGAAACGCCCCGTGGCGCTCAAACGTGTAGCTTTCGTTTGCAGATCTACTCGATCGATCTGAAACAAGCCTTGCCCGGCGCGGAGTGCTACCTCTCCGGAGACCGGGATAAAGCCGTTCTCGACTTCACCTGTTGGGGCGGTTAACTGAGTGTTTATAGTTCCCGAAGCGCCTTCAAAATCGGTTCCCGGAAATACCAGATCAACTCGACCGTTTGCCCGCCCTGCAAGTGGTATGGGCGCCCCTGATAACGCTGCGGCAGGTCCGGCAACGTCCACGTCCTGAAACTCGAGGGCAATCCTGGAATTTGATCGGCGCGTTAGGGCAAGGACCGCATCTCCGGTGACTCTTCCTCTAAAGACGTCGGCGTTCAGGTCGTTGAGTTGGATTTCGGTGCTTGAGGCTACGAGGTTGGCCCGCGCCTGGCCCAGATTCATGCTACCGAGCACGCCACCGCCGATGCTCAGATCGGCGCTGGCTCGGTAGCGACCGGAAGGTTCGACGATAAATACGGGGCGAGCCAATCTCACTTCATTTGCCTGTCCGGCCTCGAAGACAACTGTGCCAACGTCGATGTCTGCAGTAGAGCCCTCAATGCGCCCGGCCCGCACTGATAGGCGGACGCCCGCAATGTTAAGGCTGCCGATATGGGCGCCGGCAGCATTAACCTCACCGATGCCCAACTCTTCGACGACTACATTCGTAAGTGCCCCGCGGCTTTCGATCGCGATATTGCCGGCAGTCACCCCTTCAACGCGTGTACCGTCGGCAACAATGGCGCCTGCATTAACCTGGGCTATGGAGGCTGTTGTTGCGTCGTTCTCACTGCGGACGCGAAGGTCAGACGCTGTCACTCCGTTTACGGTGGCGGCGCCTGACCTGATGCTGTTAGCAGTAAATCGGGGGGAAGAAGCGGTAAGCACGCCATCGGCCATTTCAGCTCGGGCGTCATGTAGTATCAGACCAGCAATCGTGGTCCCATAGCCACGCGCCGCTGCCGCTCGCAACTCGCCCAGCCAGCTAAAGTCCGACCCGGTTCCCATCACGCCACCGGCCAACTGAACGGTGTTGAGTTGGAAATCACCAGCGGCGAGCAATTCAGCTACCGCCTTTCCATTCACTTCGTAGGCTTGGCCCTTCCCGGCGCCGGTCGCGGTTACGTTAAGTCCGCGCAGCCGGATCCCGTCGGCAGCAAGGGCATCGGATTGAATTTGACCTTCGACCCGGTATTGTTCGCCTTCTCCAGTCACCTTGCCGACGAACCTACCGGCGCCCCGAAGCGCCGCGCCCGGTCGAAGAACGTCCGAGAGTTGCGTCAGATCGACAGTGGACGTGATGTTCAGGTTGTAACGGAGGTTCCGCCAGTCATCAAGTGTTCCGTTCAGAGTGGCCTCAGCCACGGGTGAGCGAAGCACTAGCTCTTGGATTTCCGCCTGGGTTTGATTAGCGCGGCCTTTGACTTCGATGTCTATGTTATTTATGGGTCGGCCATCGTAGACGAACGACGAGTCAGACACAGCCAGCGTAAAGGTGTTCATCCAGCTCTCTTCAGGAGCGCCGGGGTCGTCTGGCTGAATGGTCGCGCGTAAATTCCGAGCCTCTCCTGAGATTTCGTGACGCGCGTCGCCGTAATAAATTACTCCGTCCTGGATTTCGAGGCGGGCTGTAGAGTAGACAAAAAGGATTCTTCGATTTGGATCCGGCGCTGGAATATGGATGTTGCGAAAGTTTGAGCGTCCCTGTTCGTCGAAATTGACCCATGCTTCCAGACCTTCAATGCGGAGAGCCTGCAAGTCGATCTCGCGCCGGAGACTGAGGGAATATAAATCCTCGATCTTTATAGTTGCTACCAGGCGATCGATCTTGCCGAGCGGCTCTCCCGTTTGCGCGTCGTAGAGAGCGATGCCGGTCATCTCGACGTTGTCAGGAGGGAACGTCGTATGGAACTCGGTGATCTCGGCGCGAATTCCATATTGAGCAAATGTTTCGACAATCTGGCCAGCTACGTAGCGGTCAACGTAACCAAGCCGGAAGGCGAGAATGACGAGAAGAACTAATGCCGTGAAACCTAAGGCAATAGCAGTTGTGGCAATAAAAGCATTGCGCCGCGTGACCCATCGCCGATGCCGGCCTTGCGGGGTGACTGGCTCGGGCTGATCGGCATCGCGCTCGGCGATCACTTCGGCTTCAGGGGGAAGTGGTTCATCCGTTTCCGATTGGAGAGCATCGGCGACAGACTTCTGTTCAGACTCCTGGTCAGTCTTTAGTTGGTCGTCGGACCGTTTATCGCGATCGTCTACACCCATAACGTTTAGCCGCAGTCGCAGCCAGGGATAAGTTCAAGTTCGAGAGGGAGAGCCCGAATGGTACAAGAGCACGCCTTTGAAAACCAGAGGAGAGTCAGGCGTTCACGGCTTTGTGGTCCAGTTCGGGACGACGGGTGGCCCAGCCGCTCAGGTCCGCTGCTCTTTCTTATCCGGATTTGGATTTGTCGTTTCCGCAGCCGGATCATTGAGACGTGCGGGTTCACCCAGGGGGACATTGCCGACGACTTCGAGTTCGAAACCTTCAAGAGCCGCAACTTTGGGGGGATGATTCGATAGCAGCAGTATTCTTCGGAGACCGAGGTCGTGGAGGATCTGGGCGCCGACCCCATAATCGCGATCCATTCCGTATCCCGTCTCAATACTGGCATTTTGTTTATTTAACCCACGTTCCTGCATAACGGCGTAAGTGCGCAGTTGGTTCACCAGATCAAGGCTGTGTTCACGCTGGCGCAGATACAGAACGACACCCTGGGAGGCGCCAGCGATCTTTTCGAGCGCCGTATGGAGCTGAAACCCGGTGTCGTCGATTAGCGAGCCGAACATATCGCAGGTCACATTTTCCGTGTGAACGCGAACCAGAACCGGTTCGTTGCTCCGTACATCTCCCATTACCATTGCCAGGTGCACATCGCCATTGATGATATTCTCGTAAGCAATTGCGCGGAAGCGACCATAGACGGTTGGCAGATCCGTCTCAACTATCCTGCGTACCAGCGTCTCCTTTCTGATCCGGTATCTCACCAGATCTGCTACGGTGATCATCTTCAGACCATGCGCAGCGGCGAACGTCACCAGCTCCGGCAGACGGGCCATGGTTCCGTCTTCATTCATGACCTCACAGATAACGCCCGCAGGATAGAGACCGGCGATGCGGGCAATGTCAACGCTTGCTTCCGTTTGACCTGGGCGGACCAACACGCCTCCGTTCTTGGCTCGCAGGGGGAAAATGTGCCCGGGCCGGGCAAGGTCCAGAGGTTTGGTATTTGAATCCACAGCAGCCAGGACTGTCGTGGCCCTATCGGCTGCCGAGATACCGGTCGTCACCCCCTTGCGAGCGTCAATGGAGACAGTAAAGGCCGTACCAAGAAAGGAAGTATTGTCGGCAACCTGAGTCGTCAGGTGCAGTTCGTCGCAGCGTTCCTCAGTCAGGGGCAGACAGATCAGGCCGCGGGCATGCCTTGCCATAAAGTTAATGATTTCCGGGGTAACCTTCTCGGCGGCACAGACGAGATCACCTTCATTCTCGCGATCCTCGTCGTCGACAATAATGATCATCCGGCCTTCGCGAATGTCCGCGACAGCGTCTTCGATTGAAGCAAATGACATCGGCTTGGAAATCTTCAAGGCCGGGTTTCTTTACCGGCTCCAGGCTGCAAAAGCCTCAAAGTTCGAGCAGAAAGCTTAAATTCCTAAGTATGTTAACCGAAAGTATCGATTTTTTCGAACGAAGGGATCGAGGGAGTGTTCTTCTAGGAGAATTTGTTTCGACCCCTTCGTACTGGCGAACGAGAGCGAAAAGCTAACACCACCAACGCAGTCGCAGTTGATGGATCGTTCGACCCAGCCTACACCCCCCGCGGCAAAGGACCTCCTACCGGACCACGCAAAAGACCAGCGGAGTTGGTGGTCTTTTATTGAACACAACCTTACGTGTAGCCCATCTCTGTTAGTTTTTCGATTGTGAGTTCGGATGTTTTGGCGGGAGCATAGCTGATAATTCGTTCGACGTACTTGGCGATAATGTCGACCTCGAGGTTGACTTTCTCATTGGCCTTGAGGTGGGACAGGTTAGTAACTTCCCAGGTCTTCGGAATCACCGCTATGTCAAAATGTTCGTCTGTGAGCCCGGCTATAGTAAGGCTAATCCCTTCGACGGCGACCGAACCTTTTAAAACAAGATACCGGGCGATTTCTGTCGGGTATGCAACTTGTACTGTCCATGAACCACCTTCATCGGTGGCGCACAGGAAAGTTCCCCGAGCATCGACATGACCCTGCACGATATGGCCCCCGAGCCGGGTAGTGGGTGTAACCGCGCGCTCAAGGTTCACCCTGGCTCCCCGACGAAGAGTCCCAAGTGTCGACCGGTCGAGAGTCTCGCGCGATGCGTCAGCTGCGAACGAATCCTGTTTCACTTCAAGCGCTGTCAGGCAGACGCCATTGACGGCAATGGAATCACCATCGTTGCTGTCACCAGTGACGAGGTGAGCTTCGATGACGATTCTGGCTCCTTCGCCACGACGTTCGACGCTACGCACGCTCCCGAGTTCTTCAATTATTCCAGTAAACATTTTGATCCTGTGTCAATGGAACAGAGTCATCTCAGCCATATCACAATCAAAAACACGAGTAGTCCGAATACCAAAGGCGCCAGCGAGAAAGCCAGGATCCAGATCGGTTCAGACTTGAATGAAAAAGTTGGTAATTTCATTGGGTCACCCGTCCTTGTCCTCCGCCACTTACGAGATTTTATCCTCAACAACGCGCATCATCTCTGCAAATACTTGATCAATTGACTGGCCTGTCGAATCGATAACTATTGCATCCGGGGCGACCGCCAACGGTGAATCAGCCCGCGTAGTGTCGCGTCGATCGCGCTCATTTATCTCCGTCAGGGTCTCCTCCAAGGTTAGCCCAGGAGTCTGAAGTTCGCTAAAGCGTCGCTGCGCCCGCTCCTCTGCTACCGCAGTTAGGAAGAATTTTACATCCGCATCGGGAAAGACAACCGTGCCGATATCACGTCCGTTGAGTATTGCTCCCCGCTTGCCTAGCTCGCGCTGCCGTGCGACTAATGCGCGGCGGACGGCGGGGACGATTGAAACTATGGATGCCAATCGCGCGACCGGCTCGCTGCGGATCGCCTCAGAAACATCGCGCCCGGCAAGGGTCACCCTCAACGAATCCGGGTCCCCTGACAGATCAATGTCGGAATCAGCCGCGAGTGCTCCCAAAGCAAGTTCGTCATGAGGATCAATATCGGCCTCGAGAGCTGCCAACGCGACGGCGCGATACATTGAGCCCGTGTCAATGTAGAGGAGATTCAGTTGACGAGCGAGCATGCGACCGAGGGTCGACTTGCCCGCGCCGGATGGACCATCAACGGCAATAATCAGGGGTCGCGTCATTAGATTTGCTTAGTACCATTCCAGAAGAGGGTTTATACAAAAACTGCAAAGACTTCATTGGAAACCAGCGCTCCCTGACGGGTCAGTCTGATCAGATCGCCATCAAATTCGAGCAAGCCGGCCTGCCGAAACCGGTCCAGATCCTGCCTGTGTTCCTCACGTATGTCTACGCCAAATTGTTCCTGAATCTTTTTAACGCTAATCCCGCGCATCAGGCGCAGGCCAAGGAAGATTGTTTCCGAGTAGACGTCCGAGCCTGTCAGTTTGATCCGTTCTGTAATTACCGGCTGGTCATTGGCGATCAATTCAACATAGCGGGCTGGATCACGCTCGTTGGACCAGCGATGGTCCCTTCCATCGTAGGAATGAGCTGAGCAGCCGAAACCATAGTATGGCGTTCCCTTCCAGTACTTACTGTTATGACGGGACTCGTAGCCCGGACGACAAAGATTCGAGATTTCGTAATGTTCGTAGCCCGCCCTCACGGCTCGCTCGATCATCAATTCATACATCGCGGCGGCCCGGTCTTCGTCAGGTTGTGGCTGAATGCCGCGGCGAATGTGGTCCGCAAGCGGGGTCCCCTGATGTACCTCCAAAAGATAGAAGGAAAGATGCTCAGGTTGTAGCGTGAAAGCCTCTTCCAGGTTTTGGACCCAACCCGCAACCGTCTGGCCGGGGAGTCCGGCAATAAGATCGAAACTGACGTTGTCAAAGCCTGCCCTGCGCAGTGAATGAAACGTTTGTCGCGTTTCTTCGGCGGTATGTGAACGACCGAGACGGGCAAGTTCTCGATCGTTGAAGGTTTGGGCGCCGAAGCTTGCACGGTTGATACCCAGCCGCCGAAACTCCCGCAAGGCGTCCTCGGATGTTCCTCGGGAGGCGGCCGCTGCCACGAGACCTGGATTGATCTCGATTGTGATCTCTCTATTTGCTGCAATGCTGAACCGGGATTCTATTGTGTCTAAAATCCTCTCAATTTGCCGGGATTCCAGAAGTGAAGGCGTTCCACCACCGAAATAGATCGTATCCACGGTTACGGGGAAATTAAGTTCTCGCCATGACGCGATCTCGCGCGTCACCGAATGAACATATTCTTCGGCGCGGTCACCATCATAAATCCCGGTAGCAAAGTCGCAATAAGAACAACGCGAGCGGCAAAAGGGAATGTGAATGTAGATACCGGCAGGTGTCATCAAATGCTCAAAATTATAACACGTGAATGTTGAGGCCTCCGCGCGTGAAGTCCAGGCGCGTGTATGATTTATGAAAGTCGGCTGTACGATTTGAATATTGAAAACGCGACTTTCTTGCTGAGTATCGAGCGAATCCAATCTGGCATGCTGGTTGATGATAAGCAAGAAGTACAAGAGCTTCAGCTAGTGTGTTGTGAAGCTTCAGTAACCAAGATCAAGGAGGATTTGAAAATGGCAGACGATAGAATGAGAGATCAGGAAAAAGATCAGGACCTTGGCGGACGCCAGGGCGAGGGCGGCCGGCAGGCGCCGGGTCGCAACCCAATCGATGATCAGTCCAAAGGACGCAGCGGCGTCCCGGGCTCAAATCCCGAACATGATAAAGAGGGAATCAAGGATCGAGGAATCAGGGAAGGAAAAGAAGGCGACCTGAATCGCTAAACCTGGTTCTCTGGGAACTATTTATTTGCCCGGTCTGGCTCTACGGAGAGTCCAGCACCGGGCTTTTTTATTGTGCTTCGACGGCGATGCGTTTGACGCTTCCGCCTTTGCTGATGGCTCTGGATGATGCTCGTGCAACACGCTCGGCTTCGGCGAAAGCCCTCATGAAGTTGTCACCCAGAATCTTCCGAATATCCCTTTCACTGTAGCCTCGTTTCAAAAATTCGTAAGTCAGGTTCGGCAGTTTCGAGATGTCTTCCATGTCGACTGGCAGACTGGGCACTCCGTCAAAATCAGAGCCAACTCCCACGTGGTCTATGCCGGCAACTTTAGCGATGTGGTCAAAGTGATCGATCAATGTTGAGAGAGGCGTAGGCGGCAAGGGATGGGCTGCCAGGAGCCTGGCCATCTCCTCTTCCAATTGCTTCTGATCCTCCTTGTATTTCTGCCTCAACTCGTCCATCTGCGGCTTAAGGCGAGCGTCACGCTCTTTCTGTGCTTCAATGACCTTCGGGTCAATAAAGGCCGGATAGAAATTGACCATAACGACGCCACGGTTCTTTCCGATACGCCGCAGGAGATCGTCTGGAATGTTTCGCGTGCGATCGGCGAGGGCGCGGGCAGATGAATGCGAGGCGATCACCGGGGCGGTTGAAATGTCGAGTACATCGCTCATCGTTTTATCCGAAACATGCGAGATGTCGATCAACATTCCGATCCGATTCATCTCGCGCACGACTTCCTTGCCGAATTCCGAGAGCCCGTTGTGTTTCGCTTCGTCACAGCATGAGTCAGCCCAGTTATTTGTATTGTTATGCGTTAACGTCATGTAGCGGATGCCGAGGCGATAAAAACTCCGCAGGGCCATCAGTGAGTCTTCGATTGCATGGCCCCCCTCGATTCCCATTAGGGCGGCAATCTTGTTCTGCTGTTTGGCCCGGCGAATGTCCGCTGTCGAATAGGCCATCATGAGGTCGTTTGGATAGCGCTCAGCGGCGCGATAGACATAGTCGATCATGTCCAGCGCGCGCCGTGCTGAGCCGCCTTCGCGGGCGTACTTGCGATCGACATACACGGAGAAGAATTCAGCGGTAACTCCTCCCTGCTTCATGCGAGCGAGATCGGTGTGATATTTGCCGACGGACGACACGCCTATATCATATTCGTCATCAGTCATCATCGAAAGGATGTCGTTGTGTGTATCCACGACGATTGCTTTCCGGTGAATCTCGAGCGCGCGTTTCCAGAGCTTTTCGTCACGCGCGGGCGAAGTCTGAGTCGAGTCTGCCGGAGTGTTGGTGCGCGTTGCGGCAAGCACGAGCGACGCCGAAACGAGGCAGACGATTAAGCAGGAAAATAGACTTTTCAAATACATCGGCACACCTTTCAGGGAAAATACGGGGAGCGAAGTTGTTACGACACCATACTGCAAACAACTGACGCCGGTCGTCAAGTTTGTAAGGTTGGTCAGTGGTCAGTGGTCAGTGGTCAGTGGTCAGTGGTCAGTGGTCAGTGGTCAGTGGTCAGTGGTCAGTGGTCAGTGGTCAGTGGTCAGTGGTCAGTGTCTGGCTATGACTCAGTACAACTGAAAATGTTTCACCTATTTCGTGTGGCTGTGTGGATCATCTTTCCGGTGGCAAAGACTATTCCGAATGGCGGCGGGTTGCCAGACTACGCCATATCAAGATGGCGACGACCAGAACGCCGCAGGGAAGCCAGAGCCATTTGATTTCGCTCGCCAGTACTGCCCGGCCGCGAGCCCCCAGAAAGGCTTCCACTCTGAGTGGTGACACTTCAATAGGCCGCCAGGGAAAGAAGTAGCGTGTGTTATCAAATGGAGCAAAGAAAGCCACGCCTGGACCACCGTCGGTGAGAGCATCAAGCACTCCATGAGACGCTGTCACCAATGTGAAGTAAGAGACGAGCGCCCACCAGCCTCGGGTCAGGCGCTGCGTGTCCTTGAAGAAGACCAGCACTACGAAAAGAGCGAGACATAGAGCAAACAGTAAGGAGTGGCTGAAGCCGCGATGACCAAAGAGATCGCGCGAGCGGATCCCGAAGGAGAATCCGATCACATCGGCGTCGGGAATCACTGCGCAGAATACGGACAGCAGCCAGAACTTAAGTGGCGCCGCGTCGCGAGAGAAAAGCTTCCCGAGCACCAGCGCCACGATTCCATGTGAAATGATTGTAGGCAAGCATGTTAGTTTAGCGTGGCCGAATGCCAATTACCTCATTAGAAAATGGGTGATCAGGAATCGACAGCCGCGTTAACACCCACAGCCGGTATAAAGTTGTGCCACGTCTTTAATAAAATGGCCCTTACCCGCAGGGGAAGAGAGTAGCAGCCTTTTCTCGGACCCTACGCTCACGTAAAGATCCAGATGCCCGTCTCTATCTAAGTCTCCGGCCCAGATTAGGAACCAACTTGAATCTTCGCCGCAGTACCATCCAAGCGAATAAATCGTTTGCTCCTTTTCGCCAGACTTCAATACGAGTCTGGCATTATGCGGAAGCCCTTCACCTGAACATTCTGAGTTGTCGCCTGAGCCAGTAACCTCAAGTGAATAAACCACGCCGGCCAGTCTCAACTCCATCGGTGGTTTAGCTAGCAGAGGTCTCCAGGAAGTTTCATCACCGCCACCAAATATTGTAATGACAGGCCCGGCACTCAGCATACTTGCACCCTTCAAGAGAAAAAGTGGATCAAGGGGCAGGTCAACTGTTATCGGACTCTCCGCCAGTTTATCGACCGTCAAGCGGTAAGGAAGTATCTGTGAGCCCTGATCCGATATGTTTAATCCAAGCCATACCTCGCCTGTTTGGGCGGTTGTTTCAGGGCCATACATACCCATCTCCAGCAGTTCTATTCGTGACTGATCGGATTGTCTCACCTGGGCACTCGTGACAAACACCAAGATCGACAATACTGCGACCGAACTCATTAGCATGTTTTTAGTTTTCATTGTTCCTCCATTAGTCCGCAACGCGAACTTTCCAAAGATGTGAGCCAGATGTCTGTCTCGCATTTGAGCCTAGTTCAAAAGGATGGGCGAGGAGACGTGTAACGCTGCGGCCTTTGCCCCGTCAGGCCACTACGATCACCTGTGGCAAGCCACATTGATCAGAAGGGCCCTCCGGAATAGATTTGCGGTGAGGGTGGGTGAAGAAGTAAAAGATTCAACAAATGTCGATACTAATTGCTGAAGACAACGTGGCGCAGCGCACTTACCTGCGCGAGATCCTTGAACGTGAGTTTAAATCGCACGCTCCAGTGCTCGAGGCCGGTGATGGCGAAGAGACCGTAACTCTTGCCCTCAAACACAAGCCCGAGGTCTGTATTCTCGACATCCAGATGCCGAAACTTTCGGGCGTCAAAGCAGCGCGCGCGATCTGGCGTGAATTTCCAACGGCCCGGATAATCTTCTGGACCCAGTTTCC
This sequence comes from Pyrinomonadaceae bacterium, assembly GCA_041751855.1. Classification (GTDB taxonomy): domain Bacteria; phylum Acidobacteriota; class Blastocatellia; order Pyrinomonadales; family Pyrinomonadaceae; genus PSRF01. The sequence goes on from JBGSWR010000008.1 coordinate 56,294, forward strand.
GCACGAGATCTACATCAACGAGATTCGGAAGATCGTTAAGTCCGTCGACCCGCCGCCGGCCTATGGCTTTATCCATAAGAACAATCCGGAAACGCGCTTCCTACGCTTTGTTGCCGCCGTGCTGGAAGACGGCGCTGACATGATTGACCCGGCGTTCAAAGACTCCTTCAAACGCCCGCTACTAACTGAATTCGAAGCAGAAGCCCTTTATTACCTGGCGCTGGGGCTATCAAACTGGGCCATCGCGCGCAAGTGCAGCCTCTCGTTGCGTGGCGTTGAGAGCCGGCTAGCGACACTTTATGAGAAGCTTTTCGTTTCGGTTTCCGAAGGCACTCCAAGTGAGGCTTACGACAAGCTTGCTTATAACATTCGAACCCGCGCTTTCTTTGAAGCCCTCCGGCGTGGCTTGCTGAACAGTGACGAACTCGAAAAAGCGTCAGCGGAGTTGGAGGGTTGGCTCGAGCGGGATTCAAAGCGATATTTGGATGAACAGAAGAAGAAGTGACCCGGGGACGGGGGGACGGGGAGACAGGGAGACAGGGAGACAGGGAGACAGGGAGACGGGGATTGGGAAGAGGAGCTATGTTCGTGTTTTTTCGTGTAGTTTCGTGGACCGGATTTAGTGGTGGGGTTCTAAAGCGATCGGCGAAATCAAACGAAGCAACCCGAAAGTTTCTACGATGGGCACCCTTTCTCCTTTTGTTGCCTTTGCTAATCCCTGCTGTCCGATCCGCTCAAGACACCGGGCCGCAACCATCGCCTTCGCCATCACCTTCACCGTCGCCATCTCCGTCTCCATCACCGACGCCCGTTACCGGCTTGCATCAGTGGGGCGCAGTAACCCTTTTTCACGGCCTACCTTCTGATCGAGTTCTTGCAATAGCGCAAGGGCCGGACGGAACGATGTGGTTCGGCACAGAAGGAGGGCTCGCACGTTTCGACGGTCGTCGCACGCAAGCAATCAGTGACGCCGAACTTCCTCCGGGTCGCGTGCTTTCATTAATCACGGACCAGGATGGTGTGCTCTGGATTGGAACCGCCACTGGCGCCACACGACTTACAGCCAAGGGCTTCTCAGCAGTAAAGGAAACCAATGGAAAAGGGATCACCTCCATTATCAGTCCTGAACGCGGCCGGGTCCTGATGTCCAGCGAGCAAGGGATGATCTTTGAATGCCGTTCCCGCTCAGACGGGTCGGTCGAAGTAAGATCCTTGCTCGATCAACCGCTCCAAAGCGCGGAGCGAGACCGCCCAGGGCTCCTTAATCTAACCAGCCTCACACTAGCGGGAACCAAACTCCTGGCCGGTTCGCTAAGCCGTGGCGTGCTCGAGATCGAGAACGGGAGCGCCCGCGAAGTGCAGTTGCGACCCACAGCATATTTTGTCAACGCCATGGAAACCGATAAGCAGGGGCAACTCTGGGTTGGTGTGACGAGCGGGAAACTTGAAAGCGGTCTGTATCAAGACGCCGAATCTACAAGAGCGGGACGGATTCAAGCGGCAACGGGGCCCGTGATGACGATTCAAACCGTAGGCGACGACGTCTGGGTTGGCACGGATGGTCGGGGATTGTTTCGTTTTACGGGAAAGAAGGTGCAGCGTTTCACCTTCGATGGGACGCTGGGCGGGCTGCGCTCGGATCATGTCTATTCGATCTTTGCCGATCGCGAAGAGGTGGTCTGGTTTGGCACCGATCGTGGAGTCTGTCGCTACGATCCTCACGCAGCAAGGGTTGAACCAGTTGGCGCTAACCCGGAGAGCAACTTCTTACGCACAATCTATCAAACAACCGATGGGAGGTTTATAGCGGGCACCAACCGCGGTCTATTCATATACGATGAGGCCACTTCGACCTGGCGCGTCTTCACCAATATGGCCCGACAAATCATCTATGCGATCGCCGAAGACAAAAGCGGAAGGCTCCTGATCGGATCGGCTGCCGGATTCTTCGTTGGCCAGCGACCATCAGCAGGGACACGTTTAGAGGACCAGCCCTTTGCTCGTCTCGAATCCGCTTTAGGAGGCGCCGAAGGCGTCGGGAGCATTCGCGCCATCGCTCAGTTTCGAGGCGCTTTCCACATCGCCAGTTTCAGACGAGGTCTCGAACGCTACGAAGAAGGTCGCATCAATTTAATCTGGCCCGGTGCTGGCAACGACACGCGTGAGCTAATCGCTCTTTTCGCGGAAGGCGACTCGCGTCTTCTGATTGGCACGGCCAACGATGGCGTGTTGATCTTTGATGGCCAGGAGGTAAAGTCCGAGCCCGCATTTTCGAAACTTGCGGGCAGCGCCGTCAGGGCAATCGACCGCACCGATGATGGCACACTCTGGTTTGCAACAAACAGAGGCGTTTATGCTTGCCGGCCGCAGTCCGAATGTATTGCAATGGCGACAGAGCTAGACGTGCGCCACCTGGTTGCCGCGCGGATAAGGAACTCCGAGCAGCGCGAAAATGGCGTATGGGCGGCCACAGCAGGCGCTGGACTCTTACGTGTTAGCCTGCCGGAGCACCTGGGACCCATCCTTTCACACTTCGATGCCGAACAAGGATTTCCTTCGCAGAATGTATTTGCAGTCTTGCAGGAACGATCTGAAGGAGGGAACGAACAGTTGCTGATAGGGACCAGCCGCGGTCTGGTAAGGTACCAGCCTGGACTAATGGCGCCGGCACTTGGCGTTACCCGGGTCATCAGCAAAAGGATTCACGGTGTCGAAGAGCTGCAAGCCGGCTTGAGTCTCGAGTATCCACAAAACAGTCTCGTTCTTGACGTTGGCGCCATCAGCAGCCGCACCTTTCCCGAGCAGTTTCAGTATGCGTTCATTCTCTCCGATAGCGAGAGCAGCCCGATCAAGCAGAAGCTATCCCGAGAGTCGCAGTTTACGATGGAAGAGTTGAAGCCTGGCGACTACACAGTTACGGCGCGCGCGTTCACTAAAGACTTGTTGTCCACGACGCCGGTCACCTTCAAGTTCAACGTTGCCGGATCGCCATTCCCCTGGACCTCTACAGCGCTCGCTGTTCTTCTGGCGCTGGCGCTGCTGGCTCTTTACTGGGCCATCCTGGAACGTACTCGCATTGCGCGTACGAGTGCCGCACTGGTGGAAGCCAACCAGGAACTTGCCGACGCGCGAATGGAACTTGCGAATGAAGCAGAACGAGAGCGAAGCCGTATTGCTCGCGACCTTCACGATCAGACACTTGCAGATCTTCGCCACCTTCTCCTTTTAACGGATCAACTCTCCGACAATGGGGCAGCGGCTAAAGGCAGCGAAGTCGATGCCGGGGCGCTACGCGCTGAGATAGAATCCATATCTCAGGAAGTGCGGCGCATCTGCGAAGATCTCAGCCCTTCAGTGTTGCAGAATGTTGGCTTAGCTGCGGCGCTCGAATTTGCTATATCGCACGCTGTCGAGCACGGTTCAACTCGCGGCAAGTTGGACTACGAATTTTCCTGCGAGGAGGGGATTGAAGAGCACGCCGCGTTACCCGCTAACGTTCAGATGCAGATCTACCGCATTGCTCAGGAGGCTGTCAGCAATATCTGCCGCCACGCAGGAGCCAGCTATATAAAAATGATAGTCGAAGGCGGCGAAGGCAGGTTCACTATGCTGATTGAGGACGATGGACGCGAGTTCGATCCCGGTCACGATAAACGAAACGACGGCCGTGGCCTCGCCAACATGCGGGCACGGGCAAGTCTGATCGAAGCAGAGATCTCGTGGTCCAAGCGCGAAAATGGCGGGAATATTTTTAGGTTGCATCGAACAGCAATGCGTGACAATCGCGTGAAGTCTAATGCCGCCATCTGAACTCTTCCAGATCACACCCGAGGTCCGGGCCTGCCTTGAGCAGTGCAGAGCCATCGTCGCACTTGAGTCAACGGTGATTGCGCACGGCCTACCGCAGCCACAGAATCTGGAGACGGCCCGGCGTTGTGAGAGGATGATCAGAGAGTGTGGTGCAACACCCGCAACCATCGCGATCCTTGACGGAAAACTATGTGTTGGACTTTCAGATGAGCAACTCAGATCGGTGGCTACAGATCCCGACATAAGGAAAATCTCGATCCGGGATCTTCCCGTCGCGGTAAGCAGAGGATTGAATGGCGCCACCACGGTTGCCAGTTCCATCTGGGTAGCGGCGCGCGCCGGGCTAAAAGTCTTTGCGACCGGTGGTATCGGCGGTGTCCACCGGGGAACCAATGCAGACATTTCAGCGGATCTGCCGCAATTGGCGCGGACTCCAATTGTGGTGGTTTGCTCCGGGGCGAAGATTGTTTTGAATCTTCCGGCCACGCGTGAATGGCTTGAAACTCATGGTGTGACGGTAGTTGGTTATGGCTGCGACGAGATGCCAGCATTCTATTCGCGCCGAAGCGGGCTGGCCGTCGATATCACCGTCGACTCTCCCGAGGAGATCGTTCGTTTGGTCGATTCCCGCGATGCCCTGGGAATCAATAGTGCCTTACTAGTTACAGTGCCGGTTCCGAAGGCAGCAGAACTGTCAGGAAGCAGCATGGAAGCGGTACTTGAAGGAGCACTGGAAGAGGCTCGGGATAAAGGAATCTCCGGGTCGGATGTTACGCCCTTCCTGCTTTCCCGAATGACGCACGGCAGCGAAGGCGCCACTTTGGCTGCGAATATCGCCCTGCTTGAAAACAACGCGCGTATCGCATCCGAAATTGCGGTAGCGCTGGTGGCTGGATAGTGTGTTAATCTACCGCTCCCAAAAACGGACCGTGTCAAGCTTGAGGAGGAACCATGGCAGACGATAGTGACGAAAAATGCGGTAATGCCCCATGTAGCTGTAAGCCTCAGTCCGGCGATAAGTATTGCGGTGTGGTTTGCGAGGGTAAGGGTCAAACAATCGAGCTCGATTGCGATTGTGGTCACCCCGATTGTAGCGGAAATTTCTGAATCAGCCGGCGCTCAAAAAAGATCAGGGTGGGGTCTTAATTTGTACGGGTGGCCCTCCGTGGCCCGCCCTTAAAATCCGAAAGAGTCTTTTCACTGCGGGCGGCCACGGAGGCGACCCCTACAAATTAAGGCACTATTAAGAGCAGAGGCACCTTAGCGTGCCTCTCTTTTTTGAATCTACATTGAGTTACGGTTTGCGTGGCGTAGGTGTAGGTGTAGGTTCGGGGCTCTCATCCAACTCAGTGATCTTGACTTCGCTACGGAAGCGCTGATAGTCGGTGTAGCGAACCAGCATCCTCACATGTATGGCCGGTCCATTCGGAAACTCCAGAACGTCATCTGCGAAGGTATAAGTCGGAAACCAGTAGCGCCCATCAATCTGTTCGCGATAGGTCTCGAAGACAGGAAATCGCTGATCGCCTTCGGGCACTCCCTTACCCTTCACCTTGACGATTTGAAGGTCGCGCTGGTCAACCCAGATCCGTCCCTGAAAGAAGCGCTCCTTGGACCTCTTCGGGTTAGGCATCACTTTCGGACCAACGTCGAAAACATAAAGATCCAACTCGTCGATTCGCTCGGTTCCCAGATAGTTGTAGTTATACTGATTAATCTTTGAGGTCTCGAGCGCGAAGGGTTGAATGCCGCCGAGGTCTTCGAGATCCTCCTGCGTGACTACGATTTCGGTCAGCGTGGGAATCGGGAAGAAACCAATCTTTTCGAAGCGGTTCCCCTTATCATCGAAAACGAACTGCGAAACACGCCGATACTCGCCCGTAACTTGTCCACCCATTCCGATTGTCTGCAGCACTGCATCGCGCTTGAAGGCATAGTTATTCAAAGCTTCCCGAAACTCGGTCTCTTTTGTGGTAAATGAACGGACGATCTTTTCAACATCGACAGGGCCTGACTTGCGGATCGAACCTTCAGGCTCCTGTGCGGTGGCCGTCATTGGGGTCTGAAGAATTACGGCAATGGAAATGCCGATTACAAGTAATAAACCAGGTAGCGTTTTCACGAGATTCTCCCAAAAAATCAATGTTTTACTGCCTATCGCTGGCGCTTGGATGCAACCTATCGCCCTATGGTGGCACGTGAGCACCGCTCCTTCCCGGGTCCGGTGCGGAAAACTCATCGACGGGGTGCTCATGCCACTCCCTTGGCCAGTTCTAAAAACTGTGCTGCTAACCGAGGACCGGTGCCCTCGTCCTCGTGTTTGAAAAAGACAAACACCTCTTTCCATTCCTGAGCTCGAATTCGTCTTGCCCACTCAGCCAGATCCTCATCCGAATACTCCACGCGCCGCAACCGCAGGTATCCCCAATCTGCTGTCCTGTCGATGTGCGTAACGGGTTGATCATCGGTATCTGAGATACAGAAAGCCCGATTGCTCCTACGGAGCAGTTCCAGAACGTCATCGTCAAACCACGCCGCGTGACGAAACTCAAACGAAGCCTTAATGGTAGGCGGCAAATGGCCAAGAAACGTGTCGAGTCGGTCGGAATCCTTCTTCATGTTAGGCGGGAACTGAAAAAGAATTGAACCGAGCCGCTCCTCGAGAACGAGGGCAGTCTCGATGAAGTAACTGGTTTCGGCCTCGACGTCCTTTAGTCGCTTGAAGTGTGTAATCCGCTGGGACGCTTTCAAGGCAAACCGAAAGCTATCCGGGACCTGTTGTTTCCAGTTCTCGATCACGTTCTTTTGCGGCAACTTGTAGAAGGTATTGTTGATCTCGACTGCCGGTAATCGAGAAGCATAAAACGACAACATCTCCTTTGCAGGTAGATCCTTGGGATAGAAGCTGCCTTTCCACTCCTTGTAGCTATAGCCACTCGTGCCAACGTAAAGTGTCATGAATGTCTGTCCTGGCGCCAAACCGCTCTCGCTAATTGCTTATTGCACTCGGGTATCGAATACTAATCGGAAGTTTTGGTGGTGTCTTGATTTGTAGGGGTGGCCCCCGTGGCCGCCCTTAACCGCCGCAACAGCTTTTCACTGCGGGCGGCCACGGAGGGCCACCCTACAAATTAAGACACCACTGAAGTTTCTGACTGTTGGCGCGTGAAGCGATTCTGTGATACACAGACTGGCAACGCAAGCCCTGAGCCTTCTTTCTGGGAGATTATTTTCAAGGGTCTTATGTCAACAATAACTACGAATATCGAATCCGTTATGCACGAGGAGAGGGTGTTTCCCCCTCCCTCTTCATTTTCAAAGCAGGCGCATGTCAAGTCGTTGGCTGAGTTGGAAAACCTGCGCGCCGAAGCGAGCGCTGATCCCGAAGCTTTCTGGGCACGGATGGCGGAGGAACTTCACTGGTTCAAAAAATGGGACACAGTATTGAAATGGGAGCCGCCGCATTCTGAGTGGTTTATTGGCGGTAAAATAAATATCTCCTACAACTGCCTTGATCGTCATCTGGGGACCTGGCGCCGCAACAAGGCCGCCCTGATCTGGGAAGGTGAACCAGGGGACCAACGCACGCTAACGTATCAGCAACTTCACACGGAAGTTTGCCGCTTCGCCAACGTCCTGAAACGTGCCGGAGTCGGGAAAGGCGATCGCGTCGCTCTCTACATGCCTCTGATTCCGGAGCTGGCGATTGCGATGCTGGCCTGCGCCAGAATCGGCGCCGCCCACTCGGTCGTATTCGGAGGGTTTTCCAGCAGCGCCTTGATCGATCGGATAAACGACGCAAGTTGCAAATTGGTTGTGACCGCGGATGGTGGTTGGCGGCGCGGAGGCGAAGTCACATTAAAACCCGCCGTCGACGAAGCGCTCAAACAGACGCCAACGGTTAAGACCTGCATAGTTGTGCGGCGCACCGGCCAGCGTGTGCATCTGGAGCCAGGGCGGGACTACTGGTGGCACGAGCTGATGGAAACTGTCGATGGGGATTGCCCGGCGGAGGAACTGGACAGTGAACACCCGCTCTTTATTCTCTATACCTCGGGAACTACCGGAAAACCCAAAGGTATTCTGCATACAACTGGTGGCTATCTGCTTCAGTCCCACCTCACTACCAAATGGATCTTCGATATCAAGGACGAGGATATCTACTGGTGTACCGCCGACATCGGATGGGTGACCGGTCATAGTTATGTTGTCTATGGTCCATTGTCGAATGGCGCCACCGTGCTGATGTACGAGGGGGCGCCAAACCATCCCGAGCCAGATCGGTTCTGGAGCATAATTGAACGTCACCGGGTTAACATTCTTTACACAGCACCGACGGCAATCAGGGCCTTTATCAAATGGGGTGAACATTGGCCGTTAAAACACGATCTTTCGAGTCTTCGGCTCCTGGGTACCGTCGGCGAGCCTATCAATCCCGAAGCGTGGATGTGGTATCGCGAGATAATCGGAAAAGGTCGCTGCCCGATTGTGGATACGTGGTGGCAGACGGAAACTGGTGCGATCATGATTACGCCTTTGCCCGGCGCTACCCCGACAAAGCCTGGCTCGGCCACCAAGCCCTTGCCGGGAATTGACGCTGACGTAATGACCCGCGAGGGGAAACCCGTGGGAGCAAACGAGGGCGGGTATCTGGTGATCAAGAGTCCCTGGCCGTCGATGCTGAGAACGATCTGGGGCGATGATGAGCGCTACCGGCAGCAGTACTGGTCGCAGATCGATGGCATCTATTTTGCCGGCGATGGCGCGCGACGCGACTCGGACGGGTACTTCTGGATTATGGGTCGCATTGACGACGTCATTAATGTGAGCGGTCATCGACTGGGCACCGCGGAAGTAGAGAGTGCCCTGGTCTCACACGAAGCAGTTGCCGAGGCCGCGGTCGTGGGCCGGCCGGATGAATTGAAGGGCTCTGCAATCGTCGCCTTTGTAACGCTTGAAGGTTCGAAGCATGCCTCAGAGTCTCTGAAGGAAGAGTTGCGGACGCACGTCGCCAAAGAGATCGGAGCGCTCGCCCGCCCCGACGAGATCCGTTTCAGTGACGCTTTGCCTAAGACCAGATCTGGAAAGATTATGCGCCGGCTCTTGCGAGAGATTGCTACCAGCGGTTCGGTGGCAGGCGATGTGACGACGCTTGAGGACTTTTCAGTTCTCGAAAAGCTTAGAGCCGAGGAGGAGTAGAGCGCTGACCCGTAAAGGAGTGCAACGTTATGCCGCGAACTATTGAGCCCGAGGTCCGTACCGGGCAGCGCTATCTTGCCTCGTATGAGGTTCGGGCCGAATGGGACGAACCCGACGGCGGCCACGTAGTTGCAGATGGAACGACTGAAAATGTCGGTCCGGAAGGGACGCTGGTTCATTTGCCAAAGAAACTTCCCGGTGTCGGCAGTCGCGTCCGTCTGGAGGTCCATAGTGAGGACGGCAAAAAGCTTCAGGTGATAGCCGAGGTGCTGCGGATCGAGCGCGATCCCGGACATCCGCTGGCAGCCTTGCAGTTACTTGGAGAGACTGACGAATGGCGAGGGTTGATCTGGGAGCCGTCTGCACCGAGGGTTGCGCCACCGCCAGTAGCCGAGGAGGACGAAGAGGAAGGTGAGGAGGAGGAACCAGGGGAAGAAGAGAATCCACTAAACTGATGAAGAGGCCTCAAGCTTATGACAATCCCCGAAAACATAAATATCCCTGGGAGTGACCGACGCCGGTATCCACGGTACTACGTGGCCCACCAACTGACCCTGGCGATAGAAGATGAAAGCCTGAAAGAATCAATTGGCATTGGCGAGCCGGGAGACATCAGCCTTGGTGGCTTGCGCGTGCGCAACCTGCCGGTCTGCGAGAATGTTAAGGTTGGGGATCGCCTCGGACTGTTGCTGATGGACCAGGAAGACGCGCTCTCATTGCGCGGTGAGGTGGTCCATCATGGCACTCCCGACACGTTCGGGGTCGAATTTCGCGATCTGGCGCTCGCTGACGAGCGAGCCGTGAGCGAAATCATCGAGCGCCTGCATCGCCAGATTCGGATGACCACGTGAGCGATCAAGAGGCTCAAAAAAAAGCGGTGCGTACGGCAGCCAAAGAGGTCGCAGAGGCCTCATGGTCGCAAACCCGAACGATACTGCGAGTGATATTCATCGTCCTGCTTGTCGCGCTCCTCCTCTGGATCGTAGTCAAGCTTACCGGTGTCATCCTGATGCTGGTACTCTCCATCTTCTTCGCCTACCTCGTCTCACCGCTCGTTGAATTCCTCCGCCGTCCCCTTCAAGTTCGCGGCCGCACACTTGAAATGCCGCGGGTGATGGCGATTGTGTTTGCCTACCTGGTCATTTTTGGGGGCATAAGTATTGGTGTCTACTTGTTGGTGCCCCGCCTTGGCTATCAGTTCCCGCAATTTACTCAACTAGCGCGTGACTACTGGCAGGCTGTAGGTGCAAACACGGATAGACTGAATGAGTTTTTTCGGTTGCACCGGATGCCCGGACCCGTCGTCGACGCAATCAACAATGCGGTCCCGCGAATAGTTGATCGAGTAAGCGAAACTGTCAGTGGGATGGTTGCCAATATGGTGGGCTGGGTCGTCTACATACCCTGGCTGGTGATTGTTCCCATCCTTGGATTCTTTCTCTTAAAAGACGCAGAGTTTTTTCGCCGTTCCGCGCTTCAGATGTTGCCAAAGGGGAGGTGGCGTTGGCGCGGCGACGAGTTTTTTCAGGATCTGAACAGCACGCTGGCAGCGTATATCCGTGCCCAACTTACCGCCTGTCTTTTTATCGGGATCATGTGTGCGGTGGGCTTTTCGTTGCTGGGGGTTCCGAGCCCGCTGGTCATGGGATTGCTCGCAGGGATTTTCGAGTTTGTGCCGCTCGCTGGCCCCCTCTCGATAGCCGCCCTGGCAGCTGTCCTGACGGCCATCGATGGAGGCTTCTTCCAGGCTTTTCTGGTCCTGCTGTATCTCGGCCTCTTGCGAATAGTTCAGGACTATTTTGTTTACCCACGTCTCATCGGGCAGGGGATTCATCTTCATCCACTCGCTGTAATCATAGCTATCCTTGCCGGAGCAGAACTGGCAGGAGTTGCCGGGATCTTCCTCGCGATTCCACTTGTTGCGATTTTGACAGTCACTTACCGGCACTGGCTCGAGCATCGAGGTAGCGAGGGCTTTGCAGATCTCCTCGAACCCGGACAGCCCGGAATGTCTGATCAGCGCAAGGAGGATGAGTTAACCGTTAATACGACGCCAGAGCAGATGAAACGGATGCGGCCAGACCTGACTGCGGGGCAACTGAAGACGCCGGTGAGAGATTGACAGACAAATTCTTGCCCAGTTATCTGGCAAGCTACAAAGCGGCCTTTTTTTCCCTGGGACGCCTGGACTCCATAATTTCAATGAAACGAATAAAGTGATGCGCGGCATCGTGTGGACCCGGGGCGGCTTCAGGATGGTATTGGACCGACAACACGGGCAGTGTTTTATGACTCATGCCTTCTACGCAGTTGTCGTTCAAATTCAGATGAGTGACCTCGATTTCGGGGGGTAGGCTTTCAGCGTTTAAGGCAAAGCCGTGATTGTGTGCAGTAATTTCGACCCTACCCTCCTGTAGATCCTTCACTGGCTGATTCCCGCCGCGATGTCCAAAGGTCAGCTTGAAAGTCTTGCCTCCGAAGGCGCGCCCTAATAATTGATGCCCGAAACAGATGCCAAAGGTTGGGACTCCCGTCTCCAGCATTTTGCGGATTTCGGCTACCTCACGGTCCATCGAAGCCGGATCACCAGGACCGTTTGAAAGAAAGACGCCGTCAGGTTTCAAAGCCAATACGTCTGCGGCCGGGGTCGAAGCTGGAACTACAGTAACTCTGCATCCAAGACGGGCGAGTTCGCGCAGGGAGTTTCGCTTCACCCCAAAGTCGTAGCAGACTACGTGAAACCTTTCCTCTCCCACAGCTTGAACCTCATAACGGTCTTTCGTTGTCACAACGCTTGCCAGTTCGCGGTTCTCCATAGGAGGGGAAAGCCGAGCCTTCTCTACGAGGCTGCGCTCATCAAGGTCGATTGTCGAAATACAAGCCCGCATCGCGCCTTTGTCTCGAATATGTCTGACAAGTGCGCGAGTGTCGATTCCTTCAATCGCCACGATGTTCCATCGCTTCAAATAAGCATCAAGACTCTCTTCCGCGCGCCAGTTTGAAACCGTACGACTGGCTTCACGAACAACAAACCCCTCAACCCAGGGACGCGCCGACTCTTCATCCGCCGGGTTGACTCCGTAATTGCCAATCAGGGGGTAGGTCATGCAGACGATCTGCGCGGCATAAGATGGGTCGGTTAATACTTCCTGATAGCCCGTCATCGAAGTATTAAAGACCATTTCACCGCAAGACTCGCCGGTGGCAGCCCACGACCGCCCGCGAAAAGTGCGTCCGTCCTCAAGCGCGAGGAGCGCTGGCTTTCTTTCAGGAGTCATATTGTTTTGAACCAGAGTGTTGAATGTGCAGGGAACGATTCACAGGGCCCATTGTATTAGATCTGCGACCGGAGAAATTGCTGCGCCTCGTTAAGCCAACGCTTGTCGGCCCGGTATTTGTACGCAGGCGCGGTCCGCACGGCCTCAATGCACGCCTGCATGGAACTAGCTGCTTCACGACGATGACCCAGGCCTGCGTGTGCGCGGCCCATCAGGTAAAGCCCTTCCGGATCCGAGGGACGATGGTCAAGAAAGCGTTCGAGGGCCTCGCGTGCATCTTCAAACTGTCCAGCATCGAGATAAGTCGCCCCCGCTTCACGCCAGACTTCGTGTTGGGCATGCGCTACGTCGCGAGCAACCACCTGCTCGAAATGTCTCACGGCGTCGGCAAGTCGCTTCTGCTGGCGTGCGATGCGGCCAAGTTGGTAATGCGCGTCAATCTCTTCCTCGTCGATCTGGATGGCACGCTCGAATCGCTCCCGCGCAGCCTCCATTTCCCCGCGTTGTTGATGGATCAAACCCAGATTGTAATGTGCCGAAGAGTCCGCCGGATTTAAGGTTGCAGCTTCCAGATTCTGCTTGAATGATTCACGGGCACGATGGGCGCGCGTGAGGTCAGAGAAGTAGCCACGAAAAAGGAGGAAGAGCAGTATGAGTAAAAAAGGCGACGCTAAAATCCGGCTGAAGATTGGCATTAGCACGAACGAAGCCGGGAACAGCAAGGCGCTGCTGAGGACGATTACAACTATAGAACGCGCCCAGGAAAGCCTGAGCGTGACGCGTAAAGCCACGGTGGCCCAGACGCCAAAAAGGACTAGTAGAACCATTAGCGAGAACGCTGCCGCAAAAAGCCCGCTGCTGAGAAGTTGCTCGTCGAACGCCGGCAACATTTCGGGGCTGATTTGGCTGCGTTGTGCCTTAAAGGCTTCGAGGGTTCTGGCGCCCAATATTTGCTGTAAGCCCGTAACTTTACCGATTGCCGAAATGGCGATTGCGATCAAGCTCGAAGCAGTTAAGGCGTAAAACATCGTAGCCGCAAGCGCCGAATACTCCTGCTGAATGAGCAACCGGAAACTGGCGCGCCTCTCGAAAACGTTGGCGAGAAAGAGTGCGAGAGGAACAAATATCGCAGCTACAAAAAGTAGATAGCCCGCTGCTTGAAATAGTGATGAGAGGAGAATGATCGGTCGCAGGGGACTGATCAGGTCGCCGAGATAGAACCAGGTGAGGCAGAAAAAGAAGATTCCTTGCGCAATCAGAGCCACAAATCCCGAAGGAGCGAGCGTGGCTCGGTCACGGACTTCTCGCATGCCGCTGACCGGCGAGTAAAAGACCATTAAGACAAGTCGTAACCAATCAACCATTCCGCAGTTCCAAAATCTCAAGAAGTGCCCAAGTTTATCACCGTTCGTAATTATCGCCCGGTAATTCCTGATAGCTCGGACGATAGGATGAGGGCGACGGCACAGGGGAAATGTCTTCGTGATGGATCACACTCGCAGAGGCCAGGGGCCAGTAACGAAACAGCGCCTTCCCATAAATATACTTCTTTGGCACCAGTCCCCAGATGCGAGAGTCGCTCGAATTATCCCGATTATCGCCCATCACAAAATAGTAGTTCGGCTTTACGTAAATGGGTGTCTGACTGCGGTGAGATAGATTGAACCGGGGATCCAAATAGCGCTCATCGAGATCGCGCCCATTTACCCGCACCATTCCCTCGTGGAGTTCCACTGTGTCGCCGGGCATGCCAATTACTCGTTTGATATAGCTTTTGGCAGGGTCATCGGGAAACCAGAAGACCACGATGTCACCTCGCTCGATCTTTGGCGCCCAGCTATAACTATCGTAATAGATAAGCTTGTTAACAAAAATTCGCTCGCCATCGTGGAGACGTGGCAGCATCGAAGTTCCTTCCACCTTGACTGGTTGCACGATAAAAACTACGGCCAGCGCCGCGATCATCACGGCAAATACCAGATCTCGAAGCAAGAGTCTGCCCTCGGCCCAAAGATTACCTCGAGCTGCCTCTTCTGGTCTGTGTACTTGAATGTCTCTGTCGTCCTCAACATGAATTCCTCCAAATGGCGGGGGACGACGGCTTCTGATTCCGAACATATCTTCTCTAAAAAATACTCCATCCTGTAGGTGCTGTACCACGGTTAATTATAGCTGCAACTCACAGCACGGTTGAGGTTAGCTTCGCCCAGTCAGCTTGTCAAACGTGCATCAGAGCGCAACTATTTGATGCGCATTTCACAGATTCTGCGCTTGTCTCGAGCCTCTCAACACGCAGTTGAATTCTCTACAGTAGCGACATGCCGGGCGAACCGTGTGCTTGACAGCATTCGGCGCGGCTCTCTATCATCGCAGCCTGCCAATGAACGAGTGAGTTGCTCTAAGAGCGTAAACGGAGGCTGAGCCGTGATCAAACTGGACATTATTAACCGGGTAGCCGAGAAGACCGGCGTTCCAAAGATGAAAGCGGAACAGGCCGTTGACGCACTTTTTCATTCAATGAAGGAAGCGCTAACTCGCGGTGAACGGATTGAATTGCGTGGTTTTGGTGTCTTTGTTGTTAAGCCAAGGAAACGCGGCGTGGGAAGAAATCCGCGGACTGGCGAGGAAGTAGCAATTCCTTCCGGAAAAACGATTCGCTTTAAGCCAGGTAAGGAATTGCAGGCCCACAACGATAGCGACTCGGATCAGGGCTCTCCTGAATAGTAAGTTCAAACACGTCGCCATTCACATCGCCGGCGCTCACTCACCTCTACCATTTTTCCGGGGTAATGATTAGGATCCAACCGCAGCCGCGGGAAGCAGTCCTTTTATCTCTCGAACTACCGTTGCCACTTCTGTTTGGTCGGCAAGTGCGATCATGAAGAACTTGTAGCCCTGGTGAAAGCAGATCACGCCATTTGCAAAAAGCCAGACGCCATCCAGAAATGGATTCCCTCCCAGTAACCAACTAATCGGAGCGCCCGTGATGCGACCCGGCTGAGCAATCTG
The DNA here is from genome assembly GCA_041751855.1 of Pyrinomonadaceae bacterium. Taxonomy (GTDB): domain Bacteria; phylum Acidobacteriota; class Blastocatellia; order Pyrinomonadales; family Pyrinomonadaceae; genus PSRF01. Next base: position 71,590 of record JBGSWR010000008.1, read on the forward strand.
GGCCAACATAGCGGCACCGGCGGCGCAACTAAAAGCCCCCAGCAACGGCGCGCCAACGTATCTTGCAATGTTCCTTTCAAACTCAACGCGCTTCCTTTCGGCCTCGGAAAGCTCACCGGCACCAATCAAAGCCCCCTGCTCTTGCAGGTAGTTGTTAAACTTCTCGCTCACTTTATGGAGTCCGTAGACTGGCAGGGCTGAGTGGGTAAGCCAGTGCGGATGCGAACCAAGCAGGACGGCATCCAGGCCGGGAAAGGCAGCACCTGTCCGCACACCAAGGACCAGTGAAAAGGATACCAGGGCAGCTTTGCCGGGGTTCGCTTTGATCCAGTCTCGGGCCTTCAATAGCCCTAATGTAGCTGCACCTGACGCGCGTGAGAGTCTGGCGCCTGTGTCATAGAACTGGGATGCGCGATCGTAGTAGCCTTTCGCTTCGTCAAAGACGTCGCCGGCCTTCTTTCCGGCGCCTCCAGCCGCCGAGCGAAAAGCCTTACCAGCTTTCCGAGCGCCTCGTACTGCCTCACCTGCGGCGCGACTTGCGGTTTCGCTCAGGTCTGCGTCGTCGGACAGACGTTCCGCTTCGGCTCGTAGTCTTTCCGCGCCGTCCGCCATAGTTTCAGCGCCGCGTTTGGCTGCGTCGCCGGCGACCTTAGCACCCTCCCCGACAAGATCGGAGATCGCATATTTCTCGTCGAGCTCGCGGGCCTTCTTGCGGGCAACGCGCTGCCATTCCTCGATCTTTTCTTTATAATCGGCCATCTTTAAACTTTCAAAAGCTTAACTAAAACTGCCTGATTTCTACCCACAGTCTCTGTACGACTCGTCAGGTCTGAGAGTTCGAGTTTAGTGTTAGCGCGTTCTGCACGCGATCCCGCCCCATGCGTTTTGCTTCATAAAGCGCGGCGTCGGCCGTAACTTGAAGTTCACGACCAGTCCGCCCGCTCGTCGGGCATTCTGCAACGCCGCAGCTAACGGTTATCTTCCCCACAGGAGGGATATCAAGGTTATTGATTGATCTCACTAAGCGACTGGCTACTTCGATACCCCGCTGGATATCCATCTCCGTCAGAACAACGGCAAATTCGTCTCCACCGATACGTGCTGCCAGATCAATTCCCCGAATTGCCTGCTGTAGACATTTACCAATGCTGATGAGCACCTGGTCGCCAGCTTCGTGACCGTGCGTATCGTTTACTAGCTTGAAATCATCGATATCCAACATCAAAAGACAGAATGGATGTCCGTACCTTTCCGTCCTTGAAATCTCCCGTTCCAGATTGCGTTCAAAGCGACGACGGTTTGCTAAACCAGTTGAGTGATCGGTGAAAGCAGCCTCTTCGCAGCTATCAAGATAAGACTTGAAGTCGAGAAGTGTCCGCACTCGGGCCAGCAGCAGATCGAGATCCGTAGGATCGGTAATGTAGCCAAGCGCGCCCGATTCAGAGCCGAGGCGCATGTCCTCGGCCTCTAATCTGGCGGCAGTTTGAAGAATAATCGGAATGAATCTTGTTTGGGGGTTTTCACGAATGCGGCGGGCCAGATCATAGCCATTCAGGCGCGGCATCATGACGTCGGCGATGACGAGATCCGGTTGGTAAATTTCGAACTCGGCCAGTGCCTCAAGCCCGTCTGCTGCTGTGCGCACGTCATAGCCCGCTAGCATCAATGCGGTTTTTAGCAGGATCTGTTTGTCATGGTCGTCATCGACCACAAGGATGTTGAATTTTGACATATAAAATGAGTGTTTCCTGGTCCGATACTGACTTCGATAATTCTTGCGCCCCTTTAAGCTTCATGCTAGAGTTTCGCGATTCAGCCCGCGCCAAACGTTGCTGGTCCTTGGTGGACCGCTCGGCGGCTGAATGAGTTCAAGTCAATCGGCAAAAAGTTCGCCAGGGTTTCCTTACCTTTCTGTGCAATCAGCCGCGACAGGCTTTCAGCTTCAGATACACCCGTCGCGCATTTCACGCGTATTTTCAACTGGTATTTCCATCTCAATACCCAAAGGCGGCGGCAATAGACCAATGCAACCCAATCGCGTCCCCCGCGTCTTCAATACTGAAGATCGAGCGAAGATAATCCGACAACTCGAGTTCGGCTCCCTCATTAGCGAAGCGCTAGTTCTTGAGCTTGCCAATACGTCGGTCCTCCATGAGTTACGCCGCCGCCGTTTTGTTTACCAAGTGGGGGACCAGGCCGACGCGCTTTACGCGATAATTGTGGGCAGGATAAAGCTCTGCCGGATCGAAGCAAATACGGGGCGAGAGGCGGTGATCGATATACTTCCTGAAGCTTCTCTGTTCGGAGAATCAGCCCTTTACTCTGTTACCGGGCACCGCGCAAATTCGGCCCTCGCTTACGAACACTCGGAGCTCTTGAGAATTCCGGTTGCTGAATTCAAACGGGGGATGGCTGAGGACCACAGCCTTCATGATTACACTTTGCGTTTAATGGGTCAACGGCTTGAACATGCTGAACGCCGGCTGGCCGATTTTGCCCTTAATGCTATTGCCGCCCGTCTTGATAGTTTACTTGTCGATTTTTCGGCCCGCTACGGGATCCATGAGGCTGACGGTGTGCTGATAGACATCCCTCTTCCGCACCGAGAAATTGCCTCACTCGTCGGCTCGACCCGAGAAAGTGTAACGGTTCGCTTGAATGCTATGCGCCGCGCAGGTACGATCGAGTTCGTCAATAGACGAATCCTTGTGAAGCGACCTGAGTCGCTGGTGCGCGCCGCAGGCGCGGGCAGTTGATCGCGGCGCCCCCTCAATTGGTACAATGAAGTGTCCTACCTGCGGGAAATCGGTTGAATGGAAAGATAACAGCTTCCGCCCCTTCTGTTCCGAACGTTGTAAACTCGTAGATCTGGGACGCTGGGTAAACGACGAGTACCGCGTTCCGGGTCGACCCGCAGTTCCAGATCCGGAAAATCCCCCCGAACCCCACTCGGAATCGTCCCACGAAGGTCAATAACGTTTTCGTATGTCGAAAAGAATGCCAGGCGTCGTTTTGCTTCTTTTGGTTTGCGTTGCCGGTCTCGGCGCTTGCCGGTCTGCCGGCTCGAACGCCTCCGATGATGCCACGCCAATTCTGTCCGGACCACCCAGGACAGCCTTTCCAATGCCACCGCTCAGCGCCGGTGAGGCGGCTGCGATGGGTTGGATCACCAGTGACGGTGACCGGCAGCAGCACGTGAAACTATCGGATTACACTGGCCGAGTAGTGGTGTTGGACTTCTACGCGACCTGGTGTGTGCCTTGCCGCGAGAGTATTCCTCACTTGATTGGTTTGCAGAAGCGCTATGGGCCGAGCGGACTCGAAATCATCGGACTGAATGTGGGGGGCCCAGATGATCGGGTTAAGGTGGCAGATTTTAGTAAAGAGCTTGACATCCAGTATCCACTCGGCTTTCCAGACAAGACGCTGACCGAACTCTTCCTTTCTGACAACGATGCGATTCCGCAAAGCTTTGTATTTGATCGGGAAGGAAAACTCGTCAAGCGATTCATTGGTTATAGTGAAGCTATTGGCAAAGAACTCGAAGAGACCATCACAACAGCGCTTAACTAAAAGTTAGCACGGGCCTGCTGCTCGTGTTCCGGGGACAAATGGTAAGAAGAGCAAAAATCCTTGCAACGATTGGGCCTGCCTCGCGTGAACCGGCTGTTCTTGAAGCATTGTTAGCGGCGGGAGCTAATGGTGTGCGTATAAACATGTCTCACGGCACTCGTGAAGAGAAGGCTGAAGACATTCGGCGAGCGCGCATGGCGGCCGCCAAGCTAGACCGGCCGCTAGCCGTCCTGGTAGACCTTTCCGGCCCAAAGATTCGTACCGGTGAGCTGTTAGGGCATGGTCCGGTTGAGCTCGAAACTGGCTCAGTCTTCAAGCTAACAACGCGCCGGGTTGCCGGTGACAGCTATGAGGTATCTACAAACTACGCCGATTTGCCTCGAGTAGTTAAATCCGGCTCACGGATTCTTCTGGATGATGGTGCTATTGCGCTCGTTGTTGAATCAACCACCGACACAGATGTTATCTGCCGGGTCATCAACGGGGGCATTTTGGCTGAGAGGAAGGGCATAAATCTTCCCGGTATCTCTCTGCCAATTGATTCGCTGACCCCGAAAGACGTCGAAGATCTCAATTGGGCGGTCGACCAGGACGCGGATTACATTGCGCTCTCTTTTGTGCGGCGCGCCGCAGACTGTCTTAAGGCCAAGGAGTTGATCAGGGAAGCCGGTGGGCGAGCGCCGTTAGTTGCGAAGATTGAAAAGTCAGAGGCCATCGAGCATCTCGATGAGATCATCGATGCCGCGGATGCTGTAATGGTAGCGCGCGGAGATCTGGGTGTAGAGACAAGTGTTGAACTCGTGCCTGTTTATCAGAAACGGATCATCAGCAAAGCGATCCATGCGGAAAAGATGGTGATAACCGCCACCCAAATGCTGCAATCGATGGTCACCAACCCACGACCAACGCGCGCCGAAGCGTCGGATGTTGCTAACGCCGTCTGGGATGGGACCGATTCCGTGATGCTTTCCAATGAGACAGCCATGGGACTCTACCCGGTCCCTGCGGTCTCCACCATGGCGCGAATCATCGAGACAGCGGAATCCGGAAAGGACTCAGAGTCGGACAAAGTTGTAAAGTGGGCAGGCAAACAGTCCGGGCGCGTCAGTCGCGCACTAGCCGAGGCGGCAGCATTTGCGGCCCAGGAGTTGGGTACTAGATTGATTGGTGTTTTTACCCAGTCCGGTCTAATGGCGCGCCGGCTTTCTTCATTGCGTCCCGATCAACGAATTGTTGCCCTCTCGCACTCGCGTCAAGTTCAGGGAGAGCTTGCGCTGATCTGGGGTGTCGAACCTCTTGTTGCTTCACTCGGAGAGACAACTGAACAGATGTTAAGAAGCGGAGAAAAGACCTTGTTGGAATCGGGCCTCGTGGAGAAGGGTGAGATGCTTGTTGTAATGGCGGGACGCCTTTCGGGCCTCGGACTTTCGAGTTCGGTGACGATCTTTACGGTAGGCGGCGCCCTGGGGCCCGGGCGCAGGTGAACTGGCAGTTCAACATCTCGGCCGGTGAGTTCTTTGATCTGATTCGCCCCGCGATGTATGTGGTCGCTGTCCTGTTATCCTCATGGGTCTTTGCCGGCGCATTGAGGCGGCGTTTCTCACTTCCGGTAGTCGGTATTTTGGTTATCGGCACGCTGCTCTTTCCGCTCATCGTTTTCCCGCTTTATCTTCTCGCATTACTTCTCAGAAGACGTCGCCACCTTCCAATCAAGAATCTCGAAAGTGGCAAACCTCTGCCTGTGGTCATGCGCCTTATTCCAGTTGTTTATCTCTTTCTCGCGCTACTGGTGTTCGCGATCTTCTTCTACCGCGACCAGCGCACCGTCGATGCGCACCTCGCTCGGGCAACCCATGCCAGATTAACCGAAGATCGCGCGAGAATAATCAGGGAATACCGAGCGGCGTTGGCGCTAGAGGATGATCCTTATATCCGCAAGCTACTGGCGATTGAACTAGCCGATGCAGGTTTTTTGAGTGACGCGCTGGTGGAGTATCGCCGGGCTGAGAGGGACGGCGAAGTGGATGATCTGCTCGTCTTCCGTATTGCTGTTGTGCTTGACGCTCTCAATCATTCAGGCCAGGCTGCGCTCGAGTATCAGCGATTTCTTGCGAGTCCCCTCTGTGTTCAGGCGCTGCCCGATGCCAGATGTGAAATTGCGAGGGCCAGGCTCGCTGCGGAGTGAATCTTTATCAAGTTCTACCGTCAGTCGGCGCGCAGCATTTCCCCAACGGTATCTTTCTTCTCTTCCTTTGCCAACTGGGCCGGCGTTTTTTGTGGGTCACGCCAGTTGTCGAGGATGCCCACCTGATGAACACACTGTAACGTGCAGGTTGGAGCACACCACTTTTCGGAATTGTACTCTCGGTCAAAGTCCTTCATCGTGTACTGCTCGAGCGGAATTCCCGGATAACCCCGTTGTTGCGAACACCAGTGGACCAGGCCGTCCTCGCAGATATAGAGGTAGCGGGCGCCCGCACGGCACCGCCAATTATAAGGCTTACCTTCCGCAATGCTGTCCTGAAACCAATTGAGCCTTGCGTGGTCGCGGTTACCAAGTTTCTTTACCTGCTGAAAGATCTCGCGCTCTCGCGATGAGAGGGGCTTAAGGGTTCCGTCATTGTCGTGAATCACTCCAACTGTGCTCGAAAAACCAAGTTCAACGGCCCGCCGGGCAACTGCCAGTGCGTCTTCTGGATTCTTAATGCCGCCGCCGATTACAGAATTGATATTGATATGAAAATCGGCATGTTCCGATAGATAACGAAGCTTTTTATCAAGCACGCGCAGACTTTTGCGCGAAACCTCATCCGGTTCGACATTATCGATGCTGATCTGAAGGTATTCGAGGCCGGCCCGATTCAACCGCTTAATACGTTCAGGCGTAAAGTAGTAGCCATTCGAAATCAAGCCCGCAATCATTCCACGCTCTCGAATTTGGTGAATGATTTCGTCGAGTTCCGGGTGCATCATGGGCTCTCCGCCCGAGATCGTTATGATCGAAGTACCAAGGTCCGCCAGTTTGTCGACGCGGACTTTGATTACCTCGAAGGGGACTGGAGAAGAAGAATGATCGTATTCGTTGCAATACCCGCAGGCGAGATTACACCGCCGCATGGGAATGAGATGAGCAAGCACAGGATGCTGAGACGAGAGCAAGGCACGGCTGATAAAGCTCGCCTCTCTGAGTTTGAGTTTTAAGAAAGTTCGTTTCCTCATTATCGGCAGACTGGTGTGGCTGTGTTCGAATTCTAGCCTGAAATCTCTAGTTCTAAAAAGGTGAAAGGATATGCGACCCGCTTGTGTAACGCAAGAAGCGTGACAGTACGGGTGCGGTCATCTTACACACCATTGGTTGCCCAAAGTCCATCGTGGTAGATTATTTCCCTGGAGTTTTCTTTGGAAAAAAGAGTATGACGCTCTTTCCACAACTTACGAGCAAGGCGATGACGTGCTTTCTCAAGCAGAGCAAGACAGAGGTCAAAGCGCAACGTTAAGGTCTTTTCGAGAATGGCTCAAATCCCACTAAGTGGCAGCGATTGTTGACCCGGGAAAATGAAAAGGGCTCTGCTCTTTTAGAGCAGAGCCCTACGAAGCTTTTGTTTGGCTTTCAGCCTTTAACGACCTTCACGCTCGAATCCAGCTTAAGATTAAACTGATCGCTGGGGATCCGGATATTTCTCTCGGTGGCCGTTAGTCGCATTGTCGTCGAATCGTTGTTCTTTTCGACGATCTTTGTCTGCACCGGCATGCCCGAAGAGTCGACCCAGATCTCGGCATACTTGAAGCTGGCATTTCCTTTGGGCACAAGCTTGAGGTGAATGGTGCTAACCCCACCCCAGAGCGTCTCTTCCCTCACATCCTGAATCGGCTGAAACCTTTGTTCGAGTTGCTGTCGTGAGAGATACATCAGGTCAAGGATGCTGCCTGCCCCGCCTTTATCTCTTGTCGACTTGGCATTGCCTTCGTAGACGATGCCCAAGCGTGGGCGAAACAACTTATACTTACCATTGGAAACAGCGAGAATCTCGTGCTGCGGACTCTGCCATTCGATTCTTACGGACGCCTGCCGGGCTCCCGATGGAACATACAGAACAGTCCCTCGATAATGTTCAGTATCGCGGAGCTGTACGTTGTACTTTTCCATGCTGATGGTGGCGCGCAGCGACTTCAAGTTTTGCCGGTTGCGCTCCATCCGCGAGAGGACTGAGCTGACCAGGCCAGCGCTCTGCCCGTTGACACTTTCTATCGGGAAAGCCGAAAGCGTCATTGCGAGTGCAACAATAAGAACGAAATGCGGTAAAAATCTCTTCATATAAACTCCAGGTATTTAGCCCCTCCCTTTGGTTGGACTGACAAACCTCGCAATTATAAGTGAACGTTACCTTATGTCAACCTCGTAACCGCGAGTCTTCCCAGCTTCATCCACCACTTTTCGTATCGTCAGGACCTCGGTTTCGGGACGTCCTGTAAGGGCCTGTACGTGCTGACGCACCCTTTCCTTATCCTCTTCATTTGCAACAGCTTCAGGGCCAATCAAGACCGTCGAGACGCGCTTAGGATGCGCCTGAGACAACTGCCGTTCGCCGCTTTCAAACCAACTCTTTGGTGTTAGGAAAATAAAGGCCAGAATGAATACACATAGAACATCCCACTGCCATGTATTTCTTGCATAACGCCAAAAGAAGATCTTTTTGAGTATGCCCAAGAGATGCCTCACAATTAATTGCCTGCTTCCCGTTCTTGCGGCAAAAGCTGCGCCAATGGTTCAGCCAGATTTTAGCTTGCTGACTGCCCGCTGTAAAACCGATGTTACATGCGGACGGTGACCGTAGGCTCAACAATATGACCGTCGCGCATCTGCACTATTCGTCGGCACATTGCTGCAGCCTCAGGATTGTGGGTAATCATTACGATGGTTTGGTTAAAGCGGTAGTTAAGTTCCTGAAACATGTTCAGTACAAGGGCTGAATTCTCGGAATCCAGGTTACCGGTGGGTTCATCAGCCAGGACAATAGCCGGCCGGGTTACTACGGCGCGTGCCAATGCGACACGCTGCTGCTCACCTCCCGAGAGTTCGAGCGGCTTATGGTGCAGCTTGTTTTCGAGTCCCAGAAGGCGGAGTACCTCTCTGCGCCGCCCAGGATCCTCTCCGCCATTTCGATGGATACGTTCGGCGAGTCTTAAATTCCCTTCAGCGGTAAGAGTGGGAAACAGATTGAAGCGCTGGAAAACGAAACCAATCTTGCGACGTCTGATGTCGGTCCTTCTCGCATCGGAAGCGGCGGTCAAGTCTTCACCATCGACAACTATTCGCCCGCTCGACGGTGTAAGAAGCCCTCCGAGCAAGTGCAGCATCGTCGATTTGCCGCATCCCGAGGGACCCATGATTGCCACGAACTCACCTTCCTGAACTTCGAGTGAGACACCGCGCAAGGCTGGTACTTCTACTTTCCCGACGCGGTAAACTTTGACTAGATTTTCGGCAGTTAGAATCGTTTTCATTATGATTGCGGCCGAGTTTCGAGCTGACTGTAGTTCGCTGAAAGACCAAACCCTCCCAGGAGTTTGCTATTGGCGTGCCGATCACACGGAAAGCAAGCGGACTACGCTGCCACGACACTGCAACTTATTTCTGATTCTGGTTAAAGAACTCCACACCCGACCACGAATCTTAGTCGTTCACCGCCAGCGAAGCAAGGGAGGGGAAATGCCCCATTAAAGTGGGCGAGAAACCATCCCGTTGAAGCCTGATTGCGAAACTCAGTGCAGACGGAGCGCTTTGCGGGATCGTAGAAGGTCTTGCCATTCTCGTGTTTTTTCGAATCGACCTCTACGAACAGGCTAATAGCATGCTAAAGACCACCACTGGAGTACGGAGTTGGTGGTCTTTGAAGAGTGTGAGAGACACAACTCCGACCTCGCCTAACTGAGAGCAGAGACCGGCTCACATTCCCTGCCTTCATCTGCCTCACTGTGGATTGTTAACGGTAATCTTCCGGCCTGGCTTGGCATCAAGATCCACTTCGGGAAGTTGCCAGCGGTTCTCCAGAACAAAAGCTTCAGGACTGAACTCGCGGTCAATGACTACGGATCCGGGCGCCTGATATGTGACATTCAACTTGTACCGATCGTGAGGACGCGTGATCTCGATTCTTGACGGAAGCGACACCCTGCCATTGTTTCCAAAAACTCTCTCTTCGCGATAGGCAACGTCGGTAATCAATCGGCCCCGTTCATCGAATGTTTGCAGCCGCGCGAGCCGGATCGCGCCCACCCGATCAAACCAGAACCGTCGCACCAGTCGAACCTGACCCGCTTCCTGAGGCGCTAGTTCTTCAAGCAGGAAATAACCGCGCACCACGCGCTGACCTTTCTTGGCCTGCCGCCTGCTATCTGGTTCATCCTGAAAGAGTTCGCTCTGCGCATAAATAAGTCCGTCAGTGCCATTGATCGGGGAGATCATGAGCGCGTCAGTCAGGTGTTGGGGGCGAAGATTTGAAAGAGCGCTGACCGTCTCCTTCTCGCTCATCGTCTTACCGTCTCTGCTTGTCTGCTCCTCTGTGCCATTAATCTCAAGAGGCTCGTAAACGGCGTCATTCGTCCCCTTAACGAAACGTCGATACTTCTCTGCGCCCTGTAATACTGCCACTCTGAATGTTGCCCCGTCTGAAGTCATCTGCGCGATATCTGTTGCAATGAAGGGGACCTTAATGATGAGGTATACCTTGCTAGGCCTCTGAAGAGTGACAGTTCCGTCCGCTTGCTTGTATTTCTCAGCAATTCCCGCCTCAGCGAATGAATTGTCCTCAAACTGAAGGTCAACCCGACCGTGAATTGAGCGCAGGGTCGCCATCCGGTTGACAGCTTCAATGAGTTGGTCTCGATTGGCCTCCGCGAGCGGCGTCAGCAGCGGTGGTACGTTGACCTTTGTACGGGTGCCCAGAATGTTGCACCCACTCATAACTGAGAGGAGTGGAACCAGCAACAATACGGTAACCAGCTTCTTAGGAGAGCTTAGGACGGAAGGTGTTTTGAGCATCAATTGTGTTGAATATTAAAACGTAACGCCTTAAATAATAACCCGAATTAAACCGCTCAAGCTAACAAAGAGATTTTTTGCTGTCAAACGCTACTCTACTGCAACATTTCCTTTCCATGAGTCATAATCCCGTCGCGTGGCATTTCATGGTATTGCATGCATACAACACTTTAATCGAGCACTAACTCGGGCTTGCCAAATCTGTGCCGGAGTCGGTTAATCGCCTGGAGAACTTTTGGCCGGCTGACAAGCTTGAGTTCAAGGCGGCGTTTACCCGGAAAATCCAGAAGCATGATCCCCAGGAGGATTGTCAACACACCTTGACCAGGCACCCCGGGAAGCGCCATCACGATACCTAATCCTACGAGCAGCAGGCCAAGAAGGTTCTTGGCAACCACCCCTAAAAAACGTATTCCCGGATGGCGGTCAGTCCAGAACTCACGCGGATGATCCCGCCGAAAATAGGTGACCGGTAACTTAACGATCACCAGAGCCACAATCCCGAGGCTCACACTGAACGTGATGATAAAGATCACCACCCCTATCAAAAAACTGCCCAGCGTTAAGGAACCCAGGAAACCTGTAATCAGCTCCAACATTTCAACGTTGTTGATTTAAAACGGCCTAATATCTTTCCGTGCTTTAAGAAGCGAATCGACGATTCCATCGACCACTTCTCTAGCCACTCCACTCAATTCGAGTTCTCGCTTCTCCGCAACCTCCCAAAACTCATCTAGTCCCTGGGCACCCGCCCGCTCAAGCGCCAGAACCTGAACGAGCAGGTCGATCACGTCCGCCGCTTTAACAAGTTGCGCTTCAGAGCTGCTACGTTGCTCGTAATCGTCATAAAGCTCACGGTAGAGAGTTTCGGGAACTCCCAAACCTCGCACCATGTCGGTGAAGGCTGTCGTCTCAGCCTCACGTCGTGTGCTCGCGCCGAAATACTGCGTGCCCGTTTTTGGCATATCCCCGACGCGCGCTTCGGCCCAGTCATGCAGCAGAGCCATCCGCAGCAGTTTTTCGATGTCGAGGCTCACGCCCCTCGCTATCAATTCGTCGGCGACCACCATCGCCGTTACCGCTACGCCAAAAGAATGCGCAGCTACGGATTCGGTACCGAGTGGCAAGCCACGCAACATCCAGCCGGTTCGTTCGAGGCGCTTCAATCTTTGGAGTTCGATAAGAATTGGATGCATACAAAAGGATTCTTTCTGGACCAGAATCAGTTAAACACTTTCCCGGGGTTAAGAATTCCGTTTGGATCTAGACAGTCCTTGATTCGTTTCATAACTTCGACGGTTGGCTTATCCAATGCCAGATCCAGATATGGCGCCTTAACGTAGCCGATCCCATGCTCGCCGCTTATCGTTCCTCCCAGATCGACAGCAACCGCAAACGTTTCACCAACAGCCTGCCGGGCGCGACTGACTGCCTCACAGTCTTCTCGGTTACACATGAAATTGACATGAATATTGCCGTCACCCGCATGGCCAAAGTTAACTACGAAGGTGTTCAAGCGGCGCCCTATCTCTTCAACGCGTTCGATCAGTTCAGGCACGCGAGACCGCGGGACCACAACGTCTTCGTTAAGTTTTAGAGTGCCAAACTTTTTGATTGAGGGAGAGAGGGCGCGTCGCACATCCCACAGCCTGTCCTCCTCCGTCCGGTTTGCAGCCCGGATGAGATCGAAGCCGCCACCTGCTCGCAGCACGTCCGCCACAATGGAAGCTTCACGCTCGACCTCTTGCGCAGTGCCGTCAACCGACACCAGCAACAGGGCCTGGGCTTCTCGATCGAGTCCAAAGGCAAACTCAGATTCAATCGCCTTAATGGAATTCCGGTCCAGGACCTCGATGGCGACTGGGGTGATTCGTCGTCGTGTGAACTCAGGAACGCAAGCGCAAGCGTCGCGCATCGAGCGAAATGTCGCGCGCACAGTCGCAGTGGCTTCCGGCATTGGCAGCAGCCGCAGCGTCGCTTCAGAGATGATTCCCAGTAGCCCCTCCGAGCCGCACATTAATCCCGTCAGGTCGAATCCAACAACATTCTTTCGGGTTCTGCCACCGGTGCGAATAATCTCTCCAGTCGGGGTGACCACTTCGAGACCAAGCACGTAGTTCCTGGTGACTCCGTACTTTGCCGATCGGATTCCTCCGGCGTTCTCTGCGATATTGCCACCAATGAAGGATTGCGTGTACGAAGCGGGGTCCGGCGGGTAGAAGAGTCCGACCTGCTCAACGGCCTGCTGCAAATCATACGTTGTCACACCGGGTTCGGTGACGACATAAAGATCGTCGACAACGATCTCCTTGATGCGATTCATGCGATCAGTGCCAAGTACGATTCCTCCTTGAATCGGAACTGCTCCGCCAGTGTAACCAACTCCGCCGCCCCTGGCGGTAACCGGGAACCGTACATCATTCGCTAGCCTCAGCACTGAAGCGATCTCGGCGGTCGTAAGCGGAAAAACGACTGCTTCGGGTGGAAACTTCTCCTTAACCGCGTCCTGTGCGTAGGGTTCGACCTGGTCCTGACCCACCAGAACGTGTTCGTGACCAACGATCTCACGTAATCGTGAAAGCACGCGTTCTTCTGAAGCGTTGGTGCGTAGTCGGTCTCGTGACGCGGTTTCGGTCGAGGTTTGCATACCCTGCTACTTTAACGCGTGCTCCGTCAAGCGGCCAGCGGAGAATTGTGGCTGGCTTTCCTTCTCCGAAGCGGCCCAAAAAAATCTCCGGTGGAAAGTAACCGCATAGCGGCTCTTACCAACCGGAGTTAGACAATCAAGTTCTCTTAGCTTATGGATCTTTGCGTGTGTTTACGTTCGCAGACTGGTTGACTGTCAGGTTAAACGTGGTTCCTTTTTCGAGCTTAAGGTTTTCACCTTGCACCGAAAGCACTGATGAGCCCTGGGCGGAGGTGCTGGTTGACTCCGATATCTGGATCCGGCCCAGTGAACGCCCCACATTGGCGGTGGTTTCACCTGTGGCTGCGGTTGTTGAACTAACAGTACTGCCTACCGCACCGGTTGTGGCGCCAACGGCTTCACCCGCTGTGGAGGTTGTGGAACTCACGACGCCGCCGACTGTTCCGGTAACACCGCCAAGCACGTTGCCACCACCTGAGGATCCGCGCTGTGTCCTGGCGCTCGAATTCATCGAGCCACCAGCGTCACTAGCAAACAGATCGTTGTGGCCGCGGGCGCTTGCAGTTCCCCTGGTGATTGAGGTGATCGTTGCTGTGATTGGGACGGCCAGTGAGCCGTCTTCAATTCGATCAAAGACAATTCCAATTCGCGAACTGTTACTCGCATCTGATTTCTTCTCAACCTCGGTTACCTGACCTACAAGACGCGCTCCTTTTCTTACAAGTGTCTGGCCCTCAGATTTGATGGCCTTCCTCGTTTTAAGGACCACCTGGTCGCCCACCTTCACCTTGCGCGCATCGATTGTGTTTTGTAGTTCCGCTGCGAGACTTGTGCCTGATTTGATATTGATGGCCCTGGTCGCCTGGCTAGCTGAAGCTGAGGTCTGATTGCTTGCCTGGCCTGGGGTGGTTTGAGCGAAGCCAACCAGAGCGCAAGCGATTGTCAAAGCTACTATATTAATCGTCCCTTTCATGTTGTCACCTCTTGTGTATTCGCTTATCGGGTTAGCGGAATAGGGTATTTCTTTCAATGTAAAGCGGACCACGTTTTTAACAACGGGCCCGCACGAATTGAAGAATCTGCTGCCGAGATGAGTTAAGCCTAAGACGCGTTGCCGCCTTCAAGGCTACGGAGGGATTGCAAAATTATTGCAATTAGCTACAGCCCTATGGTGCCTTGCGAACCACAATGCGCTTTGATTGATCGCCAAGAACCAGGACCAAGGGCCGGTCGAGTTGGATGGGATGCTCTTCACCATTAACGCTGATAATAAGGTTGGCTGGAGTTGTCGGGATCTGGGTTTGAGTTGGCATTATTCCCGGCAACGCGCGAGAAATAAGATGCGTAGCGACCAGACGCCACGTAGCCGGCTCGCAAGTTATGCGAATGCCGGGAGTGTCGGTCTCGAAGGATTCGTTGACTGCGAGCACATCCGCTTTGAAGATTCCCGCGCCACAACGAACACCCGTGGGCGCATAGAAAGTTACAACTCCTGAGACGAAAGCATAAGGAGTGGGACTCACATTCCTCACAACCATGCGAATGTTGCTTACCGGAGTATCGGGAGCGCCATTAAGGGCCGTGGTAAGCAATCTCCCTTCAAGGGCTGGTTGGCCCAACCCATCGAGAGCAATCGCTGATTCTGTTAGTGGTGCATGACGTTCAACAGGACCAGGAGCAGTCTCCTGCGCAAGCGCACCGGTCCCCAGGGCTATCAGCAGCAGGAATAATGGAACGAAGCGGGTTCTCACAAATCGGCCTCCTTGTGTGATTCGTATCTAGTAAAGGGGGTAATCCGCAGGGTAGATTCTAGTCCCGCCGACTCGTTGGATCAATCCTCGGCGATGGGAAGCAACCCCGCACCACGCGGCAGAATGTATCCCGTAGCCTCTGGCCCGACGGCGTCGAGGGCCTCATTCAAAGAACCCGCTGGCGCCATTCGCATCTGCTCAACCAGGTCGGGAGGCAAACTCGAAACCAGGATAACTCGAAAGCGTTCGGTTTTAGTCATGATTGCCCACGCCGTCTGGCCATTTACTTCATAGGCCTCTCGCAGTCTTGATTCGAGGGCATTGGAATTTGCTTCAACAAACCACTTGGAAAAATCTTGACGGCCCAGTCCTTCGGCGCATTCGGCGAGAAGAATGATTGTTCCACCCTCACGGCAGGCATAAGCAGCCATATCAAGGGCCTTGTGCGCCTGAATCAGATTAATATCGTAGGGTGAACCGCCACAACTTACTATCACCAGATCGCGACGTTGCGGGATTCTCACCGAGTGGTCCGAAATGTATTCGAGGCAACCGACTCGGTGCGCTGCCCGCCAGTGTCCGGCGTACACGCGAACGGCCCGGCCCCTTTCATCAACGACGCAGTTAATGCCAAAGGAAGGATTGACGACTTCTGCAATCGTCTCGCACTCTTCATGGATCGCATTTCCGTTCAGGAGGCCTGGCCCGACCCCCATGCGGCGGCCGCCGTGTTCCAAATCCAGCGCCAGCAGATGAGTTGCGGCGATGGTCTTGGACGAGGCCAGCCCTGGGCAGATTGATTTGCGGCCGCCGGTAAAGCCTGCGAAGTAGTGAAAGCTGATTCCCCCGGTAATCACCACATGCGAGAACTCACGCAGCGCGCGGTTGAGTTCAATGGGAGTCCGCTGCTCGGTTGTTCCCATCATGACCATCTGTTCAGGGTCGGCAGCATTGTGATCGAGTGTTTTCACTCTTTGAAAAATGAAGGGCGTGAGCAGTTCCTGTTTCTCGGCTGGTGTGACGGCCCGATGAATTCCCGTGGCGAAGATGACCGAGATATCAGATGGTGCAATGCCGATCTGAATGAGGCGTCTGACCAGCAGGTTGATTATCTGCGCACTCGCGGTAGCTCGAGTAGCGTCGGAAACGACGAGCAAGACTGACTCACCAGCGGAGAAGATGTCTTCGAGCAAGGGTGATTCAATTGGGGTGTCGAGTGCCTTTCCTATCTCAACGTCACTGAGTGGAACTTCTTTTCGTTGCGTGAGAGCAATCACGGTAAAGCGCTGCTCATCGAAATCAAGCGTCACCGAGTCGCCGCCGTAAGCTAGTTCGATCTGCCGCATCAGCGTGTTGGATGGTCAGGATTACAGTCCAAATGCCACCAGTGCTCGCTCGATAGGCTGAAGCGATACAAAGTCGGTCTCGCCCGCGCGTCGTGAGTTGGCCAGCCACTGGCGTAATTGGCGTGCTTCATCGAGCGAGGAGATTCGACAGGCGCCGGTCAGAGCGAGAGATACGAGAGCGTCCGGGGCGCCGTGCGTTACCAGTGCTGCTTGCAGCGCCGCCTGTTCCCGAAGATCCAGTGTAAGCAACAAATTGATTTCCATCTGCTATTCCGTGACTGGCTCGAGCGAGTTCATTATCGTTCCGAGCGGAAGCAGGCCGTTCCAGAATGACAAAAATGAAATGTCTCGTCGTCAAAGTTCGATGTTTCCATCTGAATTGTCAGATGGTCCACGCCAAATCGCTCGTTGAGTTTGACCCGCAATTCTTTCAACAACTCAAGTTGAGAAACACTGGTTGCGTGTATCACATGAGCGCTCAACGCCTCGCGGCCGGACGTTATGGTCCAAACGTGTAAATCGTGAACGTCCTGAACGCCTGTGGTTTTGAGTATGGCGTCCTCGACCGCCGCGAGATTGATATGCGCTGGTGTACCCTCCAGCAGGACATTGGTAGCTTCGCGGATCAGGCGCCACGAACTCCAGACAATCAAGAACCCAATCAGAATGCTCATTAACGGGTCAGCGACGTACCAGCCGAAGAGAGCCATCAATACTCCCGCAATAATCGCTGCCACTGACCCAAGCGCATCATTAATTACATGCAGCCAGGCGCCTCGCATATTCAAGTCAATTTCATGGCTGCCGCGAAGTATCCAGGCGCAAATCAAGTTGATTATGAGCCCCCCACTCGCCACGACAATGACGGCGTGACTGCGAATCTCAGGAGGGGCAGAGAAGCGCATTGCGGCTTCGTAAAAAATCAACAGTGAAATGAGCACCAGCGCGACACCATTGATAAGTGCCGCGAGGATTTCCAAACGATAATAGCCGAATGTTTTGCGCGGAGTTGCGGGCCGCGAGCCAAACCAGACCGCAAGAAGCGCCAGACCGATTGCCGCGGCGTCGGTCAACATATGACCGGCATCTGCGAGTAGGGCGAGGGACCCGGTCCACCAGCCTCCGAGAGCTTCGGCGACCATGTAGATGGTAGTTAGGAGTAGAACAAGTTTGAGACGCCGGCTGCTCTCTGCTCTTAGCTCGTGCCGATGATCGTGTTTTCTTTGCCCGTTGTGTTCGGCCACTTTTCTATTCTGTATCGATCAAACTCTTTCTAAGGCCTGAAGAACGTCTGCAATCAGATCCTCCGCGGCCTCGATACCGACCGCGAAGCGAACTGTTGCTGCCGAGATTCCCGCCGCCGCGAGTTGCTCTGTCGAAAAACCGGCATGAGAAGAGTAGAGTGGATAACTTACCAGCGATTCGACTCCCCCGAGCGACGGCGCCGGGCGCACAATCCGGAGCGCATCGAACAGACGCTCGACTTCTGGTTCACCGCCCCGCAGATCCATCGCCACAATACCACCGAAACCTGTCATCTGCTGTTTAGCGACAGCGTGATCCCGATCGTCCTCGAGTCCCGGGTAATATACGCGGACCACTTTCGGGTGGTTACGCAAGACTTCCGCCAGGCTCAACGCATTGCTGCAAATAGCGCGTATTCGCACATCAAGAGTCTTGATTCCTCGGGCCAGCAGATAAGCAGCAGCCGGATCAAGGGTCGTCCCAATACGTGATGAGACCTCGCGAACCCGTTGGATAAAGTCACCGCTACCGGCTATTGCTCCGGCAGTTAAATCGGAATGGCCGCCCAGATACTTCGTGGCGCTGTGCATCACCGCGTCTATGCCATGCGCGAGGGGTTTTTGGAGGGCCGGAGTACCAAAAGTGTTATCGATTATCGAAAAGAGACCTGCCTGGCGGGCCATCATCGCGGCGTGGTCCAACTCGATTACACGGTTAAGAGGGTTGGCCGGAGATTCGAACCAGAAGACCTTCGAGTTCTTTCCGGCTAATTCAGGCAGCAGCCCGATCTGCTCGATGGTGACGAAGCGAGAGCGAACGTCAAATCGCGCAAGAAAGCCGGTAAGAATCTTTACGGTCCCGCCGTAGACCGAATCGCAGGCGATCACCTCATCGCCGGCCCCGCAAAGTGCGGCGAGCGCGCAGAATGTGGCCGCCGAACCCGAGGAAGTGACGACACAGTCGTCAGCCCCTTCGAGCTCGGCGATTTTTCGCTCCGCTTCAGCGACCGTCGGGTTGCGGTACCGGGAATAGAAATAGGCCTCCGGCAGTTCACCCTTTGCGTAGCGGCGCAACTCAGCGAAGCTCTTTAACCCAAAAGTCGCCGAGTGGAACACGGGCGCAACAACAGAGCCAAAGGGCTGCTCGTCAGGGCGTTCACCACCGTGTACGGCGATCGTAGCCTGTGATAACGCAGCTTGTTCCTGTGATTCTTTATCCGGCATTTGGTCTGGTTTGCAGATTACTCAATTACCCAAATCAGAGTTTACGCCAGGAACCACATTCGGCAAATTGCACGCCCAGTTTTTGACGGTTCGATAATTGTCAGAGGGCCCTCCCGCCGGATAAGTGGAGCTCCGCGTCAGCTTGCGGCCGCTTGCTCATCCTCGATACAACCCCTGACTTTCTCGAGCAACTCGGGCGTCGGCTCCAGGCCGTGCTCTTTCGCATGGATCCCGGCCTGCTTCATGACGTCATCTTCCGTTTCGCCGCGAATAACATGGTCGCATTCAGAGATTGGATTGACTTTATTGCAGTGGATTACCTTTGACATTGTTTGGCTGTCCTCCGTTTCTTGAGATGTGTTTCCTGAATTCTTCGACATCTCACGGCAGTGCGTCAACGTCCGAGTCGAAAGTTTCGAGAGGAAAGACTGTTAAATCTCGCCTTCGTCAACCGTTACGATTGGCCATACAAAGCGGCGATGATACCTTGGGCGATTCGAAAAGGAGATTTAAATGCGACAAATTGTCACCACGCGAAATGGGGGGCCTGATGTTTTGGTTGTCGAAGAAAGGCCCGACCCGAAACCTGCAAAAGGTGAAGTCCTCGTCCGCGTCAAAGCGGCCGGACTGAACTTTGCCGACATCCTCGCTCGGCAGGGTCTCTATCCTGATGGACCACCAAAACCCTGTGTGATGGGGTATGAGGTTGCCGGTGTTATTGAGAAGGCAGGCGATGGCGTTGATGAGTTGTTTAAGGGGCAGGCCGTCGTAGCGCTGACCCGGTTTGGCGGTCAATCAGATCTGGTATCGATTCAGGCGGCACAGATCTTTCCTAAGCCTGAATCGCTAAGTTTCGAGCAGGCAGCAGCGCTGCCCGTAAACTACCTGACTGCATACGCTCTGGTTTACGTAATGGGTTCACTGCAACCCGGCGAGTCGATCCTTATACACAATGCAGGCGGAGGCGTGGGTCTGGCAGCCATTGATGTGGCTAAGCGCCTGGGGGCCACCACTTACGGCACGGCGAGCCCCTCAAAGCACGAGTTCTTAAAGCAACGGGGCCTTGATCATGCGATTGACTACCGTAACAGTGACTGGCTTCCCGTACTGATGAATCTGACGAATAATCTGGGCGTGGAACTTGTGATCGATCCCATCGGAGGAGCGCACTGGAAGAAGAGTTTCAAGGCCTTGCGGCATACGGGGCGGCTGGGCATGTTTGGCGTCTCGGCGGCCTCGGCAGCGGGCTTGAAGGGCAAGTTGGGATTGCTTAAGGCGGTGGTCCAATCTCCCTGGTTTCATCCGATCAGTCTAATAAACAAGAACAAGTCCGTCTTCGGCTTGAATCTGGGGCACTTGTGGCACGAGCGCGAGAAGGTGGCGGGATGGGTCGAGGCATTGCTCGCCGGCGTCAATGAAGGTTGGGTGCGCCCGCACGTCGACAAAGCCTTTCCGTTTTCCGAGGTCCGCTCAGCCCACCGCTACATAGAAGAGAGGAGAAACATCGGCAAAGTGGTGCTGGTCCCCTGAAGCTCCGATTAGAACTAATCCTGATGCGGAGAACTTCGTCGCTGGAGAGCCAACCCGAACGAGATGATTGCAGAATAGATCACACCCAGGAATAGCGCGCCGAAGAACAGACCGGAGTAAGCGAGCAGGGCCGCTTGCCAGAAGGGCCGGCCCGGGGCGAGCGGCTCATTAGACATGAACGCGGGGCCGACGATCAACATGAGAAGCAAGAAGAAAAGAGAAGCAGTCGCACCATAGACCACCGAAATCCCCACACCAGTCTTCAAACCATCTTTGAAGGACAGCGCGCCGCCACTTTCGCGAGTTCGCTGTCGAATCCCCAGAAAGAGGAAAAGGATAGCCGCGAGATTGAAAACCACGGGAGCAAGCAGGTTTAAAGATGAGCCGGCATCGATGGGAAACATGAATCGGGTAAGCAAAACCCAGACCATCAGGACCGATGTAATTAACAGGCCGTACTTTAGAGCTATGTTCATCTCTACAAATTGTATGTCAGCCAGTACATCAGGGCTTCAGTAAGCCGGAACATTTCCCGCCGCCGTCTGCCAGTACGGAGCCCACACCAGTGTCAATAGCTTTACTGTAATGTTGGCTTTAGTTGGTTTCAGGCTGACGGTTTCGAGAGTTTCATGTTGCACATCAAATGTCTGCTCGACACTTTCGACGTCTTTTCTGAACTGCTCTTCGAGATCCAACATCTGTTGGTTTACGGAGGCGACTGTATCCTCAGCTCGCGCGACGTCGCCCGATTCTTTCATTGAGCGACCGACACCACGGGCCGTAGTTGTAGCGCGACCAAGCGTGGATGCGCTCAAACTCTTGCGACCCAGGAAGGAGGAGAGTAGCGTGGCTCCGAAAGATATCGCGGTCTGCACTTTCTGTGTCCTGGCCTGCTCAGTTTCCCGCGACAGAGCCTGTTCAGCTCGGCGCTTGCGTTCTTCCAATTGCGCAAACTGGGAAGCAAACTTCTGCCGTAGTTTCTCTACCCTCTCGTCTCTTTGTTCGTGTGCCAAATGTTGCATCCTGATACGAAAGTCACGCTCCGACTCACCCGGGGTGGATACTTGGCTCAGCCGGGTGCTCTTCAACAGTTCAAGCCTGTGGTTCCGATAGATCCAGGCGCCGAAGTCTTTGCGCCAGGTGTCGTAACTCTTTGCCTTTCCCGCAAGCGGCGGTAAATCGCCAAACTGTGACTCAGCGGCCGCGTCTGTCTCAAGGTCAGAACCGGTGAGATCAACGGTCGTAGCCTGGTCCCAGTCAACTGGATCCGGAGCATCTGTGAACGGCGACAGCAGTGTAAAATTTTCGGTAGCATCTAGTTGCTTTGAGTCCTTATAGCGAATCTCGGAAGCTCCGAAAATCATGGGCTGATAAACCACTGACGCCCCTGCCGGGTTACTGCTTCGTATGGGAATGAAATGTTGAGAGACCTCGGGCGGCAATACAGGTTGCTGCTTATGTGCGACCAGGTTAGCGGCCGGCTTCGCGGGCGACTGAACATGTTGTTGGGGCGACGCGGGAACTGAACCATCATCCGCGTGCATCAACATCTTAATCTGGTTCCGAGTCAGCGGTCCGCGCAAGTATGACATGGCCCAGCGGCTCTCAAAAATCACCGGCGCATCATCATGAACATTGTTGAGCAGGAAGATCCGGTTACCTAATCCCGCAAGGAGCTGTTCCATCTGGCGGCGCTCGAAGTTCTGACCTGAGCCCGCAGCAATACCTTCAAGCCCTTCAATGACTCTCGCCTTATCGCGCTCGGTCTGGAGGCGCCCGATAAACCACGTGCCAGTATTCGAGAGGCCCTTGTAATCCAGGTCGGCCGGATTTTGGGTGGCAAGGACCACCCCGAGTCCGAAAGCACGTCCCTGTTTCAGTAAAGTCAAGAGCGGCAACTTCGACGGAGGATTTGCTACCGGAGGGAAGTATCCGAAGATTTCATCCATGTAAAGGATCGCCCGCAAGCTTGCGGTTCCCGATTGCGTCCGCATCCAGCCCAACGTCTGATTGAGCAGCAGCGAAACAAAGAACATGCGTTCGGCATCGTTCAGATGGGCAATCGAGAAAATTGCCACCCGGGGTTTGCCTTCTTGCGTATACAACAGGTCCTGAATCTCGAGCGGTGCGCCTTCCAACCAGGCGCCAAAACCGGGAGCGGCGAGCAGATTGTTTAGCGTCAGCGCTAAGTCAAAGCGATCCTTGGCCGGGAAAAACGACTCGAGTTCCATCACTCCTATTCTGGCTATTGGAGGCGACTGCAGTTGCTGAATCAGAGCGCCCAGATCGAGGTCTTTTCCGGCCAACCATGCCGTGTTGAGAAGGTGCGACAGCAGGATGTGCTCGCGGCTGCGAATCGGATCTGCATTTATCCCAACCAGACCGAGAAGACTGCTGACGGTTGTGTTGATTCTTTCGCCCATCAATTCAGCATCTTCGCGAATGGCAGCAGGCGGGGCAGCGAACGTGTTAATTATCGAGACTGAAATGCCCGCATTGCTTCCAGGAGTGTAGATGGAGAATTCGGCTGCGTCCCTGAGTCGCTTGATGCGCTCGCCATCTTGTCCCCAACTCGCCAACCCTTTTTTCCAGAACTCGGCCTGCTGCAGCGCGTAGTCTCTCGGTGAAAGATTCTTTTTGCGCGCGTCGTCTTCGTTAATCCAGGGCAGAAAGTCTTCGGGCTCGAGATTCGGAAATGTTAGAAGCAGATTTGCGAGATCGCCTTTAGGATCGATAACCAGCGACGGAATACCATCGATAACCGCCTCTTCAAGTAGCGCCAGACATAGACCCGTCTTCCCGCTTCCGGTCATTCCGACACAGACCGCATGTGTAACCAGATCCTTTGAATCATATAGTAATAGACCATCCTTCGGAGCCCGAGTTGTCAGGTCGTAGGGTCTTCCAAGATAGAAAGCCCCGAGCTTTTCAAAGTCGTCCATCTGCTTTCCTTTTCTGAATGAGATGAGGGCTCCCCTCATTGGTAGGACAGAGAGAGGAACCCGACGCGTTCTTATTTCACCCAAACTGTCTTCACGTTAACAAACTCGCGGATGCCAAACTCGCCGAGCTCGCGCCCGTAGCCAGAGTTCTTGATTCCACCAAATGGAAGCCGTGGATCGGATGCGACCATGCCGTTGATAAAGACGCAGCCTGCTTCCAACTCCTCGATAAAGCGCGCCTGCTCGTCCGGTTCATTGGTCCAGGCGGCAGCACCCAGACCAAATGGCGTGTCGTTGGAGATCTGAATCGCCTCGTCGATATCGTTAATCCGGAACAACAGGGCCACCGGGCCAAACACCTCTTCGCAATACGCCGGGGAGCTTTTTGGGACACCGGCCAAAACTGTTGGCTGATAGAAGTTGCCGGGACGGTTGAGACGTTCGCCACCCGTCAGTAGTCGCGCACCTTTAGCTATGCTCTGCTTTACCTGAGTGTCGACCTCATCGAGGATCTGCGGAGTTGCGAGTGGACCAATATCAGTAGTCTCATCAAGAGGGTCTCCGACCTTGAGGGCTTTCATCAATTCGACAAACCGCTGTTCGAATTCCTCGTAGACTCTGGCCGAGACAATGAAGCGTTTCGCGGCGATACAGCTTTGTCCGTTGTTAATTGTGCGAGCCCTGACAGCGGTACTCACTGCCTCTTCGAGTTTGGCGGAGGGCATTACAATGAAAGGGTCACTGCCGCCGAGTTCCAAGACAGTCTTCTTGATCTGCTTGCCTGCAATGCTGGCTACGCTTCGGCCGGCCGGCTCGCTTCCTGTGAGTGTGGCTGCGACAATGTTGCTGTTCTCGAGCACCTGTTGTACCCGATCCGAGCCAATCAACAGCGTCTGAAAGGCGCTGTCAGGAAAACCTGCGCGCTGGAAGATTGTTTCAATAGCGAGAGCACATTGCGGGACATTAGAAGCGTGCTTGAGCAAGCCAGTATTACCGGCCATCAGTGCCGGAGCGGCAAAACGAAATACCTGCCAGAAAGGGAAGTTCCACGGCATTATCGCGAGCACTGGTCCAAGTGGTTGGAAGTGGACATAGCTTTTTGAAGCATTTGTTTCGACCACCATGTCTGCAAGATGCCGGCTGGCGTTGTCGGCATAATAGCGACATACCCAGCCGCACTTCTCAACTTCCTGAATAGCGGCTTTTATTGGTTTGCCCATCTCCAGGGTCATCAAGCGGGCAAACTCGTCCTTATCCTTTTCCAGGATGTCAGCAGCGCGTTGCATCATTGCCGCGCGATCTTCAAAGGACGTAAGACGATAGGTACGAAAAGTATTAGAGGCGCGGCGCAATTTTTCAGCGACTGATTGTTCATCCAATTCGGGAAAGGTACGCAGAGTTTCCCCAGTAGTTGGATTTACGGAAGCGATTGGCATGGACTAAGCATAAAGGAAGGGAAGCTGCCATGTCAGTACGCGCCCGCGAGTAGCGGGCGCGACTGACGGTGAAATCATCTCAGGCGGTAGCCCGATGAGAACGCTTTCCGGCCGCAAACTCTTCGATCATCTTTTCGTTGAAGGCCGGGAGATCTTCAGGTTTTCGACTGGTCACTATTCCAGAGTCGACCACCACTTCCTTATCGACCCAGTTCGCTCCGGCATTCTGAAGATCGCGTTTAAGAGAGGGCCACGAGGTAAGCGTCTTGCCTTTTACAGCATCAGCATCGATTAAGGTCCACGGCCCATGACAGATCACCGCGATGGGTTTGCCTGCGGTGACGAAGTCTTTTATGAATGCGACAGCCCGCTCGATGGTCCTCAATTCATCAGGATTTCTGACCCCTCCGGGTAGCAGCAGCGCGTCATATTCATCGGCGCTGGCGTTCTTCAGCGGCACATCGACCGCGAACTTGTCGGCTTTCTCGTCATGATTCCAGCCTTGCACCTTATCCTTTGCGGGCGAGACGATCTCGGCCTTCGCGCCGGCTTCCTCGAGCGCCTTCCGAGGGTCAGTTAATTCTATCTGTTCAAATCCGTCGGCAACGAGAATAGCAACTCGTTTGCCTTCTAATCTCTTGTTCATTTTGACTCCTTATCTTTTCGCGACCCGCGAGCGGGTGGAACCACATAATCATCCAGGTCTATCCGCTCGGGTCTTGTTGCGCCGCGCTGATTAAAGTACCCGCCGGGTGCGAATTGCCCGGATCCTCCGATATCGAGAGAGCGTTTCTCTTCGCGAAGGGCTTCTTTGGCATCTGGGGCGGCCGGCTCCCAGCCTTTGGGAGCTTTCTCCTCGCTCTGGTTTTCGGCGGCAACTGAATGGTCTTTCCTCTGAACATCATCTTTAGTCTTCATGATTCTCTCCTCATTAATTAGGCCGGTTTAATAGATCGCTACCAATGAATCCGAATTCAATTGGCCACGCACTTCTAACTAATTAAGGCAATAGGGGTGCCGCTGAGGAACAACAAAGAAAACAGTAAACGGGGGCCTGACTGGCCAGCACGTTTGTAACAAACCCCAACAGGACTGTTTCAAGACGCTACTGTTTCGTTCAAACTTTAGAGGATTACCGTGTCACTACAGCTATGCGGAGGTGTTTGCAGGCTGGGTCAGGGGCGGATTTCAGCCGCGGCGTCAGTGGGTTGCATTTTTGACTTTCGCACAAACACGAGGTAGTTAACCGCGAGACAGAAGAGTGCGGCAAGAGCAAGTAGGATGAATCCGATCGCATAACCACCAGTGGCGTCATTGATAACTCCGAGTACCAAGGGAGGGAAGAAACCACCAAGACCCCCGAACGCTCCAACCAGTCCCGTAACCGTGCCGGTCTCTTTGGGAAAATGCTCGGGCACCAACTTGAAGACAGCGCCGTTGCCCAATCCGAGTGCAGCGGCAGCTCCGAGTGCGCCGACAGTAAAGGTGGGCATAAAAGGACAGCCCATCAAGGAACCAAAAACAGCGACGGCAGCAAAAACTCCCATTAGCACACGTGCGCCACCAACGCGATCAGCCAACATTCCCCCGACCGGTCGCATCAGTGTTGCCAATACAACAAAGCCTGCTGTCCGGAAGCCTGCATCGGCAGGAGTTAGTTGGAATAGGTCTCTGAGCAAAGTTGGCAAATATATAGCGAACGCTACAAACCCGCCGAAGGTGAGGAAATAGAAGAGCGACAACACCCACGCCAAAGGTGAGCTTCGCAATACCGCAATGTTCTCAGCGAGCGTTTTCGGTTTTGAAACTGTTGCCGCATCACGCGCAAAGAGATAGAAGACGATCCCCCACACCACTGCGATCGCGCCAAAGATATAAAAGACGGGACGCCAGGTACCCAGCCAGAGGGCGAGCACCGGTGCGCCAAATACCGCTACGGAATGGCCAATATTTCCCATTCCGTAAATGCCAAGCGCCGTGCCTTGCTGGTCCTTAGTAAACCATCTGGATGTGAAGCCTACGCCAACTGAAAACGTGGTGCCGGCCAGACCAAGGAACAGACCGAGA
This sequence comes from Pyrinomonadaceae bacterium, assembly GCA_041751855.1. GTDB lineage: Bacteria > Acidobacteriota > Blastocatellia > Pyrinomonadales > Pyrinomonadaceae > PSRF01. The sequence continues at coordinate 98,392 of JBGSWR010000008.1, forward strand.
AACAGTAATTGCGTGAAGCTCGTCGAGAAACCAATAGCTGCTGCCGGTATTGCGCTCATGAGCAGCAAAGCTGTGAAGACTCGCCTCCCGCCAAACCGATCAGTAAGCATCCCCGCCGGTAGACGACCTAAAGAACCGAGCAAAACAGGAATCGCGATCAGGAGACTGGTAGTCTTGGCCGATAGTCCGTAGGTTTGCTTAAAGGTTGGCGCCAGGGCTGCAATCAAACCCCAGAGGGCAAACGCAACTGAAAAGGCTGTGGTTGATAGAAACAGGGCGCGGATCGCGCCCGGTCTAAATTGTTTCATTCGTGCTGAAGGCTCCCTTACCAAGTCTTACTAAACAAGTTGCCCGTTCTCGCTTCTTGTGAGCTAGACGGGAGCATGTACCTCCGTGCAATGACCGTACCGTCAGCCTTTCCGGCATCTTGTATTCCCTGAGCGAGGGATCTATAAGGAAAATGTCACCGGTACAGCGGAATTCTACCCAGCGAAATACAGAACTAAGGGTTCGCCACTAGGGATTTCTCCGGGTATGCGCATTGCGATGCAGAAGCGTTCCCTCAGAACAGTTGTAGATACCACTGCACGGAACTGTTAGACTAGCAGAAAAGTATGAACAGGGAGACCTTCAAAGCATCAGCCTGGGGGCTGCTGTTTACACTGATCGTCGCGGGCCTGATAGTTCTGGGTTCACGAAACCTTGCCCATTTCGACGCAGCTCTCGTCGGCTACACCTTCGCGGTACTGTTTGCAACCTTCGGCATCACCTATCGCTATGCGATGTGGTTGCAGCGACCTCCGACCGCACTCTATTGGAAGAGAGGTTGGCAGGTCTTCTTACAGCCGCGACATCTGGCGGGAAACATTAAGTCATGGTTTGTAAGAGTCCCCAGAGACTTTGGCCTGAATCTCTTCATTCTTCATCGCAGCAAATTACGGTGGGGAGCGCACATGTTGATCATGTGGGGCTGCATCATTGCGGTGGCGATCACTTTTCCGCTGGTGTTTGGCTGGATTCATTTTGAGACCCTACCCGGTAATTTCGAGTGGTATCGCACATACATTTTTGGCTTTCCCACGTTTGCGTTTCCGATTAACTCGCTATTTGCTTTCCTGGTCTTTCATGGTCTGGTTTGGGCTTCGGTGATGGTCACTGCGGGAGTCATGCTCGCGATGCGGCGCCGGATGATCGATCATGGGGCTGGCGCCTTGCAACAGTTTGGCGAGGATTTTCTCCCCTTGATCCTCCTGTTCGCGATCAGTGTGACAGGATTAATGTTGACTGCCAGCTACACCTGGATGAAAGGCTACGCGTATGACTTTCTCGCGATTCTGCATGCAATCACGGTGATTTTCACGTTGCTGTGGCTGCCCTTCGGAAAGTTTTTCCATATCTTCCAACGTCCTGCGCAGCTTGGAGTCAGTTTCTACAAGGATGTGGGCCAGCGTGAAGAAGCGGCAAACTGCAGGCGCTGTGGTGTGCCGTTCACGTCACGCATGCATGTGGAGGATTTGATAAAGGTTGAGAGAGAACTCGGCTATCGCTATGAGTTGGCCGACGAGAACGTGGCCCATTACCAGTGGATATGTCCTCTCTGTCGCCGGTCGCTGCTTGCCCTTGCTCAAGGACAACTATGGAGAGGTGAATCAACCGGCTTTATCGATCTCGACGGATTGGCGCCCACCCCGGTAATCGGCAATACAGGCCCAAACCAGGGCCCACTCGGCGAAGAGGATCGCAGAAACTTTCACCCGTAAATACTGAGTCAGATCCAGATGGCATTTGCACCGGAAAATACCGACGTCTTACTTCAGCAGTTTGGCCCGCATACTGCTTACGGCACTGGCAAGCGGCTGGAAACCGGGGTTGAGCCGGACAGGTTGGTGAAGACACATTGTTGCTTCTGTGGTCAACAATGCGGCATTCAACTGAAGGTCAAGGACAACGAGGTGATCGGCTTTGAGCCGTGGGAGGATTTTCCTTTCAACCGCGGCATGCTTTGTCCCAAGGGTGTAAAGCGCTATCTGCAAGGCTCTCATCCAGATCGCTTGCTTCACGCGTATCAACGCGCTCCAGAGGCTGAGGGCGGATTTCAGGAGATGCCCTATGACCAAGCGATCGAACGCGTTGCATCTGAGATTCAACGAATCCAGTCAAGCTACGGCAACGATGCATTCGGCGTTCTGACCGGCGCGAGCCTGACCACTGAAAAGGCATACTTGATGGGTAAATTCGCCCGCATGTGTCTGAAAACTGCAAATATCGATTACAACGGACGACTTTGTATGGTGAGTGCTGCGGCCGCCAACAAGAAGGCATTCGGTATCGATCGGGCCGCCAATCCCTGGGACGACATATTAAAAGCAGAAGTTGTTTGGATCAGCGGGGCCAACGTAGCTGAATGTGCGCCCATTACTACCAACTACGTCTGGCAAGCGCGAGAGCACGGCGCCAGAATCATTGTAGTTGATCCGCGCATCACGCCCATTGCCCGCACCTGCGATCTATTTTTGCCGGTTAAGCCTGGCCGTGATATTGCACTATTCAACGGCATCCTTCACCTGATGATCGAAAACGATTGGCTGGACCATGGCTTCATTAATCAGCAAACCGTAGGGTTTGAAGCGGTGGCAGAACATGTCAGTCAATGGACTCCGAAAAGGACCGCCGAAGTTGCCGGCATCTCAGAGCGCGCTATTCGCCAGGCGGCTGAATGGTGGGGCCAGGCAAGGTCGAGTTTTCTGCTGCACGCGCGCGGCATCGAGCACCATTCGCACGGAGTTCAGAACTGTCTTGGGGCGATCAACATGGTCCTGGCATCGGGTCGGATCGGGCGTGAGAGTTGTGGTTACGCGACAATCACGGGACAGGGAAACGGCCAGGGCGGCCGCGAGCATGGACAAAAGTGCGATCAGCTTCCCGGCGCGCGCGACATCAGCAATCCTGAGCATCGGGCCTACGTCGCCGGGGTTTGGGGAATAACTCCCGAAGAACTGCCGGGTGCCGGTGTCGATGCCTACGAGATGTTTCGCCGAATCGATCGGGGCGAAATTCGCGGCCTGCTCAGTATCTGTTTTAATCCCAAGGTCTCACTTCCCGACAATCACTTCATCACCCGCTGTCTCGAAAAACTGGAGTTTTATGTAGCGATCGATTTCTTCCTTAATGAAACGGCACACCATGCCGATATTGTCTTACCCGGGTCGTTGCACGAAGAGGACGAGGGCGTAGTCACGCAGATCGAAGGGCGTGTGATCAAGATCAACAAAGCCATCGATCCACCGGGAGACGCCAGGCAGGACTGGCGGATCATCCAGGACATTGCAAGGCAGCTCGGACGTGAGCGCGGTTTCACCTTCTCTGCGCCGCGCGAAATATTCGACGAGCTCCGCGTGGCTTCAAAAGGCGGTGTTGCCGATTACTCCGGCATCACGTACGAGAAGATAGAAGAGCAGGACGGCGTGTTTTGGCCCTGCCCTAACGACGACCATCCGGGCACACCCCGCCTATTTGAAAGTGGGTCGTGGAATCCGGTTGCAAAGGGTGCCGGTCCCTTCTACTTTCCGGATGGCAAGGCACGGTTCAACGTTGCCGCTTACACGCCACCGGCGGAGGACACGGATGAGGAGTATCCGTTGATACTTACGACAGGCCGCGTAATCAGTCATTTCCTCTCCGGCACGCAGACGCGACGGATTGGTCCACTCGTCGACCAGTATGCGGAGCCTCTACTTGAAATGCATCCGAAATTGGCGGAACAACTTTCTATCAAAGATGGTGAGCTTGCGACGGTGGAATCACGGCGGGGAGCGATAACCTTGCCAGTGATGGTTGTGACCACGATACGGCCAGATACAGTGTTTGTTCCATACCATTGGCCCGGACGAAAGAGCATCAACCAATTGACGATTTCGGCTCAGGATCCGATCTCTAAGATTCCGGAATATAAGGTGTGCGCCGTCCGTGTCCGGAAGGGGTGACGAGCGATGGGGAGACGGGGAGACGGGGAGACGGGGAGACGGGGAGACGGGGAGGAGGCGCCCATTTTTCATTTGACATCTTTCATTTGGTATTTGCATTGGTCTAGTCGGCGAAACAATTAGCAATCGCAAATCAGCAATCGCAAATCCGACAATCGCAAATCAGCAATCGCAAATCAGCAATCGCAAATCAGCAATCGCAAATCGGCAATCGCAAATCGACAATCGCAAATCGACAATCGCAAATCGACAATCGCAAATCGCAAATTTCCCATGCCCGTACCTGAGCAAAATGAATTCTTCATCGATCCGAACCGCTGCATCGGATGCCAGGCGTGCGTTCAGGCCTGTAGCGAGTGTGAGACTCACAAGGGGTATTCGATGATTCATCTCGATTACGTTGACCGGGCGCACTCTGTCCAAACGGCTCCGATGGTTTGCATGCACTGTGACTCGCCAACGTGCGCCGAGGTCTGTCCCGCAGATGCAATCAAGAAAACCGGCGATGGTGTTGTGCAGACTGCGCGCAAGCCTCGCTGCATCGCATGCAACAACTGCGTTCTGGCGTGCCCTTTTGGGGTGCCCAAGATGAAGACCGACTTCAAACTAATGATGAAGTGTGACATGTGTTACGACCGCACTTCTGAAGGTTTGAAGCCGATGTGCGCGACAGTTTGCCCAAGTCAGGCCTTATTCTTCGGCACCCGGGAACAGATCGAGTTGCAAAGGCCGCGCTCCGTACCAACCAACCAGTTTCGCTTTGGTCAACAGACCATTACGACCAAGGTCAACATCATGCTACCAAGAGCCGTGAAGACTGAATACGTCGACGTTACCGAAGCCATGAGCGAGCGCCGGATCGGCAAGACCATTTCACTGAACATCCTTGAAGGAATGTACGACGAGGAACAGAGCCAATGATCAGGCAGGAGCGCGAACACTTCACAGTCCCTCCTGATGGAGGGCGCCCTGAGGATCAGCCGATGTGGAGGCAGGATTTTCCCATTGACTGGCCACAGGATAACTATGTCTCGCGCCGTGATTTCACCAAGTTCATGGTTTTAACGAGTCTGGCTTTCACTTTCGGGCAGTTCTGGATTCTGGGACGGAACTTTTTGCGCAAGCAGCGGGGCGAACCGCCCATTCAACCGGTTGCTTCTGTCGATCAAGTTCCCATCGGAGGATCGCTCTCATTCGTCTATCCTGAAGCCCACGATACATGCGTTCTTGTCCGCACTGGTCCGGAGACATTCGTGGCTTATAACCAAAAGTGCACGCATCTCGCCTGCGCGGTTATACCGCAATTTGATCAGGGACGACTTTATTGTCCTTGCCATGTCGGTTCGTTCGATCTCGAGACCGGGTCGCCTACGGCGGGCCCACCGCGAAGACCTTTGCCCAAAATCAATCTCGAGGTGCGTGGCGGGATAGTGTATGCGACTGGCGCAGAGGTGAAAACAGTATGAAGAGACGCCTCACACCCGAACATCGAACGACGATCATTTACGGCATCTTATGTATCGTATTGATCATCGTGATGCTCCAGTTGTGGCTACTGATGGCGACTATGAATGCGTACCTTGGTGGCGACGAGTCGGTGATTTGGCCGGCTGCCCTGGCAAGCCTCGTTTGCTTTACTCTGAATGCAGGACTGCTCTGGTATGTTTACCGAATGGACCGACGATGAAGAGCCTGAGGTGGAGGATTTGCCGCTTGTACACGCGCGAGCAAATCGGCGGAGAAGTCAAAAATAAAAAATGAGTGGCCTCTTCGAAAGAAAATAGCCACTCATCTTTTTATTGACCCCACTCTAGCGGTTAACCCTGGGATGGTCTGATAGTCAAATACGCTGGATTACCGCCACGGTTGATTAACACCATGGCCGGTCGCGTTCCCGAACGCTTAATCGCAGCGTTGAGTTCGGCTACGGTCCTTACCGGCTGCCGGTCAACTTCCTGGATCACATCGCCCTGACGAATTCCAGCCTGTCCCGCAGGCCCAGTCGGCTCGACTCTTGTAACTAACAAACCCTGCTCGCCCGATATTCCCAGACGTGATGCGCGCTCAGCAGTTAACGGCTCAACGGTCATTCCATATTCACCACTGCCACTTGTTCCTTCCTCGGAACCCTGCTGCCCAGCAGCCCGGTCACGTGACGGCAACTCGGCAAGAGTTACTCTGATTCGTTGCTCTTGTCCGTTTCGAACCACCGTGAGCGTAACTTCAGTTCCAGGCGCCGTACCGGCCACCCGGTTACGCAGGTTGTTGCCATCTAACACAGGCTGATCATTTATCGCCAGGATTACATCGCCCCGCCTGATGCCCGCTCTTTCGGCTGGACTTCCTGGTGGCACAGCGGTGACGATTGCTCCACGCGCGGCTGGTAGGTTGAGGCTCGCAGCGAGATCAGCGTTCACAGCTTGAATATTCACGCCAATCATCCCTCGAGTAACCCGCCCGGTCTTGATCAACTGATCCATGACCATGCGAGCCATGTTCGAAGGGATTGCGAAACCTATTCCAATGTTGCCCCCTGAGGGCGAGAGGATCTGAGAATTAACACCAATCAGTTCGCCACTCGTGTTAACAAGCGCGCCGCCCGAATTCCCCCGATTGATTGCAGCGTCGGTCTGTAGAAAGTCCTCAAAACTGCCATCACTGATTCCGGTGGAGCGTCCTTTTGCACTGATGATTCCCGACGTCACCGTCTGCCCGATGCCGAGCGGATTGCCAACAGCCAACACTACGTCACCGACGCGGACGTTGTCTGAGTCACCGAGCGTAAGCACTGGTAGACTCTCAGCATCGATCTTCAGCACAGCGAGGTCGCTTTGTGGATCGGAACCGACAAGTTTGGCTGTAAAAGTGCGATTGTCCGTCAACTCGACTCTGATCTCGAGTGCACCGTCAACGACGTGATGATTGGTGAGCATGTAGCCATCCGGGCTCACTATTACGCCGGAACCGAGCCCCTGTCGCGGTGGCTGCTGTTGTGGAGTGGGCATGCGATCGCCAAAGAAATCGCGGAAGAAGGGATCATTAAAGAAAGGGAACTGTTGTGCCTGCCGTGCCCTTTCTGTAGAGCGGATAGTGACCACGGCGGGTGCGACCCGGCTGACCACCTCAGCATAAGAGTGTTGAGGAGCTGGATAGCCGGAAGCGGCCACGGGGGGCGATTGCGGCTGGTTGCCTAAGCTATCCGTCTGCGCACTGCAAGCGGAGGTAAGGATTGCGACCAGCACAAGAGAAGAAACAATACCAAATAGCGATCTGAATAAACGACTCTTGACCATCAAATTCTCCATTCTAATATTCGGATTAAAGTGTAGGAGGCAGCCAAAGGTCGCTTGGTGTCTTAATTTGTAGGGCTGGCCCTCCGTGGCCGCCCTTAACCACTGATCGCTTTGGCTGCCTCAAGATAAATTATTAGCGTCCTCGCCCAGCCGCCTGGGCTCGGGTTTTGCCCTGAGATTGGGATGAATCCTTGATCTCAATTAGCCGGCCACGCACTCCAGCCCCTTCCGGCAGGTCGAGCGCAATTTCCAGAACGCCGTTGCGGAAAGTTGCCTCAGCACTTTCCGCGTCGACACTCTCAGGCAATGGAATCGAACGGCGGAATTTTCCGTAACGCCTTTCGCTGCGAAAATAACCTTCGCGACTTTCTTCTTCTTCGCTTCGTCGCTCGCCTTCGATGATAATCGCGTTATCGGTTACCTCAAGCGTTACATCTTCTTTCTTGAGGCCCGGAAGGTCAGCACGCACTATCAACTTCCCCTCACGCTCAAGCACCTCGACTTCCGGATACCACAGGCCCCATGCACTGCTGCCGGCTTCACGTAGGTTTGAGCCCAAATCACGTAGGGCAGGCATCACTGAGCCCCGTCCCAAACCGAAATCCTCGAAAACGCGATCAAACTCGTCTCTCATACGTCGAAACAATGTAAGCGGCGCCTCCATGACGTTGCTCGAAGGTTCGCGACGTTTTAGCCCACGCTCCTGACTGCTACTCTGATTGCGGTTTTTCCCAGACTCGGTCGTTTCTTTCTGTCTTGGCATAACTCCCTCCTTGCGATAATTGTTCAGAGCCTCCTACTACGCATGATCGGTCACTTTTTTGTGACGCATTTCGTGTCTTTCGATTCACTCAACCGGGCTTTTGGTTGACTGTATGCTCGAGCGGGCGTAACACAGTTTAAAGAACGTTGTTGCATATGTGCAAAAAATGGACGTAAAGCGGGAAAATCCTGTGAAATCGGACTGCTTATCAAACAGCGGAAAAAGTTAACGGTAGGCAAAGCGGGGTTTTTCCGAATTCCAGGTCGGAAACCTTGCGTCCTTTGCTTGACCTCTAGCGAGGGTCGCTGTGGTATACTCCCCGGCGCTGAAACAACCAAACTGGTCTCTCAATGAATGAGGGAACCGTCAATATTCCGCCATAGTTCCAGAGAAATTTATCTCTAGTTACTAGTGCCCTGTGATAACCGAGGTAAAGCCCCAGTGCGTCGGGTGACTCAATCTAAGAATGGGCGGCATGACGATTCGATACTCATCGTTAATGACGTACCTGAACAACTCAGCTTAATGGACTCGCTTCTGCGGAAGGCCGGGTATGCTGTACTCACTGCGGAAGATGGATTGCAAGCCTTTGAGATTGCCCAAAAAGAGCATCCTGACGTAGTAATCAGCGATGTCACGATGCCTAACCTCGGAGGGATCGAGTTCTGCCGGTTATTGCGTCAGGACAGTGAGCTTCGCTTTATTCCGATTCTTCTGGTCAGTGCTCTCCAAAAGGGTACCGATAGCGTGGTCGCAGGACTGAGTGCCGGCGCGGATGACTATCTGGAGGTTCCGTACGACTCGGCCCGATTGGTTGCTAAAGTCTCGCGCCTGCTCGAACGGTCGAAAATGGAGGCCGGATATCGCGATCTTGTTGAGCAAGCTACCGATCTCATCTTTACGCAAGACAACCAGGGACGCTTGACGAGCATAAACGCTGCTGGAGCTGAATTTCTTGGCCGCCGGCAGGAAGATCTTATCGGCGTCTTTTTTAGCGACGCGTTCCAGATCGATCCCAAGACAGCAGCGGTGTTGGATGGGGTCAAGCTCGAACAGCACGAGGACTTTCGTCATCAGTTTTCGACCACACATGCAAAGGGCGGAGAACGCTGGCTCGAGATAGTCATGTCGCCGATTCGCGATCGGCTTAATGAGAATACGGTGGGTTTGCGCGGAGTAGCTCGCGACATCACCGAACGTAAGCGCTTTGAGACGGCGCTCCTGGATTCGGAAGAGCGCTATCGATTGCTGTTCGAATCAATACCGCAACCCATTTGGGTCTACGATGAGGAAACTCTCCGGTTTCTGGCGGTAAATCGGGCGGCAACGCAAACTTACGGTTATTCCCGTGAAGAATTTCTGTCTATGACGATTAACGACATCCGTTCATCTGATGAGGTTCCGGCCCTGCTCATCAAGTCTGCTACCAGCGTCGATGAGCCGGTTATCTCAAGCCCCTGGCGTCATCAGCGCAAAGACCGCAGCGTAATCTACGTTGAGTTGTCGACCCATCACCTGCTGTTCAAGGGTAGAAAAGCCCAGCTTGCGATCGCGAATGACGTCACAGAGAGAAAACTGCTGGATGAGAAGCAACGCGATATGCATCTCTCACTCCAGCAATCCGCGATTGAGTGGCGGCAGACTTTCAATGCCATTAGTTTTCCGGTTCTGATTGTCAATACTGAAGGCTACGTAAGTCGATTGAACAGCGCCGCGGAAGACATTGCCGGAGGCTCAACAGAAGAGATGGTTGGCCGACACATTTCCGAGATGGGGACAGGTGAGCCCTGGGAAAAAGCTGCGGCAATGATCCAGGCGATTCGCGAGGCTGGTGGCGACAATTCGGCAGAGGTGCGCGACGCGGCCACTGACAAGTCCTGGCATATCAGTCTCTATCTGATTCATGAATTCGGATCGGTCGGCGAGCGGGTGATTCTGATTGCTCAGGACATCACAAAGCGCACGGAGCTTGAAGCTTCGCTACGCCAGAGTGAAAAGATGTCAATGTTGGGATCGCTCGTAGCAGGCGTTGCACACGAAGTTCGTAATCCTTTGTTCGGGATCTCTTCGATTCTTGATGCTTTTGAGACGCGATTCAACGACAGGACCGATTATCTGCGGTACACGAACATTCTGCGCAACGAGATCGGTCGCTTGACGTCGTTAATGGAGGAGTTGCTCGAGTATGGTAAGCCTTTTAAGGGCGAACTCTATTTAGCGCCAATTAATGAAGTGGTCGCCAAGTCAATTCGAGCTTGCGTGCCTGCCGCGGAGGTCGCTCAGGTCCACCTGATCAACAGCATTCGCTGGAAATTGCCGCCGGTCCTCATCGATCGGCGCAGGCTTTCGAAAGTGTTTGTAAACCTGATCGAGAATGCGGTTCAGCATTCGCCTGTGGGCGGATCCGTGACTATTGAGGCGCACAAGGTGCGCGATGGGAATCAACAATGGCTTGAGTGCGCGATTACAGATTCCGGGAGCGGCATCGACGAGCAGGACCTGCCGTTAATTTTTGAACCTTTCTTTTCCAGGCGGCGCGGCGGAACAGGTCTGGGCTTGGCGATCGCCCATCGTATTATGAGCGAGCATGGTGGCAGACTCGTTGCGACCAATAATCCCGAGGGTGGCGCTCGTATGATCGCGAGGTTCCCTTTGCCAGCAGATCAGGAGCCCCTAAGTGCGTAGAAACCGGATACTCATAATTGATGACGAGCCGGGCCTGCGGTTTGGCATCCGAGATTTTCTCGAACAGCAGGGATATGCGGTCGAGGAAGCCGAGAGTTGTCATGACGCACGTCGGGTCTTCAGGACTGCAAGACCTGACGTAGTTATTGCAGACTACATCCTTCCAGATGGAACCGCCCTCGACCTCATTCCGCGGTTGAAGGAGATTGATCGGGATATCCCACTGCTTGTACTGACCGCACATGGCTCCATCGATCTGGCTGTTCGAGCAATTAAGGAAGGCGCCGAACAATTTCTGACAAAACCAATCGAACTGCCGGCGCTGCAAATAATTCTCGAGCGTCTCATCTCCCATCAGCGAAACCATCAGAAGCAACTGGCGAGTAAGTCTGAAAGGGTACGGCAGGCAATCGACCCATTTATCGGCACCAGCCCGGCAATCAGAGCGTTGGCAGAGCAGGCCCACAAAGTCCTTGCGACGGAAAGCCCGGTGCTGATCCTTGGGGAGACGGGCTCGGGCAAAGGTGTCCTGGCACGCTGGCTTCATGAGAACAGTCCGCGCTCCGAGGAAGCCTTTGTGGATCTGAATTGTGCAGGACTTTCACGCGAACTTCTCGAGACAGAACTTTTCGGACACGAGAAGGGGGCCTTCACGAGCGCCGTGGCCTCGAAGGCCGGACTCTTCGAAGTTGCTCATCGCGGGACGATCTTTCTTGATGAAATCGGAGACGTTGATCTACAGATACAGCCAAAGTTGCTGAAAGTGCTGGAGGATAAACGTTTTCGGCGAGTGGGCGACATCCGAGACCGTCAGGTTGATGTTCGGCTCATTGCGGCTACGCACCAGGACATCGGGCGGCTGGTTCGAGAGAGAAGGTTTCGCGACGATCTCTACTTTCGCATAAGCACCATTCCGCTCGCCTTTCCGGCACTGCGGGAGCGCGTCGAGGATATCCCTATCCTGGCTCAGTATATGTTAGAGAAGGTGTCAGCCGACGTCGGGCGTGGAGAAATTCATTTTGAACCCGAATGCATCAAGGCACTGCAATCATATTCCTGGCCCGGCAATATTCGTGAACTGCGGAACATAATCGAACGGGCGGTTCTTCTAAGTGATGAGCGAGCAATTAAACTGAAGGATCTTCATTTTGATGGGAATCGCGCAAGCGCATCTTATGTTGACGCGAATCTCACACTGCTTGAACTCGAAAAGCAACATATCGAAAGAGTGCTCAGCGAAGAGCACGGACGAGTCGAAAAAGCAGCGAAGCGGCTTGGCATCCCGAGAAGTTCTTTGTACCAAAAAATCAAGAAACACCACCTCGTTGTCTCGCGCAGCAGCCATGCGTAGACGTTTGCTGACCCGTCCAGAGTCCAGACTTTTGTCCACATCTCAGACAGGAATCCCGTCAAAAACGATGAACTTCGCTAAATAGGGCGGTTTTTGAATGGTTTTTACCCCACACGCTCTGGTATCGAACTTGCCATAAAAGGTTCCGTGCCACTCTATTAACGCTAGTCTCGATTAGTTCGAGAGTCATCTGGCTGGACTGCTCAGAACCCGGTTTGCCCCCCAGGTTCGTCGGCCCAGGCCTTGGAAGAGTTCTACCCACATAAAGGACTGTGACGAATTGGAGTTTCGGTCTTTTCGCACAGGGAAGGAGTTCAACGAATGTCCCTCAAATCTCTCAAGAAACTGCTATTGCCGCTGGCAGCAATAGCGTTGGTGGCGGTTACCTCATCCATCGCTAAAGCTGAGACCTTTACGCTAACCGGCACGAACGGTGGCCATCCATTTAATGTGACGGCTACTATCACTCAGACCGGAAATCAATTGACTGTGGTCTTGACGAACAACATCGCTAACCAGCAAGCGATTGGTCAATCAATCAGTGGTTTTTCGTTCCAGATCGTTGGTCACGGAGGCTCAGCGCTGACGGTAGTATCGCAAAGCGGAAGGGCCATAATCTATTCGAGCGGCACCACCTGGAACGATGTTGGTGGTAGCTCAGCCGTAGATACCCTTGGCTGGGGAATCACCGGATCGAGCGGCACGTTCACTCTCAATGCGCTTGGTGTTACTGGTCCCCATGGTTCGGTGCCACCAGACGAAACAATTGCCGGTGTGCCGACCAGTAGCACCGGTAGTACCGTTAACTACGACAGCGCGAACTCATCACTGGCTGTTGGCGCGCACCAACCCATCGTTGCGAATACAGCGACTTTCGTCTTCACGGTTACTGGCCTCACGGGAACGGCTCAGTTTTCGAACATTGTCTTCTTCCTTGGAACTGACGGAGACAGGTTCGACTGCGTTAACTGTGAAATCGTGATTCCTGAGCCAACCAGCATGCTTCTGCTTGGTACGGGATTAATCGGAATCGCCGCCGGCGTTCGTAGACGAATCAAACAACGCCAGCTATAGGAAGGTTGTGAAGCGCAGTGCGGGCGTTTTATTTCAGAACCTACTGTGTTTTTAGATCTGGTCTTCAAGGGTTCGAGGCCTTTGGCGGCAAGGGACGAGTCTATGGTCCAGCGACTTACGACTATAGAGTTCAATGCTCGATGAACACTGAAGTAAATTAACTTTAGCGTGCGGAATATTTCTTAGAGTAATTATTTAAAAGCCGTTAACCAATTTGATAGGGCTTTGAACGAATCAGTTGGAACTGAAGACCGGGCAGTAGAAATTCTGGGTCGTTACCCTTAGCTGGTAACCTGCCAGGCTGTTTCAAATCCAGGTTGAAACATAGCGAACCTGCACTGACGTGGTGGTAACGATTCCGCGTTGATTGATGGATGGCTCGCATTCTCAGTGGGCCTTCGTTTCCACCACTCAGGAAAGGTTTGCGCTTCTGTGAATTCTGGCCCGATTCGAGCTTTACTTTCTCGGACTTGAAACTTTAACGAAGGGGCACTTGGAGACTTGACGATGTATACCAAACCTATGATTTTTCCCCTTGACCTTAGTGGCACGATTTACGCCATCGAAGACGAGAATGGTAGAACGATCGGCACAGGTTCGCGTGAGGTTTGCGAATTATTGCTCCACCTCATCACGAACTCGGCACTCACGTCTAGACCATCGGTGCGCAATAATAACAGGCCGCTTTCTCATAATGCGAATGTGCGGGCGGCAACAGCAATCTGACTCGAGTGGATTAAACGAAAAAAGACTTCACAAGCCGACAGCAGGGAATTGCACGATGAGTTCAACGGGAGAGAATCAATTCGGTAAAGCTCGCAGTTGCCCTTCTTCTGAGGAGCTGGTCCTCTCAGCCAATTCTGAATCCATTGAATATCATATTGCCGGCTGCGAGTTTTGCGCCGCTGAATTGAACTTCCTTGCCGCCTTCCCTTTGGCAAAGCCGATTTGTGAGCAACCGGATATGCCGGAACCTCTTCGGATGCTTGCCGAGTCGCTGCTCCGGAGGAAGTCAATGTGAGGAATTACAAGGGGATGCCAGGACTCTGGACAGTCGCGGGAGTCTAGAACCATAAAGAGTGTTGCCAAACCCTCGCAGCTTTTAGTGTCCCGGGTAAGAATCTTGCAGGATAGGAACAGTATCGGAGCCTGACCTGCGGGTTCAAAGATTTAGGCGTGGTCGATGCACGGCTATCGTTAAGTGGGTTATCTCGATAGCCGCTACACTTTCCAAAAATCGTTAGACCGGAGTCAGCTCCGGAGAGCGGGATACCCGGCAAAACGCCCGGGCAATTCTGCTTGGACGACCCAGTGAAACACACGCGATTTGAGAGGCTCAGGAAAGTTTCAGGACGTCTGAGACGTATGTGGGGGGGACACGACAAACCCGCCCAAGAGGAACAACAAATGCCCAGACTATTGGTAGTTGACGATGAAGAATCAATCTGTTTCTCGATGAGCGAATACTTCGAGCTGCACGGATTTAAGGTCGACACGGCCCGCGAGTTTGAAGACGCCGAGAAATTGATTGAGTCAGTCGATTACAAAGTAATTATCCAGGACCTGAGGCTGGGAAGTATGCGCAGCCCGGACGGATTGGATATCATTAAGTTGGTTCATCGCAGAAACCCGGATACGCGAATCGTCGTTCTTACTGCCTATGGCTCCTCAGAAATCGAAGACGAAGCAAGACGTTGTGGCGCGGATGCATTTCTCCGGAAACCCAAACCTCTCTCTCAGGTTGCGCAGGTGGTCCAGGGACTAATCGAATCGCCTCGCCAGTCAGCCCGCTCCGCCTAACTCCCTAACCCATCTATCCCGCAAACAGTTCCTCGAACGCGAGTTTCGGATTGTGGTCCCGCTTGAGTTTAGACTCACGAACCCAGTCCGAAACAGTACGCACGATGTCGCGTGAAGGGTCCTTCGCGATCTCTTTGCCGCCGCCCACGGTGGTCGGGCGCTTGGCACGCTTTCGATCGGCCTCCTTAACTACTTTAATTGCTCTCTTCATATTATTTAGTTTGTTACTTTCAAGCGGCGGCAGCGGCCACGTGCTTCTCAATCATTCGCGCAATGGCCTCCTGAGTGGTTGCTCCTACCAGCCGCTCAACTTCTTTTCCGTCCTTGAAGACAATGAATGTAGGTATCCCTTTGATACCGAAACGCTGGGCCGAATTCGAATTGTCATCCACATTAAGTTTGACAACTCGTGCGCGGCCGAAATACTGCTCTGCGACCGAGTCGATCACCGGTGTCATCATCCGGCAGGGTGCACACCACTCAGCCCAGAAATCCACCAGTACAGGCTCCCGCGCCTGCAAGACCTCGGCATCAAAATTATTGTCGTTGACTTCTATTACTTGCTTACTCATCCTCTCTCCTTCTTTCTTAACCGGCACCTGCTGCCGCGCCAGAGCGAAAGGCTCGGGCGAAAGTTTGGCTGAATTCGTCGATGGTTGTCCGCGTGGTGTTCAGCGGCGAGCGCGGTTCTAATGGGCGCACCAGACCATCGTTTATTGCCATATACAGTTCAATGAGTTCATCGACCGCGCTTGAGGACATACCCAGCCCGGCGAGTGCCTGCCGCACATCGGCATACGGGAACTGGACATACTTCAAATCGGCCTTTCCGATCGCTCTACCCAGCGCTCGGGTTGCTTCCGTCATTGTGATGTCTGAATGACCCAGCAATTCACGGACCGATTTTCCGCTGAAGTTGAGATCCGCTAACAAATCCGCCGCCACCGCACCAATGTCTCTTGTGGCGATCATCGCGAGAGGCAGATCAGGATTTAATGCACTGCCATTGATTCCCATGTTCTTTATCGTGTCGATTCCAAAAAAGAGATTCTCCATGAAGGACGCAGGTCGAAGGTGCACGATATTCACGTCGGGTAGTTGATTAAACCGCTCTTCCAGCTTGTGCAAGCCTTTGATTGGGCCTGAGCCTGACGCCAACTGTGCGCCAATACTGCTTAATGTCACGACATGAGACACTCCGGTGTTCGAAACTCCGGCGGTAAGTCTCTCCGCGATTTGATCCTGGTAGGCCGAGAAGTCCGCCGCCTCATAGTTGGGCGGAATCATCGCAAATACGCCGGCAGCCTTTTCAAAAGCTGCCTCGACGAAGCTGGCATCCTCCAGTGAACCCACCCGGGCTTCGGCGCCAAGATCAGCGAGAGGTCGCAACCGCTCTTGGCTGCGTCCAATCGCTCTGACGACGAAACCGCGTTGCAAAAGAGTTTCTGAAACAACCCTGCCGACATTGCCGGTTGCTCCGGTGACCGCATAAATTCTCTTGTCCATTTGAGTCCTCCCGTTATTTTCCGTACCTGAGGAACCGAACACGGCAAATCGTTCGGGCCCCTAACTGTTCAGCTCTGAACAATTAGCGCAAAAATTTTTAGGCGTTAGTCATTGGCGATTCGAGATAGAACGTTTAGCAGTTGATCTCGCTCGGCAGACGAAATCGAACTCAGAAGGCTTTGCTCAACCTCTTCCAGAACGCGGGCGCCACCCTGATATCGGTTGCGGCCTTCGACGGTGATGGCGGCTCGCACGCAGCGCCGATCATTCGAGTCACTGACCCGGATTACAAGTCCATCAGCTTCCAGACGATCCATCAACTGGGTCATATTTGACTTTACGCAACAGATCTTTTCTGCCAGACGACCAAGTGGCAGAGGCTCCCCGGCTTGAACGAGGTGGGCTAAAACCCCCAATTTGGCGAGCGAAAGGCCCGCTTGCCCCAGTGCCGTCTCGACTCGTGCTTCGAACTTCTGTGATGCCTTTAAAAAAGAGGTCAGAAGCAGGTCGGTGCTGACGTCCTTCAACCCACAATTATCGTTCACGCGTGAACTATACTTGGCTGTACGAGTTTTTGTCAACTGGCTGGATATCTAGCCATGTAGGGGTCTCCTTTATTTATTTAATGAAAATCGTGCGAAGCGGTGACAACACCTTTGAAGGAGAGGGGCTTGACGCGTTTTGCCTTTACTGAAACAACATTGTCCTGGTTCTGAAGAATTCCTTCAATCAACAAAAAAGGATGGTCCACCAGAACCACCCGGTTCTTATCGAAGAGTTGCGGCGCGACGATGATATTGGCGATTCCGGTCTCATCCTCGAGACTCAAGAATAGAAAACCCTTTGCCGTGCCGGGGCGCTGGCGAACGATCACCCACCCGGCTACTCGGACAACCAAAGCGTTGCGCAGCGCCTGCAGTTCGCTTGCGCGCAAGACACCGAGCTTGTTCAATTCATCGCGATATCGGGCTACGGGATGGCGGCCAATGGTCAGTCCCGTACCACGAAAGTCAGCGTCCAGCCTTTCTGCCAGGTTCATAGGAGCCAGAGGGGAGTTCCCATCCGCCTCATGGAGTGTTTCAAATAAAGGACCGGCGGGACGCGCGACGCGCTCGACTTGCCATAGTGCATCACGCCGATGAGCGGAGGCCGAAGGTTGAGCTTTGGACATAGGCTTTTCGCTCTGAATAAAGTTTAACGCCCCCACAGTCGCCAGCTTTCTTAGCTCATCCTTCCTGAGTTCAGGCACGCGATTACGCAGATCATCGATTCCAGCGAATGGGGTCATTGAGCGTTCACGCGCAATGGCCCGGCCCACTTCCTCACGCAAACCTTTTACGTAGCAAAGCCCGAGACGGAGAAGGAGACGGGGAGACGGGGGGACGGGGGGAGAGGGAGATAGGGAAGACGCGGAGACGCAGGGACACGGAGACGCGGCGTCACGAGTCTCCTCATCCCCGCTCCCCGTCTCGCCCTCGAGGGTACACGACCACTCTGAGTGCGTGACGTCTACTGGTAGCACTCTCAAGCCATGCCGCTGCGCGTCTTTAATGATTGTGAACGGCTGATAAAACCCCATCGGTTGATTGTTCAAAATCGCCGCCGTAAATGCCTCCAGATAATGACACTTGAGATAGGCGCTGGCATAAGCAATCAAAGCAAAACTTGCCGCGTGCGATTCGGGGAAACCATAGAGAGCGAATGAAGTAATCGACTGCACTATTTCATCCTGGGCTTTTCCCGTTATTCCATTGCGCTCCATGCCGCACCGCAACTTGATCTCGATCTCTTTCATGCGGGCTTCTGAACGCTTGAAACCGAAAGCGCGTCGCAACTCTTCCGCTTCACCCCCGGAAAATCCGGCGCAGATCATCGCCACCTTCAATAGCTGCTCCTGAAAAAGCGGTACGCCCAACGTGCGTTTCAACACAGGCTCGAGTGAAGGATGCGGATAGGCAACGGGTAATCGACCTTGCCGGCGCTTGAGGTAAGGATGGACCATGTTGCCGACAATCGGTCCGGGCCGAATAATCGCCACCTGGACCACAATGTCATAAAACTTTTGGGGCCGCAGCCGCGGCAGACAGGACATTTGCGCACGGCTCTCAACCTGAAACATCCCAATTGTGTCGGCTTTCTGAAGCGCGGCGTAAACTTTCGGATCGTCGGGCGGAAGCTGCGCCAGATCCACCTCTTTGCTGTAATTGTCGCGAATCAGTTGAATTGAATCTTCGAGCACGGCCATCATTCCGAGGCCGAGGAGGTCCACTTTAATCAGTCCGAGGTCAGCACAATCCTCTTTGTCCCATTGGACCACGACCCGTCCGGGCATGGCTGCGGGCTCGAGTGGAACTACCGAATCAAGTTGACCCTGGCAGATAACCATGCCGCCTGAATGCTGGCCCAGGTGCCGGGGCAGATCCTGCACGGCCTGGTAAAGCTGAAAGAACTTCTTAATTTTCGGATCGCTGAGATCCAGTCCTGCCTCGCGAAACTGTCGCGCAGTCGAATCTTTCGGGTCTTTCCATTCCCAGGTGTGCACCAGACCGGAGAGCCGCCCCAGAGTTTCATCGTCAAACCCGAGAACCTTACCCACCTCACGCGCTGCCGAGCGCCCGCGGTAGGTAATCACATTTGCAGTCATTGCAGCGCCGCGTTGGCCGTAGCGCTGATACACATATTGAATGGTGCGTTCGCGCTGATCGCCACTGGGTAGATCGAGATCGATGTCAGGCCATTCACCGCGCTCTTCGGAAAGGAACCGTTCAAACAACAGTTCCATGCCGACAGGATCTACTGCCGTAATGCCGAGCGAGTAACAGACGGCGCTGTTGGCGGCCGAGCCGCGTCCCTGGACCAGAATCCCTTCGCGCTTGCAAAACTGAATGATGTCCCAGACGATCAGGAAGTAACCCTCAAGTTTCAGCTTTTCAATCAATGCCAACTCGCGTTCGAGTTGCGGGCGGGCTCGCTCGTAAGGAGTTACTCCACTGCCGCCGGTATAGCGCAGGCGCGCCCCTTCGTGAGTGCGCTTGCGCAGGAATGAAGCCATCGATTCGCCGGGAGGCACGGGATACTTTGGGAACTCATAGCCAAGATCTTCGAGCGTAAATCCGAGCTGTGCTGACAGATCTAATGTATTAGCGATTGCTTCGGGCAGGTCGGCAAAGAGTTTAGCCATTGTGCCGGCCGGCTTGAGAAAGCGTTCGGAATTTTGGGCCAGCAAGCGACCGGCCTGCTCGAGCTTCACATGGTTGCGAATGCAGGTGAATACGTCGGCTACTTCGCGTTGCACAGCAGTGGCATAGTGAACACCGTTAGTGGCCAGTAAAGGAAGATGTAAACGGCGAGCGAGTTCGATCAGCACCTGATTGCGTGCCTCTTCATGACGATTGAAGTGGCGCTGGAGTTCGACATAGACGTTCTGTTTGCCAAATACATCCACCAGCCACTCCATTCGAGGTTGTTGATTTTTGATTAAATCGGCATTCGGCATTCGCCAATCGGCAATCGGGTTGTCCTCTCGTCCAGTCAGGCAGATTAAGCCGTCCACTTGTGCGGCCAATTCTTCAGAAGTCACCGCACACTCGCCTGGCCGCGCATGTTTAGGAACACGTAATTTCATCAGAGAGATCAGGCGGCAGAGATTCTGATAGCCGGTGCGGTTCTTGACCAGGAGCGGGATTGAGAGGAGATGGTGGGACGCGGGAAGAGACGGGGGGACGGGGGGATAGGGAGACGGGGAGACAGTGGATCTTTTTTCCCCGTCTTCCTGTCCCCTCATCTCACCATCTCCGTGTCTCCGCGTCTTCGTGTCTCCGTGTCCCCGTGTCTCCCCATCCCCCCATCTCCCCGTCGTCTCGTCCCCGCCCCATTGGACCGTTATCTCAGCGCCGATATGAGCTTTAATGCCGTTCTTCTTTGCGGCCAGATGAAAGCGAGGGGCGCCATACATTCCGTCACGATCAAGTAATGCCATTGCGGGCATCTCAAGATTTAGACACGCGGCCACCAATTCTTCCGGCGCCGAAGAGCCTTCCAAAAAGCTGAACGCTGACCTGGCATGTAACTCTACATAATCAGTCATAGACGCCTTCGACAAACCATGCGCCACCAGCCAGGTCGCGGTAGATGCGATAAAACACTTCCATCTGTGACTGGCTAACAACCGTTACATCCCACTCATCTCTGGCCCATCCATCCACACGCCACCAATCACCCATTGTTCGCCACGGGCCGGAAAGCTGAACTACCTTTCCATGGACACTCCCATTCTTTCCCCAGGCATTAATCTGCGTCGGGTACCCTTGCCTGGTCTCGACCATTGCTCGCAACGGTGGTCGAAACACTCGGAAGCCGAGAGGGGACGGGGGGATGGGGAGACGCGGAGACGCGGGGACACGGGGACGCGGAGATGAGGAGACCCGAGTATGTCCCCGTGTTCCCGCGTCTCCGCGTCTCCGTGTCCCCCCGTCCGTGCCGAACCGCTTCAGACGAAAGGCGTCAGGTCGATGCGTATCTAACAGTTCCGGTGAACCGAGATTTGCGGGTCCTACCAGTTTCGCCACTCTTGCCAATGTCAATTCCAGCTTCTCGGGTTCAGGCGCCAGTGGCATAAACAGCCCATTCTGGACAATACGCGGTTTTACCGGCTCGCAGGCCATCGACATTGCCTTAATTGCCGCGGCCGGAGGATGCATTTCCGTATCCAACAGCAGCAACTTTAAGAACACTTTGTGATCTCGCATTGGTGTTGGCAGCGCAAGCCGTCGCTCATGCAGGGTCCCATCTTCCAGTATGAGTTGCAGTCGCAATTCGTTTGTAGCGAGCGCATACGCTTCAAGATTGCCGCAGAGTTGATTGAGAAGCCGGGCCAGAATGAATGAGAGCGGTTCGAGTAATAGAATTGGATACTCGAGTTCGACTGAGTGTGCGAATACCGGCACTGGCTGACGAAGTTTTAAATGACGTTCAGTTTTACCGCGAGCAAGTTGTTGTAGTGCGACTCCCAATTGGCCCATGCGTTCGGAAACTCCTGCGGTGGGTAGCTTCGCAAACTCCTGAAAGGTCCGCACGCCCCAGAGTTTCATTGTCTCTAGAATAGGATCTGCTGGATCTATAAGTCCGAGGGCCTCGATTGGCAGT
Organism: Pyrinomonadaceae bacterium; assembly: GCA_041751855.1. GTDB lineage: Bacteria > Acidobacteriota > Blastocatellia > Pyrinomonadales > Pyrinomonadaceae > PSRF01. Next base: position 119,992 of record JBGSWR010000008.1, read on the forward strand.
TCGCCCAGGCAATTAAGTTCTTCGCCGGGTGCTATAAAGGTGATTCCTTTAAAGAACCGAGCTGCAAAAATTGAGCTATCGGGATTTCCTGCCAGAGCCACATTGACTTTGCACCCCAGACCTCCGTTTTCCGGGAATGAAGCAGCGCTGGTAACGATAGTCTTAGCTAATTGATAAGCAGAACCGAAAAGTAGTTCACAGCCGTCGACATCGATAACCACTGTGTCGGCAGCAGTTTCTTCAACAAGTGGTGAGAACGAATAGGCAAAGTCTGACAGCGACACGCCGGCAGGGATTTTTGAGCTGTAAATTGAGGCGAACATATCATGAACAATTGAAAACTCATCATGGCATCGTCGCTGAACTAAACCGGCACTCCTGCTCGTGCGAATTCAACGGTCTTCTCTTTGCCACTTGAAACTGTATTCCTTTGAGGAGGACAGAGCTGGATGGCAAACCGGGACAGGGACGCGAAAGTTCAAGCCTGGTTGAGTTGCGAAGCGGAATTGGACCACCGGGTTTCGTCTCAGGGGCTCGATTCGCCGGACTCCACAGCCCTGATTCTCGTCTCAATTCCAAAGACAGAGCGGCACAGGATCGGACTGTTGAATCCTGAGCAAGGACGATCAGCACGGCAGGCGTATTTTCCAATACGCGGCGGAAGCGATACCACCATGAAGAGATGATCCGCCGTACCTCCTTTGCCGGGACATCGCCTAGATCCAGCGCCACCATTCCAAAGCCTCCGCCCTGCAAGATGAGATCAGTGGCTTTAAAGGCATGTTCGAGATTGGCGCTACAGCGGACCCAGAGCAGTCGCTCCAGCGCGAGCCCGTTGGCTGCGGCCGACACGGGATCAAACGATCCGCAAGTGTCTACGAGGGCGCAAATCTCATCGTGGGCGGTGGCCTGAGTCAGAGTAGAGAGCATGAAACTTGTACGACCGGATGAGGCTGGCCCAAAAACTTCGGTGATGGCGCCGCGCGGTAGACCTCCGGTTAGCGAATCGACCTCTGAGAGACCGGAAGAAACTACTTCTACCGGCCGCTTTTCTCTCTGTTTGAATACGGCGCCTAAAACGGCTGTTGCTTTCATGATCCAGCTCCAGGCCGGGACTTCTGCTTTTTGAATATTTAATCGTTGGCTTTATCTTGATCCTGTCTCTTTCATCCGCCCCCTTGCATTTGGCTGAACTTCAAACACAAAGCAAGGTCATGACTAAAAATCAAAAACCGAAGGCCAAAGAACAAAAGTCAAAGGCCGAAGATTTAATTCCCAAACAACTCACGCTCCGGAGCCTGCAAGCGGCGGCTGCTGACTGCAAGGCTTGCGATCTTTGGCTGAGGGGCACTCAAACCGTTTTTGGCGAGGGACGCCTTCGGGCCCGCATAATGTTCATTGGGGAACAGCCTGGCAATGAAGAAGATCTTTCCGGTAAACCCTTCGTCGGCCCAGCCGGACGGCTGCTCGATGCGGCCCTCCAGGAAGCCGGAATCGATCGTTCGCAGACTTACGTCACTAATGTTGTCAAACACTTCAAATGGGAGCCTCGGGGAAAACGCCGGATCCACAAGAAGCCTAACGCGCAAGAAATTGCCGCCTGTCATCCCTGGCTCAAGGCCGAGATTGTATTGATCCAACCCGAAATTATTGTCGCGCTGGGGAGCCACGGCGGCTCAGGCCCTGCTTGGGCCACAGTTTCGGGTAACAAAGCAGCGCGGCGAGTTCATCGAATCCTCCCTTGCTCCTTATCTGACGGCCACCGTCCATCCATCTTCGATACTGAGAGCCCCGGATGACGAAGCTCGCCAGATCGAGTACCGCCGGTTTGTTGCGGATCTTAAAAAGCTCATTCCCATATTGAAAAGACGGTAATTGTCTTGACCTCCTCTTCTATTTTCGCTAATATTCGCTAGTTTTTGCTAAGAGACGAAAATATAGCATAACCCCGAAACCAAAGACAAGAGGGGCGGAAGATGCCAGTCACACAAAGGCAGAAACAGGTTTACGACTTTATCTGCCGCTTCATTGAAGTGAATAAACAGCCGCCAACCATTGCGGAGATTGGGAGTCAATTCAAGTTGTCTTCATCGGCCAGCGTGCACAAGATTGTCTCTGCGCTCGAGCGGGAGAGGTTAATCAAACGGATTCCTAATGTGAGCCGGGGGATAGAGGTAGTCAGACAGGAAACCACAGACGAGAGTCTTGAGGTTCCTCTGCTTGGTACCGTAGCTGCGGGTCAGCCCATTGAAGCCATACTAACTAATGACTCTGTAGCAGTGCCGCCTGAAATGACCGGGCGAGGACGGACCTTTGCTCTCCGAGTGAGAGGCGACTCCATGATCGAAGAAAACATTCAAGACGGAGACATCATTGTGGTCGCAGCCCAGCAGACTGCTCAAAATGGCGAAATGGTAGTAGCACTGATTGATGGGAACTATGCGACTGTGAAGAAATTCTATCGTGAGCCAGAGTTCATCAGACTCGAGCCGGCCAATCCTCAGTTCAAACCCATCTTTATAAAGACATCAGAGCGAATTCAGATTCAGGGTGTGGTGCGCGGACTGATCCGAAAATACTGAGAGTGACTAGACTATTCTTCATCCTCTTTCAAAATCTCATCAACTGAAACGCGCCACCCATCTAACACCCTCGATTCGGCCCATTCACCAGTTGAATAACGCAAGCTTTCCCACGCGAGCCCGTCCTCACGCTCAACCGCATTTCGCACCTCGATTGTGACAGTGATGGGATCGACCAGCCACAACTCGCGGACCCCCAGTTCAAGGTATGTATCGGCTTTTGTGGTGCGATCATAGATGGCGGTGCTCGGGGAAAGATACTCAAAAACTATGTCGGCCGAAGTTCGTTTGCTGCCCATTTGCTTTCCGAGCTCCGAAGAGATGTACATCATGTCGGGCTCAAGGTACGTATTTGCCGCGATTCGGTAGATTGGTTCTCGAGGATGATAGACTTTTCCGCCTATGTCATGTTCGTCCAAATATTTAAATAGTGACCGCGACAGACGGGCATCGATAATCCCGTGGGGTGGTTCAGGTGGTGGGACCATGAACAAATATCCTCCGATAAGATCGTAGTGAGAACGGTCTCTAGGATCCGGCAGCGCCCATAACTCTTCGAGCGTGTAGCGACCGCCGAGCGGTGAGAAACTGATCTTCGCTGGTCTCTCAATAGCGCGCATCAGTAATAGCCTCCGTACTGTGGCAGGCATGTTAGCAAAGGAAGGATCCCGGCGAAAGAAACATCAGCCTCATTTCAAAATTCCAATTTCATCTCCGGCGGGCGACTATGAGTCCAATGCCCGAAATTATCAGGCCGCCACCCGCGACGACCCGCCAACTCAACTCCTCTTTCAGGACTAACATGCCGAGAATTACGGCAACCACAGGCGTAACCAGGGCAATCAACATCGTGTTTGTTACGTCCATCCTTTTCACCAGCCAGTAGTAAAGGATGAAAGCCACCACTGACCCGACGATAGCCAGATAAAAGAGAGCGAACAGCGCCATCGGGGTCCAGCGAAAATTCAAGGGATTCCCTTCCAGCGGGATACCGATTACTAACAAGGGAACCAAGCCAAAGACCATCTGTCCGCCGGCAAGCGTGGTTGGTTCGAAATGCTTTGCCTTAGCCTTGATGAGCACGTTTGAATAGGCAACACAGACAGAACTGCCTACCAAAGCCAGGCTTCCTGCCAGAGCCCGCGGGCCAGCAACACTCAACTGATCCGAGAAAATGACCGCGACACCCGCAATTCCCATTACCGTGCCCATGAGTTTTCCGGGGGTCATTTGCTCGCTTGGAAGGTAAAGGTGAGCGATGAGCAGACCAAAGGCGGGAATGGTAGCTTGCAACAGTGCCGCCAGTCCCGAAGAAATATATTGTTCACCCCAGAACAGAAGCCCGTAATTCAGACCAAATGCGAGGATGCCGGTAATGGCCAGCAGCAACCAGTCTGGCCGCGTCCGCGGAATTGGAAGACGCCGGACGACGACCAATGTGATCAGGATGACCGAAGCTATGACAAACCTGATACCGGCAAAGCTGAGCGGCGGGAGATCCTCAAGCCCCAATTTGATGAACAGCCAGGTTGAACCCCAGATTCCGCAAAGGAGTAACCAGACGAGCAGTGGCTTCATGGGCTAAAGATTGGAAGGGGCTAAACAAACTTCGCAGATCTCCCGAGAGATTAAAGCATTTCGCCCGGGCCTTGCCACTGTGCTGTGGCGTCCGGCTCCGGGCGAAATGATTTTTCTCCTGATTCAGTAGCGACGCTGCGATCCACTCTAAGTCTGTGGCTGAAGCAGTTTGATGATCGCGAACGCAGCTCCCTGCGGATCCTGAATTATGGCGAAACGCCCAATTCCCGGAATATCGCTCGGGGGCACGCACACGTTAGCCCCCAATTCGGTAGCCTTCTTTGCAAGCTCGTCACTATCGGCGACTGCAAAATAGACCAGCCAGTGAGGCGGAACATTTCCCATCTCAGGCGGGGGTTCGTACATGCCTGCTGTTGGCTGTGCTTGATTTGTAAACATTGTATAGGTCATCGGGCCCATCTCTTGCGCATCCCCACCCCAGCCAAAGAGTTTTTGATAGAACTCTCCTGCTTTAGCCGTATCGCGAGTAGCAAGTTCGTTCCAGCACATCGAATTGGGCAAATTGGTTATTCCAGCGCCTGCATGTAAACCTGGCTGCCACAGTGCAAAAACCGCATCCGTGGGGTCCTTGATCACAGCCATCCGGCCGAACTCAAACACGTCCATCGGCTCCTGCAAGATCGTAGCACCGAGCGATTTTGCCTTCTCAACTGTTTCATCGGCGCTGGGAACAGACGCGTACGAGAGCCAGTTTGGAGGTATACCCTGGGCTTTCATTTCGCCAGTCATCTGATAGACGGCGCCAACGTCCTTCCCATCCTGCTTGAACATCGTGTAGACCATATCGGGACCAATCGGCATGTCTGCCGCGTCCCAGCCGAACAACGCCGTGTAGAACTTCTTCGCGGCCTCGCCATCTGTGGTGGTCAGTTCCGCCCAACAGAATGTACCTGGCGCGTATTGGGGATTCTCCTGCATTCTTGCTTCGCTCATATTCTCTCCTTCTAGGGTTGATTCAATTCAAGATCAATGTCCAAGGGCTCTGCGCAGTTTGGTCTGTTTCCGGTGTTCGTATTCCGGATTTTCCGCTTTTCTCCAGTCACCTGGTGAGGAAAACGTCCTGCTTCTGGTCCGCACTTTCCGGAAAGCACTTTGAAGCGCCAGCTGTTTTCGAATCTTCTCTGCGGTTATACCTGATGCGTACGAAAAGATAATGCCTCGTGTTTCGGCGGAAATGACTTTTCTTACGTAACGACGAATGAGCAGGGGGAAAGTGGACAAAAGCGAGCCTGGAATCGAGAAAAGTTTTAGAGCGGAGGGGTTGCTATGCTGGGTACAAGGCAAATAAAAAACGAAATGCGCTACCACCAGCAAGCTGACAGTAGCGCAATCCGTTTTCCTATAAATCGCCGAAGCTTTTTATAGGATGGCAGCTTCGCATGTACACACTGAAGCTGCCGATTTTGTATCCCGAAGAAAACTGGCGGTCAGCCAATCTCCGGTCAGCACGCGATTTCGCTTTCGCTAATCTCACACTCTTGCGAGTGTGGTGCCGTTAGGTTTTTGTTGTGGTGGCTTTTCCTCCACCGCCGATTACGTTCCGGCAACGAGGCTCAACTTTCGTTGAACCGCTTTGCTCCCTCTGGCGGGTCCTCTCCAAAGGGCGCTACTCGTTTTTATCCGAGTAACTCAAGAAAGCCTTGCGACTTTCTCTAGCAGGCCTTTCGGCCTCGTCTCAGGGCGTCTTCGAAACAACAGCCGCCTGCTATTTCGCTCGCTCGGGCGTCACCGCACCGATTGCCGATCCCTTTGTCGGTCTCGAAAGCCGTAACCTTCGTGACAGGTGCTTTATACTCTGACAAGTTTTTTCAGTCAAACTTTTCTGTGTTTTATTTTGGTGAATATGTGTTTTAGATTTCATGCGACTGAACTGTGTTGGGAAGTGTCGCAATAGCAACGAATTAAATCGTGATATACAAAAACAAACTACAGAATAATTTTTCAAAATAACTCTGTTTAGACAGACCTTCTTTCATGTTTTTGCTAAATCTGCGATTGCGAAGCGAATAACTTCCTGAATCTCCTCCATGTGCATTTCGCTTTCATACTTCTGTCTTGGCCAAAAGAAACCTCGCAATCCGTCTTTCCTTCGGCGCGGCACGATGTGCACATGAAGATGCGGCACACTTTGGCTGACACGGTTGTTGAGAGCAACAAAGGTACCTTCGGCGGACAGCGCTGATTCGACCGCCCGAGCCAGAGTTCTCACATTAAAAAAGAAGGGGCCGATCAGATCGTCGGGGAGGGCGCTCAGAACTTCGAAATGTTGCTTTGGGACCAGCAGACAGTGTCCGGGGAAGAGCGGACGATGATCGAGAAAAGCAACGGAAACATCATCTTCAAAAACGATCTTCGCTGTAAGCTCGCCCGTGGTGATTCTGCAAAAGATGCACATCGAACTCGTTCCCAGCCGGCGTAAAGTCAGTTTATCCCTTCGATCTCGTCAAAGCCCGGCCGGATGAAATCCATTGCCTTGGGGTATGCCCGTTCCAGGTCGCAACGCAGGGTCTCTAGGGTCAGTAGCATCGGATTAATTGCGTCAACCAGATCTAGGCGTGCCATCTAGCAATACTCGCCAAGCGCCGATTCGCAGTAGTTGTAAATGCCCGAGATGAATTCGGGTTTCCGGCCAAATCGATGAGGTCTTTGGTTCGCATAGTGTTTTTCCTGTTTTGAGGAATGTTGGAGCACCGTAATTGTAATGTACTATTCGCTCGCGTGGAACCCAGAATGTGCACCACGGGAGACACGGAGCACACTGAGACTAACGAGCAGTTAGAGAGTTGGTGGTAGGTCTCCTCCCTGCCCTTCGTGTCTCTGTGTTGAACTTTATGGAACCCGGTGGTGAACTGTAATTGACTAACGGCATCTTATAACTTAAAAGCTGAGCATGACTCCGGGAAGCTCTTGCGCTCATCTGACTTTGAATGAAGCCCTCGCTAATCTTCCCACTCCGGAAGGAGAACGCTTTGCCACTATTTTCAAACATGGCACTCTTCTAGTTGAAATCTATGCGCCCCGCGATGTCGATCCGCAGCAACCTCATACGCGCGACGAGGTTTACGTGGTTCTACAGGGCCAGGGAGAGTTTGTATGCGGGGACTCGCGCCGGCAGTTCGGGCAAGGTGACCTGCTCTTTGCTGCCGCCGGTGTAGAGCATCGCTTTGAAAACTTTTCCGAGGATCTCGCAGTCTGGGTCGTCTTCTATGGCCCCGAAGGTGGAGAAGTCGTAAGCGAGGGAGAATGAAACAGCTACGTGCTCGCCTTCAGCGAGTTGATTGAGGATTGATTGGCTGATTTAAGGGTGGACCGCCTGCGCGAACGTCTTGGCGCTTAAGGTATTCAAGACTTCGCCGCGCCGCACCCAGCCTCGACGAGCAATCCCGACACCGAACTTGAGATTCTTCATTGCTTCCGTCGAGTGAGCATCCACCGAAATCACAAAAGGTATCTTGCGTTTGCGCGCCTCACGAACCAATCGCGGCTCGAGATCGAGACGATAAGGATCACCGTTGATCTCAATCGCTGCCCGCGACTCGCTAATCGCGTCCAGAATTTCATCGATGTGACATTCAAAAGGTGGCCGGCGCTGAATCAGACGTCCCAATCCGTGTCCCCAGATCTTGAAAACAGGTTGCCGCATGGCCGTTACGATGCGCTTCGTCATTTGATCGGCATCCATCTTGTAACGCGCATGAATGCTGGCGATTACGATGTCTAACTGTTCCAGGATCTTGTCCGGATAGTCGAGCCTTCCGTCTGCGAGAATATCTGACTCAGTGCCCCTGAGAAGTTTCACTCGGACTTTCTCCTGCACTTCGGCTATCTCGGCCCACTGCCTTTTCAGTCGATCCAGTGTGACCCCTCCGGCATAAGAAGCAGTTGGGGAGTGATCTGTAATCGTCAGATATTTCATTCCCATAGCTTCCGCAGCTTGAGCCATTTCAGCGATTGAGGCTCTGCCATCAGAGTAGGTCGTGTGACAGTGGACCATTCCCTTGATGTCAGCCGGCGTCACCAGGTCTTCGGGAAGCTGTCCTGAAAGGGCTGCTTCGATTTCGCCCTGGTCCTCACGAAGCTCCGGCGGAATGTAACGCATACCGAGACGGCGATAGATGTCGGCCTCAGTGCGGAAAGCAACCCCGCTCTTGCTTTGCGAGACGGAGGCTCTAACACTGGGTTTGAGTTTTACACGTTTCTTCCGAGCTACCGTATTAAGTTTTTCGAGATGCGACTCCGACCCGGTGGTCAGTAAGAGAGATAGAGCCTGGTTCTCGGGCCGCACCGCCACGAGTGTGCAGGTCACTCCATCAGCCAGACGGACGGTCGCGCTTTCCTGAGTCTGGTCCACGACCTCGCCAATCATTGGGTAACGCAGAAAATGTTTGACTAATCCTGCGGGCTGTTTTCCGCTGGCTACGAGTTGAATGCCTGCGACGGTCTCTTTGGCGCGTCTAAGGGCGCCGGCGCTCTCAACGTCAAGAACACGAGGTGCGGTGCGCATGTAGTCGCGGAGTTGTTCTGATACGTAAAAAGCATGATGGATGTGCAGTAGCTGTTCGCGAGTCTCGTGAGTGGCGATCGCGGCAAGCAGTTTTTCTTCTGTCTTCGCGCCAAAGCCTCGAAGCGGCCGCAATCTACCCTCCTGAGCTGCGGTTTTGAGCTCTTCGATCGAGTTGATTCCCAGGGTTCGGTGCAGATGCTCGATCTTGCTCAGGCTAAGTCCGGGCACGGTCGAGAGTTCGATGACGCCTGGAGGAAATTCTTCCCGGAGGCGTTCAAGTACCGGGGAAGATCCGGTTAGATAAAGCAGCTCAATCTGAGACGCCAGGGCATTCCCGATTCCAGGTATTGAAGTAAGACGCCGCTCTTCTATAAGGACTTTAATGTCTTTCGACAGCGAGGCCACAGCGCGTGCACCTCGTTTGTAGGCGCGAGCTTTAAAGCGCGCGTCTCCGCCCTTCAGTTCCATGAGCGTCCCGATCTCCTGTAAGGCCGCTGCAATGGCAAATTTATCCATGGGATACCCTGATCTTTCGTCTCTGGTAAAGTCAATCGTCCGCGATCCGGCTGAAAACAGATCTTACAGAAATCGCCTCGAAGACCCAAGACAAGGTCAAAAATCTCAAGACAAGGACGAAAGAACTCTTCCCGGAATGGGACACTCGTTGCAGCCGCTCGAGTCCCTCTCATTAACACCTTACTTCAGTAAGGTGGCCAGCTCACTCAGCGCTTTTCCCAAACCGTTTCAACGGTTTGATTCGTTCATCGCAGACGACAGTCTTCTCGCGTGTCGTAAACCGTTGAAACGGTTCTCCGGTTTTCGGTCGTTTCTGGTCACCTAACTGAAGTTAGGTGTTAATGATAGAAAAGTCATGGCCAGGCTTCTCACGACAACACTCAGACTGCGACGGTGACTGCAACGCAGCGTCTGTTTCGGACTTTCCCCATCCTCATTTCACCCGAAACCTTTTTAGCTATGCTGATACTTAACTCTGTGATGTCCAAACACCAGTCCATCAATAAGTGGTGGCGAGAACAAAGACCAAAAGATCAAAGACCAAAGACCAAAGATCAAAGACCTGACACTTTCCTATCCCTGGCTTATACTCCCAGCTTATGTCTAAGCCCACTGTGATGAAGTTTGGCGGTACGTCAGTCGAAGATCATGCCGCCATTACTAACGTAAGCCGCATCGTAGCCGAGCGACACTCGCTGCGGCCGGTCGTCATCGTCTCGGCGATGGCGGGCGTGACCGATGCCTTGCTGGACAGTGCACAGCAAGCATGGAACGGTCACTTCGAAGCTGGACTGGCGGCGCTGGATCGCCACTTCCAGCGCCACTTTGAGGTGGTCAACAATCTACTCGCACGTGAGGCCGATTCAATTACTCCGCTAATCGAGCATGCGCGGCGAGAGATCGGAGAGCTTCTAAGGTCCGTCTCCCTGCGTCCATCCTTGCGGCTACCACTCCAGGATTCGATAGTGTCGTTCGGTGAGCGTCTCTCGGCAGCTCTACTTGCCGCCAGTCTGCGCGCAAATGGCGTTGCGGCCGAGGCGGTTGATGCTCGTCAGTGCGTGATTACAGACGACAACTTTGGTTGCGCCGCGCCACTAATTAAAGAAACAAATGAACGTACGAAGGCCCGATTGGACCCGCTGCTCGAGCAATCTGTCGTTCCCGTTCTGGGTGGTTTTATCGGCTCTACAAACAGAGGCGAAACGACCACATTGGGACGCGGAGGCTCGGACTACACAGCCGCAATCATCGGCGCCGCTATTGGAGCTTCAGAGATCCAGATCTGGACCGACGTGACAGGGGTACTGACTGCCGACCCTCGTGTCGCGCGTAACGCCCACTCAATTCCACGGCTTTCCTACGCTGAAGCCGCCGAGCTCGCTTATTTTGGGGCCAAGGTTCTTCACCCGAAGACCATTCAGCCGGCGGTCGAAGCTCAGATCCCTGTGCGCATCTGTAACTCAAAGGCTCCCAGCCTTGCAGGCACTCTCATAGGGTCGGAAACTGAGACGTCACCGCAAACCGTCAAATCCATTGCCCACAAGACCGGCGTGACCACCCTTCAGATAACCTCCGCCGGGATGCTGGGCGCCTATGGGTTCTTGCGTGAGTTGTTCGATGTATTCAATCGTCATCGCAAGGCGGTCGATGTAGTCACGACATCCGAAGTCAGTGTGTCGATTACGCTGGACGACGTGTCGGATCTGGAGGCAATCGTTTCAGAGCTGGGGGCGCTTGGAACCGTTGACGTGGAGTTGGACCGCGCCATCATCTGCGTCGTTGGTGAAGGCTTGCGTGGTACTCCTGGTATTGCTGGTCGGGTTTTCAGCACGATCAACGACATCAACGTTTCTCTGATCTCCCAGGGCGCCTCACGGATCAACCTGACTTTTGTAATAGGAGAAGAACGAGTTGGCGAAGCAGTGACGCGGCTTCATGAAACGTTTTTTGGCAGGCCCGATTGAGCGAATCGACAGATGGAGCTGTTCGACTTAACCGCAAAATTGATCGACATTCCTTCCGTCAGTGGAGCGGAAGGGGAAGTGGGGCACTTTCTGGCCTCTTATCTCGAAGATCTTGATTATCACGTACAGAAACAAGAGGTGGACGCAGATCGCTTCAATGTCCTTGCGACCACGTCGGCACCTCCTCGGATAGTCTTTTCAACTCACCTCGATACGGTGCCACCTCAGATCCCGGCTCGTGTGGATGCGGAACGAATTTATGGTCGGGGCGCGTGCGACGCAAAGGGAATTATTTCAGCTCAGATCGCTGCGGCTGAAAATCTTCGCAAGCAAGGTATAGATCAGATCGGACTGCTCTTTACGGTTGATGAGGAGCTCGGTAGCCTGGGAGCGCAGATAGCCAATCGCCACGCACGCGCCGCCGAATGCCATTACCTGATCAACGGTGAGCCCACTGACAATCGACTGGCAAGCGGCACGAAGGGATCGCTTCGATTTACTATTCGAACTGAGGGCCGCGCTGCGCATTCAGCCTACCCCGAGCAGGGAAGTTCGGCAGTCGAAAAACTTCTCGCTGTTCTCGGATGCATTGATCGTTTGGAGTGGCCCACTGATGATCTCTTTGGTAATACCACCTGCAACATTGGAGTAATTGCGGGTGGTACACGGCCGAATGTCGTGCCGGCAGAAGCGCATGCGGAACTCCAGATCCGTCTGGTTACTGCCGCAGAAACAGTAAAACAGATACTCGAAACGGCTATCGACAGCCGGGCGCAGGTGGAATACTCTTCTGCGCACGACCCGGTGCGCCTAATGGTTCTCGATGGGTTTGATGAGTGCGTAGTGCGTTTCACCACCGATATCCCTTACCTGTCTCATTGGGGAAAACCGTTGCTGCTGGGTCCGGGCTCGATTCTAAAGGCGCATACCGATGATGAGTGTGTAGAGAAGCGCGAGCTGGTAGAGGCAGTCAGTCTTTACACTCGAATTGCCGGTCAATTGATCGACAGGATTTAACGTGAAACTTGCTTTGATCGGTTATGGAACAATGGGCCAGCTTGTCGAGAAGCAGGCGCGCCAGGCTCGAGCAGAGATCGGTTTATCCCTGACTTCACGAAATAGCTCTCGCAATACTGAGGAACTTGCCGCTCTACTTAGTGGTCATGATGTAGCGGTCGATTTTTCGGTTGGCGATTCAGTGCTGGTACATATCGAAGCCTGTGCGCGCGCCGGGGTGCCGCTTGTTGAGGGAACGACGGGTTGGAATGAGCATGAGGCGGAAGCGAGGCGTCTGGTTCAGGAACACGATGGCGCGCTTGTTTTTGGAGCGAACTTTTCGATCGGCGTGAATCTCTTTTACCGCATAGTCAGTCATGCAGCCTCGCTGTTTCAACCACTCGACGATTATGAACCATTTATCGAAGAGGCTCATCATGCGCGCAAGCGAGATGCGCCATCCGGCACGGCTTTAAGAATCAAGGAGTTGTTGGACCGGAGTAGTAAACGTGACATTTCGATCGCTTCGACGCGAGCAGGCCATATCCCCGGGACTCACCGGGTGGGGTTTGACTCGGCTGCGGATCAGATTACGCTGATTCACACTGCACGAAATCGAGAGGGCTTTGCGAGCGGAGCCCTGGCTGCGGCACGTTGGGTAATAGGCCGCAAAGGCGTTTACGAATTTTCAGAAGTGATCGATGAAATAGTGCTCAGGTGATGGAGGTAGCATGACTACAAATATCGACTGGCTACGAGGATGTGCCACGGCTTTGGTTACGCCCTTCAATGCAAGCGGCGCTGTGGATGAGGACCGCCTGCGTAATTTGATCGAGTATCAGATTAATGGCGGGATAAAACTGCTCGTTCCCTGCGGAACAACCGGGGAAAGCGCCACAATGACTGAAGAAGAGGACCAGCGCGTCATTAAGCTGACGATCGAAGCCGCGCAGGGAAGGGCGCGAGTGATTGCCGGAACCGGGAGTAACTCGACGACGGCTACGATCGAGTATTCGCGCAAGGCCCGGGGGCTGGGTGCTGACGCAGTTCTGGTTGTGGCCCCTTATTACAACAAACCGACGCAGGAAGGCCTGTACATCCATTTTCGGACCGTTGCCGAGTCCGTCGCTGATCTTCCGGTCGTTATTTATAACGTGCCCGGAAGAACAAGCTGCAACATCTCGGCTGAGACGACGCTGCGACTGGCACGGGATTGCGAAAACATCGTCGCGACCAAAGAGGCCTCGGGCAATCTCACACAGATCATGGAGATTTTGCGCGGACGGCCAAAAGGCTTCCGTGTGATGTCCGGCGATGATTCGATCACCCTGGCTCTAATCGCTCTGGCTGCTGATGGGCTGATTTCAGTGGCTTCGAATGAGGCGCCTGAGTTGATGTCCCGCATGGTCAACCTCGCGCTCGCCGGCGAGTGGGAGGGGGCAAGGGCACTTCACTATCGGTTACTGCCGTTGATGGAGGTCAACTTTATTGAGTCAAGCCCCGGGCCGGTTAAGGCTGCACTGGCCATGATGGGTCTAATCGAGGAAAACTACCGGTTGCCGCTGTTGCCGATTCAAAGGGAGAGCCGTGCACGTTTGCGTGAGGTGCTCATCGATCTCGATCTGATAAAGGAATCTTCGCATGCCACTGCGTGAACAGATTGAAGAACTGGCGGAGCGAGGAAGCGCCGAATTTACCAATGCCGATCGCGGAGTGTTTGAGGATTTCAAGGCCGCTTTGAATCGCGGTGAGATTAGAGCGGCCCACAAGACAGATAGCGGTGAGTGGCAAGTCAACTCCTGGGTCAAGCGAGGGATTCTTGTGGGCTTCCGCATGGGTGTGCTGGTGGACATGTCAGCCTCGCCGGCTCTACGTTTCTTTGATAAAGACACTTATCCGGTTCGCGCAACTCAACTCAATGATAACGTGCGAATCGTTCCCGGCGGCTCGAGCATTCGTGATGGCGCCTATGTAGCCTCTGGTGTTGTTTGCATGCCTCCGATGTACGTCAACGTGGGTGCTTATGTAGATGAAGGAACAATGATCGATAGTCACGCCCTGGTCGGATCCTGCGCCCAGATTGGCAAGCGCGTTCATCTTTCGGCAGCAGCCCAGATTGGTGGAGTCCTCGAACCCGTGGGCGCGGTGCCGGTCATCATCGAAGACGATGTGCTTGTGGGTGGGGGTTGCGGCATTTACGAAGGAGCGATTGTCAGAGAACGCGCGGTGCTTGCTTCAGGGACCATCATTACCGGCTCGACTGCGGTCTATGATCTTGTGCGTGAAGAAATATATCAGCGTGGACCGCAAGGGCAATTGGAGATCCCCGCAGGAGCAGTCGTCGTGCCCGGCTCGCGCTCAGTCAACAACGATTGGGGGCGCAGTCGGGGACTGTCACTGTATGCGCCGGTCATCGTGAAGTATCGTGACGAGAAGACGGATCGCGCGGTCCAGTTGGAGGACTATCTGCGGTAGGAATTTGATGATTAAGCCCTCACAGTTTGTGCCTCCAAAGCGACTCCGCGGGATCGAGAAGAGTCTGATCCGTCAGGTGTTTGACCAAGCCCTTCCGGATAGCATCAATCTTGGTCTTGGCGAACCGGATCTGCCAACGCCGGATGTGATCAGACAAGCAGCCGCACGAGTCATTCTCGAGGAACAGAACGGCTATACGAGTCACGCCGGATTACAGCAGTTGCGCGAACTCGTTGCCGCCGATTACCCGCAACTTGGACTCAATCCCGATCAAGTCATCATTACAGCAGGGTCTCAGGAAGCGCTCTATCTGGCATTACTGACATTGGTCGATGAAGGCGATGAAGTGTTGCTGCCTGACCCGGGCTTTGTAGCTTACCCGGCTATCGTAAGGATGGCAGGTGGTGTCCCGGTTTATTATCGTCTACCTGCCGCGGAAGGATTTGGTTTTGACAGTGAAGAGTTCCTGCGTAAGCTCTCGCCGCGCACAAGGGTGGTTGTGTGCATCAGCCCGTCTAACCCTACCGGTCGGTGTCTTTCAAGGACCGACCTCGAGAGCATGGCAGAGGCGTTGGGGTTTTTCTCTCCGTATGTCATTAGCGATGAGATCTATCGCGAACTCTATTACACTGCGGAGCGTCCTGAGTCCATCTCCTCTTTTTACCCGCGCACGATTGTGTTAAGCGGCCTCTCCAAATCGATGAGCATGACTGGTTGGCGGCTCGGGTGGATGTGTGGCGATGCGGCGGTGGTTCAGCGTGCGCTCGTGTTGCATGGGTACGTCACCACTTGCGCGTCTACGGTTTCACAGAAGGCGGCGTTGAGCGCCTGGACCGATGAAGCGGAGCGCGCACGGGGAGAGATGCGGTCCATCTTTGGGACGCGGCGCGATCATTTAGTCCGGCTTCTGGCGCATGAGTTGGAGGTTCGGGCAGTGACTCCCGAGGGAGCTTTTTACACAATGGTTGACGTAGGCAAGTACGGTGCGTCGATGACAGTTTCCGCGGCGATGCTCGAGGAACGAGTCATCACCGTACCCGGGGTGGCTTTCGGAAGTGAAGGGGAGGGCTTTCTGCGGGTGTCCTTTTGCGCTGATGAGTCAAGGCTGGCCGAAGGAGTGATGCGAATGGGTCAGGCTTTGGCGAAGTTGGGAGCTTGAGCCGAAAAGAATTTATTTGCTCATTAGTTTAATCTGGTGGTACTAACAGTCTATGTACTCCTCAGTGCTCTCCGTGCCTCCGTGGTGAACTTTATGTGTACCAGAAGGTGGCACCACGGAGACACGGAGCCCACTGAGACTAAGAGCAGGTAGAAGAGTGGGTTGCTTGTAATTTTCCTCAGTGCTCTTCGTGCCTTCGTGGTGAACTTTATGTGCACCAGAAGGTGGCACCACGGAGACGGAGCACAGCGAGATTAGGAAACCAGAAAGAAACGAAAGGCGAAACCTCACCATGAAGCCGACAGGTAAACTGTTCGAGGAGAAATTAACGGGGAATATCATTGGAGCCGCGATTGAAGTTCATCGGCATTTAGGACCAGGGCTATTGGAGTCTTCATACGAATGCTGTTTAGCTCGAGAACTACAACTTCGTGGAATTTCATTCGAGTTCGAAAAACCACTACCACTGGTATATAAGGGGATGGCTCGATTGCGGGTATCGCATTGACCTACTGGTGGAGAAGGCAGTTATTCTCGAGATTAAGTCTGTAGCTGCTTTGGCACCTATTCACGAAGCTCAGTTGCTGACTTACTTAAAACTCACTGGAGTGAAGATTGGATTGCTAATGAACTTCAATGTGGTTGTACTCAAAGACGGGATTCGACGTCTGGTGCATTAGTGCAATTTTTTTCAGTGCCCTTCGTCTCTCTTCGTGATGAACTTGGTTTGAACTCAAGCGGTCCACCACGGAGACACGGAACACACGGAGTCGACGAGGAAGTTTAGTAGAGTTTGTGTTTGTAGTTTTTCTCAGTGTGCTCCGTGGTGAACTTATTGTGAACCCGGAAGGTCCACCACGGAGACACCGAGTAACACGGAGGAGATGAAATTGGAGATTAGGCGTTGGTGTTTTGATTCTCTCCGTGCCTCCGTCTCTCCTTGGTGAACTTGTTGTGAACCCGGAAGGTCCACCACGGAGTTCACGGAGTAACACGGAGATGATTGGAGATTAGGCGGCGTTTGGTGTTTTGATTCTCTCCGTGCCTCCGTGTCTCCGTGGTGAACTTATTGTGAACCCGGAAGGTCCACCACGGAGTACACGGAGTAACACGGAGATGATTGGAGATTAGGCGGCGTTTGGTGCTTTTGATTCTCTCCGTGCCTCCGTGCCTCCGTGTCTCCGTGGTGAACTTATTGTGAATCCGAAAGGTCCACCACGGAGACACGGAGTACACGGAGATTATTGTTAACCCCAGAAGGCGTAATGAAAAAATATCGAGTAGGGATTCTTGGGGCTACCGGCATGGTGGGCCAGCGCTTTGTTCAACTACTGGAACACCACCCGCAGTTTGAAATCACCGCACTCGCCGCATCAGGTCGATCGCAAACCAGACCTTATAAAGAAGCCTGCACATGGCGCCTCGATGGCGAGATGCCTTCTCAGGTGCGCGAACTCATCGTCCAGCCTCCTGAGCCACCGCTCGAATGCGATCTAGTGTTCTCAAGTTTACCGGGTGATATTGCCAGGGAATCCGAAGGCAGCTTTGCACGTGAAGGATATCCAGTCATCAGCAACTCGTCCGCCTATCGCATGGACCCAGATGTGCCGCTCCTGATTCCCGAAGTCAATCATGAACATCTCGGCTTGCTCGAATCTCAGTCCTACGGAAAAGGCTTCATTGTTACCAATCCAAATTGCTCAACGATAATGCTGGCCCTCGCGCTCGCCCCCCTCGAAGCCCGCTTCGGCATCGAGAGCGTCATAGTCACAACTCTCCAGGCCTTGTCGGGTGCTGGTTATCCCGGTGTTGCGTCGCTGGACATTATCGACAACGTCTTGCCGTTTATCGATAAGGAAGAGGAGAAGATCGAGGAGGAGACCGTAAAAATTCTGGGTCGCATTGAGGGGCAGGCAATCGAGGCAGCGCAGATTAAGGTTAGTGCCCAAACACATCGTGTGAATGTCGCCGATGGACATATGGGCGCGATTCGCGTGAAGCTTCGCCGCGAAGCTTCTTTAACTCAAGTCAGGGAAGCGTTCGAATCGTTTCGGTCTTTACCACAGGAATTAGCGCTTCACACAGCGCCAGAAAGGCCCATCCTCGTACGCGAAGAGCGAGATCGCCCTCAACCCCGCCTGGATCGCGATGCCGGAAAAGGAATGAGTATTACGGTGGGTCGTCTGCTGCCTGACGCGGTGCTTGACTATCGCTTCGTCGCACTCAGCCACAACACTATTCGCGGGGCAGCCGGAGCTGCGATCCTCAATGCCGAGCTTCTGATCGCGCGAAAACGCCTATAGCAACTCATCCTCTGTGCGAGCGATTGTTTCCTGGATCGTCTGCCCGATCGCTAGATTCCCGCTCCGTCTCCCGCGCTTACGACGGATAGTGATAAGGCGCCTGCAAGCCCAAAGGAATGCCAAGCAGCCAATAGATAATCAGAAACACAGTCCAAGTAACTAGAAAGACAACCGAATAAGGCAGCATCAGGGAAACCAGAGTTCCGATTCCGGTGTTCTTTACATAGCGCTGACCAAACACTACTACCAACGGGAAATAAGGCATCAACGGAGTGATGATGTTTGTCGTCGAGTCGCCCACCCTGTACGCCGCCTGAGTCAATTCCGGCGACAATCCCAACTGCATCAACATCGGAACAAATATCGGCGCCAGGAGCGCCCATTTTGCTGACGCGGAACCAATCATCAGGTTTACAAAGCCCGTGAGCAGAATGATCCCGACGATGGTCACTTGTGGTGGCATCGCCAGCGCCTTGAGGGCGCCCGCACCCTTCAAAGCAAGCAAAGCACCAATGTTCGACTGACCAAATGCGGCTATGAACTGAGCGGCGAAGAAGGCAAGGACAATGTAATAACCCATTGTGCTCATCGACTTGCTCATCCCTTTGATGATGTCCCGATGACTCTCAACTGTTTTTGCTACATAGCCGTAAACAATCCCGGGAATCAGAAACAGCAGGAAGATAAGAGGCACTATCGATTGCATCAACGGCGCGTTCGACAGAGTCAACTGGCGTGGCGAGGCGACTGCGTGCCGCATGATCTGCGGAGCGTACTGTTGCGTCCGCTCATCTCCGATCGCAGTTCTTAACGCCGTCATAAGGTTTGTTTCGCCCGAAATATCCTTACTAATTCCTTTTAAGGAACTAAGTACATCTTCCGGAAGCCCTTCCGCCCGCAGGTTGCTCAGGACGTTATCGTTTATCCGATAGGTTGCAGGTGAACGGAAGGGGGAATTTGCGGGAACAGAGACTGCGATCAGGATCACAATGCCGATAGCAATGGATAACATGCCCGCGATCAAACCGCGTCGCTCCCGCGGGCCAAGAGTCTCCATCGTTGGCATGTCAGCGGCGTCACCGTCCACCTCCACATTCTTCAGGCGAGGCTCAATCACTCGATCAGTCAAATACCAACCGACGCCTACGATAAGCACACACGAGATGCCTGTAAAAAACCAGTTGCAGAGTGGATTGACTACGCGCGTCGCATCCAGGATTTGCGCCGCGGATTGGGTCAAACCGGAGAGCAACGGATCAAGACTGGACGGGACAAAGTTGGCGCTGAATCCTCCTGAGACACCGGCGAACGCCGCTGCAATGCCAGCCAGAGGATGGCGACCAGCGGCGTAAAAGATCACGCCTCCGAGGGGAATAACAAGGACGTAACCCGCGTCGACAGCGGTGTGGCTGATGATCGCTACGAGGATAAGCATCGGCGTCAACAGCTTGACTGAAGTGAAACTTAGCAGTCCCTTCAAAGCCGCATTAATGAAGCCGGTATGCTCTGCAACGCCTACCCCCAGCAGTGCGACAAGTACGACGCCCAGGGGATGAAAGCCCGTGAACGTCGTCACCATATTCGCCATGAAGGTGGCTATTGACGTTCCGGTTAACTGGTTGTTAATCAGGATAGGCTTTCCGTTGCGGGGGTCAATCTCAGAAAATGAAATAGGCGACAGCAAGGCCGATAGGATCCAGGTAACAATCAAGAGGATCAGAAACAGGACTGCCGGATCGGGAAGTCTGTTTCCGACACGCTCGATTGTATTGAGAGCCTGATCGAGCCAGCGTGATTGTTTGGGATCAGCGGAAGGAGGGTTCTTTGCAGCCATTCAAACTCTTACCCGTCTTTGTTGGAATTGAACGAGCGTCGAGATCCGAACTGTGAATTACGGGAGCAATATACTTCAACAAGCGGCCCAGCCGGAAGGAAAACTTAGAGTAAAACTGTCCAGAAGATGTTCATTCAGAAGCTGGCAGCCTGCGGCCCATGCCTCAAGCCCGATCACCTGAGATGGAAAGTGTGTTGACTATAGTTCTGTAGCTGATGTGATCTATTCCCGGCGAAGTCAACGAGTTTTTCTTAGAACTTAGCGGCAAGAGCTTGGTCTTCACTCAAATTGGAGGCTCCCCATGCCACGCTCGCCTCGGCGTTTCCTCTCGTCAGCAAGACTCACGAGATTCTTCGCCCTGCTGGCAGCCTATCGGTTGCTGCTCTCTTCAATCACGCCTTTTGCGCAGGCCAGGTACGGTTTATGGCAAGGCTTTCAGTCGCCGCTATTACTTCTGCAAGGGCGAGGTAGTGGGCCGCGTCCGCAACCAGGGCCGCCGGAAGCAAGCTTGCCAAACCTTGATGAGGCGCGCGAGCGTGACTACCCTGAACCACGGGCGCCGGAACCGATTCACTCGACGGTCCGTTCCCCGCGCAATCCGCAGGAAACAAGAAATGGCCGGCGCGTGGGTGATCCGCTGCCGGGCGAGCGCGGCGCGTCTATTCAGCAGGATGATGAGACAAAGACCTTCACCCGCAACGGGCAGAAAAAGAACGGGAAGCAGAGAGCGGCGATTACCCCTTCCGCGCTCAGGGCGGCGACTCGCAAGACAGAAAAGAAGTGGCGCTCATCGCATCATGCAAGGCGGAAAACCGAGCCCCTGGCAGCAACGGCACTCATCCCTGACAATCAGTTTGTTTCGAACTTCTTTCAGTGGGCGCTTCTGCAGCAACCTGACACCGACGAGGCGAACCACTGGCACAACATCCTGCGGGCCGCCTTTCCGCAAGGACACGCTTCGGTGCTGCTGGCGACGCGGGAACTGGGCAAGACCCTATTCGAATCAAATGAATACGCGGCGCGCGGCCGCTCGAACTACTGGTATGTCTACGATCTTTATAAAACGTATCTGATGCGTGATCCCGATCAGGGTGGTTGGGACTTCTGGACCAGCCAGGTGCCGAGCATGGGGCGCGAGAATGTGCGCCGCGCCTTCGAGTTCTCGGTCGAATACTCAAACCTGGTGTCCACGCTGGCGGCCAACGGCTCAATCATTGGCGCCGTCTCATCACTGCTGACTGCCCGCGTGGATCCGTATAACCAACCGGGTAAGCCGCTCCAGTCACGCAGCGCCGTCTGGAGCGCCACATTGCTAAGTCTGCCGGGCCGCGCCGGACTCGACCTGGGACTCATGCTGGCGCAAGCCTCCACTGTGTGGACGCGCTCGGGACCATATCTCTACTTTGACGAAGACACTGGATCACCGAGCCCGGGCTTCCGGTTGGGCTTTCCCACGGTGCAGGAAATCTCGTTTAACGCGGCGTTAGGCAAGCGGGCGTATCTCCTGATCACCAGCGCGGGCAGCCGGGTCGAGTTGCGCCAGGTGGGCGCCTCTAACACCTATGAAGCGGCCGACTCTTCTTATCTGCAATTGATCGACTATGGCAGCAGTCTTTTGGTGCGGACGACAGACGGCACCCAGTTGACTTATAACGGCTTTAATAACGAATACCGGGTAGTGCAGGCGAAAGATAGGAATGGAAATTTTCTGACAGTGAACAACAATTCAATCGGGCAAATTACGAGTATTACGGATACGCTCGGGCGTGTAGTGAACTTCAACTATGACGTCAATTCGAATCTGCTCTCGATCACGCAATCCTGGGGTGGGCCCAACCACACCTGGGCGACGTTTGGCTGGACCACGCACTCGATGCAGACGAGCTTTAGCAATGTGCAGGTGGTGGGCGCGCCCAACGGCAGCCAGTGGCCGGTGCTGACTCAGGTGGGATTTCCGGATGGCTCGCGTTTCAACTTCGAGTACACGAATTGGCTTCAGGTGTCGGTGATTCGGCGGTACACGGCAGATAACGTCCAGCGGTCGTATCAGGTGAACCAATATGAAACTCCGGCGGATAATTGTCCGCGTCTTACTCACACGCGGGTCTCGGCCGATAACTGGACGGGAATAAATGGCGTGCCCAGTGAAGTGGTGACGCAATACGACGACGCCAGTGGTGTGCGGGTAGTCACAGCACCTGACGGCACCATCTACAGACAGTTCTATGGCACGGGTTGGCAGCGGGGCTTGGTGATCCAGAGCGAAGTATGGTCGGGCGGCGTGCGAAAGAAATGGACCACAATGGCTTGGGAGCAAGACACGGCTGATCCCTATGAGGTGAATCCTCGTTTGAAGGAGCAAAATGTCTACGACGTCGAAGGCAATCGACGGCGAGTGGTGATCGATTACGGACCTTACGCGCCGTATGGCCTACCTCACGTCGTGCGAGAATACGCTGCCAACGGGGTCACTGAAATCAGGCACACTATCACGGACTACGAACTCAGTCAGCCCTACCTGGATCGCCGAATCATTGGTCTGGTGTTAGCGGTGCACGTATCAAACACCAGTCAGTGGCAATCGAAGATCACTTATACCTATGATGAACCAACGCGAATCGAGGGATTGCCCGCGGCACCCACACAGCATGATGCGGCCTTTAATACCTCTTTCCTCGGGCGCGGCAACGCCACCACGGTGACCCGTTGGGACGTCACGGACATCAGTAATGGGGCGAAAGCATTGAGTTCTCAGGTCGTTTACAAGATTACCGGTACGGTGAGCAAGAATACCGATGCCGAGGGCCATCAGAGCACCGTTGCCTTTGGTGACTCATTCTCAGACGAGGTCAATCGCAATACCTTCGCCTATCCGACCACGGTGACTGATGCCGATGGCCATAGTTCCTATTTCAGGTACAACTTCAATTTTGGCGCGCAGACGCGCAGGCAGGGACCAGCTCCGCAATACCAATCGCAGGGCATCGTTCAGACAATCGAGCATGATTCAATCGGCCGGCCGCATAAGGTAACGACCACGAACAACAACGCCTACACAAAATATCAATACGGGAATAACAACCTGGTGACATTGGCGAGCGTCAATAATGTAGCGGACGAGTTCTATCAGAACGAGGTTTTCGACGGCCTGGGGCGTACCATCGGTGTGGCTTCGCTTCATCCGGGCAGTACGGGGGGCTATAAGGCGCAACTTACTGTCTACAATCTAATGGGTCGAACAATCAAACAATCAAATCCCGCAGAGATTGACGGATGGTGGACTCCGGCGGGAGACGATGCCGCCGGCTGGCTCTACACCCAACAGAACTATGACTGGCAGGGCCGGCCACTAGTAACAACAAACACCGATGGCACGACGAAAGACGCGAGTTACGGCGGGTGTGGCTGCGCCGGCGGGGCTGTAGTGACCTTAACCGACGAAGGTACAATCAGCGGTGGCGTAGCCAAGCGCCGGCAACAGAAGATCTATTCGGACGTGCTCGGACGAACGATAAAAACGGAAATACTCAACTGGGATGGCACCGGACCGTTTGGAACTGGAGGCACTATCTATTCTGCTACGGTGAATACCTACAATGCCCGCGATCAGATCACGTTGGTGCGGCAATGGCAAGGCGCAGAAAACGGCGGCGGCGGTTATCAGGACACGGAGATGACTTACGATGGCCATGGTCGTTTAAAGACTCGAAAGGTGCCAGAGCAAAATGTGGGCACTGCTACTATCTGGGACTACAATGCTGATGACACTGTGCAAAAGATCACCGACTCCCGTGGAGCATCACAAACTTTCAGCTATAACGATCGCCATCTGGTGACTGGTATTAGTTATTCAGCGCCTGCGGGCATCACGGCGACTCCGAACGCCACGTTTGGATATGACGCGGCGGGCAATCGCACCTCAATGACCGATGGACTCGGCTCAGCCACATACAATTACGATCAGCTTTCGCGTATGTCTTCCGAGACTCGTAACTTCACTGGCCTGGGCAATTTTACAATCAATACAACCTGGTCGGTGCGTTGACCAGTATCACCGATCCTTCCAATATCACGATCAACTATACGCGCGATAGCATCGGGCGCTTGACCGCTGTTAGCAGTGCCCCGTTTGCCGGGATTACCACCTACGCGTCGAACATTAAGTATCGCGCCTGGGATGCGCTTAAGTCTCTGAACACTGGTGATAACCGGACGCTGACTGCCAGTTTCAATTCTAGGTTGAAAGCCTCAGCCTTCACGGTGTCGGGCCTAATCTCGAAAACCTATGATTACTACGCCGATGGCAACCTGCGCTTTTCCAGTGATCTGCTCGATCATCGTTTTGATCGGTTTTATAGTTTCGATCATGTGGGCCGGCTGAAAGAAGCATTTTCCGGGGCGGAAGCGCGGGGCGAGCCGGCCACTACTAACCGGCCCTACAAACAGACCTATGGGTACGACGCTTTCAATCATCTAACGGCACGGACCACTGCAATCTGGTGGACCCATCTAGGCTCGATTTCTGATAGCTACGAGAACAATCGCCATCTGCCGCAGGGAAACACCTGGCAGTATGACGCCGACGGCCGACTCCTGACTGCTCCCGGCGCCTACAAGACTTACGATGCGGCCGGCCGCAACACCTATCTTGATACCTACGGTTACGGCAGCGCCACGCTCGGCATGGATGGTGATGGACGGCAAATCAAGACCGAGGAAACCACCTGGGATGAAGGTTCGCAGACCTATATTACAGACACGAAATATTACCTGCGCTCGAGCGTGCTTGGCGGGCGAGTGTTGACTGAAATATGGAGTGCTGCTGCTACTCGCACGTTCGTTTATGCCGGTTCGACGGTAATCGCCTTGCAAGGGCGTTCTTACGGGTGGGAAAGTATAAGTTGGGAGCACAAAGATCCCAGCGGGGCGAGCGTACGTTACGGGGGTTACGGGCAGGAACTGGATCCTCTGGGCGGTGACGCGGGCACGTCCGCGCAGACCGAGATCCCGGACGAAGGAGCGTTCTTGCCTTATGGCAGTTCCTACAGTCCTGCGAATCCCAATATTGCGTATTCAGTTGATGGGGTCCGCGTACTACCTGATGATTTTATGGCTTTCGCGGGCTTCGCCTTAACCGATACCCTTGGCTTAATGGAATATTTTGCCAGAGGCACGGAATTGCCGCCGCTCGATATAACCCCTGAACAGCGCTTCTTGTTGCAAGATGCATTGTATGAATTAGGGTTCGACAGAATATCTGATTTCTTAGCGCTGCTCCCGCAGAAGCCCCAAGTGATAAGGGTGCCGCTCGATGTTGACAAGCTCAAGGGTCTAATTCAAGACAGGCTGAAGCACGGCGACTGCGCCGAGTATGTAGGAAAACTGATTAATAAAGCCGCCGAACTTAGCGGTGGGACTGAACCTGCGGAGAGCACCGATATTATGACGCTTTTTGAGAAGATCAGGAGTCAACCGAATGGAGGTATCTTGTTCGATACTAATGAAGTTCCAGGTCACCCTGAAGTTCCTCAAGTCGCTGGTGGAGGAGGGTGGGCTTGGGGTAGCTATTTATTAGGAAATGCTATGATCAATGTCTACACGATGGGCTACTATACCGACAACCCCAGCGCTGCCGCACGAATTCCTTATGAGTACGGACTACGTGGTCTGCACGAGGTAATTCATAAGTCTGGGAAGTCGTGGGGCTATACTGAGGCGCAGCTTACGCAGGCAGCACGTGCATTAGAGCCAGATGCCGAATACGCGCACTGGAATTTGGCACTAAAGGCCCATTGTGTTCCCATTAAGTTCCACTGATTACCATGAGCAACACTTACCTATCACTTTTATTGGCCTTTGTTCTTAGCTGCTTCTTGTATTCTCACACAGACCAAGGATGGAAGGGGCTTGTTCCCCTCCATTCTACGCGCTCCGAGGTCGAACTCTTGCTGGGACCTTCGGATGACAGGTGCAGATGCTTATACAAGACAGCGAATGAAACAGTGCATGCGGACTATGCAGATGGTAGATGTAGGGGGCCGATCCCGGGGTGGAATGTTCCGGAGGACACCCTGCTCCGTCTAACGATTCGTTCGAAGACCCAAAAAAGATTCTCAGATCTAAACTTAGACTTGAGCAAATATGAGTTCAGGCAAGACGACACGTTCACGAAGTATTATTCCAGCAGACAAGAGGGAATAGAGTATTCGGTCCTACCGGACGGAAGTATTAATGCCATCTCTTACGTGCCTTCAACCAAAGATCTTTACTTGCGCTGCGCCGGTTTCCCGCTTACGGACGGAAGTTTCACGAGTTACCAGATCTTTGATCAGTACGGTAACGTAGAGTTCAACACCGAACTAGGGCGCCTAGATAGCTTTGCAGTCACCTTACTACGACCCACCAACCTGAAAGGATATATTGTGGTCTATGCAGGCAGAACTGCATGTCTTGGTGAAGCATCGTTCCGTGCTAATCGTGCAAAAAAGTACCTGATAACCAAACGCGGTCTCGATCCCTCACGAGTCGTAACAATAGATGGTGGTTATCGTGAGGAGGTCTCGGTCGAACTCTACGCGATACCACAGGACGCTAATCCGCCTGATGTTGTTCCGACAATTGCTCAGAGCGAAGTTAGGATTGTTAGAGGCAAAAGATGCCGCTTGGGTCCGTGATGCTCTAATTGCGTATACTTAGTTCCGCAGGAGCCCAATGAACTCACAATCAACCGGGCTTTTGGTGATGCATCTACAGCACTATCTGCTCGGCAGAGAAAGTACAAATCATGCATAGACTTCTTCACTCAGGGTCGGTCGTTGGAAGAAGTGAGCAAAATATTCGCAAGTTTCTGGCGATCAGCAATTCATGACCCTAAGTTCATAGATATTGCAGGAACCACAAACTCAGGCCAAGGAATGGCGGCGACGCTGCGTTTAGGGAACGCTTTTTTTTCGGAAGGTCCACCTGTCTATCACTGGAGTCCTGTTAATAATAGGAATCTGGATACGACAACCAATTTGACCCCGCGGCAGTATCGGGCTCTGACGATACTGCATGAGTTCGCCCACGCTTTGGGCATCATCCCCCGAGACGGTCCTGCAGCAGATCCCTCCGGAACGCAAAGTGAAAAGAACAATCAGACCATTTACGAGAAGTGTGGTGCGATTATCGAAGCCGCCATCCCGCTGGATTAGAGAGTAGAATCAATGAAACATCGTCACACAATACTGACTCTGATCTATGCGGCGCTGCTTTTTGTAGCCAGTTGTACAATTCACGAACCGCAATTGAAGGATATAGAAGGTCCGCCCTCCTTTTCTTCTACGATTGCAAAAGCACCGACGGTCCAGTTTTGCGACTTAATTAGTGACCCAAAACGCTACGATGGACAAGTCGTTCGGACACAAGCGATATACTTCAGGAACATGGAAAATCAGAGGCTGGAGGATCTAGCATGCGGTAGCGAAGGGGCGTTCGTTTGGGTGGAGTTTAATCCTTCGTACGTTTACACAGATGAAGCGCTCAAGAAGAAACTGCAAGACGTCCTGTGTCCTAGCCAGCCCTGTCCAATCGGCAGGGCCAGAGTAACTGTGGTTGGGCGATTTCACGGTCCACGCGAAGGTCCATACGGGCACCTGGGCGAGTACCACTTCCGATTTTCACTCCTTCGTCTAGAAAAGGTTGATCCGGCTGAACCTCTAACGGGCCAGCGCTGATTCATTCCCGCAGAATACCTATGATCCTCGCGCAGACTTTAGGGACTATGCCAAACAACTCTCACACACTTGGGGCATGAGCGATTGCCTGAAGCTGGCACTCATGATCTATAAAGCCGGACAGGTCTGGGGTAGCGGCGGTGCCGATAGTATTGTCGGTGGTCTACTCGCCGGACTAACAGAATTCTCCGCAATTGGCCACGACGGTGGAAGCCCTTCGGACCCAAACTTCCGCGTTGGGGTTATGAGATCGGACCCTCAGGGCAATTACGCTGCATCATTCGGACAGCGAGGATTCAACGGAAGTTATGGCGGAGGCGGCTTTATCAATCCGTTTCCGGATAACCAGGTGAGGCATTTCGTTGGTTGGTTTGCTGCTGGTTACAGCGTTAATTCTGCATATGCGGAAGCTGCGTTGTTTGCTCAGGAGGGTACTCTACGGAATAGAGATCCAGATGTCGCTCTGGGACGTGCAGGCATTGCTCTGGGCAGTTCTTTTAACGGGGACTTCAGAAAATTGGCACAAGATGTCTGGTCTCAAATATGCGGCGAAAAGGGAGCGCTGAATCTACCGTGAATACCTTTCGTTTCTGAGTGTTGAAACTGGCACGGTTGGGAGCTCTATGATCATATCGAAGTACACAAGAACGTTCTTGGCAGGCTTCGGATGCATCCTTGTTGTCTTTCTGTCGAGTTGCGCTTTTGGAGTTGGTGGAGGAAGAGGAGAAGTGGTCGAAACGTGGGAGACGGTCCGTGGGAAGTTCAAGATCCGGATCACTGAATATAAAGAGAAGAATCCTGTCTACCTCACACACTTCTTTTATGTTTTTGAGTCATCAAACGCCGGATCTGGTAATTGGCATGAGATCATGGAGGTCAAGAATGACGATGACGTTCCACTTCCGCGTGAGCAAATTCGGTTTGTGAACGATGAGGTTGCATATGTTTTCATGAACGAAAAGTACGCTGTGACAACCGATCTCGGTCGAACGTGGACTGTCTGGGAAGCGGTACCCCAAAGCCTCTCAAAGCTGCAAAGCGCCGCGAATATTAGAGATGTCCAGATCAATATCGATGGCACTGGCAACATGCATCTAAGCTCGTTATTCAATGGCCAAGTAGACAGTTTAACTATTTTCACTCAGGATCATGGGCGCCACTGGAATTTCGAGTGATCGCAGTATTTATAGGCTACGACGACTGCGCAGGTTTTCTGCCCAGACTTCCGCAGAATCCCACTG
Source organism: Pyrinomonadaceae bacterium (assembly GCA_041751855.1). Taxonomy (GTDB): domain Bacteria; phylum Acidobacteriota; class Blastocatellia; order Pyrinomonadales; family Pyrinomonadaceae; genus PSRF01. Next base: position 148,880 of record JBGSWR010000008.1, read on the forward strand.
GAAGTGGTGCCCAAGCAGGTCGTCCCACTCTAAACACGGGACCACGCGCTCGTTTTGATCGGAAGCGATTCAATAAGTGCCTCCAATCCTACTTCGGTATTGAACCCGGCGGGAGTGGCGGCGCCATCAATCCTTTTTGGGACCGCAGATACGGAGGCTCTTTTGCGGGCATCGCCACTGGGAATCCAGGACATAGATATTCAGTCGTCACGAATATAAACAGGCACTCTACAGTCTTAGCTCAGGACTTGAACCGCGCCAACAACACACCAGGTCGTTGGATCACTCAATCAGGAATTTCCTTAGCAAGTGATGTTTACGGCCGGTGGGGGGTGAACTATATAGCTAGCGATGTGGCAGCGAACCCGATCTATTTGGATATAGGTGTACTCGCAGCGTATGTTCATGAGCTTGGAAATACACTCGGCGTTGAGACTGGTATGCCCGATCCTTATGGGGGCTATGCGGCAGAGAATGCCAAGTTCGGGGTCTCCGATCCTGATGTCGGAGCAGCGTTTGAGCGATGCGTATTTGGCGGTCTTGTTGGACTGCGCACTGGAAGGCTCGGAAGCAATCGGGAGTTCTGACATTGAAAACCAACGCTGACGATTTAACGAAACAACTGCAAACTCTGGTTTTTTGTACGCTACTCTTTCTGTCACTGTGGTGTTGTAGCGACAGTCAGGACCTGCGATCACGGTCATCAAAGTTGCCCGCTCAATCAAACCAGGGCGGATCTGAGGACACGAGAATGGCGAAAGTTAGGCTTCTAAAATCCGAGCGAGACGACAAGCTAACGTTCATTTTGAAAAACGAAAATGACCACTCAATCTATGTTTCCTATCTGCCACGAGATCAGGGAAGCACAACTACTGAATTTCTCGCCTACGTTCTCGAACGTAAGACAGCCGAGGGAAATTTCAAGCCGAGTGGAGCAGGCTTTCATTTTATTCCGACCTTAGCTCCCCTTGCAGCGAAAAGTGCGATTGAATTTGTACTAATCTATCCTCCAAAGGAGCCGGGCGAATATCGGGTCATCGTTGGCTATAGCGAAGATGAGGCGATTGTTAGACTCATGAGGCAGAAAGGTTCAAATTTGACAGATTCAGAGAAAAGGGAAGTGGATAGTCAACAAAGAGTCGTCACATCCGAAACCTTCACGGTTCGATGAACTGAAACCTTCGAGTAGGAATCTTACCGAGGGCTATCCCGCAGAACCCTGCATCACTTGCCCCAAATCGTCTAGCATCGAGTCGCAGGCTTTCAGATGCAGAATGCGATGACTACCTGGCTCGGATATTTGGTGGTCCCGACGCACGCGTAGGTTCAACCCGCGATCCAGATACACTTCTACAAAACGCGGGGACGCCACGTCCTCCAAGTCACGGACCTGCCCCATTCAATAATCCTGATCCAAAGAGTTCTGACCGCGGTGGCATCATCCATATTTACGGAAATCCGCAAGGCACCGCCACCGATGCTGCACTCTACGCGCCCAGCGGCGGCAGAATGGAACCGTTCTACACTCACGAGGATGAATATGGCGATCCTGACTATACCGGACGTCGGGTCACTGATCGTACCGGGTTGACCATTTCCTTTGTGCACGTTGGAGCTTCCCGAGGACCTGGTAGAAGGGGGTCAGTTCGAGTAGGTAACATCGGTGGACTTGGCGGAGAAAAGCCACCTGGATACATCCACACTCACATAATCTTTACTCCGACTTCAAAAATAATGTAAGAGTTGATCCAAGAAAGGTGTTCTGTGGGCAATGAAAACCAAGACACTTAACAGCGTCGTCTGTCTTGCTCTTGCTGGTTGGGTGGTGCTTGCGTTCGCTTGCACTACTGAGGCGCAGACAAACAACAGCGCACCTGCCGAGGTAGAACCGTATCCCTGTGAGTACAACATCTCAACCCTCTCGGCTGCGCACCATGCGGCTGGGGAAAACGGTCTAGTTATCGTAATTGCGCGTCTTGGTGATGGAGAGCACACCAAAATGCTAAATCGGCGTCGTCTGCACAACGCTCGGGTCTATCTCACTGAGTTTGATTGGCGCCGTGGTCCAGAAACGGTTATTACGGCAGAAGGCGAAAGTGTCAAAGGCTATGGGCGCCTTGAGTTGTACGTTCAGGGTAAATTGTTCAGGGTGCTGTTGCATTGCACAAACTCGCCGGGAACCTGGCACCATTCGCCAACATGGGGTGGCCACGGAGGGCCACCCCTACAATCTTGGCGCCGCTTTTACCTTCGGCGGTTCACCACGAATTTTAGGCCTGTCCCTTTTTCCCGGTCTTCTTCGTTCTTTGTTTGCGAGCGGCTTTCTTTGCGGTGGTTCTGGCGGCGGCTTTCTCCTGGGCGAACTTTTGCCGGTGGATCTCCTGAACGATGTCGTCACCCTGGCGCTCACGGCCGGCGGTCTTGTAATGATCGGGATTAACGTTAACCTTCTTGCCCACTATCTACTCCCTTCAATATCAGAGGCGAAATCTTAAGGTTGCTCCGACGCCGCCGAACTCACTCAGCAACGACGAATCTTCTATGAAGACCGCGCGTGCGCCGGTTTGTCGCGCTCTCGTCACTAATTCATCGGCCATCAAAACACGGCGCGTTTGCTCGTCGTCGCCCTTCAGGGCTCCGGGAACCAGAGGAGCCCCTATATCTTCTTTTTCCGCGTGAATCTCCTCTAGCTGAGCGCTCAAATAGAGTTCGTCTACCTGGCCTTGACTGAGCGCCGCAAGGGTGTCATGCACGCCCAGGACTCCGAGCCCTCCCGCTCGATACTGGTCCAGCAACCGCTGAACCCGTTCAGTATCGTTCTCAGTATCTTTCTCGCGGAGTGTTTCGAGAGTTTCGCTCAGAATTTCATGCTCCGGGGTAGTCATGTCCATTCGCATGATGTCAACGACACGATTGGCGAGGTGCTCAGGCAATTGGTCCAGCAACACGGGAATGATCACCTCATCCCCGGCGAGAATGATCTGCTGCACGTTGTCTTCGCGCACTGTACGGTCAAGGGCGTCGACGACCTCCTTAGCGTGGTGGAGATGATAGTTTTCAATGTGGCGCTGGTATCGCGACTGGGACCAGCCGCCAACGGAAGTACGGCTAACTTTAGGGTTCTTGACCTGGTCTTCGTTCAGCCGCTCACCAAGTCCAAAAACGAATAAGCGCGCGGCGTTTGTGTCGGCGAGCAAGACAGCGTAACGCCGGTACTGGTCATAGAGCCGGGCGAGCGGGTACAGGTGCGGCTGATGGTAGACGTACAGATTGTGCTCTTCGATTGGAGCATTCAATTGCACTGCTTCAAAGAAATCGTCCTTGCCGGCACAGGCGAAGATCGCGAGACCGTTCGCTGAGGGCTGTAACTCATCCTTAAGGTATTTTTCAATTCGCTCGGTGTCTCGGTCAAAGCTTACCCGTTCGGGCGACCTTAAAGGATAGGTCTTTTGGCGCGAGCGAAACTCTTTGCGAACGAACGGCATAAAGTGGTCTCTTCCGTGTTGGTCGGACTGGGCGTTAAGGTACAGGCTTACCACGGGTAATTCCGTTGGTTCGAACGAGGCCAGATGATCGAGAATTGCAGTAATCGACACTACTCGGCGGTCCCCCTTATGAACATTAGATAAAACGTTGTTTCGGTAATCTCCATAACACTCTGAGACACTTAACTCGAGTGATTCAACATCCACCCATGGTGAGCACCACACCGGTTTAGCCAGCAAAGCACACAGCCAAAACCAGGGCGCCGCAAAAGTTGTTTAGGGGGACGAAGAATGTAACATGAATCGCGGGAACAGGCTAACGAGAGATGTTCTGTTCGTAGGGGTGTCTTAATTTACAGGGGTGGCTCTACGTGGCCGTCCGCAGCGAGAAGATATTTAGGCGGTTAGGGCTGCCACGGAGGGGTCCCCCCTACTAATTTAGGAGCGCACAGATATAGGTGAAGAGTAAAAGGCGGCCCATCTCGCTTGTCGCAATCACTCAAGCTTAATAAGGTGAGTTATGCGAGAAGTCGAGATGAACCGCCCACGTGGCCAGCTACTGGCAGGCGCTGATCGAAGCCTGGGTTAAGTGTGCTGTAGAGCACCTACGTCCTTCAAGTCAAGAAACGGATACCCGTTGGCGAACGCGTCCAGCTTGATGTTGTAATGTTTGATCTTTGAATTCAATGTTGTCACTTTCAAGTTCAAAAGGCGCGCAGCCCTGCCCTGATGACCGCCAGTGTAGAGTAAGGCGCGATTGATGAGTTCCACCTCAAACCGGCTCACCTCGTCATAAAAGTCCAGTCCATCGTTGACGTTCAGCGTTTTGATCTCCGTCAGAGATTGGACCTCACGAAACAGTTTCAGGGTCAACTGTTTTAAATTATTGATTCTGTTTGGTGACTCAAGTTCTTCCGAGTTCACGGCAGCCGATACCTCATCGGCCAACTCCCGATCCTGAGTCTCCCAATCCGTTAGTTCTCTCATTGCTTATCCTCCTCCTTACCCGTACCACCAGAGGTGTTAGTTACCATTCCATCAAGTTGTTTTGAACTAGCTTCCTTTTGGGCGCGGGCCAGCTTGCCCTGAGCGGCCGCAAGTTTCGCAAGGTGTTCGCCGGCCTTTGTTCTGCTCAGATCTCGGATCTGTTCTCCGCACACGGCTTCAATCTTTTTTGAGTTTCGTATGCTCAGGTCCTGATCCTTGCCATCGTCGGGCAGCAACCAGTTGCCATCAGCGCCCTTGATCAAATGGGCCAACTCATGCAAGAGAATCAGCACACGAACTTCCCTCGTGTCCGGCGCAAAACTGCCTACGCCCGATATGTGCACCTGCGAGCTGGACAGTTTTCGTTTGTAGAACGGCCCATTCCTGTTTATGGAGATCTTCTCAAACATTCGATACGAGAGATTCGTCTGGGCATTCAACATACTGATTGGTCCACCGGACATACGCATTCCGATTCCCGGCTCCAGGTAGTCTTTCTTCGCACGCTCGAATAAACGATTGAACACATCGACGGCTGACGCAGAGCCTCCGTAAAAGTTGGAACACCGATTGTTGTCAATCAAGATGCTCAGCGTGTCGTAGTAGGACGAGCGAATAACTTTGTCACCTGTGATCAACGGAGACGGTACAGGCGCAAGCACACTGTGAATCCAGGCTGTTTGCCTAGTCTTATCGTCGTCAACTGTCGAATAGGCATTCATAGGAACCATAATTAGAGAGAGCATTGCCCCTCGCACCAGCAGATCGCGCAGCTTCATCGGCACTACCTCCCGAAGAGTTCTTGAAGGAGTAACAATCCGGGTCTAACTGGCTCGCTGGGGATCGAGCACTGGACAGGTGAGCAACGCGATAACTTCAAAAAGTCGGCGTGGCGCGGTCCACTTTGGCCTGACCACTTGTTCCACGCCGGTTACCCGGATTTGGTACAAAAAGTTATACGAGGAATAATTTTTAGAGAGGCGGGTTTTGTGACGGAAGGGCTAGACGGTGTGATAAAGAGGCTTCGGGCCGGGATAACTGTCGGTTCAGGGGAGTTTACCCAGCGCCTCTTGAAGTTTTTCGCGATATTTGCGGGACAATGTCAATTGAGTTCCTGAGTTCAGTATTACGCGGTACTCACCGTGAAACCACGGCTGTAGCTCCTGTATGCGATCGATGCGGACGATAGAGGAGCGATGGATGCGAACAAATTTTTTCGGATCGAGTTGAGATTCCAGGCTGCTGATCGTCTCGCGAAGCAGGTGGGCTTTCTTCCCGGTGTGAACTGAGACGTAGTTCCCCTCGGCTTCAATCCAATCGATCTCGCTTGTTTCAAGGAAGTAGATCCGTCCACCCGATTTGATCACCAGTCGTTCGAGATAGCTTGTACCGGCTTTCAGTTCTTCTAATAACGCGAGAATCCGTTGATCTACGCCGCCGTTGCGTTCGCGAAGGATCTGGGCCTTTGCCCGCCCCCACGACGCTGTAAACCGTTCGCGGTCAAATGGCTTTAGGAGATAGTCGAGGGCGTGTACTTCGAATGCCCGCACTGCGTATTGATCGTAGGCGGTGATGAAGATTACGTGAGGGATGACCGACCGCTCGAGTGCTTCGAGCACTTCAAAGCCCCCAACTTCAGGCATCTGTACATCAAGAAAGATAAGGTCGGGTTGGGTTGTGCGGATTGTGTCGACTGCTTCACGCCCGTTGACACACTCCCCCACGATCTCCACGTCGGGATCATCGCAGAGCATTTCGCGAACCATCTCGCGTGCCAGTGTCTCATCATCGACCAATAGCACACGGATAGGGGGAGCGCCAGTCATTTTTCAGTTCTACCTGGAAAACCGACCGATCTTGATCTATGCAGGGGCTCCTGATGGTAGTTACACCACCGCCGGGCTCTTTCTAACAAAAAAAGCCAAATTTTTGACTTTTGGACTTAAGACCGGAGCGCGGGGTCGGATTCGTTGTCGTTACCGTTAGATCTAAAAGGAATTTCGAGGGTAACAACTACGCCGCCGCTGGGATCGTTGGTTAAATCCAGACGGTGTGCCGATCCGTACAGCCGGTCGAGTCGGGTTTCAGTATTTGCGAGCCCCAGACCCCTTTGGAACAAATTCTCGGGTGTCGGATGATCCGGCAGTCCGGGTCCGTTGTCTCGTACTCGGATACGAAGTAGTCCGTTCTCTTGTTTCGCGAGAATTTCGATGCGTCCCGGAGTGGAACGTGGCGCAATACCGTGCCGAATGGCATTCTCGACGATGGGCTGGAGAATCAGATTCGGGACTTTCGCGTTGAGAGCCGGGGCTGCGATCTCAATGTGGGTCGACAGGCGGTCCTCAAAGCGAATTCGTTCGATCTCCAAATAGCACTTGAGAAACTCCATTTCTTGCAGAAGTGTGACCTCCTGCGTGCCCGAGTTCTCAAGAGTTAGCCGGAGAAAGTCTCCAAGTCGCGCGATCATCTTCCGAGCGAGTTCGGGGTCTTTGTGAAGAAGTGCAGAGATGGAATGGAGGGTGTTAAAGAGGAAGTGAGGGTGAAGTTGCATCTTTAAGGCCTGAAGCTGAGACTGCGATAACTGGGCTTCCAGATGCAGTTGGTTCACTTCGCCTTGTTGAAACCGCCGGTAATAACTGAATGCATAGGCTGTTAAAGCGATCAGCATGTACACGCCGATTGCCTCACTAAAGTTTCCTACGATGAAACGTCCCATCCTTTCGAATGAGAAAGGTCGCCCGGCACTCCAGCCAAAGTTCAGCCACAACAGCACAAATCCCAGTGCCGTAAGCGTCACGCTGAGCATGATACCGAGAGGCAGATGAAGCAGCGAGCTGCGTACCCAGGAGGTGCGATCTATAGGAAGTTTCGTCGCCGCCCAGAGTACCAGGGGTGTTGCCAGCGCAAAGAGATAGCTCCAGGTCATCTGGACGTAAAGGGCCTCGACAAACGGCGTTGGCTTTTCAGAGCGATAGGTTGTGAAGTAGTACTGAAGGGTGAAGACCAGTCCGACAAATGTCCAGATTCCCAGAATTAGCGCCCAACGACCCCAGGTTCGCCGCCACCAGGGTATATCTACCTCGTCGCCGCCGACACTTTGATTCATTTCTTCGAACATCTGTTCACTAAAGAGGATCGTTACAGAATTCGCATCCTAATAATCGGTTCCCGACTGCGTTAAGGCAAGGCAGAATGGAGATTAACACCGATAGGTCTATGGTGTGAGCGCGACATCGAGGTGCGTCTAATAGCGAACGCGTTTTCATTTCTTCGTGCCCATGAGCATTGTCAGCTTTCCCGGCACGAAATTCCAACCCGCCCGCCTGTCTCGTTTCGAAAAGTTGGACAGCAACTTCTGACCTAATTAGAGCAATGGGGGCCGAAGGACAACTCGTTTGTGATGAAGTGGCCGAACAACATTACAAAAAGGCCTCCAAGAAGGATGGGCTCGTCGAATTTAATGAAGCTATTAATTCGAATGCCTGGAATTAGGTCTCACCAAATTCTTGTATTGTTTGCGAACAAAAAAGAACCGGAAACTTCAAAAAGTACGAGCCACCGGGTAGATCTCGTGTTATTTTCAACCCGGATTCTATCGAAAATTTTCGCCAATCCGGAGACGCGAGCAAAATCTCCCGGGTGAACTCGTGCTCGTGGATTTGTCCCTTACTCTCTGAGGTGGTGGCCCTTTTCTTCTCGACAGCATGGAAATCATTGCACTCGTTTTATCGGGTTTTTTTCTGGCCGCATTCGCACCCTTGTTTCCAAGGTATGGACGCAAGGCTTCAGGATGGCTCATCGCGCTATTGCCTCTGGCGCAGTTTCTTTATCTCACCAGTTTTATCAGCCCAATTGCCGCGGGGCAGACTTTTGTTTTCAGTTTCGCCTGGGTACCGAGCCTCGGCATTAATTTCTCGTTTTATGTTGATGGTCTGAGCCTGCTATTCGCTCTGATGATCAGCGGCATCGGCGCCATGATTATCATTTACGCCGGTGGCTACCTCGCGGAACATCATCATCTCGGTCGCATCTACGCTTACCTGCTTATGTTTATGGGATCAATGCTCGGCTTGGTGTTGGCCGACAACGTGATCACCCTGTTTGTGTTTTGGGAGCTTACCAGCATCAGTTCGTATCTGCTGATTGGATTTGATCACGAGCGCAAGGAGGCGCGAGCAGCGGCACTGCAAGCTCTTCTGGTTACCGGCGGGGGCGGGCTGGCCTTAATGGCCGGGTTACTGTTGCTGGCCCAGGTAGGAGGAAGCCTTGAACTGTCCGCCCTGTTGAGCGAGGGTGATGCTGTACGTTCGCATTCGCTCTACCTGTTAATTCTTCTTCTGATCCTTGCCGGCGCCTTTACCAAGTCGGCGCAATTCCCGTTCTATTTCTGGCTTCCAAGCGCAATGGAAGCGCCCACACCAGTGAGCGCTTACCTTCACTCGGCCACGATGGTGAAGGCCGGAATCTACTTAATGGCGCGTCTGAGCCCTGTACTTGGGGGGACCGAACCCTGGCAGTATGCACTAACCATTACAGGAGCAGTTACGATGCTGGTTGGCGCTGGGTTGGCTTTATTTCATACCGATCTGAAGCGAATCCTAGCGTACTCCACTGTGAGCGTCCTCGGCGCCCTGACGTTGCTAATCGGCATTGACACTTCAGCTTCGATCAAAGCGGCGATGGTGTTTCTGGTGGCGCACTCGCTATACAAGGGAGCGCTCTTCCTCGTTGCTGGGGCCGTGGACCATGAAACGGGAACGCGGGATATAACTAAGCTTGGCGGATTGCGAAGGGCGATGCCTGTTACTGCGGTAGCAGCAGGATTGGCGGCGCTTTCAATGGCCGGGTTACCGCCGCTATTTGGGTTTATCAGCAAGGAGCTGCTTTATGAAGCTGAAGTTCACGCGCCGCGAACCGCCATTCTCATCGCCAGCGTGGGAATAATTGCTAACATCTTCCTCGTAGCATTGGCAGGCATTGTTGGCATCCGACCGTTTTTTGGCAAGGCTCGACCCACCCCGCGCAAACCACATGAAGCGCCGCTGAGTTTATGGTTGGGGCCACTCATTCTTGCCGGATTGGGACTAGTATTCGGACTGGCGCCGCAAATCGTCGCTTCGACGCTCATTGCCCCGGCCGTCAGCGCTGTGACAGCCGAGTTGACGTCGGTTTCTCTGGCGCTCTGGCACGGATTGAACCTGGTCCTGCTGCTTAGCATGATGACCTTGGCATTTGGCGTAGGTCTATATCTTGCGCCTGGTCTCTTGCGCAATCTTGCCTCGCGCTATCAACGACTTCCCGATGTGGGGCCCGCACGATGGTACGAGCTGGGACTGATTGGATTGGATCGTGTAGCTCGCACACAGACGCGATTGCTTCAGAGCGGATACTTGCGCTTCTACCTGTTGATGATCCTGGGGACAGTGATCGGACTCACCGGTTACACATTTTTCACACGCGGTTGGTTGCCGAGGCCGATGGGGCTATCGAATGTTCTCGCGTATGAAGCTATTATAGCGGCCCTCGTTTTGCTGGCTGCACTCGCTGCGGTTCAGGCTAAGGCCAGGCTAACGGCGGTCGCGGCTTTGGGTGTAGTGGGATACGGGATAGCACTGCTCTATGTCATGTTTGGTGCTCCCGATCTCGCGATGACCCAGTTCCTCATCGAGTCGCTTACTGTCATCCTGCTGGTACTGGTGCTCTACCACTTGCCACGTTTCGCCACTCTTTCGTCGGCTAGATCGCGCGCACGTGACGTGCTGGTGGCCGGCGCGACAGGCGCTCTGATGACTGGGCTGGTCCTGGTAGCCACCAGTGTTAAGTTTCATCCTCCCATTTCTCAATACTATGCAGACAACAGTGTAGTTAGCGCTCACGGCCGCAATATTGTAAATGTCATTTTGGTTGACTTTCGCGGCCTCGACACTCTCGGGGAGATCACGGTGCTAGCCCTGGCGGGAATCGGCGCCTATGCACTCTTGAAGTTGCGACTTGAAAAGGGCGGAAACAATAGATGACTTCATTGATTCTGCAAACGGCTGCGAGGCTCCTGATGCCGTTGCTGCTTCTCTTCTCGATCTTCCTGTTGTTGCGCGGCCACAACAGTCCCGGTGGGGGATTTATAGGAGGATTGATGTCCGCAGCCGCCTTTGCGCTCTACGCGCTGGCCTTCGATGCCGAGAGTGCCCGAAGGCTCCTCTGGGTCGAACCACGCCAATTGATTGCCGCGGGACTGCTGCTGGCTTTCGGCAGTGGCCTGGTTTCGGTTTTTCGTCAGCAACCTTTCATGACGGCTCAATGGCGACACGTCAACCTTCCGGGCGCTGGTCCAATGGATTTGAGCACAGTGTTGATGTTTGACGCCGGCGTCTACCTGGTTGTAGTGGGCGTGACGCTTATGATCATTTTGTCGCTTGCGGAGGAATGAAATGGAGATTGTGCTGGCAGTTGTGATCGGCGTCTTGTACGCAACAGGCATCTACATGATGCTTCGGCGCAGTTTGGTGAAGCTCATCATTGGACTTGGTCTGCTTTCGAATGGCGCCAATCTTTTGATCTTTACCGTTGGCCGGTTAACTCGCGGGCGACCGCCTCTTGTACCCGATGGCGCTACTAGCCCGGTTGCGCCCTTCGCCGATCCTCTTCCTCAGGCGCTGATCCTTACTGCCATAGTGATCAGTTTCGGCGTTTTGGCCTTTTCGGTTGTGCTATTTCATCGTGCTTATCAGACTGTCGGAACGGACGATCTCGATCAGATGAAGGCTACTGACACATGAGACATGCTGTCGAGTTGCCTATTCTGATCCCGATCGCTACAGCGATAGCATCGTTGTTGGTCTGGCGTTGGCGTGGGCTTCAGCGTTGGATAAGCGTCATTGGAACGGCGGCACTGTTGCTGGCGGGGCTTATGCTTCTTGCCTCGGTTTGGCAGGATGGCATCAGGGCCGTTCAGATTGGCAGTTGGCCCGCGCCTTTCGGCATCACGCTCGTCGCCGATCTCTTCAGTTCAATCATGGTGGTGCTGACCGGACTAACCGGCCTTGCCACCGCAGTCTATTCACTCTCGAGCATCGATCGGGAGCGTGAGAGGTTTGGCTACTATCCGCTCTTGCAGATTCTCTTAATGGGTGTCTGCGGTGCTTTCCTGACGGGCGATATCTTCAACCTCTTTGTATGGTTTGAGGTAATGTTAATTGCCTCATTTGTCCTGCTTGCGTTGGGTGGTGAACGTGCTCAGATAGAGGGGGCAATTAAGTATGTCACCATCAACCTCGTCTCGTCAGCCCTGTTTCTGTCAGCGGTGGGTCTTCTCTATGGCTTGGCCGGAACGCTCAACATGGCGGACCTGGCGGTGAAGTTGAGAGATGTTCCGCATCCCGGTCTGATAACGACGGTGGCGATGCTGTTCTTTGTCTCCTTTGGCATTAAAGCGGCTGTATTCCCATTATTCTTTTGGCTGCCCGCCTCGTATCACACACCACCGGTTGCGGTGTCAGCAGTATTCGCCGGGCTATTGACCAAGGTAGGGGTTTACGCGTTGCTTCGGGTTTTTACGTTGATCTTTACGCAGGATGTCGGTTACACGCACCGATTGATTCTGATTGTCGCCGGCCTGACAATGATTACCGGGGTGCTTGGAGCGGTGATTCAAAACGAGTTTCGGCGCATCCTGTCGTTCCATATCATTAGTCAAATAGGCTACATGATTATGGGGTTGGGATTATTCACCCCTTTAGCTTTGGCCGGCTCTATCTTCTACATCATGCACCACATCATCGTGAAGGCTAATCTCTTCCTGGTTAGCGGGGTGGTCCATCGTTTAAGGGGAACGTATGAGTTGAAGAAACTTGGCGGACTGTACCAGACTGCCCCCAGCCTGGGAATACTGTTTCTGGTTCCGGCGCTTTCGTTGGCGGGGATGCCGCCACTCTCAGGATTTTGGGCCAAGCTTACGCTGGTGCAGGCCGGACTGGCAGTCGAGAGTTATGTCATTGTTGCCGCAGCCTTGACCGCGGGGCTTCTGACATTGTTCTCAATGACTAAGATCTGGGCCGAAGTATTCTGGAAGCCGGCGCCTGAAACCCAGGAAAGTGAAAACTCAGAGCCTGTAACCCGGACGGGAGGTCCAATCCTTTTTCTGGTAGCACCAATAGTGGTGCTCGCACTGGTCACACTGATCATCGGGATCCTGCCGGCACCCTTCTTTGAATTGGCGATGCGGGCGTCAGAGCAACTTCTTAATCCCGAACACTACATTAGGGCGGTGTTAAATACACAATGAATCTTCTGCTTTGGAATATCTTTCTCGCATTGGCCTGGATTGCAATAACAGCACGCGCCACACCGGGCAATCTGCTGATCGGTTTTATATTAGGATACGCGATTCTGGGTTTCGCCCATCGCCGGGAAGCTTCTTCAAGCTATTTCAGCAAAGTCTTGAAAGTTGTAAGCCTGAGTCTCTTTTTTATCTGGGAGTTGGTTATCTCGAGCTTGCGTGTGGCGTATGACATTGTGACGCCGCGACATTTCATGCGCCCAGGTGTCGTAGCCATCCCTCTGGAAGCGACGACGGACGGAGAGATCACTTTTCTCGCCAACATGGTCTCCTTAACCCCAGGCTCGCTGAGCGTGGATATCTCAGAGGATCGGCGAATCCTTTATATCCACGCGATGTATATCGATGACGTTGAAAACGTCCGGAGAAAGATTAAGCAGTATGAGCGGCGCATTCTGGAGATATCGCGATGATTTTCAACTATCTGATGATGCGGATCTTCGACCCCATGTACATTGCACTGCTGATGATGACTGCGGCCCTGGTGTTGGCCTTTGTCCGGTTGGTTCGTGGGCCAAGCCTTCCTGATCGGGTCGTGGCGCTCGATCTTATTGCTTCCGTGACAGTGGGCATCACCGCAACCTACGCCGTTGTCACGAACCAGGTCGATCTTTTACACGTCGCAGTTATGTTGGCCCTGATCGCATTTCTGGGAACGGTCGCTTTTGCGATCTTTGTCGGTAAAGGAGAGAAGGTATGAGCGATGTGATCGGTAAAGTGCTCTTGATCAGCGGGGCAAGCTTCATGTTGATCGCAGCCATAGGCATTCTCAGATTGCCGGATCTTATGATGAGAATGCATGCTGCCACCAAGGCGGGCGCGCTGGGTACAAGTCTGGTCCTTTTCTCTGTGGCAATAAATTACCGCGAACTGGCTATCGCGAGTCTGGCGCTGGCCGGGGTGGCGTTCATTATCCTCACTGCGCCGGTTGCTGCGCACATGATTGCGAGGGCCGCCTACTGGGTGGGCGTGCCCCTTTGGGAGCACACCATCATGGACGATCTTCGCGACCAGTACGATCCGCACCTCTCGGACTCCGGGAGTGCAAGCCGGAAAAACACCCATGAGGAAAAGAACTCTTAAACTCGCGAAGTGAGATTCACTCAGTCCGGGGCATAAGACCGATGAAGTTGGACCGGCTGGCCTTTAGGCTTCCTCAGTCTCAGATTCAGCATTTCCACAAAGATCGAAAAACCCATTGCGAAATAGATGTAGCCTTTGGGAATGTGCTGGTCCAGAGCTTCTGCAATCAGCGCCATGCCGATTAAGAGCAGAAAACTGAGCGCCAGCATCTTGACGGTTGGATGGCGCTCGACAAAGGCACTGATCTTACCCGCCGAGATCATCATAAAGACTACCGCGACCACCACCGCGGCGATCATGATGCCGATCTGGTTAACCATGCCAACTGCCGTGATCACCGAATCAAGTGAGAAAACGGCGTCGAGCAAAAGGATCTGAATAATGACACTGGCGAAGGAAGATTTGGCGGTTATAACAGCGTGCTTTTCGTCGCCTTCTAACTTTCCGTGAATCTCGTGCGTAGCTTTCGCGAGCAGGAAAAGTCCGCCACCCAGGAGAATCAGGTCGCGGCCCGAGATCTCATTTCCATAAACTTCGAAGAGTGGCGCGGTGAGACGGATAACCCAGAAAATGGCAAAAAGTAGACCGACGCGCATGAACATTGCGAGCGATAAGCCTATGATGCGGGCTTTATTCTGCTGTTCAATTGGGAGCTTGCTTGCCAGGATGGAGATGAAAACGATGTTATCAATGCCGAGAACAAGTTCGAGTACCGTCAGCGATAAGAACGCAATCCACGCCTGAGGATCAGTTATCCACTCCATGTGTTAGCCTCCCTGCCGGTGGCGTTAAAGTAGCCCGGACCCATACTGTTGGAATTGGAAAAATCTTAGTTCGAAGCTGGAATTCAGACACAGAGAGGCCTGATGCGCCCCCCGCAGTAATACTTATCGGTCCAAACGAGGACGCATTCTGCCACCGTTCGAGAACTTCCACAATCCCTCACCCTCAGACTAGGTTCAGCCTCACCAAATCAAAAAAAGCTTGACATTTCTGTGGGTACGAAGTAAAACACCACCGCATTAGATGAATGTGAAGGTTTACACCAGCGTTAAATCTCATAAAGCGATGTCTAGGACCAGACATATTGCACCAGCCAAAGCCGGGTGTCTTCTCCGGATCAAAAGTGCCGCAGAAATGTTTAAGCCTGCCGAGAAATCGGTCGCCGACTTTGTCCTGACCAACCCCGAAAAGGTCATGCAGATGTCAGTATCAGAGGCAGCGCGCGACATCGGCGTGGGTGAATCAACCGTCATCAGATTCTGTCGCGCCGTGGGTTACAAAGGGTACCAGGAGTTTAAGCTGCGACTTGCTCAGGACCTGGTCGAGCCAGTCGAGTTCATCCACGAGAACATTACGTTCGCTGATTCGTGCGCCGACCTCGCACAAAAAGTCTTTCAGACAAATATCAAGGCGGTAGAAGACACGATGAAGGCCCTGGACACTGACATGGTCGAGGTTGCCGCCCAGGCTCTGTCCAAAGCTCGGAGAATAGACATCTACGGTGTGGGCTACTCATCGTTTACAGCGTTGGACGCCAAACTAAAGTTCGTGAGATTCGGCCTCAGTGCCGATGCTTACGGGGATGCTCATCTACAGGTGATGGCTGCAGCATCCCTCTCCACACAAGACGTCGCTATCGGGATCTCAAATTCCGGTAGTACGAAGGATGTTGTCGATGCGCTGACGACAGCTCGGAAATCGGGCGCTACCACAATAGCGATAACCAACTTCAGTCCTTCGCCGATTACGAGAGCCTCTGATGTGGTCCTCCTCACGGCCTCACCTGAATCCCCGCTCGGGGGTGAGGTTTTGACCTCAAGGATTGCTCAGCTCTGTGTGCTTGATGTGCTTTCCGTGGCACTCGCGGTAACACTCGGCGAAGGATGTTTGGAGCTAATAAAGAAGACGTCTGAGGCGGTCAAGAAAAAGCGTTATTAAGTGTTGAAGAATCTCTGAAACGCGGATCAAAGAGGCGATAAACCTCGCTGACCTGCTCTTCAATGACTGGTACCGTCAGCATCTCCCCAAGTTCAGGATCAAAACCAAGCCCGAAAGGGCATCAGGAGACTCTTGCCATGAGAAGAAGTTTAGCCGGTACGTTTCTCAGCTTTTTCCTCCTCCTTCTGCCAATGGCGGCTTTCGCACAAACAGAAAGGGGTGCCATCGTCGGCGTCGTCACCGACGGCACGGGAGCCGTTGTCCCAGGGGCCACCGTGACCATCACAAACCTTGGAACCCATTCCAGCCAGACGTTAACGACCAACAGCCAAGGGCTTTACGAGGCGCCATTCCTGGTGCCCGCAACCTATAGTGTAACCGTAGGAGCCGCTGGTTTTTCTACCTCTGTGCTAAATGAGGTGATTGTTAATGTGGGCCAAAGGTCGCGCGCAGATGTCCAACTCACTCCTGGAGATATTTCAGAGAGAGTGGAGGTTGTGGATGCCGCTGGCTTGCTGCAGACTGAATCTGCAAGCATTGGAACGGTCGTTAATAGTCGGCAGCTAACGGAACTCCCGTCGAGCGACCGTAACATCTACAGCTTTCTCACGCTCGACTCGACGGTCACCAGCGGGTTTGGGGGAAACGCCGAGGCTTTCCGCCTTGAGAGTGGCGGCACCTTTGCCGTCTCAGGCACGAGGGCGTCGTCCATAACTTTCAAGATTGACGGTCAGGCCAATACCGATCCAACCTTCGGCACGCCCACGATCACCCCGTCGATGGATTCGGTGAAGGAGTTCCAGTTGCAGAACAACGCTTACTCCGCCGAGTTTGAGGGCATCACCCAGGTCAACATCGCGACCAGGACCGGCACCCGAGCGTTTCACGGCTCGTTATTCGAGTTCGTACAGAACGACGTGTTTCAGCCGCGCAATCCGCTAGGGCCCCTTGACAAGGATGGCAAGCGCAGCAAGAACAAGCTGCGCTTTAACCAGTTCGGCGGAACTATCGGCGGGCCGCTTTGGTTGCCGCGATTTGGCGAGGGCGGCCCCGCCTTCATCAAAGATCGCACCTTCTTCTTCTTCAGCTATGAAGGTAAAAGGCAGAACGTCATCAACCTCGGGTTCGCCCGTGTGCTGACTGGGGCCGAACGCATCGGAGATTTCTCGTCAAGCCTCGGCGCTTGCCTTATGTCCGGAGCTACTCAAATCCCTCTGCTCAACGCAAACGGGACGCCTTCCGGACAGTGCATCAGAGCCGGTCAAATCTTTGACCCGGCGACGACCGTCGCTAATCCGCTTTTTAATAACGCCCAACCAGCCTCTGCTCTGAATCCGCAGTTCATTCGCCAGCCTTTCCAGAACAATCAAATCCCTTCCAACAGGCTGAACTCAGTAGCGCAGGCCATCATCAACCTTCAGCAACCGCTGCCTAACCAGGCCGGACCCGACCTGAACTTTCTAGGGCCTGCGGGCGCACGCCTTATCAACAACCAGTACTCCCTGCGCATTGACCATAGGATTTCGGACCGCGATAACATCTATGGACGATTGACGTGGCAGAACAATTCCCGCGACAACCAGTCGGTTCTCCCTCTCCAGCAAAAAGACGTTACTGGATTCGGCCGGGTGTTGAACCTCGGTTGGACGCATGTTTTCAGCCCGGCGCTGGTCAACGAACTGCGTCTAGGCTATGTCCGCGGAGTCTATGGAGACAGCATTGAAGAATCTGACCCTACAGCAGTGGGTGTTGGGAATTCGCTCCTTAACACGCTACCGGGCATCCTGCTCCCCGGTTTACTCAATTTCGGTGGCTTCACCGGCTCCATCCTGAGTACGATACAAAACACTTACCAGATCGCCGATAACGTTTCATGGATACGCGGGCGACACGCCTTCAAATTCGGCTTCAAGATTGACGAGAACCGTTTCAGAAATGGCGAACGCATCAACACGAATGGGAGAGCTAACTTCAGTGGACTTTTCAGCACCGGCAACAGCAGCATCGGGACCGGCGGTAACCGCAATAACTGGGTGGCGGATCTGCTGTTAGGGCTACCCAACAGCCATTCGCTGACAACGCCCCAACTCGCCCACCTACAGAACAGGCCGTGGGCCGCGTACTTTCAAGACGACTGGAAAGTGACCCCTCGCGTGACAGTGAACCTCGGACTACGCTATGAGTATCACCAGCCTTTTAGAGAGAACCTCCTGGGCGGCAGCCGCGTGGACGTTGAGAATGGCGGGCGCTTCCTGGTGGCAGATCCGGTAGTTGCGCAGCTTGCTAATAGCCCGCTGGTAGTTTGCTGCACAAGCCCCCGAGTCGTTGATGCAGACAAGAGCGACTTCGGGCCGCGCATCGGTGTGGCGATTCAACCGTTCAAGAACGATCCCATGGTGCTCCGCGTGGGCTATGGATTGTTCTATTCCGACACGTCACAGTTCTTTCACTGGCAGAAATACACCCCCTTCAGGCGTGGGAGCTTTGAGGGCTCTCTGACCAGTTTCCAGAACCCCGCCATTTCGCTTAGCGATCTCTTTCCCAGTAGCCAGTTCACCCCGACCACCGGAAGCGGGATCTCTCTCGCCCTCCCCGGTGGCGTCAACCCCGCCGCAGTCAACAACCAGCCTGTGCTTGGCATCTCCTCGCTCGGCTCATACAGGACACCGCGGTCACAGCAGTGGAGCGTCAGCCTCCAGCGGCAGATTTGGGGCGACATGGTAGTGGAACTCAACTACGCCGGTTCGGTTTCAAAGAACCTGCCTCTGCAGTGGTTTTTCAACCAGCCGACCTTCAGCGCGACTCCGGCCAACTTCCAGAGCTTAGACCCGGCTGCGCAGCCCTATTTACGGCGTCAGTTTGCAGACTTCACTATCGGCTCGAATATCGTGGCGAATGTTTTGGAGTCAAACTACAACGCAGGAACGGCAAAGGTCACGAAACGCTTCACGCAAGGTTACAGCTTTACTTCGACCTACACCTGGTCGAAGAACATCGATCAGGGCGCCGAGATCTTTACAATCTTTGCCAATCACGCCTTCATCGCCAACAATCTAAACTTTAACGATAGTAGAGGCGTTTCGGCCCTTGACATCCCGCACCGCTGGGTGACCAATGGAATCGTGGAGCTGCCATTCGGTAAGGGGAAACGCTTCTGGAACAGCGGCGGCTTGACGGATAAACTGATTGGCGGTTGGCGTTTTTCAGGCATCTTGACCTTTCAGTCAGGTTTGCCAATCAACCCTTACATTTTCAATCGTCTGACCAACACCGGATTAAGCATCCCTGAGCGCGGCGACCTTGTGGGAAATCCATATTTGACCGGCGCCGCGTGGGATGAAGCCGTAAGAGCCTGGGAGAAAGACGGCGCGCGGTTGTTTCTCATTCAACCCGGAGCGATAAGCCTTAACTATGCGCCTGGCACTCTCGGGACCATCCCGCGTAACTTCTTCCGCGCGCCTTATGGCCGGCTCTTAAATCTCTCGGCAGCTAAAGTCACTCGTTTTGGCGAGACGAAGAGCCTGGAAGTGCGTATGGACATGTTCAACGTAACGAGAGAAGTTCTGCACCGGCTCGGCAGCGCCACAAATTACACGCATGCGAACGCACTAACCAGCCCATTACTTGGAAGCATGCTGCCGCGCGCTAATTTCTTCGCCCCGCACATTCTCCAACTGGGGGTGAGGATTACTTTCTGATCTGTTGCGCCCCGGGTAAGGGCTGCCACACGTGTGCGGTGGCCTTGATTGCCTGACCCCCGGAGCTGCCGTTTCATCAAAATCAAACCTGCGATTGCTGTTATGATCCACCCGCCGAGGGAAGAGCTTTGTTAAGAGCAGGATTCAATAGGGTTTGTATTTCGCCGGCGGTGGGTGCGCCGTTGGCCGGATTTGCCGCCCGGCACGGTGTATCTCAGGGTATACACGACGATCTTTTCGCGCGGACACTAGTGCTGTCTGATGGAGAGGAGATTGTTGCCCTCGTGAGTGTCGACCTGCTCGCTTTGTCCAGCGACTTCGTCAAACGAGTGCGTTCGGCCATCTACGAACGAACGGGCATTCGGCCTGATGCGGTAATGATTGCCTCAACGCACACTCACGCCGGGCCCGTAACCATCACGACGTTCTTCAATCCTGAAGAGAGCGTCGACGCGGCTTATATGGATTTGCTCGCGCATGCGATCGAGGAGTCTGTAGCGGTCGCCTGGACGGAGCGGTTTCCAGCGCGAGTCGGGGTGGGCGCCGGCCATGTTGCCGGGGTTGGAGTCAATCGGCGCAGCTCGGACCAAAGTCCTGTCGACGAGGAGGTTGGAATCATCAAGGTTGATGACATCGTGGGTCGGACGCGGGCAGTATTCATAAATTATTCCTGCCACCCAACGGTGCTTGGTCCGGATAATTTGCTGGTGACCGGAGATTTTCCGGCGTTTGCTGTGGAGCAGATTGAAAAAGCACTTGGTCCAGACGGCTTTGCGATGTTTGTAAACGGCACACAGGGCAACATCAGCATGGGCCATTCATCCGAATTGAGCGCCATCGGCATCATTACGCCCGGACGCACTTTTGAGCGAGCGGCCGAACTTGGTCACCTGCTCGCTATGGCCACTTTGGCCGCACTGCCGCACATTCCAACTACAAACGCTCCGGCCCTCGCGGCGCTTTGCAGGCGCGTGAACCTGCCGCTCAAGAATTATCCACCGGTTGAAGAAGCAGTGGAGAGCTTGCGCGAGGCTGACGCCCAGTTGACCAGATTAAAGGAGGAGGGTGCGCCGCCCGAAGAAATAGGCCCTGCAAAAACCAGACGCCTCTATGCATCAATTACAAGTTTTTATGCCAGCGAAGCGCTGACCCGCATTGATGGCAACTTACCCATTGAACTTCAGGGAGTGCGAATCAGCGAAGCTATTTTCGTCGCCGTGCCGGCCGAAGTCTTTGTAGAAATTGGGTTGAAGCTTAAACGTCAGGCTCCCGCCAGAACGTTTATCGTAGGTATCGCCAATGGCTACATCGGCTACTTGCCGAATCGTGAAGCGTATTCCCTCGGTGGTTACGAGGTGATCTCGGCAAAATGCGCGGCGGAAGCCGAGGATACTCTCGTCAGTGAGACTATTGCGCTTGAAGAACAGCTTCTTGCCCCTCCAGGCGATCCCCGGGAATGACAGCCAGCTCGAATGTAAGAGGACTGAATGAAGGATAAAGTACGGATCGGCGTAATCGGACTCGGCATCATGGGTGAACAGTATGTTCGCGTTTACCGAGCCAACCCGCTGTGCACGGTGACGGCGATCTGCAATCGCAACCCTGAGCGGCTCAACGAGGTAGGGGACAAGTGGGGAATAAAGGCTCGCTACTCAGACTATCGGGAGATGCTCGCCAGCGACTTATTTGAGGCAGTGTGCGTTGCAACCCCGGATTTTGCACACTACGAGCCCGTCAAGGCCGCCCTCATGGCCGGCAAACATGTGCTTTGTGAGAAACCATTTACGACCGATCTCAGCGAGGCGGACGAATTAGTGGCCTTGAGTCGTAGCTTGCCGCGACAAAAGCTTCAGGTAGCATTCAATCACCGCTGGCTATCTTCCTACCATCACGGATTCGTCAGTATTAGTCAGGGAGAAATTGGCAAGCCTCTGGCGGGCTATGCCAGAAAGAACGACACGATCTACGTTCCAACCGAGATGATCAAATGGGCGCATAAGACCA
This sequence comes from Pyrinomonadaceae bacterium, assembly GCA_041751855.1. Taxonomy (GTDB): domain Bacteria; phylum Acidobacteriota; class Blastocatellia; order Pyrinomonadales; family Pyrinomonadaceae; genus PSRF01. The sequence goes on from JBGSWR010000008.1 coordinate 170,413, forward strand.
CTCCCGTGCACTTCCTCGGCGCGCACGACATTGATCTAATGCGCTGGTACATGGATAGCGAGCCCATCGAAGTTCATGCCTATGGGACCAGAGGGGTACTCACAGCGCGGGGGATCGACACCTACGACATCATCCAGGCGCAGATTAAATTTGCGAGCGGCTCATTCGCAACGGTTGAATCTGCCTGGATCTATCCGAATAGCTTTCCCACCATAGTTGATTCTTTTGTCGAGATTGTTGGCAGCAACGGCCACCTGCATTTCGATCGCAAACGCGAATCGATCGAGATCAGCACAGAGCAGCGGTTTAGCTATCCAAAGACGTTCTTGAACTACGAGGTTTTCGGCAAGTTGCGCGGAGCGTTTGTTGAGTGCTTGTCGGATTTTGTTGACGCCGTTGTAAATGACACTGAACCCAAAGTTACCGCGATTGCCGGGAGACAGGTAACTGCCGTGTTGGACGCGGTGTCGCGCTCGCTCGAGTCGGGAAGAATAGAGGAAGTGGCTCCTAGTCTTGGCTAATTCCCGGGTTCAGATGTCTTCTGTCACAACTCGCATCTACTGGACGTTTTAAATCAAGTGTCAACGGGTCTACAGATCGCCGATCACATTGTCATCGTCGGTTACTTCGTATTGCTGACGGTGATTGGCCTCTACTTCTGGAAGCGCATGAAGCACATCCGTGATTTCTTCACTGGTGGCAACGCTGTCCCGTGGTGGTTGGCAGGCGTTTCCTTCTACATGACGGGTTTCAGCGCTTTTACTTTTGTTGCGTACTCAGAGATGGCCTATCGCTTCGGGTTTGTAGCGATCACTCTGGCCTGGAGCGCCTCTGTAGCAATGGCGCTGGGTACGATCTTTCTGGCTTCACGATGGCGGCGGGCCCGGATCATCAGTCCAGTCGAATTTCTCGAAGCGCGCTACAACAGGCCGGTAAGGCAGATCCTTGCCTGGGCCGGCTTGCCTCTGAAGATTGTGGACGACGGTTTGAAAATCTTTGCCACCGGGGTCTTTGTTTCAATCGGACTTGGGTACGATCTCAAAGTAAGCATTATCGGTTGTGGAATCGTGATGCTTCTTTACACGTTCATGGGTGGGCTCTGGGCTGTAGTCGTAACGGACTACATTCAGTTCATCATTCTGACCCTTGGCGTTCTGGTGTTATTTCCTCTCGTCATTGGTCAGTTGGGATCTTTTGCCAGTTTTGGCGCCAGTGTGCCGGAGGATTTCTTTTCCATTACCGGTGGTCCTTTTTCGTGGCTCTACATTCTGGCTTTCTATCTGCTGATCGCACTCAGCTACAACGGCAACTGGGCCATGGCGCAGAAGTTCTACTGTGTTCGAAATGAAACTGAGGCGCGCAAAGCCGGAATTCTGGGTGCTGTGCTGATGTTTCTTGGCCCGCCGCTCTTCATTCTGCCTGCGATGGCAGCGCGCAGTCTGATGCCTGAACTGATGCAGCCACCCAATTCGCCGCAGTACACCTATGCCGCATTGACGCTCAGATTTCTACCGGTTGGTTTGATGGGTTTGATGATCGCCGCGATGTTCTCAGCAACAATGTCTACGTTGAGTGGTGACTACAACGTGATGGCGAGCGTTGTCACAAAGGACATCTATCAGCGTTTGTTCGACAAGAATGCAAGTCAACGCCGTTTGGTTCTTGTGGGCCGTATCGCCACTCTGCTGATTGGGTCCATCACCATCGTAATCGGTGTTGTTCTCATCGCCTCCGCACGCAAAGGTTTGTTCGAAGTGATGGTAACCGTCTTTGGTCTGTTCGTTGGACCAATGCTGATCCCCATGCTCCTTGGCCTCTTGAGTTCGCGCTTTAGTTGGCGTAGTGCGGTGGCCGGTATTGTCGCAGGTTTCACCTCCGGTATTTCGTTCTACTTCTATAAAACCCTGGTCCTCGCAAAGCAGCCGGGAATCGACACGAACTGGCTTCGGTACGACTACGAAGCGATTAGTATCCTGGTCAACTTTGGAATTACCGCTGGAGCCATGTTGCTCGTGAGTTTCATCGAGCGTGTCAGTCTCCAGGAGCGCGCAAAGATTGGCGAGTTCTTCGCAGGTCTGTCGATCGCAATCAGGGAAGACGATTTGGCGGATCAGGCCAAAGGAGAGGCTTTCTCACCCTTCTACATTATTGGCTGGATCACGATTGGTACCGGAGTGCTGCTGCTGATTGCGGTTGCGGGCCAGCCTTCGGGGGCGGCGTGGGGAATCAGTCTTGGCGCCGGCTTGGCACTCTGCCTTATCGGTTACGGCCTTTATCGAATGCATCTGAGATTTCAAAGGCGTGCGGGCTCCAACTCAGGAACAGCGGCGCAGGCCTTGGATCCAGTGCCGACACCAGGCTCGCGACTGTGACGTTTGTCTTATGAAACTGGCTACGCTTGAGAATGATGGATCGCCCCATTTAGGCATAGTGGATGTCAATGCTGGCTCCATCGCAGACCTGACTGCGGCCCAACCTGAGAGAAATGCCTTCGCCGGAGATATGCTGAGTTTAATTCGTTCGTGGAATGCAGATCTTGAGAAGTTAATCGAGAATGCGATAACCGGGTGTCCGAGCCTCACGTTGGAGCAGACAAAAATGCGTGCTCCGCTCGAACGACCGGGAAAGCTGATCTGCCTGGCTGGTAATTATCGCGAGCATATTGTGGAAAGTGGTTATGAGGCGCCACACGAATCGGATGTGATCACGCAGCAGCTATTTTTGAAACCGTCCACGACGATAATCGGCGACCGCGACCCAATTGTGATCAGCGATAAAAACGTAACGGTCGGTTGGGAAACGGAACTGGCAGTGGTCATTGGCAAGGGGGGACGGGACATTCCGGCTACCGGGGCCCTTGACCATGTCTTCGGCTATACCATTCTCAATGACATTTCGGAGCGTGGTTTGAATTCGCAGATGGAGAATCGCCGGAAACGCGAACTGGACCGTTTCTTCGACTGGTTAGCAGGAAAATGGTTCGATGGCTTTGCCCCGTCTGGTCCCTGGATAGTTACATCGGATGAGATAGACGATCCACACAACCTAAACATCCGGCTTTGGGTGAATGGTGAGCTTCGCCAGGAGGGCAACTCGCGCGACATGATTTTCCGCATCGAGGATCAAATTGCTTACAGCTCGTCGATTATGACGCTTGAACCTGGCGACATCATTTCTACGGGTACACCTGTAGGCGCTGGGATCGGAGGTAGCGCTTCGCTCAACGCTGGCGATGAGTTGGTTTGCGAGATTGAGAATATTGGGACCTTGAGAAACCAGGTCGTGGGCAAAGGTTTGAAGCGGTCGTAGTCAATTCTGGATAAGGCGGGTGCGTTGAGGAATCTCGACTGGTTGGTTGTCGGTTTCTACTTTCTCTTCATGCTGGTCGTCGGCCTCTATTTCGTGCGCCGGGCCAGTCGCAGCATGGCCGACTATTTCGTTTCCGGTCGCAACCTTCCATGGTGGGTTATTGCGCTCTCGGCAGTAGCCACTTACACCGATGCGGGCCTTGCCCCGGCAGTGACGATGCTTACTTATCAAGGTGGCCTGCTCGGAAATGCTGTCTGGTGGATCCCTTATGTTATCTGGATGCCGCTAGGCGCCGTGCTGTGGTCCAAATATTGGCGACGCCTCGGCACTGTCACGTCAGCGGAACTACTGAGCGTCAGGTATAGCGGCAGAGTAGCCAGCAGTTATCGCGGCCTCTATGCCTTCTTTATGAGTTTCGGCTTTATCGTCGTCTTGATGGGTTACGTATCCGGGTGGCTAGGGGCCGCGCTTGGACCGATCCTGGGGTGGGAGCCTATTAACCTCATCCTTTTCGCGGCGGTAGTGACGGCGGTCTACACGGTTACTTCCGGACTTTACGGTGTTGCGTATACCGACGCTTATCAATTCGGAATCTTCCTCCTGGGAAATGTGATTCTGATTCCGATTGTTTTGATCGCAGTCGGTGGGATGGACGCGGTCTATCAGGGTATTGAGGCGACCCGCGGTGCTGGAGCAGAGTCCTTCTTCTCGGTGATTCCGCCTGTCTCCGGCCTCGACACCCTAACTATCCTGGCATTCATGGTGCAGGGCCTTTTCTTCGCAGCCTCACCGACTGGCGGAGAAGGCTTTACCGCACAGCGTTTCATGGCCGCTCGAAATGAGTTTCATGCGCAGGTGGGCCAGCTCTTCAACGCCCTTCTGACCTTGATTGTAAGAGTACTGCCATTTCTTGTTCTCGGTATGATCGCGGCGGCATTGTACGCTCCCGGAACCGTTGCTGAGCCAGGCGAACTCTGGGCGCATCTGGTACGCAGATTTGCGCCGGTCGGTCTATTGGGCCTGCTTGTAGCGGGCATTTTTGCTGCCTATATGTCCACGATAAGTACGTTGATGAACTGGGGCGCGTCCTATATGGTCAACGACCTGTACAGGCCTTTTCTGCGCCCAGCTCAAAGCGAACGTCATTATGTTTGGGTGGGACGCTTCGGGTCCATCGTGATCTTTGCCCTTTCACTCCTCGTCGCCTACTTCTTTGTCCAGGGCCTGCGAACCTGGTTTCTTTTCATTAACTCCGTTGTGTTTGCCTTCATTCTCCCGTTGTCATGGCTGCGGTTCTTTTGGTGGCGGCTCAACATTTATGGCGAGGCAGCAGCGCTAATAATTGGTCTGCCACTCAGTTACATAGTCTGGTTTCCATTGGGGTTCTCGAACGAAGAGGCCCACCCGTTCTGGCAGGGGTTCCTGCTCCTGTTTGGGCTCGGGTCTGCGACGATCGTCGCAGTTACTTACCTGACGCCGCCGGAAAGAATTGAAACACTGCGAAAATTCTATGCGCGCTGCCGGCCTCCCGGACTGTGGGGACCAGTCGTCAGGGATTTTAGTCCTGAAGATCGCCGCAGCATCCGGCGCGAAACAGTCACCGACCTGATCGATTGCGTTCTCGGCATCTGCTTCTGTACGGCCGCGATTTTGGCGGTAATCAGTCCGTTAGGAAAGCACTGGGTAACATTTGGCGGCGCTCTGCTGGTTGCTCTCATCAGTGGAGGCCTCTTCATCAATCGTTGGGCTCGTCGCGGGATCTTTCGATCCCTTTCGTCACCTGCTCGCGAAGCAGTCGAAACCGAAGCAGGTAAACAAGGATCTTAGAAACATGAAACCTTGCACCAGGGATGGCAATAAAAGGAGCGCCTGGGACTTACTCCCGGTCATCCTTGCCTTGCTCTTCTTTACCATCTTGACCACACCTGTTCGCTCAAGCGAAGAGCACAGGGCGACTGAATCTAGTTTTCAAAGCACGCAACTTCGTCGGGAGGCTCGAGCCCTCTGGGCCCACCCGCCTGATGCCGGCAGGACAGCCGAATCGGTACGCGCTTTTGTTGTTCAAGCTAAACGCGCGAACATTGATGTCATTGTTATGCTCGTGAAGGGGATGAACGGCGAGATCTACTGGAAGAGCAAGCGCTTTCCGCAGGTCATTGCCAAAGGCTACGAATCGTTTGACTTGATCGAGCACCTCACGCGCGAGGCGCAGGCCGTGGGCATTGAGGTTGATGCGTGGTTGGTGGATTTCGCGGAAGGTGAGCGAGGTGCTGCATTTCGCGAGCATCCTGAATGGGCCCAACTCAATCCTGATGGCACTACGACTTCGAGTGAAACACTGGGCACAGTTCGTCGCCGGTACCCGTATGTTTGGATGTGTCCGGCACGCCGGCCGGGCTATACGGACCAATGGTTGTTACCAATGATCGATGAGATTGCGAGAAATTACCCGGTCGATAGTGTGCACCACGACTACGCCCGCTATCCGGGAGACGTCTCGCCGGAAGGTTACTGCTTCTGTGATTACTGCCTGAAAGAGATTCCACGCCACGCGCTGCTTAGCTACGAGACAAACAACTCGCAGCGCTATCGTGTCCAACCTGTCCAGGCGAGGATCGAAGCGAACTGGTGGAGCGATCCAACCATGATTCCCGCCGACTGGCAGCAACGGGATCGGCGAGAAATGGCTGATTATCTATTGAACGGTCGCACCATTCCCGGCGGCCCCCCCGACATGCGGTACTTCTTTTACGACTACCGGGTTCATCAGATAGACAAGTTCGTCCGCGAAGCCCGGGAAGTCGTAGATAAAGTAAATCCAAAAATAAAGATTTCTGCTGCTGTCTTCAAGAATCCGATCCAGAGCGCGCGCTTTATTGGCCAGCGCTGGCACGAGTGGTCGCGTTGGGTAGATGTTTACATGCCGATGACCTATCGCAGCCACTTCGCCGGCAGCTTTGAAGATTACCTGGCCCACTTGACGGAAGTTACCGAGCGACAGCTTGACTGGACCAGACGTGAGCGTCCGCTTTATGCGGGAATTGCCACAACGTATCTCTATCGGGAAGAGATGAAACCGCTCGATGATCTCCGCGACCGCACTGAGGAGATGAAAGCGTTAGCTACAACTGACGTGGCCGGCCGAGTTGAGAAGGCGCGCGCAATTGACCAGGCGTTTCAAGCGCTACTGGTACGATTGGAAGGTGTGGCGCCTGAACGTACACGGGCGCTGGGCACGTTGGTTTCAGCCGTTACAAATGAGGGTGGGCGCGACGCGTCGTCTGCTGCGCTCGACAATCTGGCAAAGAGTACTGCGCAACTGAGAGCAGATCTGCCGCCGGGGTTTTTGCCTCCTGAGAAGCTGTTGCGTGCGATTGAGGCGGCAAGAAAGGCCAATCCGGATGGCATCGCGATCTTTGCCGCCGGCAGTCTGACAAGGGAAAAACTCTGGCCGGCACTCGAGGCAGCATTCAAGTGATAAACCTGAGATTTCGAATATTAAGGATGACTATGCTCAGCGGCGCGAGTCATAAAAAGGCGCGTAAACCCGGGTACCTCGATCATGCCCTGCTAATCCTGTTTCTGGGCATGATCGCCGCGGTCTCCACCGCCACCGCCCAGGAACGGCAAGTACTCACCGAAGCCCACATCATGCGTGAGGACTTTCAGGGTGAAGGGCTCGGTCAATGGGCCAGTTATCCGCCCGCGCAGGATATCGGCTATGAACCGAGTTTGGCGCCCACGTCGCAATACGGCGTGCCCGGCAATCGGGCATTGATGCGGGTTGTAAAACCGAACCTTCCCGGCGCTCTGCAGTTTGGCTTCATCAAGCAGATCGCAATGATTAACAGCGCTGATGCGAGACTCAGCTTTAGTTATCGCGTTAACAATCCCGGAACCAGAGCAGGAGTCGAGATTGGACTAGCAGGGGTCAACGGACAGCTCTATACAAGCAGAGTGTCAGTTTTGGGCAATGCCTGGATCCAAGCTGAAACTCTTGTTTCCGAATATCGCGATGCGGGCGGCAATAGCCCTTCGGTAGGTCTTAAATTTGAAGCCATCTATTTAATGGCACAGCTCCCGCAGGCAGACCCCGATATAACTTATCGCTTCATCATCGATGATGTGGAGTTTGCAGCAGCCCGAGCTGCTCGCTTTGTCGTCCAATTACCGGAAACCAGATCGATCGAGCCCTGGTCAGCCATCATCAGCAAGAGAGGTTATGGAGCTGGCGATGTGATTGCACTTGAAACGACGCTGCCCGCTCGACTCACGCAAGTGAATTACACCGTGAAGGGGTCTGGCGGAAAAGAGATAGCCAAGGGAACGCTCCACGATGATGGGACGCACGGTGACCGCCGCGGCAGAGACGGCGTCTGGACTAATACCTCTCTTTATTCAATCCGTCCCGCCGATCAAGCAGGCATCTGGTCAGTTCAGCTCGAGGGCATCACCGATAACGGGCTGAGTGTGAGTACTACCGTACGGTTGCTGGTTCATCCTGAAAGAAGAAGCCACCCTCGCCTCTATTTCTCAGCAGAAGATCGTCAAACATTGATCGAGCGATCGCGTGATCCAAAGCTGGCCAACCTCTGGGGGCATCTGCAAACGCAAGCCAAGAACACGCGAGCGTCAGGAGAGTTGGCCCACGGCGGAAAGGTCTTCGAGCTTCTCGATACCGAGTATCTGCTTCCATCACTGCTTGCGTATTTCGACATACTCAATCGTGCGCGGTTCCGGATTGCCTACAATGCCTTTGAAGCTTATGTGACGGATAGTGAAGAAGCTCGTAACGCGGCAAAGTCGGCAATGCTCGATGTGGCGCGCTGGGAGCGTTGGCAGCCGCCCTGGTTCAATGCGCAGGGTCAACATACTTATTATCCGGCCGGGCTGCTCGCGGCAGAAGTGGCGTTCGGATATGACCTCCTCTACGACCATCTTTCCGAGACAGAACGCGCCTTGATCCGCAGGGCATTAATTGAGAAATCGATCATCCCCACTTTCAAGGAATACGTTCTCGACAATCGGCTGATGGCCAACACGAGCAACTGGATCGCGCACACCGTGGGGGGCGCCGTCATCGCCGCCACCAGTATCGCCGGCGACCTAAAGGGCTCGGAAGCAGACGGCGAGTTTGAGATCTATCTTCATGGATTGCTGCTCAAACTGGAGGATCACATGTCAGCGAGTTATCTCGCCGACGGCAGTTATGGCGAAGGGATCAGCTACCACGAGTTCGACATGGAGACACTGGGACCAGCGTTGAACGCATTGCGACGCGTGTTCGGCATCGACTACTGGAAACAGACGCATGTAATCCATTCGCTTAACTACTCTCTCTACACACTCACCCAGCCAATCAGTGGCAGTTTGGATATGGGGGATACTCATCCGCCTGCCGGACACGGGATTCCCGCGCTGGCGTACGAGTCCAAAGATCCAGTGGTCCGCTGGTATTACTCTCAATTCGATCGGCCCTCACTCAGCAAGTTTATCTTTTACGACGAGGCTGTCGGTGCTCAACCGCCTCGGTTGCCAACGTCAGTCATCTTTCGAGATAAAGGGAAAGCAGCTTTCCGGACTGGCTGGGACAAAGATGCGATCGTCTTTCTCTATCGCGCCGGACCAAACTTCAATCATCACCATGCTGACCAGGGAGCTTTCCTGCTGAACGCCTTTGGCGAGACGTTGGTTTCCGAAGCGGGCTGGTCGGACTACTACAAGGACCCGTACTACGTTACCTTTTTCACCCAAGCCGTCGGACACAGTACGGTTTTGGTTGACGGCAACCCCGAAAGCCAATCACTCCCGGACACCTTACAGTTCAAGGCGCTTAATCGTTACCCGCGGATAACTGATTCAGTCACGAGTGAGTTTTATGATGGTGTGGGAAGCGAACTGGCCTCTGTTTATAAGGAGCGTTTGTCGCGTTACGTCCGAAGGATTGTCTTTATCAAGCCTTACTATTTCGTGGTCTTTGACGACTTGGAAGCGAACGGTGAACCCGCGCAGTTCGATTTTCTTTTGCACCTACCGGACAAGAAGAAGATCAAGAGCGAGGGGCTGACGGCAATATACAACGGAGAGAAGGCATCGCTGGCAGTACGTTCATTTGCGGGCACTGACGTCAAGTTGAGCGTTGAAAACGGCCGCATTCCATATCACATCTTTTCGGCGCGGACGCCCGCCGAAACTCCTGCACAACCTGCATACCTAACTTTCAAAACCGCCAACCGCGTGCGCGAAATGCAATTCATCACAGCACTCATTCCGGCAACGACGGCTGATTCGGCGCGAAATTTAATCAATCAGATGAGTGAGATCACCGGGAAGAATGTTAAGGGTATCCGAGTGCTTCGCGGCAACGAGACGGATCTGGTGATGTTTCGTGTGGGCACGGCGACCCAAACAATTAATCAGGGCGAGTGGTCGGCGGATGCGGCTACTATTGCAGTCAGCGAGGGTGGGAACATTCTAAAGGTGTTCGCCGCTCACGAAGCCCGCTCGCTGCGACGAGGAGATCAACTCCTATTCGCCAGCGAGTCTCCCGCGAGCATTGCCGTTAACATTAATGGGAATGAACTCGACGCCGTTTGCAATACTGAACGATCAACAAAAATTACGTTATTTATTGGTAAGACCCCAACTCGAGTTTTGCTTGCTGGCAAAGAGCTGGCAGCAAGTGCCTTTAGCTTCAATCGCACCGAAGGCACGATTTCGCTACGAATCCCCAGCGGGCAACATAATCTGAAGATCGCCATTCGCTGAAAGCGAGAAGTAGTCGTGAATTTTAAGATCGAGCGTCGAGAATTCCTGCAAGCAACTGGCCTGGCTGTTGCCGGAGCGACTTTGTCTGGCTCGAGGGCGGTTAAGGCGCAAAGACCTCTGCCAAAGAGCGAGTTCGACTATGTCGATTGGAGTTGGGAAAAATGGCGAGCGATAACCAAAGCCGTGCGTCCGCAGGTGTCCAGTGCCCAATCCGGCAAAGCTGAGTTGATTGACCTACTCACAAACGGAAATGAAAAGATTACAACGTCAACTGCGTGGCAAGCCCGGCGACAGGAGATCAAAAACCGTCTCGAAATTATTCTTGGCCACCCTCCGAAATCAAAGCCACCCGTAGCCACAAAAATTATCGAAGAAACAACGCGTGAAAACCACATTTTGCGGAAACTCACTTTTCAATCCGAGCCAGGTGAAGTTGTGAGTTCTTATCTACTGATTCCGAAGAATTTAACCGGAAAGAGCCCGGTCATTATTTGTCCGCATCAGACCACGCAAGCCGGGAAGAACGAACCTGCCGGACTCGCTGGAAATCCGGAGTTGCAAACAGCGCTGCACCTGGTCCAACGAGGCTACGTAACCTTTACTTACGATGCGCTCTGTTTTGGCGAGAGACACGACGCGGCGACGGGCCATTATGGTGACGCGATTCCTTTTTATCGGCGACATCCAGACTGGTCCTTACTGGGAAAGATGGTTTGGGACCTGAGTCGCGCTCTGGATTATCTATTGACTCTCGATTTCATCGACCCGACTAGGGTAGGGTGCATCGGGCATTCACATGGTGGAATAACAACTCTATTCTCGATGGCGTTTGATGAAAGGATCAAGGTGGGGGCCAGCAACTGCGGCTTCGACACATTTCGAATCGACGGAAATGTATGGCGTTGGTCCCATGCGACTGCGTTAATGCCCCGGCTCGGTTTCTATGTAAGAAGTCCTTACATCAATATGGATTCGTATCGGGCGTTCCCAGATTCGGAAGTGGTACAGACGCCATTTGAAATGCATGAGTTGTTAGCACTGATCGCTCCTCGGCCACTCTTTCTTTCTACCTCTGACGAGGATTTTGTCTTTCCCAATGCGGGTTGGAGTGCGCGGCAATCTGTCGTGAGGTTGGCGCCCGTTTACCGGTTGCTGAAGAGCCAGGAGGCCCTGGCAGGTGACTTCTTCAGGGGCGGGCACAGTTTCCCTTCCGATGTCTCGCGGCGTGCATACGACTGGCTTGACCGTTGGCTGGAACATCAGCAAGGACAAGGGACCTGATGGGGATCATTCTCTCTATTGATGGCGGAGGAAGCCGCACGCGCTGTTTCGCGATCGATCGCGATGGTCGGATTCTGGGCGCCGGCGAGAGTGGGCCTTCGAATCACCTTCTGGTCGAAGACGCCATAGTGAGAAGGTCGCTGCAAGAGGTCATGGACCGTTCCCTTGAAGATGCGGGTCTCACGCGCGCCGGGGTTGGGTCCGTCTCGGCAGGTTTGGCCGGAGTTGATTACAGAGGTGAGGGTAGGATCGAGATGGAAGCCATCTTTCGAGAGTTGGGTTTTCAATCGGTCGTCATTGAAAGCGACTTGCTGATTGCCCACGCGGCTGCACTCAGCAATCGGCCCGGCGTTGTAGTACTAGCCGGCACTGGCTCATCGACTCTCGGAGTAAAGGCGAATGGCGACCGAGTCAAGATTGGAGGCTGGGGTCCTATCTTTGGCGATGAAGGAAGCGCGCAGCGCATTGGTCAGATGGCTTTGCGAGCGGCAGCACGAAGTTATGACGGACGAGGGCCACACACGCAATTGACCGAAGCTGTGGTGAGCTCCCTTGGTCTCAGTGATTTCCAGGAAACGATCACTCGTGTTTATCGCGACGGCATGAGGGCTCGTGACATCGCCCGTTTAAGCCGCGTGGCCTATGAAGTAGCTGAAAAAGACGACGAGGTAGCCCGCGGAATCTTTATTGCCGCCGGCGACGAGCTGGCCGAGACGGCCGAAGCAGCGATCAAGCAACTTGAGTGTGGGCAAGCCGAAGTAATGGTGTCGTACCAGGGGGCTGTCTTTGAAAATTGCAGTCTGGTCCGTAACCGATTCACCGAAGTTCTTCGCCGAACCTTTCCAAACGCGTCAGTTATCGCCCCCAGATTTCCGCCGGCTATTGGGGCTTACCTGTTGGGTCGCGCGGCCCGCGGTTGGCAACTCAACACGGAAACGCTGGATCAGCTTGAGCTATGGACCCAACTAAGGTTGGGCTGAACGGAGTGTCTGCACGTGCCCTTTTTTGCTGAATATCTCGATGGCCTGATCATCGTGCTCGAAAGGATAAAACGCGAGCAGAACGACAATCTTCGTCAAGCGGGTCTTTTGATTGCCGACGCACTGGCGGCGGGCGGAGTGATTCATATGTTCGGGACTGGTCATTCGCACCTGATCGCCGACGAAGCCTTCTTCCGCGCCGGAGGAATCGCCGCCGTAAATCCGATCCTTGATGAAAGGCTCATCTTCCTAAAAGGCGCACTCGAAAGCACGCGTGCTGAGCAGCAAAGCGGTTTGGCTCGCAGTCTCCTGGAGCGAGAAGATGTGCAGAGCAAAGACGCCGCGGTAATCATCTCTAACTCGGGACGCAATGCCGTCCCGGTGGAGATGGCACTCGAGTTGAAAGCCCGAGGACTAAGCGTCATTGCCATAACAAATCTCGAGCAATCGCGCAGCTCGGCCTCGCGACACTCTTCAGGCAAGCGTCTATTCGAGATCGCGGATGTAGTCGTCGACAACTGCGTGCCAATAGGCGATGCCCTGCTGAAAATGCCGGGGCTGCGATCGCCAATTGGTCCATCGTCAACCGTAGCTGGGGCAGCGATTGTGAACGCCATCGTCATAAGCGCAGTCTCTCACTTGCTGAAGCAAGGGATACCAGTACCGATCTTACCCAGCGCCAATCTTGATGGCGTTAGCGAAGAGGTTTTGGGGGACATTTTGCGCAGCTATCGTAAGCGCATCAGATATTTGGACACGATCGATGATCCTTGAAGTCATCGCCACGACGGTGAAGGATGCGCTCGAGGCCGAGTTGGGCGGCGCCACCCGGCTCGAACTGGTGAGAGAACTTCAGGTAGGTGGTCTGACACCCGAGCTGAATGTCGTCCGTGAAGTGCTGGACTCGGTATCGATACCTGTAAGGGTAATGTTGCGCGAGCGCAATGATTTTCTCGCTGGAGATGCGCGGGAAATCCAACACCTTGGCGGTCTCGCCGGCGAACTCTCCTCGCTTCCGGTTGAAGGGCTGGTTTTAGGTTTCGTGAAAGATGGCAAGCTTGATCTCGAATGCGTCGCCAAGTTGCTGGCGTGTGCACCGAATTTAAAAGCCACATTACACCATGCGTTCGAGGAGGTTGAGCCTCTTTCAGCAATACAAGAAGTCAAGAGGTTGAAACAGGTGGATCGAATTCTCACGCACGGCGGACGTGGTGATTGGGAAACTAAGATCGGTAGGTTGCTCAGTTATCAAAAGGCAGGATTTCCAGAGTTCAATCTCCTTGTCGGGGGCGGATTAGATGCAGAAACGATTGAAATGATCTCAACAAAGACTTCGTTAAGGGAGTTCCATGTTGGACGCGCGGCACGTGAGCACTCGAGCATTGCAGGGAGTGTCCAACGCGAAAAGGTGAGCGCCCTTGTCAAAGCGATGAAGTGAAAAACTACATGAGTTCCGCCAACACCAGAATGGAAGATGTCTCGCAGATGAAATTGCGGGCTGAACAACTGCGCGAAAGCCTCGTCACCATTCGGCGACAGATACATGAGCATCCAGAGTACGGATTTCAGGAGCGCGAGACCGCTCGATTGATCGCAGAGACTCTCGAGCCCCTGGGTTTGCGAATACAAAAGAAGGTCGCAAAAACAGGGGTTGTCGCTGAACTTGGTTCGGGAGATCCGATCATCGCCATTAGAGCCGACATGGACGCCTTACCAATCAGCGAAAAGACGGGGCTCCCTTTTGGATCGCAAGTGCCGAACATGATGCATGCGTGCGGTCATGATGCTCATGTTGCCTGTGCACTCGGTGCTGCAATGCTGCTTGCAGAGGAATCACTTAACGGCACGGTCAGATTTCTTTTTCAACCCTCGGAAGAGCAGAAGGATGACGAAGGCAAGAGCGGAGCAATGCGGTTGCTCGAAGAAGGCGCTTTGGATGGAGTTACCGCCGTGATTGCCCTTCACACTCGCGGCCTCCCAGTAGGTTCAATAGGTGTGACGTCGGGTCCCGCGATGGCGGCCAACGATACTCTCAAGATTACTATCGAGGGACGGGCCGCCCATGGCGCGCACCCGGAAGACGGAATTGATGCCATCGCGATCGCAGCTCAGATAATCGGCGCTATTCAACTGATCGTTTCACGCCGGTTGCCGGCTATCGAGCCTGCGGTAGTGAGCCTTACCACGATTCATGGAGGTATCAAAGAGAACATCATCGCCGAGCGCGTGGAACTCGGAGGGACGATCCGCAGCAGTGGCGGCGCAGCGCGTCAACGGCTGATAGGCGAACTCGAAAAGGCTCTCGATGTTGGTCGAGCGATGGGAGCAACCTGCCAGTTACAGATAAAAGAGGGGTACCCCGCCACTCTAAACGATCCAGCAATAACTGATGCGATTCGGACCGCGGCCAGGGCCGTGCTCGGCCACGAAAACGTAGTCGAGCTTCCGTTCGATCCCTGGGCCGAAGACTTTGGTTACATCACCGCGCAAATTCCGGGCTCAATGTTCTGGCTGGGAGTGACCAGTGAAAAGACGCCGCATCCGGTGTGGCACAGCGCGACCTTTGATCTTGATGAAGATGCCCTCCCGGTGGGCTCCGCTGTACTGGCTACAAGCGCACTACTCCTATTGAAAGAGAAGGATAATGTCTGAAGCCCACAAGAAAGTAGATGATCGTTTGGCGATCCTCGGTGGTCCACCATCTCTTACTGACCCGGCGCCAGCCTGGCCCTACTATGATGACAAGGATAGACAGGCGCTCACGAACGTCCTCGAAAGCAGAGTATGGGGCGGCTATAACGACTCGGTAAAAGAGTTAGAGCAACGCTTTGCCGAATTCCATGGAGCAAGCCATGGGATTGCCACCGCCAACGGGACTGTCTCTCTTGAGATTGCTCTGCGCGCCGCCGGTATTCGCCCGGGCGATGAAGTAATCGTCCCTCCCATAACTTTCATTGCATCGGCGACAGCGATTTTAAGTGCGGGGGCTGTACCAGTCTTTGTCGATATAGATCCTGCTACTGTCAATCTCGATCCCAACCGCATCCTGGCAGCGCTTTCAGATAAGACTCGCGGGATCGTTCTCGTTCACTTTGCAGGTTGCCCCGCGGACCTGGACAGATTCAGTCGCATCTGCCGGGACCACAATCTGGTATTGATCGAAGACTGTGCTCATGCCCACGGCGCCGAGTGGCGCAACCAAATGGTCGGCAGTTTTGGACATTTTGGCTCCTTCAGTTTCCAGGCTTCGAAGAACATGACGGCAGGTGAAGGCGGCATGCTCATTACAAATGATGCTGAGTTAGCCGAAAGAGCGCGCTCTATTACCAATCAGGGTAGAAGGACTGGCGGGGAGTGGTACGAACACGTCACGCTGGGCACGAACGCGCGCCTCAGTGGCTTTCAGGCGTGCTTGCTGCTTAATCAGCTTGATCGCTTGCCCCAGCAAATTGCCACTCGGATGAATTCTGCATCGCAGCTGCGCGCAGGTTTGACTGAAATCGACGGGTTGACGCCAACGCCCGAGACGCTCGATGAAAGGGTCACGGTTCATGGTTATCACCTCTTCTCGATGAAGTTCGATCAAGCTGGCTTCGGCGGAGTGCGGCGCGAAAGAGTCATCGATGCATTACAAGCTGAGGGAGTACCTGTTTCTTCCGGTTATCCGATACCGATTTATCGGCAGGAGGTGTTTCAACATCACAAGTATAGGGGCGGTCAATGTGAGGAAGCGGAAGAGTATTGCCGTTCAGCAATGTGGTTGCCGCACTACCTGTTGTTAGGAGATGAAGATTTCATTGAGAATGTCTTAGCGGCAGTGACGAAAGTGCGCCGCTCAGCCAGCCTTTTAATTTGAAACCGAGCATTTCCGGGTGGTGTCCTAAGTCAATTTTCTCAATGTTTCCACCGTGTTCTCTGTGTCTCCGTGGTTGAGTTTTGCCAAGAAATCATTGCAACCACGGAGACACAGAGAACATGGAGCAACACAGAGAAGCCAGATTAGAATCACCACTCATTCCCGATGATTACTTACCAGGAGAACGGGCTCAGTGTGACTTCGTGTGAATTCGTGGATCAAAATTTCCGGGCATAAGGAGCCAATCCACGAATTCACACGAAATAACACTAAAAACAACTAAGAGGTCTATCTCAGCATGAACCGGCGAAACTTCATTGGAACATCTGTTGGAGCCGCGGCTCTGCTCGGCGAAGTTCGCGCTAACCCCTGTTTTCAACAGAGTGTTGAGCCGAGTAGCGAGATGAAACTCGCCGGCATCTCGCTCAAAAACATCCAGGAGCAGTATCGAAAAGATCTGTTCGATAACTTCCTGCCATTCATGGACAAGTACGTTATCGATCATGAGCTCGGTGGCTTCATGTGCAATGCGGATCTTCATGGGAAACAGGTCAACCAGAACAAAAACAGTTGGTTCGAAGGCCGTGGTACCTGGGTTTATTCCTTTCTCTACAACAATCTCGCTCGCGAGACGAAGTATCTGAATGTCGCTCGCCGCTCGGTTGATTTCATATTGAAGACGATGCCGACCGGCGAGGAGCTGTGGCCAAAAGAATTGACCCGAGAAGGCAAACCGCTCACCTCGGCAGATGGGGAGATCTATGGCGATCTCTTCATTGCCGAAGGGTTGGCGGAGTATTCAAAAGCTACGAGTGAGCGCGCGCACTGGGAACTTGCCCGACAAATTGTACTCAAATGCGTAGGCCTTTATGACCGTCCCGATTATCGACCCACCATCGGTCAAACCTATCTTGGTCCAACGGCGCCTCCATTTCCTGGCGCTCGTATTCAGGGCGTTTGGATGGTGCTGATTCGAGTTATTACCCAGATGCTGCGAATACGTGGCGATGCTGAGCTCGAAAAGATAGCCTCGCGGTCTGTAGATGCGATCGTAAACCATCACTACAACCCTTCATACGGGCTGATCAACGAACTGCTGAATCACGATCTGACACGTCCCACGAACGAATACTCGCAACTGGTCTACACCGGGCATTGTATCGAGAACCTGTGGATGCTCATGGATGAGGCTCTGCGTCTGCGCAACCAAAAGCTCTTTGAAACATTCGCGGCATGGTTTCGCCGGCACGTCGAGGTCGCCTGGGATGATGTCTACGGCGGCGTTTTCCGCAATCTACAAAATGTAGATAAGAACACCTGGGTGGTGGACAAGGTTTTGTGGGCCCAGGAGGAGGTGCTAATCGGCGCCTTGATGATCTTCGAGCACACAGGTGCTCCCGGGGCTAAAGAGATATTCGATCGCACGTACGTGCATGTGCGCGACAAATACTCTCTTGCAGAACACGGGTCGCCTCTCTGGATGTATGCATCCGATCGCAAGGTTACGCACGAGGCTTTCTCCCGAATGCCAAAGCGCGTCGAGAATTATCATCACCCGCGCCATCTCATGCTGAACTTGTTAAGCCTCGAGCGAATGTTGAAAAGGGTGTGATCGTTGTCCATGGCCAGTTGTCCGTTGTCCTTTGCTGAGTGGTCCCTTGTCAGTTCTACCTCGCTGGTCAGATGACAGGGGCTGATTTAAGAGTTCTCGCGTCAATTCGTGTGACTTCGTGGATTTGATTTGGCTCGACCCGAAGCAACGGAATTGAGTTTAGGGAACAGTCTTGGGGTTTTCATCAGGAATAATGCTAAATCAAAAACTCGTGTTCGGCTTACTTCTGCTTGTTTCCGCAAGTGTCAATGCTGCGGCTACCGAAAAGGCGATCAACATTTCGCTCGACCGTTCCAGAGTCGTTCGCGGTGAGACGGTCGCTTTTAGATTGGACGCAAAGGGAATCGACGAAGCCACCATTAGGGCCGTCCTTTTACAGCCGGGGGCTGGAGCGACTGATTTAATTTTGCAGAGAGTGCCGAACAGTTCAGGTAGTTACAGCGGACAGATCTCTCTGGCAGCGGATGCTCCTGAGGGTATGTATGCAATTCACGCGTGGACGGGTGCAGCAACGAATCCTTCAGTTGTTGGGAAGGCCACTTTTCTTTTGGGCCAGGTGGTCGCGGATTTCTTTATTGCCCCTTACTTAGATGGGACGCAACCCGAGCAAGATTTGGCGAATTATCTGAAGGACTTCCGCCGGCTTGGGGGAAACTTCCTGGTTGCTCACAACCTGATCACTCCGACGAAAGCTTATTATCCATCGAAGATAGCGAAGACCGATGTTGTTAAGGGTTCGCTAGGCGACGTTGTTGAACTGGTTCTGAGCCGGGCCGATAAAGATGGCTATGCAGTACTTCTTTCGGTCAGTTGGGACATGACCCGGCAGTCACCTTACAAGGATCGGATGAAAGAGATCAAAGGTATTACTGACGAGTTATTCGCGCTTTACAAACATCATCCGTCATTGGTTGGTTTCTATTCCTACCAGGAAGGCAGCGGCACCTACTATGTACCTTACATTCGTGAATTCAGTGAACACGTTAAGCAGATACATCCCAAACTCCTGACGGCGTGCGCTCCTCATATGGATGACCCGCTGCTGGCCGGTTACCTCGCAACGGTCGAAGAGTTGGATATTCTCATTTATCAAACAGGCGTGATGGCCAGCTATCGAACGGACAACCGTAAGAAGTACCCGTTTCGCCGGGTAAAGGACTTTTGTTCCCTATCGGCTGGAGCCAAACGTCTACAGAATAAGATCTCCATCAACCACGTCGAACTGTTTGGCTATCTCGAGCACCGCCTGACACCCAACACTGTGGCGACCACTTACGAAAACATTTACCCGCAAATCTTAAGCGCTGCGACCGTGACGGACGCCGACGGGATCTCGTTCTTTACTTATCATGCCCACGTCCATGTGCCTCTCAAAACAATCAAAGAGGTCGAACAGAGCCGGCGGGCAGTGCTTGATGGAGCGCGGGCATTTAAGCTGATTACGTCGCTCATTACGCAAGAACGGAATCCTTTGACGGTCTACTTTCCCTATTCGGATTGGATCATCGAGCGCTGGCCCAACTACTTTCTGCCCGCACTGGACGCTTTTAGAGTTCTGGGAATTCCTTTTGACGTTCTGCCCTATTCTCCTCCTTTGGAAGAATCTGTTTATCCCTACTACCCATTTAACCTGAACCCCGAAGTGCTTCGACGACTGCTTGAAGACCGGTCGATCCTTGTACTCCCGAACGTCTCCGGTTTTCAGCAGACGGATAGCGACTTGATGAAGGCGTTCGTCGAACAGGGTGGTGTGATTTTGGCTTTCGGGCCGCAATTGCCGATGGGACGAAGCTACGAGCGGGCAGAATTTATCGGTGTGGACGAAACAACCGGAAGCCCCGAGCGCAAGGCGCTGATACTGCGACAAGCCATTGGCAAACGGGTAAAAGCGGGAAGTCGTTTTGGCATTCAGAGTTCTGATACCACCACATGGAAAGCAACCGGGGCACAGGTTGTCGCCGCCTTTGATGATGGTTCGCCGGCTATTACAGTGCACCGATTCGGGAAGGGGACTGTGATCTCTGTGATGTTGGACGCGCCGACCGCAGCCCTAAACCTGCCGGAGCTTACTCGTGACGTTGTCGATTACGCCTTAACCACCGCGGGTAAAGGGCCGCTTGTTGATGTTGTGGGGAGCAATGAACAGACGGATCTTGCCGTGGGAAAAACGGCTGCCGGATTCCGGGTCGCGGTAATTAATCACGGTCCAAAGGAGATCCAGGTTCAGCTCAGACCGCTAGTGAAATTAAATTCCGGTATGCGTTGGTTAGACCTCGTTAACGGCGAAAGCGTCGTAACCTCCTCAAAGGATTATCAATTGACCGTGCGCGTCCCCGCGACCGGATTTCGGGCGCTGGAGTTCACGAGCAGGGACAGAAACGTAGTGAGGTAAGTGTAGATGCGTAAGGATCTTTCGACATATTCGAGTCCCATCGGGGAACTATTTGCGTCACCGACAACCCCCGATGAATACGCAAGGTATCGCCTAAGCGACGAGCAAATAGAGTTCTATCGCGAGCACGGTTATCTGGCCGGGGTGCCCATGCTTAATCAAACGCAGGTCGAAGTACTGCGGGACGAATTAAACGAGTTGACCGACCCAGATCATCCGCGCCGGCACCTGTTTTATGAGTTCAACTCGAACGAGTCAGCCGACCCGCAGAAGATTCTTTTTCATGCGCTGGGCGGGTGGCGCATCACGCCAGGATTCCACGACCTGCTCTGGAATCCCGCGTTCGTTGTACCGGCGGCCCAACTGCTCGGTGGTCCGGTACGTTTCTGGCACGACCAGATCTTCTACAAGCCCGCTCATCATGGCGGCGTTGTAATCTGGCACCAGGACTACTCTTATTGGACCAGAACGGTTCCGATGGCCCACTTGTCGTGTTGGATCGGACTCGATGATTCGACGCGCGACAATGGATGCGTGCATTACGTACCCGGAAGTCATCGCTGGGACCTTTTGCCACGTGCCGCTTTCGCCAACGATATGGACACCATTCAGCAGTTTTTATCGGAAGAGCAGAAACGAGACTTCAAGCCGGTGGCGATTGAGTTGAAGGCGGGAGAGTGCTCGTTTCATCACCCGTTGATGGTCCATGGTTCATATGAGAACCATACCGAACGTCCTCGTCGAGGAGTGGTGGTCAACGTCTTTCGGGATGGTGTCTCCTCGGCAACGGACGAGCCTTTGCTTGAAGGTGTTCCGCCGATTCAGAAAGGTAACAAGGTGGAGGGTCAGTTTTTTCCGCTCTTGTTCGACCCGGCTAAATTTAGTTAGAGCTCACAATAAGAGAAGATGACCGACTCAACAAAACTTCGTATCTGGCATGTCGGTAACTGGTGCATACATATCGGCCAGAAATATGTCGAATCACCTTTCGAGGCTCCCAGCAAGGATGTTGAGGTCCTGAACTATGCCCGGCTGTTTGTGGAGGCCCTCGAGGCTACCGGCGCGGAAGTGATCTCCCAACCATCGTGGGAGCTTTATCACATGTCGCCCGAGGCTTTTGACGAAAGGCTGCGTTGGGCCACCACGATAGTCTTCGCGGATGTTGAGACAAAGTGCTTGATGCTTCACCCTGACTTCTTCCAGCGCGCTAAATGGGGAGACAAACCGCTGGTTTTCCCGGACCGGTTCGACCTTCTGCGCGAGTGGGTGCGAAAGGGTGGTCATTTTCATATGAATGGCGGCTGGCTCAGTTTCGGCGGCGAGTTGGGTAAAGGCGGTTGGGGGAGATCGCGTTTCCACGATGCGCTGCCGGTCGAGTGTCTTCAACATGACGATCTAATTGAATCTACTGCCGGTTACTCCGTGCGCTGCGTCGTGGCCGAACACCCCAGCACGCGCGGAATTGATTGGTCCACACTGCCCGCTCTGCTGGGATTTAACGAAACCAGGATTCGGCAAGGATCAGATTGCATTATCGAGATCGAAAATCAGGGCGCATGGCACCCCTTGCTTGCCGAGCGGCGCCTCGACTCTGGCCGAGTCACGTGCTGGATGACAGGAGCGAGTCCCCATTGGGGAATGAACTTTGTGAAGTGGCATCACTATCAGCAATTCTGGTCGCAACTCTTTTTGTAGGGGTGGCCCTCCGTGGCCGCCCCCCGTTGCTCTAAGGCAGTCCAACCTGACCACGAGGGGTGGCCACGGAGGGCCCACCCCGACAAATTAGACCACGTGAACTTCTCTTCTCTCGACTGGACCATACTCATTGTCTACCTGACTGTCACGATTGCCATCGGGATCTGGGTAAAGCGTTACGTAGAAAGCCTGAGCGGATATCTGGTTGCGGGCCGTCGCATCAAGGTTTCACTTGGGGTAGCGACCTTTGCCGCGACTGAGATCGGGACGATCACCTTTATGTACTTCGGCGAGCTGGGGTACGTATCGGGATTCTCTTGCTTTGTGATCGGCATTCTGATCATGTTTGCGTACATGATTGTCGGAAAGACGGGCTTCATAATTGTTCCATTGCGCAAACTCCGGGTGATGACCATTCCGGAGTTCTACGAGTTGCGCTACAGCCGCCGCGTAAGGCTGCTCGGCGGAGTGCTGCTGTTCCTGGGCGGCGTGCTTAACATGGGGATCTTCCTCAAATTCGATGGGATCTTCCTGTCTGAAGTTATCGGCTTTGGGCCACAAGCAATAACCATAATCATGTTTGTGATGGTCCTGATCGTCGTCACCTACACGGTTCTGGGGGGCATGTTCTCGGTTGTCGTGACTGACTTTATCCAGTTCGTAGTCCTGTCGATGGGGATGTTGGTGGCAACGGTAGCGGTGTTGCTTCAACTCGATCTCGTTCAACTCTCGACTGCGGTCTCGCAGCAGTACGGTGAGGGCGGCTTCAATCCATTGGTAAATTCGCGATTCGGCTGGATGTTTATTGTTTGGATCTTTGTCAGCAACTTAGCAGCCGGAGCGTTGTGGCAGCCCGGCACTTCGAAGGCCCTGGCTTCCGAGAGCCCTGAAGTTGCTAAGAAGGTCTTCTTCTACACCAGCCTGACTTTTGCGGGGCGCGCGATGGTGCCAATGTTCTGGGGCATAGCAGCGTTGGCGTTGCTGGGTCCAGGTGAAAGCTCAACCTCAGCGATGCCAAAACTACTGGGCGCCTTAACTCCCAGAGGTTTTCTTGGACTATTGGTAGCGGGGATGCTCGCGGCTTCGATGTCGACCTACAGCTCTTACCTGCTGGCTTGGAGCTCTGTGGCAACGCGAGATGTAGTTGCCTGTCTCCGTCGGAATGATCTGAGCCCGCGGACGCAGATTTGGCTGACCCGAAGCTTTGCGGTGAGCATCGGCTGCTTTCTGTTGGTCTTTGGACTCTGGTATCAGATTCCTGACACGGCGTTTCAATATCTCTTTATTACCGGCGCTATGTACACAGCGGGTGCGCTCGGCTGTGTTGCAGCGGGAATATACTGGCGAAAGGCCAATAATGCCGGCGCTTATTGCTCGTTGACTTTGGGGGCGCTGGCTCCCGCGGGTTTTCTGATTCTCGAAAAGTTTCCCGAACTTGTACCGTCCTGGCTCGCGTTTGTGACAGATGTGAATGTCTCGGGCCTGCTGAGTTTCGTTTTAGCTATCACCGGAATGGTTATGGGTTCGTTGCTGACACAGAAGTTTCTCCCGCCTAAAGTCCTTTGCACGGATGGAGAATTACAGGATTTAGAAGTTGGCAGCAGGTCGATTCTGATTCAGGAGAAACCGAAGGAGACTGTATGAATACAGGGGCCATCGTATGGCTGATCATCTTTTGCGTTAGTGCGATCGTCTTTTTCGTGATCGCCGGTGTTGTGGCGGTCAAAGGCATTGGTGACTTGAGAATTTTGCTGCGTCATTCTCGGGACGACGGCGCATGAATAATGAAGCTGCGAAGGATTGTTGGATAGTCGGAGCCAAACAGCAATCATAGTTGAGTTCTGGCCCTTTTGACCTATACGCGAGTTGCGTATAGATGCGGGAACCTGTATTATGCGAGCGTGAAGGCCGTCTTCGTTGAGCTACCTCCCTTCGAACGCTATCGGGCAAATTATCTCGACGATGCCGCTTTCCTGCAACTTCAGCGGTTGCTAATGCTGAACCCGGAAGCAGGTGATGTAATTCCTGGTACGGGTGGGTTGCGTAAGTTGCGGTTCGCCGATGAACGGCGCGGGAAAGGCAAACGCGGCGGCCTCCGAGTGATCTATTACTGGTGGGGCATCGGCTCGCAGTTCTGGCTGTGTACAGTGTACGACAAGGACGAAATGGCGGACCTAACGAGTCCTCAGCGCAAAGCGCTGAGAGAAATGATTAAGAAGGAAACTGAGGCAAGGAGAAAGCGATGAAGAGGTCAATCAAAGCGAAAGGGAAGGGTCCCGCTAAGCGTGATTTGTTCGCGGAACTCAGCGAAGGAATGGATGCGCTCGCCGACGCGCGACATGGAAAGCGAACTCTCCGAACTCATGCCCTGGAGTACAAGCCAGCGCCAAATGTCACACCGCAGGAACTGATTCTTGTGCGGAAGAGTTTGAAGATTTCTCGTGCCCTCTTCGCGGTCTATCTACGGACCAACGTCCGCACATTGGAGAACTGGGAACAGGGTC
Source organism: Pyrinomonadaceae bacterium (assembly GCA_041751855.1). GTDB lineage: Bacteria > Acidobacteriota > Blastocatellia > Pyrinomonadales > Pyrinomonadaceae > PSRF01. The sequence continues at coordinate 194,810 of JBGSWR010000008.1, forward strand.
GCGCTAAACCAAATGCCCAAGCGGCGCTCCTTATCAATCTTGTTAAGCGTTACCCCGACACGATCCAAAGGCTCGCAACGATTTAATCTCTTCCCAGCGCGGAGGCATCATTAGAAAAAGAAGCTGCGCCAAAGGAAGGTTAATTACTCCTTCGAATAGCTTGGGAGACTTGATTGCGACGATATAGCCGGTGAAAATCACCAGCGCCAAGGGACCAGTGAACTAGTAGCCCTCCTTACGATTCGGCCTGAACCAAAAGGCGATGGGTTGCATGACTTAACTCCATTCCGAAACCGCTTGTTGAAGTCGCTGCCTCCTATGGACATCGGAAGGGGCTCGCAGGATCACGTGCGGCATCCATAAGTGAATTGAAGGGAACACGATTTCGGGCCGCAGCAGATTGTCCGCCCTTGTCACCTTGCTGTTGATAACGGTGGCGCTGCTAGCCTGCTTCGTTCCGGCATGGCGAGCGACACAGGTCGACCGGCTGATCGCGCTCCGGGACGAGTAACACGTCTTAACTCACTCACGCCCGGCTATTTACTGGCGCCTTTACACAGAGGACGCTTAGCGGCGAAAACGCTTCCCGCCACTGTGCCGAGGTATGCACCTGAAACTATTGACAAAAATCCGATTGCCGCCCCTCGCGCACACCGTTCACTTGCGTTGCCGCCGTCAGGCAAGAAGAGTGCATAGGTTATTACAGCAGCGAAATAGACTACGACAGATCCGGAAATCATGCCTGCAATCGAGCTCGCAAATACGTAGCCGAGGTTTATCACACGTTTTGTCCAAGTGAAACCTTTCTCAGTCGACTCGACTGGTTGAAGGCTTAAATCAGGAACGGATAGGGGATGGCTTTGTTCAATTTTACCGTGGCAGTGCACACAGTGCGTTAAGAACCGGTACTCATTACTTGTATTACAGTTTTGGCAATTCATCACTACCTCGCTGTCAGAAAGATCGGACTGTCGAAACCTTGCGCAAGGGTCTAAGAAAGCAAGTTCCACAAAAGACTTGCATGAATTAAGTTTGAGCAAAGAACATGCCGATGCTGAGAAGCCCCGGCGTATCAGAATCTAACTCGCGTCACGGTTGCTCCGTCGTCGTTGGGAGATGAGTTTTGGATGGTAAGGGCGAGAGAGTCTGAGTCCTGGGGATGGCCTTCACAGGTTTTGGCTAACCGCAAGCGCTTAACGAAGTGCCCGGCGTTGAATAAATCTGGTTTTTGAAATAAAAAAGGCCGCCGCATTCACTGCGCGGCGACCTTTCCTTCAGTCTTGGCTCCGCACCGTGGACAGTCTGCGCAACCTGTACTACGCGCCTACGGTGGAAATGAAGATAACGTTTGAACTTCTGGGGCAAGGTTCACTAGCTGGCTAACGCTCCAAGCCCATCTTCTTGAGTACGTCTAATTTCTCGTTGATCGCATCGTGGTCTGCTAGGTACTCGTAATGTCGACTGCACGTCCGCTAGCTTATCATTGTCAATCTGTAACGCCTCTGCCGGGGACTTCTCATCCCTACTCCGCGCAGCCAGCGTATAACTTCCCGGCCATACTTCTGTTCCTCGGGCGTGCGATCCCCGGTAATGTCGTCAGCTCGCGAAATGTATTGCTTCAGAATATCCACGCTATTTTCTCGACGCTTCGATTTACGGGCGCATCATTCTGAGCATACCAACCTGAAGAGGCCGACCGTCCGGCTAAAACGAAACACGAGCGCCAATACTGAACTCCAGCATTTGGGAGTGGGCCCGCATGTGCCTCAAGAACTTCAACCGTTCGACAACGCGGTGGTTGAGATCAATTAGTTCGGCTTCAGTAAGCCCGTCGATGTCAATCCTCATGATTACTCAAGATCTCACAGATATGCTGCTGCCGTAAATATCCAGAATTGGTTGCAACGTCACGCCTTTACAGAGGCAGGTAGACCACGCGGTCACTCCATTCCGGTTGCTCACTCACCGCAATTATTAGCAGTATCTCCCGAGTCGCTTCCCCGATTGGGAACCGATCATTTAGGACGAAGACACCCGGCATCTTTCACCCGCGGCCAGGCGCGCATACGCGTAATCAGGTAAGGTCACACGGTCGTGCGTAAAAATAATTCGATCGTTCGCCGCGGCCCATGCCAGGATCTCGGGGTCACCTGCACCAGCAAGGCCAACGTCTTGAACGCGAAGAATGTCGAGATCCGGTTGACGCAGAAGCAATGCGCGCACGATGTCGCCGTTGAAGTTCTCATCGGCAAGCAGCCGCAGCATACCTCGTTCTCACGCGCCTCGCTGGGTGAGCAGGCGGGCGCGGATCTCGCTTAGGTCGCCCTGCTGGCTCTCAATTCGCTGCTGGACTTCTTCGGCCTTCTGCTCGCGTCGGGCTAAGTACTCCTCGACCTCGTTCGGATGGCGTAAATAGTAGGCAAGGACAGAGTAAACGTCTGGGAGTGCCAACGTAGAGTATCGTTGGACTATTGTCTGCGGCGTTGCTCCGTCCTGGAACGCACGAACGACTATCTCCAGCAGGACACGCGAACTGCCGACGCGCAGAGCGCCGGTCGCATCTTCACTGATTGGCGGCGCTTCAGTTTGAACGTTGAAAGCCACAACGCGGTCCTCCTATCGATTTGGCGCTCCGTAAAGGTAATGATCGAGATTAATCGAACCGTCGGTCGGTACGTCCTCCCAGGTGTCTGCGGGTAACTCAGCGTTGATCTCGTCGACGACCTCCCAAATGGGCCTGCGATCCGTTCCGTTAGGTTCGGCACTAGCGCCCGTTGAAAGTGTCTCAAGGAGTCTTAGCGCTTCCTCTTGTTTGTCGGCTGGCAGCGCCCGCACCTTATTAATCAGTTGGTTTTCCAGATTTGCGGCCATGATCCTTTTCCTCTTTCGGGAGCGAGCAGCCCTTATCGCTAGGCGAGTATAGCATTGTCAAAGGGACTACTTCACCCACTTGCATGCCGGACCGCATCTGACATTTTCATGACAATTGGGACGGATTGCTATTAGACAGCCTGTGATTGCCAGTAGATAATGAACTGAATGCAAAAGACGATGGAGCTTATCGCAACGCCAGAAGAGATCAGCGACGAATCCCGCGCGGTCTCGCGTGCGGAAAAAGGCAAGCGTCAGAGCGATGAGGCGGTTCGTTCTAAATGGTCCATTCAGACCGAGAGGCGGAACGCGGCTGGCTTTTTGAAGATGCTTGTCGCCCCGGCTGCCGGCGACCAGCTTTGGGAGAACCGTTTTGGGGCCGCCAGAGAATGACGCACCTGCTACTTCCCAAAACAATACAGCGCGCTTCGAGTCCTGATGTAGATTCGACCGTCGGCAATCGCCGGAGTCGCGAAGCACTCGTCATCCAACTCGTTCCCTGCGAGGACCTCCCAATCACCGGCGGCTTTCAACACAGACACCTGCCCGCCCTGGCCGATCAGAAAGACTTTGTCGTCAGCGGCAACCGGGGAAGAGAAATACTTGTCGATTGCTCCGTGCAGTCGTCCCTGCTTGATCACGTTGCCGGTTGCCGGATCAAATGAGAGCAGGATCCCGCTGTCGTTGATCATGTACAGCACGCCCTTGTAGAGAAGCGTGGACGGAACCTGAGGCACGGGTTTCTGATAGCGCCAGCGGATCGCGGTCGCGGTTTGATCGCCCTCGCCTCCCATCTTGATTGCGAGCAGACCATTCTCTGAAGCCATCATCGCGCGGAATACTTCCCAATCCTTCTCGTTCAACTTCTCATTGCGGTCCATATCAAACGCTTCGAACGCGGCGCTCAAATACTTATCCATCATCTCTGTGCCGGTGACTTCAGGCTTTGCGATCTCCCGGTCCTTATTCTTGTCGTACTTTGCGAGCGCTTCATCGAAGGGTACCGTCTTGACCTGCTGTCCGGGTTGATTGGTGGGGAAGCCCCACCCATTGATATAGAGGTACTCGGCGTCGTGGCTGGCAATTGATTTCATCTCGCACGCCAGCCCGCGAACCCACCAGACTCTTTTGCCGTCGGCAACCGAGTAAGCCGAGAGCTGGAACGATTCGGGAATAACGATCTGCTTCGGACCCTTGCTGGGCTGATATGTGATCGGCGTCGAGTAGCCTGATATGACAACTGGGCGTTCAACCTTCCAGCGCACCCGTCCGCTGTTTTTATCGACCGCTATCAAGTATGAGCTCGGGTTGTCTTGATCGACGGGCAGGATTACTTTGTTATCGACGAGGATCGGTGAGGCTCCGAAACCGTAGAACATATTGAACGGTCCGAGAGGGAGCTTCCAGCGCTCCTTGCCGTTTGCGTCGTAAGAGACCAGTCCGAATTCCTGGAAGAAGACGTAGACATTTGAGCCGTCGGTGACTGGGCTTGGTGAGGCAGGTCCATTGACGTTCTGCAAGCGGCCCGTACGCGAACGTGGCACTTCGCGTTGCCAAAGGAGCTTTCCGGTCGAGCGGTCGAGACAGATGACGAGTAGCTTGTAATTCTCCTTCTCTTTGGTGTGCGCAGTGACGAAGATGCGATCGCGTGTCAGCACAGGCGAAGAATGGCCAGCGGGAAGCTCCGTCTTCCAAACTACGTTTTTGTTCGGACCAAACTCGTCGGGCAGACCAGTAGTTGCAGATACGCCACTGCCGTTTTGCCCACGAAACTGTGTCCAGTCTTCTTGGATACTGGTCGTTTCGTTGACTGCCGATATGTTCTGACCCGTTGCGTGCGGGAAGGTCGCAGCCAGTGTCATTGCTACCCCTATGAACGATACGATCAAGGCAGGGATGAGCTTCCTTATATTTGACATGGTTCGGCGAGAGCGAAGGTTTAGCATGGGGGATAATCCTCGCATTCCTTTTAGCGATTCAATCTTGTTCTGGCATGATGACAGCCTGTTAAAACGGGATGTGAATCTTAATTGATCAACTGAGAAAAGGAAACGATATGGCCTAAGGCATTCACCGTAAGTCCCCGGTTACACCGAAGGTGTTCGCGAAGGTCAGCCCAGGGGCAACGCCCTGGGAAACGGACTCAAACCAACCCCTCTTAACACCGAAGGTGTTCGCGAAGGCCAGCCCAGGGGCAACGCCCTGGGAACCAGACTCAAACCCACCCTCTTCTTAACACCGACGGTGTTCGCGAAGGCCAGCCCAGGGGCAACGCCCTGGGAACCAGACTCAAACCAACCCCTTTTAACACCGAAGGTGTTGGCCAGATCGCACATTAATGGGTACTCACATAAGTGAAACCTACATCGGGTTGCGCAGTGTGAGAACTTGGCCAACACCTTCGGTGTTCAGAATATCCTGGGGTGTTTGATTCCCAGGGCGTTGCCCCTGGGCTGGCCTTCGCGAATACCTTCGGTGTTACTGGAATGTCCCTCGACGAAAGAAAATGGTAGACCCGCGCTCGCGCGTCCAGGTAGCATACGATCTGTTCGTCCGATTCTTTAGTTTCCTTTAACTTCTGTGAAGCTTGTCCCCGGTCTTTACGAAAGTCTCATCAATAAATTCATAGAAGCCGGCATCGAAGAGGAATGTGAGGACCCACGAGGCAAGGTGGTGGTATCTTATAACGCCACACGCGACTCCTCCAGGCAGGCAGATGTGTGTTTTTGATCTGACGTCCCGCTTTCTCTTATAGTTTCGATAGCGGTCGCAACACCGATGAAACGCGAATACTACTCCTCCTCAGTCACCGACTTTCTCAACACCAGGCCTAATGAAATCCTCGGCCAACTAGCGCAAAGTAACCCGTTCACACTTGAACCGACTCAGAAGAGCGCCTGGACGGAACAGATCAGCATCTTGCAGCGGGTTCTAACGAACTGGAACGGCAAAATCTATTTCGAGTACGCCATACCGCGTATGGGCAAACGCATTGACGTGGTCCTTATCATTGGACCTGTCATCTTTGTTCTCGAATTCAAGATCGGGGAAAAAGACTTCACGACATCTGCGCTCGATCAGGTCACCGACTACGGTTTGGATCTGAAGAACTTTCACGAATCGAGCTATGTCCATTTCATCGTTCCAGTTCTCATCGCCACGGCCGCGCGGCATGCTACTCCCGTAGTTTGCTTGACTCCACAGAACGACAAACTTCTTTTCCCAATCCGCTGCACGGTAGATTTACTAAACAAAGTTATTGAGGATGTTTTGGGTTTTGCCGCAGACGAACCCGATATAGATCCTGGCGTTTGGGAGCGAGGTCGTTATTGCCCGACACCGACGATTATCGAAGCCGCCCTCGCGCTCTACAAAGGGCACGACGTCAGCGACATCTCGCGTAGCGATGCGTTGGCGACCAATCTCAGTCTCACATCAGACGCGGTCGACAAGGTTATTCGGGTGACGAAGGAGAACTCCCAAAAGGCTATCTGTTTCGTTACCGGCGTTCCCGGCGCCGGCAAGACACTAGTGGGCCTAAACACCGCAACGAAGCATCATGATGAACGAGACAGTCTCTACAGTGTTTTCCTCTCAGGGAATGGTCCGCTGGTCGCGATCCTGCGTGAAGCTCTTGCGCGTGATCACGTACAGAACGAAAAGGAACAAGGCCGAAAAGTGAGGAAGGGAGAAGCAAGAAGCAAGGTGCGAGCGTTTATTCAAAACGTTCACCACTTCCGAGATGAGTGTCTTATCGATCTATCTCGTCCACCAGTTGAACACGTCGCCCTATTTGACGAGGCACAGCGCGCCTGGAATCTGCAACAAACTTCCAGCTTTATGCTTCGTAAGAAAAGCGTTCCTAATTTCAATGTTTCAGAACCACAGTTCCTAATCTCCTGTCTTGACCGTCATCCGGATTGGGCTGTGATTGTTTGTCTCGTGGGAGGTGGTCAGGAGATTAATACGGGCGAAGCGGGAATTACGGAATGGATTGAGTCGTTGAATCGAGCTTTCCCAGATTGGCGCATCTACATCTCATCAAGGTTGACTGACACTGAGTACGGCGCCGGAAAGGTTTTAGAGGAACTGAGTGCTCGTTCGCACGTCACTATCAACCAGAACCTTCATCTGGCGGTATCGATGCGGTCGTTTCGCGCTGAGAATGTGTCGCACTTAGTGAAACTCCTGTTGGACCTTGACGCTGACGGCGCTAGAGATACTTTGATTGAACTAAACGCGAAATATCCAATTGTTATCACGCGGGATTTGGGCAAAGCCAAGCAATGGCTTAGGAGCCAAGCCCGTGGGACCGAGCGTTACGGGATCGTCGTCTCCTCTCAGGCAGAACGCCTTAAGCCCCATGCCATAGACGTCAAATCACCCGTCGATCCTATCCATTGGTTCCTCGATGGTAAGGAGGACGTTCGCTCATCGTATTACCTTGAAGACGTCGCTACCGAGTTTCATGTGCAAGGTCTCGAACTCGACTGGGTCTGCGTTACCTGGGACGCAGACTTCCGCCACACGCACGAAGGTTGGCAACACTGGTCCTTTACCGGGGACCGCTGGAACCACATCCGCAAGCAAGAGCGTAAAACCTTTCTCAAGAATGCTTACCGCGTCCTTCTCACCCGCGCCCGGCAAGGTATGGTGATCGTCGTGCCGCCCGGTGAAGTGGACGATCCCACACGGAAGCCCGAGTTTTACGATCCGACCTTTGAGTATTTGCGCGAAGTTGGCTTCACCTGCATTTAGGGTAGCTCAAGAGGGCGGACTCTCCCTCTTTCTCTGGCAAGTCGAAACGGACGAGTAAATCAGATGTGAACGTCGCTTTGCCTCGACCTTTGACAATTCATCACTACCTCGATGCCAGAAAGATCAATTTTCGGCAAAACTTTCAGTGTCCAATTCGGCTTTCAATTGGAACCATCTAGTCCATAGGGAATGAGCGCTGCTTCGGCGGTTGCAGTTTTTGGGAGATTTCAACGCGAGGATGAACTGGTCAGGCGTTCGGGGTACGCGGGCATCTTCCCACGTGGCATAATTTTTGTTGCCTCGAATAGTTTGAAAGCTCGACGTACCGTAATGATACGTAGACTACAGTTGGGAGGTATTTAAGCCATTGGAAACTGCTGATAGAGTACGCGCCAACACTTCTGACGAAATCAACCGCGAGATTGACCGTGAGGCAGATGCCCGCGTGCGTGCGTATGCACAAAAGACGCCGGTCGAGATGACCCGCCGCATCGATGACCTTGACCGGGAATGGGACATGGAAAGATTGCTTGAAACGAACGCCTCAGCATTGGCGTTCACCGGGCTGGCGCTTGGACTCATACACAGTAGGAAGTGGCTCATCATCCCAGGGATAGTTTTACCATTTCTGTTTCAACATGCCGTGCAGGGCTGGTGTCCCCCGGTTCCGCTCCTCCGTCGTCTTGGGTTCCGCACTCGTAAAGAAATAGACCGGGAGAAATATGCTCTAAAAGCCTTGCGCGGAGATTTTGAGCAAACCGGATCAGTATTCAGTGCTGAAAAGGCCTTAGAGGCGGTCCAGAGTTAAAACGAACACCAGGTGATTGAATGCCCGACGAGGAACAACTCAGATTCGCGACCGATCAACGGTAAGAGTTCCGCTGTCAGATTGTTCGGCGGTGGATGCTCAGGTGAGCTGCCGCTAGAGCCGAAGCCAGTTGAAGAGATATTTCAAGTATTTCCACCAATCAAACTGGTGATCCTTATCAACCCACGCAAAGTTTCGCCCTGGACGTATTAGGTAGCGATAAAGTTTGTGTCGTTATCTTTTCCTTTGTCGGAATCGTAAGGATATTCGGGTGATTTAGTGAGTGTTCGGAGAGTTCGCGATCAGCAAAAGCGGCATCATGGTTCGCGGCTTTCGACTCCGCCAGGCGATTCCTCCCTGTTGAAAACGTATCGATACCCTTATTACTCACAAAATGGTCACATGCGCTCGGCGAGCAGTTCAGGCAAATGCTTTTAACAGTGTCCCTTGTTCTCAGCCTTGAAGACAGGCTTTCCGGAAGTTTGAGCCTACCTGCAAGCTTACTGTGGAGTTACGTCCTTAGTGTCTAGCCTTGACTCCCCTCGATCCTGTCCGGTATCCGCCTCGCCAACACCCCGTGGGACGAAGAGCACAGCCACGAACGCTAGCGCGGTGTAACAAGCCATTAGCAGAAACAGAGCGCGATAGCCATTAAGGAGATCGAAGATGCGGCCGTTCAAAGGATCCCCGATCGCACCACCTAAAGCCATGCAGAGTAGGAACAATGCTGCGAGAACCCCTCGAAGCTGACGCGGAACGGGCTCGACGAAGAGCGGATAGGCATTCACCGTCGGCAGGGCCCAACTGGCCGACGCGAGCGCGAGCAGTGGTATCGCCTGATTCATTTGGGTGACCCGATCCAGCGCGATCATGCAGGTAGCCATCGCTGCGAAGCCAACCAGTATGGCGTTCCGCCGTCCGATGCGGACTCCGATGATACCCGCCGGCAACGCGCCGATTACGCCACCGATGGCCCAGGCGATGAATCCGATCGTGACGTCTTGCGGTCGAATAGCGAAGCGCTCAGTCGAGTGCAACGCATACCACGTGGTGAAGGTCTGGAAGGTCAACTGCAACAGAAGCACGGCGACGAAGATGGGCCGCATGCCTGGAACTACGCCTCGGACGGCGGACCATGCCGCATCGGCAAGCGACCGAAAAGTTACTTCCGCTGCCCGCGACTCGCCCAGTTTCGGCTCGCGCAGCCAAAGGGTGAATGCGGCCGCTATAACGAGCACGCTGCCACTCGCGATCAGAAAGGCCGGCCGCATTCCGAGTATTCGGCCCAGCATCAAAAAGGCAATCGCTCCGACGCACATCTGGAAGGTGACGGAGCCGGTTGCGAGAGACCGGTGGCGCGACGGTACAAGATCGGCAACCAGCGCCTGGAATGGCGATTTCTTAATATTGATACCAGTATGCAGCACGACTATCGCGCCAACGAGGAAAGGGAGGCCGAAGGCAGGTGAGAAGGAGAGCAGTGCCATGCCGAGCGAAGACAGTACAAGTCCGACGAGAACAAGAGGCAACCGACCGCGCCCAAGAGCGCTGGCGCGATCTGATGCTGGTCCTGCCAACGGCACGAGGAGGAGCAAGAGGACATTGTCAATAGCCATGATGGCGCCGATGGCCGTACGATGATCGCCGATGGCGTCGCGCACGAGTGGGGGAACGAAGGTGCTGAGTAGCGGCCCGGTGACGCCAGCGAAGAGACCCCCAAGCCCAATGATCAGGCAGGTGCGGTACGGTATTGGTGATCTTCGACCGGCGCCACTAGTTTCATCTTGTGTCAGAACACCGGTCACTAGAACTTCTCCTTAGCCGAACCACGAGCTGTTCGGCTAAAGATAACCGGAACACTTCCGGGCGGGCTGCAGCACTGCATCTCTTCCCTTTCCATTCTTTATTCGGAGGATGTCTCTTTGGTGGGGCTGTCCCGCGGTTCTGTGACTGTTAGACATTAAGCACTGTAGTGATGGTGCCGACAAAGTAGGACACAGATTCTGTCTTATAGAAACTTGGGGAGTCAATACCCGCGCGAGGAATCGGTTCCCGCTTCGGGATCGCGGCATGACCAAAAACGATTTTTCGCGCCACATCCGCAACCAATTACATCGCCTTCATTACACGCAGCTGTTGTGAGTTAAATTAGGTTTCTGAGACTTGGTGCAATTCGCGGCACAAAACTTAAAGGCCACTCGTGTTGAGTGACCTTTAATTTATATTTTCTAGGAATATCTGGCTCCACAGGAAGGACTCGAACCTACAACCCTTCGGTCAACAGAAGTAACCCCCGGTGAAGTCCGGTTGTTAAAGAAGCCGCCACGGAAGACTCGCCTTGTCGATGCTCAGCGCGTCTGCGCTTTGGCCAGTTCGTAGTTGCCCTCCCATTGGCACTCAAGCTCGGTCTCCGATTTCATCACCGTCTTAAACTTACCGCCGCCAGTGAGACCGCGGTACTCGCCTTCACCGCCGGCGAATTCAAAGGTGCCCTCAACAGTCACCGCGCCACCCGCCGTGCTGACCTGACCCTCGAACGTTCCAAAGTCGCGTCCCGCATCAGGGTGGACGTTGTTGAAGTAGCCGCGTTGCGAGCCCTTCCCGTCAACCAGGTCGGTAACGCCCCAATAAGTAATATTTGAGTTGTTCCAGAGCGGATCGGGCGATTGCTGAATGCCGCTAACCTCGCCGATGCTCATCTCGTGGTTGGGTTGGTCGTTAAGCGGTATTGAGGACTGCTTCGTGATTTTCCCCGAAAAAGTTCCTGTTATGGAAGGCATGTCGTCTTCTCTTCTTTCTTTGGTTGATTTATTCCAGTGATTCGTCTGCATTCTCAACCCTTCCTGCGGCTCTGTCAACGGAATCAGACCCTCGCACCCCCTAACCACGTTAAAAGTTGATGACTCAACTGGTGATGGTTCCCCCGAGTGGGAAGTGTTCGCGACCTTGGCTCGGGGTTTTCTCAACCATGTCCAGACTGGAAATTGGTAGGCCCTTGAACTAGTTATGATGACGCTCAAGAAGCCGAGATGGGCACAAACAGCAAAAGGCCACTCGTTAAGAGCAGCCCTTTCTTATGATTGCTAAAATTTTGGCTCCGCAGGTAGGACTCGAACCTACAACCCTTCGGTTAACAGCCGAATGCTCTGCCATTGAGCTACTGCGGAATACGCGCCCCCACATAGTAGATAAACCATGTGCAGGGCGCGAAAGCGTTTTTATAACAGAAGGGTTTAGGAGCGTCAAGGCGAGTGTCGAATTTGCTCGAGTTGTTCGACGAACTTCAGTTTGTCGTTTTGGATTACTCTGATCTGAGGTGGATGGGTCAATGGCGGCAGCGTAAGTCGAGGTTTCACTTCAACCCCTAAATACCTGGGTCACAAACGATAAACTGAAGGAACCTCTGATTAAGTTGAGAAGTTGTAACACCGAAGGTGTTCGCGAATGCCCGCCCAGGGCAACGCCCTGGGGTCGCGAAACTTCCTCGCCTTCTTTAACACCAACGGTGTTGGCGAAAGCGCCCACGTTCCAGTGTACCCCCGAGTAGCTGGAAACCAACGTCGGGCTGCCGCAGGCAGGAACAATTAGCCAACACCTTTGGTGTTCAGGAGGCCGCGCAGTGAGTCGGGTCCCCAGGGCGTTGCCCCTGGGTTGGCATTCGCGAACACCTTCGGTGTTGTGCACCCTTTTGAACTTAATCAGAGGTTCCTTCAGTTTGTCGTTTTGGATTACCCTGATCTGAGGTGGAACGGGTCAACGGCGGCAGCGTAAGTCGAGGTTTCACTTCAACCCCTAAATACCTGAGTCACAAACGACAAACTGAAGTTCGCCGGACAGAGCCCTTTAACTTGCACGAACAAGCTCGCCAGTCAGAAAGAGCCCACTGCTGCTCTTGCGCCGGAAGGCGATTTACGAGAATATCTCTCGCCGCACACGACCGCCGGCATGAATCACGTTCTTCTATCTCTGCCCGAGTATTCTTTCTCGCCTCGGGAGCAAGTTGTAAGAGGATCTCATGGAACGCAGGACTACCGCCTGGTTTAGTCAGAATCTGGATATTGAAATGCCGCTTGTCGCTTACGGACACGCCGGCTATCCCTTACTCATGTTTCCCACCGCTGCTGCGGATTATCTCGAATATGAAAGATTTCATCTGATCGAGGCCATTCAACCGTTCATCGAACATGGTCACATTCGAGCCTACTCGATCAATAGCATTAACCGTTATAGTCTTCTTAACGATCAGATGCCCCCTCACCACAAGGCAGAACTGCTTACCCGGTACGATCGCTATATCACCGACGAAGTGCTACCGCTAATCAGGAGGGATACTGGTCAGCCTGAGGCAAAACCTTTGACTACCGGCGCGAGTCTCGGTGCATTCCTGTCCGCAAATGCCTTTTTCAAACATCCCGATCTCTTTCGCGGAGTCATCGGGCTTAGCGGAAGTTACGATGTGAGGTCTTACCTTCACAATTATTATGACGATAATGTCTACTTCAACAATCCGGTAGATTATCTTCCAAACTTAAATGACGACTTTTACCTCCCTCTCCTGCGGCAGGCGGACGCGGTCTTCATCATGTCGGGTCAGGGAGCTCATGAGGCGCCTGATCGCAGTCGTCACCTTTCAGACATTCTGCACGCGAAAGGTATTCCCCACAATCTCGAGCTTTGGGGCCACGATGTGAATCACGATTGGCCCTGGTGGAGAAAGATGCTCCCGCACTGTCTGGGCAGATTAGTTTAGAAGGCAAACTCTTTATCTACTAGGGATCGTCCTCGCCCTTCTTGCCACGCTTGCGCTGTGGCTCCACCTCGCGTGGTCTGGCGGACGCGGGCGGCGGCGCCTCAGTCTTGGGCGTAATCGTTTCAGGCTTAACGTTAGTGGGGGGAGGAGCTTCTGTTTTTGGCGGCGGCGGCAGCGTCACCTGTTCCAGCTTGGGCTGCGTTGTAGTTTCGGGAAGAGTGGTTTCGTCCCCGGACACTTTCTCTCTATCAGCCGCGAGCTGCGCACGCTCTAGAGCCAACTCCCGCTGGCGCTGTCGAAAAAGCTCGCGCATATCCTCTGGCATTGGAGGTGGCTTCGGAAAGTCCTCCTTTGGTTTATCTTTGAGAAAATCTTTCATGAACTCCGTGAAGTAGGGTAGTGCGGCCCCACCTCCGGTCATTCCTCGTCCCAGAGACTTCTTCCTGCCCGGGTATCCCATCCAGACGCCGGTTACATAGGTAGGTGTGTAGCCTACAAACCAAACGTCAGTGTGATCATTTACAGTACCGGTTTTGCCCGCCAGCGGAACACCCACGGACCTAGCGGCAGTCGCCGTCCCGGCTTCAACTACGCCGCGCATCATCTGGACCATCGTGAGCGCCACGTACTCATTCATCACTTTGTAGGTTGTTTTCTCCCACTCCTCCAGCACGGCGCCATCGCGGTCGAGCACGCGTCGAATGATATGTGGCTCAACCCTGACACCCTTGTTTGGAAAAGCCGAGTACGCTGAGATCATCTGGTCCAAAGGAACTTCTGTCGCTCCCAGAGCCGATGGCAGGTACGGGGCCATCGGCACCTTGATACCAAAGCGGCGAACCATCTGCGCGCCGGTTTGAATGCCAACTGTCTGGAGAAGGTGAACGGCTGGAACGTTCATCGATTTGGCCAGAGCCACCTTAAGCGGCAAATCAGAATTGCCGAGCGAGCCGTCGTAATTGTGTGGTTGCCAACTGCCAATGCTGATCGGCGCGCCGCTGACGGGTGTTTCCGGTGTCATGCCCCATTCGACGGCCGCTGTGTAAACAAACGGCTTGAAAGCAGAACCGGTCTGACGGTAGGCCTGAGTGGCGTTGTTGAACTTGCTGGTGTTGTAAAAATCATAACCGCCGACCATGGTCACAATCTCGCCGTTCTTAGCGTTGAGTGTCATCATCGCAGCCTGTACAGCGGGTACTTGCGAAAGTTCGACCTTCAGCCGGCGATCTTTCTTGTCGACGTCCTTAATCCCAAATTCTGCCAGATGACCTGGCTTGAGGTCGTCTTTTGGCTGGCGTCGCGACCACCCCATGTCGGCAGCGGTCACCGTCGCGGTATAACTACCAAAGCGAACGGTCGCCTCATTCTTCGCCCGGTCCGTCTTCATTACCAGGCCCATCAAATAGCGGCCGGCGTAATAGTCATTACCATGCCAGTCCGGATGCTTGTAGCTAACGAGCTCTTGTTGTGTTGGTGGGCCATCGCCGTTGTTGGCGGCTGTTGGGATCGGCGTGTAGCTTGAGCGCCAGCCGTGGCCCCTGTCATAGCGCCGTAAATTTGCGCGCACGACTTCGACGGCCTTTTTTTGAGCTTCGACATTGATGGTCGTGTAAACCGAAAGGCCGCCCTGGGCGACACGCGTGGTATACCGGTCCTCAAGCTCTTGCCTCACGTATTCAACGGGATAGTCAAACGGTGTCGAGCGAGGCTGAGATTGGTAGTAGGCAGTGTCAGCGAGTTGAATCGGTTTTGCTTTGGCAGCATCGACTTCGGCCTGGGTGGCGAATCCGTTTCGGGCCATGAGATCCAGGACGAGATCACGGCGCTCTTTCGCACGTGTGGGATTCGCCGTGGGTGAATAATCGCTCGGCGCCTTGGGAATTCCAGCAAGCAGTGCGGCTTCACCAATGGTTAGATCTTTGGCTGGCTTATCGAAATAGGTCTGGGCCCCGGCCTCGACTCCATATGCGTTAGCGCCCAGAAAGATATGATTGGCGTAGAGCTCCATGATTTGGTTCTTGGTGTAATACCGTTCGATCTGTAGCGCCAGTCCCCATTCGTTGACCTTTCGCTTTAACGTCTGCTCGCGCGAGAGGAAGAGGTTCTTCGCGAGTTGTTGTGTCAGCGTAGAGCCTCCCTCGACTTTGTCAGTGGTCAGATTCTTCCACACGGCGCCGATGATGCGAATCGGATCGATCCCCACGTGGTCGTAGAAACGCGTATCCTCGACAGCCAGAATCGCATTCTTCATGACCTGGGGAATCTGTTCGTACTTCAATGGGATTCTTTTTTCGAGCGCGAACTCGCCGATCACGGTCTCGCCATCGTCTGCATAAACTCGAGTGATTACACTGGGGCGGTAAGTGGCCAGGGCGGCAACCTCGTTGGCTGCGCGAGAGTAATTGAGTCGATAGGCGGCGACTATGCCTGTCAAACCGCCGGCAGCAAGCGCCAGAACCAGCACCGCAGGAAGCCAGAAGCGGCGCAGCAGGTGCCCGTTGCGGTTCGACGTATTGATAATCACTCTTGGAGAAAGCGTCCGCGGATCTTTAGCCATTCTTAATCCCCTCGTCACAAAACCTGCGAGTTATCGAGTGCGGTTACGGCGTAGCATTCGCCAGTCATCTTTGCCGTTCGGGATTATAGCGCAAGGTCTGTTATAATTCGCACTGCAAACGGGGGCGACAGGCTTCGACAGGAGATTCTGACAGTCGACGGATGCATGCCGGGCTACTCTATGCAGCTCGTTAAAAAGCGTAGGGAAAAAACAACTGCCAATAATCAAGAATTGGCTCTCGCTGCCTAATTAGGCCCGAGCGTCTCACCGCAAGTTGCTCATGCGCGCGGACTGAGATGTCACTCAGATGAGCTGGCCTGCTCTTTCGGTCCGTGAGAGTGGGTAAGATAAAGTCGGACTAACTCTTGCCGAGGTCTCGTCACTTCACTTACTCGGCAACGAGGACAAGTTGTTCAGCTTGCCTGAACAAGAAAGAGAAGTGACTAAGCATGTAGAGTCCTTCGGTGTTGACTTCTGGATCCGAGTTCAATTCTCGGCGCCTCCACCAAAATCGAAAGAGTTTCGTCGGCAGAAGTTATAGAGCTTCTGCCGACCTCTTTTTATGGGCGGTTTCAAGGCTGGCCTCCCCGGCCCGAGACTCGACGAAGCTGAACCCCACTGCTAACATTAACGGCGCTCGGAAAGTGTTCTCGTAACTCGGAATTTTGAGGGCCTCACTTGACAAGAGTGGATCAAAACCTTCCCATTGGTATCTTTGACAGCGGTGTTGGCGGTCTCACAGTTTATCGAGCCCTACATGATCGCCTACCTAACGAACATTTCGTATACCTTGGCGATACTGCGCGAGTCCCTTATGGCACCAAATCATTGGCCACGGTCGAGCGTTACGCGATCGAGAACTCAAGATTTCTTGAAGATCACGGGATAAAGATGCTGGTTGTTGCCTGTAATACTGCGTCGGCACTGGCATTACCGGCGATTCGTAACGCAGTACAGGTACCCGTGGTGGGTGTAATTGAGCCCGGGGCCAGGGCAGCGGTTTCGCTTGCGAACGGTCGACCAATTGGCGTGATTGCCACCGAGGCGACTATTCAGAGCGAGGCTTATAAGCGCGCGATTCGCGAGATTGATCCCACTGCGAACGGAATAATCGAGCGGGCCTGTCCGCTCTTTGTCTCCCTTGCGGAGGAGGGTTGGGCGAACAGTGAGGTTGCCCTTTCGATCGCACAACACTATCTGGGCGAACTGGGCAATGGCCAAATTGGGGCTCTTGTCCTTGGATGTACTCATTACCCTATCCTTAGGGATGTTATCAGCAAAGTTATCGGTGAGAGGGTTCCCCTGGTCGATTCGGGTGAAGCGACAGCGTCTGCTGTAGAATCTATGCTGCAATCGAAAGATCTTGCTCGCCGGCAGCCCGGGAACTTTGCACGAAGGCGGCAGCTTTGTGATGACTTAGACCACTTTTATGTTACTGATGCGGCACAGAGATTTGCAAAGGTCGCTGAGAGGTTCCTTGGTGCTGCACCGGCGGTGCTGGAGGCGGTAGAAGTTTGGGGGCACGATGAGCTACGAACGTACTGACGGGCGCGCGGCCAATGAACTCCGCGCCCTTAAGATCACACCAGGGTTTTTGCCTTATGCTGAGGGTTCTGTCCTAATTGAAATGGGCAATACAAAGGTTGTATGCGCGGCGTCGCTCGACGAACGGGTGCCCCCATTTATGCGGAATACAGGTCAGGGCTGGGTGACGGCCGAATACTCAATGTTGCCACGCGCCACATTTCAGCGGACGCAACGTGAGATCGGACGAGGTGGGCCGTCGGGCCGCACTCATGAAATTCAGCGTTTAATTGGACGCAGTCTCCGAGCCATAGCTGACATGAAGGCTCTCGGCGAGCGCACGATTACTCTGGATTGTGACGTTCTTCAGGCCGATGGAGGAACGCGTACAGCAGCGATTACGGGAGCCTACGTCGCCCTGGCGATGGCGGACGTTAAATTACTTAAAGCCGGGAAGATCAGTCGCAGTTTGCTTACGGGTCAGGTGGCCGCCATCAGCGTGGGGATCGTTGACAACACGCCGCTGCTCGATCTGAAATACGATGAGGACTCGCGAGCAGATGTGGACATGAATGTTGTTTGCACTGGCGATGGTCGATTCATCGAACTGCAAGGCACTGCTGAGCGCCAACCTTTTTCGAGAGCGCAGATGGAGCAATTGCTCGAGTTAGCCTCACACGGCTTTGAAACTGTGTTACGGCTCCAGAGGGAAGTACTTGCGCAAACAAAGGCCGAAAAGGAGACAACGAAGGGTCTAACGCAGGGCATCTGAAAGGCCCGTAGATACACGCTTTCAACGAACCGGGAAACAAAAGGAGTCTAAATTCGACATGCGATATTTGGCAGCAATCCTATCTTTTACTCTCGTGGCGCTAGGCTACTCGGTTACTCCGGCCCAGGAGGTCTACACGAATGACAAGATTGATTACAGCCTTGAACTTCCTTCCCGCACCTGGCGTGTGATTTCAGAACCGGACGCAGCTCACGAGCATGCAGAATTCGTCAATGGCGACCGGCTCGAGGGCTATCTCCAGATTAGGAAAGAAGTGGTGGATGCAGGGGTAACTCCTTCGGAGTTGGCGCGGCGGGACCGCGATCAGAGGCTTCGATTTTTGCCGGGTTTCGTAGAAGGAAAGGAAGATAGGTTTGCGGGGCGCTTGAATGGAGTGACCATGTCGTATGAGTTTGTCAGAACCGGTAAGCCTATGCTGGGCCGGATCTACTACCTCCAGGCCGACGACCGGACGGTATACGCGCTTCGTTTCAGTGGTTTGCGCGACAAGCTCACTCGTATCAGGAATCAAACTGACCTGATTGCTCGCAGTTTTCAGGTGAAGTAGGCAGTGAATATTCTGTTGGCGCCGGGCCTTAGCATAGGCCCTTCAAGAATCCACGGGAAAGGCTGCTTTTCGACCCTGCCGTTTCGGGCAAGAAAGAAGATTGCTGAGTACACGGGTGAAAGGATCTCGAATGCTGAGGCAAAACGAAGGGCGGCCCGTCGTCGACTACTTCGCATCTGCGCGATTGATCAGCGCTGGAGCCTGGACGGCAGCAAGGGTGGGAACGGTACCCACTACATAAACCATTCGTGCCAACCAAACAGCTACATGAGAATTCAGTCGGACCACATTCTCTTTTTTGCATTACGCGACATAAATCCAGGCGAAGAGATCACTATCGACTATGAAGCGACATTGCACTCTGATCGAAAGAAGTGTACCTGCGCGTCAGCGGGTTGTCGGGGAACTATCAATAAGCTTTAACCTCAAAGCCTCGGGAGCGTAAAGCTGAACTTGGATCCCTTCCCGACCTCGGACTCAACCTCGACAGTTCCACCGTGTTGTTCCACGACTTCCCGCACGAAAGATAGGCCTAGACCTGTAGACTCTTCGTCCTTTTCCTGGCCTTCCCGGACGACGCGATAGAACTTTTCCCACACGCGATCAACGGCTTCGGGAGGTATTCCAAATCCCCGATCTTCAACCGACACACGGACTGTTTCGGCTTCAAGCGCAGTCGAGATTGTTACGCTCGTGCGCTCGGGACTATATTTTATGGCATTTGAGATCAGGTTTCTGACCGCCTGCGTGATAAGACTCTTGTCGGCAGCAACCGGGGGAAGCCTTTCAGCAGGACGTTCCACCAATCGGATTCGTTTCTTCTTCGCCTCAGTTTGAAGATTCATTACAGTGTCGCGGACGACATCGTTGACCTTCAGCGGTATCTTCAAAACCTCCTGTTTGTCTTTTCGCTCCAGTTGGGTAACTGCCAGAAAAGTATTGATCATGCGTGACAGTCGCTGCGATTCGTTAGCAATGATCTCCACAAATTCTTTCGCGTGGTCGGGAATGTCTTTGTCGGTGCTCAACAACTCAGCGAAACCATTGATGCTGGTTAGCGGAGTGCGAAGTTCGTGAGACATCAGAGAGATCATGTCACTCTTTAACTGTTGGTACTCTTTTACGCGAGTCACGTCACGTACATTAATTGCCAGGCAGAGTGGCTGCCGGAGTTTTCCAGGGCGCTCGGAACAGACCAGGGAAATCCGGAGGTTAAAGGTCTCGCTGCGATCGGCGAAGCTCAAGTCACGTTCATACGGGTCGCCACTGAGCATAACTCGGCGAACTGCAATTCGAGGTTCATCAAACACATCGGTCCGGAAACAATCGAGAAGATCAAATAGGTTGAGTTTGATAGCCTCCGTGGAGGTCAGCCGAGCAAATTGCAGAAGCGTAGGATTTATAAAGGCGATAGTCCCGTCCAGATGAGCGATTGCGACGCCATCAGACACCTCTGACAGAGCCAGCGACCCAAAGCGCTGCTCTGACATATGACCTGACAGTACGTGTAAGGAGTGAAGCTTGCGTGTAGCGCCTGTGGTGGAAAAGAAGTCCAGTGTGTAGCTCTTTAAGATCTCCTTACTAGCGGCGTCACGTTGGAGATCCCGCGCGATTTGTGCGGCTATGGCTTTGAGCAGTGTCTGTTCATGGTCTTCAAGAGGACGCTTGTACCGGATTAGCAGCGCTCCCAATGTGAGATTGCCATGGGTCAAGGGGAATGCGAGGCTTCCCGGCGTATCGGCGGTTGCGGATTCTGCGTCAACTGCTTGTTTTCTTTTGATCGCCTTACGGCATAATTTGATTCCTTCACGCCAGACTGAGTTTCGACTAGTGATGGCCGAACCGTCTGATGAGGGCCGAAGCCGCGTCATGAATTCCAACTGCCCTTCAGCGTCGCGCCCAAAAACGATAGCGTCATCAACCGATAGAAGAAGATCTAGAAGCTTCAGTGCTCCGGAGAGACGTGAAGTAGTTTCGTCGTTGGTCCTCGGAAGAAATCTCTGAGCGGTGTGAACGAGTTCTCGTCTGAGGAGATTGTCTTTAATCCACAGGCGGGAGATTTGAACGAGAGCGGCGGAAGCGATGAGACCCATAGCGACGGGACTCACAAGAATGTCGAGCAAGAAGAACCGGGACGCCACCACACTCATTAGCGTCAAAGCGACAAATGCGCCGCCCAAAAAGGGGAAGGCCCCACGGGCTCCGAGACGATCCACAAGTATGCCTGCGCCAACACTCACCGCCGCTGTGAGAAGCGCTACAGCCGGAAAACTGAGTGTAAATGGCCGCAGAGGAATCGGGTCAGGGAAGTGATTAAAAGCAGCCTCGAACGGTGAGAACAGTCCAGCACTCCAGCAGGCAAAGGCCAGAAGGCCTGCCAACAGGGCCAATCCAGAGGAAAGGAAGGTCGATCTGTAAGCGAATACGGCGGTCAATTTAAAGGAAAAACGAAACTGGCGGAATGAGTTGTGACGGGACGCTTTGCAGCAACGCAAAGCTCGGGCCTGAGAGTATACAGTGTTGGGCAGCGTTGAATCTACTATAAAGGCGAGGATTTATGAAAAATGCTCCAGCGCCGTCAGAATGTCATTTTCCTCTTGTGGCGAGGTTGTTCGGAGGTCGAGCAAGACCCTTTGTTCCTCAATTCGGGCAATTATTGGCGGATTTGATGATCGGAGACGCTTTTCAATTTCGAGGGCAGAGATTGAAGGATGACCCAAAGCGATCAGTGCTGTCTTTGGAAAGACATTGGGCCCGGAGCCCCCACCAATGGCCGATTCACCCTTGATCACTTCAGCCCGGAGTTGGGAGCTTCTCTGAGCGTTAATCCTTTCCGCAAGGGTGTTCGCCCGTATCTCGATCTCATCCTCAGATAAGGCAAGCATGCGCAAAACCGGTACTTCGGACCTTTCGGCGCCGCGAGCGTATGAAGATAGCGTCGCTTCCAGCGCTGCAAGACATAGTTTGTCTGCTCGCAACGCTCGATAAAGTGGGTGACGGCGTAATCTCTGAATAATCTCTGTCCGTCCCACGACGAGCCCAGCTTGCGTTGCCCCCAGGAGCTTATCGCCGCTGAAAGAGATCACATCTGCCCCTGCTGCCACGCAATCTCCGATTATCGGTTCATCATCCAACCCAAGGTCGGTCAGATCTTTAAGCGCCCCGGATCCAGCATCCACATACAGAGGAATGCCGACTTCCTGGGCGAGCGCACCCAGATCCGCAATCGAAGGCGTCGATGTAAAACCGATTACGCGGTAGTTTGATGGGTGAACGCGCATTAGGAGCCGGGTGTTCGTCGTCAATGCGCGCCGGTAATCCTTGACACTGGTCCGGTTAGTGGTGCCGACTTCGATCATTTGGGTTCCGGAATTTGCCATGACCTCTGGAACACGAAAGTCGCCCCCGATCTCAACCAATTCACCTCGCGAAACAACTGTCTCGCCGCCTTTGGCCATTACAGTAAGGGTGAGCAGCGAGGCGGCCGCACAGTTGTTGACTACCAGGGCATCTTCAGCCCCGGTCAGCTCCTTAAGTAGATCAACCACAAGGTCTCCACGCCGGCCCCGGGTGCCCGCCGCCAGGTCATATTCAAGCGTGCAATAGCCGGCCGCCTCGTTCGCTACGGCTTTTCGGGCGAGTTCTGACAACGGGGCACGGCCGAGGTTCGTGTGTATTAATACACCGGTTGAGTTAATCACTCTTCGAAGACCTGATGTAGCCTCTCGCCGAACTGTCTCTTCCAGTCGTCGCAAAGCCTCTCTAAGCAGGGATTCTCGGTTGAGTCCACCGGTCAGGTTTGCGGGTTGAGCCTGAATTTCCAGCCTTAACTCTTCTGTCACTTGACGGACCATTCTGGTAAGCCGAGAGATTCCGACTGAGGTCTTGAGCCACTCTGTGCCTTCGTCGCGCAGTATCTGGTCGACAGATGGAAGCGCCCGAAACGGGGAGGAATTTGCTTTAACTGGATCAGACATATGTGATTATTCCCTTTGACCGGGCCGTAGCATAGCTTCTCCAAACATAAATCAAAAGGCCAGTAAGCAGACAGTTTTCCCACACTTCCTGAATAAAAGTAATTGACACCTGCCTTTTGAACCTCCTAGACTCACTGAACGTGTCCTCTAAGGTCACACCTGCCTTTTAAGGAGATCCCTCAATGCCAATTCGAGATAATAAGCTCCTCCGATCGCAAACCCGACTTAAGAGCAAGAACAAATACGTCACTGGAGAAGAACAACCGACGCCTGATGAGCAGTTGGCCCGCCTTGAAGAGGATATCCGAAGGCTAAAAATCGAATTTGATATCTACTTCAATGGGGCTTCAAAGCGTCCACCTTACGACACAAAGGGTCGTGTTGAGACATTAATAAAGCGATTAGGGGATGATCGCAGTCTTGCTTTTGCCCAACGTTATCGGTACAACTCGCTGGCAGCGCGCTATAACGCTTTCCGAGATCTTTGGAGGCGAACTATGCAAGGGCGCGAAGAAGGTAGGGACCCTATCTCTTCTGCCCGTGCGCAGTCCAAGCAAGAGGCAACCAGAGAATTCAAGCGGACAAACATTGTCTGTGCGGATGCGGGACGCGACGTGGAGACAGTCAGGAGCCTCTATAAGGCCCTGGTGGAAGCCAAGAAGCTGTGCGGGGAATCAGTAGAAGATTTTTCGTTTCCGAGATTCCACCGTCTTATCGCTTCAAAGGCGCAGGGATTGAAGGAGAAACTCGGTTGCGAGCGCGTGCAGTTCTCAGTTGACGTCGAGGGGGGGCACGTGAGCTTTAAAGCGAAAGCTGAGAAATCTTAGTGGGAAGAATGATCTTAAAAGAACAAAGGCGACCAACCTGGTCGCCTTTATCTTGTTGCGCTTACCGGACCCGGAGACCGGAAGCAGTCAGTGGCTTTGCAAATGCAAGCCGGGGGAGACCTTACATCTTCGTCACTTTCTCAGCCTGGGGGCCCTTTGGTCCCTGGGTGACTTCGAACTCAACCTCTTGACCCTCTTCGAGGGTCTTGAAGCCTTCGCCCTGAATGGCGCTATAGTGAACAAAGATGTCCGAAGAACCAGGCTGTTCGATGAAGCCATAGCCCTTCGAGTTATTAAACCACTTGACCTTACCGGTTATTCTTGACATGACAAACGAATCCTCCTAACGATTCGGTAAAACGGGCTGGAAAGCTATAAACTTTACAGCCGACAGCGTTAACTCTTGTGGACCGGACGCGCTTTTAGAAGGCGCTACGCGGAGACACAAAACAAAAAATGCATGGTGAATAGCGCACGGGGCGCAATTCATCATGCACACTTACGGGGCAAAGCCACAAACTCATTGGGTAATGCTTAAGTAACGAAATGCTGGGGCCAGCGTTCTTTAGGAAAACCCTGCATCAAACGCCCGCGCATACTATGCGAAGGCGGCCGAACCTGTCAAGCAAAAAATGGCCCAAAAATGGCACTTTAGTTAGCCTTTCGCTTCTTGTAAGTTTCCGGCGAACCTTCCCACATCATTCCTTCACCAGGGCTCCCGCTGGGGCTGTTACGAGATACGGTAGCGGGTTTACCGGCTGGTCATTGATTCTTACTTCATAGTGAAGGTGTGGTCCTGTGGAACGTCCTGTTGAGCCGACACGCCCGATGAGTTGCCCGCGTTCCACCGTCTGGCCCAAGTTCACTTCAATCTTGGAAAGGTGGGCGTATCGAGTAGTGAGACCGCCCTCGTGGTCAAGGACTACAAGTTGTCCATATCCGTTTTGCCAGCCAACAAAAGAGACCTTGCCACTGGCGCCCGAAATGACAGGTGCCCCCGAAGGCGCGTCAATATCCTGTCCGGAGTGAAACTCCCAAGAGCCACCTCCAAATGGGTTCCGGCGCCCTCCAAACCCACTTTCAAGGGTTCCTTCGACGGGCCAAACTGTTGGGGTGTATCCTTTTTCACGTAACACGTCCTCATGAGCCCGTAGTTCCATTTCGAGACGTGTGGTCTTCTGTTCAACAATCGCCAGACTATCCGAGTCGAACGGGAGTTCGGGACCGCCGGCGCCGGGGCTGCTGGCTTGGTCCTGAATCACACCGGATTTCTCGGCCAGCTTCCTCGAAGTATCCTCAACGGCCTCGACACGGTTGTGCAACTCATTCAACTCGAGTCGCTGTCGTTCATTTTCAGCCTTAAGACGTTGATTTTCTCTTTCGGTCCGCAAATGAGCGGCCTGTTGTGTAAGACCGTACAGTCCGTACAGTGCGGCACAGCAGAAAACTAAACCGAAAATTGAAATGAGCTTTAGCCAGCGTTTTTGGACGCAAAATCGCCGGATGCGGGAACGGGAACGGGATGTGTGGGCTATAACAAAAGCATAAAAACGGTCGTCTCGAGTCATCTTTGATGTGCTCCGGGTCGCAGGGCAAAATAAGGCATAGCACGAGCAACCAGAAAGGCACAGCCTGCAAAATGCCGACTAGTGCAAGCCAAAAAGTTTACGAGGTCTTTTCTATTGGAACCTGCTTGAAGATCTGCAGCGGATAAATTGAAACCTCAGTACCTGAGGTGAAAAACTCATCCGGCCGGTGCTGCAAGAATGGAGACCCTACCACACGGTCAAGCCGGAGTGCAACCGCCTGGTGAGTGGCAAATAGGTCTGAGTCAGGGGATCAGCGGGGAGACCGTCCGGCCTCAAAGGTCTTCAGATTCGCGCCGGTGACGGGACCGATCGCGCAGGATGGCCAAAACAATCAGGATAATTACGGCTACGAAGATAACGACTATTGCAATCTTTATGGCAACCAGTAAAAACCCAACCAACGCAATCAACTGACGTAATAGGGCGATCACCAATAGGATCAACGCCAATACTCCACCCAGGCGACCGAAGGTCAATAAAAGGCTTCTCATCATCTCTTCCTTACTTGAAAACTTCTCCCGATGTTCGTTTAGGTTCGTCGCTCAAACTGGATAGGAGCACTCTCTCGACGCGAGAATTGGGTTGTCTCACCGCTCCGGACAGCCCGCGGTTCAAAGCTTGTGGCGACAACTGAAGGAGGTGGCCGTCGCGAATCAAAGCGCACCACTCGATCAGAATGACGACGCCGAATGTGATCGAAGAGCATATAAGCTCCCAGTCCGACCAGCGCCACGGGTAACAGTTCTCGTACTGGCAGGCGAATCCCCAAAAGTGTATGGAGCAGAAAGATCGTGCCAATCAGGATGAGCGTGATACCCCACGCGAATGGATTTCCATACAGACGGCGGGCAATAACGTCTTCTTCCTCATCGGGTGAAAGACCAGCATGCATCAACTGAGCTGTGCGGCAGGCATCCACCGCAGCAAACAACCATGTTCCCAGAACGCCTAGTATGAAGAAGTGGACTCCCTGGGTAATGACGGCCATCTGGAAGAAGCTGGCAAAAATCGCAAAGTGAACGATCGCCTTGGAAGTCTGACCGTTATAGGCTGCTCCGAGCCCCGGAACGAACGAGAGCAATGTTGCGACAAACGGGGAGCTCTTTCTGCGCAGCACATGAGAGGGAGAGGACTGCGCATGTTGTCGCAAGAGTTCAACTCCCGTGACTATGCAATCCTGACAGAAGGGAAAGCCGCGGATGCGATGATCGCAAGCTGGACAGAGCGGGCGGGAGCACTGGTTGCACTGGACCACCGCTGGGTTCTTGGGATGAAAGCCGCAATACATCGATTCAACTCCCATCACGGTTCTCATTGTGTTGCTTTTCATCATTCTCCGGCGCGGGCTGGGCGGTCGGTTCAGTATTCATCTCTACCGATGGCTTATCCTCGGAATTCGTCGGTGAAACCTTCTTGCTGGCTGCTCCGCCTTTTAGTCCTTCGGTAAGGTCTTTCATGCCTCCAGTTGGGCTGCTCGACCGACTTTGTTCCGCAAGGAGCAGGCTGGCGCGATACAGTCCACTGATCGAGCCATCCGCGGAGACGGTGTTGGTCAACACAAATACGGCTACCAGCAACATCGTAGCAACCGTTGCCAGTTGCGGTGAAACGATCGGATCAAGCAACAGCCTGAGTCGGGAAGCGATTCTGGCGCCCAGGGGAGCTCGTACTTCACGTGATCTCACAGTTCCGAGTGTCGCCTGTAGAATTCTCTCGTTGAGACCGAAAGGCACAGGCTGTTCTTCACTAATGTAGGTGTAACATGCGCCAATCGCTCGGACCACTTCACCGGGGAGTTCAGTGCAGCCATCGCAAAGGGCTGCATGTCGCTCCCAGCGGTGGTACATCGGAGCCGGAAGAAAACCGTCGAGGTAATCTGTTAGATATTCTTCAAAGTCCCGGCAGGTCATTGCGATTTCCGGAGTGGTGCGTTCCAGTATACGCGCCTCCAATTCACGCGCGGGCGGCGGCACCTGCGCCAGCCGACATGCTTCCAGGGTAGCCTTAACCTCGCGCAATGTCTCATGACACACCGGACATCGAAGCGCATGCTCCGCTATGACTCGATTCGTTTCATGGTCGAGCTCTCCGTCCAGATAGTCGGTCAACCTATTCTCAAATTCTGCGCAAAGCATCTCTTCTTTCTCTCTTCTTCCCCTGGAAATACGCTCACGCTTCACTCATCGCCACAACTTTCATGCGGCGGAGTATCTTGGCCAGTTCAATCCGGCCGCGATTTATGCGCGACTTCACTGTTCCTTCCGGGATCTTCAACAGATCTACGATCTCCTGATAACTAAGCTCTTCGATGTCCCGGAGGATTACGCAGGTTCGCAGATCGGCTGAGAGCTTGTCGATGCCGGCCTGTACCTGGGCGCCAAGTTCGCGGCGCTCAATCTCCTGATGCACTGAACGATTAGTTGTTCGAAGGTGGTAGCTGTGGTCGGCCAGATCGTCAGCCTGATTATCATGAGGTGTGCGCTGCCGCTTGCGATAGTCGTCAATGATGAGGTTTCGCGCCAGGCGCATAAGCCAGTTCTGTAGATCGCCCTGTCGCGGGTCGTATTGATCGAGCGAACGATACACTCTAATAAAAACCTCCTGCGTGAGGTCTTCCGCTGCATCTGCTCGGGAGGTGAATCGATAAGCAAGATTATAGATCCTTCTCGAATAGCTCTGGACAATCTCCTCCCACGCCGCACCATCACCTGCACGACAACGGCGAACTAATTCGGCTCCTTCGTTGGCAGCCAAAACTTTAGCAGCCCCCACCTGATGCTCCCCGGTAATTCAACTTCGGACCTTAACTAACAACCCCGGCCAAGGTGGAAAACCCCTTGTCAAGAGGCGATTACGATTGCGTGGAATGGAAAGTTCCGGACAAAGCTGAACTGTAACAGTTTACTCGCTCTCGTTTAGATTTGCCCCACCAATCGCTTAAAATTAAGAGCACGATTTGACTTCTTGCCCCACTATCCAAACTGTAGTAGCCTTCTAAGGCGGCCCTATATCTTGTGGTCCGACTGTACTCCGGTCAAGTTTTCTCGATTCTGACTCCAGGGATTTCTTAGCATAACTTGAAAACAAAGGCACGCAGATATTTGGAATTTGCGGCGTTTTGCCTTTGGCAATCGCCCTCCTCTGGTTGTTTGGACGAAACTTGACTGGACGCGGGTGCAACTCGCGCTCAGGCAGGCAAACTGGTTCCTGCTGGGTCTGGCAGTGGTGATCATCTCCCTCGCCATCAGCAGGATCTTAATCCAGCACCGGCGAGCGAGCTTGAGACTTTCCCCCAAAATCACCCCCGAGGTTTAAACGATGAAGTGCCCATTTTGCAGTTACCTTGAAGACAAGGTGGTGGATTCGCGCGAATCCCGCGAAGGCGATGCCATCAGGCGGCGGCGAGAGTGTCTCCGTTGCGAGCGACGCTTTACGTCTTACGAGCGAATTGACGAAATACCATACATGGTGATCAAGAAAGATGGGCGCCGGGAGACTTTCGACAGAAATAAGGTGATGGCGGGTTTGCTCAGAGCCTGCGAAAAACGACCAGTGCCATCCTCGAAGCTTGATGCTATTGTAAACGCCATAGAAAAATATGTTCAGGAATCATCTGAGCGTGAGCGCCCGACAAGCAAAATAGGAGAGCTGATCATGCGGCGCTTAAAAGAACTCGATAAAGTTGCCTACGTGCGGTTCGCTTCAGTGTATCTGGAGTTTGAAGACGTCTCTGAATTCATGACAGAACTCAAACATCTTGTTCGCACTCGCTCAAGCAGTTCGGCCGGGCGGCGCAGCTGATAACTTAGAGGCAAATGATCAAACCTGTTCGCGCAACCGGATTGGAACGGCTCGAGCTTCATCAGCTCCGCGACCGTGTCGGGCAACTGTTTGCCGCACTTCAGGAAGCAACTGAAGCTGATGAGCCGCTCGCTTCTGGCGCATGGGCTCCACCAGTTGACCTGTGTGAGTCGGCGGATGCCATCTCCGTGCGCGTCGAACTGCCTGGGGTAGAACCTGACGAGATTAATGTTGGCCTTTCAAACACGCGTTTGCGTATATGGGGCCAGAAGCATAGACGCGTCACAGCCGATCGCACGATCTCGCATCTATGCTCGGAGCGGAGTTTCGGCAGCTTCAGCAGGGTGGTTCCATTCCGTTGGACGATCAGTGTAAAGGACGCAACCGCAAAACTGAGTAATGGCATCCTGCTAATCCGTTTGCCGAAAATTGAGGACCGGCGCGGCGCCGAATACAAAATCGCAGTAACCGAGGCTGAGGCCGATTAGAAAACATCTTTCTCAAGATTAAAAGTAGAAACCACGACATGGCAGTCATAAAAGAACCAGACCTAACCGAAGGGATCGACGCCACGGACGCCGAACAGCAGTTGCAAATACCCTCTGAACTGCCGGTGCTTCCGCTTCGCGATATTGTCATTTACCCGTTCATGATTGTTCCGCTGTTTGTCTCCCGTGAGAAGTCAATCCGTGCGGTTGATGAGGCACTCGGCGAGAACAGAATGATCCTACTGGCCTCGCAAAAAGATCTCGACAAAGAAGAACCGGCGGCTGATGACTTGTATAAGGTGGGCACGGCAGCGGTCATTATGCGCATGCTCAAGCTTCCCGATGGTCGCATTCGTATTCTCGTACAAGGCCTCGCGCGCGCTGAGATTGAGTCTGTAGACACGAGCAGCGAATTTATTCGCGCCCGCGTTCAAGTCATGCAGGAGCTTCTGCCGCCGGAGCGCTCGCTCGAGGTTGAAGCGCTGATCCGCAATGTAAGGGGATCAATGGAGAAAGCCATTAACCTTGGCAAAAATATTTCGCCCGAGGTCATGGCGATAGTCGCGAATCTGGATGACGCAGGACGGTTGGCAGATCTCTCGGCTTCCAATCTCGAATTGAAAGTAGAAGATGCGCAGTCGGTGCTCGACATCTCCGATACGACAGCGCGACTCCGGCGAGTAAACGATCTGTTGAACAAAGAAATAGAGGTCCTGACTGTTCAGCAGGAGATCAATACTCAGGCGCGAGCCGATATTGATCGCTCGCAACGCGAGTTTTACCTGCGGCAGCAGATGAAGGCGATTCAATCTGAACTGGGCGAGGGAAACGAACTTGCCGAAGAGATCGCGCAGTTCAGAGAAAAGATCGAGGCCGCCAACATGCCGAAGCCTGCGGAAGAAGAGGCGTTGCGGCAACTCAAGAAGCTCGAGCGCATGCATCCGGACGCTGCTGAAACTGCCACTCTGCGCAATTGGATGGAGATCATGACGGATCTGCCCTGGTCAAGATCTTCCACCGATAACCTTGACTTGCTTAAAGCGGAACGGATCTTAAACGAGGATCATTACGGGCTCGAGAAGGTTAAGGACCGCATTATTGAAGCACTGGCCGTACGCAAACTAAAAGAGAAACCCAAGGGACCCATCCTCTGTCTCGTGGGACCTCCCGGAGTTGGCAAGACTTCGCTGGGTCGATCTATCGCGCGCGCCCTTGAACGCAAGTTCGTTCGGCTGTCGCTGGGTGGAGTTCACGATGAAGCTGAGATCAGAGGGCATAGGCGTACCTACGTTGGCGCAATGCCCGGTCGAATCGTCCAGGCGATTCAGCAGGCCGGAACAAATAATCCCCTGATCATGTTGGATGAGATAGACAAAGTTGGTGCTGACTTTCGAGGAGACCCATCGTCCGCCCTTCTCGAGGTCCTCGACCCAGAGCAGAACAACAGTTTCCGTGATAACTACCTCGGGGTGACGTTCGATCTGTCCAACGTTATCTTTATGACTACCGCAAACGTTCTTGACACAATTCAGCCGGCGTTGCGAGATCGGATGGAAGTTATTCGCCTGGCCGGTTACACGGAGGAGGAGAAGCGGGAGATCGCCCGCCGGCATCTTCTCCCCAAGCAGATGGAAGAGAACGGGATAAGCTCGCGCGATCTGCATATCTCCCGAATTGCCCTCGCGGCGACTATTCAGCAATACACTCACGAGGCGGGGCTAAGACAGCTTGAGCGTGAAATTGGACGCATCTGCCGTAAAGTGGCTCGCCGCATCGCTGAAGGACACAAAGGAACAGTCAGAGTCTCGCTAAAAAACCTTCACGAGTTTCTGGGAGCACCCAAGATTATTCCTGAAGAGGTGCTCAAAAAGGACCAGATTGGAGTGGCCACAGGCCTTGCCTGGACCGCTGTGGGTGGCGATGTGCTCTTCATTGAAACGCTCAGGATGAAGGGGAAGGGCAACCTTGTACTGACCGGTCAACTCGGTGAAGTAATGCGTGAATCTGCCCAGGCCGCTTACTCGTATGCGAAGTCACGAGCCCGGGAACTCGAGATCGATGAAGACGATTTCAATAAATATGATCTCCATATACACATTCCCGAAGGAGCTATCCCGAAAGATGGGCCTTCAGCAGGAATCACTCTAGCGACAGCAATGGTTTCCGCCCTCGCAGAGCGACCGGTGCGCAAAGACGTCGCCATGACCGGCGAGATAACGTTGAGAGGGAACGTTCTGCCCGTCGGAGGGATTAAGGAGAAAGTTCTGGCGGCCCGTCGCGCTCGAGTCTCGACTATTATCCTGCCACATTTGAATCGGCGCGACCTCGAGGATGTTCCCAAAGAGCCGTTCAAAGATATACGGTTCGTGTTTGTTGAAAACATGCGACAAGTTTTCCGGGAGGCGTTGAACGAGCGAGTTGTGCCGCCGGCAACTTCCGGGACGCGACCGCAACGCATGCCACAAGCAGCTTCGCCTCCTCGACCGGTTTAGTTGAGTCACATCGAGAATTCTGGTGCAACCCCTCCCGCTCGATGGGAATCTGATCCGTGTGAAGGCTAGAATTCTCACCGACGTCAACCCGGCCACGTCTTAATGGAATTCCCCTTACTATAAAAATCCTCGGAAAAGCGTGCCTTATTCTAATGGGGTGCGGTTGTCTGTTTGGATTGAGAAGCCCCGGCAAGAATTCTAATCCCGACCATAGATAGAGGAAAAGGAGTTAACTGAATTTATGTATCTTAGGAAGCACCCTCTTGCCCTCCTCGCTATCTTCATTTTGTCATTAGCGGCCTCCGTTGATTCGTATGGCCAAGGGAAAGAAGCCCCTACCTTCCCGGAAGTCAGGATTAAGAACTTTGGACAGATGGATGAAAGGTTTTACCGAGGTGCGCAGCCAAGGGAGAAAGACTTCGAGGCCCTCGCAGCTCTGGGAATTAAAACGGTCATCGATCTCCGTGACAAACCCAAGGCTTATGAGAAGTCCGCCGTAGAGGCGCTGGGAATGAAATATGTAAATATCCCAATGAAAGCAAAGAAATACCCAACACCAGCGCAGGTAGAAGACTTCATTAAGCAGGTGGAAGACAGTTCCACGGGACCTTTCTTTGTGCACTGTGCTGGAGGCCGGCATCGAACCGGTGTAATGGGGGCAGTTTATCGCTTCAAGTACGACCAGTGGAACTACGAAAAGGTTTACGCCGAGATGAAGCAATATGATTTCTACACTCGCTGGGGGCACGGACCGATGAAGGACTTTGTAGAGGACTACTGGGAGCAGATTGAAGATGGTCATGTTGACCAACGTCAGTAGGCATCGCTTATTAGACTAATAGACCGCGTTTCGGATTTATTCGCGGACTATTTCTTTTTGCGATCCCCTTCAATTCTACTGGTACAAGTAGGAAAAGCTCTTCTTTTGCGTCCATTCGATGGACTCGACATTCTTAGAGTCGAGCGCCATGATCTCGTCGCTGAGTTCGTCTGTTGTGATCATCGGACTCACATCCATCGAATACACAAGAGTTCCCAATGTCTCGTCACCATTGGCGCGTTGCATGGTGCGAAGTTCTGAAGGGAACTTGTGCTTGTCGAGTACCCGGCGCAAGACATCCTGTGTGGTAGCCAGATTCCGTGTCGCGAGCTTGAGTTCCAACGCACGTAGAACCTGGTCTGGCTCCCGATTTTCGAGGAACCATAGGACCACCAGCGAAAACACCGTGAGGACCAGAGCGAGATCCCAGCGTCCCACTCCCGCTCCCAATCCGACCCCGAGGCTGATTAAGAGGACAGTTATCTCCTTCGGATCGCGAATGTTCGTGCGAAAGCGCACGAGAGATGCGGCCGCGAATATTCCAAAAGCCCTGGCTGCGCTGTCACCGACAACAATCATCAGGGCCGCGGCTACTACAGCAAGCAGAATCTGCGTTTGAGCTACGTAAGGATTAGGTTTCATTAGACGGAATTGTCGTCGGGGTCGAAACGCCAGAATGGCTCCAAAGAGGGCTGCCACTACCAAACGCAGCGCTATCTTCGCCATTACTTCGCCCCAGGTGTCGCCTTCAATATCAGCCCGCGCCTGCGGTGAGCCAAAGAGCTCATCAAGGAAGGACTCATTTGCGCGTGCTGTTGGTGTTACGGCAACAGGTTGGGCCGGGGTCTCGGGAGCTACTGTCGCTTCTCGAGGTTGTTCGACGACCGGCGTAACACGTTCTGGTTGGGAGCCGGTTCCGGTGAGAAGGTAAGCAACTGTGGCACTAACTATCAGCACGACGACAAATACCAAAATTAGTGTCAGTGCCTCTCTCTTCTTAACGGAAACTTCTTTAAGCATTTGAGCCCCCCACAAACCTAACGCCTTCTACCTACTTGTTCGTTTGGGCGGATGTTAACTAGTTCGTTGATCCTTGTCCTTATTTCCCGCGTCAGCAACTCGATCTCACCTGGCGTGTAGTTTCCTGCGCGGAAAGCATCTCGGATCTGTTGATCTCGCAACCGGGACAATAGGCGGCCAATCCACCAGGCATCTTCCACCGTGATGTCTTTGAATAGGCTGTTCCGCTTTCCGCCGTAATGGAAGCGCACATTCCGGCTGTTGACTTTGTCTACGAAGTCAGCCTTGGCATATTTGACGGGTTCATTGCGGCTACGAGTAATTGTCCAGAGAATGGGTGTACTGCCAGAACTCCCGAAGGTAGCTCCCAGATCGCTGATCACGTACCGAAGTTCGGCGCCGTTGCGACCGTTAACAAGAAAGATTTTGTTGTTTGAGTCCTTGATGTCCCAGTTATTAAGGAGCGCCATCATGACTTTAAGTCCTTGAAACTCTCGAGTCCCTATGAAAGGATTCCGATCCCATTCCCACTCATCAGCCCGGTCGATGTTGGCGGGCCTGGCCTCAAAACGCACGTTCTTAAACGTCCCCTTCCCAGCGATCTCTACCTGAGGCGCCAGATAGTCGATTTCGGTCACATAACCCACTGCCCACATAAGGCGATTTGCGGCTACCTCGGGTTGGGACTCCTTGCTGAGCTTTGCGACCCAGGTGCGTCCTGAGGCGTCACGGACGCGATACTTTTTGGAGTAGCCCCCTTTCTCCTCTTCCAGAAAAGTGACTTGGCGTAGGTTGGGTTTCATCCGCTCACCGCCAGCTCCCCAGTAAAGATTCCGAGCGGTAATGTTGCCAGGCGAACGCCAGAGAACCGGGGTCCCTCGCAGCGCCTTCTTCTTCTGAGTCTTCTTTTCGCTGGCGATACTGACTGAGGGGTTTAAGACGGGACCGGCCGAAACCAATAGCAACGTAGATATAACTAGGACAGCCAGCTTGACTCTAGACATATATAAAATCCTCCACAACAGTCATTTCTACCGGGACTAAAGGCGTCCCGGTTCATGCCACGAGGGAGTTCAATTAGGGGATGCGGAACGTTAGAGGGGAATTACGGAGCAGCCTCAGCACCGATGAAATAGCTCTGGCTATCGAATGGTTCCTGACCTCCGACTGCTTGCACCTGAGCATAGCTGCCATCTGACAGGAGTTGCCGTGCCTTTACGTTATCCCGAAGGTACGCGCCAAGAACAACGTCTTTCAAGTAACTCTTCAGATGGGTATCGCGAACCGGCGCCACCACCTCGATTCGATGCTTGAGATTTCGCGACATCCAATCGGCACTCCCGATGTAAAGTTCCTCATCGCCGCCATTGGCGAAATAGAAAACGCGGCTGTGCTCGAGGAATCGGCCAACTATGCTGCGGACGGTAATCGTTTCCGAGAGTCCTACCACACCAGGACGAAGCATACAGATTCCCCTCACGATTAAGTCAATCTGCACGCCGGCTCTGGAAGCTTCGTACAACTTATCGATCATCTGCTTGTCAGCAAGTCGATTAAACTTTGCAATGATGCGGGCCTGCCGTCCCGCTTTCTTGTGTGCGATTTCGCGGTCGATAAGCGCGGTCGTCTTCTCACGCAGATTAACTGGGGCCACGAGCAACCGCCGATACTGAACCTGTCGCGAGAACCCGGTCAAATAATTGAACAGTTCGCTTGCATCGGCCCCGATCTCATCGTCGTCCGTGAACAGTCCCACATCCGTATAAGTGCAGGAAGTCGTAGGGTTATAGTTACCTGAAGCGATGTGTACGTAACGCTTCAGCAGATCGTCTTCGCGCCGCACTACAAGAGTGAGTTTGCTGTGTGTCTTGAGACCGACGAGGCCATAGACTACGTGTACGCCTGCCTCGTCGAGCTTTCGAGCCCATTCAATGTTGTTTTCTTCATCGAAACGAGCTTTAAGTTCAATTAGTGCCGTAACCTGCTTTCCCTGATCTGCCGCCCTGATGAGTGCTGGAGGAATTGGCGAGTTTGGGCCCGTGCGATAGAGGCACATCTTGATTGCCATTACGCCTTTATCTTCAACGGCTTCATTGATGAAGTTAGTCACAGAGTCGTACGAATCATAAGGGTGATGGAGAATCACATCGCGATCTTTAATGACGTCGAAGATTGATTTGGACGAACTAAACCTGCGAGGCATGATCGGCTCGAATGGCGGGTCCTTGAGATGAGGGAGATCCAGATCGCACAGCGACATCAGATCCGAGAGCCTGAGCGGACCATCGGAGACATAGACGTCGCTTGGCAGCAAGCCCATCGACTCCGAGAGGTAATGGATCATATCTTCGGGCATTGATACCGACACCTCAAGCCGCACGGGCAAGCCGAACCGTCTCTTGCTGACCTCGCGCTGTATATGCGTTAACAGGTCGCTGGCTTCTTCCTCGCGAATCTCGATATCGGCATCACGAGTTACCCGAAAGCGATGGACCGCCCCATACCGCATACCCGGAAAAATAGAGGCCAGATTCGCTTCGATCAGGTCCTCGAGTAAGACAAACTTGGAATCTGAAAAACCCACCGGAACAAGACGTGCCGTTGTGGTTGGCACCTTGATCCGCACGAAGCGCGGCTCCCGTTTCCGCTTGGGAGGGTCGGCAGGTGATCCCTCATCTTCGGGCGTCTCTACATGCAAGCCCAAATTAAGACTTAATGGCGAGATGTACGGAAAGGGGTGACTTCGGTCAACGGCAAGCGGAGTCAAAATTGGGAAAACCTTCTTGAGAAAGTAGTGATCGAGAGCTTCTTGCTCGGCGCGCGCAAGAGAGTCGTATTTTGCAATATGGACGCCCTCTTGTTCGAGTCCGGTGAGGATCTCTTCACGAAGACATCGCATTTGATTCTCAAACATTGGAACGAGGCGATCTCTGATTGCGCCGAGTTGTTCTGCGGGGGTCATGCCATCGGGCGACAATTCCGTTACGTTCTGTTCGACTTCCTCCTTCAGTCCCGAAACCCGGATCATGAAGAACTCATCGAGGTTTGAAGAGAATATTGCCAGGAACTTTAGTCTCTCAAGCAGAGGATTGCTCTCGTCAAAGGCCTCTTCAAGTACTCGTCTGTGAAACTCAAGCAGACTCAGTTCACGATTAATCAGAACGCCGCTTGGGCCTTGGCCCAACTGTTCGTAGGGCTCAGCCGGCTCGACCCGGCGAAGCGGTGAAAAGTTTGTCTCTTTTCGCACTACAGAAGACGACATTAGATTCCTCACAATTTGCCGCCGAGGCTTACTCGGCTAGTTCCACTAGTAGCTTTCACAGGGAAGAGTGTTCGTTAAGAATTCCGACATAAGAACAATGGGTACGGTCGCCCAAGGGAGATTCCGCAAAGTCCGTTCCACAGCCGCTCTGGAAGTGTATTGAAGCTGTTTCGAGTACTTGTCTCGAAGAGGAAGTTGCTTTCTTAACAAAAAGGCAATGTTAATGCACGAAACACCTTTTTGAGGGCTGTATGAATTTCATCCTTTTGTCATTGCACCGGAAGAAATCGATGCGGGGCTGGCAGGTACACTTACAAATTCATTTGTCTCGATTATGTAAGCTGTGAGGAGATGTCCATAGACGCAACCCGTGTCGAGCCCAATCGCGCGTCTTGCCATTTTCGGCTCTGGTCGTGGCCAATGACCGAATAACGCAAGCTTGTCCCCGTCGTACACTTCGAACCAGGGGACACCTTCGCGGCTGGTGCGGTCGGCTCCCAGAGTGCGTAGTTCGGTCAGATCCTCTATTGACTGTTCCTTGAGGGGGACGCCAGGTCTCAGGCCGGCATGCACTATGACGTGTGAATCAAGCTCAATGTAGAAGGGTAATGACTCCAGATAGCTGCGAAAGGACGCTCTTTTGGATTCAAGTTCCCGGGCGGTTCTTTCCTGAGCTGCGGTCAGGGACACATCCTCGCCACGCCAGAACCTGAGAACTGCGAGGTCCTGGTTTCCGATCACCGATGACAAGCGATGATCGGTTTCAAAAAGTTCGAGTACCTCGCGGTTCCGGGGTCCTTTGGTTATCAGGTCGCCCACGGCGATGACTCGATCATCCTGACCCAGTGCTGCCTTTTTCATTAGGCTAATCAGTTCTTCATAGCACCCGTGAATGTCCCCCACAACCAGCGTTCTCTTCATTTCTATTCACCTCCGGCGGCATTGGAATTGTGTCGGTGTTGTGCATGCAGTTATTGTGGCGCTAAGGCGAATTGTCGGCGCAACCCGAGTAAACTAACTGGCATCTGACGAGACGGTGGCCTTGTCAGTGGAATTTTTCACGAAATCGCCATGTAGATGCAAGTAATCGTTGGTTTGACACCCCAGAAAATCGTGTGATAACCTCCGAACTGCTTGGCTCCGAGAGAACGAGTCAACTCAAGTCAATTTATTGAGGAGCCCAACAATTACCTCGCAAAAAAGTGAATTGCCGCAAGTGCGATTGTCTCCGGGAGACGTCGCTCGGGGATTCGCACTAAACTCTGTGAAGGAGAACGACGAATAAATGTCAACGAGCTTCCCTCGTTTGATGGCCAGTGCCGCTTTACTGGCCGCGCTCGTCGCCCCAGCGACAATCTTTGGACAGTTACCAGCCGGCTCATCTGCTCGTACAATTCCTACTGAGATCGAGAAGTCCGACGCCCGTGTCTCGCAGATTATGGGGAAGGCTGAAGACCATTTCCGCAAAGGCAAACTCAACCTTGAGGACAACAAACGAGAACAGGCCCGAGATGAGTTTGATAAGGCGATTGACAGTATCCTTGATTCTGGTCTCGATGTTCGGGCGAACCAACGGCTTCAGGCCTTCTATTTTGAGATAGTTGAGCGAATATACCGCGAAGAAGTGCCCCTGGGTGTGAACCCCGCCCCGCTGGTCCAAACTACCTTAGTTGCCCAGAACACTCCGGCAACGCAAGCGCAAAATGAGCCACCTCAAATTGGGTTTCGCGAACAGAGGTTTGATCCATCTCCGCTTGACGAGCTTAGCAAACTGGTTCTGACTCCCGATGAATTGAACGTTTCTGATTCTGATGTATTCGCGCTGGAGCAGGCGAAGCAGAACGTAAATTTTTCTTTCAATATCAATCCCTTAATTCAGCAATACATAAACTATTACCAGGGTCGGGGCCGGACCACAATGGAATCCGGGTTGCGAAAGTCGGGTCGCTACATGAGGCTGGCGCGACAGATCTTCAAGGAAGAAGGGGTGCCGATCGACATCACATGGTTGGGCCAGGTCGAGAGCGCCTGGCAACCGCGGGCAATGTCCTGGGCCGCAGCGTCTGGGCTTTGGCAATTCATCCCCAGCACCGGTCGCGAGTATGGGTTGCGACAGACCGCATGGTTGGACGAGCGAAACAGCTTTGAACAGGCCACGCGTGCGTCGGCTCGTTATCTCAAGCATCTAGCAGCCCGTTATAAGGGCGACTGGGAACTCGCAATGGCGGCCTACAACACCGGGGCGGGAAATATAGACAGGGCAATTGGGCGTGCGGGGAATGCCAGCTTTTGGTCCATCTATCCTTATATTGCCCAGGAAACCCGGAATTATGTTCCTAATATTCTGGCGACAATCCTAATAGCCAAGAATCCCGAAAAGTACGGCTTTAAGAACATTCGGCCGGAATCCCCGCTCGCCTATGATATTGTCCAGGTTCCGAGTGCAACCAGTCTTCAGTTAGTTGCTGAAGCTACTGACACCAGTCTTGACCACATCCGGAGTCTGAATCCTGAGTTGAAGCGCGAGATTACGCCGCGTGGCGAAGCTTATAATGTCCGGGTACCCGGCGGGAAAGCAAAACAGTTTGTCGCTCTGCTCAAGCGAGTTCCGGTTGAAAGACGCGAAACCGCCCGGATTATTCCGGTGGCGCCTGGAGAAGACTTTCAGGCGGTGGCAGCCCGAACCGGCATCAGCTTGGCCCAACTTCAGGCGATGAATGCCGGAGTTGACCTCAACTCTTCAAACAAGCTCGTGGTACCTAACAGTAACGTCCGTCTGACAAGCTGGCGGCGTGCGAGGCCTGGTATCGAACCAGCCGCAGCAGGTTTGACTAAGATTCGAGCGCGTAAGGGTGATACCATTGCTAAGATCGCAGCAGCCCGGCGATTAAATGCAAATGAGCTTGCCCGGTTGAATAACGTTGGTGTTAACACTGCGCTTCGAGCCGGTCAGGAGATTAAGCTTCCTCCGACCGTGGGCTCTGCTCCCTCTCGGAGTCGGTAGTTAAAGAGACAGGTACTTACTGAGCGCGCTTTATCCTCAGAGGCGCGCTCTGGTGTGTTTATTGATTCGAACTCACGAACCCAGACATTCAGAGATAGGAGCTCCTCACCATGCTCTTTCGCACACTCTCCGCCGCCGTTTATGGCATCGATGCTGATCTTGTTGATATTGAGGTTGACCTGACACCTGCCCGGGTTGAAGGCGATTCAAATCTTGCAGTTACAATCGTTGGTCTGCCTGACGCTGCTGTTCGCGAGTCGAGAGAGCGTATCCGGGCTGCGATAAGTAACTGTTCATACTATTTTCCATTCCAAAAGATTACGATCAATCTTGCTCCTGCTGATGTGCGGAAGGAGGGAGCCAGTTTTGATCTTCCGATTGCCCTGGGGATTCTCGGCGCCAACGGAGATCTTGCCGAGGAGAACAGGCTCGTGCACATGGTCTGCGTGGGTGAGCTGTCGCTGGACGGCCGTGTGCGGCCAATCAAAGGTGCTCTGTCAATAGCAATCTTGGCCCGCGCCGCCGCAATCAAACATGTGATCCTGCCGGATGAGAATGCGAAAGAGGCTGCCGTGGTGTCAGGAGTGAATGTTTACCCGGTTGCCGATCTGCGCAGCGCGGCCAAACTAATTGCCGAGCTGCGTTCAACAAATCCCCCCGAGCCGCTGCGCATCGACCCGGATGAGTTACTTCTGCATGCTGATAGCTATAGTGTGGATTTTCGAGAGGTGCGCGGTCAACTCTCGGCGAAACGTGCTCTGGAAGTTGCAAGCGCCGGTTCTCATAACATTCTGTTGATTGGCCCTCCCGGATCAGGGAAGACTATGCTCGCAAAGCGGTTGCCGACGATATTGCCGCCGCTTGAGTTTGAGGCCGCGCTGGAGCTCACTAAGATTCATTCTGTTGCGGGACTGACCGGGCGCGCTGGTTTGGTAACACAGCGTCCGTTCCGTTCACCTCATCACACTATAAGTGATGCCGGCTTGATCGGAGGAGGCGCTGTTCCCCGTCCCGGCGAGGTTTCTTTGTCCCATCAGGGCGTGCTTTTTCTGGACGAGTTGCCGGAGTTCGATCGTAGTGTGCTCGAAGTGCTTCGGCAGCCGCTCGAGGATCAAAAAGTGACGATTAGTCGCGCAGCGATGTCGTTGACCTTTCCCGCCTCTTTCATGCTGGCAGCGGCAATGAATCCCTGTCCTTGTGGGTTCTGGAATGACCCGACCCGCGAGTGTCGGTGTTCGCCCTTACAGATTCAGCGTTACGTGGGACGCATCTCAGGGCCGCTCTTGGACCGTATCGATATTCATGTCGATGTGCCGGCAGTTAAGTTTCGCGAGTTGGCGGGTGACACGGGGCCGGACGTGGAGAGTTCGGAAGCCATTCGAGAGCGGGTGATGAGGGCGCGCGAACTGCAACGGCGGCGATTGGCGCCCGAGAAGCTATTTGCGAATGCAGCGATGACACCGCGGTTGATTCGTCGTTACTGTCGCATTGACTCGGAGAGTGAAAAGATGCTCGAGCGGGCAATGATGCGTTTGGGGTTATCGGCTCGAGCTTATGATCGAATTCTGAAAGTGAGCCGCACTATCGCAGATCTGGCGGGGAGTGAGAACATTCTTTCAACGCATGTCGCTGAAGCGGTAGGTTATCGTTCGCTTGACCGGACTTATTGGACTTGAGCAGCATGCTCCGCATCGCCCGAAAAACCTGCCCGGGGTCAGGACCAGCGACAGCACCTGGGC
The DNA here is from genome assembly GCA_041751855.1 of Pyrinomonadaceae bacterium. Taxonomy (GTDB): domain Bacteria; phylum Acidobacteriota; class Blastocatellia; order Pyrinomonadales; family Pyrinomonadaceae; genus PSRF01. Next base: position 236,437 of record JBGSWR010000008.1, read on the forward strand.
CACCGGTTACGTTTCGGCGGGCTTCGGTTTCGGCTTGTCAGTACGGGCTTATATCCGTATCTTAAAGGGTCAGCCGCACATCGGGAGAGCTTTAGAGGTTCCGAACTCGCTCCGCGCATCGAAGCGATGGATATCGCCCAGTTGAATGCCTGAACCGAAAACAGTTGCGGGAAGAAGAGGGGAAAAAGCGGCTGGAAAAATGATTAATCTTTAAGGATCGGGTAAGGCAACGACGCGCTCAAAGCGACGCATCACACCCGCGCCGATGGTATTGAGCAGGCCTCGTAAAATTCATATTTTTGGAGTTCGAGGCAAGCAGTTACCAGGGCTTTTGAAATAAGCGGAAGCGTGATAGTCGAGGCTAGTCCAGGTCGTTAACAATTGACCTTCGAAGCTTGCCCGAATATACGAATACGTGACCGCAGCCGAAACCGAGACTCCGCCTCAAGCAACAGATTACGATCTGGCACAGAAGGCCGCAGAAGGCGATATGGGAGCCTTCGAGGAACTCTATCAGCGGCATAATCGCCGGGTCTATTCGCTCTGCTTGAGGATGACCGGGAATGTTTCGGAGGCAGAAGACCTTGCCCAAGAGGTTTTCATACAGCTCTTTAGAAAGATTGGAAGTTTTCGGGGCGAGTCGGCATTTACAACCTGGCTCCACCGCCTGACCGTTAATCAGGTGCTCATGCACTTTCGCAAGCGCGGTGTGAAGATGGAGCAGACAACGGAGGATGGCGAAACACCCGTTCAGATTGTAAAAGGGACCGAAAACCCCAATGCGATGCCCGTAGTTGACAGGATTGCTCTGGACAAGGCGATTGCACAGTTACCGCCCGGATATCGTACAGTTTTTACACTTCATGATATTGAAGGGCACGAGCACGAAGAAATAGCCAGAATGTTGGGGTGCTCGGTTGGGACCTCAAAGTCCCAATTACATAAGGCCAGAATGAAATTGCGAGGCCTGCTGAGGCAACAGAATGGCTGAAGTTAGCTTCCAAGAGCGTCGCCCGGTCTTGAGGAAGCCCTGCCAGCCACCGGCGACAAAACTTAATGTTACCCAGCAAGATAAATTGCCAGGGACTCAGACGCAGTCTCCCCTTGATTGGTCAAACCGAAATTGCCAGACATCATACCCAGAGCTTAGCAACACTGGAGGCGTCTGACAGGGATAGAGGTTATAGACAATGAACTGCGAGAAGTGTGAGGAATTAGTTAGCGATCTCCTCGACGGAACCCTCAGTAGCACAGAACAGGAATCGTTAAATCTACATTTAGCGAGTTGTCTCGGTTGCGCTCAGGTTCGTAGCGAGCTCGAAACGATCGTTCTCTTTTGTCGGGACCACCGTGGCGAGTACAGTGCGCCTCCAGATCAAAGAGCGTTGTGGCTTAGAATCCGCAACATTATTGAGGCGGAACAACAGGTTGCCGCTGCTTCTGTGCCTCGCGTACCTGCAAAATCGAGCTCCTGGTCGAACTGGGTGGGTCGCACCTGGGAACTTTCTCTTCCTCAGATGGCGGCATCGGTGGCTGCCATAGTGGTGATTGTTTCATTAGCAACAGTTGTCGGCTTACGCCAGTGGGATTCTCCACTTGGTCCCGGAGTAGAGGCGATTACGCCTGCAAATGCTTCAAGCGTTGCTATCACGAATGTCCGGGAACGCATGTGGCAGCAAGAGCAGACGATTAACTACTGGAACCAGCGTGTTGAGGTGAACAAGGTTCGGTGGAACCCCGAGATGCGCGAGACTTTTGATCGCAATCTGAAAGTGATCGATCAGGCCGTAACTGATTCACTGAATGAGCTGACCCAAAATCCCCACGATGAGGTTTCGGAGGAGATGCTTAACGCCGCTCTCCACGAAAAGCTTTCCCTGCTGAAGGAGTTTGCTGATCTCTAGCGGCATTGGATAGGAAATAAAAGTAATCTTAAGAATGAGTGAGTAGCCCCTTACTGATGAGTAATACAGTTCTGTTAAAGTGGTTTAAGTTGGCAGGTCCTCCTGTAGGTTCCCTTCTGCTGCTGGTTCTTCTTTTCACCTCAAGTGTTCTTGGTCAGAGAAAAATCTCAAGGAGCTATCCTGTCAGGAAAGATGTACGCGTCGAACTCAAGAACATCTCTGGACAAATCACTGTTGAATCCTGGAACAAGGATCAGATCAAATTAACCGCCACGCTTGAATCTCCTGACGCCAAATTTACGCCACGCCAAGTGGAAAATGGGATCGTGATTGACGTCATGGGTGATAATCGCGGACGCGGCGATGTGGGCAGTGTCAACTTCAAGCTTCAGGTGCCAGTTAACTGTGCTGTCGATCTGGAAACGCGACGGGGAAACATTAACGTAAGTAATATTCGCAGCACTCTCGTGCGCGCGCATGTGTCCACAGAAGGCGACATTACACTGGTAAATATCAGCGCCAAGCACGTGATTGCTCAAAATATGATGGGCTTAATCACCTTCGATGGCGATTTCTGGAATGGCGGAACATACGAGTTCAAGTCTGGTCAGGGTGAAATTAGTATCCGCATTCCCCATGATTCCGCGTTTAGCCTCGTGGCGGCCGCACCAGCCAGGAAGATTTCACTGGGCCAGTTTTGGAATAACGGTTTCAAGACTCTTGGAGATGGTCGCAAGTATGTGGGCGATGTCGGAGATGGACGCGCTACTGTTATGGTTACAAACTTTCGTGGTGGCATTACCTTCCTGCGACGTTAGAGTTCCAAAAGAGCGCTTTCTGCATGAGTGCGGACGTTTCGAATCCCGAGATTCAAAAGCGCCCGCACTTTTTGTTTGTCGAGTGACTCGATTCGCAATCTGAGGGTCCGAGTGAGATCACCCTAATGTACGTCAACCCCCACGATCGCCGGCAACTCGAGCGTGCTGTCGAACTCGCTATCGCGGCCGAGAAGCTGGGCAATCTGCCAATCGGCTGCGTAATAACCATCGGCAAGCAGAGAGTTGCCGAAGCGGGAAATGCCTTGCTGGTCCCTGTGTACAACCCGGGACGCCATGCAGAGATCGAAGCCCTCCGATGCGTTCAGCCGGAACTGTGGTCTCGAAGTCGCGAGATGACCTGTTACACTACTCTCGAACCGTGCGTGATGTGTATGGGAGCACTTTTGCTTCACGGAATAGGGCGCGTCGTGTTCGGAGCAACGGATCCGATGGGTGGGGCCGGCCACCTGCTTTCACGTCTTCCCAGTTATTACGCCGGCGGCGCCGGTGTGCCACGTTGGAACGGACCACTCCTGCCAGAGTTGTGTGAGCCTCTTTATCATCGAGTAGTCGAAAGGTTTGATTCACTGCCGTGCGGCAAAAACAGCTTCAATGTTTCTCCGGATCCCCCGGAATAGATTCAGTGTTTTCAATATTCGTCCCTTTGATGAAGGGATGGTCCCTCTTTATTCTGGCTACCCTGTGTCTTACATTCATGCCTCACGGTTCCTTGGCCCAGGCGCAGAGCAAAGGTAATCTTTCAAGCCCCCCGCCCCTTCTAACTCGCACCACCACAAGACGAGAGGCCAGGCGATTCGGTTACGGCGGAACGATTACCATTGTCGGTGCACCGCAGGGATCTATCACGATCGAGGGTTGGACCAGAAATGAGGTGGAGATCATCGCTAATATTGAACTGCAAGCCGGCACTGAGCAAGAGTTGAATACGTTGGCAAACATAAATGGACTTGTCTTCAATGAAGATTTCAATCACCTCCAGGTTCTGACAGTCGGGACGCATGATAAGGTCTACATGAAACGGGTGGCCCCCAGACTTCCGAAGGTGCTCCTGGGATTGCCCTGGAAGATCGACTATCGGATCCGCGTGCCAGTGGTTACAGATATCGAATTGAACGCGGGGCGTGGTCCGTTGAAAGTGACGGGAGTTGAGGGTGGGCTGCGTATTACGGCTACCGAGAGTGAGGCGCAATTAGCGCTGACGGGCGGGGTGGTGAGCGCGACAATTGCGAAGGGCAATATCCTTGTGACAATTCCAGTGCGTAGCTGGCGTGGGGGGGGCGCAGACATCCGGGTGGCCACAGGGCAACTGACGGTGGAACTTCCGGCTGGGTTCAATGGCGACATAGATGGTGACGTTCTCCGGTTGGGCGGCATCGAGGATAGTTTTGGTGGGCTTGAACCGCGTGAACGCAGCGGCCTTACTGAACGAACGCTGAGGGTGCGAGCAGGATCGGGCGGAGCGTTCTTCAAGTTTACGGTGGGAGATGGAAAGCTCCACATCAAAAAACTCACAGGCGCTTAAATTTCCGCAGTTTCACCATTTACCATTTACCATTTACCATTTACCATTCACACCTCAACGTTCGTTTATTTTTCCGTTATCGATTTCATCATGTCAGTAAAATCAGATCGCTGGAAGCAAGGGCGTTTTGTGGTCCATGCGCAAAACCCAGAAAAACCGCACAATTGTACATAATTGCGATTTCCGGCCGATTTGCTGATCTCCGCTAAAGCACGCTCAAACCCGCCTGAAATCCCTGGGTAGTCGACAAAATCTCGACAGGAAATTGGAGGGTGAAAAGCGATGGCGAAGCTCTTTCTGGTGATGGTCCTCGCGCTGATTCCAGGGGAGTGTGTGAAGACGACGGTCCACTGCACGCCGCAGGATGGAGTCATCTATTGCTACCGGTGCGTGGCGAGAAATTGTTACCTGGTCTCGACGCAGCCGGAGCCGAATCCTTGTCCACCGCCGCCGCCGAAGTCGAAGACTCGCGGCGCGAAGTTGTGTGCATGAGGGTCATTGTGGGGCGAGTTCGATCTGCCAACCGCTAAGGCTCTGCATGGCGACGTCACCTTTTAGGACCAGGGCGTTACTGACCGGACCGCGGCCGGTGTAGCGAAAGATGATGTCGCGGAACAAGTTCGTTCCCTGCACGGAGGCGATAAAGCCGGGAGTGCCGCCGCCGCCGACATCTTCGCAGAGAATGTTCTCGAGGGTGATGTTGCGCGGTCCATCGAGATAGATGCAGGTCTGGCCGGTGCGTGACACCTGGACATTGCGAATGGTGACGTCGGCGATCCCAAAAACATAAAGGGCGTTGGAAAGCTTGTTTGTGACCTGCGGTTCCCAGCCGCCGCGGCCGCCGATGATGGTGCCGTGCTCGACGAGAATGTTTCCGGCGACAGTGGTGGCCGAGGCCTGGACGACGACGCCGTTGCCGGTGGTGGATTGCACGCTGCCGCGGTGGTCGATGTAGAAGCGTCTCAAAACGTTCTGAGTGTTTCGATCGCCCTGACCGTTCGGCTCGAAGTCAATTGAGGTATTCCCTGGTCCTCCCTCCTGGCCGGGGTCGATGATCCAAACGTCCTCGAATAAGACCTGGTCACAGTTCACGCAGGCGAGAGACTGCGACGCGACGCGAGTAAAGAGGAGGTGGCGCGCGACTGAACGTAAAGCATAGTTTCCGGAAAAGCCGGCGCCGCCATACTGCAGGCCGATGGAGTGGGTTTCGTTTATCCAGACGTTCTCGACCAGGCACTCGACACAATTACCGAGGTCGATGGCTTGGGGTGCGGAGTTGAAGGGCTTTCCGGGAAGACCCTGAATCTTGAGGTCGCGGACGGTGAGGCGTTCTTCTTTGGCTTCGTTGGCGAGGCTGCCGTTGTAGCGGCCGATGACTCCCCACTGCTGCGGATGCGTTGATTCGAAAACGACGGAGGCCCAACCTGAACCGCGGATCGTGGCGCCTGCTTTGAGGCGGATCGGCAGCGCTTGCGTAGTGGGGCGAATGGTGGTGTTAGGAGCAAGCGTGAGGATGTTGTCGCTCTCGACGATGGCGGGGGTGTGCAGCTCGCCGTCACCTTTGACGATAACCTCGACGCGCCCGCCGGTTTGCTGGCAGCGATTGATGGCTTCGCCGTAGTCGCCATTGTCAACGATGCAAACACGCTCGAGTGGCTGGCGATCCGGGACCGGGAGAGGATGGAGCGAAAGACGCGGCCACGGCGTACCCGAGGGGCTTGGAGATGGAAGCGGCGAGGGAAAGGGGAGCGGGGCCGGCGGCGGCAAGGGCTTGTTGCTGCAGGCCGGAGCTGTCAGAAAGAGGACAATAGAGATCAGAATTAGTAGTAGTCGCATTTTTAAGTCCTCGATAGGCAGATCATCATGAACGAGGGGGCGCCCGAGGAAACAATTGCATTCAGGGAGCCGCCTGAGTTCTGGTAGACCTCCAGTGTGACAAAATCATTGACGGCTAAAGGGTAGATACTCGAAACGGTCATAAAAGTGCCGTCACCATTGACCGCCTGTCGTTGCTCCGCCGCAATGTAGGTAGCGCCGTTGTTCAGCCTGATCAGGGCGGCGCGAAACCCGGTCGCGTTTGACTGGATGGCTACCTGGCCGACTATCAAATAGATTCCCGCGGTCTTACAGGTCAGCCGCTGATTATTTGTAGAGGTGTCGTGAATGGTGTCGGTGTCGGCGGTCTCGGAATTGAAGGCCAACGCGGTCACGGTCGCGTTGGCAATAGATTGCGTTGTGTTGTGGTGGACTCGCGCCCACAGGAGGGGGTGGAGATTTTTGGCGCGGGCCTTTTTGGTGGCGCCGGCGTTGACAATGGCGAGCATGTCGTCGGGGCCGGGGGTGGTGATTTCGGTTAGGTTGGAAATTCTGGGCATTGGTGCGTCCTCACGTCAGGATGGGTTCGTCTGATTCGGTCAGGAGTTCAGTGTCGGCTTCGGTCAGGAGGGCGGGCGGGAAGGCGACGATATCGAGGGGGAAGCCGTGGCCCACCTGGGGATGGGGGGAGAGCTTGTAAATTCGCAAAAAGAAGACGTCCTGGGCGGTGCCGAAGTCCTTCTCCTGATCGCGCTTCGCATAGATCGTTGAGGGCAGCAGGTTTCCGGCGGCCATGATATTTCGGATCCACATGGCGTTCCCGAGACCAGTGACGTGCATCACCAGACGGAGCGGAAACGGAAAGCCGGCGGACGGCGCAGAGAGAATGGCCTGGGGCTTAATGCCGCCATTGGGAACATAGCCCGAGTAGGCGCGATATTCAGTCCCAGCAATCAGAAAAGTATTGCGCGGCCCAGGTGGATTCGGATTTAGATTGTCCTGAACAGCAAGTGTCGAGCTGAACGACTTGAATGTCTGTTTGACCGTACCAGCGTTGGTGCCATTGGACCATTCAACCCAAATCGGGCACAGGGAGAAGTCAATTTCGCCAACATCGTCAGCGTTGGCGAGGGGCTGTAACCCCACTTTGGCGAGAGCGCCGGCGCTATCCCCTTCAGGAAAGGGATCTCCTGTCTCCCACTCAATACTGAAATCGAACCGCGTGAAAGTTCGGTCAAGAGCCTCAAGAGAGATGGCCTTTACATCTTCAGTTTCCAGCGCACTGCGGAGATTGTTCTTGTTGGCGTGCGCGGAGAGGAGAGTGACATGATTCCCCTGGTCGTCCATCTGTAGGCCCTCAGAGCCCTCAGTGGAATGCAACAGGACGGCATGGGAGGATCCGGTGGTAACCGGGATGGTTCGTTTCCGGTTGGCCGGGTTGGAGCGATCGGGGCTGGTCCAGATTTCGACGGCGTAGTTGGCGGGGCCTTCATCAGGGTCGGGATCGGTGAACTGGACGAGGAGGTCGTCGCTGGCGTCGAAGTTGATCCGGGCGTCGATCGGGGCCAGAGGCCGCACAGAGTGACCGTTGTTAACGAAGTTTTGTTTGGGCGCATCAACGACGGCCTGGCCGACGGTGACGCCGGTGAATCTGCGGGTCAGGCCAAGCTTTTCGAACTGGTCGGGGATGGCGCGGAGCTCATCGGTGATCAGCGCCACGACGGAGCCATCATTGGAGCCGGCGTTGGCGCCATTGGTGGTTCCTTTCAGGCCATGCAGCAGTCCGGACAGGCGGACGCGGCGGGCATAAGGGAACGAGGCGGTCTCGTAGGTGGCGGTCGTGAATTTGACGACGTTGGCAAAAGGACCAGAGCCGATGGCGAGCATGTTGACGTCGCGGGCGCGGATATCGGCCTCGGGGCGGGAGATGAAGAGGCCCTCGTCGAAGAAGAGGTCGATGACGATTTCGTTTGTCTCGTCGAGATCCTCGAGGTTGGTAACCGCGGGCAGATCGTCGGCGAGAATTCCGAGGGTGCAAGCGTGCGGGAAAGCGGCGAGGCGATCGTAGTCGTCGGAGTCGGGGATGATCTCCTCGTAGAGATAGCCTCCCTGGAAAGAGCCGCGGCCGCGCGGGCAGATTCCCGCGTAATAGAAGAGCCCGGTATCTGAATCGCGGAGCGGTGGGAGGTCGGCGAGATAGAGAAAGCTGTTGGCGGGGAAGGCGACGGGCCTTTCTTCAAAGCCGGTGCCGATTTCACCGATTCCCACCTGGTTGTAGAGAGCGGCTTTTTCGGGGGCCGCTTTCGCTTTGATCAAACCGGGGAGGGCGCCCTGGGTGGAGGTGAGGCGGACTTCGACGGTCTTCTGCGGAAGCTCGAGGGTGACGACGTCGGTGGGGATGAGGTCCGCATGTTTCGGGTCGAGCGAGAATTCCGGGGGGTTCTTTTCGAGCTGTTGGGTGAAGAGGTAGCGCTTTCCGAAGGCGATGATTTCGGCGGGATCGGCAAAGACCAGGGGGAGATTGATGGTTTCGGCCTCGACGGAGAAACCATGGCCGCGCGGGACGAACAGGGAGGCGGTGGTGAAATCCTTCGGGTCGTTGGGATCGATATAGGCGATGTAGATGCCTTCGGGCAGGTCGCGCTGGTCGATGTGCTGGATGCGGACGCCGGCGGGGCGTTCGGAGCCTTCTTCATGGGCAAGGAGCTCGTGATAGGGAATGTTCCGGATGGAAGCGCCGCCGCGGGGCACGGCGCGGATCTTTCCGCCCTCGGGAACGACGTCGAAACCGTAGAAGAGCTGGAGCGCGGTCATGGTTTCGGTGAGCGGCGCGAGGCGGTCGATATAGAGTCCCTGGAGTGTGGTGCCGGCAAGGGCGGCGAGATCGAGGTTGGCATCGGTGGCGCCGCGAAGCTTGTATTCGGCAGCGCAGGCCTGGGCGAGATCGTCAGTGAGCGGCTGGACATCAAAGGTGAGGTTTTCGAGCTGGCCGTTGTTGCGAAGAAAGTAGTCGGTGAAGACGGCATGGGCGAGGCCGCGGTTGGCTTCGGCGTTGGCGGCGCCTTCGGCGGCGACGATGGTGGGCGATTGTGGCTGGGTGTGGGTGCCGAGATAGAAGTCGATCTGGGCCTGGCCGGCCGCGGCGATGGTGCCGGTGGCGACGCCGTTGGGATCGACGCGCAGCGCGTGGTTGTAAAGGGGGCCCGGGTTGTTGAGGTCGGGGACGACAGGATCGAGTTCGTTGACGATGCCGGTGACGTGCTCGGGAATTTCGAAAAAGGGAAAAGCGAAAATCCGATCTATCGAGACCGACTGGGAGCCGTGACCGTTGGTGATCTTGATGACGTTGGTCCCGGCCTGGAGGAGGGCGGGGACATCGAGGACGGCGAGGGCATCGTCACTGTCCGGGAGCGTGGCGCTCTGGTCGGTGGCGTTCACGCGGACGGTGATCGGGATGGCGGCGTTGGCCTGGTAGTAGATCCCGAGGTCGATGCTGCGATCGAGGTTGGCGTGGATGTGATTGAACTGGACACTGGCGCCTGGTGGCAGGGTGACTTTGCGGCCGGAGAGGAGCGATAGATCGGAAACGATGAGAGCGCCGCCGGCGAGCGTATTGAATGCGTCCTCAGCCTCGTAGTAGCCGGCGCCGCCGGTGGGGAACTGGTTGAAGAGGACCTCGTCGCCCTCTTTGATCCGGAGGAAGGCGCGAATGGGCCCCTCGCAGACATAGGCGGCGAAAGATTTGTCGTAGGAAAAAGTGGTCGTGGGTGGAGTGGCGCCGCGGCCTTTTTTTCCGCCGCGGTTCCCGGGGGTGTGAGTAGCGCGCTCGAAGGTTGGGGTGGACCAGAAGAGGTTTCCGCCGAGCCGGGCGCGCTGGCCATAGACGCGCGGGATGAACGCTCCCTCTTCGACGATCGTGAAACGCAGGTCATCCTGCTTACCGCGCTCGACTCGTTCCAGTTTCGGTTTGGGCTGGAGGTAGGAAGAGGCGACGGTGAGACCGACGTTGATCAGGGCGAGGATGGCTAATTCCACTGGTGGATCCCAACGATGCGAGCATTGGTAAGCACGCCGCGGAGCAGCTCGAGGCAGACTTTGCGCTGGCGTTTGAGGGCATGGACCACCTGAAGCTCGAATGGTCCGGGGACGACGATGGCGAGGTGGCGGGCCTGGCGGTCGCGATTGAACTTGAGGTGGAGGATGTCGCCGACCTCGGGCTGAGTCCTGTCGACGGGCTGGAAGTTTCTGGCGAGACACTCGCGGAGATAGGCCTCGGGCGGCAGTGGCGGATAGTCGGGCTTCCTTTCAAGTAGTTGGACGCCGAGGAGTGAGAAAGTGGCGGTGAGGACACCGGCGCAATCGAGGCCTTGTTCCGGGTCGCGTCCCTGGTGGTGATAGGGCTTGTCAACGAGCGCGAGGGCCGCGGCGGCAATCTTCCAGCCGGTAATACCCTGGCCGGTAATATGTTTTTCAATCACGAAAGAGAAATCTCTCATTGGTCGGCCTCCCGGATCTTCTCGAGGAGTTTTATGCGGCGCCGGTGTTCGCGGATGATCTCGTCAATCAATTGCGCGCGGTGGGCCGGGGCGCGCGCGTCGAGCACTCGCCAGGGCGGATTGAGTTGGAGGCTTTTGGTGAGATCCGTGAAAAGCTGATTCTCTTTTTCAATCGACGCGCCGCACTCATTCCAGGCGGTGACGATGACGCGCTTCTGTTCGGCCGGCGGAGTCTGGGAGGCCAGCGAAACTAAAAAAATAGTTATGAGGGTTAGCAGGGTCATTGGCTGCGGATAATTTGATTGAAGCGCTCGATGTTGGTGATGAAAGACAGTCCCTGAAAATTCTCGACGTTGTCGTAGGCGATGCAGTCGGCTTTGGTACGGCCGCAGCCTTCGACGGCAGTGAACTCGTCGCCCACCTGAACCAGGTGCGGCAGGGCGCGCTGCAGCGTGATTTCGCCATTGCCGGCATTCCAGGTGCGAACAATGCGGATCCGGCCGGTGTTGAGTCCGGAGGTGAAGATGACTTTCCCGTTGAGCATGGTGCGGACCAGGGCGGCGGGGAGCGCTGAAGCGCGAAAAGTGTCCTGGGAGTTTCCGGTAGTGACTTCAATTTCGGTGTGGGTGAGATCGGTCAAGTCACGCTGGCAGCGGATGGGGTCCCCGAATTCGCGGACGTCACAGTTAGCTGAAGCGCGCCGGCCGACTTTGAAGCGGGCAATGGAAGTCACCGGGCGGGCCTCGGCCTGAAAGACCGGACCCTCTTCGGTAAAGCCGCCGAGGGGACCCTCGAATTCGATCATTTGGCCGAGATCGAGGTTGGCATAGTTGATGGTGAGGATCTGGAGCTGGGCGCCATCCCAGTCACCCTCGTCGAGCTGTTCGGGGGTGATGTAGTCATCGTGGAAGATGGCCTTCAGCGCCAGGCCGGCGGATTCCTGGCCGGCCTCGGTGTCGACGGCGGTGGGGACGATGCCGCCGGCCCGGCGGAAGACCAGGGACCCGTGACCGGGGAGGACCAGGTCACGGGTGTGTGAGGTGGCGGCGATGGCCGCGGTGAGGATCGACGTGGGGTGAGGGGTGAGTTTCCAGCAGGTCCCGCGGGTCACCGGATCCGCGAGAAAGTCGCGGAAGTCCTGGGCGGTGTAGGGCGACTGAATGTTGATGATCGGTTTCGGCATTAAGCTTCGCGGTCCTCGACCATGAGGATTTCGGGGAGGTCAGCGGTGGCGGAATCGATGACGACAAATTCGCCGTCGTCGTCCGCTCGCATAAGCAGAAAAATGTCATCGATGGGGAGGCTGTCCTCGACGAAGCGCACGGGGACAAAGAAGCGGCCTTCCCACTCGATGACGGCGTCGTTGGCGGGAAAGTGGCTGGCGAGAAAAGTGACCTTTCCGGTGAGGTAATTGATCGTGTAGTGAGTCCCTTCGGTCTGCAGGGCGGTGGCGACATAGATCTTGATTGTTTCCGGTTCGGGTTTGGTGATTTCGCGGACCCAGTTGTTAGCCGCATCGGAGGAGGTCTTGGTGAGCTGAAAGGGACCGGCGGTCCCGTTGCCGGTGGCGAAGGGCATGAGCGAGCCATCGTCGCTGGCGTGGCAGTCGAGGAGGTCGCGGACGGGGAAGGCGCGGGCCTTTCCGCGGCGGAGGATGTGGAAATTGCGGAGGGCGCGGAGATCGGAGAGCGTGCGGACGCCCAACATGGCGTTGAAGGTGATGAGGCCGTCGTCCCAGTTGGCGATGCGGCGTTCGGCGCCGTTTCCGAGCGGGACGATGGTGGTGTCGAATCCGGTCTGGGAGATGCAGCGATCGACGGAGAGCGGAAATATGACGTTGTCGAACATGGAGTTGGCCTAATCGCGTGAGCCGCGGGCGTTCTTTAGGCCACGCTCGATGCCGCGGCCGGCTTCGCGGAGCATGGTCTGTTGATTGAGAGTGAAGCCGCGGGCGTCGCGGACGTTGGGGAAGACCAGGTTGGTGGTGAGCTTGAGGGGACCAATTCCGGGAGCAGCGAAGGCGGGTTGGGGACCGGAGGCAGAGACCCAGTCGCCGGCGCCGAAGCTGGGGAGGCGGGAATTGATCTGGGAAAGGATGGAGCTCGAAGAGAGGCTGGAGAAGTCGGGAAGGATCCCGGTGCGTTCGATGAAGGAGCCGAGGAGTTTGGCGGTGCGCGAGGCGAGGCTGGGGTCGGTGGAGACGACGAGCTCATCATGACCGGCTTCGGCGACGCGAATGATGCGGCCGCCGGGGTGGGCGCGGACGAGGTCGCCGGCCGCAAAGGCGCCGGGGAGGGCAAAGCCGGCAGCGCCACCGCCATCGGCGCCGGCCGCGGAGCCGCCACTAAAGATGTTGATGGCAGCCATGACGATTTTCATGGCAATCATGCGGACGATGATGCGCTGGATCTCCTCGATGATGCCGAGGGCCATTTCGCGGAAAGCGTCGCCGAGGGTCTTCGTTCCCGCGGCGACCTGGTTCAGCGAGAGCAGGAAGCGCTCGATACCGTGGACGGCGGAATCGATGAAGGTGTCTTTGATGGTTTGGCCGAGCGTCGTGTACTCGTTTTTGAGGGCGGCAACGGCAGTGCGCTGGCGCTCGAGGGCGGCTTCGATGGCGGGGTCGGATTGTTTACGCGCGACTTCCTCGAGCTTTTTGAGGAGCTGTTCGGCGGCGGTGATCTGTTCCTTGCGAATCTGATTGATCTGGCGCTCGCTGAGAAACTGTTGCAGGAGGTTACGGCGGCCCTGTTCGCGGAGGGTGGCGATGCGAGCTTCGTTGACTTCCTGGTCGCGGTAGAACTTATTGACGGCGCCGTTGACCTGGCCCATCACACCGATGAATTTAATCCATTCGCGGATGACGTTGGCGGCGGCTTTCTGTCCGTTGAGTTCGAGCTCCTGCATCTGGAGGGTGAGCCGGGAGATCTCTTCGCGGGTCTGGACGAGGGGACCGAGACCGCGGGCGCGGTCGATCTCATCGATTACGTGCTGGAGTTCATCCTGGAGGGCGCGGGTGGCAGCGAGCTCGTCCTTACCGGCACGGTCGGCAATTTCGGCGCGGGAGCGATAGCGGATGATGAGCTGTTCATTGAGGCTCACCAGTTCGGCCTGGGCCTGGTTGGTCGCGATGGTGAGCTTGGCTTCCTTCTCGGCAGTCGAGAGGGAGGAATCGCTTCTGATTTTGGCGGTCTCATTAGCGAGGCGGCGTTCTTCGGCGCGGCGCAGGGTCGTTAGTTTTCGGATCTCAGCGTCGATGGCGGCAGTCTGGAGGCGTTCCTGTTCGGCGTAGAAGTCGCGGATGGAGACTTTGCGCTCTTCGAAGTTGTCCTGGATGAGCTTTAGTTGGCGATCGAGGGCATCGCGGAGGAGGTTGAAGGCGGCTTCGGCCTGGGCCTTTTCGAGTTGGAGGAGAGAGTCGAAGGTGTCGGCTGGTTCGTTGGACGACGTGCGTCCTTTTGCTCCCGACGGTTTCTTCTCTTCCTCGTCCGTAGTGCGTTTGAATAGTTGGGCAAGGATGAATTTTCCGGAGGGCCGAAAAATGTCATCACCGCTCAAATCCGGATCTCCCACTTTCTGCCCAAGGCCTATGGCTTGAGCAATTCTACTGGCGATGGCAAGAGTGGTAGTGAGAGCTGGGTTGAGTTGGTTGGTGATGTAACGAACTACTCCCGCAAACCCCTGAACGAGAGCGACCACGGTGGCGAGAATTAGTTCGAGCAGGCCCGCGGTAAAGCTGAGCGAGTTTTTTATCAGGTCAATGGTGGCGCGGGAGGTGAGGAGGCGAGCGACGATCTTGACTATGATTGCGAGGTAGTCGAAAAGTATTCGGGCGATTTCTTCGACCGAATCGAGAATGTCATCGATGTCGTTTTGGTGCTGGCTAATAAACTGGCCGATGCGAATGAGACCAGAAACGACTCTATTAGCAAGGTCTCCAGCGAGGTTTATCCCGCGCACAAAGAGATCGTCGATGGCATTTGCGAGATCGAGGAACTCTTTCTGGAGACCGGCATTTTTGAAATCGAAGATTCGATCGAGGAGGCCGGATAGCTGTTCTTTGACGCGATCGAAAGCGCGGACGGTAGCGAAGCCTTGAAAGACTTCGAGGGCTTCTTTAAGGTTGGACGTAAGCCCACTCAGGCTTTTAGCTGCTAGCTGGCCGGCTCCGTCGAACTGGCCCAGTCTGTTCCGAAGTTCTTGAGCAAGGACATTTTGGTCCTTCCAGTCTTTGACCATTTTGCCAGTTATGAGAAGAGTGTTCGCAAGACGGGCGTTGATGTTGATGGAACCCTCGAGGATGGCCCGGACCTCCTGGGCGATCTGGTGGGCGGGGAGACCGATGGCAGACGCAGCCTGGACGATATTGACGGTGATGCGGCGAATCTCATCGAGGTTGAGACCGGCAGCCAGGCCGGGACCAATGGCCTGTTGGAAGGCGGGGGCAATCTCGCCGAAGGTAGCGGTGGTATTGATCGCGTCAACCTTGAGTTTTTGGAGTTGGTCGTCCGCAAGAGCCAGAGCGGCAGTAAGAGCTTCCGTGCCTTCCAGAACTCTTCCGTTGGCATCTCTAAGCTCCCCAAGGCTCGCGATAATGGCAGCAATACCGATTTTGGTCTGCTCCATTTGGGAGTTGTAAGCGAGACCGGCGGCGAGAAGCGGAGTGAGGCCGACGGCGGTGACGGCGACCAGGGCGGCGGCGAGGCCGCCGATGGAGCCGATCAGGGCAGTAAAGCCGGCGGCGAGCAGAGCGAGGCCGGCAACGAGACCAACAATGACAGCACCGACGCCGAGGGCAGCGGCGCCGAGGCCGCCGAGGCTGGCAATGGCGGAGCCGATGGGCGCGATGATGCCGCGGAGGGCGCCGCCGAGAGCGCCGACGGCCTGGCCGCCCTGGGCGCCGAGGGCGACGGCAAAGGTTTGGGCTTTATCTTTGAGACCGTCGAAGGCTGGTCCGGCCTTGTCGCGGAAGAGACCGACGAGCTGGCCGCCGCGTTTTTCGACAAAGTCGACGGCGGTCCCCAGATTAGTGAGGACCTGGGCGACGGAGCCGAGGGTACGAAAGAAGTTCTGGAGTTTACCGGGGGTCTTTTCGGTGAGGGCATCGACGGCACTGGTGAGGCGGTCGACGGCGGCGGAGACCGACTGAACTTCGGTGGCGGCGCCCTGGACGCCACTGGTATCGACTTTGACGTTGGCTTTGGAGTCGGCAATCTTCTCGAAGACCTGAGCATAGGCCCGGAGCTGGGGCAGATTCCGGATCACGTTGTCGATGGTGACGCGAATGTCTTGCTGGAGGGTCTGGGCCATTGACTTAAGGAGCTAACTCAAAACGTTTTGAGAAAGGAGAAAGAGCCGGGCTAATCCTGGGGGAGAGGCCCGGCTCAATCATCTTCGGATTCCGATTTTTCAAACTTGCGCTGGGCCTCGGGGCCGCCGAAGGCGAGGCCGATGGCGGCGGCGAGAGTTTTCAGTTGGGCGCGCTGTTCGCGGGTGACGGCTCGCCAGATGGCGTCGAGCTGGGAGAGGGTGAGCTTTCCGGGTTCGCGGAGGCCGCGGGCGAGGAGGTGAGCAACGATTTGATCGAGGCGAAGAGCGTGGATGTTTCGGTTTTGTCCAGGCCGAACGTGGTGAGCAGTTCTTCCTGGTTTGCGACGAAAAAATCCTTATTCACCTGGTAGACGAGGCGAGTGAGTTTGGCGGCTTCGAGGAGATTGAGGGCGCCGACAAACGCGGGTGATTGTCCCGAAGCGATGGCGAGGATTTCGCGGAAGTCACGGCCGCCCTTGAGGAGGAGCTGGGTGGGATTGAATTTCTTCCCGGCTTGTAGCAACTCGGGGGAGAGGCCTTTTTCGGCGAGGCGATCGATGACGAGGAGGATATCGGCGATCTGGTCGAGGTTGAGCTCTTTGACCGCGACGGGCTGGCCGGCGAGGGCGACAGAGTTGGGGCCGGGAGTTTTACCGAGGACCTGGGCGAGGGCCCTGGCTTCGTCAACAGACATTGGTTTGTGTGCTCCTTTAGTTGGTAACTATTCGCAAAAGCGAAGGGTTTTTAGACGCCGCCGTTAGACGTTGGCGTCAACATAATCCCAGCGGCAGAACTCGCCGTACTGGGAATCGAGGGCGAGGACCGGGTCGCGGAGGATGGTGGCGGTGAGCTCGAAAGAGCCCTGCTCGGCGTTGACGAGGGCGATGACGGAAGCGGGATCGAAGACGACGCGATAGCAATGGAAGCCGATGCGCTGGTCGGTGGTGGGCTCGGTGTTGAGCGTCGCGACGTAGATGTAGTACTCGCGGTTATCGTCCGCCGAGAAAGCCGGGACGACGATGGTCTGGGCGTAGGAGTACTCGGCTTTGAAGGGCTGAGTAAGGGCTCCCAGGGAGAGGATTTCGATGAGGCCATGGCCGGCGTCAACGATGCGGTAATGAGTGCCGAGGGTGAGGGTGGCGGGGGTGCCGGCGGAGTCCTTGATGACGAGCGAGGAGACGTTGGGCTTCCGGAGCTTCCAGATCGAGCCGACGACAAGCGCGGAGTCGGGGCAGATGTCGGGGGAGCCGGAAGAATAAGAGCTGGCAGCGATGGTCTGCTGGTCGGCGGAAAGGTAAAGGCCGACGTTCTTGCGCGCGATGTCCTCGAGGGTGCAGCGGAATTCGCCGCCTTTGGTGACGGTCTGGACCTTATCTTCCAGGCGGTTGGCGCCGCGGGAGTCCTTGTGTTTGCGGCGCTCGACAGTCATGGCGACTTCGACGCGGGGGCAGTTCCCGAAGGGGAACATGGACTTGGGGAGGCCGGTGACAGAGTCACGAAGGCCGGCGAAGGGTTGGCCGGCGCCGGAGTACCAGTTATCGGTGAAGGTTTGGAGGATGGGGTCAGGCATGGGAAATTACCTCGAGTTAGGCCGCAAAGGGTCTGCGGCTGGTGATGATTTGAAAAATGACTTGAGCGCCGGCGACGCGGGTTCCTTCTTTGTCGAGTTTGAGTTCGTCGGAGATCTCTTCGGAGCGGCGGGCGAGGCCGTCCCAGCGAGGATCGAGCGCGATGGCCTGCTTGATATCGGCGATGGCCTGGCGGGCCGTGGCCGGGTTGTCGGCGGCGGGGCCGAAGACGACGTTCGTGATGACGCGCAGGGCCCAGGGATGAGCGCCGGAGTTGGGATCGTCCTGGAGCCGGGTGTCGATCGCGTCAAAGACGATGAGCGCGGGGAGTTGACTCTCATCGAGTGGGGTGGAGTACCAGTCCGGCATGAGACCGGCGCCGCTGTCGGTGCGGTAGCCGTTCGCGATAGTGATGGCAGCGAAGCGGGCGCGAACTTTATCGACGAGTTCCTGGCGAAGGTTATCGGCCATGGTTATTTCCGGATTTGGACCAGCGAGGTCCCGGTGCCGTCGTCGTGGTGTTCGACGATCTGGAAGGTGACGGAATTGATCTCGACCTTGCAGGAGTTATCGACGCCCGCGAGGTCTCTGGTCTGGCACTGGAAAAAAGGAAGGGCAGCGAGGACGGAGGCGTCGAACATGATGGCGGCGCCGCTGGCATCGGTGAAGATGACGTTGGCGTCGCGAATTTTTGCGCCGTTGGCGTTTTTGAAAGTGGCCTCGTGGGCGAAGCCGTTTTCGGTATCAAAGAACGGGTCCAGGTCTTCGGTGAAGGCCAAGGTTTTTACTCAAGTTCCGGCGCGCCGGCGGCCGTGCGCGGTAGGGGCGTCCAAAGGAGCGGAGGGCGCCCGAACGGCCACCGGCGACGTCGGAGCGGGTTAGCCGGCGAACAACTCCTGAGCGAAGCCGCGGTCGGCGGCCTTTTGGGGAGTGATTTGCAGGCGGGAAAGGATGGCGATGACGGTGGCGTAGGTGCCGGTGGAGCCGTTACCAGCGGTCAGCGTGAGATCGAGGTAGCGTTTGCGGCCGAGCATATTGACCTGGATCGCAAAGACCTTGTTGTCATCGGTGGCGCTGGGAAGGGTGGCCGGGGAGACGCTGAAGTCGGCGCCCGGGACATCGGCATAGGCATCGGCGGAGCCGTCGTCGTTGGACTCGCGGAGCTTGAAGGCCGCGAGGGCGATATCGGTGGCGCCGAGGAGGACAAGGAAGGTGACCCAGCCGGCTTCGATGGCGTCGACGGCAGCGGTGGTAAAGCCGGCGTCGTCGACGATGGCGGCGGGCGGGGTGACGGGGACGACTTTTTGGTTCAGGACGTCAATCATGGTTGGAGTTCCTTATTGAAGGTTGGCGGCCGCTTTGCTAAGCGGCCGCCGGCGTGCAGCCCAGGTTACTTTCGTTAAAGATTTCCCCTGTAGGCTTTGCGGAAAATTACGAGGCAGCGCTGATCAGACCGACGACGGGACCGGCTTCGGAGGTGTCGCCAACGTCGTGGTGGTTGATGTCAAAGCGTTCCATGGACTTCATGGAGATCAGGTCATGATCCCAGTCATCGTCGTTGGTGTCGGTCATCTTCACCTGTTGGCCGAGGCGGTCACCGAAGGTGGTGGAGAGCGAGATGTCGCCGAGGACGATGGGGATTTGGGAGTTGGCGTCGGTGCGCGGCATCACCTGGGTGATGCGGACCGGGTAGCTGAGGAAACGGAGAGTCGTCGCGTTCTCGATGTCTTTGACGGTGTTACCGCCGGCAGCGAGCATGAGTGGGACGATGGTGTTCCAGAAAAACGTCCGGTGGCAGTACCAGGCGGTGCGCTCGTTGTCGCCATATTGCGGGAGGATGGAGACCACTTTAACGAAATCTGCGAGCAGGAATTCGCTGAAGAGGTTTCCGGAGGCGACCACCAGGCCCTTGATGTTGGCGATGGTGGCGTGGACTTTGCGGAGTTTGGCGCGGAGCCCAACCAGGCCGTGATAGGTGCTGGTGCCGTCGGCGTTGAAGAAAGCATCGTCTTCCGCGAAAGCGAAGGCATAGGCGCTCTCGCCGGCAAACTTGTCACCGAAGGAGATGACGGAGTCGTCATTGAACTCATCCTCGATCTTGGTGGTGACTTTCCATTTGCGGGCGATGAGCTCGATCATGTCCCATTCCATCTGGGACTGGGCGACTTTGCGCGAGGTACCTTTGGCGCCGGCGGGATAGGCCTTCAGGCCTTTCTTCTGGCGGCGGACGTTCTTGGTGTTACTGGTCATGGTCTCGACGTCGCCGAACTGGCGGACGAGGCCGAACTTCTCGCGGAGGAGGATGAGGCGTTCGGAGAACTCTTTCGGGACCCAGATACCGCCGGACTCGTTGTCGTTTTCGGACTGGGCCCGCGCGAGAGAGAAACCGTGTTCTTTACACCAGGTGCGCGCGGAAGGGTGGCCCATGACGCCGCCGAGGAATTGGCCGAAGCGGAAGGCCTCTTCCTGGGTGGCAAAATTCTTGAGCCGGACGCGGGAGACGACGCGGGCGGGCTGCGCGACGTTTTCCCGGGTGGCGATATCGGCGGGGTCCTGGGCCGGGGTCTGCGTCTGGGATTGCCGGCGCTTGGCGAGGATCTTGGTGCGCGCCTCTTCGACGGAAGAACCTTCGAGGGCGAGGTCGATGGCGTAGTCGCGCTGGCCGGCGAGTTCGCCGAGGGCGGTGATTTCAGCGACGCGCGCGGCGTCAGTACTGACAGGAGCGGCCGGGGGTGGGACCGTGGTGGCGGGGGTTACAGTATTTTCGGCGGGCATTGCAGTCCTCTGTTGGTGGTTGGTGGTGGAGTCGAGAATCAGGGTGAAGCCTTCGCGCTCGGCAACTTTCTGGAGGGCGGCGCGCTTCTCCTGGGGAGTAAGGCCGCGGAGGATTTCAGCCTCGACAGAGCGGCCGACGCCGACGGAGATGTCGGCGGGGATCGGTTCAAAAGAGATTTCGAGGGCTTCCCATTTGGTGACGCGGTAGGTGTCGACGTGGTCCGTGGAGGATTCGAGCACCATTTCGCGGACGACGTAGCGGAAGCTGGTGGTAGAGCGGATGCCGTCATTGACGTCCGTTTGGATCTCCTGGCCGCGGGCGCTCGCGGAGAATTTGCAGACGGCGCGACCTTTGCGGTCTTTAGAAATCTGGGCGGAGGCGGGGACGACGGCGCCGACTTGATCGCGGCGATCATGGCAGACGAGGACGGCGGCGCCGGCGTTGAGGCGGGAAAGATCGGCGGCGCCCGGCGAGTGGTCCAGGATTTCGAATCCAAACCAGCGCTCGACCGGAGTCTCGGACGAAAACGAGAGCGGCACCGTGCGATCGTCGGCGTTAACCAGGCCGCGCTCGAGGGTGGCAGTGCGGGAGAAGGTCTGGCCGATTAGGGAGCGGAGTTCGTCAGGAGGGAGAGGCATTGAGGTTGGTTTAAGGTGGGCCCCTGGTGGAGAAATGAAGTGAAAGAAACCAGAGGCCGTTCTATGAAAAGGGCGTGAGACGTCGCCCTGCAGGAAGGATGCTCGCACAGGGCGTGGAGGTTATTTTCAGGCCGAGTCTTTCTCCTTTTCGTCGGGGTTGGGATCGATGGAAGCGGACCCGGCGGCGAGGGGAATTCCCATTCGCTTAGCGAGCTCGAGTTCAGTCTTCCGTTTGGCGAAAGTCTCCTGCAGATCTTCTCCCATTTCGGCGAGGCCATCGGTGATGGTGGCGAGGCCGGCTTCGATGAGGAGGCGCTGGGTCTGAACGTCCTTGAGGGGATCGGGCCAGGACCAGCGGCGCGGCATGAAAGTCGGCTCGAAGCGGTCGAGATTCTGGGCGGAGATTTTGACGGCGCCGGCGAGGACGGAGAACTTAAGCCAGTCACTAAAGAGTGGCTCACAGAAGAACTCAGTGAGCCATTCCTGCAAGGCCTTCCACATATCGCGCTCGTCGACGAGGCCGGCGCGGATGGTCGATAGATTGACGTCTTTGAGGTCGCCGGTGAGTGAGTGATAGAAGACGTCCAGGCCGACGGCGATGCGGCGGAGCATGTATTTGGCGAAAGGGTCGTGGGCCTGGTTGGGGTAGTCGGGATTGAATTCGTTAAATTGATAGCCGGGCGGCAGTTTCCAGAACGTTCCCGGCTCGAAGTGATCGATGAGAGTCTCGTCGCCTTCTTCCGGACGATCCACCTCGCCGGCATCTTCCCCTTCTTCGGGTGGCGTGAAGAACCCCATCTTGGAAGCGCCGGCCTGCAGGGAGATCAGGTTGGCCTCGTCGGCCTTATCGAGGCGGAAGAGCGAGAGGCTGGCGGTGTGTCCTGGGGGCACGCCGCGGGTGAGCGTGTCGTCGGCGAAGTTCTCATCGTCGGGAAGATAGAGGTGAAAGATCTCTTCGGCCGGGATGCGCGTG
This sequence comes from Pyrinomonadaceae bacterium, assembly GCA_041751855.1. Lineage (GTDB taxonomy): Bacteria > Acidobacteriota > Blastocatellia > Pyrinomonadales > Pyrinomonadaceae > PSRF01. The sequence continues at coordinate 258,278 of JBGSWR010000008.1, forward strand.
CGGCGCCGGAGTTTGGGATCGAAACCGAGCGCGAAGTCGGCCGGTGGTGGAGTGAGCCAGTAGGCGACGGGGCGCTCATCGTCGTCGACCTCGACGGACATAATGACGCGGTTCCCGCCGGGCCGGGTCTCGTTGTAGGTCTCATCCAGCCAGGCCGGGTCGTAGAACTTGAGCGAGAGACCAAAAGAATTTTTCCCGTAGATTTTGCGGATGAGGACTTCGCCGTCGCGGGCGTGGGTGGTGCAGATGCGCCGCAGAATGCGAGTCAGTGAGAGGTGGCCACTGGCGGAAGCGAATTTCTTTTTGGACCATGTTTTCCAGGCGCGCTGGATCTCGGTGTGTTCGGCGTCAGTACCGCCGGTGACCTGGAGCTTCATGCCATAGGGCCCGGCGACATTGTTCCGATACATAGAGAGGAAGCGTTTCATGTAGTCGGAATTCTTGGCGAGAAAACGCATCCGGGCGCGCATGGCGCGGAGACTGACGTAGACCTCGGCGCGGGGCGAGGTCTGGATGGTGGGCCAGTCGCGATTGAGGCGGTTTACTTTGCCGGCGAGATAGCTGCGCTTGGAGCGGCGCGGCGGCGAAGGGTCTTCCTCGTGGCGGCCGAAGCCAAGAAACTTCAGAGCGCGAAGCGTGAGGCTGTTCATTCGTGAGGTCATGAAGGTTGGCGGAAGCCGATGCGGATAGTCTGAAAGCCCTTGTTAGCGCGGCGGCTATTCTCGGCGCGCACGATGCGGGCGTAATGGGTGCGGAGCTGGAGCAGGTCGGGGATCGGGATGCGCTTGAGCTGGCGCTGCGCGCCGCCGGCGCCGATCATGTACTCCTGTTGATCCAGTGAGGCCTTCCCGGCGACGAGGGCATCGATGGCGTCTAGGATCTTCTTGGCGTCGGTGCGACCGTCGAAGTTTCCGTCGACAAGCTGGAGGCCGGGGATGGCTTTGGCTGTGCCGGAAGCGACGAGATATTTCTCATCGACTTTGCTCACCCATGCTTGCCAGGAGTAAGTCCCGGGCGAGCAGCGCGCGGTAACGGAGGCCGCTACGGTGACGGAGAAATTGTCCTCGCCGGTTTCGGCAGTGGCCGAGACGTCGAACTTGGTGGGTCCGCGAAAATAGTAGTCGAGGGCCCAGCCGTCGGAGGCGGGATAGTCGGCGAGGGATTTGGACCAGGCGAGAGTTTCACCGACGGCGAACTCTCGCGGCTCATAACAATCCATTGAAGCCTTCTATGCCGGCAGCTATTAGCCGCCGGCGTTGATCGTGAAGTCGTAGGTGACCTGGATGCCGTCGCCGTTGGCGCCAACGAGGTTGATGGCGGAGAAGACGGAGCGATCGAGGAGGGTCCCTTCGCCAACGTCGGCGTCGGAGAAGATTCCATGCTCAGTGACGGCGGGAGTTCCGGAGTCGAGGGTAATCGTGCCGACAGTGCGGAAGACGTTGGCGCTGGCGCCCTCGGCAAGCGTTCCCTCAGGCCGGACGCTATTGGTCTGGTACTCAGTGGTGAGCTCGGTCTGGAGGGCGGTGTTGGCGGAGGCCTCGGCGTTGGTGCCGGTGCCGATACCGTGAAAGCGGAAGAGCTCGGGCTCGACGGTCCCCTGAAGAGCATCGACCAGGTAGTTGACGCCGGCGGTAGTGACGACGCGCAGGGAAGCGAGGCCGTAATCGATGACCTGGCCATTGCGGAGCACGCAGATCGAGACCTGGCCATAGAAGTGGGAGAGCTTCGCGGCGCGCGCGAAAGCAATTTTCCACAGGCCGCGGAAAAGGTGTGGAAGATTTCGGAGGCGCCAGAGGAAAACTTCGCGGGGCAGGCCGGGCCGGGGGAGGGCGTGTTTGAGAATCTGGACCAGGGGGAGTTCCTGGGCAGGGACGGAGGAGAAGCTTCCGCCGCGGATGACGTTGATATTGATGGCGCCGGCAGGGGCGCACGAGCCGTGAGAATTCATGTTGGTGGTGAGACCTCCGGAGAGAGTGAGTTAAAAGAGGGATGCGCGGATGCGGAAGGTGTTTTCGGCGGCTGATTTTCCGATGAGGCCGGAGCCCTGAAAGCGGTAGTGATAGTCACCGCTGAGATCGGCGGCGACGTCGACGTGGTATTTCCCGGTTTCGTCTTTCACGAGCTCGGCATCTGTTCCGTAAACGTAAGTGGTGACCTCGCCGGTGGGATCCTTGAGCTTGAAAGTGACGGTCGAGGGATCGAACGCGGCGCCGGCTTTGTCGGTGAAAGCGGCCGTGAGTTGGACGAGATCTCCTTTGTCGTAAGTGTTCACCGGGTGGAGTCCGTGAGCTTAATTGAATAGACCGGGGAGTCGGCGAGGGTGGCCTTGAAGACGTCCCGATCGGCGACTTCGACGTCGAGTTTAGCGAAGCCGCCGAGAGTTGATTTGATCAGGTTTCCGGCGAGCGTGAGGGCGCCGGTGAGCAGGCGGGAGACAAACTTCCGGACTGAGCCGGTCGGGGCGGCGGTTCCGGCGAGGCGTTTGTGGACCAGGAAGCCTTGGAGTTGGCCAGCGAGGGCAAGGGCTCCAGAGAGTGATTTGGAGCCGGCTTTGGCGGCGGATCCGGCGGGCGAGATAGCGCCGGAGAAAGCGGCGCTCGCGGATTTTCTGACTAGACCCGTTGGAGATGCGAGGCCAGAGAGGGAGCGATTAAGGAATTTGCTTGTGGTGCCGGTGGGCGTGATAGCGCCGGCGAGATAGAGGACGAAAGCGCGGAGGACCTCGATGGCGCCAGCGGGAGAAATGGCACCGGTGAAGCGGAGAAAGACAGATTTGGCGAGCGCGCCGACGGGGGTTATAGATCCGGTTATAGTTCGCGCGACTTTTTTCGTTAGGAGGCCGGCCGGAGAGATGGCGCCAGCAAGATAGAGGACGAAAGCGCGGACGATCTCGACGGCGCCGGTGGGGGTGATGGCGCCGGAGAAAGCACGACGCACGGATTTGGCGAGGCTCCCGGCGGGCGAGACGGCTCCGGCGAAAGCACGGTTGACCAGGTTAACGAGCGAGCCATTGGGAGAGATGGCGCCGGCGAGAAAAATGGTCCGGAGGAAGTTCAGGAGGGCCGCGGGCGAGATGGCGCCGCCGATGAATAGGCGGACTGATTTCCGGAGCGCGCCGGCGGGGGAGATGGCAGCAATGAAGAGGCGTTGAGCGAGTTTTGCGAGCTGACCTGTAGGAGTAAGGGCACCGGCGCCGGCCTTTCGGGTTTGGCGAACGAGGGCGCCGCTGGGTGAGAGGGATCCGGCGAGTGATAAAGGGGTGAGGTTGCCACCGGCAGCGGTGAGCTGGAGGAGGGCAATGACTGAGTCTCGCTGGCCGATCGTTTGGCCGCTGGTCTGGCTCGCGTACTGGGTCTTGAGGGTGTAGGACGCAGCGGTGAACGTCTTTTTATAGATGGTAAAAACGGAAAAGACTGATTCGTTAAAGGCTTGGCGTGAGAGGTGGCGAGCCGTGATCTTGTCGGTCGCATCTTCGATCAGTTTTCCGAGAGCGGCGGCGGAGTTTTGGACGTTGAGGCGCAGGCTCTGGCTGCTGATGACGAGATACTCCTGGGCCTCGAGAGTCTGGGTGACGACAGAGCGGTCCTGATACGTGGTTGAGGTGGTCGTCGCCAGAGTGGGGTCGGAGTCCGAGAAGTAGTCCTCAAAGCCGGCATCGAGTCGCAGGGCAATGAGGCGCGCGTTGGCAACAGAAACGGTGGCGCTTCCGTTGGCGCGTTTGTATTGGATTTTGAGTGTGTGGGAGGTGTTATCGAGATTGACGACGGCGACGACGGCCCAGGAGTGGCGGTTGGCGGCAGCGAAATTGTCGGGGCGGACGAGCCCATAAACGGTTGAGTCGACGAGCAGCTGAAGCTCGGGGAAGTCACCGGAAAACCAGGTAACGTCCAGAGAGGCCAGGATCAGATAGTCACCCGTGGAGCCGGGCGTAAAGGTTTTTGTGAGCTTGTCCTGAAAGCTTCCGGTGGCGTTGGAGGAGGAATCGTCGGCAGCATCCTGGTCTCCGGTCTCTTTGCGGATGGCGATAATGCGGTGATTTTTGGCTGTATGGGTAGAGCTGTTGTCGCTGGATGCTACCTGGGTCTTGTAGGTCTGCTCGCCCGGTGAGGCGCCGAAGGATTCAATGGCGAGGCCGCCGAAGGCCGCATAGTCAGCGGTCGCGTTCGGGTTGAAGTGGGACTCCTGAAAGGTTTTCGCGGTCCCGGACGTGCGTCGAAACCGGGTCTGAGCGTAGCCACCGGTAGAAGCAAACTTGGCCTGCCAGGAGGCGACGAGGTAGTAGGTAGCGTTGTCGTCCGGGGTAAAAGCGAGCGTGGCCTTGTTGTTGGCGGCGTAGTCGTTCGACTCGCTGCCGGTCTCGCTATCGGCCTCTGCGTAGAAGGTCTGGCGGGCCATTGGGTTCAGGGGCTGGCTGGGGTTACTAGAGGTTCGACTCTTACGGGGTTATCAGGCGAGCGGAGCGATTGAAAGAGAGCGTAGATCTTGCAGTTCCCGGCTTTGCGGCCGGTGGCTATTGCGGAGGCAGACCCGATAGCGCAGTTAGTGGGCTGGGTGGAGCGCCAGGCGAGTTTTCCTTCCATGGGTTTGCCGTACTGGTCGATGATGCGGGCCTCAAACTGGAATTGTTGGCCCACCTGGAGAGTGGCAGTGACGACGGTGAGGTCGATCGCGGTGGCCACGGAAGGCTGAAGCACGCGAATCAAAATAGGGAAGGCTGGACCGGAGACCCGTAGCGGGAGGTCGGGGTTGTATAGGAGCGCGTTGACACCACAGAGACCGGGGCTCTTGGCAGTGGCGAGCCCGTCTGCGGAGACGTCAACACAATAGGGAGCGAGCGGGTACCAGCTGGCGCGGATAGCTGACCGGTCACGAAAGAAGGCGAGCTGAATTGACTCACCGACGCGGAGGTCGATGGCCAGGAGGTCGCGCTTTTGCTCGGGGTCCGGCTGGGGATCCTGGGCGAAGGTTGAGCCCCAGAGAATCGTAGTCAATAGGCAAACGAGAAACATCTTCATAGCGGGCGAGTCTCCTGATGAGTTGAATTAGCGTCCGCCGCAGTTCGGCGAGTTCGTCCGGCGGGGACCGGTTGTGGCGCGCTTCCAGCTCCTCGAGAATGAGCGCGTCGATCCAGACCGGGCACTGGTCAGCGTTTGGCAATGAGGGTTTCGACCTGTTCCTCGCTCTCGGCTTCGAGCGCGGTGAGGAACCAGAGCCGTCCTTTGTAGCGCTGGTAGACCACAAGGCCGAGGGAAACCAGGGCGCTGGCGAGGCCGGTCAAAAAGAGGTTCCACTGGCCCTCGTCGACGATGTTGTGAGAAATCAACCAGGCGGCAATTCCCGCGAGCAGTGGGGCTAAGAGGCCTTTGAGGATTTGGATTAAGAGGGTGCGATCAATCATGGTGGTCTCCCATTGGCAAGAGTATCAGCCGGTGACGAAGTTTCCGCCGCGGCGGCGCGAGATGAAGCGGCGGCGGACGCTGATCTTGAATTCGTCGTCATCATCATCGTCCTTGTCGGGCGGTTCGGGTTCCGGGGCCGGTGGTCCCTGCAAAGGGCCGAGAGCTTCGACGCCGAGGCGGGCGCGCTCTTCCTCGGCTTTCCGGTGGAGGGTGGCGAAGTTGGTTTTCAGAACGCGCAGCGCGATGGCTAGGACGGCCTCACAGTAAACAAACAAGTCAAGGGCTTCGTTGCGGTACCAGTCTTTGATCTTTACCCAGCACCTAAAGGCGCGGCCGCGGTGATGGCGGACGACGGGCTTTTCCGAGCGCAATTGCTTGAAGTAGTGTTCGGGGTAGTGGGCGCCGAAGTGGCAGAATCCCGGTCCGGGAGTTTTCAGCTCGAGGCGGTTGGCGATGGAGTCTTTGGCGGTCTCGGTGCCGATAGTCCAGAGCCTGACGGGCGGGTCGCCAACTTTGGAGGGTTTCGAGATCAGCGGTTTACCCGGCGTGTTGGCGCCCTTGACAGCGAACCAGCGCTGGCCGCGGTTCTGGCGAATGAACTTATAGACGCGGTGGGCCATGTAGCCGGTGTCGATGGCGGTGGCGGAGATCCGGAGCTCGCGGCCGCCGGGGGTGCGGTAGACGCGCTCGCGGCTTTCTTTGAGCTGCTCCCAGATAGTCGGTCCAGCGGGGTCTCCTTCGATATCGAAATAGTCAATTCCCCAGGATTGCGGGACGGTGTTGGCGTTGGGCTGGTGCGGGTCGCCGAGACCATAACCTTTGATCTCGATCTCGAGTCTGTTCTTTTGCACGTCGACGGACTGGACCAGAAGCAAAACCTCTTCGGGGATCTCCGTCCGGTCGTAGGTCTCCTGCAATTCGACCAGATCATCCGTGTCGATCTCGGCGTCGCGCTCCTCGTAGGCCTCGGCGAGACAGGTATTGAGAAAGGCCTTCATCTTTTCGCCGCTCGGGTCAGCTTTGGCCTCGCGATAGACGGTGACAATGTCGGGCAGGCTCGAGAAGGTGGAATAGAGCTCGCCGATCCAGAAACCGGCTTTGCCCTGAAACGGTGCTTCAGCGCGCCACTCTCCGCGGGGCAGCAGGTCGAGCCGCTCCTCTTCCGTAATCACGCAACCATTGGCGCAAACGTAGTAGGCGGTCTGCGGGTCCTCGTTGTCCCACTGCACGTGACCGTGTTTGAGCTCGCAGGGCGCATCACCGGGCGGGCAGGAGCACCGGTCCGGCCAAAAGTTGAGGACCTGGAACTCTTCGCAGTGGGGACAGGGGACCCAGCGCTTGCGGCGATCGGTCGCGTGATACTCGTGCTCGATCGGGGAGCGGCGCGGGGCATCGGGCGGGAGTTCGGAAGGATTCTCGAGGCGATTGCGCGGACTCGAGACGGTGATGATCTTGCGCGAGCCCTTGAAGGTCTTGCAGCGGGCGCGGGCAAGCGTGGTGGCGTCGCCTTCCTTAGTAGGGCCCATGGCGTCGCGCTCATCGATAAATAGATACTGGACCGGGCGGGAAGAGACAGTGGCGGGTGAAGTGGCCCAGAAAGCATTGAGGCGGCCGCCGGGAAACTTCTTGGCGGTCTGGGTATTTTCGGCTTTGCGGCCGCGGCCGTCGCTCACCAGTTCGCGCAGGACCTCAGTGTCGCGAACCATGAGATCGAAGCATTCCTTGACCCAGGCCTTGCTTTTGCTCTCGTCTTCGGCGAGGTAACCCATCGGCCCGGGGGCGATGTGAATGCTGAAGCCCGCACAGTTATTGATGAACTCCGTGCCGGCGATCTGTGACGACTTGACTAGGACGATCTCCTCACAATCGAGCTGGGTGAAGCAGTCCATCATCTCGACGAGATGCGGGACGACTTCGTTGCGCCATTTGCCGGCGCGCTCGGCGTTGGTGCGCTCGGGGCTGAGGACCCGGTAGGTGGGGGCCCAGGTGGAAACGGTGAGAGCGCCATCGGGGATGGCAGCTTTAATCGCTTCCGAGCAGAGCTTTGTAATTTGTGCGGAGGGCATCGAAGGTTTTGGCCTGGAGTTCCTGGCCGAGCTTTCCCAGTTCAGCGGCGGTTTTGGCTTTCTTCAGTTTGCCGGCGTGCTCGCGCCAGAATTGGATCGCGATGCGGCGATGCAGGGCTTTGAAGATCTCCTGGAGCTCGGTCTTGACTTCATTGAAGTCGACGAGCTTTCTCATTTCCCGATTGAGGTGGAGTTCGGAGAGGCGGGCGTCGGCGCGAAGCTTCTGGAGTTTGGCTTCGTCGAGACTGAGGTCGCGACCGGCGACCAGGGCGGGCAGCGCATCGGCGAGGGAATAGCGCTTTGCTCCTTTTGGTCCCGGGTGGGAAGGAATGGAATCGAGGCGATCCGTGACGGTGGCGCGATCGAGGCCGGCGAGTTTGGCGAGCTGCGAGGTCGAGAAGAGGTCTCCTTCACTGTCATCATGGCGTGCGCGCACAAAGGCAGCGATGAGATCCTCGAGCGTCGGTTCTTCCGTGAGAGTCGCGAGGACGGCGGAGATTTTCTTGCGGTCCCAGCCGGTCAGGCGGGCGAGTTCGCGGATGGAGATTGAGGTCTGCATCTCAAAATGTTTTGAGTCTTACCGGGTAACGATCTTGAGCCGGGGTTTTCCAGCCGGCTGAGCGGCGGGGGCGCGGGCTTTCACTTTGAGGACCAGAACCTTATTGAGCTCCTTCTGAATCGCGAGCGCGGTCTTGTGGTCCTGGACTTTGACGGCTTCCATGTAGAGGTGATTGAGCCGGGCGATCGCTTTTCCGAGCTCGGTCTCGGTGTCGATCGCGGCGGCCTCCTCGGCGAGTTGCGTGTTGGCCTCGGCGATGTAGGAGTCGATCTGTTTGGGAGTCTCGGTCCAGTGCTGGTCGGCAGCGTAGGCCAGGATCCGAGTGCGATCGAGACCGCGGCAGAGCAGCTTGAGGATGGTGGCGGGGTGGTTGTTGGCGGGCAAGGTGGAAACCTTCACGGCTTCGAAATAGTGATGCCTCAAACGATAGTTATTTTTTAACTGAAGTTTTGGCGAGCAGCTCTTCCATCCAGGAGCGGTGAAACTCGTAAAGGTCCAGGTCGTTGGTGATGGTGTTTTGTTCGAGCCGGGGGTTGGCGGTGAAGTTGGCGGAACCTTCGATCGTGATCCAGTCAGGCTGAGATCCGAGCAACATAATCTTCGTGTGGTTCTCAAAACAGAGCAGTCTTTGGCCGCGATCGATTAGGCCGGAAGCGAGCGCCGCGTAGACAGCGGGCTCGCGGCGCTTGAAGTAGAGCCCGGAAAACATCGTGACCCGGGTCAGGGCTTTTTTGTCGAAGAGGGCGAGGAGCTGGAGCACGTTCGAGCGGTTCAGGGTCCAGGTGGAGCCGTAGAACTCGACCGGCCGGCCGAGGAGGCCGATGATGACCGGGCAAAAATTCCAGTAGTCGAAGCGGCCATTGGAAACGATATGGATCGTCTCACCGGGCTCGGGGAGTTGAGTGAAGAACTCCTCGAGCTTTTCCTGTCTCAGGGCGCGCAGTTGGCGCCGGCGCGAGGGGCGGCGCCGGAGCTGGAGAGAGTGGTCCAGATTAGCGGGCGTTTCGAGCGTGCGCTCGCTGTCGAGCCAGTCAAAGTTTTCGGGAGTGAGCTCGAAGTGGTCATCGTCGAGCCAGTCATGATCGGGCACTGGGATTGATGCGGGCAGTTTTCAGCGCGTGCGCGAGCTTGTCGCGGAAGAGAGGCGGGTAGCGCTTCTCGACGGTGGCGATGGTGGGCTGAATGACCGTCGAGCGCTTCGGGATCTGGACCTGGCGCACGAGGTTGTAGACCATGCGGAGCCGGCGATTGAGGCGTTGAAAGAGCTTTGGTCCGGAGCGGGTCTGGAGGATGAAGGCGCCGGCGAGGTTTCGCGGGAGGGAGCTGGTCGGGATGGTCTGGCGCACGTCGGGGCGGATGGCTTCGGTGGGAATAGCGAGAAATTCGCCGTCGGCCGGGCGTTTGATGGCGGCGGTTTCATGTGGAACCAGCCACCAGGCCCGGGTTTTGATGGCTGCCGTCGGATTCTGGACCGTGGCGGGCTCGTAGTGGATCCCGTAGTGGTTGGTGGGAGCGAACCAGGGATTACGGGTGACGAAGGTCTCCTGGATGGTCTCAATAACCTCTTTCTGGGCTTCGCGGACCACGGCGGTGGCGGTCTGGGCCGCGGCAAACTGAATCTGGCGCGGCAAGGTGGCGAGGCCGGCGATGTCGCCTTCGACTTTGCTGGTGATTTCGAGGCTCAAGTTTACATGTGGTGGCGGCAAATGTAAGGTTCGCCGCTTTTCTTAGGATTTGAGGGTGACCGTAACTGAGTGCGAGAGCTTTGGCTTGGCGATGCGGGCCATGGTGCGGGCATCGAGGAACTTCTCGGCCTTGGCGATCAGCACTGTTAAGCAGCCGGCGAAAGCGGGCAGATGGCGCTGGCTGGGTGGTACAGAGCGCAAGAAAGCGGCCGGGTCGATGGCGCGTTTGCGGTCGGTGGTGACCTGGGCGAGTGCGGCCGCGGTCTCGATCTGGGCGATGGGGATGGAGCCATCGGCACCGATGCGGCCGAGCAGTTCCGCGTTGAGCTCCTCTGCAATCTGGCGGAGCTCGTCGAGGATCGGGTCGAGCTGGCGGTCGGCTTCCGTATTGATGGGCGCGGCCTTGGCTTCGAAGGTGTCGATCAGCGGCGCGAGCTGGGTCTGGCGGTTTTCCTCGATGCGATTGGCCTTCTTTTGGAGCTTGGCCCATTCATCGAGCTTCGTGGTGAGTTTTCTTTCGCTTAGCATTAGGCCTCCTGGTGGGGTGGGCGTTCAAGATTGAGAAAAGCGGTGACGACTTTGGGGTCGAATTGAGTGCCACTGCATGAGGAGATCTCGTGGAGCGCGACGTGGGCGGCGGCGCCTTTGCGGTAGCAACGATCGCGAGTGATGGCGTCGTAGGCGTCGGCGACCGCAAAGAGGCGCGCGCCGATGTAGATTTCGTTCGCTTTGAGGCCGTAGGGATAGCCGGTTCCGCTCCAGGTCTCGTGATGCTGCTCGACGATCAGGCAGACCGGTTCGGGAAAACCGAGCGAGCGGAGCATGGTGGCGCCGTCGAGCGGGTGGCGGCGCATGATCTCCCATTCGGCGGCGGTGAGGCGGTCGGGCTTGCAGAGGACCGCGTCGCCGGTGCGCAGTTTCCCGATATCGTGCAGGAGCGAGCCGAATTTGAGGGCGTAGAGATGCTCCTGGGGGAGAGCGAGGGCCCGGCCAAGCTTGAGAGCGAGGCGGTTGACGCGCGGGCAGTGGTCACCAGTTTCGAGGTCCCGAGCGCAGAGGGCAACGAGCAGGGCCGAGGTCGCAAATTCGAGTTGATCGTTGCTGGGATTCATCGGCGTCGACGTTGTTGGACCGATTGCAGCGAGCGGACGTCTTCTTTGATTTCCCGGAGCCGGTCGCGTTGCTCATCCGCCCAGGTCCGGAACTCCTCGCGCGACAGCGTCTTCTGGACAGCGCTTTCGACCTGGTCCAGGCGGTTGCCGTCTCGGCCGCGCGCGTACTGGACGGATCCCCAGGCGACGATCGCGGAGGCGATGAGCGGGCCCAACAGCTTTAGGGCGCGGAGCAGAGGACTGGTCCGCGGCGACGATTGGGCGGGCCCAGTAGTTTCAGTGAGCGAGGCATCCATGGGTTAAAAGGCCAGGCCGGTGAGTTTTAACACGGAAAAGAGGGCGATGGCGGTAGCAATTACGGCATGTTTGCGGGAGCGTTTTGCATCGGCCCTGGCTTCGTCGCGCTGTTTCTCGACGAGCGCAATGGTTTGTTGGTTGAGCTCAATTGCTCTCTCGAGGTGTTGGATCGAGCGGTTGAGCGTGGCGATCTGGCGTTCGGCGGCGGCATAGGAGCGCTCGAGCGAGGCGGAGAATTCCGTCTCTTTGTCAAGCGCGGCTTGCAGCTTGTCGCGTTCGTCGCGTTGTTTCTCGACGAGGTCCCGGAGGTCTTTTACTTCGGCGACGAGGAGGGCGACGGTCTGGTCCGGGGTGAGTGCGCTAGTGGCAGCCGGCGAAGCGGAGGCCGGGGTAGAGGGTGGCGAGGTCTGTGCAGTTGCGCAGGCGCAGAGCGAGATCGTCAATACCAGGCTGAGGAGGATCTTTGCGGATCTGGTCATAGCGTTTCTCGGCGGCTTTGCGGCGCTCGCGGGCTTCGGCGAGGGAGATATTGGCGCCGTCGCGGGCGGGGCGAAGCTTTTGCTCGCGGTGGCGGTCCTCGGCCTGGCGTTCGGCCTCGATTTCGCCGGCTTGGATTATCTGGTCGTGGGCGGCGGTTTTTTCGGTCTCCGCGGCTTCTTTCTGTTTTTCGATCTTCTGGGAGCTGAAGCCGTGCTTGATTCCGAGCAGGAGAGCGGGACCGAAGATCACCAGGACGTAAACAAAAGCGGCGGTGACGACGAGCGTGACAATGGGCCGGCGGCGAACGAATTCGACGAGCCGGCGGAGCAAGGTTTCTCTCATAACAACTCCCTGGTGAGCTTTTTGAAGAGTTGGCGGATTTCGCGGCGCTTGTAGTAGGCGAAGGCGCCGGCGCCGAGGACCAGAACGGCCACTCCCAACCAGACATAAATATTTCCGGCTTCGAGGGCAGCGACGAGCAAACCCAGCGGGCCTCCGAGGCGAACTCCGAGGCGCCGGGCAAAGGAAGCGCCGGCGGATTTCACTCCTTCATTTTTGGAGAGTTTGGCGAGCAGGACGTCTCCCTTTTTCTCGCCTTCTTCTTTAGCCGGCTCCGGAGTCTGGATGATGGGCGGCGAAACACGGTCGAGCGCTGAGGGCGGTGTGGGCTCTTCTTCAGGTTCGAACAGTTCAGCGGGCAGATTGGCTATGGCGACCAGGTAGCGACGCTGGCGATCGACGCGGCCGTTGTAACCGCCGTTGATTGCTTTGGTGATTTTGTCGAGCTGCTTAAGGTCCTGCGCGTCTCCGCGCAGCGTGAGGCGATCGGCAAGCTTGTTGAGTTTGTGGTCGTTCCAGTAAAGGGCATCGGAGCGGAAGGCGTGCTCGGGTTTCTCGAGCAGCTCCGGATGATCGAGCAGTGGGAGTCCGAGGGCTTCTGCGGCGCGGCGGTAGTTGGTTTTGCCGGTGCGCTGGAGGCCGCCACGGCCGAGGTATTTCTTCCCGTCGCCGTCGCGCTCGGGAGTGTTTCCGAGGTCGGTGCGGACGTCGTAGCGGTACTGGGCGGCAGTGGGGCCCCAGATCTCTTTGAGGTGGGCAAGGTCCTGGGATTCGTGGCCGAGCTGGGCAATGAAAGCGCAGGCACGCTGGCGCGTGTTGATCTTTGCCTCTTCCAGCGCGGCGGAGAAGTGCGGCGCGTAGAGGGCGCATTTCGCGCGACTGAGGCCGGGGAAGAGTTGTTTGAGCTGGTCGGCGGCGAGTGCGCGCATGACGTGTACGACAGTACGACGTGAATGACGGGTTAAATCGAATTGGGCCCGGGCAGGTAAAGGGTTTCCGGGCGGCCGCCGTTCGGGTCGCGGTTGTTCCTGGTGGTGGTGATGATGATCCGGGCCTTGACGGCTTCGGTGAGAATGGTTTGGAGCTTTTGTCGTGGGAGCTCGGTATCGTCGATTAATTCTTTGATCGTCCAGGCGCCGAGGTGGATAGCGTCGAGAACCAGTTGGCGGAGGGCTTCGGGAGCGAGTTCACGCTTGCCGATGCGGCTGATATTGCGGATGACTTTATCGGCGCCGCGGCGGCGCGTCTGGCGCACACTCAAAACATTTTGAGATAGCTCGCGGCGCAATTTGCTAACGAAGGGCTGCGAGACCCTGGCCTCCCTGGCGATGACGCCGTCGGACCACTTGGCCCACTGGGAATCGGTGAGCAGGGCAATCACCTGGCGGCGTTTCTGGAGGCGCGTGCGATAGATAGAGTTTTCGGCGGGCGGAAGAGATCGAGCGTCGGGGACACGATCGTTCATGGGCGGAGGTATGGGCGAAACCTGGAGTTCTGGTGCGCGGCGGGAGGCGACCGGCGCGAACGAGCATAACACAGGGGTTACCTGCTTTTGTCGCGCTTAGGTGGGTGGCGGAGCTGCTGCTGAATTACAAAAAAAATTTGTAGCTGGCGGACCCGAGCGGGTGGGCGAAGCCCCTCGCACGGGAAATGTTTGGGAAGGACCCGCGCGATTTTTTTCAATCGATCACGATGAGCGCGCTGTCACGACTGGCTGCACAGCGGCACGCACGACAGAGCGCCGTTGCAGTGACGATCTCCTCGATGATGGAATCACGTGGGTTGTAGCTTATGCGTATGTGTCGCGTGGCTAGTGGGACACGCAAACAGACCTTCTCTTCGAGACAGTGAGAGCAGATTGCAAGTCGTCCGGAGTGGCGCGCGCACCACTCACAGTTCTCGAGATGGATCTCGGCATCGAGTGGGTCTTCGGGCGCGTCTTCCGTGGCAACCACAACGTCACACTCGAGCGCGTCTTCAATCACTTCATCGGCTTCGAGCGGGTCCTGGTGGTCCAATGGGAGTTCGCGTCCATTAGGCTCGAATCTCGAGGAATAAACAATTGGGAGGCCGAAGAGTGTGTTTGGCCTCTCTCCCATGCGAAGAAGGGGAAGAAGGGGTTTAGAAAGCTCGTCCTGAATCTGTTCGAGGTTGTCAGCCATGTATTTCTGGATGGCGAGGAGATCCAGTGGTTTCGGTGGTTTCGGTGGTGTTTGTTCTTCGCTCATCTGGGTTTCTCTCCGGCCGTGAATTCTATCTCACCGAGAATCTCTTTGATTTCCAGATTACTCGGTGGGCGACAGGGCAAGCAGACCATTCCATCGCGATGCACGTCCACCAGGCCGATTGGCTTTAACTCGCGCGATCCGGGTGCGCATCCGTAGCGTGTGGCCTGAGTTATGACAACTCCACGAAAGAGATAGTCAGTTTGGCGACCGCATTGTTCACAGAAGGGCATTGGGTGGTTTCCTTCATCGCTTACCCTCAAACCAAACCTTTAGGAACCGAAATGGATGAAACAACCCACAACGCCAACAAACCATGAAGATGGTAAATCCGTGACGACAACGCCAAAATGTCCCAGAGTCGATCATCATTCGGTATCCATAGACACCGGAATCAGGATCGAGAACTTTCGCGTACAAGTTAGTGCTTTGCATCTTCGCCACTTCAATCAAATTGCAGTCGCCGGCCCGTTGAAAAGGAGCGGCGACTGCAAGCTGTGAAAAGACCTAAAGCAGTTGTTTGAGCAGGGTCGGAATCACTCGCTCATCAAACGGGATAATGGCGCCGCCGAGGCCCACCGAAAGACGGAGCTGGCCATCGAGCGTGAGCTCCTCGACGATGCGTGCTTCGCCGCCGTGCATCAGTGTCGCCGGGGTCTCGCGCAACCGGCGATTGCACCAGAAACGAAAAGCAGTGAAGCCGGTCGGCCGTGATTCGGTGAGATCTGTCTCCGGCGGTTGGGCCGCAACGGAAGCGGCCTTGGCTTTTTCTTCTTCGGGCGGGTCCGGCGCTGTTGTGGTCGTCCCCTCGTTCTCTTCCTTGTCTTCCGCGCGGGCCGCCGCGGTCCGGTCATCGTGATTGATGTCGCTCATTTCAGAATTCACCTTTCTCCGACGTCTCCCCAGGGGAGCTCGGGCTGTCTGTTGTGGTGGTAGGGAAGTTTGATCAGCTTCGCCGCGTCGCGCTTCCCTTTTTCGCCGCGGCGATCGTAGATCATGGTGGTATTAAGGCTGGCGTGACCGACCAGATCTCGCACGGTCAGCGGATCGGCGCTGCGGTCGAGGAGGCCGGTCACGAAGCTTTTGCGCAGGTTGTGTGGAGAGAGATTTTTGACGCCGGCAGCGCGCGCCCGGCGCTGCAGCGCGTAGTAGAGAGCCTGGCCGGTAATGCGGCGGAAAATTATTCCACCGGTGCGGGTGATCGGGCAGAGCAATGGCCCCGGCTTGCGAGAGCGCACACTCAACCACTCACACAAAGCTTCAATGGCGCCCTTATCGACGATATAAGCGGTGCGCTCTTTGTTCCCTTTACCTCGCACCTTTACGGTCTGTTGGTCCAATGAGTAGTCCTCGACATCGAGGGCGACGCATTCAGCACGTCTGAGGCCGAGATTGTAGCCGAGAGCGATGATCGCGGCGTCGCGAGCACCGGCCGGCGAACTGTCATTCGTGCACACAGCGAGCAACCGGGAAATCTCCTCGTCGGTGTGGGCCTGACCACTTGGCAATCGCGAACCGCGCACCGATCGCACGTCGCGCACGCGCTGAAATTCCTCGGCCGTGATCAGTCCCAATTGCCAGGCCGCCCGGGCAACTCCTCTGAGCGCGGAAATCGTGGCATTGATGGTCGCGGGCGCGGCATTCGCATCCTGTAAAGCGGCGCGCCCACGGAAGGCAACGAAAATCAGTTCCTTGGGAATGATGCGCTCGAGGCCCAATGCGCGCTGCAGCGCCTCAAGCTTCGATTGCATGGAGCGGCGGCCAGTTTGCGCCAGGGTCGAAAGGTAGATTTGCACCGGATCAGCCAGATCCGGCTCATAGGTCTCGGTGACGAGTCGCAGGTGCGCGCGCATCGCTATTTGATATGACCTCTTTGGCGTCTCTCGCTCTGAATTCGGAGCCAGCGTGTGCGATAGAACCGTCGCCAGCCGGCATGGGGAACATGAGGTAGGGCCCAATTGTCCATTGCGGCCTTGTATCCGCTGGCGAGGTCGGCCAACTCTCGTTTGGTGAGCAGCGCCAGAAAGCGGAGGGTCATGCGCTTTGGTCCAAGGCCCGTGCCACGGAAAACGGCGACATTGTGTTCAGTGGCGGTGTCAGTGGATGGTTTGGCCATCATTTCTCCTTCGGCGGTAATTCAACCAGGTCGCCGGCGCCGCTTCCGGGCAGACTTGGCTGTTGTCCCTGGGCCGCATGGCGGAGCCGGTCAAAGGCCGCGGCATCGTAGGGCTTCCCGATCATTTCGCGCCGGGCACTGAAGGTACGCTTCATGTATTCGACGAGATCGGCGGATACACCTTCCGCGTGGGCGTCGAGAATTGCGGGCACGCAGTAGGCAAAAGAGTTCACTCGGGTCTTGCAGCCGACGACACTCTGCATGATTCCGTACTGGATTGCGGCTTCCGGAAGTGCGGCGACTTCCTGGTAGGTTTCCCGGTCTCGCGGGCGAATCTGGTTTCCCGCGTGTTTCGCGTAGAAACCCAACATTTTTGCGGCCTTCTCCTCGGCCTGGTTAACTGGTTGACCACCATCACCAAAGAGATCTGATGAAGAGGACGGAGTTTCCTTTTCATCATCAGATCTCTGATCATCAAGATCATTGATAGTGGTTGACCAGTTAACCACTCGACCAGAAAGTTCAGCGAACATTTTTCGGCAAGCTTCGGTCACAAAATCCTGCCACTCGATTCGGTGCACCTTGCACCAAAGTTCCCATTTTTCAAGGTCTTGGACCGGAAACCTCGTTCCTTTCAAGCGCCGTTCGACGCGCGAGCGGAATCGCGATTCGTCCGGCTTTGATTCACCACTGGTTGACTGGTTAACTGGTTGACCAGTTAACCACTCGTCACGGCTTTTCTCAGGGCGACTGAGGTCTGGAAACCTCGAGTTAGAGGAGCGTGACAATTTGAACGGGACCTCTCTTCCTACCTGGCTCTTAAAGAGATCAGAAACAACAACAAGAAAACTAAAGCGCAGCCGATCACGGCCGCTAAAATTCGAGCAGCAGTCTCCTCCGAGACGCAGGGCTGTTTCATCCTAGAGCGCTTCTCCCGCGGCCGCCTGGAGCGCCAGCGTGCGAACGTGATCAATGACCGCGGCCTGGTCGAACTCCGGCTCATCCTTGCGCACGACAAAATCAACCGGGCGATCAATCTCGCGCGCTACTTCCTCCGGCGTGCAGTAGAAAGATTTCACGGATCCGGAAGCGAGGTTGACCGCGCACTGGTAGCGCTTGAGGTCATTCGTCACGAGTAACCTGGTCAGAAAGTCGGCGGCCTGGACCGCAATCGCGGCGTTGATGTTGAGCGACTGCAAATTGGCCAGTTGCATCTCCGCGCAACTCAGCTCGCCCGGGACCTCTTCGCGGCCGGGAATCAAAAGCGATGGGTACTGGAGCGCCGGCGAAGGCAGCGCGACGCACTTCCGCGGCTCGAAGAAGGCGCCGTGGCACTGGTCGGGCCCATAGGCGGAGCCCAACAGCACGCGGCCGGTGTCTTTGGCGTTCCCGCAATCGAGCCACCAGATGTGCGGCGGAGCATTCGGCCCTAAGCGTTCAGGATTGTTGGCGAGCGTCTCATGCAGCGCCGCCCGGGCGGCCGGATTGTCGACGCAGCCAACGAGCACCACGAGATCGGCTTGGCCATAAATGAGCTTCTCCGAGTACTCGCCGATGAAGGCGATCGTGTTCAGGCCCCAGGCCTGGCCGTAGCGCCGCGCCAGAGCCACTGATTTCGCTTCACCGACCTCGGCATCGCAAAAGAGCTGGCGGCCGAGATTCTTCTCCTCGACCTTATCGGGATCGGCAAGGGTGAGGTTTACTCCCCGGTGATCTTCATACAGCACGCGCATCAAGCGGCCAACATGTTGGACCACGTAGGCGCCGATGCCGCCGCAGCCGGCGACAATGATCTGCACCGACTGGTAAGCCGGCAGAATTACGGTCGCCGCGTTGTGATAGCCCAGATTGAGCCCGGGCGGCTCTTTAGGCGGCTTAGGTGGTCGTCGCGCGGCTTGTTGGTCCAGACGCCGCTTGAGGTTTTGTTTGTACTTGTTTCGTTTACTCATTGATCACCTGCAATTCTGCGGGATGGACGCTTAACCTCTGGCCGGGATACTTGGGCGACTTTTCATCGAACAGGACGTCGAAATTAGCTGAGGCGTTGTGGCCGACGACAGTTCCAAAGGCCTCCCCTACGCGGACCTTCTGGCCGCATTTCAGGTCCTCCAGTCCGCGATAGCGGGCGTTTCTGATAAAGCTGAGGCTCGTGTGAGGAGCTTTCAGTTTGCGAACTCTGAGATCGGTGAAACGGAGATCAGGAAAACAGCCGTCGAGATCCAGTAGGAATTGGAGTTTGGCTTTTCCGGGACTAGCGGCGTTGATGTAGGTGTGTTCCCAGCGGCCGCGAATCCTCACGGCATAGCCCGTCACTTGAGTCTTCATTGCGGCATCTTCCCCGTTTCCAGAAATTGGGTGATCGCTTGGTCCAGAGTGACGCCAGTATGATCTACCTGGCGGATCAGGTCCTGAGCCGGGTAGTGAAGCTCGTTAGCCGCGACGTCGCGCAGCGTGACGCGCACGTCGTCGCGCGAGCGCTTGGATTTCCCGGCAGCGAGGTGGTTATTGAAAGTGGAAGCGATGAAAAGCTCCCAGGCATCGAAGAGAGACTTGGAAGTCATCCGTGTGGGTTTCACGAGTCCCCAACAGACGGCGCCGTCCTGGTAGACGTTTGGTAGCGGGCATCGGTAGATCTCGTGATAAGGCCGGAGCTCTGCGGTCTTCACGGCCCAGATGTGATAGTTCGTTCCCATCCCGAAGAAGACGAGCCCGGGCAGTGGCACCTTGATTCGCTCGACACTGAATTCCGCGCCACTCCCTTCGTTACTGATTTCCAAGGCGCGCGACTGCACGGCATTCGCCGGCGGAAAGAAGGCGACGGCCCACTCGCCATGGCTTCCGTTTCCCCAGCGGACGATCTCCGGTGGCAGCCAGCCGGAGTCAATCGGGATTTGGGCGAAGGCCTCGCGCACGGCCGCGGCCGAAACGAAGCGCTCGACCAGTCCCCCTTCCTGGTTCTGCATGGCGAAGAGAAACTGGCCGTCGCGAAACTCGAGGCGCGGATTGTCGCTGGCGGACTGGACCGGCAGACTGAGTTTTGATTCAGCTTCGCGCGTACCTATAAGGCTTAGGCTATCCATACCACTCTCCTGTCTCGTGGTCGATTAAGAGACCGACAGCGCCGGCCTCGCGTTCTTTGACGGCCGCGTCATTCCAGAGCTCGATCGCGCGGGAAAGGCGCTGCTTCGGATCGCCAGCGAGCCATTGATCGAGGGTTTCAACGCCGAGGACGATCGAATTGGCTTCGCGCCACTGAAGCGCGAGACGCATGATCTCCTTGCTTGACCATTCGAAGCCGACAAAACCGATCTGCGGCAGGTCGAGCCACGGGTTTCCGGTCTTGTAGGTGATCAGCTCGAAGGCGTAGGGAAGAAAGCGCAGTGGGGACTCTTCCACGGCGCACGAATAGCGGAAGAGTGACCAGCCGACGGCGGCGAGCGGCGGCGCGGGTTTGAGCTCGTCGTCGAGGCCGTAAGCAAGCCGGAGGGCTTCCCAGCCGCGGCCGCCGGCGCCGGTCCCAAAAGAGAGGACCTGAGCGAGGCGGAACACGGTCTCGATCTCCCAGAAGTGAAATTGGCCGCCTCCCCAGATGTGGCGCTGGATTCCCCGCAGCGGAATGAAGGGCAGAAAGAAGAGGGGCTCGCGCTCGAGCAGCGTGAGGGTGTCGACCTCCTGGTTGAAAAGCAGCGGAAAGAGTCTCGTGTGGACCAGGCGATAGAACTCGTGTTCGCGCTGCGTCGAGAAATGAGGTGCGCTCGATCGGGCGTACTCTTCCGGAAAGAGCTCGCGATAGATCTCGATGCAGTCGAGCGCCAGGCGGACCCTTTTGTCGTAGTTCTCGCCTTCCGGGGCTCCCATGACGGCGAGACACTCAATGGCGCCGAGCGGCGTGCGCGTGCGGGCGCGGCTGCCGAGATAGATGCGCGCGCGGCCAAGACTGAGCAGCTCGCGATTGGCGAGCAGAGTGTTGGCGATCGGTTCGGCGACTGGCGTCATAGTGGTTGGTCGAAGGTCGGATTGAATCCTCGGTTGAGAACGGTCCAAAGGTCTCCGTGTTCCGGGTCCATTTGTTCGATAAGCCGAGACAAGACCTTCTCGACCAGGAGCGCAGAATCAAGAGAGCTGGCATTAGGATGACGGAGTCCTAGTTGAGCGAAGGCGATTAGCGCGCAAAGGCTCTGCATGTCGGTTGTGATCTGCACGTCGGCGCCGGCAGACTTTTTGAGTACCTCCAGAGCCCGGCCGAAGGCTCCATCGTCCTGATTGGTGAATAGGCCGCGCAAATTCGTTCCCTTCAAAATCCGACTGGTACTGTCTGCGACGCGATCGGGGCAGCACGGCCGCACGCGGCGAGCGCTCCAACGACCGCATTCCCTTCGCGTTCGCCGGCGATGACGGCTTTTTCCACGGCGCCGGAGCGGATGGCCTGGTCGATGGCCGCTTTGTCGCCGGCAGTCTCGGCGCGCTGCAATTCCACGGCGAGCGCGATGGCCGGGTTGATATGTTCCGGCGCATTGACGAGGGCTTTTAGGACGTCGTTCATCCTTTGCCTGTCCCTCGCTTCACGACTGTTGCGGACCGCACGACTCCCGGCGCGCGCTGGCCCACAATCTCAACGTCCGCATTCTCAACGTCCGGGAAATCGACCGAGAGCGCGGCCTTGACGGCCGGAATCCCGGCATCGATGATCGAATCGTCGAGGGAGATCTCTTTCCCTTCAATTCGCACGAGGCCCATTAGCGTTTCCTCGCTTTCTTTTTGGCTGGTGGTTTACGCGCCGGTTTTTTGGGCGCTGGCTTCTTGGGCGCTTTACGCGCGACGGACTTCGCGGGCTTCTTTGTTTTGCTGGTGGAGGCTTTGGGAGGAGCTTTCTGAGACTTGAGTTGCGTGGTGATCAGTTGCAGGACCTCTTCCGGGAATGACCGGACCTTGTCAGCGTCAATCAGCGAACGCGAAGCGAGCTCCGGCTTCGCGCCGGCGTTAACTGACACCGAGACTTTCCCTTTTACGCCAGGGATCCAGACAAAGCTCACGGCGAGCTTCCGGCCCTTGAGGATCTCTTCGATCGAGGGTCTGGTTTTGGTGGCCGGCGCAGCGCTCGCGCGAGATTCGGTCTCGGCGAAGCGGCGTTTGTCGACAACCTTCACGTCGCTTGTTGGCTCTGCGGCTCTCCGTCCGATGCTCTTCGTCTCCCGGACAACATCGTCGGCGCCGCGGCGGACGGTGGGCTGGGCAGTAGCGTGGTCAGAGGGGCGGTCAATGGACCGGTCGATGGACTGGTCACTCAAAACGTTTTGAGAATCGAGCTCGCGCCGGAGCTTACTGACGAAGGGTTGCGAGACGTTGGTCTTCTGCGCGATGACGCCGTCGGACCACTCGCGCCACTCCGGATCTTTCAGCATCTCGAGGACAGCGCGGCGCTTGTCGTCGTTTGAGCGCGGCAAGCCGTGGAGAGCGTTGGCGCCCAGCGAATGCAGAATTGCGTCGCGCTGGGTTCCGTTCCGGAGATCGACGGGGACGGCCTCAGTCTCATTCTTCCGGTCGGCGAAGTAGCGATGGAAGCCATCGGCGAGCCAGTAATTGACGCCGTCGAAGAAAACAGTGATGGGCGGGAAGTTGGCGCCCTCGCGTTTCTCTTCGGCATAGCGATCGACGACGAGGAGGTCGAGCTCCTGGCGGGGCTGCGTGCCGCCGTCCGTGCGAATCACGCTGAGCGAGAGTTTGCGTGGCGGCAGCGCGTCTGGGCTTTGGGCGGCCTTTCCCCGGTCGAGATCGTAAGCCTCCTGAATCGCATCATCGATTTTGGCGTGATACTGCGTCCCCAGGAGAGAAAGCCGCTCATTGCGGGCGCGCCAGCCGCCCCGGTAACTCTCGGTGAGCGTCCAGCCGGCCTCGTGGAGCTCCGGCGGCATTTTGTCGGACCAGCTCACGGGCCCGCTTTCAAGACTCTTTTCGGCGGTGACCATTGCGGCTCCTTTCGTCGTTCAGAATCCGGCCTCCCTGGGCGAGCACGAAGTCGCGCTTGCGCTGTTCGACCAGTTCATTGATCCGGTCGACGCGCTGGCGCTGTTCGCGGTCGAGCTGATTGAGTGAGCGAATCCACTCGGGCTCCTCTTTGATTGGCGGAGGCGGTACCGCCGCCGGTACCGGCCGGGCGCGTGAAAAGATGCGGCGAAAGAATTTGGTGATTAGCATTTGAGAAGGCCTCCAAAAGACACCGGGTAAGGGGAGCGTTGAGACTCGCGAAAGTCCGCTCCCCGTTCCCGAGTGCACTAGTCTTTATCGTTCTGTTTAGAGGCGCTCCTTTCTCTAAAAGAATCTGTGAAGGCGGTCGAGCTAAAGCCATCATCAGCCGCGGCGAGCTACCCGCCGCGGGACCCGAATCAACGTGTCACCGTGATACGTTGATTCGCGTTTCGGCGTTGGACCACCGGCGGCTCAGGCCGCGGGCTGAAAGTGTCTTTCGTGAAGCTTGTCGCGGAGCGCGGGATTGAAATAGATCTCTCTGATCACCTTGAGCGCATGGGGGCAGGTCTCGTCGCGCGCGCCGCGGGGGCAGGAGCAGGCGGCCTGGACCAGGTCATCACTCGTCGGCGAAACGAAGATAGTAAAGAGTTCGTCGGGGTGGAGATCGTCGCGCACGACCCACTCGCTGATGACGGCCATTTCCGCACTGAGGCGAGAATTGTCGAGTTCGAGATAGTCGTTGCGCGTGAAAACTTTTTCTGACAGCATGGATCGACTCCTTTGCGAGTTTGAGCGGCCGAGTCGAGATGGGTCCTTGAAAAACCTTCGACTCGGCCCAGTTTTTAAGCGCCATCATTAGCGATGGCTGAGTTCGCGCTCATGCGGGCGCGATTAAGGTCGCGGACCAGCACGGTCTTCCCCGGTCCCTCCGGGATCCAGTCCCAGATTTCAGCCAGCAAGTCTCGGAAACATTGATTGACGTGATGGTGGGCGTCGGCCCGCTCCTGGTCCGGGGCCCGATAAGTAAGAAACTCGTCGGCACCTTCACGAGTTCGTAAGTCCGGTTGTGGCATTGATGGCTCCTTTCATTTCCGTCTCCCGGTTCCGAGTACTGGATCCGGTCGCGAGCGCGGCTTCGGTTGAGCGAGTCGCTTAGCGTTGCGGCGGTCCCTCCGCTCCTGGGTCTTCGCCTTGATCTTCTCGACTCGTTCCGGCTCGCTTTCCTGGTGCACGGTCAAGTACTCCTTCGGAATCGTCGTTGCGGCCCGGTCATAAATCGGTTTGACGGCTGCATAGTTCTTTTCGCGCCGGCGCCGTTTCTTAGCGGGCGTGAGTCGGCGAATTCCCATTCACGCTCTCTTCCGTCGCAGCAGGCGAAACTCGCGCGCCGGCGTCGAGTTCTGTTGCGCCTGGCGAATCAGGCCAGAGATAAAGCGGTCCGCGTCGCCCTTTGAGTAACGCACTAATGGACGCTTTCCCTCGTCGGCTTTCAGAAGCACGCGCGGGATCTGGTCCGTGCCGGCCTTCCCTTCGCGCACGGTCCGCACACTGAGCCCGGTGCGGCGCGCGATGTACCGGGCATCAACGAGATCGTTGGCGCTCGCGTAGCTCTCACCGAGCAGCTCGCGGATCTCCCGGAGCTCGGCGCGGATTTCACTGATGGAGCGCTCAACGTTCATTTCAACCGAGAATTTGAAACACAATAATGATGAGGCTATAGACGATGATGCCGACGGCGGTGGCGGCGGCGAGCTCCTTAATCTGACGCCAAAGTGGGTGCATTTCCTTCTCCTTCTAAAGCGCGCGTCGTATGAACCCTTCCGCTGAAAAGGGTTTTTCCCCCCTCTACGACGCGCGCTCTTCGCCATCGTGGAGGCGGTCGATTCCCCGAAACAGTGACGACGGTCCCCTACGCTTTTTTGCTGGGTGCTGATTCCGCAAGTGAGCGAGGGCCTGGTCCAGGGCTTCTCTGGCCTCCACGATCTCTTTGATTGTTTCCTCGTCCGGGCGGTCGAGGTTTAAGCAGTTAACAGCTTCGACGGCCTCGCGCAGCATCGTCGCGGCGTGCGCGCGCCGGTCCCAGTCCCCTTGTTGAGTGACCGCATCGCGAAGCTTCTGGTAATAGGTCCAGACGTGCTCGGCAATGAGCGCGGCGCCGATCGGGTTGGAGAGAAAAGTCGCGTCGATCAGATCGCAGACCCTATCAAGTGGTGAACGCTGACCACTGGCAACGGGCGCGTCGATCGAGAGCGGCTCCCGTCTCCAGCGGCGGACGTGATCGGCCGAGACGTTGAGTCGATTGGCGACGGCCTTCGCAGCGCCGTCCGGAATCGCTCGCTTGAGTGTTTTCCAGCCTTCAGTCATTGGCTCAAGTGTGGTCGAAACTATCGAGATTTCGACCTGATTGGCGCACGCGGCGGGCGTAGAATGCTCGCCGCACAAAACTCTCTCCCTCCGAAATCTGCGAAAAGAGTCGAAGAGACTTAGGCCGCCGGTCTGTCAGACTGGGGAGCCGTCAACTCTCCCTGACTTTCGGCGTGTCTCTCAAGGACCAGGCGCAAGTAATTGGCCAAGCTTCTCTTTTCTCGCGCTGCGAGTCGTTCCAAGGCGGCTCGCAAGTCTTCGCTGCAACGTAGGGCGATTGAAGTCCCGAAAGTGGTTTCGTCCTGCATGCGGGCCACTATAAAGCAAATGTATACATTGTCAAGTAAAAGTATACGTTGACCAGCAGATAAAACACGTGTTCTCTTGACACCACGAAAACGATGGGTAGAGACGCACAGGCTTCGCTGAGGATGTCCTCGGACCTGAAGCGAGAAATTAAAGGCATCGCCAGCGACACGAAGAGAAGTTTGAGCAGCACGATTGAGCTCCTCTTGTGGCGAGGCGTTGAAGCATTCAAGCGGGACGGCGTGCTGGTAGATTCGCGGGTTGGCGGAACTGTTTCGGAGGCTTCCTCTGAGCAAGGGACGGAGCAGTTGGCTCATGAGCTCGCCCGCGAGATTGCAAAATTCCTCTCCCGGAGGACGCAGCAAAGGAAGGAGGAGCCGCCTCACAAAACCAGAGACGGCCCACCTAAAAGGCGGCGGCCTGCTGCTTAGGTTTGTCCCGCGGGAGTGAGACGCGAAAGATGCAATTGAACCTCATCAACCGCAAAAGAGAGCTTTCCGCGGCTACTCCAGCGCGCGCGTCAATAGTTTCAAAGTCCTGGTACGAAGCCAAGGTATGTTGGCAGGCGTTGCGACGTGCTGGCGGAAATCCTTACCTCAAAGGCCACATTCACGAGCTCTTGGTGCGCGACAAATTCAACGCGAATCCATTGAGATTGATTGATCGCAAGTCGGCGCTCCTGGTGAAGAGCCCAACGGCTCGAGCGGTTGATCTCATAATCATGAAATCAGGGAAAGTTGTTCACCGGTGGCAGCTCAAAGATACCCCGGGGTCAATCAGGAAAGTCGTCCGTCACATTCGGAGAGGGCGCTACAGCTCGGTTCAGATTCTAGGCACACGGGAAACAGTTAAAGAATTCGAGAAGGCGGCGACCAGGGTAAAAGGGCTGAAGACGATACGACCAAGCGGCGTGAGTTCGCGCTATGCAACGTCGCTGGCCCAACGCGCGGGCGCGGCCGGGGCTGGCAGCATCCCGAGGGCCTTCGCGACGGCGGCGCGCACGGGAGGTGTCTGGGGCGGAATCATTTGCGGCTCGATGGCGTTTCTACAGTCGGCCTATGGGTTGAGCCGGGGCAGGGTTGGTGTTAAGGAGGCGTGCACTCACGTAGTGCGAGAAGCGGGAGGAGGGGCGGTGTCGGGGGCCGTCGCCGGCATGGCAGGAACATCAGCCGGGGTCGGGATAGCAGCGTTGTTGGGAGCGATTGGGCTTTCTGGTGTTTTGGCGACCGCGAGCATAGTCATTGTTCCGTTGGTGCCGGCGATCGTTGTAGGGGCAGCGGTGAAATCAGGCTGGGATCGACTTTGGAGACGGTCAGGCAAGTAACTTACGAGAATGTTTATTCTCATAAGTTGGGGCAGTTTTGAAAGGAAAACCGCGGGTTGGAATGGTTCCTTCCAGTTGCATACTTACTGGCGTTTCTCGCAAACGCTGCGGTCTCGGTCTTCTGGGGAGTGCGCTACAAACGCGCGAATGATCAATTAGTGGCGGCAAAGAATGCTCAGATTGAGACGTTGCGTGAACTCACTTCGACGAAGGTTCTCGAGCACTTTCGAGATACAAAAGCCGTCCTCGAGGATTCAATCCGGACTAAGGAGGAGGAGATTCGGGAACTTAAGAACGATCACATTTCCAGAGAGCAGCTCATCCACAAGTTTCAGAAGACGAAGGATGAGCTACAAATAGAGTTTGAAAGAATTGAGAGAGGCTTCAAGAAACAATCTCTTCTGCTGGCCCTCAAGGTCGGAATTGAAGATCTGCGCATCCCTCTGGATCTAAAGCGAGTTGAAAAGATCATAACCGACGCCGGCCTTTCCGAGACGGATGCTGATGAGATCATCGGGGAAATAGTTTGGTCAACAGACATTACGTTCGACCTACCGGACAGCACGCGCAAGTATTTAGTGGATTCTATAACCAAGCGGCTTGAAGCGGATGAGAATGAAGGGCATTAGGAGAGATGTTCGTCCGCATTGGAAACTAGCACAGTGCGCGTTTGTATAAAGGATGAGAGACAGAACTTTACTCGTCTCACAGAAGAATGCGGTCTTTCGTTTGCTGTCGGGCTGTGAGTTGGACGTTGGCCAGTTCGTCTGGAGGAAAATTGTTGGCGAGACGTATACCCACTCACAGCTTGTCCACGGGCAGTCAGGTTACTACTTTAAGTTCTTGTCATGGCCCAATGGGTGGGGCTATGAAATGTCTCCGGGGATGGAAAGCCGGTTCGCTACGGGATCAGCCGGCGAATGGGCCACAGAATTGACTTTTTTCCGGGCTTGGGCGCTTGGCTTAAGAAAGGAACTGGAAGAGCCGGATTTGTGGGAGACCATTCGTCAGGGGCGGGCTCTAGTTGAAACAGCTTCTGACGCTAATATCGAGAACTCACCTCTGTCGGAAGAAGAACAACAGCTCATCCAAGAAAGTCTCGAGGAGGTGAAGCAACATCTGCTGGGCATTCGTGAACTGGGTGTCGCGCAGAGGGACTTCGTTGAGCGGCAATTTCAATATTTAGTCGACGCATCAGGTCGGCTTGGTAGAAAAGACTGGACGAACATTTTTCTCAGTGTCCTAGTCAGCAACATTGTCGGGTTGGCGCTACCGTCGGAGGCGGCCAGGGCACTGTTCCGGTTTGCGACTCAAGCCTTTCAATGGTTTTTGACGTCGCCGCATTTTTTTCCGATTTCGGCTCAGTGATCTAAAGGGACAAAAGTGAAAGTCTCACAAACCAAAACAGGCTGGTCCTTAGACGTCACGATCGGCGGCAAACGGATCCGCGAGAGCTTCGACACTAAGCGCGAGCTCGAGGATTTCGTGACGGAGCTCCGGGACCAGGCGCGGCGCCGGCGGTATCGGCTAGCGGTCGAGCTCCCGGCGATTGAATTGAGAAACCTGGTGGCCGAAAGAGAACGTGATCTCAACGCGAAGAATGCGAACCACAAGCAGGGCCAGCGGGTCTTGAAAGCTTTCCTGGGGACGCTCCCGGACGGCATCCTCCTCGACGAAGTGAAGACCGCGCACATTCGAGACTTCGTGAAGCGGCGCCAGCGGGAAGGGCTCAAGACCACTTCGGTTAACCGCGAGCTCTCTCATATTTCGGGAATGTTGAAGGCCGCGGCTGAAATCTTCGCCGGTCTGGAGGAGTGGCGGCCGCCGCGCATCCCGTGGCAGCCGGTTCCGAAAAGAGGGCGCGAGCGGATTATCACGGCCGACGAGCGCCGGGACCTGTTGGAGACCTTGCGCTTTCCCGGGTTGCGGGTGGATGGGGTGCGCAACCGGCCGGAGAACATCGAATCGCGCCGTGACGTCGCGGACATTCTCGAGCTGGGATTGCATAGCGGGATGCGAGGCGGCGAGATCAGAAAGATTGAGTGGCGCCAGGTGGATTTCGAGGCGGGTGAGGTTCATCTTCCGAAAACAAAGAATGGTGAGCCGCGTGATGTCCCGCTGAATCGGCGCACACTCGAGATCCTGCGCCGGCGTTACGAGCTCCGGAAAACTCGCTGGGTCTTTCCGAACCGAGCGGGGACAGGACCACGCGCGGAGATCTCGCGGGTGGTGCGGTCGGTGGCTAAAGGCCTGGGGCTTGAGTACGGCCGGGAGATCGAGGACGGGTTCACGCCGCACTCGACAAGGCACACGGCGACGACGGAGATGCTGCGCGCCGGGGTGGACATGAAGACCGTCCAGGACGTGGTCGGGCACAGCGATCAGGTGATGACTTTGCGATATGCTCACTCGACGCGAGCGAGCCGAAAAGAGGCGGTTGAGCGGCTGTTAAAAGGCAGCAGCTCGACAAAATCTTGACAAGGCTTTGGGCAGAAAACGGGAAAACTCAAGTGGGAGAGAGGTTTAGAAGTGGCAGTAAAATCAGATCGCTGGATCAGGGAGATGGCGCAAGAGCATGAGCTCATCTCGCCATTTGAGTCTAAATTAGTTCGTCAGCTCGATGGACGGCGGATTATTTCCGCTGGCGCGTCAAGTTATGGCTATGACATGAGGCTTGCCGACGATGGCTTTCGCGTCTTCTCGCCCATTCATGGTCGTGAGATAGATCCCAAGAACTTTGACGAAGAATCGCTGGTCGAACCACCTCTGCGGACGACTGAGGATGGGTCAAAGTATTATCTCCTGGCGCCCCATTCGTACGCTCTCGGTGTAACGGTTGAAACCTTCCGTATGCCGCGAAATGTCACCGGTATTGCCATGGGCAAATCGACATATGCCCGGGCAGGTCTGCTCGTTAACACCACCCCTCTCGAGGCTGGTTGGGTCGGGCGTCTCGTGGTCGAGCTTGCGAACCTTGCCGATTTACCGCTGCGGATCTATGTCAATGAAGGCATTGGTCAGGTGGTCTTTCTTCAGTCGGATGAGGAGTGCGATGTCTCATACGAAGATCGGGGTGGAAAATACCAGGGGCAAACCGGCTTAACTTACTCGCGCCTGTGAAAATCAGATCCCGTTTCGTACCGAACAGCTACTGCCAAAACGTCGCAACGCATTTGTAATATTCTCGCTAGGGTTCCTGTGTATAGTATTTAGGCGTATAGTATTCGGGTGACGATTTATCTATTAATGCAACTCTCCCGGGAAGATCGGTCATCGTTTAACTAGAGGCCGACTACTTGCATCTTAGTTGCCCCCTTTAATTGCCTCCCCTTCCCCTCCCCGCGAATTACCCTTCAAGTTCGCACAGAAGAAGTTTTGTAATTCATGAACCAGGGAGGAATTTCCAAATGAGAACAGCAAACAAGATATTGAGTCTTGCAGTCGTGTTGGCGATAACCACAATGGGTTTCGTCACCGCGGCGCAGGCACAACGGCAGTATCGAATGACAGACAACCAGATGCGCCAGTTACTTCAGCGCATCGAAAATCGCACCAACACGTTTCGCCGAAATCTTAACAACACAATCAATCGCAGCGCGCTCAGAAACACGGCTCAAGAGAATGAGATCAATCGGTACGTTGCAGATTTTGAAACCGAAATCGATCGCTTGCGAACGCAGTTTAATAATCGCCAATCGACCGCGACGGAAGCCAGGGCTCTTCTCGAACGGGCCGCGCTGATCAATAACTTTATGCTGAACCACAGGCTGAGAGGGCCGGCTCAGAGGAACTGGCAACTGATTCAGTCTGATCTGAACCAACTCGCTCAGACTCACAACATTAACTGGCAGTGGAATACGACGCCGATCAATGTCGGGCACCGTCTTAGCGATACCGAGATGCGGCAGCTCGTGCGGCGCTTGGACAATCGCTCTGACCGTTTTCGCAATAGCCTGGAACAGGCTCTTGCGCGAACAAATCTGCCAGGAACCACGGAGGATGCAATTAAGCGTCAGGTAAAAGACTTCGAAGATGCGACAGATCAACTGCGCAAGAGTATCGACAGCCGGCAATCGGCTGCGGCCCATGTGCAGGAGGTTCTTCAGCGCGCAGCGTACCTGAATACTTTCATGCAGAACCATCGGCTCGATACGCGTGCCGAGAGTGACTGGAATCTGCTGCGGAATGACTTAAACCAGTTGGCTGGCGCCTATGACATCGCCTGGAACTGGACGTCTTCACCATTCCCCACAGGACCGAGGTACGGCGTTGATGGGAGATTGACAGGAACTTACCGACTCAACCCGGCCCAGAGTACCAATCCCCAGGTTGCAGTTCAGAACGCGACGCGAAATTTGCCTGCCGCACAACGCCAACGGGCCTACGACGCTCTTATCTCACGACTCGACCCGCCCAATATGATTGCAATCGAGCAACGAGGTAACTCCGTCGCGATCGCCTCGACGCGCGCGCCACAGGTAAACTTCATCGCCGATGGCCGCGAAAATGTGGAGACCACCCCGACCGGCAGAACTGTCCGCGTTCGCACGACACTCCAGGGCGATCAACTTACTGTGGCCAGCACGGGCGATAGGGCCACTGACTTCACCGTTACCTTTGATCCGATAGACAATGGCCGGCGCCTGCTGGTTACCAGAAGGGTCTATACGGATCGTCTTACGCAACCGGTGACTGTGCAGACCTATTACGACAGAACATCTGATATCGCCCAATTGAATATACATTCAACCAGTCCTGAGGACGGCAACGTGGGAACGGTGGCTGGTGATTTTGTAGTGCCCGACGGCACTCAACTGATGGCCACCTTGAATACAAGTCTCTCCACAAGGACAACCCGCGAGAACGATCCGTTCACGATGACGGTTCGATCACCAGCCCAATACAATGGCGCTGTGATCGAAGGACATATTACTGGTGTTAATCGTAGTGGCCGCATCACTGGTCGTTCCGAGATGTTGTTCAACTTCGATCGCATTCGACTGCGTGACGGAAGAACCTACCGCTTCGCGGGGATTGTTGAGAACGTTCATGTCCCGGGTCAGGAGGGTGTCCGGGTAGACAATGAGGGGAGCGTTCAGGAATCTGACAGTCAAACCGACCGAACGGTAACGCGCACGGCTATCGGAACGGCCGTAGGTGCGATTATTGGCGCCATTGCCGGCGGCGGTAAGGGTGCGGCTATCGGAGCAGTAATCGGAGCTGGCGCCGGAGCAGGCTCGGTTTACGTTCAAGGTCGCGATGATCTTGAACTCGATGCGGGAACCGAAGTCACAGTCCGCGCGACAGGACCACGTTAGACGTTTTCAGTTCAACATGCCTGGGACAGCGTATCAAACGCTGTCCCTTTTTCTCTTAATTGATGATTATCTCGAGGGGTTGCGGAACACGCTCCAGTTGCAGGCGCAGGCCTAGAGGATGCTCGATTGGCCCACGGTTAGGTGTTCCAAAGAAGATGAAGCCCTGGCGTCGCTGGTCGGATGGAGATAGCGGGGCGCGCAAGTCGAGCACATACGAGCCAAACTCTTCGGCGAATTGCTTTCTCGAGTTTGGATTATAGGCAAATATTCCGTTAGCCTTCATTATTAAAGAGATGGCTTCCTTCGCTGTCAGTAACTTCCATTCACGTCCTTCAGCGTCACGCAGACGAAACCGGGCCTGCCTGAGTTCGGTTGGGATTCCGGTTTCATATTCCAACTCCACTCTGATTGGCAGTACGCCACTCAAAGGCAGGTTTGCTTCAAATATCTCCTGACTTTCCTCATCTTCGAGGAGCGGCGCGACTTTGAGAACAATACCGCCTCCTGAAGCGCTTAATATCTCTCCCGAAAGTGGTGGCAGTTCGATGGCTGGTTGAACCCTAAAGAGCGACCCACCACAACCATTCGTCAGCGACATCGCGATCAGAATAGGCATCGTACTTAGAATCCGAAGACTACGAGCTCTCATGGGCGCAATCTCGCATGCCTATTGGTTGATGTCAATGGTTGGTTGGAGAACGAGTTCGATGTTTCACGATGCGTTAAGATCTAATCTCGGTCGATTCAGTTGATAATGGTAATTGAATCAATGTAGTTCCTTGCTCGCAATCTGGTCACGTGCTAGTGTTTCGGCTTTGGTGCCAGCAAAAAAGATTCGGATGCCTTGATAGATGATAAGACCGTTCCGTGGTTTAAGCCCGCAGATCGATCCCACCGCATTTGTAGAAGCCTCAGCGCAGGTAATTGGAGATGTCCACCTGGGCGCTCAATCCTCGATCTGGTTCAACGCGGTAGTGCGTGGTGATGTTAATTACATTCGCATCGGGCGCAGAACAAACATTCAGGACAATTCGGTCATCCATGTCAGAGGCGGCACTCATCCAACTGTTCTTGAGGATGAAGTCACCGTGGGCCACAGCGTGACCCTTCACGGCTGCTATATTGAGCGAGGTTCGTTAATTGGCATAGGAGCGATCGTGCTCGATGACGTTCGAGTCGGTGACCACTCTTTGATTGCCGCGGGGGCCATGGTGTCACCGGGCACCATCATCCCGCCGCGTTCGCTCGTCATGGGCTTTCCGGCCCGCCTTAAACGTGAGTTGACGGCGGACGAAGTTGCTGGACTCGACATGTTTTGGCAGAACTATGTTGAATATACTCAGGCATATCGAGAGGAGCCTTTAGTTCAGGTTGAACCTGGTACTTAGGGTCCTCCAAGGAAAGAAATGCATCTAAGACTCCTATTCCTGGCAGCCGCGCTTGTTCTTTTAACATTATCGAGCCGTGCTCAAGCACAAGGTCTCGGCGAACCGGACTCAGATTCGACACCGCCGCAAAGCGTTGTCACGAATTACCAACTTCAAAAGGGGATGAACGAATTTGGTATTTGGGGCGGTGGCGCCTTTAAGGCCACAACCATCTTCGGTGGGCTTCATAGAGAAGAAGCAGCAGATAGAAAGTACCTGATTGTTGGTCTGCGGTATGGCAGGATTTTGGCTGCCAGTAAACGCGTCGCTCTAACGTATACGCTTGATGTAATACCCGCCGCAGTCGCATTCAATACCATCACTGACGATCCGCCAGCAGGCTTTGTCCGTGAGAATGTGTATGGAGCCGGCCTTGCCCCGTTGGGTTTGAAGGCGACCTTCGGACAGCGACGAGTAAAAGCATTCGCCGGAGTCACTGGAGGCGGCTTGATCTTTCGCAAGCCAGTTCCGCTTCCTGATGCGGGAAGATTTGCTTTTACAGGCGATGCGGATGGAGGCGTGCAAATCTTCACGCGACCGGACCGTGCGTTTGTGCTGGGAGTGAAGTTCCACCACATCTCTAACGGGGGCCGCTCGGGCGCCAATCGAGGTCTCAATCAGTTTGTCGTCTTCGCCGGATTCTCAGTATTCAGATAAAAATATTGGCCCAATGTCTCCTGCTAAAACCCAACCAGCACGCGGTATGCGCGATTTTCTTCCCGCGGACGTACGGCGGCGTGAGTATGTCATAGGCATTATCAAAACAGTCTATGAACGCTACGGTTTTGAGCCGCTTGAAACACCGGCCGTGGAAAACATTGAAACGCTGCTTGGAAAGTATGGCGAGGAAGGGAACCAGCTCATCTTCAAGATTCTCAGGCGTGGGGTTCACGAAGCGTCTGGTGAGGCGGACCTGGCGCTGCGCTACGATCTGACGGTGCCGCTTGCTCGTGTGATTGCTGAGTATCGCGATAAGCTGCCGAAGTTTTTTAAGCGATATCAGATTCAACCTGTATGGCGGGCAGACCGCCCGGCTCGCGGCCGGTTTCGGGAGTTTTATCAATGCGACGTTGACATACTCGGCTCGCGTTCGATGGTTGTCGAAGTAGAACTAATCGCCGCGGCGGCTGACGCGCTCACGAAACTGGGCTTTGAAGATTTCAAGATCAGACTAAATCATCGGCGCGTCTTGACTGGCGTGCTTGAAGCCGCCGGAATTTCGGTTGATGATTTTGACGCTACGCTCGTGGCGTTGGACAAGCTTGATAAACTCGGTCGCGAAGGCGTCGCAAAAGAGCTTTTGCAGCGTGGTATAGCTGGGAGCTCGGCAGAAAGGCTACTAGGATTTTTTCTCGAGCTAGGTTCACTTGATCGCGCTGCCGAGATTACCGCAGGTGAAAATCCCGCAAGGAAGACGGAGGCTCTGAACTGCGCTATCCTGGGCCGATTGGTTGAGTTCGTGGCAGACAACGATGCAGGTGCGAGCGGCATTGAGGAATTGCGATCTATCGTTCGCCTTGCTGCGGCGAGTGGCGTGTCTCAGCGGATAGAGTTGGATCCCAGCCTCGCTCGCGGACTCTCTTACTACACGGGGGCGATCATGGAGATCAGCGTAAAAGATCTTCCCGGAAGTCTCGGTGGCGGTGGACGCTACGATACGTTGGTCGGAACATTCTCAGGTCAGGATGTGCCGGCGTGCGGATTCTCGCTCGGACTCGAGCGTATCATTGTAGTAATGTCCGAGCGAAATATGTTTCCGGAATCAATGGTGGCATCTCCGGCCGATGTACTCGTAACGATCTGGGACGAAGAGTCCATTGCCTCCTCAGTGGCCCTTGCCAGCGAACTGCGCAGTCGCGGCTTGCGAGTCGATCTTTATCCTGAGGTGGACAAGGTCGGAAAGCAGCTAAAATACGCATCCTCCAAAGGCATCCCGTTTGTCGCCATGGTTGGAGAGGACGAGGCTGCTCGGGGTGAAGTTGCTATAAAGGACATGAAGACCGGAGAACAGAGAAGCGCCGAGCGTAATGCCGTTGGCGCCACAATTCTTGAACTCGTACGCCTTGCTCAGGAAAGCAGCAAATGATGAATGAAAGCATTGCCAGGGATTATTTGAGCGATGCGCTTGAGAGCTTTCGAGCTTACAAAAAGCTAGCTGAAAAGGCGCTGGCGCAAACCAGGGATGATGAGTTCTTCATCATTCTTGATGAAGAGTCGAATAGTCTGGCCATCATTATGAAGCATATGGCCGGCAACATGCTTTCCCGCTGGACTGACTTTTTAATAGCCGATGGCGAGAAGCCGGACCGTAATCGCGACCTTGAATTTGTGACACCAGCGGGCACCACAAAGGAAGAGGTGTGGGCCTACTGGGAACGCGGTTGGGCCTGTCTCTTTGCTGCGCTGGAGCCATTAGAACCGGCTGACTTTGATCGCAAAATCTTAATCCGTGGCGAGGAGCACACGATCGTTCAGGCAATCAATCGACAGTTGACTCATTACGCTTACCACGTCGGACAAATCGTTTTTCTCGCAAAGCATCTCCGTTCTCAGGAATGGAATTCGCTGAGCATTCCGCGAAACCGCTCTGTTGAATTCAACCGATTTCCGGAGCGCGAAACCGGCACTTCCGATCATCGTTTTGATGCGGCTGCAAGGTTTTCGACAGGGTCAAAAGGTACTTGAGTAATGGGCGTTGGAATCACTACTCTTCATCACGTGAACATTACGGTACCGCGGTCGCTTGAAACTGGCGCAAAGCACTTTTACAGCTCGTTGCTTGGTCTGGTCGAAGTACCAAAGCCAGAAGAGTCACGTGGCCGAGGAGGCGCGTGGTATCAGATTGGCGATAGCCAGATGCATCTATCTGTCGAAGATGAAAGCGAACACCCCAGCAAGCGGCACATTTGCTTTACGGTTGAGAATCTTAGTGACGCCGAAGAGCATCTGCGGACTGTAGGGGTTGAAATCATTCCTGACGAACGGCCAGTAAAGGGGTGCGCCCGCTTCTACGTACGTGACCCTGCCGGAAACCTGATTGAAATCGCGACACACGATAACTGAACATGTTGGACAATCTTGGAAGTTTAGAACGCACGCATTCCTGCGGCTCATTGCGGAAAGAAGATGTTGGAAAAGCAGTCACGCTAATGGGCTGGGTATCGAAACGGCGTGATTTTGGAGTCCTTACCTTCATTGATCTGCGCGACCGCGAGGGCACTACGCAGGTTGTCTTAAACGCTGAGGACGCTCCTTCGGCGCACGCGAAAGCTAAAGACGTGCGTGGCGAATATGTCATTGCAGTCACCGGCGACGTTGTGTTGCGCGATCAGGGTCAGCACAACCCCAAGATAGCCACAGGCGAAGTCGAGCTGCGCGCTCGCGAGTTATACATTCTCAACGATGCTCGTACGTTACCGTTTCCGATCGATACCGCCAGCTCTGAACCACTGCCCAGTGAAGACCTACGTCTCAAGTATCGCTACCTCGATCTTCGTCGCCCGTCACTTCAGGCGAATATCAGACTGCGGCACCGGGTTGTGGCAGAGATTCGTCGCTACATGGATGAGCAGGAATTCATCGAGATCGAAACCCCAATCCTTATCAAGTCGACGCCTGAAGGCGCTCGGGACTACATCGTTCCCTCACGAATTCAACCGGGTAAATTCTTTGCCCTTCCGCAATCGCCCCAGCTCTTCAAACAGTTATGCATGATTGCAGGGCTGGATAAGTACTTCCAGATTGCCCGCTGCTTCCGTGATGAGGACCTGCGGGCCGACCGCCAGCCCGAGTTTACTCAACTTGACGTTGAGTTGAGCTTCGCAACGGCCAACCAGGTGTACGCGCTTGTTGAGGGCCTCTTTGCGCGGGTCTTCAGGTTAATTGGAGTCGATCTGCCACTCCCTTTCCCTCGGTTCAGCTTTGCCGAGGTAATGCGCCGCTTTGGTTCTGATAAGCCGGATCTTCGGATTCCAGGGATGGAATTGACGGACCTGACGCAGGCTGTCCAGGGCACCAACTTTCCTCCATATGCTGCTGCTCTTGCCGGCGGCGGTGAAGTGAAAGGGATTGTGGTTCGCGACGGCGCCGGGCTTTCGAGAAAGGCGCTTGATGAACTACAGGAGTTTGTGAAGCGCTATGGAGCGGGGGCGCTCGCCTGGATTAAGCTCGGGGATGAAGTGTCGTCGTCTTTGGTGAAGGCGCTCGGCGAGGATGCTGTTAAAAACATCGCTCAGCTTGCAGGCGCAGAAAAGGGCGACGCAGTTTTGATTGTGGCGGGCAAAAGAAGGATTGTCACAGCAAGTCTGGGTGCCCTCCGGATTGAGGTCGCAAAACAGCTAAAGCTAATTCCGGAAAACAAGTTCGCTCCGCTTTGGGTTACAGAATTTCCAATGTTCGAGTATCACGAAGATGATGACCGCTATTACGCCATGCATCATCCATTCACTTCTTCAGTAGATGAAGATCTACCTCTACTCGAACGCGCTGTTCGGAGTGATGAAAAGGAGTTATTCAGCCAGATCAGAGCCAAAGCCTACGATGCAGTAATTAACGGCGTCGAAGTGGCAGGCGGCTCCATTCGAATTCACCGCCGCGATATTCAGGATCTTGTGTTCCAGGCCCTGGGTATGACCGAAGCGACCGCGCGTGCGCGTTTTGGTTTCTTTTTGGACGCGCTCGCTTACGGCACACCTCCGCACGGCGGGATAGCCTTTGGAATCGAGCGGCTGATGATGGTGTTGGTGCCGACCGAGAATATCCGTGACGTAATGGCTTTCCCTAAAACAGCATCGGCAACCGATCTGATGATCGATGCGCCCGGAGACGTTGATCCGAAGCAATTGCAGGAGCTAAAGCTGCGGATTGTAAGAGATGATTAGTTGTTAGATGCTCTCAATTTGCAAGGTCCATTTTGATGAGATTTTGGCTCACGCTCGGGACGCAGAGCCAGCCGAGTGTTGTGGATTGATTGGCGGCACAAGTCAAAGCAAAACCACCACCATCTACAAATTGCGCAATGTTGCCCGGAACAACGAAGTCGCTTACGAGGCAGCGCCCGAGGACCTCTTTGCCGCTCAGCGGAAAATGCGTGAGCGAGGGGAACAACTAATTGCTATTTATCACTCACATCCGCGTTCGCTCGCACCCGAGCCGTCTGAAACTGACGTCCGCCTGGCCTACTACCCTTCAGCTTCCTATCTCATAATCAGCCTTGGTGGCCCCGAGCCTATCATGCGGGCATTTCATATCTCTGAGTCAGAGCAGACCTGGCAGCAGGTTGAGTATGAACTGACGGGCTAGTAAGATTGAAACTGTAAATGTGCAGTTAGCGTAAGGCCTCTGAGATGGAGACAAAGAAGAGCAAATACGACACCAATCCGCTGGATGCCGATGTTGCGCGCA
This sequence comes from Pyrinomonadaceae bacterium, assembly GCA_041751855.1. Taxonomy (GTDB): domain Bacteria; phylum Acidobacteriota; class Blastocatellia; order Pyrinomonadales; family Pyrinomonadaceae; genus PSRF01. The sequence goes on from JBGSWR010000008.1 coordinate 296,665, forward strand.
AAAGCGAGGAGGTTTGGGGAGCTGACGAGAGTAAGCCTGAGACGCGGGAAATGAAGGGCGCAACACGACCTGTTGGACCCGCGGGGCACGAAGAGATCCACAATGCTCAGTCTGAGGCTCCCACGAGACGTTACGGAAATGTCCCGCTTGATAGTCCTTATCCATCGGTTTTTGTTCCCCCAGTTTATTCACCACCATCCACGTACCAGGCGCCCTCAGCGCCGAACAGGCGCTCTCAGACGGATGACCAGAAGCCGACATCGAGGACCGTAGCTGGCGTAGGGCTGCCTGAAAAATGGGCTATGGTGCTTCCTTACGCTCCGTTCTACATAGGAGTTATTGTCGCGCTTATCGAGTTATTCCTGGTTCCCAGGAAAGAGGTCAAGGTAAGGTTTCATGCGGCCCAGGGTCTGGCTCTACATGTCGCGATTCTCCTGGTGCATACGCTTTTTGGTGTCATCGGCACGATAACGGGAAGTTCGGTCGGCGGCACATTGTTCAAACTTGCAGCAACAGTATTCTTGATCATCTCCATGGTTCGAGTTTGGAAGGGCGAGCCTAACCGCGTTGCGCCACTCGCCGAGCCTACGCAGTGGTTCAACGAGCGTATTGAACCAAGAAACAAAAACTAATCTTCTCTGAGTCTGGCACTGTCCTTGCTCTAGAAAGTATTGTGTCCGCGATATTGCGGCGTCGAAAGGACTTAGAAGCTAGGCCGTGCGTGAACCGTGCACTGATGTCGCGATTTGGTGCATAAGGGGAAGGGTTTTTCGCTTCTTTAAGAGATAGATGTCCACGCCGAAAATTTCGGTATTAGGCTAACGGAGGCAGAGATGACAAGAAATAATAATGGAAAAGTTCAACGGGCCGTCGCTTTGATTGCAGTCTTTGCAATTTTTGCGATGCCTGTATCAGTGCTTTCCCAGACGCAGATTAAGTATCACAGCAATAAATATAGCGTCCAGGATGATGTGAAATTAGGGCGGCAGGCCGCGGCAGAGGTCGAGCAACAGTTGCCCGTACTGCGAGACTCTGATGTGAGCAACTACGTGGAAGCCGTTGGCCGGCGTCTCGTTGCTGCAATTCCTCCGCAGTTTCAACAGCGTGAGTTTCAATATTACTTTCGCGTGGTAAACGCCAGTGACATCAATGCGTTTGCTCTACCAGGTGGTCCAATGTATATCAATCGCGGCATGATCCAGGCCGCGAAAAGCGAAGGAGAGATGGCGGGCGTAATGGCTCACGAGCTTAGTCACGTGGCTCTCCGTCACGGAACCGCTCAGGCCACGAAAGGCCAGAAGTATGGCCTACTCGCGGGGATTCTGGGAGTTGGCGGCGCGATCCTCGGTGGGCCGGCAGGCGCGATTATTGGTCAGGGCGGACAGTTCGCTGTGGGAGCGTACTTCCTTAAATTCAGTCGGGAGTATGAACGTGAAGCGGATATTCTAGGCGCCCAGATAATGGCTCGTGCGGGATACGACCCGCGCGATTTGGCTAACATGTTTCGTACGATCGAGCAGCACGGCGGGGGCGGCGGCGGGTTCTTGAGCAGTCACCCGAGCGCATCGGATCGTTATGAAATCATCAATCGCGAGGCTGGAATGCTGCGAGTTAACAATCCGGTTCGCGACACGCGTGACTTTGACCGCATCCAGGCGCGACTGCGTGGTTATCCGGCCGCCCCTTCATCGGCCGAGATAGCGCGGAGTGGTCAGACGACTCCCGCAGGAAATACGGGCAACGCATCCATTGGACGAGTGTCCGCTCCATCATCGCGTTACCGAACCTACAATCAGGGCGTTTTGCAGGTAAACGTTCCTGACAACTGGCGCGAACTATCGGGTGGTGGTTCGATCTGGTTTGCTCCGGAAGGAGCGTACGGAGAGTATCAGGGCCAGTCGGTATTTACTCATGGAGTGAACCTCGGGGTTGCTCGAACTCAAAATCGTGATTTGCAGCGGGCTACTGAAGAATTCGTAAACAACTTGGCTCAGACAAATCCTAATCTGCGGAGGAGTACGGGCTACCGGAGGACCACTGTTTCGGGTCGCTCCGGGCTAACGACAACGTTGCGCAATACGAACGAGGCTACACGTCGAGCTGAGAGTGTGACGTTGGTTACAACGCAACTGCAGAGCGGCGATCTCTTTTACATGATTGCTGTTGCGCCACAGAATGAGGCTCGGACTTTCAATCCTGCCTTTAACAACATTCTCCGTTCGATTCGTTTGAACGGTTAACTCTCGACCTCAGTTACCCAAAAGAAAGGCCCCACCCGGTGTGGGCATTTCTTTTTTCTACTCATCGTTCTTTTTTGCTGCTTGCCAGAGTTTCTCGAGTTCCATAAGTGAGGTGGATTCGAAACTCTGCCCCAATGCCGAGAGTGTGTCTTCAATATGCTTGAAGCGCCGGCGAAACTTGCGATTTGTCAGTTTCAGGGCTGCTTCCGGTTCAACCTGGAGACGCCGGGCGAGATTTGTTACGGCGAAGAGCAGATCACCAACTTCTCCTCGCATCAAGGCGTGCTCGCCTTCTTCTCGTGAACGTTCATGAGCTTTAATTGCACTTTGTAGTTCACCAAGCTCCTCCTGGATCTTGTCAAAAATATCTGCGATGTTTTCCCAATCAAAGCCCACACGAGCAGCTTTAGTTGATAACTGATGAGCTTCCATCAGCGCCGGAGCTTTTGCAGGCACACCGTCGAGAATAGAAGTCTCTGTATCGTCCTTGCGAGCCTTCTTCTCCTCTCTTTTGATGGCTTCCCAGTTACGCAGGACTTCAGCGGCATCCTCAGCCTTAGTATCACCGAATACGTGGGGATGCCTGCGCACCATCTTGGCGTGCACCGTATCGATAACTGCGTCGATATCAAAGTCGCCTCGCTCCTTCGCAACCTGAGAGAAGAAGACGATCTGAAATAAAAGATCGCCCAGTTCGTCACGAAGGTCGTCCGGCCGTCCGCTTTGTCCCTTCTCGATTGCTTCAAATGCCTCGTAGGCTTCTTCGAGAAGCATCGGAGCAAGCGTGGCATAGGTCTGGTCGCGGTCCCATGGGCAGCCGTTCGGGGCACGCAATCGCGACATAAGAGTTACAAGATCTTCAAAACGGGCTAAGTCTTTATTCTTTGGTTTCTCAACCTGGTTCATTTGCTGGTCCCCTGGCTACAAAAGCTCACACGAACTGGGTGGATGAATGAACTGAGGGGGCAGTGTAAAGACAACATAGCTTACATTCAAAGCCAGAGCGCTTAGTCCCAAGGCCCAGTCGCAGCCTGATTTACCATTAAGGATTCTTAATGCTACCATCAGAGCCAATAATTTGGATTCTCTAGAGAAGGATTGGTCTCCCCGGCTTTTGCAGGGAAAGTCGGCGATCAGCAAGCGCATGAGTGATGAACAGATAAACTTTAAGGTTACAGACAGGCGGCTGTTTAATGCTGACGGAACCCCGCGCGACATACCTCTGGATGAAAAGCCGGATCCCATTGCGAATGCGTCTGGCGCTTCACCGGAAACTGCGAACGAAACGCACGCATCCGTGCCGTTTGAGGATTCGCGGGGATCGGAATTCGATGCTGAGACGGATGAGGAACTAAACTTGCCCGACGCAGATGATCCTGCGAGCTTTGTCAATTTCCTGATGACTATTGCTTCAAACGCCGCTATGGCGCTTGGCGTCATGGAGCATCCCGTAACCCACAAACGCGAGGTTGATCTTCAACTTGCCAAACATTGGATCGACGTTCTGGGCATGCTGGAGAGAAAAACACGGGGCAATCTCACTCCTCAGGAGGAAAAGATTGTGGGCGGATTGCTGGCGGACATGCGCCTACAATATGTATCAATGGTAGAAGCTGGTCCGCCAAAGGCCTCCCGCACCTACTCAGGCAGCGATATTACGGGCGGTAGATGATCTGCTGCACACCTGAATGGTGAATTGCACTAAATGATCCACCTCTCTACAACTCCACCTGGCAGATGAAACTGACTTTCCTGGGAACGGGTACGTCAACTGGAGTGCCGTCGATCGGCTGCGAGTGTGAAACGTGCACCTCTTCTGATCCGCACGACAAGCGTTTGCGGGTCTCAATCCTGATCGAGCATGGGGGGCAGACAGTACTCGTTGACACCTCTGCGGACTTTCGACAGCAGGCTCTGAGATCTAAGCTAAAAAGGCTTGATGCCGTCCTCATAACTCACTGCCATGCAGACCATATCTTTGGGCTCGACGATATTCGCCCGCTGAACTTCCGCTATGGCGCCCTTGGTGTTTATGCTAACGAATGGGCCTGGCCTGATATTCGAAGAATATTCAAGTACATCTTTGAGCCGTCTCATTTTGGCGGTGGGCTTCCGCAAATCATCCCGCATACCGTTGTTCCAGGGGCCGCTTTTATGCTGGGACCGGAGCTTGAAATAACACCCTTGCAGGTGATCCATGGAAGATTGCCGGTGATTGCGTATCGGTTCAATAACTTTGCCTACGCCACCGACCTTAATGAGATTCCGCCGGAAACACTAGCGGCGTTAAAGGGAGTCGATGTGATGGTTTTGGATTGCCTCCGTTTCAAGGAGCACCCCACTCATCTATGGCTCGATCGCGCGATAGAATACCTGAACGAGGTCAACCCACGCCGGGCGTACCTCACGCATATAGCCCACGATGTAAAGCACGCTCGCGACTCGAAATTGCTACCGGCAGGGGTGCAGTTTGCCCATGATGGTCTGGTCGTTACTGATGAGTAGAACTTTCTAACCTTATTCCTGCCTATGCGACTCTTTCATGGAACCGATAATGCGGATATTCATAGGCCAACTGTTCTCACCCTCGGAGTTTTTGACGGCCTTCATCTGGGCCACCAACTGATCATGCGTACCGTGGCCGAGCGGGCGAGGGAACTGGAAGCTGTTCCGACAGTAATCACCTTCGATCCGCATCCGCGCGCGGTCTTGCATCCTGAATCCGCCCCGCCTCTCCTCCAGACGCTGGATCAGAAAGTAGAAGGGTTTGGCGTTCTCGGAATTGAACAAACTATTGTGATTCGCTTTAACAAGCAGTTTTCCACGATCAGGGCTCAAGATTTCTTGCGCGACGTCATAAAGGATCGGCTTCAGGCGAAAGAGGTGTACCTGGGTCGCGGATTCGCATTCGGTTATCAGCGTGAAGGCGACATTGAGTTGCTGAAAAGAGTAAGCGGGGAGCTGGGCTTCCTGGCAGCAGAGGTGCCGGAGGTGAAGCTGCGAGGAGAGCGGGTCAGTTCGAGCGGGATTCGCGAGCTGTTGTCAGAGGGCAGGGTAAATTTGGCCCGCCGAATGCTCGGTAGACCCTACGGTGTTGAAGGACGAGTGATTCGTGGTCAGGAACGTGGTCACACACTTGGATTTCCAACGGCCAACGTGCATCCAGAGAATCGCGTCATACCCAGGCGCGGCGTTTACGTTACGGGGGTGTTGATCGAAGATAAATGGCGCCGCAGTGTTACAAACATTGGTATTCGACCAACTTTTGGCCTTGATGCGGAACCTTCCGTGGAGACGTACGTAATGAATTGGTCGGGGGATCTTTACGGAGATGTTATCAGAGTACGTTTTCTTCACCGCCTACGCGATGAGCGGAAGTTTGGCTCAGTAGGAGAACTGAAGACCCAGATTGAACGAGACGTGGCGCGGGCGGAACGCTATTTTGAACGAGCCGGGGTAAGGCGGAGTTTAGCCATCGATTGAATATGAGTACTCAGCTTGAATTGCGGTCTAATGGATTAACTAAATCCAACGGTCAGGTAAAAGAGCCCGTCTCGAGACAGGCCGCGTCGGAGATGCCCATTGCTCCTCTGGACGAGAGTTCAGTGGACCAACTTCTTCGGGGAAAGGGATTGCGCGGGTGGTTACGGGTCCTTAACGTGGGTCGCGTACTGGGACTGCTTTCCCTCTATCTCTTCCTCGACAGTTATGACATCCGGGCAACCTTCAACCGTCGACGCTCCGCCCGGCTGCGAGCGGAAGCAAGGAATCGCGGGCGGATTGCGCTATTTCAAGAGTGGAGTCGCGATCTGGACCGGCGATTACTCGACAAGGTTGTACGCACTCTGCGCTTCGTCATTTTTCGCGGCACCGATGGCTCATCCGGTAAATCCTTCAGGCTTGAAAAACAGGCCGCCTGGTTACGGGAGAGTCTGATCGGGCTTGGCCCCACCTTCATCAAAATTGGCCAGACACTCGGCACTCGAGCCGATCTTCTTCCGCTCTCTTACATCAAGGAACTCCAAAGGCTTCAGGATCAAGTGCCGCCATTCCCGACTTCTGAAGCGTGGTTGCGCATTGAGAATGAACTGGGCCGGGGCGTCATGGAGGCTTTTGCTGAGATCGATGCCGAGCCGATTGCCGCGGCTTCTTTGGGCCAGGTCTATCGGGCTCGCCTTCAGAGTGGCGCAGAAGTAGCAGTAAAGGTTCAAAGACCAAATCTGGCTGAGAAAATAGCTTTCGATATTGCTGTTCTCTTTCGGCTGGTAAAGTTGACCAATCGAATGTTTCCGGCCGCGAATAAGAATGCCGATTGGGAAGGAATGCTTCGTGAGTTTCACTTAACGATCTTTGAAGAGATGGACTACGCGCGTGAAGGGCGTAACGCTGATCGGTTTCGGTATAGCTTCCGCGACTGGCGCGCCATCAAGGTGCCGAAGATTTACTGGTCCCACACGACATCTGGAGTGATTACCATGGAGTTCATTCGCGGGACCAAGGTGATCGACCTTGACGGACTACGCGCGCGCAGGATCTCCTCCGTGAAAGTAAATCGTCTGCTCATTCGTACCTACCTAAAGCAACTGCTGGAAGACGGTTTTTTCCATGCTGATCCGCACCCGGGTAACCTTCTGGTGATGGATAGTGGTCATCTGGCTTTCTTCGATTTTGGCATGGTGGGACGGATTACTCCGCAGCTTCAGTCCCAGATGATCGATGCCTTTTTCCATGTGGTGAGTCGCGACGTACCAGGCTTGGGCCAGGACATCATAAACCTCAACTTCCTAAAACCGGGCGTTAGCCCAGAGGCGATACGACCGGTAGTGGAAGGATTGTTTACCCACTACTTGAATCTGAAACTGGGCGAGGTGAACTTCAAGGAGTTGACTTTCGACCTTGCCGACATCATGTATGACTACCCGTTTCGACTGCCGGCAAACTTCACCTACATTATGCGGGCTTTGATGACACTTGAGGGCATCGGCATTGTTACCGATCCTCACTTCAGCTTCTTTGAGACGGCGAAACCGTTCGCCAAGGAGTTCATGTTGCGTCGCGAGGGCCGCCACTTCCGGAAGTTACTCTTCGATAAGCTCACCGGGCGCGAGAACGGGAATCAGCGGATTGAGTGGGCCAAAGTCTGGAAACTCACCAAGATGGCCGCCAGGATGTATCTCGATCGTCCAGCAGTTTAAGAGCGATTCACTATCCCGTCTTTTGATCCTCCTACTCATGGCGCCAGTACTGCATTGAACAGCAGCGGATAGGTGGCAAGCGACTGGGCTCGATACTGAGGTCGAAAGCCGAAAAGGATCACCCTACCTTGACCCATTTTCACTTCGACCAGCGCAGCTTTACCCTTTAACCTATGTCCACCCAACAACCATCCCGAAAGAAGCGGGTCCGTCTCTTTTGGGTACCACGCAATCGTACGCACTTGTGCTCCCGTGTCGCTTTCCTGCACTTCAAACACCGGCGAATTTTCTACCCAGGCAATCGACTCCTTCGGCATTCCTTCGGTCACTGGATGCGAGTTATCGAGTTCAATACGAAGTATCGAACCCGGCACAAAAAATTCTTTGCGGGACAATCCGGCGACGACATTCCGTACCGGCAACTTGAGTTGTTCGATGGCGAAGTCCGACGCGCGATTAAGAAAGACGAGCGTCCCGCCCCCTTCTACAAACTCTCGTAGAGCTTTTACTCCTTCTTCACCGAGCCCGCCTGTGTATTCGGGCGGCATAGTACCAGGGCTATGGCCGTTGAGCAGCGTGCGGGAAGGTTGATCTGGGAGCACGAGGCTTTCATACCTAGCGCGCAGATTTCCCGCTCGAATATCTTTGTCGTCGAGTGAGGAGTACTCGAGTTGGTGCTGTTCGATGACCCAACGTGTCCAGCCTTCATCCATGGGTGCGTTATGTGACTTATATAAACCCAAACGCAGCTTCCGAATAGGAGTTATCAAGTCGACGAATTGACGCGACGAGTACTGAGGTATTGGCTTCAGCGCCTGGATCGGGATAACAGTCTTTTTTACTTCAACTCCCATTAGTAATGTTTGCGTGTGGGCTGTCACATCGTAGGGTGCTATGGGGCTACCGTCCGGGGCACGTAGTTCGGGATAACGCTGCTCTTCCAATAGCGCTTTCGCAAAACCTGCATACGGCTGCCTCATTGGAACAATAGCGGTCAGCGCGGGATACGCGATCCCAGATGGACCAAAGCGGGCTTCAGCATCCACAGACATTTCAACCCCCCCGCGCATTAACAAGTCTTGCAGGCGCTCGCTATTTTCGGACGGAAGAATCAGATAGGCAAACAACTCACCCTCTCTCCTGGGCCGGACTGCCTCTTTCCCTATCTCATAAAACCGCTCCAACCACTTCACGCGGTTCTCCGCAGCATGGCTCGACAACAAAAGCGCTGCGGTCGTCATGTAGTTAGTAATCTCGCGCAAGCCCCATTCACCGCCTTCCCAGAGAGGCCGGAAGTTAGAAGACTCTTTTTTGGCATCAACTCCTTCGCGCGACGTCAACTCTTCCAACTTCAAAGTAATCGGAGAGGCGATGCGGGCCGACGCCGTCTCGGAGAGTATTCGTACACCCCCGTGGTAATGAGAATAGGCTCGCGCGGGTGTCCAGGCATCGTACGTCGTACCTGTAGTAATCCCTTTAAAACCCTTTGCCCGCATCTGACCGGCCACCCAATTCCCTAGCTCGGTATAGCCTTCTACAATCTGCTTTGGCACGTTAGGCTCAACTGGGGGCATGTACGGAGGAAGGAAAAGGCGCGCGCCGTAAGCGCTCTGCTGATGAATGTCGTGTACGATCTGCGGATGCCAGACGTTATGAATTTTAGCAACGGTGATCTGAGTTTCTACCTGCGTGAAAGCGTACCAGTCCCGGTTGTTATCGTGGCCTACGTATTTATGGTAAAGCTCAGGCGGGCTCGTACCCTCGTAAGGCGTTCCTAGCGTCTTGTCATACCAGTTCTTAACGATGTCCACACCATCGGGGTTGAGCGAAGGTACAAGCAGAACGATCGAGTTACGCAGGATGTTCAGGATCTCAGATTCATTCGAAGAGGCGAGTCGATGCGCAATCAGCATGCTCGACTGATACGAACCGACCTCGGTTGAATGAATGCCGCATGTGATCAATACAACAGTCTTTCCTCGTGCAATCAATTGCCGGGCTTTGGCGTCCGCATTTCTCCCGAGCTTTCGCGGGTCAGCCAACTGAGACTGAATTTCCTTATATTCTTCGAGGCGAGCGAGATTTTCAGGCGCGCTAATCGTTGCCATCACGAATGGCAGATCCATTGTGCTCTTGCCGAGCGCTTCAAACTTCACGCGATCGCTTGCCGCTGCCAGCTTCTCAAAGTAACTGAGAACCTGATTCCAGCTCGGCAGCTTTCGATCTGTCCCTGGCTTAAAACCCAAGACATCTTCAGGCGCCGGGACCCGCGCCGCCCGCGATGGAGTTGGGCGGGCCGCTGTACGTCTTTGTGCGAGAAGTGATGAAGGAAAGAATGACGACGTAATGGCAACAAGCAGGAGTGTTGCGGCAAGAGCGCGTTTTTTCATTAGGTGATTCTCTATGCTTTAAGTTGGCGAGATGGATGAGCAGTTTAAACCAATCCCGCGGATGTTCAAAGGCAACTCTCTGCTCTGAGATGCTTTCAAATAGCCGTAAATTCAAGGGGTTAGCCGCCTCGCTTCGCTTGCTCAACCACGCACCCCATGTGTAAAGTAGCGGCGCTTTAACCCCACTCTCTCCGGAAGCAAGACAGGTTGGAGGACAGATTAAATGGCGTCTGAGCGTACTGGTGCGAACGACTTCCCGGATATCGTCGGTGCTAAGCCTGAGAACCCCTGGCTTGCCACGTTCAGTCCTTATATTGCCGCCGAAACCACTTCAATGCGCGAGCTCACTATTCGCGCGGTCGCGGTCGGCACCATTCTGGGAATTATCTTTGGAGCCTCTTCACTCTACCTCGTACTAAAAGTCGGACTAACCGTCAGCGCCTCGATCCCGGTGGCTGTGATTTCACTCACTCTCTTTCGTCTTATTTCGGGCTTTGGGTTTAAGAACGCTACCATCCTCGAAAATAACATCGTTCAGACAGCGGGTTCGGCGGGCGAATCAATTGCTTTTGGCGTAGGCGTTACGATGCCTGCGATTTTGATATTAGGGTTTGATCTGGAACTTAGTCGAATTCTTCTGGTCTCGTTACTGGGCGGCCTTTTGGGAATCTTGATGATGATTCCGCTTCGCCGCGCTTTGATCGTCCAGCAACACGGGCAGTTGAAGTATCCCGAGGGGACTGCCTGTGCGGAGGTCTTGAAAGCCGGTGCTTCTGACGAATCAAAAGCAATGGCCTCGCCTGCCGCGAAGGCGCAGGAGGCGGCGCGTGGCGGTTCTACGATTGGAGCTAAGACGATCTTCATCGGTTTTGGGATAGCTTTTGTCTATCAGGTAATCAACAAGGCGCTGTACGGATGGAAGGAGATTCCGGAAAAGGTTTTTGGTGCCCCATTCAAGGCCGCATCAGTTGGCGCCGAGGTTAATCCGGCGCTTCTGGGTGTGGGTTACATCATAGGGCCTCGCATTGCCTCGATCATGTGCGCTGGTGGTGTGCTTGCTTATCTTGTTCTGATTCCAGCAATCAAGTTTTTTGGTGAGGGCATGACTACGGTGGTTCCGCCCGGCGACAAACTGATCGCCGTGATGAGCCCGGACGATATTCAAAAGGCTTACATCCTTTACATTGGCGCCGGCGCCGTGGCCGCAGGGGGAATAATCAGTCTTTTCAGATCGTTGCCTACAATTTGGCACGGTCTTAAAGGGGGGCTCAAAGACTTCAGGAGCAGTACGGCGGGCTCGAACTCGAACCCGCGCACTGACCAGGACCTTTCGATGAAGTTTGTTGTAGGCGGGACTCTTGTCCTGATCGCGTTGATCATGCTGTTTCCTCAACTTCACTTGCAGTTCAATCTACTTGGAGCAATCCTGATCGTCGCTTTTGGATTCCTGTTCGTCACCGTCTCATCAAGACTTACTGGTGAAATAGGATCGTCCTCGAATCCGATCTCAGGGATGACGGTAGCTACGCTGCTTCTCACCTGTCTGATCTTTCTCATCATCGGTTGGACCGGTCCCAGCTACTTCGTGACGGCTCTTTCAATTGGCGCCATCGTCTGCATCGCTGCTTCGAACGGTGGTACAACATCGCAAGACTTGAAGACCGGCTTTCTGGTTGGCGGCACGCCCAGCAAACAACAGATTGCAATTCTGATCGGTGCAGGAGCTTCGGCTCTGGTGCTTGGTCCCATTCTCCTGCGGCTAAACGAAGGCGCCACCGTTTATGTGCCTCGCGCCACCGTTGAAGCGGTTGAGCCGGCTCGAACTATCGATCCATCTTCAGCGGCGAATTTGCCTTTTTACACGCCGGAATCCCAGGCAACCGATCAGTTGGGTGGTTATCGCGTCTTAGCAGTAACGTCAGAAAATCAGCCCGGCGCTGAAGGCCTGAATCCGGGAGAGTATCTCGTGGATGGTTCTGGAAAGGTTGTTTATCGGGTCACAAACAATTTCCCGGCGGGCCTGCGAGCAAATCCGAATGAGATTACTGAGAAGACTGAGCGGCCTGCGGGCGTAAGTGATGACAACGATTATCGCGTTTGGCACCGAATAGACCCCGCTACCGGCTTTGCCAACCGCTATCTCGTGAACGCTGAAGGTATTCCCGTTTACCTGGCTGATCCCGGAATAAACGGCGTACATAAGCGCCGGCCTGACGGTCTTGAGGTAGAAAAGTTCTCTGCGCCGAAGGCGACCTTGATGTCTTACATCATTAAGGGTGTTCTTGATCGGCAACTGCCGTGGGGATTGGTTCTCCTTGGTGTCATGATAGCTGTTGTGCTTGAGATGTCGGGGATTCCGTCTCTGGCTTTTGCAGTAGGGGTTTACCTGCCCTTGTGGGCATCATCGCCCATCTTCGTTGGAGGCATTGTGCGATGGTTAGTAGACCATAAACTGCGCCAACGCTTAGCTCATAAGAAGTTGTCGGAAGAAGAGCTTGTCGCTGAAGGAGACAAGAGTCCAGGAGTCCTGATGGCTTCTGGGTATATTGCCGGTGGTGCAATAGCAGGAATAGTCATTGCCTTTATGGCAGGCGTATTAACCCAAACTACTGAGGGCATTAAGCAGTGGTCGGAAAGCCAAAATCCCTTTCTGCAAGGTGATTATGCAGACTTGCTTTCGCTTCTGCCTTTCATTGCGCTCGTAATTCTGTTGTATCTCGTAGGTCGAGAGAGCCTGTTGGCTCCTAAAAGCAAAGCAACACCCAGAACTTGATTTGCCTTCGCTGAAATCTTGTGAAGCGAGTTCTCAGTTCAAGCTGCTATAATGAGGCGCGCTTGTTTAACAAGCGCGCCTCATAATCTGATCCGAAGCGGTGTGTTTTATGAAAAGGCAAGCCCTAGTTCATTTTTTCCGAGCCTTCTCGTTCATTTTGCTCATTGTCTTCCTGGTTAATGGGTCGTCATCTCATATTTCAGCCCAGACTGGTCGGAGCCCTTCAGATACCGTCCGGGAATTCTACAAGGCGATGCGTGAAAAGAGGTTTCGTGAGGCTTTCGCAATGTCGATATATAGAATTGCTGTCGAAGACTTAACTCCGGCGGAATTCGAGGATCTCCGGCCTGACTTTGAGAGGCTTGCAACCGAGATTCCGGCAGTTGTGAACATCACCGGCGAGCAGGCCAGCGGCGATGTGGCTACGGTATTTATTAAAGTAAAGGACGCTGAAAATAAGGACCAACTAGAGCCGGTTTCTTTGCTCCGGGTAGCCGGTGCTTGGGTAATTGGCGACAGAGAGAATCAAGAGGTTGTCAAGAAGGCTGGTAAGAATTTTTTCTTCAATGCGCGCATAGATGCGCTACACGATCAGGCGCAAGCGTTGTTGCGGCGGATCGCGTTGTCTCAACTTGCTTACCATCAGAATAATAACGGAAGGTTCGGCGATCTGGCGGCACTGATCCAAGCTGGATTGATACCGAAGGATCTCGAGGGCACCGAGTCTACCGGTTACCGTTTTCGAGTAACTCTGTCTCCCGATGGCAAGAGTTGGAGTGCCACAGCTGAACCGGCCCAATACGGACGTACGGGTCGTCTCTCCTTTCAAATGGACCAGGCCGGCCTTCGCAGTGGTGACGTCGGGGGGAAACCTCTGAGCAAAGCGCCTTAAGAACCTACTTAGCAGGATGCTAAGTGTTTGGGCCTTCAGTTTAAGTATTAAGGATTTCGCGACTCCCCCATTCGCTTCAAATCTGCCCCGCCTCGATGCAGCTTCGACCCCGTCGTGGGTAAACGGCGTGATCTCTAATCATGGCGGATCTGACTCGTAGAATCGTAGCGCGACTTCGGCAGTTGATCGGTAATCGCCGTTATGCCCGGCGCATGCAGGTTCGTTTGCCTTTCGACGTTTCGCTTGCGGACAGTCATGTCAGTCCTAATGGCTTGCAACGCTTGCCGGGCCTGACGGGACGCACGTTGGACATTAGCAAAACGGGCCTGGCGCTTGTGGTCCCTGTTGTGCGCATTGGCGAACATTATCTTGCCGGCGGCACTCGACGGCTTAAAATCAAGCTTGAACTACCCACCGGGCCTGTTGAGATGCTGGTGGCCTCGGTGCGTTATGAGAGCCTGGACGAGCACGAAGCTGAGAACGGGTATTTGATAGGCGTACGGATTATCGAGATTGGCGACGATGCTCGTAAACGGTATGAGCAATACCTGAAACGAGTTTTGGCATCGAGCCATGGTGAGTAGCAGGCTCAGATGAAATGCAGTTCACCGAAGGCCTGTGGCGCGTGGAAATCAGGCTTAACAGTTCGCGTCGGTCGCCAGGCAAGGTAGCCCCTATCCTCTCCACTTCCCACACAACGAAAGAGATTTGCGCGCCAGTTCTCGTAGAGCTGAGGTCTCTTTATTGCTCCCTGCCACGGAATCCTCATCGCAACCAGCACACCTTGTTCCACCATTCTGCCCGCAGCGGATACTCCCGAGCTAAATTCAAAATCAGTTTTGCGCCCCTCGGAAGTGTGCTTGATTGCGAGATCAATCCACTCACCTGTGGGCGCCGCTTCAAACTCAAAATAGTTATCCCGCAGATTCGGGTTCGGGGCAATAAAGATCTCACAAACATCACGGTCCCATAGACCAATAGTTTTTCGATCGGTCTGGGGATTCCGCGAAATAACCAACGGTTCATGCTGCCGGCAACTGAACCGTACATGGAGAGCGGCGTCTGACCAAAGTAGGCGCGCTTCAGCATGGCGGGCCCGGGGTGCTTCCACTCCGGACCAGTAGTGCGTGAGACTGACTGCGGTCGCCAAATCCCATTCACGATCATCCAAAGAGCTGGCCGGCAGATCACTACTGATATGCCTAACCTCTACGGAGGCTTGAGAATTGCTTATGCGGTTTAGACTTTCTCTTTCCAAGTATTCGGACCCCACACTTCTGTCTTTGATGAGGACTCAAGAGGCCCTTTTAGCCTCTGCCAACTGCCGAAGGCACATTTCAACAAGGATTGTCGGGTCGTCGTGTTGCAGAATCAGGGCGCCAGTTTGTTTTGAAAACCTGTGGACAAGGTATTCGCTCTCATCAGCGACACCGCCCGTCCCGCTTAAACAGCCAATCACTTTACCCTCGTCGTGAGCAATGGTGAACTCGTTCAAGCTCCCCATAGCTCCATTTATGAACAGCACAATATCGCACGACCGTACCAAGACTACGTTTCGACCTTTCAAGCCGAATCCCGTAAAGATCAAGAAACTGCACGCGTCGAGAGGCAAGCCGTACTTGTCTACATGCTCAAGCTCATTGGCAGCCGGGGAAATTCCAACATGCGTCGCTCCGCTATCGCGCGCCGCCTTTCCGGCAATGTAAACAAGGCCCGTGGTACCACCAGTCAGGAGAGCAACATCATCATGAGCTGCTGTGGCGCGACCGAGATCGGCTGCCTTTGACATCAGCGACTCATTTTCGCTGCCTGGAGCGTCGGCCGCTGAACCCATTATTCCAATTTTGACCTTCATACTAATTAGATGGTGGTGTTGGTTCAGTTCCCAGGTTTCGTCCGTCAACCATCTGAACATCCTTTGTGCTCCGGTCCCACCACCTCTGCGTCCCAAACCAGATTAGAGCCGGAACCAAGAAGAATACTCCAATGGCGACCGTCAATACCCGAGGCGACCACCCAAAACGATCCAACAGTTCTCCGGTAAAGTAATTCGAAGCAGCCATCGTCAATGTCAGCAAAGCGAATTCGGCGGCAAAAACCCGTCCGCGGAACTGATCTTCGACATTTCTTTGCAGTAATACCGTTGAAAACACCCAGAGAATGCTCCCGCCGGTATGAGCAATGCCAAGTACGAGAAGCGCAAAGATAAAGTTTGTGGCACTGCCGAATGCAATATAGAACGCGCCGCCAATCAGGAAGGCAATTCCAATAGAGATCTGCATTCCTTTTGCCCCTTCGCCCGAAATACGTCTCGCGACAATGGGACCAATCGCCGTTCCTATCCCGCGCGCGGTAAATAGGACGCCGATTCCGGTAGCGGCGCTATTGCCAACAGGAAATATTCGTTCACCAAAAACTGCCAGGAGCGTCAGGATTCCTCCGCCAAGTCCCCAGGCTGGTTTCACAAGCAATAGCGCGAACACTCGAGGGCGATGCATCACGTAGCGGATACCCTCAATCGTCTCAGTAATTCCTAACGCCCGGCCAACCGTAAGTTTGGTCTTAGCGCGAGGGGGGCGTTCAGGAACCCGCACAGCAGCAATCAATGCGGCCGAAAGCGCAAAGGTGAGCGCGTCAAGGACGAAGGCGACGTCAGTACCAAACAATCCGGTTACTACCCCGCCAATAGCCGCTCCCAATGTCAACATTATCGACCACGTTACGGATGATATTGCATTGGCAGCCACCAATTCTCGATCAGAGACGATCGAGGGAATAACAGCGGTCTTAGCTGGTTCGAAAAAGGTCGAGAATCCCAGTTGAAGGACCGTCAGAACATAGACCATCCACAATTGATCGGCGCGCCGTACAAATAGAAAACCAAGGACCACTACGGCCCGGAGCAGGTCCGAAACGATCATGATCGAGCGACGACTGAATCGATCGGCCAGTACCCCCGATAATGGTCCAAAAATGAAACTGGGAAGAAATCTGGCGACCAGCAGCAGGCCAACATCCCGTCCCGATCCGGTGAGGTTCAGAATGATCGTGTAGACCGCGATCGTGTTAAACCAGTCTCCCAACTGGCTGACGACCTGCCCCAGCCATAGTTGGCGAAAGTTGGGGTTGCGCCGCAGCAATTCGACGTAGCCGACTGGTGCATGCGGGACTGATTTACTGGTTGATTCAGTCAAGCTCCTACCAGGGAAGACGGTTTCTGGAAGAACTGCCGGGGTAGCTTCTCAATGTACGATCAGGGTACCGCACCCGGCAAAAGGGAAAGGTTGCATTGGCCAACTCATGATTGTCAACCGAGGATTCAACCAGCCTGACCGACCCATCAGAATGATTAATCAGATTGAATCCCCCTTGCGCCCCACCAAATAGATTCCGGCGCTAATACCTCAGTATCGTTACGTTCAGCCCCATTTTCTGAGTGGCATATGGATTGAAGTGTAGCCCGCCGCGGCTACGAAGTCTTAGAGCTTCACGGACTCACCGCACGGGGTCCGAAGCCGCCAAAGTTCTTGAAAAGTAAAAGTTCAGCGCCGCTTACGCAAACGCGCCGATCATGAATCTCACCCAGCAAGGCGGGTAGTTGACCTCGCCCGCCCCTTGCCCCTCTAGCAGCCGGAAGTGATGTTGAGTTGCTCCCAACATTGTTTCCGGCTGTCGACTCAAAGGAGACCGATTCATGACCGGAGTTCGAACTAAGCAAATGCGTGTTGTGGGCTGAGGAGCAGAAAATGGACCTACGTGAGACATCTGATTACACCCGCGCCGCCCGCTCCTACTTGTACGCTGTAGTTGCCGTTGGCGCAGCCGCCGGTGCCTGGGCTCTTTATGAGAGTCTCTACTTTACCCCACTTCAATGGGTGCAATTTCTGGCACTATTAGTTCCCGTAATTGTAGCCAGTTCCTATCCCATACGAATTCCCAACACTTCGACTAGTGTCACTCTGGGAGACACCTTCATTTTTGTAAGCATAATGCTGCTGGGAATTCCGGCTGCTGTGATCCTTGGTATGGTTGACGCGTACGTTAGTGCGCGGCGCTCTAATAAACGATTAACGGCACTAATTGGCGGCCCGGCTATGATGGCGGTTGCTGTGGTCATCTCCGGCAACGTCTTCTACCTTGTTCTGAAGACTCTAATTGCCCTTGAAGGCACTCGTCTCGCCGGATTTCATTTAGATTTGGAAGCTCTGGTCATGAGTCTCGCCGCTCTGGCCGTGGTGCAGTGTCTTGTACGTGGAGTGCTGGCTTCGACAATGTTCTCCCTCAAGACACATCGTTCAGCAGCACGCTTCTGGACCGATGGCTACCTATGGATGTCCTGGACCTTTGTTGCCGGAGCGATGGCCGCCGGACTGATTTACAAAGCGGTCTCAAGTTTTGGGTTGGCGTACGTGCTGCTGAGCGCCCCGATTATCGCTGCCACCTATCTCATTTACAAGACGGCCTTCGAACGCCTTCAGTCGAAGACCCGCGAGGCAGAAGACCTTAGTCGTCTGCATTTGGCAACCGCCGAGGCACTTGCTACGGCTATCGACGCAAAAGATCAAACGACCCATTGCCATGTCCGCCGAGTACAACTTTATGCGGCCGGACTGGGTGAGGTTTTTGATCTCTCTGACGTGGAAATTGCTGCCCTGAAGGCTGGAGCGTTATTGCATGACATTGGGAAGCTGGCAGTCCCGGCTCACATCCTGAACAAGACAAGCCGGCTAACACCAGCCGAGTTTGAGAAGATGAAGATTCACACGACGGTTGGTGCTCAGATTCTCAGCCGCGTTGACTTTCCTTACCCGGTAGTTCCAATCGTGCGACATCACCACGAACAGTGGGATGGCCAGGGATATCCAGACGGCCTTCGAGGGGAGCAGATTCCTATTACAGCTCGCATCCTTTCCGTTGTGGACTGTTTTGACTCGGTCCGCGAAGATCGTCCGTTTCGGCGCGGTATGACACGAGACGAAGCGATGGCTTTGTTGTTACGCGGCGCTGGATCTCACTTTGATCCCAGGGTTGTGGATCTGTTTTTAAAACACTTGCCCCGCTTCGAACGACAAATACAAGCACTCGGGCTGGAGCAACAGTTGACAACCGGAGACTCGCGCGAGCCACTTCGACTCAAAGACGTGGATCTGGTGCAAACCAGGGAACGCGGTAGCTATATGGCTTATGACCAGATTAAGAATGCCAATCGTGAGTCGTATGCGTTGTACGAGATCGCCCGCACTTTTGGTTCTTCCATCGACATTGAACAGACGCTCACCATCCTGGTTGACAAAGTCAATCATGTGGTGCCGTTTGACACGTGCGTCGTCTACTTGTACGACGAAATCAAAGGGTTTGCCACAGCCGCCCATGTCGTCGGACAGAACGCAGAGGCTTTGGCGGCACGATGTGTTGCTCCTGGAGAAGGGGTGACTGGTTTTGCGTTGGCAAATCGCAGTGTTGTAAACCAACTACATCCAAAACTGGACTTCCGGGGACTCAATACCGACCTCGGGTCAGAGTATCTTTCGATGGCAGCTCTGCCCCTTATTAAGGATTCGTTGTTGCTAGGGGTGCTATCCGTTTATTCATCTCAAATGGAGCAGTACACAGACGAGCAGATGCGGATGCTCGAAACCATTACCAAGTTGGGATCCGATGCGCTCGCAAATGCAATGCACCATGCCGAAGCAGAATCAAACGCGCTCACGGATCCGCTTACGAATCTTCCCAATGCCCGGTCAATTGTCCTGCGATTTGAGCAGGAGGCAGCTCGAGCGCGCCGGACAGGTCTTCCTTTTCAGGTTGTAATGCTTGACCTGGATGACTTCAAGATGGTCAACGACACTTTTGGACATAAAGTTGGCGACAAGATGTTGCGCAAAGTGGCGACCATTATCCAAGGACAGCTGCGTGAATACGACTTCCTGGCCCGGTATGCAGGTGATGAGTTTGTCGCCATCGTTCAGGAGATCGGGCAGGACCAGGTTGAGGAATTACGCTCCCGAATCGAGAATGCGATCGAAAGACTTTCCCTCCATGTTGGCGACGAGCATCATGCGCGAGTCGGCATCAGCATAGGCACTGCTACATTTGGAAGTGAGGGTGAAACTCTCGATCAACTGCTGATTGCTGCTGACCGGGACATGTACCGAGAAAAGTCAGAGCATAAAGTGGAGAAAGGCTCTCGAGGCGCCGATGCCGGACGTCTTCTGGATGTTGATAATGAGGACTTCTCCTCGATTTCAGTTAACTAAGGCCCCCACGGGATCAGCCGCCTCTCAGGTGATTCCAATCACAAATCCCCCAGTTACGACTGGGGGATTTGTGTTTTTAGTTGAAAGCCGGGGAACTCCCAGAGTCGATCTCTTCCTAAGTATCTTGACATTCCTGCATCGCATCGCTTTCAATCCGTAACTGGGACGCGGGCTTCCTGAATCGCCGCTCTCCGCTGGTCTCAGTCGGTTCTTCCGGGATTGAAGCATGTCCGGTTTTTCTATACCTCCCAGCGACCACAACCACACACTTCTGATCGTTCAAGCCGACGGCCCTATCAGAGAAGGGCTCCAGCGCGAACTTTCAGAGGCCGGTTATCACTTTGTTCTGGCTGCCGACGCTGCAACCGCGTTGCAGATGCTTCAGTCAGAACATGTTGGCTTGATCCTACTCGACCTCGAAATTCCGGATGTGGACAGTATGGCGCTCTGCCGGCTTCTACGTGCTCAGCCCGCCGGCAGAAACGTACCCATGATTGTGCTGTCGCAAAGTGATCTGGAACGCGGCAAAGTGGAAGCGTTGGCAGCCGGAGCGGACGATTACATGGTGAAGTCCTCCTCAGCGGTAGAAGTGGTCTCGCGCGTCGCCTTTCACCTGCGATCTGCTCAGCGCGAGTGGGCCCTCATTGGCAGCAATCGAGAGCTGAGATTTCTTGCAGATCTCGGGCGTGGATTGCTGAGAGCCGTAGAGCCAGAGCTTCTTGTTCGTCGAGTGGCGGGCTCAACTTACGAAGGAACTGGGGCAACTCTTTGCGCTGCGTATATACAAGGAACAGACATGAGGGCTAGCTGCGTATTTGACCGCGAGGGGAGCGCGGAAGCAACTTCATTGCTCGATATCCAGCGGCTGCAATCGTGGATGGCTTCATCTAACTCCGGTACCCCGGGGCCTCTTACGAGTCCTGAGCAATTCTTTCTGCGGGACGACTCTCATAATATTGAGTATGTAGCTCCTCTTCGATTCGGCGGACGGACGAGAGGAGCCCTGATAGTTGCGTTTGATACTCGCGAGGCTTGCGGTGAAACAGAATGCCGGCTTGTAGACGCTGCCGCCCAGCAGGCTTCGTTGGCGGCGCACATCTGTTCGCTCTATCAGGCCGCTCGCCAGGCTTCGCAAACTCTGTCTAAGGAGGTGGAACACCGCACGGCCGAGGCGGTCGCACAGCGACGGTTTACCGAAGCGATCATCGATAGCTTGCCATTGTCCCTTTATGTCATCGATCGCGATTACCAGATCGTGGCGTGGAATCGGAATCGTGAGCTAGGCGAGTTGGGTGTTCCCCGGGATACGGTTTTGGGCAAAAGGATCTTTGATGTTCTGACTCGCCAGAAACGAGAAGTCCTCGAATCAGAATTTTCTAGGGTTTTCACGTCCGGTGAGATTCAGCAGATCGAACAACAAACTGCGACACCCAGCGGCGAGACAAAGCACTGGTTGATAAGCAAGATCCCCATGTCGGTCGATCTTGACCATCAGGTATCTCATGTAATTACGGTTGGCGAAGATATAACCCAACGTGTCGATGCGAATCGCGCGGTGGCGCGGGCAGAAAAGCTTGCTGCGGTTGGACGACTTGCTGCCGGGGTGGTCCATGAGATCAACAATCCCCTTGCAACCATTTCTGCATGTGCCGAAGCACTTTCATCCCGAGTTGAAGAAGGCGCGTTCGCAGGCTCAAGTGCGCTCGATGATCTTCGGGAGTATCTCGGGTTAATTCGCAGCGAGGCTTTTCGCTGCAAATCGATAACGAATGGTCTGCTTGATTTCAGCCGCAAACGAGCAAGCCAGCATGCTGCGGTCAATCTCCCTGAAGTAATTGCTTCTGTAGCACGACTCTTGGCCCATCAGCAGCGCAACGGTTCAGTCGAAGTGCGAGTCGACACTCCCGCCGATCTGCCTGACGTTGTGGGCGATGCGAGTCAATTGCAGCAAGCGGTAATTGCGCTGGCAACAAATGCTTTAGACGCGATGCCAGAAGGTGGGATCCTGTCAATATCTTCACGGCTGGTTGAAGAGTGGGTGGTGGTCGAGATTAGAGATACGGGTGTTGGCATTCCTTCTGAGAATCTCCCTAAGATCTTTGAACCATTCTTTACAACCAAGGAAATCGGTCGAGGGACTGGTCTTGGACTGGCAGTTTGTTATGGTATCTTAACAGAGCACGGCGGCAGCCTTGATGTGCAGTCCGCAGTTGGTCTTGGTACGACTTTCACTATATCTCTTCCGGCGGTAAATCGAGATGATTGAGTCCGGTAATCGGTCTTTTGCCACCCTAACCTCGCCGTTGCAGACAAGCTTTCCCTCTATTTGAACAGCAGGAAGAAGACTTGAACGACCACTTTGCGCCAAGAATTTTGATTGCGGAGGACGAAGCCAACCTGCGGTTGGTCCTGGAGAAAGAACTGCAACGCCTGGGTTACAGAGTGCAGGCTGCTGCGGATGGGGAAGCCGCGCTTCGCAAATTGGAAGAGAGTAACGTTGACGTTCTTCTGTGTGACATTAACATGCCACGAATGGACGGCATGGAACTTCTACGTCTGCTGCACGAGCGGCCCAATCCTCCTGAAGTGATCATGTTGACGGGACAGGCTACGGTGGAAACGGCCGTTGAGGCCATGAAACTCGGCGCTTATGACTACCTCACAAAACCCTACAGCATTACCGAACTTGATGTTCGTGTTAAGCAGGCGGCAGAAAAGCGGCGGCTACGAGTGGACAACGTACGGCTGCGCGAGCAACTGGCCAGAAAATCGGCACTCCCTGAGATCGTCACGGTCTCAGAGTCAATGAAGGAAGCCATCAGACTTATAGAACGAGTGGCGCCTTCAGATGTTTCGGTCCTGATCACCGGGGAATCCGGCACAGGCAAAGAGTTAGTCGCGCAGGCAATTCACCGGCTCTCCAATCGTTCGGAAGCTTCCTTTATCGACATAAACTGCGCGGCGTTCCAGGAGTCTTTGCTCGAGTCGGAACTGTTTGGTTATGAGGCCGGGGCGTTCTCCGGCGCAAAGGGAAGGAAGCTCGGCCTTATAGAACTTGCGGATGGAGGCACGCTATTTCTTGACGAGGTCACGGAGCTTCCATCGCAATTGCAAGCCAAGCTCTTGCGGGCCATCGAGACGCGAACGTTCTTTCGGGTGGGCGGCGTGCGCAAGGTTGAAGTAGACATCCGGATAGTCGCGGCAACGAACCGTAATCTTGATGCGATTGTGGTCGATGGAACTTTTAGAGCTGATCTTCTCTATCGCGTAAACGGATTTCAGATCAGTCTCACTCCACTACGTGAAAGACCGGAAGACGTCGAGCCGATCGCCCACCACCTTTTGAAGCAGGTGGGGGGCCAGAACCCTCCGGGATTGGGTGATGATGCGTTGGCTGCGTTGCGCTCCTATAGCTGGCCCGGGAACGTCAGGCAATTAAAGAATTGCCTCGAACGGGCCGCCTTACTGTCTTCCAACGGTCAAATTACTCCGGCTGAGTTACCTCCAGAGGTGGTTAGATCGCAACGATCTGAAATGTCCACGTTTGGCCTGCCCCAGACAGCGCCATTTGCGGAACCGGCAGTCGCATCGTCTCCTACGTCGCTGCGTGAGAGCGAGCGGCAGCAGATACTTTCAGCACTTGAGAGAACCGGCTGGCACCGCGGCAAGACCGCAGAAATCCTTGGCATCTCCCCTTCCACGCTATATCGCCGGTTGCGTGATTACAACCTCGAAAAGCGGCATCCTTCCTAAACCTTACCGCCCTTTCAACTGCTTTCTATCAATCTTCCCGCGGTCATTTTTGGGGAGCGATTCGACAAACTCGATCCAGCGCGGATATTTATACGCAGCGAGCTGCGATTTCACGAACAATTTAATCTGCGAAGAAGATTCCTCGTTCGCTAAATGAGGTTCGCGCAGGACAACGAAAGCCTTGGGCTTTATAAGACCATCGCCGGCGTCATGGCCGATAACGGCACATTCCAGGACGGCTTCGTGTTGTAACAGGCAGTTCTCGATTTCGACAGGGGCGACGAACACTCCCGAGACCTTCAACATGTCGTCGGTGCGGCCGTGATACCAGTAGTAACCCTGATCGTCGATGTGGAACTGATCCCCCGTAGTACACCAATCGCCGGCAAAAGTTTCTTTCGACTTCTCATGTGCGTTCCAGTAACAGAGCGCAGCCGAATCACCCTTGATTCGCAACGTACCCATCTCGCCCACCGCCACTCCTTTTCCAGCGGCATCGATAATCTGCGCTTCATAGCCCTCGACAATCCTTCCGAGGCTGCCCGCTTGAATGTCGCCCGGCCGGTTGGTGATGTAGATATGAAACATCTCGGCGGACCCGATACCGTCGCAAATATCGACCGCAAAAGTTTTCATCCAACGTTCAAAGAGTTCAACTGGTAGCGCCTCTCCTGCCGAATAACAGAAGCGCAGACTTGAGAGATCCTTTGAGGCTGCGCCCTCAAGATTCAACATCGAGTTGATCATTGTAGGGACGGTAGTCAGGATTGTTGGTCGATAACGCTCAATGACCTCGAAAAGCTTTTGAGGAGTTGAACGTTCAGAAAAGAGCGCGGTCGCGCCACCGACGGCAAAAGGAAAGAGCAGGTTTGTGCCGGTTGCATAGCCAAAGAACAACTTCGGAACCGAGACGGTAAGATCGTGCTCGTTGACTCCCATCGTCCGTTTCGCGAAGACCTCAGTGTTGTAAGGGAGGTCATGATGTAGATGAACGGCGCCCTTCGGATGGCCGGTAGAACCGGAAGTGAACAACCAGATCGCAATATCGTCTCTATGGGTATTTGCGGGGTTACAATTGTCCGAATTGGATAACACCAGGTCGCTAAAGGAGGACCAGAGTACAGAAGGCGTGTTGAAGTCAATGTCATCTTCATCTTCAGGATGGTCGCCCGCTACCAATACTGCGCGCAAGTAACGAGCCTCTTCCGCGACCTCCGCAAAAGTCTTCAAGAGGGAATGATGGATAACCGCAACGCGAGCGCGCGTGTAATCCAGATAATATTTAAAATCGGTCGCCGGCAGCAGAGGATTAACCATGGTGATTACTGCGCCAATTCTTGCAGCACCGAACCATGTCCAGACAAACTCGGGGCAATCGGGGAGGACAATCAATATGCGATCTTCGATGTCGAGCCCCAGTTCGCGCAAGGCATTGCCGGTGCGGTTGGACATTCGCGCAGCATCGCCGTAAGTAAATGTTTGTTCGCGGTAGTACAGGCAGGTCTTGTTCTGGCGGCCTTCCTCGAGGTTGTGATAGAGGAAGTAGTCGGCCATGTTAAAGCGCTCGGGAAATTCGATAGCCATTGCCTCAAATCTGTTTCAATCCGCTTTGGCCCAGACGCAGCTTTTAGACCAAGCGAGAAACTCCCCTTTGTCCTGATTTTGTCTGACCGGGCTTCTGACCAACAGCGACCAGGGCTAGAGTGAGAACTAGAGCGAGTGCTGCAAAAGACTTCTTCATAGAGAATCCGGATCTTAAAGCCGCTTCAAAGGCTCAGGATTCTGTGAGAACTTCATTAATGTATTCCTCAAGTCGCGCATGCTCTTCATCGCTGGTGGAGGTAAAGCGCACAGCAAACCCTATCTCTTCGGCGGGGTCTACGACTTCGGACCAGAGGCATATAGGTTCGCCGCGCGGGAGATTGATCTCGAGCCTGACCAATTCTTTCTGTTCGACATTTCCACCAGTCAGCACGAAACAACCATTAACGCTGAGATTGGTCACAGTGGCTTCGCGTTGAGCCAGAACTCCCTCCCAGCGAGCGGGAAGATTCACTTTAACTCGCGGCGCCTGGCGCCGCTCTTTAGTTGCCATATGGCCTATTGCTTGTAGGAACCTGTTAGCCCCATTTCACGAAAAAGGGCAACCCGATTCATTGTGCCTGAGATCCAGATGGGTTCTCGCTTCCCAAAGTTCCGGAAAAAACTTCTTTTCGAGGGTCGTCCGCAAGTAGCCAATACCTTCTGACCCGCCTGTGCCGCGCTTCGAACCCACCATGCGCTCAACCATCTTGATGTGGTGGTACCGCCAAAGTGAAAAGTATTCATCGTGTTCGAGTAGGGCTTCCGCAAGCTGAAACTCTTCAAACCGGTCCTCGAAATGAGTCAGCACTTCGAGGACGGCCCGGGTGCGGGCGCCGTAATGTCTGCGGTCCGTAGGGTCCTCATCAGGGGGAGCATCCAAACCCCTTCGATGCAATGCCGCAAAAAAAGCTTCTCCAAGGGTCGGCGCCTCAAAGCGATATCGAAGGCGTTCGTAGGCAAACTCATCGTTACGAAAAGCCTTCAGAATACCCTCATCCTTAAGGCCTGACGAAAACTCGATCTCGCGGAATTGCATCGATTGGAACCCGCTCGCGGGGTTCAATTGATCGCGAAATCCCAGGAAGCTTATCGGAGTCATGCTTTCAAGGATATGAATCTGGTTGACGAGCAATTTTTCTATATCGACAACGCGGCGCATAGTGCGCGCCGCTGCGCCCAGCCGATCCTCTTTCATGAGCGCGAGTGCTGCATCGATCTCGTGAAGAACCTGTTTAAACCAGAGTTCGTAAGCCTGATGGACTGTGATGAAAAGCAGCTCATCATGATGGGCCGGATCGGACAGACACTCCTGCAAAGCTATCAAGTCAGGCACACGCAGATACCTGTTATAGGAAAGCGTTGGTTTCGTGCCATATTCATTCATTGTCTTAGATAACGCACCTGTCAAAAAGCTGCGCCGGCTGTCTCGTGTCTGGTGTAAGCCCGCGTGTCTCTAATGGTTTTCAACTCGCGGATGACAAGCTCTAGTTCCTCATCAGTTGTATAGAAATGAGGGGAAATGCGTATGCCGGCGCCCGGTCGATAATCAACTACGAACTCTCGGCTTAACAACTCACTTGTGATCGCCGCAGCGTGTGGATGCGCGACGGTCACTGTCCCACCACGTTGAGTGGTGTCTCTCGGGCTCGTCACTGTAAAGCCGGCCTTCTCTGCCAATTTGATTAAGAGGGTGGTCTGTCGGGTACTCTTTTCCCTGATTCTTTCAACACCAATTTCGTTGATGATTCGGTAGCCGCTTTGCGCCGCGTAAAGCGCCGGAATCGCTGGGGAACCGTGGAGAAAGCGGGAGACGTTTGGAGCGTAGCGAAGCTCGGGTTCAAAAGCAAACGGGCGATCATGCGCCATCCAACCAGTTGTTTTCGGTTCAAGCTTCGTTTGCAGATCCGGGCGCACGTAGAGGTACCCCGCTCCAGGCCCACCACACAGCCATTTCACCGAACCTCCCGTCGCGAACTCGACGTCCAGGTCCTTGACGCTGAATGGCACAGTCCCAGCGGACTGATAAGTGTCAAGTACCACCATAGCCCCCACCTCATGAGCCCGTTCTGTGATTGCTTTAGCGTCTTGCAGGAAGGCGCTTTTAAAAAGCACGTGCGAGAAGGGCACCAGGAGAGTTTCCTCGTCGATAGCCGCCAGCATGCGCTCGAGAGGAATCGTAATTCCGTCGTCTGATTTCACCACTTCGATCCGCAGTGAGTCGTTGCGAGCATGAGCTTCGTAGACGTACATGACGGAAGGAAAGTTAAGCTCCGAGTAAACAATCTTATTTCTTTTTGCAGTTGGTTCAAAACAGGAAAGGATAAGGGACTGGCAGATCGACACATTTTGGTGCATCACAACGGTGCCGGGCTCGGCCCCAATTATTCGCGCCACTTCGTTGCCGAGAGTGACCGGCATATCCCACCAGCCTTCAGCCCAGGCGCGCACGCCACGTGTGGCCCAAATGTCGGCATATTCGTGCAGACGGTCAAAGGTGTCTCTCGGCATCGCGCCCAGACTATGCGAGATCAAATAGACACTTTTTTCGAGGATCGGAAATTCACGGCGCCATTTTAAGAGGTCGTCAGTCATCGCAAGCTAATTTACCATAGGTCTTAAGAATTTGACCTTTGGCGCCTGATTGCTCCTGGGCATCGGGGTGTTAGACTCTAAAGGTTCAAAAAGACGCCAGACCATCGATGTGGAAGTTTGCAAAACCAATTCGTCATCCAATTCCGGACACGCGCTGGCCGACTGAGGAAGCGGCCGCGCGTTCATTGCTCTTCAAGCCAATCAGCGTGGGTCCGCTGACTCTCGAAAATCGTACCTGGGTGCCTGCGATGGTACCGTGGCGGGCTACTGAAGACGGCTTTGTAACTGAGGCTAATCTCGGATGGTATCGGCGCTTTGCTAAGGGTCAGCCGGCTGCAATCGTCGTTGAGGCTACGGGCGTCCGAGATATTCCCAGCGGTCCACTACTTCGCATTGGACACGATCGTTTTATTCCGGGCTTGCGCAAGCTTGTTGAAACCGTTCGCGAAGCCAGCGGGGGACACACAAAGCTCTTCATCCAGATCATCGATTTTCTAAGCGTTAAACGCCGGCCCGAACAGACTAAGTATTTTGACCGCTTTCTGACAATCGAGACGCGCCATCGGCTGGTGCTCGCCGAACTGACCGGGGATTCCAACTGGTTATATCTTCCCGAGCCTGACGTGCGCGAGTTTCTGAAGAACGCTTCCGAAGATGTTCACAATCTGGTTCTGAACGAGAGACAGTTGGAAGCATTGCGTTTCGGATACCGTGAACGGGTGACTGATACCCATCTGCCGCATATTCGTGAACTCCCGCAGGTGCTGCCGGACATCTTCTCCGCAGCGGCAGAACGTGCTCGAGTGGCAGGATTTGATGGGGTCGAATTGCATTATGCGCACGCCTACACAATGGCAGGATTCCTGAGTGCACTAAACGACCGTGATGATGGGTATGGTGGCCCTCCTGAAAACCGTGTGCGGCTCCCATTGGAGATTTATCGGGCAGTGCGCCGGCGCGTTGGTGATGATTACGTCGTGGGCGTTAGGTTCCTTGGCGATGAAGTAATCGAGGGCGGCAACCGCGTTGACGATGCTGGCTACTTTGGAATCGAATTCGCCCGCGCCGGTTTTGATTTTCTCTCGATTTCGAAGGGAGGCAAATTTGAGGACGCCCAACAGCCAAAGGTCGGACAAGCAGTTTATCCATACACAGGCCGCAGCGGCTATGAGTGCATGCCGACGACCCTCTCGGATGAAGTTGGTCCTTTTGGACGAAGTATCCCGCTCGTCGCGACCATAAAACAACGAGTAAATCGCGCCGGGTTCAATACTCCCGTTGTAGCTACAGGCGGAATAACTGTGTTCGAACAGGCCGAGAACATTCTGCAACGGGCCGAAGCCGACATCATAGGTTTTGCCCGGCAGGCATTGGCCGACCCGGACTGGTTTGTGAAGGTGAAACTCGGACGTGGCGAAGAGGTCAGGCGCTGCACGTACACAAACTATTGTGAAGCCCTGGACCAGGCGCATCGCCAGGTTACCTGTAAGTTATGGGATCGGATTCAGCTTGATGAACCTGAAGTGACGATGGCAGAAGATGGACGCCGGCGGTTGCTGCCTCCTGAGTGGCGGAAGGAGGAATGAGCTTGTCTCAACCGGACTTCTTCAACGCAGCTTCATACCGAGCAATGAACTCAGGATCACGACGCCTGAGACTCTCGTAGTCAACCCGGCCACTGCGAGTCATCAGGGCAAACGCAAACGGCACCGGTTCCAGATGCATGTACTCGCGCGCGTTTTCGAACCAGATGCAGCTTTCCACGGCCGCTGCCTGATACTCCTCAATAATCGGCTTTCTGATTCGCTCAAACTCCTTCAAAGCAGGCGCAACATCGTTTGTATGTTCGAACGCTTGTTTCAGCGAGATCGCATCTTCGAGAGCGAGCTTGGTCCCTGAACCGATCGAAAAGTGGGCCGTGTGCAGGGCATCACCCAACAGCACAACATTGCGGTGACTCCAATGGCGGTTCTTTACGTCGACGAAATTTATCCATTTCGAGTTGTTCGAAAGAAGCTCATGACCACCGAGGTCGCGGGCGAAAACGCGGCCCAGAAACTCACGCGTCTCTTCGTCGGACAGATTGGCAAAGCCGGCGTTATCCCAGGTGTCTTCGTCGCATTCGACGATAAATGTGCTGGTGGTCTTGCTGAATTTATACGAGTGGGCCGCGAAGACTCCGCCTTCATATTTGCGAAAAGTGAGTGTCAACCCGTGAAACAACTGGTTTGTGCCATACCAGATATACCGGTTCGAGCGTGTGCGAAGCTCGGGTTTAAAAACCTGGGAGTACTTCTGTCTGACCGTGCTATTAACCCCGTCTGCGCCTACCAGTAGATCCTGGTTGTCAGGCTCGATATCGTCTGCACGCAACTCGGAACGAAAAATAACTTCGACACCAAGTTCGATGGACCGCTCCTGGAGGATGTTCAGAAGGTCGATTCTTGCGATGCCAGAGAAGCTGTTACCGTGGACCGAAATCTTTTCGTCGCGATGGATTACATCTACGTTGTCCCAGGTTTCGAAACAGTCTGTAATGCGTTGATAGGACTTGTTGTCGGCCTGGCGAAGATGGGCAAGCGTCTTCCCGGAAAACACCACTCCCCAGCCAAAAGTGTCTGCCGGACCGTTGCGTTCGTAGACATTGATGTCATGATTTAAATCGGTTTGCTTCAGTAGAATTGCGAAGTAAAGTCCGGCGGGTCCACCACCGATGATATTAATCTTCATACTGGATAATCATCTTGTCCAGAGAACTAATCCGCGAACATTTAATCGGCCTAGGTCTTCAGAAGTTGACTGGCGATGACCAGTTTTTGGATTTCAGACGTACCTTCATAGATTCGCAGAGCACGAATGTCCCGATACAGGCGCTCTACAACATTGCCCCGAACCAGTCCAATTCCGCCATGGATTTGCACGGCCTGGTCGATGATCCTGCAGGCGGCCTCGGTAGCAAACAGCTTTGCTTCGCTGGCCTCTCGAGTCACTCGTGCCGTTCCCGTGTCCTTCAGGTATGCAGCGTGGTAGACCAACAGGCGAGCGGCGTCGAGTTCGGTGACCATGTCAGCGAGCTTCTCCTGAATCAACTGGTGCCCCGCCAGAAGCCGGCCAAACTGTTTTCGACTGGCGGCATAACGAATTGCCTCGTCGAGGGCGCGTTGGGCCATGCCACAGGCAGCGGCGCCCACACTCGAGCGAAACGTATCAAGTGTTCTCATCGCAAGCAGAAAGCCATCGCCTTCGGCCCCAACCATATCTTCAGCGGGTACCCGGCAACCTTCGAATTCAATTTCGCCAATCGGATGGTCCGCCATCATTTGCGTACGTTCGACGACTCTGAATCCCGGGATCTTCGCGCTTACTACAAATGCTGATAACTCAGCCCGGCCATCGTCTCGAGTGCCCGTTCGAGCAAACAATGTGTAGAAGTCTGCGATACCGGCGTTCGAAATGAAACGTTTGCGCCCGTCGATGATGTAGGCGTCGTTATCGAGGTGGGCTGTGGTTTGGATGGCAGCGACGTCAGAACCCGCCTCGGGCTCGGTCAATGCGAAAGCGGCAATAGCTTTACCTTCAACAGCGCGTGTCAGCCAAAAATCGCGCACATGCTCCGCGGCTGCCTGACTGATTGCATAGGTCCCCAATCCCTGCATTACAAAAGCCAGATCCGCAAGTGGTGAGGAGTAGGCAAACGCCTCGCGAAGCAAGCAGAGAGCGCGCACGTCAAGTGGCGCACCCGGCGTGGCGACAGCGTATTTGAGCAGACCGGCCTGCGCCAGACTGGTTGTGTACTCGCGCGCTTGCCGATCGACATCGCTTTCGTCACCGGCTCGAGGCTCAATCTCATGTTTAATGAATGCGGCAACTCTTTCGGAAAGATTGCGATGCTCAGCGGTAAAGAATGGAGTGTCCAGCATTTTAGATTTTAGATTTTTGATTACGGGAGATGTCGAATTTATTTGAATTTCGGCGCACGTTTTTCGATAAACGCTTCGTATGCTTCGCGATAATCAGGATGCTGCATACAGAGCGCCTGAGCCTGGGCCTCGGCTTCGAACGCTCCCGTAAGATTCATGGCCAGCTCGCGATTCAACATCTCCTTGGTTTTCGCTACCGCGAAGCCTGGCCCTCGCGCCAACCGTTGGGCGAATTCGCCGGTGGTCGTTTGTAAGGCTTCGACCGAAACCACACGGTTATACAGACCGATCCGTTCAGCCTCTTCAGCAGAGATGAAGTCGCCGGTAAAGAGCAGTTCGGTCGCTCTCGCAAGTCCTACGACGCGTGGCAATAAATAAGCCGCGCCCATATCGGCGCCGGAGAGCCCCACCTTTACGAAAAGGAATGCGATACGAGCCTCGGTGCTGGCAATTCGAATGTCCGCAGCGAGGGCGATGCAAGCTCCGGCGCCGGCGGTTGTGCCGTTCAAGCTTGCGATTACCGGCTTAGGCAGCGCGCGGATGTTTTTTATCAACTCGCAAGTCATGCGAGTGAACTCCAGCAGGCCCTCCATGTCTCGCTCGAATAGTTTGCCGATGATGTCGTGAACGTCGCCGCCGGAACAGAATGCTCGACCGGCGCCCGTCAGAACCAGAACATTCACGTCGTCTTCCTGACCAATGGCGCCTATGGTGTCGGTGAGCTCGCGGTACACCTCGAAGGTGAGGGCGTTCAGGCGTTCAGGGCGATTCAGAGTTATTGTTGCTACCCCATCCTCCACCTGATAGAGAAAGCTCTTTGGTGCAAGCATCTTGATTCGCGGTCTAGAGAACTGCCATTCCTTCAATCTCGACTAACGCATCGGGGTCGAGCAAGCTCTTGACTTCCACCAGCACCATAGCAGGAAAATGCCTCCCCATCAGCGAGCGATAACGCTTACCAATCTCTTTGGTGCGGCTGCGATACGCTTCGATATCAGTTACGTAGATTGCGAGCCGGACGATCCGCTCCGGCGCACCTCCGGCCTCGGTTACGACTGCTACTAGATTAGCTAGCGCCCTTTCGAACTGATCAATAAAATCAGAGCTGATGATCTTTTGCTCTTTGTCCCAACCAACCTGTCCGGCGATAAAGAGCAGGCCATTTCCAGGCGGCGCCAAAACACCGTTCGCATAGCCTCGTGGCGCACCAAGCGACTCAGGGTTAATAAATATGAGACTCATACCTGTCCCGTCTCCTAAAGCTGTCAGAATGTCTTGTTGTTAAAGGAAGGTATTCGATTCTGCGCGGCTGAGCAAGGCGAGGGATGAACCTTTGTTTTCGGTTTAGTTGTGCAGGATGGTCCGCTCTAACTGTGATTTCGTGGATCGCCTTCCTTCAACCTCTTAAAAGGCGATCCACGAAAACTGTATTAAATGATTAAAGAAGGCGGAACGAGGGTCTGCAAGTTACAGAACCTTATCCAACTCCCTGGCGAGTTGGCCCACCAGGTTACCTTGGGGATCGAGTCCGCTGATCGGAGAACCCACAATGTTTCCCTGTTTGTCCAGGATGACGATCGAAGGTAGCTGATTGATCCCATATCTCTTTGAGACCACACCATCAGGATCGCGAAGCACCGTTACTTTGAGACCAT
The DNA here is from genome assembly GCA_041751855.1 of Pyrinomonadaceae bacterium. GTDB lineage: Bacteria > Acidobacteriota > Blastocatellia > Pyrinomonadales > Pyrinomonadaceae > PSRF01. The sequence continues at coordinate 329,916 of JBGSWR010000008.1, forward strand.
ACTTCTGTGCGAAGCCTTTCAGTTGTTCGTTAGTTGCAAAGTTCTTGGATTTCGGATTTTCAGACTCCGTGCTGACCCAATAGACAACTACACCACGGTCGCTGTATTCATCAGCGAGTTTGCTGATTCCTTGCAACTGGGTTCTCGACAAAGGAAGCCAGGAAGCGCCAAAGGCCAGTACTACCACTTCGCCACGCAGGCTCTGAGAGGTAATTGTCTGTCCGTCGATCGAGGGCAGTGAAAACTCTACTGGGGTGCCCTGGCCGAATACTGGCGATGAAACTCCAAGAGCAACAGCGATAGCCAGAATAGCAACAGTTTTACTAATTACTCGAATCATTGGTTCTCCTCTGCCGCTGTTGACCGTAGCCTATTTGCCAGGCAGGGAAGGCGGCAAGCATTAGATGACCCGGAGGATGGATTAGTTGGTATCCCCGGGTACCAGTGATTCTCCATTGGGCAGGGCCACAGATGGTTCCTCGCCAAACACTTCCTGGTGCAATGCACGATAATCATCCCACGTATCCAGATCGCGTGCAATTAAAGGTGAAGTGACCGGTATACGCCTGGTCTGGGAACGATGGACCTTGAATAGACCCTTCAGTCCGCGTTCGGAATCAAGTTGGAGCAGTTCGGTTCGAAAGTCGAGGTCCACAAGTACCGGATGTCCACCCCGACCCGCGTACTCCGGAATGAGAAGCTTGCCGCCTTGTGCCCAATGTTTGAGCAGTGTAGCGATTACTTCAGGATCTAATACGGGATGATCGCCAAGGGCGAGGATCACCGCCTGAGTTGCGGGCGGCAGTTCCTCGACGCCACGCGCGATGGAAGTGCTCATTTCAGTAGTTGGGTCTTCATTAATAGCAAACCGTACGTTGGCGTGGGTCAAGTGCTTGCGCAGTTCTTCGGCGCGATGGCCGAGGACGACAATGATTGTCTCGATCCCCGCGGCGCGAAGCTGATCGATACATGTGGTGATGATGCTTCTATCGCCGAAAGGCAGAAGCGGCTTGAAAGCTCCCATCCTTTTGGAGCGTCCCGCGGCCAGGAGTATGGCGGCGACATTTTTCATGAAGAACTCAATGCCACTCCCTCGGGGACCATTGGCAGTGACCGTAATCGAACACCCGTCGCGGCGAAGATCGCATTGCCAATTGCCGGGGCAACTCCGACGATGGGTGTTTCTCCGGCGCCGGCTGACGGCAGGTCCTTTCGGTCTAAAATAACTACCTCAATCGGTGGGACATCGCTGAATCGCGGCACGCGGTAGCGCGAAAACCGCGAGTTGAGGATCTTCCCGTTCTCAAACTCAATTCTCTCGAACAGTGCGCCGCCGAGCCCCATGACGATCGAGCCTTCGACCTGGTTCTTCAGGTGATCAGGATTAACCACCGCCCCACATTCGAATGCTTCGACTAACCTGATAATGTCGACTTTTCCCGTCTTCCGCTCAACCGCAACCTCGGCGCAGGTGGCAACGAAACCACCTTTTTCGAATCCGCAGGCGATACCGGCGCCCCGCCCGGACGGCATATTTCTTCCTCCCCAACCGAATGCTTTCGCCGCTGTTTGCAGGACGGCCCGTAGTCTTTCATCGCTTGAATTCAACAGACGAAATTGGAGCGGATCGATCTTTACAGCATGAGCCAACTCATCCATGTGCGACTCGCGAGCAAAGTGATTTGCAGTAGCCGCAAGTGCGCGATAAGAGCCCTGTCGCAGCGGAGATTCCGCCGGATGAAACTGGAGGTGCTGGTTAGCAATGTCGTATCTGCCCTGAATGGCTGAGCCGCCGGAGTTATAGTTGTGAAACTCCCATGCAGTTATCTTCCCGTCGTTGCGAACGCCGCTCTTGATTTCAATGACACCGGCGGGCCGAAAATACGCCCAGGTAAACTCTTCTTCGCGCGACCAGACTAGTCTTACCGGTTGTCCTGTCGCTCGGGCTATGCGCGCGGCTTCAATGGCACATTCGCCGCTGTGTTTACCTCCATACCCCGAACCAGTATCCGGCACGATTACGCGGATTGACTCCTCCGGCAAACGAAAGGCTTCGGCCAACTCACTGCGTACCCCAAAGGGTCGTTGTGTTCCGGTCCAGACGGTGAGTTTTGTGTCTTGCCATTCCGCCACCGCAGCTCGTGGTTCAAGGGGTGCATGAGCGATATAAGCAACTGTGTATGACTGTTCGATCTGCTTGTCGGCCGCTGCAAGACCATCTTTGATTGAACCTTGCACCCGTGGTCCACCACCTCTACGCTGTCCCTCTCCCGTAACCGGTTTCTTTAGGAGGTCAAACAACTCGGAATTTGACGATTGTGGGGTACTCTTCCATTCCGCTTTTATAGTCCCTGCGGCGCGAAATACAACGGCCTGACTTGGAGCTGCCACTGCGAGGAAGTCGCCATCGCGCACCAGTTTGACTCCAGCCATTGCTTCGGCCGCTTTCGTATCTGCGGAGACAAGAGTCGCATTGAAAGATGAGGGACGCACCACCCTGGCATGCAGCATTCCCGGGCGCTTCAAATCTGAATTATAGAGGTGCTTGCCCGTTACGAAATTACGGCCATCAACTTTTCGCAGCGAAGTCCCGGCAATGCGCCATTCTGAGACCGGAGTTGTTGCTACATCCTCAGGGATAACCTTGACGAGTCTTTCTCCCTTTGTGACTTCCGCGAAGCTTAGCGACTTTGTTGCATCATGATTGACGAAGCAAGCATTGAGGATCTGAACAGTATCTCGCTCCACGTTCAATTGTTTGGCCGCAAGATCGATAAGCAGTTCACGCGCCGCCGCTGCGGCCTTGCGAAGTTGAGGCGCCATTGCCGGAGTAGTCCGACTGCCGAAAGTGCCGGCGTCATAAGGAGTGAGATCCGTATCGCCCATCACGATGCGGATCTGTGCTACGGGCGCGTGCAACTCATCGGCAACTGCCTGTGTGAGCGAAGTTCGGATGTCCTGACCAAATTCAACTTTTCCGGTGTAGACAGTGATGCCGCCTTCCTGGTCTATATGAATCCAGGCTCCAATCTCATTCGGCAGCCGGCGATTGAAAGCGCCGCGACCCGACTCACCCTGCTGCTGTTCAAGCTCGGCGCCACGAGCGATGACCCGACTCAGAGGGATAATCAGGGCGATTCCTCCACTGAATACCTTCATGAACTGTCGCCGGTCGAAGGCAAAGTTGTAGGCAGGCCCGCTAAAGAGTTCGTAACGCTCGATCTCAATCAAATCTGGCTCTCTGGTTTGATCGTCCATTAGGAGCCCTCCCTTGTAGCCCGCGAAGCCCGTTCGATTGCTGCCACGATGCGAGGATAGGTACAGCAGCGGCAGATATTTCCGTTCATTGAACGGACAATCTCCTCTGTTCCAGGTTGAGAGTTCTTGTTTAAGAGGGCAACCCCGGCCATGATCATTCCTGAAGTGCAAAAGCCGCACTGGAGGGCATCAAATTCAAGAAATGCTTCCTGAAGCGGATGCAAGCGGCCATTCTGTTCGAGTCCTTCAATGGTGGTGATCCTTTTCCCGGAGACCTGACGCAGCCGAGTGACGCAGGATTTAGCCGGCTGTCCATCAATCAGAACCGTGCAAGCGCCGCACTCCCCTTCGCCACAGCCATACTTGCTTCCTGTGAGTTCGAGATCGTTGCGCAGCACGCTGAGGAGCGTTGCATCCGGGTCTGCCTCCACCCGAAGCTTCTTATTATTTACTGTAAGTGAAGTAGTTCTCTGCATTCGGACAACCTCAAAATGTGAATCTCCGTGGGGGAGATTGGAAGAAAAGCCTAAGAGTCTACAGGTGCATACAACTCCAACTGATTACCATCGGGATCGTCAAAGTAGACGGATGTGGCGCCCATCCCACCGTGATGCACAGGGTCAGAGACTGTAATGCCCCTTTCCCTCAGGTGGGCCGCAGCGAGTTCCAGGTCCGCCGGTGGAATCTTGAAGGCGAAGTGTTGCACCGGCCATTCTCCTTTGTCTTCCTGCAACACAATCATGCCGGATCTCGTGCCCACCCACATGAACAGCCAGTTCCGCTCTTCATCACGCATTCCTTCTTCGAGTCCAAGCACGTCGCGGTAAAATACCTGTGCGCGGGAAAGATCCTTCACGCGGATAGCGATTTCGAAAATGCCCTGGATTTGCAGCATTAGAATGCTCTTTCTTGAGAATGATGATTAGAGTGTAAGCTCCAAGAGAGGGATCGGACAAACAGATCCACAACCATTTATGTCACAAATGCATCGCAGGGGGGACGGCCTGCACGACTCGTACTTGCAAAAGCATTCGAGTATTGTTAAACCTGCTATGAAATGCTCTTTGGGAGAATGCCATGAATAAGATTTCCTACCCGTTGTTTGCGGTCGCGCTGGTTTTTGCGCTGATCGTTCCGGCACTCGCGGATACCATTCGTCTGAAAGATGGAAACGTCATTCGTGGACAGGTGATTGGGTTTCGGGATCAGCAGTTCACGGTGCTGATTGGCACCGGCGCAAGGGGCCGGCGCAGCCAAACCACAATCTATGTTGAGGACATCGAATCGATTGAATTCGATTCGGCCCAGGGAATCGCTGCCGAAGAAGCAAGCGTTCCAGTTCGCACTGAACCAGTATCTCAGCCGCGAACAACGCCGCCTGCCGAGGCGCGTTCGACACCGGCATCGTCACAACCTTCAGGAGCAAGTTCACCGACATTCTTCACCATTAAAGTCGGGGTACGAGCCGATGATTCGAACAATGGTTGGAGCAACAGCGGGCTCGTTGTGCGCAAGGGGCAGCGCTTGCGAATCAGCGCTTCGGGCCGCGTGTCACTGGGCCGAGGCCGCTTTGCGACACCGGCGGGTGTACCCACTATTGCCGATAATGATAAACTTATGCGCACCGAACCAACCGGAGCCTTAATCGCTGTGATCGGTGACGATAATGATGACTTCATCCTGATCGGAATGAGACGCGACTTCGTTGCTCAACGAGATGGCGTGCTCTTTCTGGGGGTCAATGAAGGCGATTTGACAGATAACACCGGGACATACGACGTGGTCATTGAAGCGGAGGCGGGCGGTACGGCCAGACGTTAGAAACGGCAAACTCCCGGTTGGTTCAGGGCATCACAGCCCACGAAGCTGTACCCCAGCGTTATGTTTGTGGAACTTCAGGGTTCCACTCTATAGATTTTCCCCTCACTTTTTTCGGAGTTCACCATGAAGATCTTCAAGTTCAGCTCCTATGTGTTTGCCTTAACAATCATTTTTAGCTTCCTGGTCGCAATGGCGGCGCCGCTCGCATACGCGCAGTCGCGACGGCAACCACCCGCCACGCAGAAGAAGAATCAAAGACCAGGACAGCAAGAGCAGGAGCGAGATGCCGAACCCTTGCCGGAGGATGTCGTTGGCAGGCCCCAGGAGGCTGAGACCGTCGTCATCGCTACAAATCTCGTCAACGTCGATGCGGTTGTCTACCACAAAAAGAGCGGCCAGATTGTTACGGGTTTGAAGAGAGATAACTTTGCTCTATTTTCGAACGGAGTGCAGCAGAAGATAACAAACTTTTCGACCCCGGAAGCGCCAATTACCGTGGTGATGGTAGTCGAATACAGCAAATGGTCGGAGATCTTTGGCTATTACGGCAGCGGCGGTTTCGATCCGGGTACCTATGAGGTCATCCGGCCTACCGCAATGTTCCTGTCGCAGTTCATTAAACCGCCCGATGACTATGTTTCCGTCGTGGCGTTTGACATGCGACCCACACCCTTAACTGACTTCACTAACGACGCCGGAAGAATCAATTCCGTCATCAACCTGCTGCTGCGTAACCATCCGGCATTCAGGGAGACCAATCTCTTCGACGCCTTGAAATTTGTGCTGATCGGTGGTCGCGGGGATTCCGTTGTACTCGATAATTCCGAAGCCGAGAAGGCGGATTATGCTGGCCTTGTTAGCGTGCAGGGCAGAAGACGTGCCGTAGTGTTAATAGCTTCCGGTATCGACACGTTCAGCAAGATCAATTATGGGGATGCGCGCAAGGTTTTGCAGAATGCCGGTGTACCCGTCTACATCATAGGAACGGGTAACATGTTCTTCAAGCGTTACGGTGATCGGCTCCCGGCCACTGATGGTCTGACGGGCATGCCCGGCCGCATGACCTTTCTGCAAGCGCAGAACACATTAACGACTTTCGCTAAGGAAACTGGTGGCGCTTATTTCCCAGTTACCTTCGAGGGTGAGCTTCCAAAGGTTCTTGGCTCGATCAATGCCCTCTTGCGGAGCCAGTACAGTCTCGCGTTCAATCCGGGAGAAGTGCGGGATGGCAAACAGCACAAGATCCAGGTGAGAGTTGACGTCAATGGCGACGGGCAGTATGACGACAAAGAGTATGTAATTCAGGCACGGCAGTTCTACAACGCTCCGAAGGATTGAGTTGCGATCAATCAACCACTGTGCATGCGGAGGCGGAACTCGTCATTAAAGGCCACAATATCAACCTTCCGTCCTGAGAAAAGGCGCGCCTCACGCATAAGCATTGGTAGGCCTCCCTGCGCAAGTGATAATCCATAAGCAGAACTAGAGAAGATTCCGGCAATCTGCGGATTCAATCGCTGCGGAATGCCAAAGCGAATGGCCTTCTGGCCCAATGGCGAGAACCCTGACGTTCGCCGGGGGTTTATAAACTCGATCGATCTATCGAAGATATGAAGGCGAGTAGGCTGTTCGCGAAGCGCCAGATCGCGGTGGACAATCAGGTTCGATAAAGCCTCGATGATTGCGTGGCGATGGTAGTATCCCCGCGCCGGTACAGGACTCTCGGAATTTTCGGCTGTTGGAACATTTCGCGGACGCTTCTCGAAAAGGTCGCAATAGCGAGCAATGAAGCTGAACGTTGATTCAAAAAGAGTCATTAAATTGCCAGTAAGCCGGGCACGTTCAACGACGGGCGCCTGGATGGACTCACCGGCAAAACGCGTCGCAAGTATTGCCGAGCGTGGAAGAAGGTCGCCAACGCTGGCATCCCGCCCAAACAGCAGCACACCCGCTACCGTCGGTACGATGTCGGCGCCGTAATTCACGCCAAGCAAGAGATCCCGTTCAAGGACAGACGCGGTGGGATAGCCGGCCGCGGTCGCGTCCTCAAAAGCATCTCCTTCGAACTCACGTAGGTAACTCCACAGGTGGGCCTCGTCAATATCCTCGATCCCCGCGCCAAGGGCAGGCACATTCTCGTAGTGCAAGGGTCGGGACTCGTCCAAAAGGGTGCCCAACTCTTCACGCGAAGCCTCGCGTTTCTCGGCTCCGATACGTATGTAGAATCGCCCATCGCGCGTCCTATAGGGCCGACGCTTTCCGTCAACATCCAGCGCCACAATACGGCGTCCGCTGTCGAAGGCGATCCGGTCAATAAATGGGACTAACGGCGGCAGAATCTCTTCCCGGCAAATTCTTACCAGTTCGTCCTGAACATTTTCAGGATCATCAACGCCCTCGACTCGCATCTGATCGTTGACACCAAAGACGATCACACCACCGCCGGTGTTTGCCAGGGCAACAATCTCCTGGGCTACTTTCTCAGAGTTTGAAAGCTTTACCTTGAGCTCGAGAAAAGTGTCTTCACCCCCACGTACGAGACGCATGAGCTCGACACGCGATGTTTGGGGACCAGGCGAGGAAAGGACGTACTCCTGAAAGGAGCGTTCAGTGGTTGGTTCGTGCCGCTGGTTGCTGCGAAATCTTCTGCGAGCCATTTCTGTATTGACGGGGCCGGCGACCCGCCCGGATATCATCGTTCACGACGACATCGCTGGAGTTGTTTTTAACGTTTCCGAGGAGTACTTACCGGAAATGCCTATCAATCATCGGTTGGTTCGCGAACGACTTCGAGTATCTCGACTTCGCGCCGCTGAAGCATGCGCCCCTGAGAGTTAATGATCAGCAAATACGATGCAACGGCAATTCCAGCGAACACGGTCAGTGTAACATACTCAATCAGCAAACTTCGCGTAAGGTAACCCGCCGCAACGGCGATAGTTGGAGGTACAGCCAGCATCAGGACCATTGGGATCAGCAAGAGTCCCACCACGCCTGAAACGTTGATGTGCTTTCCAAACTTCATGCGTTTTGGAAATTGCATGGAGAGCCAATTGCCCAGGATCGACATCAGCGCCGCAAAGCATATGAAGCTCAAACCGACAAACAAAAGAGCTTCGGGGGTCAGATCTCGAAATACCGCATGGTTAATTATCAACAGGATTACCGAGAAAAGCATAGCCACGATCACGAGAGCAATGTTCTTCCCGATCAGGATCTTTCGGCGATCAACCGGCGACAGGATGAGCGTTCGCATTCCCCCTTCTTCAAATGCAAACTGATTGCACGAAAGACCAGAAAGAATGAGAAATACATACAGGACGCCGCCTGTGTCTATTATCCCCTGACCGTAAATCAGAAACTCATTTACAAATGAGCTTGCTGCGTCCGGCAAATCATCCGAGCCACGAAACTGTCTTGTGTTCATCAACCTGATGAAGATCAAAAGTAATGGCATGAGGGCCATCATTCTCAGTTGAGCGTTGCGCATGATGTAGCGCAGCTCCTTTTCGAGGATGGCAGACAGATCGGATGGGAGGTAAGGAAGGTCCCAGCCAGTTGATGTTTCCGTTACCGCCAGCACCTGCTCGGCGTCTTTTCTCCTTGCGCTCCCCCCACTGCCGAGGACACTGCGACGCGCCATCAGATAAGCGGCTGTCACGAGAACTGTGATGTATCCGGCGATGGTCGTGACAGCGATCAGATACGAGAAGCCTGAGTTTGGACTAAGACCTTCAGTGAGTGCGAAAGCGATAGCGCCGGGCGGTGTCCAGCGCAACACTGTGAACGATTCGGCATGCTCTAAAATGACCGGCACAAATTGACCGATAAATGCGGCCCCAAGACCGGCCACCACACTAATCAAGGCCACGAGAGTCTCGCCACGAGTGCGTTTCTTCTTGATCAGCAATCCTACTGAGATAGAAAGCCATTTCGACAGCGCAATCCCCAGGCAAACTGCCAGGAGAGCGACGACGAATGCGCTTGCCAAACTCTCTCGGGCCAATCCGGCGCCCACACCGATCGCCAGGATGGCGGGTATGGCGAAGATCGATTGGAGATTAGTGACTTCGCTGGCCAGATCGAACACAAAAAGTTTGCGTAAGCTAATCGGATACATAAGCAAACGGCCAGGCTCGAACTGTCTGTTGCTGCCAATGCTTAAGGGCAGGGTCGCCCAGATGAGATAGCAGAAGGCAAAAATGGTGAAGAAGATAAACTCGACAGAAGAATCGCCACCGGTCTCGCTGCTTGCGGCGCGTGCCTGCTCAATCAAAACGCCTTCAGGGCTGGAAAGTGAATAGGCGCCGATACCGAGCCCGGTTGCTATTGCAAGGGCTAACAGCAGGGCTGCAAACATCCCAAGGCCCGAAGCAAGTCGGTTGATGGCGCCCCGCGATGACCGAAACGAATTCCGGAATAACCTCCATTTAAGCCACAGTAGTGTGCTGAGTTGGGACAAGTGCGTCGTCTTTGTTAGTTATGGATTTGACAATTACACGAACTAACATGAAACAGTATAGAATGAAAGTTCTGCTCAACGGACCACTGAGTAGACTTGCCACCCGATGCTGAATCGCCCACCCATACCGAACGCTTACGTAAGTCTGGGCTCTAATCTGGGCGACCGGACAGGAAATCTTCTGCTTGGCGTAAGAGGAATGCTTGATTCCGGCCTCGAAGTCCTCAGGCTTTCGCTCGTGTATGAGACACAACCGGTCGACGCTGAAGACCAACCGGCATTTCTCAACATGGTAGCAGAACTACGGGGAAGCAACTTGCCGCCGCCGGAACAGGTGATGGCACGTCTTCTCAGGATCGAGTATGCGCAGGGCCGCACGCGGGAAATCAAGCGCGGACCACGAACTCTGGATCTCGATCTTCTTCTTTATCGCGACGAAATACGCGAAACGGAATTTCTTCGCTTGCCGCACCCGAGGCTGCACCGTCGTCGTTTTGTGCTGGTTCCGCTGGCCGAACTCGTGCCGCGACTTGTGCCGCCTAACCTGCACCGAACAGTTGCCGAACTGCTTGCCCAACTGGATGATGAGTATGAAGTACGGCGTTGGAAGGCGTCCTGACTTTGGACGACTGACCACGGCTGGATTTTCCGTTATAATGCGCTACTTGCTTAACACGCCATCTGGAGAAACCGGGTTTAACATCAATCATTGGCCACGCGGTGGGTGGCTCGGGATCTGAAACATGCCCTATCTCAAACCTGAGCGTCCTGAAAAGGTCACGGCGCCTTCACTTCGAACGAGTAAAGAGCGAGGTGAACGTCTCGTCTGTCTTACTGCTTACGACTATCCGACAGCGCGCATTGTCGACGAAGCGGGCATTGATATCATCCTGGTGGGTGATAGCCTTGGCAATGTTGTACTCGGCTATGGCAATACGGTGCCTGTCACACTTGAGGAGATTATCGCCCACACCAGGGCTGTGCGCCGCGCCGTCCAACGGGCCTTGCTGGTAGCCGACATGCCGTATGGATCTTTCCATACCGGAGAAGATGATGCGGTGCGAGCCGCGCTGCGACTTGTCAAGGAAGCCGGAGCTGAGGCAGTCAAGCTTGAAGGTGGTCGCAAGCGGGTGCAGCTCGTAAAGCGGCTTGTAGATGAAGAGATTGCGGTTATGGGCCACATCGGACTCACGCCTCAGTCCGTGAACAAGCTGGGTGGCTATCGCGTTCAGGGCAAGACTGCGGCTGCCGCACGAGAGCTGCTGGATGATGCGCGAGCCCTGGAGGATGCAGGGGCCTTCGCCATTGTTCTCGAGGTGGTTCCACGCGAGATTGCCAGCATGATTACAGAAAGTGTGAGTATTCCGACTATTGGGATCGGCGCCGGTGTCCACTGTGATATTCAGGTGGTTGTTCTACACGACATGCTCGGCTTGTCCTTCGGAAAACTCGCACGTTTTGTTCGACCCTATGCAAATCTGCGAGAAGTGATCACCGAAGCGGTCACGCGCTATGCCGATGATGTAAGGAACGGAACCTATCCTTCTGAAGCAGAATCGTATTCGCTACCAGTCGAGGCCGCGGAAGAGTTGAACATCACGCCAATGAAGGACTTAAATACCGAGAAGTCCTGACTCTCACAAAAGAAACTATGGAGATTATCAACCGCCGTCAGCGCATGAGTTCAGTCGCGCGCAAAATTCGCCGCGAACAGGATCGTACCATCGGACTTGTGCCCACCATGGGCGCGCTTCATGAGGGACATCTGAGCCTGGTGCGCGAAGCTCGCAGAATGTGTGATGTGGTAGTCGTCTCAGTGTTTGTGAATCCAACGCAGTTTGCTCCGGGGGAAGACTATGAACACTATCCGCGCGATCTAACCAACGATACGGCCCTCCTGACTGATTACAACGTGGACTACATCTTTGCGCCGCCGGTTGAGGAGATCTACCCTCGAGGGTTTTCCACCTATGTAACGGTCGAGGGGATGTCTGAGCAACTCGAAGGAGCTTCGCGGCCCGGGCACTTTCGGGGTGTTACCACTGTGGTCACCGTCCTTCTCAATGTAGTTCGGCCGGATTTTGCGTATTTTGGTCAGAAGGATGCGCAACAGGCATGGATCATCAAACGGCTGGTGCGCGATCTGGCCTTTGATACTGAGATAATCGCGTTGCCGACGGTGCGAGAAGATTCGGGACTCGCAATCTCTTCCCGCAACCTCTACCTGAGCCAGGAAGAACAGGAGGCGGCTTCAATTATTCATCAGGCTTTGGTAAAGGCAAAAGCTGCATACAAGGAGGGAGAGCGGAGCGGCGCCAGACTCACCGAATTGGTCAGGTCGACTATTGAGTCCGAACCCCGCGCGCGCGTAGATTATGTCAGTGTTGCTGATGCTGACACCTTTGAGAAGATCGAGAAGATTGAGGAGCGCCCGGTTCTGATCGCCGTCGCGGCTTATTTAGGCAAGGCGAGGCTGATTGACAACATCGTGTTGAACGCTGCCCGCAAGAAAGATGCTTCGGCGCCGAAGACCTGAGTTATGTCTGAGTCGGAGAAAAACAAGGCCCATATCAAATTCTTCCTCAACGGCGAAGAGACAGAAGTCGCTTTTGCTCCTCACAAAACGTTGCTCGAAGTTCTGCGTGAAGATCTAGGCCTCACAGGTACCAAGCACGGTTGCGAGCTCGGCGAGTGTGGCACGTGCACAGTCCTGGTCGATGGTCGGTCGATTCTCTCCTGCCTGATGCTCGGACTAGATGCCGAGGAGCGTGAAGTGACCACGATTGAAGGGATGGCTGAGGCCGGCGAGCTTCATCCGCTGCAAGACGCCTTCGCCGACCTGGGGGCTGCGCAATGCGGCTATTGTTCACCGGGCTTTCTACTTGCGGCGAAAGAACTGCTCGAGAAGCACCCTAAGCCAGACCGGGAACTAATTAAGGAAGCATTATCCGGCAACCTTTGCCGTTGTACCGGCTATATAAAGATTTACGAGGCCGTTGAAGTTGCCGCAGCGCGTCTACGAGGAGAAGAGATGGAACTTCCGCGCGAGAGTCTTTATGGCTGTGAGTAGAGGAGTTCGATGACGAAGAACGGAAACAACGGCAAGCCTCTGAAGGTGGTTGGTAAGCCCTTCCGCAAAGTTGACGCGCGGGCAAAATGCACGGGCCAGACCAGGTTCGCCGATGACATCGTGTTGCCGCGGATGTTGTACTGCAAAATGCTTCGTAGTCATGAGCCGCATGCCTTAATCAAAAAAATCGATGCAAAAAAAGCCCTGGCGCTTCCAGGTGTTGTGGCCATCATTACTGGAAGCGACCTGCCGATCCCTTACGGCATTCTTCCGGTCAGTCAGGACGAGCATGCACTCTGTATCGAAAAAGTAAGATTCGTTGGGGATCCGGTGGCAGCGGTCGCCGCACTCGATGAAGATATTGCTTTCGAGGCCATGAACCTCATCGAAGTCGAATACGAACCACTCAATACGATCTCGTCAATAGATGAAGCCGTGATGATTGACGAGCCACGGATTCACAACTATGGCGATAGCGGCAACATTCATAAAAAGATATCGCTCGAATTTGGCGACGTTGAGGCAGGTTTTGCAGAAGCCGATCTCGTTCGCGAAGACACCTTCTTTTACGAAGGGAATACCCATCTGCCACTCGAACAGCATGCTGCGGTGGCCCATTTCGATCCTGACGGCAAGCTAACGCTCTGGAGTTCAACGCAAACGCCTCATTACGTTCACCGGGCGCTTGCCAGGGTGCTCGAGTTACCTGCGAGTCACATTCGCGTGATCGCCACGCCTAATGGCGGCGGGTTTGGCGGCAAGAGCGATCCCTTCAACCACGAAGTTGTGGTTAGTAAGCTGGCGATGCTTACAGGAAGACCCGTTAAAGTGACGCTGACGCGGGAAGAGGTTTTTTACTGTCATCGTGGCCGTCATCCTGTGCTGATGCAAGTAAAGACAGGTGTAAAGAAGGATGGCGCCATTACCGCGATGCATTTCAAATCGTTTCTCGACGGCGGCGCCTATGGCAGTTATGGCGTGGCCAGCACCTTCTACACTGGAGCGCTCCAGACCGTCACCTATGAGGTGCCCCGTTACAAGTTTCAGGGAGTGCGTTGCTTTACGAACAAGCCCCCCTGTGGTCCAAAGCGTGGTCATGGGACCCCGCAACCGCGTTACGGCCTGGAGGTCCAACTCGATAAGATTGCTGAACAGCTTGGGTTGGATCCGATTGAGATCAGGCGAAACCACCTGGTAAAGCCCTTCTCAGTGACAGCCAACTACCTGCGCATAGGTAGCATGGGACTGGGCGCCTGTCTCGACAAAATAGCGGTCGGGGCCGGCTGGAGGAACAAATTCTCCGGTTGGGACCCTGACAAGCGAAAGCTGCCTTATGGGAAGGGAATCGGCGTTGCTTGCAGTTCCTATATCTGCGGCGCCGGACTGCCCATCTACTGGAACAACATGCCCCAGTCCGGAGTGCAACTGCGATTGGACCGGCAAGGTGGCGTTTGCGTGATGTGCGGTTCGACAGACATTGGTCAAGGCTCGGATTCAATTCTCGCCTACATCGTCGCCGAAGTGCTGGGTATAGATCCGTTTGATATCCGTGTCGTGACCGCGGACACGGATCTGACTCCAGTTGATCTGGGAAGCTACTCTAGTCGCGTCACACTAATGAGCGGTAATGCAGCCATTCAGGCTGCCGAGCGAGCGCGCGAGCTACTTGCGATTGCGGTGGCCGAAAGGCTTGGGGTTCCAATTGAGAATATCTCTCTCGCGGAGCGCCGCGTATTCGATGTTGAGAACCCGGAGGCCGGTGTGACCTTTGCGGAGGCGGTTGTGCTCGCCGAATCCAAATTCGGCACGATCGGAACCGTTGGTTCGTATTCGCCGCCGCCGTCGCCCGGCAAATACAAAGGGAGCGGCGTCGGGCCATCGCCCGCCTATAGCTACTCGGCGGCGATTGCTGAAGTGGACGTTGATCCGGCAACTGGAATTGTGGTTGTCGAACGCATCTGGATTGCACATGACGTCGGGCAGTCAATTAATCCGGTATTGGTAATGGGGCAGGTTGAAGGCAGTGTGTACATGGGTCTCGGTGAAATCCTGATGGAAGAGATGGCCTATCGAGCCAACCGAAACGTAGTTCACAAGTTTCCGTCAATGCTCGAGTACAAGAGTCCGACAACATTAGAGATGTGTGACGTCAAGACATATCTTATCGAGGACGCTGATCCAAATGGTCCATTTGGAGCGAAAGAGGTTGGTCAGGGACCCTTGTTGCCCGTCCCACCCGCGGTGGCAAACGCCGTTTACAATGCCGTCGGCGTGCGCATAGATGAAGTACCAATCACGCCTGAAAAGGTCTTGAAAGCGTTACGCGAAAAAGCCAAAGGCAGGAGCGGCCGTTATGGTCCAGAGAGTGTTCCTGAGGTGAGCTGGCCTGAGCCCTTGAAAGTGCTTACTCCGGCGGAAGGGGGTGACGGTAGAGAGCTGCCGCACGTCGCCGTACATTCTTGAGATCCCATTGACCTTCCTATGATGCGACTTCCCAAATTCACTTATCGCGTGCCGCGAGAGATCGCGGAGGCGGTAAAGATGATGGGCGACGCTGGCCCCGAGGGGCAGTTTGTCGCCGGGGGCACGGATCTGTATCCAAACATGAAACGCCGGCAACAGACCCCGCGCACCGTGATCTCCGTCATGCGGCTACCTGAACTTAATCAAATTTCCGGCGATGGAAAAACGGGCACTCGTATAGGAGCTTCAGTAACACTCACCGACATCTGCGAACATTCTCAGCTCAAGCGCGAATACCCCGCAGTCGTGGCCACCGCAAAGTTGATCTCAACCCCTCTCCTGCGCAATATGGGAACCATCGGTGGCAACCTGCTGCTCGATACTCGCTGCAACTATTACGATCAGAATTACGAATGGCGCAAAGGCATTAACTTTTGTCTGAAGAAAGATGGTGATGTCTGTTGGGTGGCTCCTGGAAGCTCAAAGTGCTGGGCGGTCCAATCATCAGATCTGGCTCCATTGCTCGTTGCTCTCGGCGCCAGGATCCGGCTCGCTTCAACTCTGGGTGAGCGTGTCGTTGACGCTGGCGGGTTCTACAACGATGACGGCATTGATTATCTGCATAAGCGACCCGATGAACTGCTCGTGGATATTCAGCTTCCACCGGCGAATGGCTGGCGCGCGTCATATCGGAAGCTGCGCCGGCGTGGTGCGTTTGATTTCCCGGTGCTGGGTGTGGCAGCGTGGGCAAAGTTCGACGCGATGGGGACGGTTGCTGAAGCAAAGCTGGTCCTTGGCGGTATTGCTCCATCTCCGATTGAAGTGGAGGAGGCCGCGCAGACGCTTATCGGGCGCCGGCTGGATGAAGAACAGATACAGGCCGCAGCCGAGAAGACGTACATTAAAGCCCGCCCTCTGGACAATACCGACTTCGTCATGAACTGGCGCAAACAGATGACCCGTGAATACACGCTCCGCGCTTTGCGTGATCTGCAAGTCTAAAGTAATTTCCAGGCTTCGCTAACCATTTACCCCAGCACCAGTCCCCAAGAAAATGTAGGTAAGTCAAGAATATCGCAGGTCGACGGTAGAATTTACCCCGACACAAACTTGGGAAGAAGCCCCAGGGTATCTTGCAGTCAGATGTTAATGAAACAGTCCTTGTAAAGGTTACCTAGATTTTCTTGGCGCACTGCCCCAGTCACCCAGATAGTCAGTAGTTGTCACTGCTTAACTCTGGCGAGTTTGACGAATTCGGGCTCGGCATTAGTGCATGCTGGACCCTTGTGGTAACTGAATTCGATCCGCTCTCTACCTACAGTTATTACACTTAAGCTGACGGTCCCGGCATCTTCGCGGTGCATGCAGACTGAATAAGGGCCCCGATTCGGAAAGTGGCTGCGATGATATTCATGAAGTACTGCCGCACTTGCGGGTTGGGTAGCTCCCAACAGATTCTGAAAATGTTCGTTACGAAATTTGCCCACCTCCGGCTCCCCTAACGAGGAAGACACCAGCGGCAACTCATTTTCCGCGTCGGGGTGAATGAACGACTCTTGTCCGGTCCAATGAACGATCATTGCCGGCTCAGAGGCGTTAACCATCGCCAGGGTAAACGGCCGGAAGTCCCTCAGATCGTTTTCGTTAAGAAACTTCTGGAACTCGCTCCGGTCGCGACAGTGCATCAGTTCAAGTAGCAGCAGACCTCTGCTTGTATAGTCGCGTTCTGGCTCGAGCACGCTGTCACCGTAGCGGTTCAGGAGACAAAGAGTGACCCCGAAGTGATTAACCCCGATCCAGGATCCTCCATGATCGCCATCGACAGGGGCAATCAATGGCACGCCGCGCACCTTACCGAGCTTTGGTCCTTGCGCGGGTTTCCGTGTGTGCCGCTCATCGCGGTTACACAGCAGCACATAGGTGTCCGACTGTCTCGACCAACTCACTGTACACATCGATTGACTTCCCCACTCAATTTCGATGAATCCCGAGTTATTCCTGTTTGTTCAACTTCAGCGCCGCAGAGTTCAGGCAATAACGTAGCCCGGTCGGTTTGGGCCCATCCGGGAAAACGTGTCCGAGATGCGAGTCACAGCGGCCACACTTGACTTCGGTTCGAGTCATTCCGAGGGTGGTATCACTATCGGTGGTGATGTTCTCCTGGGAGATGGGGGCAAAGTAACTGGGCCAGCCAGTACCGGAATCAAACTTTGTCTCGGCATCGAAGAGTTCCAACCCGCAAGCTGCACAGAGGTAGACCCCCTCGTCGTGATTGTCCCAATAGGCGCCGGTGAAAGCCCGTTCGGTGCCTTTTTGGCGCATGATGTGATACTGCTCGGGCAAAAGTTCTTGCCGCCACTCTTCTTCAGTCTTTGTGATCTTATCAGCCATTGTCATCCTCTTTCCTGCCGGAAATTCTTTCTTGTGGTTCGCCAAGGCTTCCAAATTTCAGCCGGGCCTTTTATATTACTACTCCAGTCAGTCAATTCGTATCGACCGGCAGGGAAAGCATGGTGCACGAGGACCTTGCACTTCCTTGCCAGCAACAACTCTTAAAGATTCACAGGTGACTATGAAAAAACTTCTGCTTTTTGCTCTGATCCTAAGTGCGGTGGCCTTCGCGGTATCTTTCCCCACCAGTATCTCGTCAAAGAACGATCCGGCGCATTGGGCTGAGTGGCGTGGACCATATCTCAATGGCGTAGCACGGGGAGATGCTCCGGTCACGTGGGACAACACAAAGAACATTAAATGGAAGGCTGCAATACCCGGGCGGGGATATTCGACGCCCGTGATCTGGGGCGACAAAATATTTCTGACAACGGCAGTACAAACCGGCACAGCGCCACCGCCGCCTGCTCAACCCGAGGGTGAGCCTGAAGGTGGACGCAGACGTGGTCCAGGCGGAGGGGCGGGCGCCAACATCGAACACAAGTTGATGGTGTTATGCCTTGACCGCAACACGGGAAAGGTGCTCTGGCAACAGACAGCGCGAGTCGCGACGCCGCATGAGGGCTATCACCGGATGTATGGAAGTTTCGCCTCGAACTCACCAATCACCGACGGCAGGTTCCTCTACGCTTTCTTCGGTTCTCGCGGGATGTATGTCTATGACCTGAATGGAAAGAAGATCTGGGAAAAGGATTTCGGGGTGCAGATGCAAATGCGTTTGCAGTTCGGCGAAGGAGTCGCGCCGGCGATCGATAAAGAGCGCATCTTCTTGACATTCGATCACCAGGGCGAGTCGTTCATAGTCGCGGTAGACAAGCGCACCGGAAAAGAGTTGTGGCGCAGTGCGCGGGACGAAGAGAGCTCCTGGAGCACGCCGCTAATTGTCGAGCATGCTGGGAGGCAGCAGGTCGTCGTAAGCGCCACAAGCAAGGTGCGTAGTTATGATCCTGCGACCGGCAAGGTCATTTGGGAATGCAGCGGACTCGGTTCGAACGTTATCCCGGCCCCCGTTTATCTGAACGGTGTGTTCTATGTAATGAGCGGCCATCGCGATCCGAAACTAATGGCCATTCAGCCAGACAAGAAGGGAAACCAAGGCGACTTGACCGGCACTGAGGCAGTGCTTTGGAGTCACACGCGGGGCATCTCGTACACACTTTCCCCGGTTCTGCATGATAAGAAGTTGTATGTCGTCACCGACTCGGGGCAAGTGAGTGTCTTTAATGCTGTTACTGGAGAGCCCCACTATCATCAAGTCCGGTTGCCGCGGCCGTACAATTTCAAGGCTTCGCCGGTAGCTGCTAACGGCAAGCTCTATCTGGCGAGCGAAGAAGGGGATGTGATTATATTGAAACTTGGTGAGAAGTTTGAGGTCATTGCCACGAATACACTCGAGGATCAGGTGTTTATTGCCTCACCGGTGATTGCGGAAGGCGACCTCTTCCTTCGCAGCCAGGATACCTTGTTCTGTATTAGTGAAGCTGATTGACAGACGTGCCGCCCTTCAAAGAGCAACGAGTTTCTCCGCACTTTCAAAGAGTGTGTATGCTGTGGGCTCAACACTGAAATAACGGAGGGCACTGACTCCGCAACTTCCTTTTCTTGCGAAAGTTTCAGTCAAGAAGACAATCCCCGAACGGCAGAGACTGTGTCAAAAATCGATCATCATGGGAGATCTCATTAACACCTAACTTCAGTTAGGTGGCCAAGGTCCTGCCAGCAGTTCCGTGAACCGTTTCAACGGTTTCCATTTTCCGACATTGAGACTGTTCTGCGAGTGGGAAACCGTTGAAACGGTTTCCATTCCCTGGCTCTCTCTGATCACCTCACTGAAGTGAGGTGTTAATGGTAAGGGAATCACCTTGGCTCTTTCCCGAGTCGCTCTCTTTAGCCTGGGGTTGTTTAATTTCGGACCCGACAGAACCGGTTCCCGCTATAGATACCTGAATACTAAAAGCATGAAGCCATCGTTTTTGACACTCACTTTTAGCATGGGGTTGTTTAGTTTCGACCTAAAAGCACCCGTGTCCTGTTGCAGATACCCTCATGCTTCAGAGGCTGTGTCACAATTCAGTTTTTCTACGGCTCGACGGAAGAACAGTGGACAGACGGCAATCCTGATGTCGAGACGATGCACAAGAATTATCTAACGAAGCAGGGGCAACTTAGGTATGAGC
>JBGSWR010000009.1:0-7211 GCA_041751855.1 Pyrinomonadaceae bacterium
GTGGCCCTCCGTGGCCGCCCGAGTGAAAGACTATTTCGGCGGTTAAGGGCGGCCACGGAGGGCCACCCCTACAATTAAGACACCACTCTCGCTCTAACGTCTTTAACGAATCAAGGTAGATTCTCCAAATCATCCAGATCCTTCGGTCTCCCGCTGGCCTTCTTGTTGGCCTTTAGACGCGGAAGGCTTATGAGATCTACATCGACCTGGTCCAGCACAATCCGATTTCGCTCAGGGTAGCATTCGTCAAAATCTACGCCGTCAATTGTCGTCATCAGCTCGAGACGAAATGGTGGGATGCCCATGCGAATTACCTGATTATCCTGAAGAAAGAGTTCCGCTTGCGAGGGAAAGCCAAACTGTTCCAATGCCGCTACGACTTTTTCTGCGTTCTCAAGAGCGGGCCGGATCCAAATATCCATGTCTCCAGTCGGCCGCGGATATCCGTAATAAGCCACCGCATATCCACCGACCAAAAGGTACTCAACCTCTTTTGAGTTTAGCAACTTCAAAAACTCTTTGAAGTCGGGAGGTAGACGGATCGTCGTAGCCATAAGCGCTCTGTCTCATAAGCTCGAGAGCTTCCAGTCTTTCTTCGGGGCTCTTTGCATGCCAGAAAGCACGATCGGCCGCGTCGGCCTCGGCGAAAGAAGAGAATACGCTGAAAGCGGTCTTATCTAATCTGATATCTTTGATGGAATAAGCCACGAAGGAAATTATATCACGCGATCTTCTGTGACTCCCGATGGTTCGGTCCATTCCCGTTGCGAGCCAGACGGCCGTTGAGTAGTGGCCGCAAGGCCTGGCCCGTGTGAGAACGTCGCGACCGGGCCACTACTTCAGGAGTGCCGGACACAACGACTCGTCCGCCTTGCGCTCCACCCTCTGGTCCCAGATCGATGATGTGGTCCGCTGACTTAATTACATCGAGATTATGTTCAATTACAAGCACCGTGTTGCCGAGTGAGACCAGCCGTTGAAGAACATCGAGCAACTTGTGGACATCAGCGAAGTGAAGGCCAGTGGTCGGCTCATCGAGAATATAGATGGTCCTGCCGGTGGCGCGCTTTGACAACTCCTTGGCCAGCTTGATGCGTTGCGCCTCGCCACCGGATAAAGTAGTTGCTGATTGGCCCAACTTGATGTAACCCAGCCCGACATCAAGCAGTGTTTGAAGTTTTTGCCTGACCTGGGGAATATTCTCAAGCAGCGGTAGCGCCTCTTCTACCGTCGTGTCTAGAAGTTCCGCAATAGACTTGCCTTTGTATTTCACTGCAAGAGTTTCTCTGTTGTACCGGGCGCCGCGGCAGACGTCGCAGAGCACGTAAACATCCGGCAAAAAGTTCATCTCGATTCGCTTTAATCCGTCTCCCTCGCAGGCTTCGCAGCGTCCGCCTTTGACATTGAAAGAGAAGCGTCCCGGTTTGTAGCCACGTTCCCGCGATTCCGGAAGCATCGCATAGAGTTCCCGCAGCGGAGTGAAGAGGCCAGTATAGGTTGCCGGATTTGATCTCGGCGTGCGCCCAATAGGTGACTGGTCAATCTCGATCACTTTGTCGATCAGGTCCAGCCCCTCGATCGTCGAATGGGCCCCCGGTTCGCTGGATGATCCGTAAAGGTGTCGCGCGAGCGCGCGATAGAGAATATCGGCTACCAGCGTTGATTTGCCCGAGCCGGAAACGCCGGTTACCACTGTCAACAATCCGAGGGGAAAAGCGACGTCAATATCCTTCAAATTATTTGCTCGCGCTCCCTGGACGGTCAGATATTTGCCGTTGGGTGAACGCCTTTCCGGCGGAACCTCAATGCGTTTAACTCCTCGAATATAAAGTCCGGTAATCGATTCGGGGTTATTCGCCACCTCTTCCGCGCTGCCGTGCGCCACTACTTTGCCGCCGTGCGCTCCGGCGCCTGGACCAAGGTCGATAACATGGTCGGCCCGGCGGATGGTCTCCTCATCGTGTTCGACCACCAGCACCGTGTTTCCCAGATCCCGAAGGGCGCAAAGTGTGTCCAGCAGCTTTTGATTATCTCGCGGATGGAGACCGATCGACGGCTCATCAAGAACATACAGCACTCCACGCAGCTTCGATCCGATCTGTGTAGCTAGTCGAATGCGCTGCCCTTCTCCGCCCGACAAAGTGAACGAGCTTCGATCGAGCGTCAGATAGCCAAGACCGACCGTCTGTAGGAAACGCAGCCTGTTTCGAATCTCCCGCATTATTGTCCCGGCAATTAACTCTTCCCGCCCCTTCAGTTTTATGCTGTCGAATGCCGAAACCGCTTCATCGATTGTCAGGTTTGTGTAATCGGCAATTCCCCTTCCGGCCAGGCGCACAGCCAGAGAGTCCGGACGCAACCGCCGTCCTCTGCATTCGGGACAGGTTGTAGGAGAGACCAGTTCTTCGAGCGCGAATCTGACCTTTTCATTGGGCGCTTCATTCAGCCGCTCTCTGAGCCAATGCAACGCGCCTTTCCACGGGCCACGGTAAGAGTAGGAGCCCTGGGAAAACTTAAGATACGCAGATAGCCCGTTAAAGAAGACATCGCATACGAGCTTGGGCAAGTCTGCGAACGCGGCGTCCGGATCTGCCTTATGGTGTCTGATGACTGCAAGCAGAGCGCTGCGAAGGTAGGCTGAGCCCTGCCGATCGTCGGGACCAACGAACGGCAGCTTCTCGGCCGGCAGTCCGGCATCCGGGATCAGTTTCGCCGGATCGACTTCATGGACCATACCCAATCCATGACACCGTTTGCAGGCGCCATAAGCCGAATTGAAGGAGAAGGAGCGCGGTTCGAGAGGCGGCACGTTGATGCCGCAGTTAACACAGGCCATCCGCTCGGAATAGAGCTTTTCATCGCCATCGATTACGGAAACAAGCACGGCGCCGCCCGTCAACTTCAGGGCCGTCCGCAAAGACTCGGTTAAGCGTTCGGTAATCCCGGGCTTGATGAGCAGTCGATCCACCACAGCTTCGATAGTGTGATTTCGTCGCTTGTCTAAACGAATCTCTTCATCAAGCGCCAGCAATTCGCCATCGACTCGGGCTCTGAGAAACCCGTCCTTGGCGAGTTTCTCGAGCTCCTTTTTGAACTCGCCTTTCCGTCCGCGAACTATTGGGGCCAGGATCATTACGCGCTCGCCTTCAGGGAGAGCCAGAACGCTCTGCACGATCTGGTCGACACTCTGGCGCGTAATTGGTTCACCGCATTGAGGACAATGCGGTTGGCCAATTGACGAGAACAGCAACCGCAAATAGTCGTAGATTTCGGTTACTGTACCGACCGTCGAGCGGGGACTGCGGGCGACCGTCTTTTGTTCGATGGATATAGCGGGCGAAAGGCCGTCTACGGAATCGACATCAGGTTTTTCAAGTTGATCCAGGAATTGGCGCGCGTAAGCGGAGAGCGATTCGACGTACCGTCGCTGACCTTCGGCGTAGATGGTATCGAAAGCGAGAGATGATTTGCCCGAGCCGGACAGGCCGGTAATCACGGTCAGGCGATCGCGGGGAATCTCTACGTTGATGTTTTTGAGGTTATGCTGCCGGGCGCCTCTGACGGTGATGCGGTCGATTGCCATGGGACGAGAATCAAAGCTTGTCGCTACGGATGCAAATTACACGCGGCGAAGAAACCATGATTCTAGCTGAGGGCGAGATCGAACAGCAAGCACGCTTTGTGTCATTGTTGATTCTTTAAGTGCAGCGAAGATGGATCCACGAACTTACACGAATATGCTAGTTGAATTACCGAGACCTCATTTAGTGCGGCTTCGTATGAATTCGTCCATCGCCTTGTAGCTTGGATAAGAAAGAACCCCCAGCTTTTCTTGACACCGTTTTTCACGGGGTCCTACACTCGAACGCATCACGGATGGTCTTCCAAGGCTGAACAATGTGAATCTTCCCAACACCCTGACTCTACTGCGGATCTTCATCATTCCACTGCTGGTGGTGGTGCTCCTGACACCGTTTTCCGAGGACTGGTTTGGAGTGCCCCGCCACATTCTGGGCGTAACGATATTCCTGGGGGCTGCGCTCACCGATTATCTGGACGGTCATTTTGCCCGCAGTCGCGACCAGGTTACACGCCTGGGACAGTTGCTCGATCCGATTGCTGACAAACTGCTCATCTCGGCAGCATTGATCTCCCTGGTAGAGAATCAACTGGCGCCAGCCTGGGCCGTCGTAATAATCATTGGTCGCGAGTTTGCTGTGACCGGGCTGCGGTCGATTGCCGCGGCTGATGGGGTTGTGATTGCCGCTTCACGAATGGGTAAGGTGAAGATGTTGGCGCAGGTGATCACTGTTGCGTTGCTGATAGTTTCCAGTGTGGGCGGCCGACCACCGGTGGCGAATTTTGGCCGTCCGTTTCCGGCAATCGAATTCTGGACGGTGCCCGAATTGCGCGCTGCCTTACAACATCTTTTTGGCTCAGGGCCAACTACCGGGAATGATTGGCAGGTACTTCTTTACACAGCAGGGCGGGCAATGCTCTGGCTTGTGGTGATCTCGGCTTTTCTTTCGATGTATGGATACTTCCGGTCGTTTTATCAATCCGTGCTCGCAACGCGGGCAAAACAGAAGGCGCATAGCGCCGCAGCCGCCACGGCTCGCGATTAGTGCACTGCATGTCAAAGCTTTAGTGAGCTGCCAAGAGTGTTTAGGTGGGACCACGAATTCAGAACTGGGAGCGTAGAAGCCGTGGAAAAATTGCGCTTCAACACTGTTTGCGTCCCACGGATGGCTGCACGAAGCGAGCCCAATTTTTCCACGGCTTCGTAGCGACCGGATTCCTGCATCAACCACCGAGAACAACGTGAGTAGTCACAAGCATCCGGTCGCTGCGAAGCTGTGAAAAGGGTTCTCCCTGGCAACGGCTTCCGATGGACCGCGCAAATTGTCGCGTTCGCCTTTTCACAGCTCCTCCACTCCCGGTTCTGAATTCGTGGTCCCACCCGTCGGGTGTACCTGCCGGAAGTCGAAGCTACAGGGACCAAGTCCCGACGCTTGCTACCGCGTACTGACTCCATGACACAGCGTCACCTCGATGACTAGCGCGACCTCGCTTCACGCACACGCTTTAGCCGAGTTAAGTTCCTCACTTCATCTCGACGAAGTCTCCAGTGTGAATCTCTTGCGCGACGCGGGTGATGATTGCGGTAGCCGTTCGCCTTTGCACGCTTAGTATCACCGCCTCGCCCACAATCTTTCTCGGCAGCGGTGGTCGCTTGTCTTTGATTTCAGGAGTCGTGATCGGATTCCCGCGATAAAGTCCGGGGTTGCCCCTCGAATCTTTGGAACGTTGCGATTGAATCCCGAAGCCGCCGCCACGAAAAATTCTACTTTGAAAGTTATCGGTTCGCCCTCGACCCAACTCCGGAATTTCGCTCCGCAGGATATTCCCCCTCCCTACTTCACGGTAAATCGTCAGATGGTTTCCGGCGGCGACGTTGTCCTCCGCCCCGAGATCGATATAAACAATGTCGTTTCTGGATATCATCTCGCGACCATAGCGAGCCATAATTACCCTTCCGGTCTGTTTGCCGCTGGGATCCGCAAAACGATCGAGCGGCCCTTCAGGTGGGACTACCGGTGACACACGCGATGGAACGTCGGTCAGAAGGTCGCCTAACAAAACGCTCTCGCACGAAAATGTGATCTGGGCAGCGGCAGTACGCTCGAAGGCCTCGATCACCTGCAACTGGCCCACCTCCTGAACAAAGACACCGAGGAAGCCGGACTTCTGTTTATGTACTCCCTTTGGTTCGCCTCGAGGTCGCACAATCATGAATTCCTGGCCTTCGCGGATGCCTTGTTGTGAGCCAGCGTTAAGGTAGACGATGTCACCGGAAGAAAAGGTTCTTTGCTCCTGTTCCTGCTCGGCGCCGACAATCTGAGGTACGGCGGGAAACCTTTCATAGCGAATCTGTCCTGCGCAATACAACAGGCTTCGGCCGGCAAGAGTCATTGGCGTAACCGATGGTTGATTGATCTGCTGAGCCGTAGTTGCGGGAACGAAGAGAACGGCTGCAAAGCCGGTTACGACCACGAATCGGAGAGAACTCGCGATAAACTTGGTAAATTGCATTGGCTGGACTCCTTAATACTTAATATATATAGACCGGGGGGTTCGGGGGCGTCTCGGAGCAAAAACATCTCATTGCCGGTAACGCAGAGGGACTTGCTAATTCATTCGTAGCCAGTCGAAAGTTCTTGCGTTGAGGGAGCCGCTTTGAGGCGATTTCCATCGTACTGTGAGGTGGTGCGAGCGTCAACCACCAGCTTGACCGAAGTCATGTAAGTCCTTTTATATATAGCCTTGTCTGCGGCTTGCGTTTTCACCAACCTGTTGTTAGTATCCGCATTTTGTCGGAATGCGCTCTTTGTGCCCTGTAATGGGCCGGCGTAGCTCAGTTGGTAGAGCATCTGATTTGTAATCAGAGGGTCGGGGGTTCAAGTCCCTTCGCCGGCTCCAGGACAAAGCAACTGTTTGAAAAGGATCCGCAGGGGTGGTCGAGTGGTTAATGGCACCGGGCTGTAAACCCGGCGGGCTAACGCCCTACGCAGGTTCGAATCCTGCCCCCTGCACCAGAGGGGATGTTTGATTTTTGATTTGCGATTTTTGATTTGCGATTTGATTCGATAGTCGAGTTGGGAGTTTCTGAGGAAGGAAAGCTAACGCTAACCCTCGGGAAAATCAAAAATCCAAAATCGAAAATCGCAAATTCGGTGGGCGGGTGTAGCTCAGTTGGTAGAGCATCAGCCTTCCAAGCTGAGGGTCGCGAGTTCGAATCTCGTCGCCCGCTCCAAGTTTTGAAAACCAGCTTGACTCGTGCCCGCGTAGCTCAGGGGTAGAGCGCCTCCTTGGTAAGGAGGAGGTCATGAGTTCAAATCTCATCGCGGGCTCCAGCAGTGAGTACTATTTAGAAGAGGCAACGAAGAATGTCTAAGGAAAAATTCGACCGTTCAAAGCCACACGTGAACATCGGGACAATCGGACACGTGGACCACGGGAAGACGACATTGACGGCAGCGATCACGCGGGTGCTGGGGAAGAACAATCCTAAGGTGCAGTTCGTGGCGTTCGACCAGATCGACAAGGCGCCGGAAGAGAAGGCGCGCGGGATCACGATCGCGACGGCGCACGTGGAGTACGAGACGGCGAACCGGCACTATGCGCACGTGGACTGTCCAGGGCACGCGGAC
>JBGSWR010000010.1:0-57662 GCA_041751855.1 Pyrinomonadaceae bacterium
TGGGTGGTGTTGCGGTCGTTGTGTTAGGCAGAAATTGAAGCTCCACGAGGCTCAAGCCTGTGGTGCCTTGGGTGTTTCGGGGCGGGTTGTCGTCAGGCGGAAATTGAAACTCCACGAGGCTCAAGCCTGTGGTGTCTGTAGTTTTCAGCCTGGTTGGAGTCAGCTCAGTGACAGGTTGCCGGCGCCCGGCTGGTCTTGATCGACGGCGCTTCTCACCTTTAACAACCGATCAAGCATTTCCGCACATTCCGCGCTGCGCGAGGCAAGTTGACCATCCGCTTGCTCGTGAAGGTGCTTTAGCCGGTGGAGTTCATCGGCAATATGTAATGCGGCGAGGATGGCTACTTTTAGAGAATCTACCGTTAGTGTTCCCGAGGAAATCTCGCGCATTCTACTATCTACAAACTCGGCGAGCTGAATAATGTATTCAGTGTCGCCATCCGAGCGGATGTTGTAGGTCTGATTGTAGATCTCTACTCTGATAGTAGGTGTCGTCGTCGTTACATCCATACTTTTACCCAGGATCTGGCCGATTCCAGCTGTCATCGCAGCTCCTCCGCCATCTCAGGATCCAGAACCGCAACTGCGTCAAGCATCGCCTCGACCTTCATGCGAATCATGTCTCGTTCGGCCAGCAGCTTTTCGACTTGAGTTTCAAGCCGCTCCTTCTCATTCAGGACATTACCCATGTCGCGGCGCATCAACGAAAGTTCCTTCTCAAGCTTCTCTTTCTCTTGCCGGAGTGTCTTGGTGAGCTCGATGGTGCGATAGATCTTGTCCTCGAGATGTGAGAATTTTTCTAAGCCACTCAAACCAACCATTGATCTCTCCCAGACAATTTCTACCATCAATTCGAAGATGTCCGATTATGCGACTTCACGCGAGCAAGCGCAAGACTGACAACGCATTCGAAGCTGATTTATTTTTCCTAATGCACTTCTGCAGCAAACTTGTGCACCAAAAGATCGACGAGACCGCGTTGCAACTCATCGACCTCCTCGTCGCGAAGCGTGCGTTCCTCCGCCCTATACTCAAAACGCAATGTGATCGAGCGTCTGTCTTCCGGAATGTTGGGACCTTCGTAAGTACCAACCAGGCGTACATCGCGGCTCGTATTCACCTGCTTTTCCTTTATCGCGCCCAGAAGCTCTGCTACTGTCACTGAACGCGGAACCAGAAGCGTAACGTCGCGGAGCACAGCGGGATAACGAGGTAAAGGTCTGTAATGCACCAACCTTTCCGGTGAGGCCAGCAAGGCGGTCAGATCCAGTTCGCCTACAAAAACGTGTTGCCGGAATTTATAAATACTCGCAATCTCTTCTGCCAATCTTCCGATTGAGCCGATCACTTCGCCTTCACCAAGAGTGATGCTGGCGGCCTGACCAGGCAGAAGATGTTCGACTCGAGCACTCAGAAAGCCCAGTGGCCCAAGCTTCATGATCTCCACAGCCATTTCCAAAGCACCTTTGACATCATGGAAATCGAGTTCTCGAGCACTCTGAGCAAGCTCTGCCTCGAGGGCACCCCCGCTTCCCACCAACGCCAGGGCTTCGCGTTCCTCCGGCAGCTCTCCAGCACTGGAATTGGCAAATATCCTGCCGATTTCAAACAAACGCACGTCACGATTACCGTGGTTGAGGTTATGGCGCAACGAGTTCAATAGCCCCGGAAGCAGGGTTGGTCGCATGCGGTCGGCATTCTCAATAATCGGGTTCTTTAAGGAAACAAAGCCTTCGTCGCCTGCCCTTTTCCGAAATGCAGGGAGGGGTTCAAACTTCGCTTCGGAACCGCTCTCGATAAAACTGAAACTTATTGCTTCATCAAATCCGCTGGCAGCTAAGGCTCGTCTCAGGGCCCTGTACTTTAGCTCTTTCGCCTGGTATTCACCGGCCTGCCCACTGGGCGGCAGCTCCGAGGCAATCTTGTCATAACCCGTGTGGCGGGCTATCTCCTCGATCAGATCCTCTTCGATTCGAACATCGGCACGCCAACTCGGAACTTCAAATGTAAGCGCCCCGTTATCGTTCTCATTCTTCTGCCGCATGCCCAGTCCGGTAAGAATACGGAGCATCTCGGCAGGCTCCACTCGTATCGAGGTCAACTGCTCAACTCGAATTGGCCGCAGAGTCGTGTGCCGAACCGGTAAGGGATCAGGGTAGACGTCGATGCAATTTTCCGTGGCAGTACCGCCCGCAATTTCACAGATAAGCTCAACACAGCGAGTCTGCGCGCGCAGAACACTCTCGCAGTCGGCGCCGCGTTCAAAACGACGCGAAGCTTCTGTGTCCATCCCGAGTTCTCTGGCAGTGCGCCGAACGGAGTCGGGGTCGAAGTAGGCGCTCTCGATCAGAACATCGCTCGTAGCGGCTGAAATCTCCGATTCCTCACCTCCCATGATGCCCGCCAGGGCCACCGGCTCTGCGGCGTCAGCGATGACCAGCATATTCGGCTTCAGCTCGCGCTCAACACCGTCGAGGGTTTTCAGTTTCTCGTCTCGGGCTGCACGTCTTACCACGATTCTCCGGCCATCGAGTTTCGCCAGATCGAAAGCATGAAGAGGTTGACCGAGTTCATGGAGCACGTAGTTGGTGATATCGGCGACATTGTTGATTGGTCGTTGCCCGATCTCCATAAGTCTTCTGGCAAGCCAGTCAGGGGAAGGGGCAATCCTGACGTTGCGAATAATGCGCGCAGCGTAGCGGGGGCAAAGGTCCGGGTCACGAATCTCAACGGCAGCGAAATCTTCGGCCCGGCCTTCAACTCGAGTAGAAATCGGCGCCGGCCAATGCACTTTTCCGCCCTCGATAACGGAAACCTCGCGGGCGATACCTATATGTGAGAGACAATCCGGCCGATTGGAGGGAACCTCAACATCCAGAACATAATCACCGTCGAACTCTTCGACGGCGTCGATTGCGAGTCCCACCATTGTCAGCCGCTCGCGCAACTCGAGCGGAGTTAGACTGGTCCCTGTCAGTTCCTTAAGCCAGTTGTAGCTTATATACATAGCGAACGGTCAAGGCTCACACCGGAAAAGTGAGCGACTAACTTCAATCAAATTGTTCCAGGAAGCGGACGTCGTTCTCGAACAGCAGGCGGATGTCGTCCAGACCATACATCAGCGAACACATCCGATCGATCCCCAACCCGAAAGCGAAGCCAGAGTACTCGTCCGGGTCTACTCCGGCTGAGCGCAAAACGTTGGGATGCACCATGCCCGAGCCACCGAGTTCAATCCAGCCGGAGCCTTTGCAGATGCGACAACCCTGTCCACCGCATTTGAAGCAACTGAAATCAAACTCCGCACTCGGTTCGGTGAAAGGAAAATAGGACGGGCGAAAGCGGGTGACCGTGTTTGGCCCAAACATGCGCCGGAGAAATTCCGCTACCGTGCCTTTAAGGTGGGCCATTGAAATACCGCGATCAACACACAATCCCTCGACCTGAAAGAACATGGGATTATGAGTCGGATCCGGCGTATCGCGGCGAAACACCCGACCGGGTGCGATCATTCTGACGGGCGCGCCGCGCCGTTGCATCGCGTGAATCTGGACCGTTGAGGTTTGGGAGCGTAACGCATAACCGGCAGTCGTATAGAAAGTGTCCTGGGGGGCCCGGGCAGGATGCGTTTCAGGAATGTTCAGGGCGTCGAAGTTGTAAAAATCGGTCTCAATCTCGCGCCCGTCCTCGATCGCATATCCCATGGTGACAAAGATGTCTTCGATGCGTTCGCGCAAAAGGGTTATGGGATGGAGATGCCCACGACGCGGACGCCGGCCAGGAAGGGTTACATCGATACTCTCGCGCTCGATGCGCTGGTTTTGAATGTAGTTACCGAGGTTCTGTTCCGCTTCATCCAGTACCCGAACGATTCCCGCTTCAGTCGCTTGAACAAACTGACCAAATTTGGCGCGCTCTTCTGGAGCGATTCGACCCACAAGCTTCTTGCAGGCAGCGAGCACGCTTTTCCGTCCCAGGTGCCTGGTTCGCAAGTCCTGCAATGCCTTCTGTTCAGCCTCAGCCTGCTTTAGTTCCAAGCCCGTCGGACTTGCAGTGCCAGTAAAGCGAGCAAAGCGTTCGAATTCTGTCTCGAACGCTTTGCGTGCGGCCTCGACCTGATCTTCAGGGCTAGCCTGGTTTTGACCTTCTGTCATCACGCTTTTCTAAGCCGCCGCCTTTTCACGTTCTTCGTTTTCGAGCGCTTTCTTGGCCTGGCCGGCGACCTCGCTAAAAGCTTCGGGATGATTCGCGGCAAGGTCGGCGAGCACCTTTCGATCAAGCTCGATTCCGGCCAGTTTCAAGCCGTGCATAAACCGCGAATAGTTGAGGCCATTAAGGCGTGCGGCAGCGCCAATGCGTACGATCCAGAGGCTGCGGAAGTCACGCTTCTTCAGTTTTCGTCCGGTGTAAGCAAAGTTCAGCCCCCGCTCAACCGACTCTTTGGCCGATCGATATAGTTTTGATTTTGTTCCACGGTACCCTTTAGCGAGTTTTAATATCTTCTTTCGTCGTTCGAGACGCTTGTTTCCACGTTTTGCTCGAGGCATTTTATTAGTCCCCTTTCCTTAAAGGATGAAAGCTCTTCGTATGATGTGGATCGCGGATCGTCTTTTGGGTTGTTCGATCACTACGCGCAAAATTATACGAAGGCTCACATCACTAGTCGCGACCGTACGGCAGCATCTTCTCGATTCGCTTTTCATCTGATTTGGAGACCAGCGTATCGATATCCAGCAAACGTTTCCGCTTGTGGGTCTTCTTGGTAAGAATGTGACGCGCGTGCGAATGGCCGCGCTTTACTTTTCCGGTGGCAGTCAAACGAAACCGCTTGGCCGCCCCTTTGTGTGTCTTAAGTTTAGGCATGATTACTCCGTCGTAGAATTTTCGATTTTCGATTGCCGATTTTCGATTACCGATTTTTGATTTCTGATTTTTGATTTGCGATTAAACCCCATTGCAGATTGCAGCATTCTCAGAATTGCTTGACGCTCAAATCGCGGATCTCAAATCAAAAATCGCAAATCGCAAATCGGAAATCGCAAATCCCCTACGTCTGTTCGATCTTACTGGCGCCGCCTTTGTGCCGCTTAGGGCCAAAGATGATGAACATCTGGTTACCTTCCATGCGCGGCCTGGCTTCGACCTCTCCTACATCAGAAAGATCACTCTCAAGCTTCTCCAGAATGCGGGCGCCAAGTTCCCGGTGCGTCATCTCGCGCCCCCGAAACCAGATGGTCGCTTTTACTTTGTCCCCTTCCTGGAGCCACTCTCGAGCATGTTTCATCCGGTAGCTGTAATCGTGTTCATCCGTTCCGGGGCGAAACTTGACTTCCTTGACAGTGATCGTGACCTGTTTCTTTTTCGCCTCGCTGGCTTTCTTCTTGGCTTCGTATTGATACTTTCCAAAATCAATAATCCGGCAGACGGGCGGTTCCGCGGTCGGGGCAACCTCAACCAGGTCGAGGCCTTTTTCTCGGGCCTGTCGAATTGCATCGCGAACGTCCATCACGCCGAGTTGTTCGCCTTCGTCATCGATCACACGCACCTCAGGCACGCGAATCCTTTCGTTAATACGCACGGCTGGTGTG
Source organism: Pyrinomonadaceae bacterium (assembly GCA_041751855.1). Classification (GTDB taxonomy): domain Bacteria; phylum Acidobacteriota; class Blastocatellia; order Pyrinomonadales; family Pyrinomonadaceae; genus PSRF01. The sequence goes on from JBGSWR010000010.1 coordinate 5,589, forward strand.
CGCCGATTGTCCGGGCGCTGGCCGCGACCTCGATAGCCTGTAGCTATTGCTGCACCTCCTGAGTCAATTGTCCAAAGTGCAAAATCCAAAGTCCAAAGTCTCGAGTACAAAACCTGAATCTCAAGTCCGGGATTCGGACTCTGGATATCGGATGTTGAACCGCGGGCGTTGGGCTGAACATTGAAGTTTGAACTAAGTGTTTGCCAAAGCACGCTTTTCTACGAGGCTGCGTGCCATACTCTTAAAATCTTCCAGGGACATCACTCCGAGATCGCCCCGTGACCTTTCTCTAACAGCCACCTGCCCCTGCTCGAGCTCACGATCACCCAGTACGAGCATGAACGGCACCTTTTGCAACTGCGCGTCCCGAATCTTGGCGCCAATCTTTTCGCTCCTCAGATTCGCTTCCACACGCAAATGATCCGCCCGCAGTTCCTGAGCGACCTTTTCTGCATATTCATTAATCCGATCCGTGATCGGCAGAACGGCGACCTGCACGGGCGCCAACCACATCGGAAAAGCCCCGGCGTAGTGTTCGATGAGCACGCCAAAAAAACGTTCCATTGAACCAAACAAAGCCCGATGAATCATCAGCGGCCGGTGCGGCTTGTTGTCCTCGCCGATGTATTCGAGTTGAAAGCGCTCTGGCAGATTGAAGTCAAACTGTACCGTCGTCAACTGCCAGTTGCGACCGATGGCATCCTCGACGCGAATGTCTATTTTAGGACCGTAGAAGACGGCCTCGCCCTCCACGCGCTGGTAAGCGATACCGCGCTGGTTCAAGGCGTCTACGAGAGCGGCTTCGGCGCTTTCCCAATCTTCATCCGACCCTAGATAATGAGCGGCCGGATCATTGCCACGAACCGAGAGTTCGACCTTGATGTCCTTGAAGCCAAAAACCTCGAACATGTGGAACGCGAAATCGACGCAGCCAAGAATTTCAGCACGTACCGTCTCAGGCGTACAGAAGATGTGCGCATCATCCTGGGTAAAGCCGCGCACGCGCGTCAGCCCGTGCAGCGTACCCGAAAGCTCGGCTCGATAAACCGTTCCCAACTCTGCATAGCGAATGGGGAGATCACGGTAAGAGCGTTGCGCCGACTTGTAGATGCCGATATGAAACGGACAGTTCATCGGCTTAATGCGAAATTCCTGCTCTTCGAACTCCATCGGCGAAAACATCGAGTCGGCGTAGTTCTCTTCGTGACCACTGATGAACCAAAGATCCCGCTTTGCTATGTGCGGAGTGAAGACCAGCCCATAATCACGGGCCAACAACTGTTCGCGCAGGTAATCCTCCATCTCTTTGCGAATGGCGCCCCCTTTTGGGTGCCAGAAGATCAACCCCTGCCCGTACTGCTCCTGGATGGAAAAGAGATCGAGTTCCCGGCCGAGCCGGCGATGATCCCGCTTTTCTGCTTCCTCACGTTGCTTCAGCCAGGCGTCCAGTTCCTCCTGCTTAAAGAAGGCCGTTCCGTAGATGCGCTGCATCTGTGGCTGCGAAGAGTCGCCCATCCAGTAGGCGCCTGCCAATGAAAGCAGTTTGAAAGCCCGCAGCTTGTTCGTGTTCGGCACATGCGGTCCGAGGCAAAAGTCGATAAAAGGCGAGCCGTCGATATAGTAGACGCTCACCGTGTCGCCACCCTTATCGTCAATAAGCTGGCACTTGAGAGGCTCGTCGCGGTCATGGAAGATGCGAATAGCCTCGGGTTTTGAGATCTCGTCGCGCCGGTAGGGAAGGTTGCGCTTCGCGATGTCACGCATCCGCTTTTCGATCACCGGCAAGTCGGCTTCCGTCAGTGGCCGGGGAGTAATGACGTCGTAAAAGAATCCATAACGGGGATCTTCGAGAAGCGCCGGACCGATGCCGAGCTTCGTACCAGGAAAAAGATCGAGCACAGCCGCCGCCAGAAGATGCGCGGTTGAATGGCGAAGCACATCCAGCCCGTCGAGCGTCTGCGGCAGCACGGGTTCAATCTGTACCGGGTCGCCATTCGGCGTATCGAGTGTAAAGGCCAGATCAACCTCGCGACCATTCACCCGCGCTGCGAGCGCCTGTTTGGCCGCTTCGCGATCGAGCCTCTTCAGCGCTTCCGCGACAGTTACCGGCGCCGGAAGTTGGGCTACCCCGCCCCCCTTTAGTTGTACGTTGATCTCGTTCATCATGTGCCACGAGCATTTGGCCCGTGTCCTTATATTTATGCTTCCCGAAATTCGCCTGTTAGCACGTACGGCCGCAATGCCGCATTTTACGCACGGGAAGCGCGCCACGCCGCCACGGCGAGGGCCACGATAACGATTTCCGAAAGGCTATTTGCGAACTTCAAGATCGGATTCGATAGGAGCGCCTTCGCCGGGCCCGCAAGCAGCGGGCGGCAATTACAGAGTAAAGAATCGAGTGTATGTTCGATTCATGACGAAGGTCTTCCGGAGCATCCTATCAAAAATTTGAAAAACAACAGGTGCGAGCACCTGCCAAAACCTAGGTACCTGTTAACGAACCCGGATTCTAGCAATCCCGTTCAGGCGAAGCAAGCTGAGGTGTCAAAAAGGAGTCCCGATCATCTGGCCGCCAGGCTCTCTCTTATCGCCCAACCGAGGGCGGTCACTATAACAACCGTTCCTAACACTCGAACCATGCCTGCTATCTGCCCCGTTGAAGGAAGTACCCCCATCGAAGTCAACAGATAGTTCCAATCATGCGTTGAGCCCTCTCCTCCCAGTAGTGGAAGCTCCATCTTTATTGCGTCCGCTGCATATACCGATACATTCAGCAGACTTTCTCCTACCCAAAACAGAACAAGGGCCGCGGAGTATGGATTCCCTTGACTATAAAAATAGAGCACGAAGGCCGCCGGCATAATCACCTGAAATAGAGACCCGCCGGCAATCATCAAAAATTCGCCGAAAGGCATAAACACGAAATGCCCGGCCTCATGGATAACGAGGTTGACGCCATCGATTAAATGCCATTGATAAGGATCCCAGGCACACCAAAGAAAATAGACCCCGGCAAGACAGGCCAAAATGAGTTTCGGGCGGCTTATTGATGAGGGGGAGTCGTTGACGGGCATTTGGACGTTCTAATCGCCGATCGGGAGGCTGCCAGAATTCAAATGCTGTGCTTCTTCTTCCACATTTCCGAGACCGTTCGACCTTTTTCAAAGTCATCAACAACAAGGATAAGCTGGTTTTGATGGTCGCTATAAATCACCTCAATATTAACGCCAGCTTCCGCCATCAGCCGCGCAATTTTGCCTAATTGCCCAGGTTGATCCTGATTGAGCTTTTGAACAAGGACTTCGCGATCTTCCAGAACCTGAATTCCTTTTTCTTCAAGAGCTTTGCGGGCGGCGCTTGCATCCTCGAAGAGAAAATGCGCTATACCTTTGCCGTCAACAACAAAAGCCCCGCCACCCTCGACGCTAACACCTGCACTCCCCAAAGCCTCTCCCATCTCAGCCAGGGCTCCAGGCCGGTTTTCCAGCCGTATGGCTAAGTCACGCATCTTCTCTTCCCTCGTTTAGCTCTGAACGATACTTATCTGAGTTTTTACAGAATTTGCGATAAAACATTTATCGTGGGCCAACCGGTGTAATTCATCAACCTCATCACGTGAAGGAGTGAGCTCGTTGCCGAAGGTGACCTGAGGCTTTAAGACAACACGAGTCATGGCCAGCTTTCCTTCCTCATCCTTCGACAGGACTCCCTCGGCATTGTCTTCATAACTTTCAACAACGTATTTTTTTCCCGCGGCAATTGATAGAAACCATAGCATATGGCAACTGGAGAGCGACGCAATAAATGCTTCCTCAGGATCGACTGCAGATTCACTCGACATTGGAAGCGGCACGACATGAGGTGACGAAGAAGCTTGGAGCTCGAGCCCGCCGTCAAAACTCCATGTATGAGTTCTACCGTATTTATTGTCGAGAAAAGCCTCTTCGGGTTTCTTTTGCCAAAACACTTTGACGGTATAAGACATGGTTGCCACTCAATCGAAGTGTTTCCACCCTGATGGTACGTGAAACTATAATTGTTTCACTCGACTCAGACAAAGCATTTTTTTAAACTGGAAATGTCCAAACTCCAGCTACAGACGCCCGGCACCAAAGACCTTCTCACTGGCCCAAAACCAAAGACCACCAACGCAGTGGGTGGTCTTTGTATTCTATCGACCCGGTTCGTTGGCCCCGGGAACAATTAATTCTCAGTCGTTGACATTGGCAAAGACCATGACAATTGGAAGGACGCGATCGCGGGTCAGTTTGTACTCAACCGAATCCACCAGCGCGCGCCAGCTCGCTTCAACGATGTTCGCAGACACTCCGACAGTGCCCCATTCACCGTCTTGATCGCCCGACGTGATCAGCACCCGTACCAGGCTGGCAGTACCTGAGAGTCGACTGGGTATGACGCGCACCTTGTAGTCGATCAACCCCATCTCCGCAATCGTCGGGTAGAACGCTCCCAGCGCTCGCCGCAGAGCGTTGTCCAAAGCATTAACCGGACCATTGCCGGTGGCGGCGGTATGTTCAATCCGTTCGCCAACCTTGATCTTTATCGTTGCCTCACTGAGAGGCATCAGCGCGCCGCGATGCTCGTCAATCACCCGAAAACCGAGGAGTTCAAAGAACTTCTGCTCAGCGCCACAAAGCTTCCGCACCAAAAGCTCAAAACTCGCGTCGGCGGCCTCGAACTCATAACCGTCGTACTCCTTTTGCTTCAACTCCTCGAGCACTCGCTGTTCGTCATTTAGTTCCAGTCCCAACTCTCGGGCCTTGGCTACAACATTGGCCCGTCCGGAGAGATCAGAGATGAGTACCCGCCTGCCATTCCCCACCGCTTCCGGTGTGATGTGCTCGTAAGTCAACGGGTTCCGTTCAACTGCCGAGACGTGGACGCCACCCTTGTGGGCAAACGCGCTATCACCGACAAACGGCGCCCGCGAATTGAAGGAAAGATTTGCGATGTCACTTACGAATCTCGAGATCTCTCGCAACTTCTTGAGCCGCTCCCGTCCAATGACCTCGAGCCCGAGTTTCAATTCCAGATTGGGAATTATCGAACAGAGGTTCACGTTACCACACCGCTCACCATAGCCATTGATTGTTCCCTGGACATGAATCGCGCCTGCCGAAACAGCCGCCAGCGTGTTGGCGACAGCGAGATCCCCATCATTGTGGCAATGAATTCCGAGCGGCACTGGTACCTTCTCGGCCACTTCGCGTGTTACTGATGCGATTGTGGACGGAAGTGTGCCGCCGTTTGTATCGCAAAGAACTATTCGCTGTGGCTGTCCGGCTGCCGCGGCGCGCAAAGTCTCGAGCGCATATTCGGGGTCGGCAGCGTAACCATCAAAAAAATGCTCGGCATCGTAGATAACAAAAGGAACACGAGCGACGAGGAAGCTCACCGTGTCGGCAATAATCTCGAGGTTCTCTTCCCGGCTAAGGCGAAGAGCCTCGGTTACATGCAGCAACCACGACTTGCCAAAGATGGTGACCACCGGTGTTTCCGCTTTCAAGAGTGCCTGAATACTCGGGTCGGAGGCGCAATCAAGTGACTTCCGCCGCGTGGCGCCAAACGCCGCAAGACGGGCATGCCCCAACTTGAGCCGCCGCGCCTGCTCAAAGAAAGCAATGTCACGCGGATTGGAACCAGGCCAACCACCTTCAATGAAATCGACGCCGAGATCATCAAGCTGCTCGGCAACCCGGCACTTGTCCGCAACAGAAAAGTTTACGCTCTCACCCTGCATCCCATCGCGCAGGGTGGTGTCGTAGATCTCGAGTGACGCGCTCATTGCTCTAATTTCTCCCCATTGCTGACGAACTCCCCATCGGTAACCGCACCGAGGCTGCTGCTCGAAACAAGCCGCGCGTACTTCGCAAGTACACCCCGCCGGTAGCGTGGTGGCGGAGGATGCCAAGCGGAGCGTCGTCGTTTCAACTCATCATCCGGGATATTGAGCTTGAGCAGTCGTTCTTCAGCATCGATCGTAATGGAATCACCCTCTACAACCAGGGCGATGGTCCCTCCGACCGCTGCTTCGGGCGCCACATGCCCGACAACCATGCCGTAAGTACCACCCGAAAAGCGCCCGTCTGTGATTAACCCCACCGCATCTCCCAATCCGGCCCCGATGATCGCCGAGGTAGGCGCCAGCATCTCGCGCATGCCGGGACCACCCTTTGGTCCTTCATAGCGGATCACAACAACGTCGCCCGGCTTAATGTGTCCCGCAAGAATTGCCTCAAGACAACCTTCCTCTGAATCAAACACCCTCGCTGGTCCGGTGATTCTGGGGTTCTTGATACCGCTGATTTTGGCCACAGCTCCTTCCGCAGCGAGGTTTCCCTTGAGAATGGCCAGGTGGCCCTGCGCATAGATTGGCTCGTGCCAATTTCTGATCACGTCCTGATCCGTGCCCGGCTCAACCGGAACGTCAGCAAGCACGTCTTCCACGGTCTTTCCAGTAATCGTCAAGGCGTCACCATGTAGCAGACCTCTTGTCAACAGGATCTTCATGACCTGAGGAATGCCACCGGCACGATGCAGATCCGTGGCAACGTAGCGCCCAGAGGGTTTGAGGTCGCAAAGGACAGGGACTCGTGCCCTGATCTCTTCAAAGTCCTCGAGGGCAAGCGGAACGCCGGCCGCGTGAGCAATTGCCAGCAAGTGCAGTACGGCGTTTGTCGAGCCACCTACCGCCATCACGACAGCAATCGCATTCTCAAACGCCTTTCTTGTCAGAATGTGGCGCGGCAGAATGTCTTTCCGAACCGCTGCCGCCAATACTTCACCGGAAAGCGCAGCATTCTCTGCTTTCTCGTCATCTTCGGCGGCCATGGTCGATGAATAAGGCAAACTGAGGCCCATCGCTTCGATGGCCGCTGACATTGTGTTGGCCGTGTACATGCCCCCACACGAACCAGGTCCGGGACAGGCATGACGCTCGACTTCACCGAGTTCGCCTGCGGAGATGCGGTTCGCGCAATACTGCCCGACTGCTTCAAAGGCGCTGACTATCGTCAGATCCTGGTCGTTGTAGCGTCCGGCCTTGATGGTGCCGCCATAGACGAAGATCGAAGGGATGTTCATCCGGGCAATAGCGATCATTGCGCCGGGCATGTTCTTGTCGCAGCCACCGATCGCGAGCACGCCGTCCATACTCTGGGCCTGACAGGCGGTCTCAATCGAATCGGCGATGACTTCACGAGAAACGAGGCTGTACTTCATGCCTTCAGTGCCCATCGAGATGCCATCGCTAATTGTGATCGTGCCAAAGACCTGCGGCATGGTGCCGGCTTGCTGGAGGGCCGCGATCGCCCGATCCGCAAGTCGATTCAGGCCCATGTTGCACGGCGTAATGGTGCTGTACCCGTTCGCCACGCCCACGATCGGCTTGTTAAAGTCCGCATCGTCGAAGCCAACCGCACGCAACATTGCGCGGTTGGGCGAACGCTCAATTCCAGATGTAATGACTTTGCTTCGACGGTTGTAATCCATCTCGTTCTCTCTCACTGGACGGTGCTCAACAACGTCTCGGGCATAACGGGCTCCCAGTTAACCGGATACAGCCAGTCAGAATAACGTTGGTCCCGGCCCGCAGTCGCCTTAAAGAAAACCCGTTGGATCTCCTGCGTAATTGGACCAGGCCCACCGGAGCCGATCGACACGCCGTCTACTTCCCTGATCGGCGTGACCTCAGCGGCAGTCCCCGTAAAGAAGGCTTCGTCAGCAGTCAGCAGGTCGTCGATCTCGAGTGTTGTCACCGTTACTTCATAACCAAGGTCTCGGGCGATTCTAATGACGGCATCACGGGTGATGCCCAGCAGAATCGAGTGGCGTTCATCGTTGGTAATGAGCTTTCCATCAGCAACCAGGAACAAATTCTCTCCAGACCCTTCAGCCAGGTGCCCATCGGCATCAAGCAGCAGGCCCTCGGCAAAGCCGCGGTTGACTGCATCCCTGACAGCCAGAATCGAATTAAGATACTGACCACAGGCTTTGGCAGTTGTCGGCATCATACTGGACTGGAACTTTCGCCAGGGAGAGATCGTGATGCGCACGCCTCTGGCCAGGCCCTCGGCGCCCAGATACGGCGACCATGGCCAAGCGAGGATCGCGACCTCAACCGGGCAGTCGCGCGATTGCAGACCGAGGCTGCCGCTACCAAGAAAACAGATCGGCCTCACGTAACAACTGTCAAAGCCGTTTCGGGTAATCACCTCGCTGATGGCTTCAGCCATCTGGGCCTGCGGATAGGGTATCTCGATACCGTAGACTTCGGCAGAAGAATAAAGCCGGTCCAGATGCGCATCGAGACGAAAGACCGCTGGTCCAAAATCGGTTGCATAACAACGGATCCCCTCGAAAACACCACTGCCGTAATGGAGCGCATGCGCTGAAACGTGGGTTGTGGCGCCGGCCCAGGGAACGAGCCTGCCATTTATCCACACCCATTTTGATAGGTCGAACGACACCGGACCTCCTCATTGATCAGTTCTTAGCTTTGTCGACAAGGCGGCCCGCAGCCAGCCACGGCATCATGGCGCGTAACTGAGCGCCCACACGCTCAATCTCGTGTTCTCTGCTTTGAGACTCGAGTTCCCGAAAGCGCGAGCGACCCGTGCGGTGCTCGCTCATCCACTCTCGCGCAAATGCGCCAGATTGAATATCGTCGAGCAGGCCTTTCATCCGCGTCTTTGTTTCGTCATTGATTACTGCCGGCCCGCGCGTCATATCGCCGTACTGGGCAGTATTTGAAATTGAATAGCGCATCTCGGCGATGCCCCCTTCGTAAAGCAGATCGACAATCAACTTCATTTCATGGAGACACTCGAAGTAGGCCATTTCCGGCGAGTAGCCCGCTTCGACAAGCGTTTCAAAGCCCGCCTTGATCAGTGCTGTTAAGCCGCCGCAAAGCACCGCCTGTTCACCAAAGAGATCGGTCTCAGTTTCTTCGCGAAAGTTCGTTTCGATAACTCCCGCGCGCCCACCGCCAATCGCCGAAGCATAGGCCAGACCAATCTGTCTCGTGTCGCCGGTCGGATCCTGGTGGACCGCAAGCAGGCACGGGACACCCGCCCCGCGTTGATACTCATGGCGTACGAGATGGCCCGGCCCTTTAGGCGCCACCATGAATACGCTTACGTCTTCGGGCGGTTTGATGAATCCATAATGGATCGAGAAGCCGTGCGAGAAAGAGAGGTACTTGCCCGGCGTCATCGATTCCGCGATATCTCGAGCGTAGACCTCGGCGCCCAGTTCGTCTGGCACGAGCATCATGACGATGTCGGCGTCGGCAGCGGCCTGGGCCACGGGAAGAACTGGCAGACCGGACTGCTCGGCCTTGGCGCGTGAAGGACTGTCCGGGCGCAAACCTACCGTCACGTTGCACCCCGACTCGCGCAGATTGTTCGATTGCGCAAACCCCTGGCTGCCATAACCGATAACTGCAATCTTTTTGTCGTGTAACACGCCAGTGTCTGCATCCTTGTCATAATAGATCTTCATGTTTTGTTTCCTTGTTAGAGTTGAATTGAAGTTATAGCCGACTCAAGCGTCGTTTGCCTCGACCAAGTAGTTAGCCCTACCGCTTTCCTCGCCGTTCACCGCCGGCGTTAACGTTGAAAGCCTGCCAATGGCAATGCAACCCGTGCGCGTGACATCATGGATGCCAAGCGGACGCAGCAGATCAAGAAAGGCCTCTATCTTCTCTTTGTTGCCCGACAATTCTAGGATCATTCGTGTTGGTGAAATATCGACTACCTTGGCGCGAAATACCGTCACTAGATTAAGGACCTCCTGCCGCACTGCGCCCGGAGACGCCTCGACGTCGATCAGGGCCATCTCACGCTCGATATGCGGGCGCGTCGTAACGTCCTGTACTTCGCGCACGCGCGCAAGACGCATACATTGCTTAACGATCTGGTCGATGGTGCGGTCGTCGCCACGCGTTACTACGGTCACGCGTGACCAGCGTGGGTCGGGTGTGCGGCCGACGGCGACAGTTTCGATATTGAAACCGCGCGCGCTGAACAACCCGATGATGCGCGAAAGCTCACCGGGTTGGTCGGCAACTACGATTGAAAGTGTGTGACGCATGGAATTGTCGATTGGGGGATTGGCGATTGGCGATTGGGAGATTGGCGATTTGCGATTGACAATTGTCGATTGACTTTGAATACAGCTCATTTACTGATCGCAAAACCCACAATCGTCAATCGCCAATCGCCAATCCACAATCGCAAATCGCAAATCATTCAACAATCATGTCCCGCGAATTACCACCAGCGGGGACAATCGGAAAAACGTTCTCCTCTTTGGCAACTACAAGATCAAGCACCGCTACCCCTTTATGAGCCAGGCCCTCAGCCAGCACGTCCGCCAGCTCGTCAGGCCGCGTAGCGCGCCGGCCAAACGCCCCGTAAGCCTCCGCAAGCTTCACGAAATCAGGAGAGACCGATAGGTCCACCTCCGAGTACGTGCGGTCGTAAAACATCTCCTGCCACTGGCGCACCATGCCGAGATAACCATTGTTCATGATTAGAACCTTCACCGGCAGGTCGTACTGAACGGCCACTGCTAATTCCTGATTTGTCATTTGGAAGCCGCCGTCACCTACCACTGCCACCACTAGTTGATCGCGCTTTGCCAGTTGCGCACCAATCGCCGCAGGAACGCCAAAGCCCATCGCGCCGAGACCGCCGCTCGTAATCCATTGCCGGGACCGCTTGAAAGGATAGAACTGAGCAGCCCACATCTGATGCTGCCCCACGTCCGTCACAATCAGCGCTTCACCGTCGGTCAGCCGGAAGAGTTCGCGGATTACGTGTTGCGGTTTAATCTGCTCGCTCGAACCTGAGAATCGCAAAGGTTGCTCGCGCTGCCAGGCGTGAATGCGCTCCCACCACTTTTCACGGCAGCTAATACTCGACTCAATCTCGAGCGGTTCGCGTGCAGCGGCCGCAGCAGTTAATGCGACAAGCGCTTCCCGGGCATCGGCGGTAAGTGAGATATCGGGCGCACGGTTCTTGCCAATGTTTGCTTCATCAATGTCAATATGAATGACGCGGGCATGGGGAGCAAAGGTCGCCAGCTTGCCGGTAACGCGGTCATCAAAACGCACTCCTACCGCGATCAGCAGGTCGCTCTCGGCGACCGCCATATTGGCGGCGTAGTTGCCATGCATCCCCAGCATTCCAAGCGAAAGCAGATGTCCCGACGGGAAAGCTCCCAATCCCATCAGCGTCGGCGTTACCGGAAGCTGTAGAGCTTCGGCAAAGCCGCGCAACTCTTCAGCGGCGCCGGAACTAACGATCCCTCCCCCAACATAGAGCACCGGACGTTCAGCTCGCAGGATCTCGGTGACGGCGCGTGTTACCGCTTCCGACTCAGGCCGGTGACGGAGTTCAACGCACGGGAAGCTGATATGTTCGAGCGACGAAGACGACGTGTTGGCGGCCGAGACATCTTTTGGAATGTCGATTACAACCGGACCCGGCCTTCCCGTGCTCGCCAGGTGAAAAGCCTCATGGACCACAGCCGCCAGATCTCGGACGTCGCGGACCAGGTAGTTGTGCTTCACGCACGGTCTCGTGATGCCAACAGTGTCAACCTCCTGAAAAGCATCTGTCCCAATCAACGGCGTTGGCACCTGACCGGTAATGACCACAATCGGCGTCGAATCCAAATAAGCGTTAGCAATGCCTGTGATCGCATTCGTCGCGCCTGGGCCAGAGGTCACCAGCGCCACTCCGACTCTTCCCGAAGATCGCGCATACCCTTCAGCCATGTGGACTGCACCTTGCTCGTGTCGCACAAGATAGTGTGGCAGCCGGTCACGTACCCGCCACAGCTCGTCGTAGATGTGCAGCACTGCGCCTCCCGGATAACCGAAGATCGCCTCGACACCCTCATGCAAGAGTGCCTCGACAAGGATCTCGGCGCCGCGCGGTAGGGGTCTTTCGTCAGTCCGAGTTAGCGGCTCTTTGGTTGGCGTCAGAATCGCTGGTGCGCTCATCTTTGTTGGAACCCTCCGGCAGCTACGACCCTACTGTGCGGTAAGGCCGTTCCTTTCATCAAAACTTTGTCCACGCCGGCGGCAGCCCGGCGCCCGTCGGCAATCGCCCAAACAACCAGCGACTGTCCGCGCGCAATGTCACCCGCGGCAAAAACCCCGGGCACACTGGTCATCATCTCTCCGTCAACGCGAACGTTGCCTCGATCAGTAATCTCGACTCCCAGAACCGATAAGAGTCCTTCCCTTTCGGCGCCCACAAAGCCGAGGGCCAGGAGAACCAGTTGGGCCGGCCACTCCTTAGTGGTGCCCGGTATTCCTGCCGGCGCCAGTTGCCCGGTATCAGTCCGCGCCCATTCGACGCTCACAGTCTCGATGCCTTTCACGCTGGTGCCTTCGCCGATAAAGCGAGTGCTTTGAATCGCGTAAACACGCGGATCCTGGCCAAAGATCGCAGCAGCCTCTTCCTGACCGTAATCAAGTCGATACACGCGGGGCCAAAGCGGCCAGGGATTGTCTACTGCTCGCTCAGCAGGAGGTTTTTGTAAGAGCTCGAATTGCACCAGGCTGCGGCAACCCTGCCGCAATGCGGTGGCAACACAGTCGGTCCCCGTATCTCCCCCACCGATCACAATCACGTCTTTGTCTTTTGCAGATAAGTGTCTTGGTACAGGCTTCCTATCGAGCAAACTGGCGGTGCTCGTATGCAGAAACTCAAGCGCCAGATGAATACCCTGAAGCTCCCGGCCCGCGATTGTCAGATCGCGGGCCCGGGTAGCGCCCCCACAAAGTACAACAGCGTCGCTCTCTCTCATTACTTGGTCCACCGGATAGTCCGTGCCGACGTTGGTTCCAGTAACAAACCGGATCCCTTCAGCCGACATCAGTTCAAGACGTCGTTGGACCACCTTCTTTTCCAGCTTCATGTTCGGAATGCCATACATCAGCAGCCCACCACTACGATCCGAGCGCTCGAACACAGTAACTGTGTGGCCGCTCTTATTGAGTTGACTCGCACAGGCCAGCCCGGCGGGACCGGAGCCGATCACTGCAACCTGTCGACCGGTTCGCGTCAAAGGCGGCTGGGGAACAATCCATCCGGCCGCAAATCCCTTGTCGATGATCGCCTGCTCGATCGTTTTGATCGTCACGGGCGAATCGTTGATACCCAGGACGCATGAGCCCTCACACGGAGCCGGGCAGACGCGACCGGTGAATTCAGGAAAATTGTTCGTTTCAAGCAAGCGTTCGAGGGCAGTTTGCCAACGGTCGTGATAGACCAGATCGTTCCATTCAGGGATGAGGTTGTTGATCGGGCAGCCGGCAGTAGCCCCGTTAATCGCGATGCCGGTTTGACAGAATGGAACTCCACAGTCCATACAACGGGCCCCTTGCTCTTGCAGAAGAGACTCCGGCGGGTGTTTGTGAAACTCGCTCCAGTCGGCAATCCGTTCGCGCGGGGAACGGACCACCGGCAACGTGCGAGCATATTCCATGAATCCCGTCGGTTTACCCATGATTAAGACTTGAATTGAGTTCAAACGCAGCAAGTTCTGCTGCCTCGATCGTCATTCCACCTTTCAACAACTCTGTCCGCGCTTCCAGAACCCGCTGATAGTCGTTAGGAATGACCCGCACGAGCTGCCGCACCGATTCGTCCCAGCCAAGCAATATCTCTGTAGCCCGGCCGCTACCTGTATATTCGGCGTGCCGGAAGACCATGTTCTTCACGGTCTCGATCTCTTCGGCATCCTCCAACTGACTTAGGCGGACCATCTCCAGGTTGCAACGCCGGCGGAAATCGCCGGCCTCATCCAGGACGTAGGCAATGCCTCCAGACATGCCTGCGGCGAAGTTGCGACCGGTTGGCCCAAGCACCACCACGCGCCCTCCTGTCATGTACTCGCAACCGTGATCGCCCACGGCTTCAACAACGGCCGCGACACCACTGTTACGGACACAGAATCGCTCGCCTGCAATCCCGTTGATGTAGCCCTCGCCGCTTGTTGCCCCGTAGAAGGCTACGTTGCCGATAATCACGTTGTCTGAAGAATCAAAGGTGGACTCCTTGGGTGGGTAGATAATGAGTCTGCCTCCGGAAAGGCCTTTGCCAACGTAATCGTTCGCGTCCCCTTCGAGACTGAGCGTCATTCCGTGGGGAACAAAGGCGCCGAAGCTTTGACCGGCGGAGCCCTGGAACGTCAACTGAATCGTGTCCTCGGGAAGTCCTCGCGATCCGTAACGGCGTGTTACCTCGCTACCGAGCCGTGTGCCGACCGCGCGATTGAAATTGCGAATCTTCAGCGTTGCGGAAACCGGCGTTTCGCCCTCGAGCGCCGGACGACAGAGATCAAGCAGCCGCGTTTCGTCCAGCGACTTCTCAAGCTCGTGCTCCTGACTGATCTGGCAGTGCCGGCCAACACTTCTGGATGCTGTGGGTTGGTAGAGAATAGTAGAAAAATCGAGACCTCGGGCTTTCCAATGCTCGACAGCCGAACGAAGCTCGAGCCGATCGGTCTGGCCCACCATTTCATTGAAGCTGCGGAATCCCAATTCGGCCATCAGTTCCCGAACTTCCCGGGCCACAAACAGCATGAAATTCACCACGTGCGCAGGGTCGCCCCTGAACCGCTCTCGCAGTTTGGGGTCCTGCGTCGCAACCCCAACCGGGCAGGTGTTCAGATGACAGACGCGCATCATGATGCAGCCCAAACTCACCAGTGGCGCGGTTGCAAACCCAAACTCTTCGGCGCCCAGCAGCGCTGCAATCACAACGTCACGACCAGTCTTGAGTTGGCCGTCCGTCTCGATGGTTATGCGACTGCGCAAATCGTTCAAGACCAACGTTTGTTGAGTTTCAGCCAATCCGAGTTCCCACGGAACACCCGCATGCTTGATGCTCGTTAGTGGCGCCGCACCCGTGCCTCCGTCGTGACCACTAATCAGCACGACGTCTGCGTGCGCTTTGGCAACACCCGCGGCAATCGTGCCAACGCCAACTTCTGCCACCAGCTTGACACTGATCCTCGCCAGTGGATTCGCATTCTTCAGGTCGTAGATGAGTTCGGCGAGATCCTCGATCGAATAGATATCGTGATGCGGTGGTGGTGAAATCAGTCCGACACCCGGGGTTGAAAGCCGTACCCGAGCAATCGCCGGATAGACCTTATGACCGGGCAGTTGTCCTCCCTCTCCCGGCTTGGCGCCCTGCGCGATCTTGATCTGTAACTCTTCAGCATTCACCAGGTATTCGCTGGTGACACCAAAACGACCCGAGGCCACCTGCTTGATCGCGCTGCTACGCGAGTCGCCATTGATGTCTCGCTGATAGCGCGCGGGATCTTCGCCACCTTCTCCGGTGTTGCTTCTGCCACCCAGGCGATTCATAGCGATAGCGAGCGCTTCGTGGGCCTCCTTACTAATCGAGCCATACGACATCGCCCCGGTCTTGAAGCGCCTGACAATCGACTCGACAGGCTCAACTTCATCAAGAGAAACCGCCGGCCGGTTCATTTTGAGAGACATTAACCCGCGCAGAGTGCACAGCCGGCTCGTCTGATCGTCGATCAAACTGCTGTATTGCTTAAAGGCATGGTAGCTGTCTGTACGACAGGCATGCTGAAGCTTGTGGATGGTCTCGGGATTGAAAAGATGGTACTCGCCGCCGCTCCGATACTTATACTGCCCGGCGCCCGAGAGTACTTGTCGACGATCCATGCTATCGGGAAAAGCCTCCCGGTAACGCAACTGGACCTCTTCAGCAATTACGTCGAGACCTATGCCGCTGAGTCGGGAGGGCGTCCAGGTGAAGTATTTGTCGATAAGATCCTGATTCAAGCCGATGGACTCGAAGATTTGCGCGCCGCAATAGCTCTGGATTGTCGAGATCCCCATCTTCGAGATGACTTTGACAATCCCTTTGTTGACAGCCTTGACATAGTTCTTAATTGCCTTTGCCGGTTCAATATCCGTCAATTCACCGTCGGCAATCATGCCTCTCAGAGTTTCGAAAGTTAGATATGGGTTGATTGCCGCAGCGCCATAGCCAAGCAGCAGCGCAAAGTGATGTACCTCGCGTGGCTCGCCACTTTCGATCACAAAACCGACTTGGGTGCGTGTTCCTTCGCGGATCAAATGGTGGTGGACCGCGGAAACGCCCAGCAACGCCGGGATTGGCGCTCGCTCGTCAGTCACGCCGCGATCAGAAAGAATGATGATGCCGTAGCCTTCAGCTATCGCCGCCGTGGCCTCGCGGCACAGGTCACCCAGTGCCTGCTCGAGACCTCGCCCTCCTGCCTCGACATTGAAAAGCATTGGAAGCGTGATCGACTTAAAGCCCAGCGTCGCCCCATTCGAAAGGTTTCTGAGCTTCTCTAACTCTTCATTGTTAAGGATTGGGGAACAGAGCTTTATCAGGCGCGCGCATTCCGGCGCCGGCTCCAGCATGTTAGCTTCCGGGCCGACAGTGGTGTCTGTGGACATCACCAGTGCTTCGCGAATTGCATCCACCGGCGGATTGGTCACCTGCGCGAAGAGTTGTTTGAAGTAGTTGTAGAGAAGTTGTGGCTTCTCGGAGAGAACCGCCAGGGGGGTGTCGGTTCCCATCGAGCCGACGGCTTCATTTCCATCCTTCGCCATGGGGCGAAGCAAGAGATTGAGCTCCTCTCTCGTATAGCCAAATACCTGCTGTTGCCGCAGCAGATGTTCGTGGTCCACCGCAGACTCGGTGGCCGCTACCGGCACGCGTTCGAGACTGATCAGGTTTTCTCTAAGCCATTCTCCATAAGGATGTTCCCTGCTAATCCGTTCCTTGAGTTCTTCATCATCCACAATTCGTCCGGCTTCCGTGTCAACCAAAAGCATGCGACCTGGCTGCAATCGCCCTTTCCGCAACACGCGATCGGGCGGGATTTCAAGCACGCCGGCTTCGGAAGCCATGACCACCTGATCGTCTGTAGTAACGTAGTAACGGGCCGGACGCAGGCCATTGCGATCCAGCACCGCCCCGATTCTCAGGCCGTCTGTAAAAGCAATAGCGGCTGGACCATCCCAGGCCTCCATCAGGCACGAGTGGTATTCATAGAAGGCCTTCTTCTCTTCGCTCATCGACTCGTGGCCGGTCCACGGTTCCGGCACCATCATCATCACTGCGTGCGGCAAAGACCGGCCGGTCAGCGTCAGCATCTCGAGCACGTTGTCAAACATGGCTGAGTCGCTGCCCTCTGTATCGATGACGGGAAGAACCTTTGGAAGGTCGGCGCCAAACAACTGCGAGCGGAACTTGCTTTCACGCGCGCGCATCCAGTTGATGTTGCCACGCAAGGTGTTTATCTCGCCGTTATGGGCTAGATATCGGTAGGGATGAGCCCGGGCCCAACTCGGAAATGTGTTGGTACTAAAACGGGAATGGACCAGCCCCAATGCGGTCTCAACCGCTGAATCACACAAGTCGGGGTAGAAGCTTCCCAACTGATCGGCGGTAAGCATTCCCTTGTAAACAATCGTGCGGGCCGAAAGGCTAGCGATGTAAAACGACGCCCGGCGGTTAAAGCTCGATCGTTTGATTGCTCTGGAGACACGCTTGCGGATCACATAAAGCTTGCGCTCGAAGGCAAGGTCGTCCGTGAGAGCAACGTTGCGACCGACGAACAATTGGCGCACGAACGGTTCTGAACCCCTGGCCGTTGGTCCAATGCTCGAATTATCAACGGGCACGGTCCGCCAGCCGAGGACATGTTGCCCTTCCTCTCGCACAATCTTCTCGAACAGGGCCTCACACTGGCGACGGTCGCTATAGTTTCTCGGAAGAAAGACCATCCCAACACCGTAAGCACCGGCAGCGGGCAGCTCGAAACCTTTTCTTTTGCAGGCTGGAACAAAGAAAGTATGAGGAATTTGAAGCAGGATACCCGCGCCGTCCCCTGTGTTCTTCTCGCTGCCGCAAGCACCACGATGCTCCAGATTCAGTAACATCTGGAGTGCCTGACCGACAATTTTGTGGGATCTGCGACCTTTAATGTCGACAATGAAGCCAACCCCACAAGCGTCATGCTCGAATTGGGGATCGTACAAACCCTGTTTCGCCGGAGAAGTTACGTGTCTCAAGGTCAGCGGTCCATCTTGCCTGGCCGGCCAGGCTAATGCTCAACAAAAAAGCCATCAACCTTACTGTTGATGGCCTACAGGAGGTTTTTGAGTGTTGCCAGCAGGCCATCAAGTGCTGTCGACACCCTCGATAATTAGGTATACGGCGACTACTACTGCCACTGATGCAGCACTGGACTCGGATCCAATCAGTTTTGCGACAGAAAAAGTCATCCGCGCTCGCTACGAGGCCCAGAATCGAAATCCGCTTACGACTATAAACGGCGCGCTCAATCTACATCTTTACCTTCGCTTTGCATAATTTAATATTTTTTGCTTTCCATAAATGAAGGAGCTACCGAGTCGATTGAGACAATTTTGTCCCGTCCGTGCGGCGAAATGGCAAGAATGTACCAGGCTCTTGTCTTTGATTCTTCAAAACCTAAGCAAAAATGGAAGGCGCTAATTGGTACAACGCTTGCTGCTACGCCGAGCACTCAAGCTATTTCCAATCTTTTAGAGCTTTAACCAGACCCAGGGGTTACAAACTATGGCATTGACGCTTCAGGGTGGGGAGTTTATTTTGACGGGCAATATCACGGCCAGCATCCTGTCGGCGCTGACAGTCATGGCGCGCCGCCGGCCGGTAGTCGTCAACGGAGTACTGCTCACTGAGAAGGACATAGCTGCCCTTGAGGCTCAGGCTCGACGCACGGGAAAACCTGTCCGGTTAAAGAGCACAAAGATCATACCCGCGAATCAGTGATTCTCAGCAGCCCGCCGCCTTTCGACTGACCGTTCGGACAACTAGTTCCGAGAGGTTTGAATGAAAAAAGTTGAAGCGATTATCCGGCCGCATCTTTTGGACGTGGTACGAAGCTCCCTTCAGGAAATCGAAACAATTGGAATGACGGTGAGCGAGGTCCAGGGCTACGGCCGTCAGCGGGGTCACACGGAAACCTACCGCGGCACTGAATATCAGATTGAGTTCATCCCAAAGATCAAGATCGAGGTCATCATACGCGATGAGCTTGAAGAGACGGTGGTGGAGGCAATTATCAAGGTGGCCCGTACGGGCAAGTTTGGTGACGGCAAGATCTTCGTAACCAGGGTCGATGATGTGATCCGCATTCGTACCGGCGAGCGAGGTGAGGCCGCCTTGTAGGGTAGGGTTAAGAATGATCCACTAAAACACACGAAATTACTTCTCGGATGTTCGACCTAACCTACAGAAGCCAGCGCCTCCCCTCTTCTCCCTCTCGTTGGACCATCCAAAGACCACCAACGGCAGTTGGTTGATTCGATCGACCCGGCCTACAGAAGCCAGCGCTCTTCATTCTTCTCCATTGGACCACCCAAAGACCACCAACCGCAGTTGGTGGATTCGTTCGACCCGGCCTACAGAAGCCAGCGCCTCCCCTCTTCTCCCTCTCGTTTTTCAGCCCTACTATCGGTGTAATTAAAGGGGGTATCAACTGAAACTCCATCGGCTGAAGCCCGATAGTATCTGACCTGTCCGCTCTGTGGTGTTAGGCGAAAACTGAAACTCCATCGGCTGAAGCCCGATGGTATCTGACCTGTCCGCTCTGCGGTGTTAGGCCAAAACTGAAGCTCCATCGGCTGAAGCCCGATGGTATCTGACCTGTCCGCTCTGCGGTGTTAGGCGAAAACTGAAACTCCATCGGCTGAAGCCCGATGGTATCTGAGCTGTCCGCTCTGTGGTGTTAGGCGAAAACTGAAACTCCATCGGCTGAAGCCCGATGGTATCTGACCTGTCCGCTCTGCGGCTGAAGCCCGCTGGTATCTGACCTCCGCTCTGCGGTGTTAGGCCAAAACTGAAGCTCCAATCGGCTGAAGCCCGATGGTATCTCCGGGCTGACCAGTTAACCCATTTAAGCCAAAACTAAAACCTAAATTCTCGCACTTCCTTCCAATTTTCCGTTCAACCATTTGTGAGCGTATTTAACCTTCGTCGTTCCAATTTTTCCTCTCTATGCTAGTATCCGCGTGCGAAAGGTGAAAACGAGATGGAGATGACTCAGCTTGAGTTCTTCCGCAAGGTCGTCGAGGAAGGAAGCTTCTCAAAGGCCGCCGAGCGCGTCTATCGTACCCAACCAGCCGTAAGCATCGCGATCCGGCGCCTTGAGGAAGAGCTTGGAGCGCCGTTATTCGAACGTACGCAAAAGACCCCCGCGCTAACCGAAGTGGGCGAACTCGTCTACGACTACGCGCAGCGGATCTTGTCTTTGCGCGATCAGACGCTCGAAGTTGTCTCGGAACTCCGAGCACTCAAACGTGGGCGCGTGCGCATCGGCGCAAATGAAAGCACTTCACTGTATCTTCTCCCGCACCTGATTCTCGACTATCGCGAGAAGCATCCCAACGTCAAGGTCGAGATCTTTCGGCAAGTTTCAGAACGACTTCCGCGTGAAGTGCTCGATCGCAACGTCGATTTTGCTTTGTTGGCCTTTGAGCCCGTGGATAGCGACCTCGAGTCCTTCCCAGTCCTGAAGGACGAACTGGTCTTGATCATGAGCCCCGAACATTCTCTGGTCGCTCGTGAGTCGGTCAGTGTAAAGGAGCTGGGTTCCGAGTCATTCCTTGCTCACAATGTCACCACGGCCTCACGGTTCAAGGTCATGGAGACTTTTGCGCAACAAAACACTCCCTTGAACATCACACTAGAACTAGCGACCGTGGAGACCATTAAGCGATTCGTCCAGCTAAAAATAGGCCTGGCCTTTGTGCCCCGGATGTGTGTTAGTGAGGAATTGGAGCGTGGTACGCTCGTCAGCATTCCCGTTCCGGATCTCACCTACTTTCGCACGCTCTGGGTCACGCATCGCCGCCAGATAGTCTTTTCACATGCTGCGGCGGCCTTTCTCGAGATTTTGCGCCAACACTCCAGGACTCAGATCGATGAAAACCCGTCCTGAAAAGAGCACGGTTTATTATGGAATAAATAGAATTGTGTTGACGGAGTCTGCGGTTCTGACTTAGAGTGCCGGACACTTTTTGAAACCGGACAGTTCCGGATTACGACGTGGCGATTTAGGGCGACTTGCTCCACGTAAAAAACTGCTAAAGAGCTGCCAGGGATTACTCGGCATTATCCGAACCCCGCGCACTCTGAGGCGCGGGGTTCTTTTTGTGTCCCGCGAAGCTGGCTGGCCCGCCTCGATCGACCACGCAGATTCCAAAGGAGACTGCGATGGCAACCATCTACGAAGAGACATCGACTGACCTAACTTATGATTTCGACACTCTGGCGCTACATGCAGGCGCCAGCCCGGACCCCTTTACGGGCGCACTTTTGACGCCCATTTATCAAACTACCACTTATACACAGGAAGCTGTCGGTCGCGACAAAGGTTATACCTACAGTCGCTCTGGAAACCCGACAGTCTCGACGCTTGAGCGACGGCTGGCAGCTCTAGAAGGAGGTGAGTTTGCAAGCTGTTACTCAACAGGCATGGCCGCCACCACCGTTCTGTGTCTGGCCCTGCTGAAATCCGGCGACCGCGTGGTCGTATCGCAGGCGGTTTATGGAGGGACCGTCCGCTTGCTGCGTCAAACGCTTGGTCCATTCGGTGTCAAGGCAGAATTCGTTGACACCGGTGATGCGGACGCTCTGGTAAGAGCCCTCAGCCAACCAACTCAATTGCTCTTCATCGAGACTCCTGCGAATCCGACACTGAAGTTGACCGACATCGACCTGGCTGCAAGTACAGCGAAAGCAGCCGGCGCCACACTCGTGGTTGACAATACCTTGCTCTCGCCGGCACTCCAGCGTCCGCTTGAACGAGGCGCGGATGTCGTCCTCCAATCAACGACAAAGTTCATCGAAGGACATAACTCGACTGTTGGCGGTGCGCTCATTACTTCCGATGCCGAACTGCACGAGCGCTTCAGTTTTACGCGCAATGCGATCGGCGCCATCCAATCACCTTTCACCGCCTGGCTGACGCTCCAGGGTGTGAAGACGCTACCGGTGCGCATGGCACGGCACTGCGAAAATGCCTTGCATATCGCGCGTTTCCTTGAAAAGCATCCGCGGGTAACACGGCTGCTTTACCCCGGACTCGAGTCGTTCCCTCAATTCGAGTTGGCGCGCCGGCAGCAGGATGCAGGCGGAGCTCTCATCGCCTTTGAGGTTGATGGCGGCGTCGAGGCAGGTATTCGCTTGATGAACGCTCTCAAGCTTTGCTCGTTGGCCGAGAACCTGGGCGCAGCAGAAACGCTCGTCACCCATCCCGCTTCAATGACGCACAGTGCTGTACCAGTCGAACAGAGAGTCGCCGCCGGCATCACTGATGGACTTGTGCGACTGTCGGTCGGGCTCGAGAATCCCAACGATGTGATTGCCGATCTTGATCGGGCGTTGCGCAAGTGAGAGGGGAGGAATGCGAAATGCCTGAGAGAAAGATCATCGTCCTCAAATTCGGGAGCTCCGTCTTGCGCAGTGAGGACGATCTGCCGCGCGTGGTCCATGAAATCTATCGCTACTGGCGGGGAGGCGCCCAGGTTCTGGTTGTCGTTTCAGCGTTTGGCAATACTACGGATCATCTGCTGCGCTGGGCCGAGAGCATTTGCGCTAAGCCTGATGAATCAGCCTTGGCAAGTTTGCTTGCGACGGGCGAAACCACTGCTTCAGCACTGTTGGGAATCGCGCTCGAAAAGGCGGGTTTGCCCGTGAAGGTTCTCGATGCTGTGCAGGCAGGGTTGCGCACCTCAGCAGGGGGGCTCGATGCCGATCTGTTCGCCGTCGACAGCCAGCGTTTGCTGTCAGAGTCGGAACACTCAGTCGTAGTGTTGCCAGGCTTCGTGGGCCGGGATGCCGATGGCCAAACAACTCTACTGGGCCGAGGCGGGTCAGATCTCTCGGCGCTCTTTTTGGCGCAGCAGTTGGGCGCAGAGTGCCTGCTGGTCAAAGACGTTGATGGACTCTACACGAGCGATCCTGGATGCCGGGCAATCAAGCCCGCGCAGCGATTTGCCACAACGAGTTACGAAACTGCCTGCCGTTTGGGTGGGGTGTTGGTCCAACCAAAAGCTGTACGGTTTGCTGAGGCTAATAACCACGCCTTTACTGTAACCGCAATCGGCACTGCCGATGGCACAAAGGTTGGACCAGCAGGTGACAGTCTCGCATCACAGCGGCCGGCTCAAGCCCCGCTGCGGGTTGCGCTCATTGGTTGCGGTACCGTAGGCGGCGGAGTCTATGAACGACTCCTGGCACTACCTGAACTCTTTAGCGTTTCAGGTGTTGCAGTTCGGGATCGAAACCGATTGCGAAAGCCGCACGTACCGCCCTACCTGTTGACTGAAGATCCGGACAGCTTGATCGAGCGGCCTTGTGACGTGGTAGTCGAATTAATTGGAGGAACGGATAAAGCCGCAACGATCGTCCGACAAGCCTTACACCTCGGACGGCACGTTGTTACCGCAAACAAAGCTCTGATCGCTAAAGAAGGGGCTGAGTTAAAAGAACTCGCGGCGCGGAATGGAAGTTCGGTCCAATGGAGCGCCGCGGTCGGCGGCGCCCTGCCGGCGCTGGAAACAGTGCGACGCGCAAGAACACTTGGTTGCATTACCGGGATTTCAGGCATCTTGAACAGCACTACCAATTTCATCCTCGATCAGATTGCTCAGGGTGTTGAACTTGACCCAGCCATTCTGGCCGCGCAGGCCGCCGGCTATGCAGAGGCCGATCCCACCCTTGATCTCGATGGTACGGACGCGGCTCAAAAGCTTGTCGTGCTGGCCTGGGAAGCGTTCGGAGTTTCGTTGCCAATCGCAAGCATCTCAAGGAAAGGAATTCTGGACCTCAAGCCGCGCCCCATGCACGAAAGCAGAAGCCGCGGACGCTGCCTTCGCGTAGTAGCAACCTGCAAGCGGACGACATTTGGCTTCGAATCCACCGTAGCTCCAATCGAATTGCCTCTGGACCACCCACTGGCCAACGTATCTGGACCGCGGAACCGACTGCTGGTTGAATTGGAAGGTGGCCGGGAACTCGTCGTTTCGGGCATCGGCGCCGGGCGATGGCCCACTACCGAAGCCGTGATTGCTGACTTGCTTTACATCTCGCGGGCGGAATGCCAGTCAGCCGCAATTGAGCAGGAATTGGAGGAATGTGTCGCATGAAGATTGCCACTCGTTGTGTTCATCATGAAGGCGAAGGAGATGATCCCTATTGTGCCGTCTCTCCACCGATCTATCAGACTGCCACCTTTGAACAGACCAACGCCGTTGAGTTCGGCGATTACGACTACTCGCGCACCGCAAACCCAACGCGCACACTGCTGCAACAGCAACTCGCCAGGCTTGAAGGCGGTGAGTATGCCTGCGCATTCGCCAGCGGCATGGCGGCCATTACGGCTCTGACAAGATTGCTAGGCGTTGGAGATGAGATCATCGCCGGCAACGATCTTTACGGCGGGACGGTGCGTCTGCTGGACCAGGTTCTCAGGCGCCAGGGGATCGTAGCGCGCTACGTCAATACTTCAGATCTTGAAGCAGTGAAACGGGAATTGACTCCAGCCACCAGGCTAATTCTGATTGAAAACCCGAGTAATCCCCTGCTTGGCGTCTCAGATATCAGGGGCTTGGCGAAACTTGCAAAGAGCAATGGCACTTTGCTCGCAGTAGACAATTCCCTGCTGTCTCCGTGTTTGCAACAACCACTCACTCTTGGCGCCCACGTCGTCATTCACTCAGCTACTAAATTCCTCTGCGGGCACAGCGACGTGACCGCCGGAGCCCTGGTCACCAACAATCGCGAACTGCATCAACAGCTCGCTTTTCAGCAGAACGCCGAAGGCGCCGGACTGAGCCCGTTTGAGTCATGGTTGTTGCTGCGGGGCGTAAAGACTCTAGCGTTGCGCGTCGAGAGACAGAACTCGTCGGGCGGAGTAATAGCCCGCTATCTTTCAGAACATGCAGCGGTCAAGAAGGTCTACTACACAGGTCTGCCCGACCACGCGGGCCACCTGTTGCACCAGACGCAGGCGACAGGAGACGGCGCCGTCATCAGTTTCACGACTGGAGATGTTTCACTCTCAGAGCGACTTGTTTCAGCCACCCGCCTGTTCAAGATTGCGGTAAGTTTCGGCGCTGTAAGTTCCGTTATTAGTCTGCCGTTTAGGATGTCGCATGCGAGCATTCCGGCGGCGCTTAAGGGGATGCTGGCGCCTCCAGCCGATCTGGTACGACTATCGACAGGTATCGAGGATGTAGACGACCTGTTGGAAGATCTGTCTCAGGCATTTGAGGTGGCTCTGGAACGTCGGGTTCTGGCCACCTCGGCGTCACAGTGACGAATCATTTTTTCTGGCCGAGAGCCTCGGCTCGCTGGTAGGCCGCCCACACAGCCTTCGACAAAACCGTTCGCAGGCTTCCTTTCTCCATCTGATAGATGGCCGCTGCCGAAGTGCCCCCCGGCGATGTGACCATGTTGCGAAGCTCAGCCGGATGCTTGTGAGACTCTTTAGCGAAGAGTACCGAACCAAGGATTGTCTGTGTTACCAATTCCTCAGCTACATGACGTGAGAAGCCCATGTGTACACCCGCATCGACTAACGCTTCCATCACCAGGAAGATGTAAGTTGGCCCGGTCGCGCTGAGCGCGGTAGCCATATCGATCATTCTCTCTTCATCGACCCAGATCTCGCGGCCCAACGCCTCCAGCATGGCTCGAATCTGAACCTTCTGCGATTCGAGCACTTGCGGCGTTGCCGTCCAGGCGGTCATCCCCTGCCCGATCTGGGCCGGAGTATTCGGCATTGCCCTGGCTACTGAAGGATGCAGCAACTCATTAGCAATCGTTGCCATTTGCGCTCCGGCCACGATCGAGAGCACAAGTTGGTCCTGCTGAACCTGGCCGCGAAGCTCGCGCAGGATCGTACTTATCCGCTGGGGCTTGACGGCCAGAATCACGATGGAAGCAAACTCGCCCGGCTCACCAGGGTGTCCAAACGTGACCGCTTCTGTATTGCCTTCAACAACGAGGATGCCGTGGCGTTGCTGCAATTCAGCCCGGCGATCCGGCCGCGGATGACTACCGATGATGTTTTCCGGCTTTGCTAATTCGCGCCGTAGCAAACCCGCGATGATGGCTTCCGCCATCACACCGCAACCGATAAATGACAATCGAACTTCCTGAAGTGGATTCATTGAAACCTCTGAGTTCCGGGTCTTTATTAATCCTAACTCAAGAAGTCTTAAAGCATCTGTCTGAGTTTTGCAAAAGGACTAGGTGGGCCTCCTTTAGTCTTGGGCCTTGGGTCTACTCAGATATCAAAATACATGCTGAACTCCAGCGGATGCGGTCTTAATCGTAGTGGTTGAATCTCCCGTTCTCGCTTGTAGTCAATCCAGCGCTCGACCAACGGCGCTGTAAAGACATCGCCTTTCAAGAGAAATTCATGATCGTTTTCCAGCGCCGACAGAGCTTCCGTCAACGAACCGGGCAGGCTGGGCACATCCTTTAATTGCTCAGGTGAGAGATCGTAAATGTCTTTATCGAGCGGTTCGCCCGGGTCAATTCGATTCTGAATACCATCGAGCCCTGCAAGCAACATCGCTGAAAACGCGAGATAGGGATTGCAGGAAGGATCCGGCGGGCGAAACTCAAGTCTCTTCAACTTGGGACTTGTCGAGAACATCGGAATGCGAATCGCCGCTGAACGATTGCGCGCCGAATAGGCAAGATTCACCGGAGCCTCAAAACCCGGGACCAATCTCTTGTAGCTGTTGGTGGTTGGCGCGGCAAAAGCCACAATCGCCGCGGCATGTTTCAATAACCCGCCAATGTAGAAGCGCGCCATCTCTGAGAGCCCTGCATAACCATCGCCGGCAAACAGCGGCTTTTCACCCTTCCACAAAGACTGGTGACAGTGCATGCCCGAACCGTTGTCCCCATAAAGCGGTTTGGGCATAAACGTTGCGCCCTTGCCGTGGCGCGTGGCGACGTTGCGCACAGTGTATTTGAAGAGTTGGAGATTGTCGGCAGTGCCGATAAGAGTCGAGTAGCGAAAATCGATCTCACACTGTCCGGCGGTTGCTACTTCGTGATGATGGCACTCGACCTGGATACCAACCTTCTTGAGTTCGGTAGAGACTTCGGTGCGAAAATCCTGAAGAGTGTCAAGCGGCGGAAGCGGCACATAGCCTTCCTTGCTGCGAATGTGATAACCGAGATTGGAATTGCCATTCTGACCGTTGGTGTTCCAGATGGCCTCGGGATTATCCAACGAGTAACCGGAGGAATTGGCGTCATTATGAAAGCGGACATCGCTAAAAACGAAGAATTCAGCTTCGGGGCCAAAATAGACAGTATCAGCAATTCCGGTTAACCGAAGGTAAGCTTCGGCTCGTCTTCCAACACCTCGGGGATCCAGCCAGTAGTCTTCTTTGGTGATCGGATCGACGACATCTGCAATCATGCACAAGGTCTTCTCACCCATGAAGGGATCGATCCAGTAGCGTGTGGCGTCGGGGACCAGCAGCATATCGGATTCGTGAATCGAGGCCCATCCTCGCAGAGATGAACCATCGAACCCAAACCCGTCTTCAAAAGTTTTTTCCGAAAGCTCCTCAATCGGAAACGTCAGGTGGTGCCAGGCGCCGACGAGGTCTGTGAAACGCACATTTACGTAGTCCACTTTCTCGTCAGTGGCAAACTTCAGCACATCTTTGATACTCATAAGAATAATTCTCCTCACGGGGTTAAAAGTAGAATTTCTGGCGAGCTAACACTCGCCAAGGCGGCCATGAGCGGCAGCGAAGAAAATCATTTCGGCAACCACTCATGACCGGAATAGTTTTGGGGGACTCTTTTCTGTTGCGTTCCTTAGATTGTTCCTTCCTCCTTTCGCTAAGAGGCATTCAATGAAACCGTTTACTGTGCCGCAGGATCGGGGTCCAAGAGGCTCAGCCGACTAGCGACACTGCATTAACCTGAGTAATCGGCGGAATCTGTGGATACATACCTCCTGGCGGCTGGAAATCAGAACGTGATTCCGTAGTAGATGAACAACGCGTTGTTGCCTCTGCCAATATTTCCGATGCTGTAACCGGTAAAGAGCGCGCTCCGAGAGGAGACCGCAAAGGCCAAACCCGGAGTGACGTAGCCGAACCGGTTTTTGCCGCTGAACCAATCGGCCACGAAACTAACCCGCGGATGTAACGGTTGTTCATAACCCACAATCGCTCCGCCTTCGTTACCACTCCCATTGGCACGGCCCACCAATCCATAGCCGCCCCCGGTTAAGCGTGGTCCGTATTCGCCTCTGATCTTCTTGCTAACGGTTGTGTAGAGCAGGCCAAAAGTATCGACACCTGCTCGATTTGCAATCGGGGTGTAAAGAATGCCGCCGGCCGCCGCTGCCATGCCATTGTCTTCGTTCTGATAAAACTGGTACTTGAAGTTCGGCTGAAACTCGATCGGCTGATCCGGCGCCAGGGCGTCGGTAAATGACACATTGGCGCCAATCTCAAGTCCTTTGGCAACTCCATAGACCACCCGCGGCACGTAGGTTTGAAAGCCCCCATTACTGTGGGACCGAAGATGACTGATGAAATCGAACTCGACGTAAGTCTTCCGTTCCGCGACCACATCAGTCGAAGGAATGTTGAATAAAGTTGATTGAGCTGAACTCGTTTGCGTGGCCATAAGAATCGTAGCCAGAACTACGATTGATTTAATTCTGAGCATGTTGTAACTTGCTCCAAATCGTTCCAAGTGGACGATCTCAGTGGCCTATCTGTCTCGCGCCTACCAAAGCCAGGACAGGTGGGCCATGTTTTTTCCTGTGCCCGTCATCGCCAACCCGATCGAGTGAGATGGAACGGGCGCGACCCGTCTAACTCCTTATCACCTCCATTCTTAACAGTATTTTGAGTTACTACTCTCAGGTCTGTTCGGTGGCCAGACTGCTGCTCGCCTGGATCGGGGCCGGCTGGATCGAACTTTCGCTTGTGATTGCGGACGGCACCAACTCGAGCGCGAGATTGTAGCCCTCCTCGCCGTGCTGGCTTAGATCCAGACCACGTAGCTCTTCGTCCTCGCTGACGCGAAGTCCAAAAACCACATCAACGATCTTGAGAAGAACGAAGGTCCCGATCACCGCGAGCGCAACCGTGATTCCCACTCCAGCCAACTGATTGAGAATTTGGGCGTTGTTACCATCAACCAGACCAACAGGCAGGGCGTTACCCAGCTCATCGGTGAAGATTGGATTGATGGCCTTCGTAGCAAGCACGCCGGTCAGGATGGCTCCAATTAATCCACCTACACCGTGAACTCCGAAGACATCGAGCGAGTCATCGTAGCCCAGACGCTTCTTCACCTCGGTGATCATCAGGAAGCAACCCACGCCGGCAACAAATCCGATCAGCAGGCTCGACAGCGGAGTTACAAATCCGGAAGCCGGGGTGATTCCGACGAGTCCACAAATGGCGCCCGAGATAGCGCCCAGGACCGTGGGCTTGCCGGTACGGAACCATTCCGCGATCATCCATCCGAGCGTCCCCGCAGCTGCGGCAAAGTGAGTTGCAACAAAGGCACTGGTTGCCAGACTACCTGCCGCCAGAGCACTGCCAGCGTTGAAGCCAAACCAACCTACCCAAAGCATGCAGGCGCCAATGATGCTCAAGACGAGGTTATGAGGCGCCATGATTGTCTTTGGATAACCGATGCGTTTGCCGAGGTAGACCGCACAAACGAGCGCTGAGAAGCCCGACGCAATATGGACCACAGTGCCGCCGGCAAAATCGAGTGCGGGCACAACCCCGGAAAGTGCGCCAAGAAAGCCTCCCTTTCCCCAGACCATGTGCGCCAGCGGAAAATAGACCACCGTTACCCATAGACCGGTAAACACGAGCATCGCGCTGAACTTAATACGCTCGGCGAAAGCCCCTGTAATCAGGGCCGGAGTAATAATGGCAAACATCAATTGGAACAACATGAAGGTCTGGTGCGGAATGGACGCCGAGTAATCAGGGTTAGGCTCAAGACCTACGCCCTGAAGGAGGACGTATCCAAGGCCGCCAAAGAAGGGGGTGCCTTCTGAAAATGCCAGGCTGTAGCCATAGAGCGCCCACAACACGGTGACAAAGGCCATCAGTGTGAAGCTCTGCATCATCGTGGCCAATACATTCTTTTTTCGCACCAGCCCGGCATAGAAGAGAGCGAGACCGGGACCAGTCATCATCAGAACCAGGGCCGCGCACACCAACATCCAGGCATTGTCGCCGGCAGAGTGAGCGGCGGCTGTAGCTTCTTCGATCTTCGCCAAGCGCTCTTCGATAGAGGCGGCTTCTGTTTGGGCCATAGTCGTAACGGAACTTCCGATGAGCCAAAGCAGGACATACGCTAAGGTGGACTTCACCCGTAGCCGGTTCATAATTTGGTTCTCCTTGTGATGTGCTTAATCGCTGTCAGTAACGTTCGTCACCCGCACCGCAGCAGGCGCCGAGCGACATCGTTTTTCGATTTTCGTTCGGCCGGGCTAACAAGCGCCGTGCCAGCGGTTGGACGTCTTCTAATTTGGGCTGAAGCTTTTGAGTTTGCTAACAAAGTCGGCGTGAGCCGTCTTTGAGGGAAGAAGCGGCCGCCAGGTGAACGGCGATGGAATCAGACAAATTTGTCAGGCTCGAAGTTTTGCAATACAGGAATGTCTCCAAAGGCATCGTGGCGCATGCTGTTAGCTTGCGTTCCGGGCGTTGAAAGATCTCTTGTCTGAAACGCGAGTCGTTCGGAGTTGAGGTTTGCGCGGAGTAAGACAGAAGGCAGTAAAACCCGCACCTCCTGAAACGGAGTCACTTGAGCCGTTCCCGGCCGAGTTTTAGCACAGCACCAAACGGGCGTTGAAAGATCTCTTGTCAGAAACGCGAGTCGTTCGGAATTGTGGTTGCGAGGAGTAAGACAGAAGGCAGTAAGACGCGCACTTCTTGAGGCGAGGCCAGTTGAGCGGTTCCCGGGCGAGTTTTAGCCCAGCACCAAACGGGCGTGGAAAGATCTCTTGTCAGAAACGCGAGTCGTTCGGAATTGCGATTGCGAGGAGTGAGACAGAAGGCAGTGAGAGCACACCTCTTGAGGCGAGGCCACTTGAGCCGTTCCCGGGCGAGTTTTAGCCCAGCACCAAACGCAACCTAACAGGATGCGCCACGTGGCGCCGCGTGGCGCATGCTGTTAGCTTGCGTTCCGGGCGTTGAAAGATCTCTTGTCTGAAACACGAGTCGTTCGGAGTTGCCCTTTGCGAGTAGTAAGACATAAGGCAGTGAGACACGCACTTCTTGAGGCGAGGTCACTTGAGCCGTTCCCGGGCGAGTTTTAGCCTAGCACCCAACGCAACCTAACAGGATGCACCACTTGGCGACAACTCTGTCGGACGATCTCAGCAGTATTACAAACTTGTAGCCCCGGACCGATACCTGAGCGACGCGAACAAACTCCCTCACTTTATTGAGCAAATCCTTACAAACGGCCCGCTATAAAATCCATTTAATCGATCATAAAAAGTATAAGTTTGCTTTTAAATGGTGCATTCTTTAGGATTAGGCTTTTGCCAAGGCCGCCATGACGCCAGCTAGTCACCACAGTTCCTAAAGGTATTCGGGCATGAAATCAGCGCAGTTGGGCATTCCGGACGGGCGGCCGCAAATGACAGATCTTCACGAATCCCAGAGGGTCGATCCCTTGCAATTGACGACCCTGCTCGAAATCGGCCAGACGCTCGCCGGAACTCACCAGGTCAAGACCGCCCTCGCCAGAGTTCTCGAAATGCTGGGACAACTTCACGGCATGCTTCGGGGCATGGTGATGTTGCGCGAGCAGGACACTGACGAACTTCGTATTGCCGCCTCGTACGGAGTCAGCGACGATGGCGCCCGCCGGCTGAGCTACCAGATCGGCGAAGGCATTACCGGGCGCGTCGCCGAAAGTGGCAAACCGATCATCGT
Organism: Pyrinomonadaceae bacterium; assembly: GCA_041751855.1. Taxonomy (GTDB): domain Bacteria; phylum Acidobacteriota; class Blastocatellia; order Pyrinomonadales; family Pyrinomonadaceae; genus PSRF01. The sequence continues at coordinate 37,666 of JBGSWR010000010.1, forward strand.
CCCTCAGATCAGCCGCGAGCCGATGTTCATGGATCGTCTGGGTGTGCGCCGGGCTGTGCGGCAGGAAGAACTCAGTTTCATCTGCGTTCCCGTATCGATCAATCGAAAGCCTGTTGGAGTCCTTGGCGTCGACCTGCGCTACAAACCTGATCTGGATTTTGAACAGACCTCCACCTTTCTTTCGATCATCGCGTCGATGATCGCGCAGGCTATCAAAGTGGAGCACCTCGTCGAGTTCGACAAGCAACGCCTCCTGGATGAGAACATTCACCTGAAACAGGAACTACGCGAACGCTACGACTTCAGTCACATCATCGGCAACTCAAGTCCCCTGCGGCAGGTATACGAGCAGGTCACGCAGGTCGCGCGTACTAATACGACCGTCCTGTTGCGCGGCGAATCAGGAACTGGGAAAGAACTGATCGCCCACGCTATTCACTACAATTCGCTGCGCTCCAATAAACCGTTCATTAAGGTGAGTTGTGCGGCGCTCCCTGAAACTCTGATCGAAGCCGAACTTTTTGGCCACGAGAAAGGCGCGTTCACTGACGCACAGAAACTGAAGAAAGGCCGCTTCGAACTTGCCGATGGCGGGACGCTCTTTCTTGACGAGATCGGAGAACTCAAACTTTCAACGCAGATAAAGTTGTTGCGTGTCTTGCAGCAACGAGAGTTTGAACGCCTGGGCGGCACCGAGACCATCAAAGTCAACGTGCGACTGATCGCCGCCACCAACAAAGATCTCGAGCTTGCTATTCAGGCCAGCCAATTCCGCGAAGACCTTTATTACCGCCTGAATGTTTTTTCGATCTTCATGCCTCCACTGCGCGAACGAAAGTCTGATGTGCTGCTGCTCGCCGATCACTTTCTCGAGAAGTATGCTCGTGAGCACGGCAAGAGCATTAGACGGATTTCAACCCCTGCGATCGACATGCTCACCAGCTATCACTGGCCCGGAAATGTCCGCGAGCTGGAAAATACGATCGAGCGTGCGGTCATTGTCTGTGACAGCAACGTCATTCATGGCCACCACTTGCCGCCAACGCTCCAGACCGCTGAAGGATCGGGTACGCTGACTCAACTCTCACTGGAGGGCGCCGTCGAGGCCTATGAACGGGATCTGATTCAGGATGCGCTTAAATCCACACGAGGTAACCGGAAGAAAGCAGCGGACCTCCTTGATTCCACCGAACGGATCGTCGGCTACAAGGTGAGGAAGTACGGCATCGACGTCGACCGCTTTCGACGCTGATTAGTTTTTTAAAGCAAGTCATTGGTCCACAAAATCACGTTGGCTGGCTTTTATCGTGATTTGGTGGATCTTTTCTGCTAGGAGAAGAGTCTAAAACCGGACCCAAAGTCTTCCGATGATTTATCCTTCCGCCAGAGCCGCACAGTTCCGTTACGCTATCAGAAATATTGTAAGCGCAGCAGAAGCCCGCGAGCGGAGCGGTCAGGATGTGATCTATCTGAATATCGGCGATCCCCAGGCTTATGGCTTTCGGCCACCGGCTCATCTTGTAGCAGCCGTCACGCAGGCGCTGCGAGATAAGTTTACCGGTTACGCCCATTCATCGGGACTGCCTGAAGCGCGAAATGCGGTGGCAAACTACGCGAGCAAGGCAGGAATTCGCTGTACCCCTGAAGACGTGTTGTTAACGTCGGGCGCTTCAGAAGCAGCGGATCTGGTCCTTACCGCTTTGATCAGCGAAGGGGACGAGGTACTCCTGCCGGCGCCCGGGTATCCGCTCTACCCCGCGATATTGAACAAGCTGGGCGGAGTTCCCCGCTATTACAAACTTGCCGGCGCTGAAGGCTGGCAGGTCGCTGCGGACGACGTAGCGCAACTCATCAACAAACGCACGCGCGCGCTTGTAATCATCAATCCCAATAACCCGACGGGAACCGTGATTCCCGACGCCACGACCCGAGCGCTTTTGTCTCTGGCCGCGCAGCACAAGTTGTTGGTAATCGCCGACGAAGTTTACCGCGAGCTCTGCTTTGGTCCACAACCGGCAGCCGCTTCAGCTCTGGCAGCCGATAAAGACGTTCCCCTGATCACACTCGAAAGTCTCTCCAAAACGCATCTGGTGCCAGGCTGGCGGGTGGGTTGGATGCGTTTCAATAATACCGATGCGATGAAAGAGTTAATCCGCGCGATCCACCTGTTGGCGAGTGGCCGACTCTGTTCGCCAACTCCCGCTCAGTACGCAGTGCGCCCGGCCCTGGAAGGCGAGCGGGGTTTCCTTCAGGAGTTCTTGTTCGAAATTAGAAAGAGACGAGACACCGTAATCGATCTGGTCCATGGGACGACTAACTTATCTTGCACAGTTCCGCAGGCGGCTTTCTACGTAATGATTAAAGTAAACGACCCACTTGGCAGAACAGATGAGCGCTTTGTACTCGACATGCTCGAACGAACCGGCATCCTGGTGGTTCCTGGTTCGGGCTTCGGCTTGCGACCCGAAGAGCGCTATTTTCGTCTCGTTTATCTGCCTGAGGAGAATATCTTGCGGACCGTCTTCGACCGGATGGCTGAGTTTCTCCAGAGCATCCCGGCAGGTCGGAGCGAGCTGTTTTGAACGGCTGCTCGCTGAGGAGGTTTTGATGAGTATTGAACTATGGCGCTCCCAAATAGACTCGATTGATAACGAACTGCTTCGCCTCTTGAACACCCGCGCCAGCCTCGCGATCAAAGTGGGAGAATCAAAGCTAAGCGCCGGGATGTCGGTGTCCGATCAGGGACGTGAGCGGGAAGTCCTCGAACGACTTTGTGAGACGAACGCCGGCCCTCTCGATGCGCAGGCCGTAATGAGGCTCTTCCGCCGAATCATTTGCGAGTCAAGACGCGTCGAAGCCCGAGAACTTGATGGATCCGGCGGTTCAACCAGGCAGTGAGAAGCAAGCATGATTCTTATTCTGACACCCAACATCGAGCCCGACAGTAACAACTACCAGGTCCTGATGGACCACCTCTCACGCATTGAAAACATCAAGGTGCGTGTCCATCGCGAACAAGGAGCCGCGCACTGTATTACTGAGCTTTACCTGATCGGGAACACGGCTTCAATCGCCATGGACTATGTGCAGAACCTGCCCGGCGTCGAGCATGTGGTCCGCGTCTCAGAGGAGTATCGGGTGCTGGGCCGGCACAAAGACGATCGCCGTGCCAGCTTTTTTGATTATCAGGGCATTCGCTTCGGTCAGGATACATTGAACGTGTTCGCCGGACTCTGCGCCGTAGATGAACGAAGCAACGTGGAATCGATGATGCGCGCGCTACGAGACGCCGGTGAGGTGTGTACACGAATGGGCGCCTACAAGCCACGCACCAGCCCATATTCCTTTCAGGGACATGGTAAGCAGTGTCTAGCGTACGTCTTTGAACTAGCCGGCAAGTACGGAATCAAAGTCGTTGCGATGGAGGTGACGCACGAATCCCATATCGCCGAGATCCACGAAGCCCTGAAGGAAACCGGCGAACCAACCGGAGTTATGCTCCAGATTGGCACCCGCAACACGCAGAACTTTGAATTGCTCAAGATCGTGGGCCGGCAAAAGGAGTTTCCGGTCTTACTTAAACGCGGTTTCGGCATAACATTGGATGAATCGCTCAATGCAGCAGAATACCTTGCCAGCGAAGGTAACCGAAAGGTGATCTTCGGCCTGCGCGGCGTAAAGTCGAGCGCCGGAGCACCGCATCGCAATCTCGTGGACTTTGCGCATGTGCCGGTTGTCAAACGCCTGACCCGCATGCCTGTTTGCATCGATCCCTCGCACTCGGTGGGTGCCAGTGATCGCGGTCCTGAAGGGATACGCGATATCATGCACGCAACCGCTCAGGGGGTGATTGCCGGCGCCAACATGGTGCTCGTCGATTTCCATCAGACGCCTGAACGCGCGCTGTTGGATGGGGCGCAGGCCCTGACGCTGGAAGAGTTACCCTACTTTCTGGAAGATGTGCGGGTGGTCCGTGAAGCCTACGAAAAACGCCTCGCCATCGCCGAGCGGTATAGTCAACACTGAGCCGCCGATGGGTCTCAGCTTTGAAGATACGAGAGGGACGCATAGATGAAGGAGGAACCGCTCTGGAAGGTTGCCGATCAGTTTGCGCGTCTGGCTGAACTGATCGGGGAAGAAGCCGATCTAAAAGAGGCCCCTCTGCGGCGGGACGTGCGTTCCCTGGGACGGCTTCTCGGAAATATTCTCAAGGAGCAGGAGGGCGACCAACTCTTCAATCTCGTTGAAGAACTCAGGCAGTTTGCCATTCGGCATCGCGAATCCGGGGCGCATCAGGAAGACGTACCTGCCCTGATGGACCGGGCCGAAGAGATTATCCAACCGCTAAGCGTCTCTACCGCCTACCATCTCACCAAGGCATTTGCCATCTACTTCGAATTGACAAACCTCGCGGAGACCAATCACCGCAGGCGTCGTCGCCGGGCGGTGCAACTTTCTCCGGCTAATGCGCCGCAACCGGGATCGATGCGGGGCACCTTGATCCGCATGCGTGAGGCCGGTATTACCTTCGAACAGGCGCTTGCCTGGCTCGAGCGCGTGCAAGTCATCCCCGTTTTCACTGCCCATCCCACCGAAGTCGCCCGCCGGACTGTTTTATTCAAGCGCCAGCGAATTGCTGAACACCTTGCCGCGTTGGACCAGTTGCCGTTAGCTGACGCCGAAGCAAGCAATCGGGAATTCACCATCGCAGCAGAAATAACGGCCCTCTGGCAGACCGATGAAGTTCGTCGCCGTCCACCCACAGTGCGCGACGAGATCAAGATGGGCCTTGATTACTATGACGTTTCCCTTATTGAAACCGTGCCGCGGCTCTACGAGGAAATTGCCGAAGCATTCCTCGAGACCTACGGGCAAGAGCCCGAGATTGCAGACTTACCCGACCTTGTCAGATTTGGGTCGTGGATCGGCGGCGACCGGGATGGCAACCCTTATGTAACGCCCGCCTGCACCCGTGACGCGCTCGAGATGGCTCGACGGTTAACGCTCGTTTACTATCTTTCGGCAACCACCAACCTGATGGTCCGGCTCAGCCCTTCCCATGATCAGGCGCCAGTCTCACCTAGGCTGATCCAGGCCCTCGAAGAGTACGCAGAAGCAATGCCTGCGGTGGCGCAACAGAATAAAACTCGCGCCAGTGCCGAGATCTATCGCCGTTACCTTGACTACGTGCTCCAGCGATTGCGCTACACACGCGACGAGCCGGGACACACCAACGCTTACAAGAACGCTTCCGAGTTTCTGGCCGATCTGAAACTGATTCGCGCGAGCCTGGAGAGTAATCGCGGAGACCGCATGGCCCGATCCTTGCTCGACCCGCTGCTGCGTCAGACCAGGACCTTTGGATTTCACCTGCACGCCCTCGATATCCGGCAACATGCGCGCGTTCACGCGCAAGCCGTCGCCGAGCTATCGCGCGTTGGAGATCGTTTGCCAGATGCCCCCTCAGACGCGACGCGTGAACTGCTGAACACCTTGCGCTCAATCGCGGAATTGAAGCGCGAATTCCCGCCAGAAGCAATTCACAGCTACGTGATCAGCGGTGCGAGCACGACTGAGGACGTTCTGTCTCTCGTCTGGCTGGCGCGCTTGACCGGGATCCAGATGAAAGCTTCCTCTGACGGCAGGGATCCCGGTTTAATGCCAGTGCCGCTTTTCGAGTCAATCGAAGATCTCCGCCAATCGTCGCAGATCTGTCAAAACATTTGGACCACACCGGAATATCAACCGCTGCTGGAATCCTGGGGTCGTCACCAGGAGGTTATGCTGGGTTACTCGGATTCTAATAAGGACGGGGGAATGTTCACGAGCACGTGGGAGATCTACAAGGCGCATCGGGAACTGCACCGGGTGGCTGCGGACTGCGAGGTCAATCTTCGGATCTTTCATGGGCGTGGCGGCACTGTGGGCCGCGGTGGTGGTCCAACACACAGCGCCATAGTCACGCAGCCCGTGGGAGCATTCAATGGCCGGATCAGGATCACGGAGCAAGGTGAAGTGCTTAACTGGAAATACTCGGATCCGGTCCTGGCAGAGCGAAATCTGGATCTGATGATCGCGGCATCGTTGGAGGCCCTGACCCGCACCGGAACGCCCTCAGCGCCGCCGCCCTCAGAATTTGAGCAGGCAATGGAAACGATGTCGCAAGATGCCTTCGGCTATTACCGCAAGCGAATTGCCGAGGATCCAGAGGTACTCTTCTATTTTGAAGAAGCGACCCCGGTACTCGAACTCCAACACGCCAAGATCGGCTCTCGGCCGGCCCGCAGGAGTCAGCGCCGGGGGCTCGAGGATCTGCGGGCCATTCCCTGGGTTTTCGGTTGGATGCAAAGCCGGCATGTGCTTCCCGGCTGGTTCGGCGTCGGTTACACGCTCGAAAAGTTTGTGGAAGAGACACCGGGTGGTGAAGAACTCCTGCGCGCGATGATGAGCGGCTTTCCACTGTTTGCGGACTTGATTTCAAATGTCGAGATTGGCATGGCCAAGGCTGACCTGCCAATCGCGAGACTGTATGCCGGGTTGGTTTCCGATCACGAACTGAGTGAGCGAGTGTTTGCGATGATTGCCGAAGAGTTCGAGCGCTCGCTGCGAATGGTCCTTCGCGTTCGCCGGCAAACTCGCTTGCTCGAAAAAAATTCGGTGCTGGCGCGTTCAATCCGGCTGCGGAACCCTTATGTGGACCCGATGAGTTTGATTCAGGTTGATCTTTTAAGGCGAAAGCGCAATGGCGAGGTGAGTGCAACGCTGGATTACGCCCTGGCGGCAACCATCAACGGCATCGCTGCCGGCCTGCGCAATACTGGTTAAAGGACCAGCTTTACTGCACCTCCTTAAGTGCCGCCAGAGCTTCCTCCAAACTGAACCTTCCCTCATACAGCGCTTTTCCAACAATCACACTATCAATGCCACAAGCCGCCGCTTCCTGCAGCCGCACCAGATCAGCAACGGACGAGACCCCTCCCGAAGCAGTTACCTTTAAACCAGTCTCGAGCGCAATCCGGCAAGTATCTTCCACATTCACGCCAGTCAGCATCCCGTCGCGCGAAACATCCGTGTACACGATCCGCTCAACGCCGATGGAAGCCACTCGGCGCGCAAAGTCCAGCGCCGCCAACCTCGCATTCTGCTCCCAGCCCCGCGTTAACGCTTTTCCCTCGCGCGCATCAATGCCTACCACGATGCGATCGCTACCAAACATTTGAACCAGAGCCTCGAGAGTCTTCGGCGACTCAGCGGCAAGTGTTCCGATTACCGTTCTCTTAACTCCAAGTTCGAGTATTTCGTCTACATCGGCCACGCTGCGCAACCCGCCTCCGAATTGAATGGGTATTTCGACTGCTCTAACTATGCTAGCCAGCGCGGCACGGTTGAGCGAGTTCGATTCAGAAAAGGCGCCGTCCAGATCGACAATATGCAGCATCCGCGCACCAGCTTTCTGAAAACCCTGAGCCACCGCGACAGGATCGTTATCGTAGATGGTCGTTGCTTCCTTGCGGCCTTGCGTCAGGCGGACACAAGAGCCGGCGCGAAGATCGATTGCTGGTATTATCACAGTTCTGGTCATATCTATTAGCGCCTCACGAACCCCCGATCTCCTCAAAAACCTGGTTTCCAATCGGGAACCGTTGCCAATCCCTGTAATCAAAATGCCACCACTCCGCTTCGTAAACCGTAAAGCCGGCGGCCTCCATGACTGAGCGGAGGAGATCGCGGTACCAACGCTGCAACGAAGTTCCACCAGGATAGTTTGGATAAGAACGATCCGTGGTTTCATCGTATGTGGCTACCATTTCCACGGGCCTTCCAGTCGTGAGATCATAAAGTGTTAGATCCACAGCGGCGCCTCGATTGTGACGCGACCCTTTCGCGGGATCAGCCACGAAGAGTTTCTTATCGTCCGGAGTTGCATCCCAAAACACCCTGGTCACGTACCAGGGCCTGTAGGCATCGTAAATCAGCAGACCATAACCCATCGTCTGTAGCCGGCAATGAATGCGGACCACCGCTTCGGCAGCGGGTCGCTGTAAAAAGGCCCGGGGCTGAGAATAGAAGACGCTGCCAAAAAGATTGTTAGTGGTTGCGTAGCGAATATCGAGCTTGATCGTCGGATCGAGCTGAGTTATTTCAACCAGATCGGAAGGGAGAAACTCTCCGCTCTCGATCGGAGGTTTGGCCGCCTGGGCCTCTTTAATCAACTCGGAGACAGGCCGCACCGGTTTCACCTGTAATTGCGCCCTGCCCTCTTCTGGTCCTAACTGCCTCCACTTGTAAGTCGTTTTCGCGATCTGCACCTGGGTTGCTCGTCCGTTTGCACCGCGGGTAAAAACAATCTGTTTGCCGCCGTTTGGCCGGTCCGGAGCGAATCTGAAAACGCTCCTCGAGACTTCGGCTAGTGACTCAGGGTTTACCCGCCCGAATGCCGCCTGGAGTTTTCCGTCTTTTTCAAGAATCAAGAGAATGTCATCGTCGGGCCCGTACTCTCCTATCAATCCAAGCCAGCGCGCGGGCGCGGGTGAAGGCTTGTCAGTCACACTGATTGTTGAAGGCTTTGAGGATTGAGAATAGGCACCTTCAGCTAAAGCACCGATCGAACCCAGCGCGATCACTACAAGCGAGAGTGCTCTTTTAGAGTGTCTTAGATTCATCATTTCATGTTTGATAATCTGAATCCTGGTAATAGTCAACGACGGAAAGCAACTCAGCTACATACTTACGTGTGCAGGATTAAAAGTTACGACCCCGCGCCTCGTTAGTCGGAAGGCTCTGACGGATACTGATCAGAGCTTCCTTGAAATTCAAACAGTTCTCTTAAGTAACAAAAAAGCGGGCCATTGAAAACAAATGACCTACCGGTTGTTACTTGTCTGGAATGATCTGTCCGGCAGGTCCCGCGCTACACTAGTAACTGCTTGCAAAGCGCAGCAGGTTCCCCGCAAGTACGAACCAAAGAAACCCGAGACATGCCACCACGAAAACTGACGCTTGCAGTTTCCCCCAGATCCTCCGGCCCTTGCTGCGCCACGCGTTGACCGCGTTATAGATGACCAGCAGCGTCCCGATGGCGCCAACATAACCAACTACTTGTATCAGGCGAAACCAGGTATTGCCGCGGTCACTGAAGATCGCTAGATTCGTCAATCCGTAGATGACCAGTCCCGTCATTCCCACCACGAAGAGAAGATTCAATATGAAAACAATCCGCACGCTGAGGCGCAAGAGCCTTTCTGGCCGTGTCAGCTCCAATTTGTGGGCATAGTGCCTCCGAACACCCCAGGCTATGGGCCACAGCAGAATCGTCAACAACATGACCACGAGCGAGGCGCCTACCACGGGTAGCAGAACCTTCCCATTATCAAACAGCCCGACTCTCTGACCGACAAAGAAGGGATAAGGCAGTATCAACTGCAAACGTCCGCTCAGATCCGGTTTGAAGATCAGCTTCTCCTGGTCATTCTCATCGATAAACGTCATCGGGGCGATTTCACGCCACTTCATTGGCATCCCGTTTGGTTTAGTTAACTGGGCCACTTCGATCATTCCATCCGTGGTGGGTGAAACAGTGAACTGGCCGACCAAACTCGCTGTCTTCAGGAAAGAGTTCTCACTGCGCCGGCTCAACATATAAGACCCACTAACAGTCCGGGCATCTTGTTCCGCTGTTTCCAGTGTGGCCGGCGAAGCAGATTTGTCAGGAAAGTAACGATCCAGAAATGCAATCCATAACAGTGTTCGTGGGGTTACCTCGTTCTTGCCCCCGCTGTTATATGAAACGAAGAAGCCAACGCCTGAATCCAGGATCAAGTGCAGGTCGCTATGGAAGTAGACTGTATCGCCGGCGTGTCCAATGATCCGACGGCCATTGCGCGACTCTTCATAGAAGCCATAACACATTGCATTCGCGGCATCATCCAGGCCGAAGAGCCTGCTATGCATCAGGCGCGTGGTGTCTGGTCCAAGTATGCGCGCGTCATCCAATTGTCCTTCCTGAAGGTGGGCGATCATGAACCGCGCCATGTCGTTGGCTGTGGTGCTCATGCTACCCGCAGGGGCGGGATTTATCACTTCAAATGGATTGGGATCTCCGGATCCCATTCGATAACCACTTGACATCTGTGACGATAGGTTAGCCGGAAGCGGTTGTGCGAATGTTGAAGCAGTCATTCCCAAAGGTTTGAAGATGTTCTCCTCAATGTACTCGTTAAAAGGCCGACCCGAGACTCGCTCGATGATGTAACCAGCGAGTGCAGTGGCAAAGTTCGAATACGCTGGAACAGTCCCCGGGGGATAGATTCGCCCGGGAATATGCGACTTCACATAGTCGCCAAGCGGCATCGGGTCAACTCCTACCGTGAACAGGTCTTTGATCTGCTCTTCAAATCCCGGGGTGTGCGCCAGGATATTCTTAAGCGTGATTGGCTTGTCAAAGGCATCAGGTATACGGAAGTCGAGGTAGTCATTTACATCCCGATCCAGATCGAGTTTCCCTTGTTCGTAAAGTTGCATCACTGCGGTCCACGTAAAGAGTTTCGAGACCGAGCCCGGACGAAAGAGCGTTTCTGATGGAGAGACCGGCTTTTTCCCGGCTACGTCAGCGTCGCCGTATCCCTTTGCAAAGAGGAGTTTGCCATCCTTGACGACGGAGATCACCGCACCCGCGATATCTTCGCGTTGAAGCTGAAGAGGAACGATGCCCTCAAGAAAGGTTTCGACGTCCGCCGCCGTTAACTCTGCCGTTCCGGGCGGACTGGCGGTTAGGGCCAACTGGCTCTCTGTTTCTGCCGTCGGGGAAACTGGTGTTTGCGGCACCTGGCCCACCACGGAGACGATGAGCAACAAGAAGAGCGTTACCGATGCTGTCGATCGTTTCATGTCGGAGTCTCGATATCAGCGTCAAAAACAGGATCACGAATCCACACGAAATTTACACGAACAGATAGTCGCTGAATTTCCTTCGTGTATCTTCCTGTGTCTTAGTGACTCATTTCTTAAACAGGATCCACGAATCTACGGCTTTGGCAGCAGAACAACGCTTGGTCGTGAGCCCTGCACGAGAGTCAAACTTTTAGGTTTGCCATCCGCGAGCTCAAACTGCGCAAAAAATCCGTCAGGCGCACCCTCGAGCCTAAATCGATCCGCAGCGACCGGAACCAGCGTGTACACCGGCTGCGCCGGGACAGTGGCTTTTAAGCTGTCACCCACAAGCTCGATGCTGACTTCGACCCCCGCTCCCTCGAGTACATACTTACCAACAAACTTTTTCAATTCCGCTTCGGTCAAAGTAACCGCGGCCACCGCTGCGGGTTTGTCGGGCGCGCGCGTAAACTCAGAAAGTCCCTCAATGCTGAGTTGGTCGATCTTTCCCTGGGGACTGAGGCGGAAGTTTATGAAACCCTTGCCCTGAATCGGATCACGCCACTTCACCCGAAACCTGTCGTAGTGCCAGTGTTCAAGATCGCCGGTGAAGTTTGGTCCAAATCTCGCTATGAGTTTGCCATCTTCAAAATCAACATTAGCCTCGCCGTACATCTCGCTTTCATACTTACCCGCATACTTCTCGGTCGCTAGCGACGGATTGGTCCCGCTAACTCTTTCAGCTTCCGCCTTCTTCTCGGCATCCCTGGCTTGGCCCTCGAGGGCCTTTATCGTCTTCAACAGGTTGGCGCTCCAATCTCGTTCAGGAGCACCACGATAGAAATCGAAGATACGGAACATTAAGGCCTGAGGCAGAACGGTTCCATGCAGATTTGTGAGAATAACGACTCCGAGTTTCTCTTCCGGCATCATAGCAACCAGCGCTCGCATGCCATCGATCGCGCCGCCGTGCTCCACAATCTTGCGACCATGATAGTCGCTGAGAAACCAGCCCAGACCATAAGTAAGAAAGTGTGCGTCCGGATAAAGTCTTTCCATTGCTCCCTCGAGCCTGATAATAGTGTGAGGTGAATGCATCTCTTTCATTGCACCTGAACTGAGCAGTCTCTTGTCCTCATAAACACCGGCGCCAAGATTCAGTCTGACCCATTGGGCCATGTCTACGACATTTGAATTGATTGAGCCGGCTGGAGCAATGTTATCTATGTTCCGCCAGGCGACGATCTGAACCTTCTCTTCGATCCGGGCATGAGGAGTCGCTACGTTACTCGAGTTGGAAAACGATCTAATAGTGGTGCTGGTGTCCTTCATCCCGAGCGGAGCAAAGACCCGTTCACCCAGGAAATCGTCCCAGGATTTTCCGGCGACCGAAGGAATGATCTCACCCGCCGCGAGGAACATTATGTTCTGATAGCCGAAGCGCGCGCGCAAACTCCAGGATGGCCGCAGATATCGAATGCGGCGGAGGATTTCGCTGCGGTTGTTTGCTGATCCATACCAAAGCATGTCCCCCCGCATTAGTCCACTGCGATGTGTCAACAAATCCGCGACCGTCAATTCGCGAGTACTATAAGGATCGTAGAGCTGAAAGCCGGGAAGATATTTTGTAGCCGGATCGTCCCACTTAAGCTTATTTTCATCTACCAGCATCGCAATCGCTGCGGCAGTAAACGCCTTGGACGAAGAGCCAATCGCAAATAGTGTTCGCTCGTCAACGGGCAGCGTTTTGCCCAACTCGCGTGTGCCATAGCCCTTTGCCATGACGATGCGGTCATCTTTCACGATGGCGATGGCCAGTCCTGGTACCTGCCACTCTTTCAAGGCGTTGTTGACGTAGTTATCGAAAGCGGGACCTGGCTCTGTTTGCGCATAGGTAATTTCCAATCCCGCCAGGAGAACTATTACAAGCAGGAACAGACTCTTTCTGAACCGTAATTTCATCTCATTCTCCAGAAGTAGGCGCCGGTGGGACCACCGACCAGATCTGTGATAATACTCGTTTAAAATTGCCACCCAGTATTCCTTCGATTGCTTGATCGCTGTACTTGCGCCGGATAAGCCCTTCAGTAAGGTCAAACATTCGTTGCGGATGATTCAAGCCCTCAACATCGAGTTTTTCACGAAATGCATAACTACCTTTGTAGCCAGCGCGCAATCTTTTGTTCAGCTCTGGGGGCATTGCGTCGTAGCCGTACAGGTCCATGTCACTACCGACTCCAAGATGCTCAACGCCGATCAGTTTGGCGACATGATCAAAGTGGTCCAGCACATGCTCGATCGTGGTGGGCTCGTCACCTTTCACGAACATTCGCACGCCGGTTATCCCTATAACACTACCGGCCTGGCCCACCTTCTTAATCGCTTCGTCGGTCTTCAGGCGTGGATGACCAGGAACTAACGCGCGGCAATTGGAATGCGTGATCAGCACTGGCTGTTTTGAGAACTCGAAAGCGTCGAGCGTGGTGCGGTCTCCGCAGTGAGAAACATCGACCGCCATTCCCACTTTGTTCATCCGTTCGATAATCGCAATTCCAAAGTCAGAAATCCCTTCGTCGCGTCTTTCCGTCGCGCCATTACCGATGAGGTTGCGCGAATTATAGGTTAGCTGCGAAACGCGCTGGCCAATACCGCGGAAAAAGGTGACGTCATCAGCGTTACGAAAGTGGTCGGAGTTTTGCAGGCCCAGTAGAATTCCTATCTTGCCTGAACGCTTGACGCGGTTCAGGTCGGCAGCGCTGTCAACACGCATAAAATGCTCGTCGTGATTCGCGATGAATCCGTTCCACACAGCAAAGAACCTTAATACATTTTCGTGAGCATTGGGTCCTCCCATACCAATGGCTGGATGAAAGACGTCGATCCCTGAATCTTTGAATGGCTGGAGATCAGCGCTCGTAAAACTTTCCGGATCCGTAAACCATCTGGTCTGCTTTGGAAAGTCGAGTGTCATAACCCCGAGCATATCGATGACAGTAGACCTCCGGATGAGATCTATTGCGCGCCCAGAATATTCGCGGTTGCTGCCGGCATGAATCAGGAAGCGCCCACGATTGATCATTGGCGCCGCAAGTAGCCCTGCTCCCGCAAGAGCGGTGGCCTTGAGCATTTCGCGACGGTCTAAAATGGTTCGCTCGTTCGCCATAGTGTGAACCGACTTAATCTTTTACGAGTTCGTTCGTCGCGCCTAAAAGACGCGGTTGTTCCTTGTATTGGCCTGAAAGAGAACCGGTAAGGCATCTGTCGCGCACGGCCCGGCCTCAGAATTCAATTCTCACACCTATTTGACCTTCTCGTCCGGGAAGCACTTGCGTTAGCGACCTGAAAGGGCTGCCAGCAATATTGGTTGCTGCCTGTACGGCGGCAGGGTTCTGGCGATTTAGAAGATTGAAAAACTCGAACATTGCGTGCAGTCTGACTCGCTCGGTAATGTTGAATCTCTTGGCAAGTCGCATATCAAGATTCACGAAAGCCGGGGCCTCGAAAGCGTTGCGACCTGGGCCATGATCGATGGTGTTGAAAGTTCCGTTCCCATCCGGGTCCTCCAACGCCAGCGCTATACGACTAAAGTGAAATCCGCTTTGCACCCGAAAAATGCCACTGATCTGCACCTGCCAGGGAAGTTCCATCAACCCGTTGATCTGAAAGGTATGATCTACCGACAGATCGGATGGACCTTTATCGAGATCGGGGCCGTTAACAAACGAACCCGCCGCTGCCACAAACCGGCCATTGGCACGCGTGAATGAACCATGTTCATTGGTTCTTCCCGTCCCAGCCTCGGTAACTACAGGCGCGATGCCGACAAAGCTGTCGGAAGGGAGTGTATTGATTCCCAGTTGATTGTCAGTCTCTTTGGCAAAAGCATAATTCGCACTAAGCGTATACCGCCGGCTAAAGCGCTTATTGAAATTGATGACCAGCGCATCATAAACCCCTTCGTACCAGGGTCCGAAAGTGGTAATGGGCCCTGCTGTGAACGGCGGTAAAAACGTCCTAGTCGCAGCGCGCGAGACAAAGGCAATATTACTCTGACGAATACCGAGCACGTTATTCATGTTGCGATGGTAGTAATCAGCTTCGATAATCATGTCCCGCCCGATCTCCTGTTGCACGCCAATACTGACGCTACGTGTAAAGGGAGTCTTAAAGCTTCCATCGATGCTGGTGGGAAACAGTTGAGCCGGGATTGCAGCATGCGACAATGCTCCAAAGGGCCCCCAGAAAAAGAATCCCGGCGCTTTACCTACCGCCAAGCTCGCCTGAACCAGATAGTCATCCGGACTGAGCCCGGAGAGTGTTTGTACGTTGCTGATATTGATGACGGAGTTAGCTGGAATATTAGCGCGTCCCGGCGCCACAACTCGATTGAGCCTGTCTATGCCGATAAACAGTCCCGGGGAGAATGGACATGCCGCATTGGCTGCCTGGATCTGAGCGTCGGTGAGGTTCGGTGATACGCATAGCCCGCCGGGGAAAAGAGTTGAATTGATAACGGCCGGCGCGAGAGATGGAACTCCGTAAAACCCTCGGGGATAAGAGAACGGTTGGACCACTCGACGATCCGCGCCGCCAAAAGATGGAACATTCCGCGCAATCCCGAGCCGAAACTGATCGTAAAAGAGCCCGTAATGCCCGCGTACGACAGTCTTCGGCGTAGCCGCCCAGGCGAAACCGATGCGCGGAGAGATATTCTCTTTGGTAACAAATTCTGAGTCATAGTCCCACCGCAAGCCGAAATTTAACGTGAGATTCGGATGGAACTTCCAGTCATCCTGAACGAAGAAGGCATTGTAGTTGTTTCGCAGATGGATCTCGTTAGCCTCCGGTGTAAGCCCTCCAGCGGTGGTGACTGTAAAGAACCCTGAATTAATGGGGCCAAACTGAATAAAGTCCGCAACAGTAGCGAAGAGTTGCAGGTTTAGAATCTGTGATTCGACACCATCGACTTTCGTTCGCAAGAAATTCCACCCGAACTTCAGATTGTGATCACCAAACAGCTTCCCCACGTTTGCCGATGCAAATGTGTACCTTTGATCCAGCGCCGTGCGACTTACGGGATTACCAAAACCAAAGAGACCCAGATCACCAAAGAGTCCACCTGTATTGTTCGAGCTGAACATACTGAATGACGTGCCCACACCTGCTTCAGGGTGAGACGGACGAATTTCCGAAGTCTCACCTCGGTACCCACCGCGCAGCGTCAATACCCATGGGTTTCCCTGATCACCCAACAACACTGTGTCGCTAAAGCCCAGCAATAAACGCCGGTCTCCTAGGTCGTTGCGCCTTGACGGCAAATCAGTGGCGCTAGACAGCGGCAAAAACTCTCTGACATTTCCATTGGTGTAGTTGATTTCCTGAGTCAGGCGATGGCGTCCAAGCTGCTGATCAAACTTCAAAAAGCCGCGCGTCTCAAAGGTGCGCGATGGGTTGTCAAACTGCTGCTCGAAGTCCCTGGCAATCTGCGGCGTGCCTGGAGGAAAGATGAAGTTCAGCCGGCGGTTCTCCCTGATTCGTTCTGCCGATCCGAAAAAGAAGAACTTGTCTTTGACAATAGGACCACCGAGCGCCACGCTGTAGTCCCACCTTTGAAGAAAGGGAGCGTCCGTTTGGGCCGGATCCAGAGAGTTCGACGAGTCAAACGCGTTATTTCGCCAGAAGAGTGACGCCAGTCCATGATAGGCGTTACCTCCACTCTTGGTAATCACGTTTACTATCGCCCCGGACGCCTGACCAAACTCAGCTCGATAGCCGGCCGTAAGCACCTGAAATTCTGCGATTGTTTCCTGATTGAACTGTGCGGCAGCACCGCCAGTCACGGAGTTCTTGTTCGGATGGCCATTGATAAGAAAGTTATTGTTTCCCGCTCTCTCACCAAGTACAGGCGTGGAATTGTCGCTGCCGGTATTTGCTTGCCGGTTGATAACTACACCGGGCACGAGTTGCATCAAGTCTAAGTAGTTCCGGCCGTTGACCGGTAGATTCTGAATTTGACGGTTCGTGATGGTCGCTCCCGTAGACGCAGCAGTTGGATTAAGAAACTGCGCGTCGGCGGTAATATCAACCTGACCGGTAACCTCGCCAACTTCGAGTTCGATGTTGAGGGTCAACGTCCGATTCACTGTCAATTCAAGGTTATCGACACTGTAAGAAGCAAAACCAGAATGTGAAACTGACAACGAATAGCTCCCGGCGGGCAGCGCGGTAAGACGGTAAAAGCCGCTCTCGTCGCTTGTGCCTGTACGTTCGACACCGAGATTGCTGGACCTGGCTGTAACTTGAGCGCCCGCGACGATGCTACCCTGAGCATCTCTTACGGCGCCTTGGATCGTTGACGTTGTAGTTTGCGCATCCGCTACCGGAGCCGACAGGTGAGACAATACACAGAGAAGAGATAAGAGCAGCAGCCGCGATGCGATTCTTTTGAAGCTAAACTGCCCGCTACCCCCTAACCAATCGTGCGTGGGATCTAAGATCACTCCCTTCATGTCATTGCCTCCTTAAGGAAAATGTGATTGGAGTCGAGCCGCCTGCGGCCTAATCATCACTCCGGCGTGACTGAGCGCAATTGTCCGATGATGGAGCCGCACACAGAAAAGTTGGGCATCGAAGTTCGCATTTCGGGCCTGCGCTCAGCGTAGCGCTATATAACATCGATCGTTGCACGCTGTCAATTCTCCTACAACATCTGTTGCACGAGGGCAATTTGCTGTGTTATGTTCGCCCGCCATGAAGGTTTCGCCTGAGGAGGATTGCCTGCCGGCTCCAATAAGCGACGGGATCAATATCGATCAGATCGAGATGCGTCTGATCAGGTTGCCGCTGGTTGAGGCTTTTGAAACCAGTTTCGGCAGGATTGATTCGCGCCTCATTTTCCTTTTAAGGTTCCAGGCCGATGGACTAAATGGGTGGGGTGAGATTGTAGCTTCAGAAGAGCCTCGCTACAGCTACGAAACTGTTGGCACCGCCTTCCACGTCATTCGAGATTTTCTCGCCCCCGCGCTTTTGCGCGAACCGATCGAGACCCTGGCTCAACTGGCCCAGCGCTTGACTCCATTTCGTGGCCACAATATGGCAAAAGCTGGTTTGGAACTCGCCTTCATGGACCTCGTGGCCCAATCGCGTTCCAAATCTCTATCGCGAGCCCTGGGTGGCGAACAGACGCGTATTCCGGTGGGAGTCAGTTTGGGAATCCAGCCGACGCGCGATCGACTGCTGGAACGAGTCAGTAGTTACCTTGCGCTCGGGTACCAAAGAATAAAACTCAAGATCAAACCAGGGTGGGACATAGACGTAGTCAGCGATGTGCGACGGCATTATCCGGATATCCTACTTTCGGTCGACGCGAACTCTGCCTACACGCTCCAGGACAAAGAGCATCTTAAGCAGTTGGATCAATTTGATCTGCTGATGATTGAACAGCCCCTTGAGAATGATGATCTCGTGGACCACGCCGAACTCCAGCGCGAGTTACAAACACCGCTATGTCTTGACGAAAGCATAACCAGCGTTAGACATGCAAAGACGGCGCTGGCGTTAGGAAGCTGTCGCCTGATCAACATCAAAGTTGGGCGAGTAGGTGGGTATTCACAGGCGTTGGCAATACATGATCTCTGTCGCTCGAAGGGTGTGGCCGTGTGGTGTGGAGGGATGTTAGAGTCAGGCGTCGGTCGAGCGCACAACATCGCCCTGGCTAGCCTCTCCGGCTTTACTCTGCCGGGCGATATCTCAGCCAGCTCCCGCTACTTCGCGCAAGACATAATTGTGCCGGAAGTAAGCGTGGCTCCTGATGGCACGGTCGAAGTTCCCGAACGCGTTGGTCTTGGCTTCGAGGTAGACCTCGAGCTGGTCAAGAGGAGAACCGAAACCTTGGAATTAATTACCCGAAGCGCCTAATGACCAGAGCCGTTTCCAGGGAGGCAAACACTTTGTCCAGAACTTCGAAGATTGACGATAGCGGTCCTTCTGATAATTCCTGCTCGCTTGAAGTCCGCTTTGCGAAGTCGGCCTTGAGCGGTACTCGCCGCGAGCTGCTCAGAGCCATTCTCGACAACCACGAGGAGACATTCTTTCTTTCGTCTCGGGAAATGGCCAAGCGTTACAGCGTAGACGCCGCTACTATCGTGCGGAGCGTGCAGGCCCTGGGCTACGAACGTTTCGCGGAGTTTGCAGCGGATCTACGGCAGCATTTCGTCAATCACATAACTCCTTACACGGTTCTAAAGGCTGAGACCCAGGAGAAACGGAGTGTCCAGGACCAGATACTTCACTGTCTCGAGCGAGACTCCGAGAGTTTGAGCATACTGAGATCAAGTCTCGATGTTGATCGCGCAGTGGACCTGGCCAAGAGCATCCATAATGCTCGCCGTATACTCGTCGTGGGTCTCGATCTAGCGGCTACCCTGGCGTGGTTTCTTGCCTATGGCCTGACGCCTTTGGGGTTCGACGCAGAAGCCCCCGTCGGAACCTCCGGGAACCTACAACACAAGATCGATCTACTAACAAAAAAAGACCTGCTGATTGCGATAAGCTTCGGGCGTTGTCTGAAAGAGACAGTTGAGTCGGTGCAGCGAGCGCACGGGCGGGAGGTACCGACCTTTGGCATTACCGACAGCGACACGACACCGATTGCGGTTCACTGTGATGACTATCTCCTTGCATCGACCAGTAGCCCGTCGTTTACGGGCTCGTACGTGGCGCCAATAGCCCTTGTTAACACGATTATAGTTGCTGCCGCGCATCTACAACCCAAACGTGCGCTTGCCATGCTTGGTAGAAACGAAGAGGATTACCGCACGGGAGGGCGTTGGTATAAGGAGCCGTTGCAGCGAACGAGGTCACCGAATGCCGGCAGCAAACGCGGCCGCAACAATAATACAAAGCGGTGAAGTGAGGTGTTCGATAAACTTCAGTTTGTCGTTCCCGATTACCCTTAAACCCGAGTTGGATAAGTAAAACGTGTTCTCACACTGCAACCAGGCGATTAAGCTGAACAAGTTCTTTCCAAAGGGGCTGAATCACTCAACTCTTTGGAGTGCGCCGGCCCGGCGGCGCTTTGGTCTTCCACTTTGTAGCGCGGAACCGCTGGACCAAAGCGCCGCCGGGCC
>JBGSWR010000011.1:0-145911 GCA_041751855.1 Pyrinomonadaceae bacterium
GCTAGTGCTGTAACACATGATTCCCCCGTTCATCCGCATTGATGGTTAAATTTGGATGAATCTCGGCGCGCAGGAAACTAGTTGGCTAAGTTCTCTTCTCATTAACACCTCACTTTAGTGAGGTGGGCGGAACGGAGCAGCGCCCCGGGAACCGTTTCAACGGTTTCCCGACGGGGTAGCATCGCGTTGCGCAAATGAACGGAAACCGTTGAAACGGTTCCCGGAAATAAGCCCGGACCGCAACACCTCACTGAAGTGAGGTGTTAATGAGAGGATAAGCGTGAGGTGATAATGAGGCGCAAGCGTGAGGTGTTAATGAAAGAACAAGCCAGACCAGATAATAAGCACCTCACTTCAACTAGTGCCCTGCGCGGCTAGTGCTGTAGCACATGATTCCCACGTTCATCCGCATTGATGGTTAATTTCTATGTATCTATTAGCCGCACAGGACACTAGCCCCCCTTTACCCTGGCGAATACTGATTTGTTTGGAGTGTTTTTGAGAGGGTGTCCTCGCTTCTATCTCACCCGGGAGTGCGCTGGCAGAGTAATGATGATCGGAGTTATAGAATCAAACTCTCTGATGGCGCCACACAGACCTGATGATCGGAGTTATAGAATCAAACTCTCTGATGGCGCCACACAGACCTGCCCTGAAATATCCGGAAACCAACTGTCGAGCATGTAGGCGTTGAACTTTTGTTCTCTGGCCAGGTGGATGGCTTCACGCCTGTTCCAGTCGAAACGACATCAAAGCCGGCCCTTTCCAGAAAGAGAGTCAACACTTCAAGGCTATCCTGGTGGTCGTCACACAAACAAGCAGACGGTCCTTTGGCATCCTAAGAAATCCTTTCTGCAATGACGGTTGTTGTTTTTCGCGGGGAAGTGCGTTCCGATACTTAATCAATAGTGCTCCTTCCCAATGATCCCGCAGATCCCCAACAGTTTAACGCAGCGGAGTCCTATAGACTGTCGCAATATGAGGCCTGGGATATGCTAGCCGGGCGGTTGAAACCTGAGCTAGGGGGTGCTGAGAAATACCTCGATATCATCGGTGTCAACTATTACGTGCCCAATCAGTGGATTCTTAATGGCAGGTTCATCGAACAAAGCCACCCCCGGTATAAGCCGTTTCGCGATATCCTGATTGAAGTCTACGAACGTTACCATCGCCCTATCTTTGTTGCAGAAACAGGCATCGAAGATGAATTGCGACCGGCGTGGTTTGCTTATGTTTGCGCAGAGGCAAAAGCCGCGATCCACTCCGGAGTCCAGCTTGAGGGAATTTGCCTTTATCCTATTCTTAATCATCCCGGTTGGGATGACGAGCGCCATTGTCACAATGGCCTCTGGGACTATGCAGATCAGCGAGGTGAACGAGAAATTTACTTGCCGCTGTCAAAGGAGCTGCGCCACCATCAGGACAGTCTCGCAAAGCTCCTTGGCACGAAACGGTTAGCTGATGAAGGAGTAGGATAAACGCTGTCGCGTTTGTGAGAATGATCGTCCTTAACATTTTTCCTAAGTAACGATGGCTGAGGAACTCAAAGACATACCACGCCCTGAATACCCCCGACCACAGTTTACGCGCGACCGCTGGTTAAGCTTGAACGGCAAATGGGAGTTTACGTTTGACGACGCCGATCAAGGGCTTTCAAACGGCTGGTACGACGGTCGCGAGTTTGAGAGTAGCATCTTAGTTCCGTTTCCGTATCAAACCGAGATTTCGGGAATCAACGACAGGAATATTCACGAGGTTGTTTGGTACGCCCGATCAATTGAGGTGCCCGAAGAATGGAGCCGCGGCTCGGATCTTCTGCTTCATTTCGGCGCGGTCGACTATGCCTGTACTGTGTGGGTAAATGGGCAAGAGGTTGGACACAATCAGGGTGGTCATGTTCCTTTTGACTTTGACATCGCACCGTACATTCAAAGTGGGACCAACCGTCTTACAGTCCGCGTCGAAGATCGGCAGGACCCTCAACAACCTCGGGGTAAGCAATCATATACAGGGTTGCCCGAAGGGATTGATTACTACTGCACCACAGGTATCTGGCAGACTATCTGGCTTGAGCCGGTCCCGTCTATCCGCATTGATGAGCTCCACATCACCACACTGGCTCACCAGAATGAGGTAGATCTGGTTGTGTACCTGCACGCTCCATCCTCCGCATGGCGAATCGAAGTTGAGGTGTCAGAAGAAGGAAGAGTGGTTGCTCGTGCTGAGGACAAGACCGCGGTCGCAACGGGCCACCTGAGGATGACTATTCCTTACGCCAAACTTTGGAGTCCTGAATCGCCCCACCTTTACGATCTCAGCATTCGTCTCTATGACGGTGAGGAATTATTGGATGAGGTCAGGTCATATGTGGGAATGCGTAGTATTGAACTTCGCGATGGTAAGCTTCTGTTGAATGGGAAACCCACATACCTGAAGCTTGTGCTCGATCAGGGATTCTGGCCCCAGAGTTATCTTGCAGCCCCTTCGGATGAGGCACTGCAAACGGACATTGGGTGGATCAAAATCTTCGGGTTCAACGGGGCCCGCAAACACCAGAAGCTTGAAGATCCTCGTTGGCTTTACTGGTGCGATCGCTTGGGCTTGCTGGTATGGGAGGAGATGCCAAATGCTCGCGAATGGTCGCCTCAGGCGGAAGAAAAGCTTTCAGCGGAATGGGAGCGGGCAGTCAGGCGCGATTACAACCATCCTTGCATTATCGCTTGGGTACCAGTGAACGAGAGTATGGGCTTTCCCGGCCTCGGGCACGAACATCCCGGGCAATATGCTTTTATCGAAAGGATGGTTACTGTAACACGTCGCCTCGATTCAACGCGGCCGGTTATTGACAATGATGGCTGGGAACATACAGACATCACCGACATTTGTGCAATCCACGACTACACGCCAACATCAGCACAACTCCAACAGCGGTACAGAGAGACGTTGAGGAGTGGAGAATTGCCGCCCACAGTTTGGATCGGGGAGAAGCCACTTTTTGCCCGGGGTTCAAAGTATCGCGGTCAACCAATCGTCCTGTCAGAGATTGGCGGATTCCTCACTTTGCCGCGGGATAGTCCCGAAGACAAGCGCGATTTACTCTACCAGTTCTATAGTTCATTCAATGATCCTGAACAGTTCCTAGAGATGTATCGCGATCTGATGGATGGAATTTCGTCACTAAAGTTTCTCGCTGGCTTCTGCTATACACAGTTAACGGATATCGAGCAGGAGATTAACGGGCTTTTGACCTACGACCGCCGTCCTAAAGTCCCACCTGAACTAATCGCCGATATCCACCGGGAACTTTTCTGATTCTGAAGCATTCCAAGCATGTCAGCATGCGCAATAACAAAACCTGTTGCCGGCCAGGAAAATCAAGTAAAATCGCCCCGCAATGTCGAAGTCTGACAGCGGCGATGAGTTATGGGCCGAAATGACTGACGCCCAGAAGCTTGAAACTGTCCGCCACGGCGAAGCGACGCTCAAGCAGTTGGCTGCCGGCTTGCTCGACGGATCTGAAGACTTGCGCGTCGCCTGCCGCCAATGCCTGGCCCATACCGACGATTCACTCGCCGGTCTCTACGTCCCCGCTGAGAGCCCTGCTGACGATAAACCAACCAGCGATTCATGCGCCCACTCACCTGCCCCACCTAGTCGCGCTAGCAGAACTGCGCGTGAGTCAAAGTCCCGTCGTAAGTTCGGTCTACCGGCAGGGTTTGTCCCACGGCTACAGAGGTTTGGAAAGACCGTGCTGCTGGAAAACAATATTTACCGACTGCCAGATTTGCGGGAATACATACCCTGCCAGCCGCGCGGAACGCTGGGCCATGGGCGCCACCGCTATGCTTTACTATCAACAGAACAATACAGCCACAATTTAAACGGTTCTGTCTACGTGCGAGCCGACGGACGCATCTTTGATTACAGCTTGGATAGTGGTGTGGATCCCGAGCGAGAGCCTTTCGACACCGGTTACACTATCTACGACCTCGAACGAACGGGCCGCTACGGCCCTGTTCCGGACATGAGTGAGAAGCAAAAAGAAAAGGCCGCCCGTAAATCTGCTGTAACCAGTTGATCCGTATAGATAAAGGGGCCCTGACCGTTATTGAGGGCGGGGCAATGATTTTCCGAAAAAGGACGATGAGATGACTCGACTTCTTATATTCGGGCTGGCAGCGGTCACGTTGTTTTCCCAGTACGCGCCGGGCATTAGTGCTGAGTTGCAAAAGCAGGGTTCGCAACCTCCCATCCAACAGATTAACGGCGAGACAGTCAGGGTGAAACTGCTTGATGCGGTGTCCGGTGAGGTCATCGCCAATTCTGAAGTCAACGTGCAGAGCGACAACGGAATCAGATGCGTTCGCCCTCCATGCCCAACAAATCATCGCTCCTGGAAAGGAACTACCGACGATCGAGGATACGTTCTCGTGCCTAAGGGCATGGTGCAACAAGTCACCAGGATTAACACTCCAAGTCACGAGGAGGGGCGCGATCTGGTCCGCGACGCCAAACAGAATGCGGCGGGCTTCTGGATCGCGGAACTTCTTCCCAATCACATATTCGATGGTCCAATTCTTGGCTCGCGGGCGATCAAACTAATCGACGCGCAAACCAAGCGCGCCATTGCCAACAGAACGGCGCGCATTACATTGGGTGAGACCGAAACCATTGAGCTTAAAACCAATGTGCTCGGCTATATCTTTATTCCTCTGGAAAAAGCAGCCGAAGACACGTGGGTCACGATCCCGGGTTATCGGCGCAGCAAGATCGACTTTGCGGCCGCGCGATACAAGACCATACTCCTCCGCCAATAGGATCTATAAGCGCCGGGACCAGGATGGGAGGATTCGGTTAACGGGCCCTGAATTGAGAAGGTGAGTTGTCTTTGCCAAGCAGGCCGGGCGGCACCACTTCGACACCAGCGCGCTTACGTTTCTTGCGCCCCGCTCGGTACTTGCTCACTGCCTCCTTAGCCAAGTCCAGAATCGAGCGTCGATTTTCCCCAATCAGCTTCACCCAGGACCACTTGCTCATCTGCGGAAAATAGATGCCACGAAAAAAGAGCCGAACAATCAAGTGAGTCGCACGATATTGGATAGGTTGATCGCGTATTGCATTAAGCGCTCGCGCATTACTCTCAGGGCTATACGACTCGCTCCAGGCCCGATCAACTTCCGTGCGAGCTTCGGCGATCGTCAACTTCAACGGGGTGTGGGCCATCATGAAAGGCGCAAAATCCATCCAGTGCCTGGGGCGCGTCAGCCTTCCCGCCGCAGCCAACCGGTCGTATAGCGGCGTCGCCGGGAATGGCGTGAGCTGTCCAAAAACAGGAACTACTGGGGGCCAGGTATCTATCTGTTGAAGAGTGCGGTTTGCTACGCCGGGCGTGTCGTTGTCCATGCCAAAGATAAATGAGGTGATGGCGTAAATATTCCGCCGGGCCAGCCGATCTAAGACTGCCGCGTACTCGCCTGGCTTGTTAAAATTCTTGTTAACGTCGGCGAGATTAGCCGGATCTATCGACTCCATTCCGATGAAGACCCATTTGCCTCCAGCAGCCGCAATCAGATCTACCAGTTCTTCGTCTCGCAGTAGATTGGCGCTGATCTGGGCAATCCAGGGTAATTGCGCATCGGCCGCAATAATGTCACGCAGCAGTGACTTGGTGCGCTTAATGTTGATCGCAAAGTTGTCGTCGATGAAGAAGACTGCAACCTGTCCGCTTTCCTTGCGCGCCCGGGCCTTCAGCCGCTGAAGCTCTTCGACAACACTTTCGTTCGATCTAAATCTGATTGAGTCGCCAAAGAAACCTGTCACGGTGCAAAACTCACACCCGTACGGACAGCCGCGACCTGACTCGATTGGGATCACGTGAAACGTACGCCAACCTTTTCCATGTCGTTTCAAGAGCGGTTGGGCAAAGCCGGGAACAAGGTTAAATTGATCGAGGTCAAGTTTCTCCCAGGGAATGGCTGGGTATGGTTGCAGGCTTGGCTTCCGCTCTTTTCCAGAGTTATCCACCGGTTCATAAATCTCTTTTAGCCTACCCGCTGCGGCATCTTCTACTATCTGTGGCCACGTTTCATCGGCTTCACCCAGGGCAACGGCGTCGGCATGGCGCGGACCACCATCACGCCCTAGTGCTTCGTCCGGAACTTCCGTGACATGCGGGCCACCCATGACCACGGGCACGCCGGCTGCGCGGATCGCGTCTGCCATGCGATATGCTCGCGCCACCATTCTTGTCATCGCGCCAATGCCAACCAGCCCAATCTGTTCGTCGCGAACAAACTGAACAAGCTCCTCCTGCTTCATTGGCTTTGCGTTACCGTCAATCAGCAAGACCTCATGTCCGGGCGGGGTTAGTTCCTGAAGCAGAAACATCCACAAGTGAGGCATAAAGTTGCGAGTGACACCGTTATCAGGGTTATAGAGTAGGATCTTCATACCTGAATCTTTCGAACTGAACTAAACCTTTGGTTTTAAAGGAAAAGGGGGAACTACAAACCGATCGCACGAGGAGGGAGTTCGGTAACAACACTCGATCCAGATGTCAGCTTGCTCATTCGGGGTGACTATATCACGTAGTGTGCGCTTTCGCACACTACGGTGGCACTCGAGCCAGAATTGATATGACATCTCACTAACCGGTTGCCGCTTTAACAAGCCGCGCGTCCAGCTTGATTTCCGTTCCAGCAAGCGCCTGTGAAACCGGACAGTTCGTCTTGGCAGACTCGGCCTGTTCGAGAAAGGCCTCGTCGGAGATTTCGGGCACTTCTGCTTCGGTATTGAGGTCTATGCCAGTAATCCGGAAAGCCTCACCTACTTTGCCTAAATGCACTGTGGCCGTAGTGCTGATTCGTTTTGGGCTGAACCCAGCTCTTGTGAGGCCTGCCGAGAGCGCCATCGAAAAACACCCCGCGTGGGCCGCGCCAATCAACTCTTCCGGATTCGTTCCTGTACCTTCCTCAAAACGCGAAGCGAAGGAATAAGGCCCCTCAAACGCGCCGCTTCCCAACCTTACCGTACCGTTTCCCTCCTTAATTGTTCCCTGCCAGACAGCACTCGCTTTCCTAATTGCCATGATTCATTCCCTTCCTTCTTTGTTTTCGATATTCGGCCTTTGAACAGGTTAAACCAAAGGCCAAGGCAAAACTCTCAAACTGTTTTTTCGCATCTTATCACCTATATAGCTTTTGCGCTCGATTTGAACTGGGGACGTGATACATCTACGATTAATCACGACGATTTATGAAGGCTTTGCTCGTAGAGTATTTGGACGATTTCATTAAGCGCGGTGATGAGATCGCGTTCGCGCATCGCCGCGGTCTGCGCACCTACCGTTGGACATACAAGGAAACCGCTTTCGCCGCATACCAGTTCGCCAACACGCTTGAAGGTTTGGACATAGGTCAAGGTAACCGCGTCCTGCTCTGGGCTGATAGCAGTGCCGAATGGGTGGTAGCTTTCTTCGGCTGCCTCCTGCGCGGTGCTACCGTTGTCCCCCTGGATGTACAGAGCGACGAGGGCTTTATGAAGCGGATTCAGGATCAAGTCGAGGCGAGGCTTGCTATTCTCGACAACACAACGAGCAAACAGTTCGATCTGGACCTCCCCATCTTCAACCTCGATGAAATTAAGAAACCAGCCAAAGATGCTTCTGAATCGGAACAAGCCAGGGCCCGGGCGCCCTCAATCTCAGAAGACGACGTGATTGAGATCGTGTTTACCTCAGGCACTACCGCCGAACCGAAAGGCACCAGGATCACCAACCGCAATCTAATGTCTAACCTGATGCCTCTCGAACAGGAGATTCAGCTCTACCTGAAGTATGAGCGCTGGTTCCACCCAATCAGGTTCCTGAATCTTTTGCCACTCAGCCACGTATTCGGGCAGTTTATGGGGGTCTTTATCCCTCAGCTTCTGGCTGGCACAGTTGTCTTCGGCGATTCGCTTAATCCAGCTCGAATTGTCGAAACTGTTAAGCGCGAACGGGTGTCAGTGCTTGTTTGTGTACCACGCATTCTCGATTCGTTGCGTGAAAAAATCGAGAGGGATCACGAGACGCGAGGCAAGCTGGAAGAATTTCACCGGAAGATCGAAGCTGCGAAAGACTGGAATGCCGCCCGGCGCTGGTGGGTTTTCCGGAGTGTCCATTGGCGGTTCGGCCTGAAGTTCTGGGCTTTCATTGTGGGGGGTGCAACCCTGAATCCCGAGACAGATCAGTTCTGGCGGCGGCTGGGATTCGCCGTAATCCAGGGCTATGGACTTACCGAAACTGCCGCACTAGTAAGCGTCAATCATCCATTCAAACGGGGGCGAGGCTCAATTGGCAAAGTCATGCCGGGGCAGGAGGTGAAACTCTCGGCGGACGGGGAGATTCTCGTCCGAGGGAAAAATGTCTCGCCTGGATATTGGAAGGCTGAAGCGCAGGAATCTTCCGAGGACTCAGGGTGGTTTCGCACCGGTGACATGGGCGAATTTGATAGCGAAGGAAATCTTTACTTCAAAGGCAGAAAAAAAGATGTAATTGTCACTTCTGCCGGCTTGAATGTCTACCCGGAAGACATCGAACTCATCTTGAATCAACAGCCTGAAGTAAGACTAAGCTCCGTGATCGGAGTCGAAGGCCCGAATGGTCCAGAACCGCTCGCGGTACTCATTCTCGATAACAGTGAAGTCGAACCGCAGGCAGTGATTGACAGGGCTAATCGATCGTTGAATCAGCATCAGCAAGTGCGTCGTTGGTTTATTTGGCCCGATGAAGACTTTCCACGGACCGCCACGCAAAAGGTAAAGAAGGCTCTCGTGCGTGAAAGCGTCAGCAGCGCTTCAGCACCGGACGCCGGGTCCCCTTCGTCAGCCGATCCGCTTGCGGAACTGGTAGCGCGCGTCAGCCGGGAGCCAGTGAGAGGTCTTGACCCATCAGCGTCAATTGCTACGGATCTCAAACTTGATTCGCTTGGAAGAGTGGAATTGTTGAGCGCGATCGAGGACCGGTTTCAGGTCGAGATAGATGAAGCGGAATTCAACGAAGCAACGACCGTTGCTGACATCGAAGGTTTGATCAGCTCCAGCGTCTCACGGCCGTCCCGAGCTGTGAATCATCATTTCGAAGGGCCTGCACCGCCGGCCTTAAAAACAACCGAACTCAAACAGAAATACCCCTATCCCCACTGGCCCCACCGCTGGCCCATGAACTGGTTGCGTCTAGGTCTGCTCTACCTGATTATTTTCCCTTTGACCCGAATCATGGGACGAGCGACAGTAAAAGGTGTCGAGAACCTGGACGAAAGCTGCGGGCCGTTGCTCTTTGTCTCGAATCACCTATCGATGGTCGATCACGGATTAATTCTTTGGGCACTTCCAGCAAGATTTCGCCGGCGCATGTCGATCGCAATGGATGGCGAAATCCTGCGCGAATGGATCGATCCACCTGAAGGAACCGGGTGGTTCACGCGGATACGATATCGACTTCAGTATGTGCTTGTGGCCCTCTTCTTCAACGTGTTCGCAATGCCACGGCAGACCGGTTTTCGGCGCAGCTTCGCCTTCGCGGGAACAATGGTAGATCAAGAGTATAGTGTTTTGGTTTTTCCGGAGGGCCGGCGGTCCCCAGACGGCAACTTACAACCGTTTAAACCCGGAATCGGGATACTCACAAAGGATCTGGACGTTGCTGTGGTTCCGGTGCGAATCGAGGGAGTCTACGAGGTCGCGCAACAGGGAAAGCACTTCGCTCCCCCTGGCGCAATCACGGTTACGATAAGCAAGCCTGTAATTTATTCCCCCACTGAGAGTGCCGAGGAGATTGCGAAGGATCTTGAAGACCGAATCCGGAAACTTTCGCCTGGGGAGTAGCAGGCGTCAGATCGGCTTTGCGCATAGCAACCTCCGGTGAGCAAAGTACCACCATGGCGAGAGTTGGACCATTCGACTCAGCGTTCCGTGTTGTTTCTTGCCCGTCCATGGTCGGTTATAGAAGTGACCCACGAAACCACACGAACGTCTTCGCTCGGTTCTCAACGTCAATATTTCGGCACACCTGGATCAACTTCATCCGTCCAGGCTGTGATGCCCCCTCGCAAATTGATTAATCGCCCGGCAAAGCCGGCTTGTTTCAACGCCTCGATCGCTTTCGCACTGCGCACTCCGCCTTTGCAATGCATCACGGTCTCTCGAGTAGCATCGATTTCGTCCATGCGATTAACCACCTGACCGAGCGGGATTAACCGGGTTCCTTGAATCCGAGCAATCTCGTACTCGTGCGGCTCCCGAACATCGATTATCTGAACTTCTTCACCATCCTTTAACCGTTGACTCAATTCTGTTGCCGTGATCTCCGGCGAAGCTTCCTGATCACTGGCTTGCTGTGGCTCGGCGCGGAGGCCACAGAACTCCTCGTAGTCAATCAGCTCTTTGATTGTCGGCGCCTCACCGCAGATAGGGCATTTGGGATCCTTACGCAGCTTCAACTCGCGAAACTTCATCTGCCAGGCATCGAATAACAAAAGTCGATTGACCAGGATGTCTTCAGCGCCAAGAATAATCTTAATTGTCTCGTTGGCCTGGATCGCCCCGACAATTCCCGGCAGAACTCCAAGGACTCCGCCTTCCGCGCACGACGGCACCAAACCCGGCGGCGGGGGTTCAGGATATAAGCACCGATAACAAGCGCCGCGCTTCGCCCAGAACACACTGGCCTGACCTTCAAAGCGAAAGATTGAGCCGTAAACGTTTGGCTTCCCTGCGAGCACACAAGCGTCGTTTACCAGATAACGGGTGGGAAAGTTATCAGTGCCGTCAACGATAATGTCGTAATCGGCAAACAGCCTGAGCGCATTTTCACTTGTTAACCGCGTTTCGTACGTCTCCACTTCAATATGAGGATTAACATCCTGGAGACGATCACGGGCCGATTCGATTTTGGGCCGTCCCACATCGCGCGTGCCGTGGATAACCTGGCGCTGAAGATTTGAAGTCTCAACCCGATCAAAATCGACCAGACCAATTCGGCCCACTCCTGCGGCCGCCAGATATAGACCAAGCGGCGCTCCCAATCCACCTGTTCCGATCATCAACACCTGAGCCGCTTTCAGACGTCGCTGTCCCTCCATACCGACCTCCGGCATTATCAGGTGACGGCTATAGCGGGCAATCTCATCATTTGATAAAGACGGCAGAGATGAGATTTCTGTTTCCACTGCGGCGCCGCCGGCAATTGATGGCACGATCATCAACGTATCGCCGTCCTTGAGTGGGGTTTCAGCGCCCGCCTGATGGCGAATGTCCTGATCGTTCACATAAACATTTACGAAACTGCGCAGCTCGTCTTTATCGTTAAACAGGTGGCGACGAAGCTCACCATGCTGTTCTGTCAGGCGTTTTAGAGCCTCTCCCGCTGTCGAGGCTTCAAGTTCAATCTTCGAACTCCCACCCGCAAACTGACGCAGTGCGGCGGGTATAACCGTAGTGATTGCCATGTTCAATTTCCTTTCACTATCTCTTCTTCATTAAAGCGTGAACGATCCGCTTCCATAGTCCACGATCGACTCTCCTTAGCTCGTCCTTCGAGAACGGAAACGATGACATATGAATAAACAGGCCACGCGTGTTCAAGATCGTATCCAGACGGAACTGCCGGATGATCGGGATGCGAATGATAAAAACCGACTACATCCAACTCATTCTTCACCGCGTACTGCTCGCCGCGCAGCAGCTCTTCGGGACGAATCAGAAACCGATTGCGCTTCGCCTCCTCTTCGCGCGCGTTGGAGATGGGAAAAGTCTCGAGTGCCACCTTGATCCCGTTTTCTTGAAGCTGACCAAGTATCAAACCACAACATTCATGTGGATAATCACGCTCGCCATGCGCTGCGATCTCATCAAGGTCTTGTAGCGAAAGTTGGAGCATTGAGCGAGCCTATTCGAGGTATCTCTCTCCCCCGTCGCACAAGACCGTTACCACTACTGAGCCTTCCTCGAGGGTTTGGGCAAGTCGCAACGCAGCAAAGACGTTGGCTCCGGAACTTGTCCCGACCAGCAACCCTTCCGCAGTCGCGAGACGCCGGGCCATATCTTCGGCATCTTCGGTTGAAACCTCGACGTCGTCATCTGCCAGGGTAGGATTATAAATTCCAGGCGCCATGGCGCTCGCCATATGTTTCAAGCCTTCCAAACCGTGCAGAGGCGAATCAGGTTGGACAGAGATTGCCCGAATACCGGGTCTAAATTCCTTCAGCCGGCGCGCTACACCCATAAAGGTTCCTGATGTGCCAAGGCCGGTTATGAAATGGGTTAACTTGCCGCCAGTTTGTTCCCAGAGTTCCCGCGCAGTACCTTCGTAATGGGCCCGCCAGTTTGCATCATTGTTGTACTGGTCCGGATAGAAGTATTTATCAGGCTCTCGCTCTGAAAGTTCCCGCGCTACCAATTGGGCGCCGTCCGTCGCCAGCAGCGGATCAGTTTCAATTACTTCGACACCAAACCGCCGTAAGATTCGCTTTCGAGGCTGGCTCGCATTCTTTGGCAAACAGAGTGTGACTGGATAACCTCGTGCTGCGCCTAACATTGCGTAAGCGATTCCCGTGTTGCCGCTGGTAGCATCAAGAATAGTCATGCCGGCACGGAGTTGACCGTTACGTTCACCCTCCAGAATCATTGCCAGGGCGGCGCGATCTTTGACCGATCCACCGGGATTGAGGTGCTCCGCTTTCCCCAGGACGACCACCCCGCGCGGCAATTCGCTACTGACTCGGTGCAAGCGAAGCAACGGCGTGCTTCCGATGTTCGATTCGATGGTGTCGCCTTTCACCGTGACCTGCTGTGGCGCCAGTAGACTTGCTGTCGTCATCTCCCTTGTATCTCTCTGCCGTCAGGTAGTTAGATCAAAAATAAAACCGGTCGCGACCTTCTTATCGCGACCGGTTTCACCGTACTAATGAACGCTTGAGCTTCTACATAAGCTTGTCACGCCCGCACACGGCATCCCGATCGCGCTGCGGATAGCAGCAACAAATCGGGTAATGACAGGTGCAAGCGTGTCGCATGATTCTCTCTTTGATCAGCAAGCTCAAATGACTGCAGTCACCTTGAAGACCGAACTATAGGTAAACCCTTCGAGCGCTGTCAAGCTGAAAGGCGAAAAGGACCCGAGTCTGCACTTAAGTGCGCCTCGCCATCAAAGGTCGCCAGAACGACAGGAACCGTTTGCCGCTGGCGGTCTGTAGCAGGCTCATCAGCCCCATGTAACCGAAGCCAAAGAAAAATAGAAAAAGAAAGGGAATGGTGCCCCACATGCGTAATCGGGCCGAGTACATGATGGCCAGCAGGAAATAGACCGAGAAGCTCAATTCCAGTAGCGGCAGGAGACCGCGTTTTCGTTTGTACTTTTTGCGCTTCCAGGTTTCATCGTTGGTAGCTTCGACGCGATACTTTGGTGTACGAACGAAGTCCGTCTTTACTCCCAGCACAGCCTCCAGAACAGCGCGGGCATTCGAGAATGCCAAGCCAATACCGAGAGCCATAACCAGTGGCAGATGTAACAGGCGCGGGGTTCGCTTCTCGTCCAGGTACCAAACGGCCGTGCCATAAAATAGAACCACTGAGATGGATGAGAAGAATAGGAGGGGCAAATCCAGAATCATCAAGTGGTAGAAAGGCTGGTTGTAACGGACAAGCAGCAACGGAAATTGCAGGAAACTTGCCAGGATCATGAGAGGGTAGCTGATATTTCCCGTCAGCCTGAAAAACATCTCAAGCTTGACCCGCAGCGGTAACGGCGCTCGCCAGATCCGCGGATAGAGCTTTAGTCCAACCTGCATCACGCCTTTGGCCCAGCGGCGCTGCTGGGCTTTGAAAGCATTGATTTCGACTGGAATCTCGGCGGGCGCCTCCTCGTCAAGTAGATAGACAAACTTCCAGCCCATCAATTGCGCCCGGAAGCTCAAGTCCGTGTCTTCCGTCAGCGTGTCATGTTGCCAGCCACCGCTCATCTCAATGGCGCGGCGGCGCCAGATGCCGGCAGTGCCATTGAAGTTGAAGAACCCGCCTGCTCGATTCCGCGTTGTCTGCTCAACAACAAAGTGACCGTCCAGCATAATTGTTTGCAGACGCGTCAACAGATTGTAGTCGCCGTTAATGTGCGACCAACGCATCTGGGCGCAGCCAACCAGCGGATCGGTAAAGTAGTCAACGAGCTTCCTTAAGCAATCGGACTTGGGCACGAAATCGGCATCGAAGATCGCCAGCAACTCGCCTTTCGCAACCTTCAATCCGTTTTCAAGCGCACCGGCCTTGAAACCCGTCCGGTCTGACCGATGGACATAGTGAATGTCGTACCCTTCGGATGCGTAACGAGCTACTGTAGCTTCTGCTAACTTCACAGTCTCGTCGGTCGAGTCATCGAGGACCTGAATCTCCAGCTTCTCGCGCGGGTAATCAATCTGAGTAACCGCTTTCACCAGACGCTCGACTACATACATCTCATTGAAGAGGGGCAACTGCACTGTAATGTGTGGCAGATTGTCTTCGGTGTAATGCGCAGCCGGTTCGGGTGCCAACTTGCGGTAACGCCAGAAATCGATCACCTGTTTGATGCGATACCCGCCGTAGGTCGCAAGTATTCCCAGAACGGTGAAATAGAGGACGAGGATGATCCAATCGAACGCATCAAGTTGATAGAGCGGACTGATGTTCGCCCAGGTCTTGTAAACCAGATCGTGGAAATATAGCTCGAACAGTTGCTCAGGCTTCGGGCCTAATGGAACTGTATCCTGGAAGCTCATAATTAAACTCAATCAGCGCCGCGTAAAGCTCGAGCATCTAAAAGCGCCGCCCTGAAACTTAGCTGGACGGCGCACGGTCGGGACTTCTGCTAACTCATAAGGGCATGGATTCTAACTCACCAGGTCTCCAAAACTGAAACCAGGTAGGGGGAGTCAGGGCGTTGCTTAATTGCTCAGATCCGCCTGTCGGGAGCACTGTAATCACTTGGAGCTGAGGCCAACTGCTCACTAGTCAAAGAAGACCAGTTAGCATGTTCTTGTGTTGATCCGACGGCAGTCCTACGCTTAAAACGCAAACTCAATTCGATAAGCCCCGGCAGAACAAAGAAGACTACTACGGCGCCCAGCACGGCGCCGGTCAGAGCGCGACTAAGTTGCGTATTTTGCATCGCGCCGGTGAAGTCGAGCCCAAAATCCAGCCCTAGTGGTAGTGTCGCTAAAAACAACCACTTACGCGCCGGATTGTGAATACGCTTTAATGACATCGCCGCCGGATAAAAAAAAACGGCAGCAGCGAAACCGGCATAGATACCTGTGCAACGGGCACAGACCGCAAGCGGATAGCCCATCAACGCGAAGGAACGCTCGGGGAGTTGGTGACAGACGTGGCTGAACGCCTGATAGATCGCGGTTGGCAGGAAGTAGCGTCCGCTAGCAAAAGCGATCGGTGCAATGACAATCGAGGAAACAAATCCCAGCGCGACGACCGCGACTAGTAGCCACATTACCAGTGGGCGCCGATCCGGGACGCACTGAGGCACGTAATCCATCTTAAAATCTAATTACCGTGTCGGGCCCGCCTTCGATGTGGAGTGTATCAACGAAACGGATGTGTCTCGACTCGGTTGTCATCACAACCGAGTGGGTTCGTTTGCCCGAACCGAAGAACCTAACCCCCTTTAGCAAAGCGCCATCTGTAACGCCGGTCGCGGCAAAAATTATTTTGCGTCCCGGCGCCAGATCGTTCGTGTCATAAATCTTATTTGAATCAGTAATGCCCATTGATTTTAGCCGTTCAAGCACCTCATCCTTGGGGGGCACCTTGTCCTTATCAACACCTAAACGTTCGGGATCGAAAACGAGTCGAGCCTGGATCTCACCATTCAGGCACTTCATGGCAGCGGCCGTTATGACACCCTCCGGAGCGCCTCCGATACCCATAAGCGCGTGGATGTTCGTTCCGGCCACCGCTGCCGATATTCCCGCCGAAAGATCGCCATCCGAGATCAAGCGAATGCGCGCGCCGGTCTCGCGAACATCGGCGATCAGTTTCTTGTGCCGCTTGCGATCGAGGACGATTACAGTCAAATCCTCGACATCGCGCCCCAAACGCCGCGCAATGTTCTTTAGGTTCTCTTTAACAGGTGCATCAAGATCAACAACTCCCCGGCAAGATGGTCCAACCACAATCTTGTCCATATAGATGTCAGGAGCGTTGAGCAGGCCTCCGCGCTCGGCTGCCGCCAGCACGGATATCGCGTTGTTCGCGCCTAATGCGCAGAGATTCGTGCCTTCGAGAGGATCGACTGCAATGTCTATCTCGGGACAGGCCTGCTGCATTTCCTCGCCGACTCCGAGGCCACCGCCCACATCTTCGCCGATGTAAAGCATGGGCGCCTCATCCCGTTCTCCCTCGCCGATAACTATCCTGCCTCGCATGGGGACGGAATCCATGACTTCCCGCATGGCCTCGACGGCAACATGATCAGAATATTTGCGGTCGCCCTGGCCCATCGTCCGCGCTGCGGCGATTGCCGCAGATTCGCATACACGCAAGAAAT
The DNA here is from genome assembly GCA_041751855.1 of Pyrinomonadaceae bacterium. GTDB lineage: Bacteria > Acidobacteriota > Blastocatellia > Pyrinomonadales > Pyrinomonadaceae > PSRF01. Next base: position 16,571 of record JBGSWR010000011.1, read on the forward strand.
CGAGAGACAACTCGCGCTCGGTATTCAACTCGTGACCCATTTTAGACTCCTGTTGCCGGAAGTTAGGCTGCGATACGCCTAAGATTACAGCAGCTCGCAGATGAAGAAATGCGAACCAATACTAACAGACGAGCCGTCCATTTTATAGCAGAACCCCTCAAGTTCTCTTGACTTTAAAGATTCTACACCGGAAATTGAAGCTCGTGTCCAAACTTCCCGAAAAGGTCTTAAACATTGCCCATGCTGTAAAGCGTGAGGGTGGCAGAGCGCTGCTTGTGGGGGGGTGTGTGCGCGACATCCTGATGGCAATCCCTTCCAAGGATTGGGATCTGGAGATCTACGGCATCGAGCCGGGGCGATTGCGCGAACTTCTCGAACAGTTCGGGCCTGTTAATGCTGTCGGGGAGGCCTTCACAGTCTATAAGCTGGGGCACGATCTGGATATCTCGCTCCCGCGGCGCGAACGTAAGGCGGGGCGAGGCCATCGGGGCTTTGTTATCGGTGGCGATCCATCCATGAGTGTTGAGGAGGCTGCTCGAAGACGTGACTTTACAATAAACGCAATTTCGCAAGACCCGTTTACGCAAGAGATTATTGATCCATTCAATGGACGTCAGGACTTAAAGAATGGAGTTTTACGGGCAGTCTCGTTAGAAACGTTTGCTGAAGACAGTCTAAGGGTTTTGCGGGCAGCCCAGTTTGCGGCCCGCTTCGAGTTTGAAATAGAAGAGACCACGGCGGAACTGTGTCGCTCGATCGATCTGTCTGATCTGCCGCCAGAGCGCATCTGGGGTGAAATGGAGAAACTCCTCATCCAGTCGAGACAGCCGTCTATCGGAATTGAAAAACTGCGACAACTCGGTGCGCTGGATAAACTTTTTCCGGAGATTAGAGCATTAACGAACGTCATTCAGGATCCGGAATGGCATCCGGAAGGTGATGTGTACGTACATACTCTGCTCGTGCTCGATCGGGCCCGGGAGCGTATTAATGATCTGCCGTTTCCAAAGAAGGTTACGGTGATGCTGGCAGCGCTTTGCCACGATTTTGGTAAGCCCGCTACAACAGAATTCATTGACGGTCATTGGCGGTCGCGGGGTCACGAAGAAGCAGGAGTTGCTCCAACTGAGCGGTTTCTTGACAGGCTTAATATTCACACGCTCGATGGATATAACGTGCGGGGACAGGTGATCGCGCTGGTGCGGGAACATCTCAAGCCCGGCGAGTTCTACAAAAAGCGTGATGAGGTAGGTGATGGGGCTTTTCGCCGGTTGGCTCGACGCTGTGAGCTTGAACTGCTCTACCATGTAGCTGCGGCAGACTCGTTGGGCAGAAATAGCGAGTCGGTGCCTCGTGAGAAGTGGTATACAGCCGAGGCCCAGGAGTGGTTTATCAAACGAGCACGAGAGTTAGACGTTGAGCACCGGCCGCCAGCGCCGATTCTGATGGGCCGGCATTTGTTTGAACTGGGAGTAGCGCCGGGGCCGAGAATGGGTGAGATCACTCGTGCCGTTTACGAGATGCAACTCGATGGGCGGGTTGAAACGCTCGACCAGGCCGTCGCGGCGGCACAAAAAATATTATCTGCAGATTGCGCCGATTACGCAGATTAGAAGCCATGCGACGGCTTGGTTCTGGTCTTCGGTGTTGGCCCCAAGGACTCGACTCTTGGATACCACCAACATCAGAACTAAAACCAAAGGCCGAACGCCAAGACCAAAAGCAAAAGCATTTACCGTCCCAATCTGTGGATCACGGTTCCGGTTCCTGCTGGGTCACGCAGTGAATTGTGCCCATGCCCCACACCAAGGGTTCACAATTGATCCCAACGACCCGACGATCCGGAAATAATCGCTGTAGCGTTTCGAGTGCTCGTGCATCGTTAGCATGGCCGAAGGTGGGCGCCAAAACTACTTTGTTCGCAATGTAAAAGTTCGCGTAGCTCGCTGGTAGCCGTTCCAGGTCGCGCGTGCCCGAACTCGTTCCGGCAACCAGGCCAGGCATAGGCAACTTCACGATCTCAAAAGGTCGGTCGTTGGCATCGGTCATCCGCTCGAGTCGTTTGAGGTTCTCTTGCAGAAGTGCATAGTTTTCGTCCTCTGGATCTTCCTCCACAGCACAGACTATCACCCCGGGTGAAGTAAAGCGGGCGATGTCGTCGATATGCCCGTCCGTGTCATCCCCCACAATCCCTTCGCCCAACCACAGAACCTTCTGCACACCAAGATATTTTTTGAGGTATTCCTCGATTTGAGACTGCAACAAATGTGGGTTGCGGTTGGGATTGAGAAGGCACTGTTCCGTAGTCAGCACGCAACCCGCGCCATCAACCTCGATCGAGCCACCTTCCATGACAATGCCAGGCTCAAAGCGTCGCACTTTCAGGACTGACTCGAGTCGCTTTGGAATCGAATCGTCCTTTTTTAACTCCTCATACTTATTACCCCACGCATTAAAGGTCCAGTCGTTATAGGCAAGCTCCCCGCGGTCATTTAAGAGAAAGTTGGGGCCGTAATCACGAATCCAGGAATCTACTGTCGTTAGCCTGTGAAAGCGAATGTTTTCTGACCCCGCGAACGTCAAGCGCCGGCGTACCTTGGCCTCTTTGTCAGGGTCAACGAGAAGATTGACGTTTTCGAATGGGGCCAGTGCGGCCATCATTCGGAGAAAGATTTCCTCGACTAAAGGGACCCGCTCGGGCCAGGTCAACGGGTCTTTGGGCCATGCGAGCCAGGTGGCAGTATGCGGTTGCCACTCTGCCGGCATTCGGTATCCTAGCTGGGCGGGTGTCTGCTTCTGCATCAACTTCCTGAGCCCGGATCAAGAAAGCGATAGGAGAGGGCCTCGTAGGAATCGATGCGACGGTCGCGGAGGAAGGGCCAGTTCTGGCGGGTCTCGTCGATCTTTTCCAGATCACAATCAACTACCAGGACCTCTTCGTTATCGGCTGAGGCCTTAGCGATGATGCGGCCAAACGGATCGGCGACAAAGGATTGTCCCCAGAAAGTCAGTTTCCCCTCCTGTCCGACCCGGTTAACTACTACGACGTAAACACCATTAGCAATAGCATGCGCACGTTGAATGGTTTCCCAGGCTGAATGCTGGGCCTGATTCATGTCGGGATTCTCGTCGGGTAACCAACCGATGGCAGTGGGATAGAAAAGAAACTGAGCTCCGGATAACGCGGTGAGGCGTGCGGCTTCGGGAAACCACTGGTCCCAGCAAACCAAGGCTCCCACCTGCCCGTACCGGGTTTTATGAGTCTGAAAACCGAGATCACCTGGAGTGAAATAGAACTTCTCGTAATATAGCGGATCGTCTGGAATATGCATCTTGCGATACTTCCCGGCGATCGTGCCATCGGTGTCAAAGATTACGGCAGTGTTGTGATAGAGGCCGGCAGTCCGCTTTTCAAATAGTGAAGCGACAATCACAACCTTGTTCTTCCGGGCAACTTTTCCTAGCGCTTCGGTGGATGGACCGGGAATAGTCTCGGCAAGCTTGAACAGTTCAATATCTTCAGTCTGGCAGAAATACTGAGAGCGAAAAAGCTCCTGAAGGCAGACGATCTGAGCTCCCTTCTTTGCGGCTTCATTTATGCGCGCGACTGCTGTCTTAAAGTTGGCTTCCGGGCGGGGGCCGCAGGCCATCTGCACTAATCCTACCTTCACCCGATTCTGCTTGGTTTTTTTAGGCATGTGAGAAAGTATAAAAACTAAATGCAAGTTGTTAAAGTGTCAGGGGCCAATGGTCCGTTGATTGTTCTTGGTCTTTGGCCTTTGGGCTCTCTTCACGGAAATTCTCTAACGAAGTCTCAACAGAAGCGAGCATTTGCCAAGCTTAAGGAAAACTGAAGCCGAAAGCCAGTCTGAGATCCAAAGACCAAACAACTGACTACGGACTACTGCCCACTGACCGACACCAACCATTGCTTTGGACATTGAACTTTGCACTCAGGTAAGATGTCCGGTCATTTTGAGCCTGATTTAGTTGCGTTTACAAATTCCAAGTTCAAGAGAGCAGTCCAAAGCCCCAAGTTCAAAGTCCAAAGGCCAAAAGCCAAAGCCCAGCAACGGACTACTGACTACAGACAACTGACCACTTACCAAAGAGACTTCCCATGATTGATTTCGAATTAACCGAAGACCACAAGGCGATTCGTCAAACTGTTCGCGATTTCGCCACCAAAGAAGTGGCGCCGCGCATAAAAGAGCTTGATGAAACACAGATCTTCGACCGCTCGGTCCTCGATAAGATGGCCGAACTTAACCTGCTGGGCGTTTGCATACCGGAAGAATATGGTGGCGCCGGCTTTGACTACATCTCGCTGGGACTGGTCTGCGAGGAGCTCGAAGCTGTTGACACGTTCATGCGCGTGGTGATGTCGGTGCATACCGGACTCAATTCACTAACGCTCTACACCTGGGGCACTGACGAACAGAAGGAAAAATACCTTGTGCCCCAGGCAAAGGGAGAGAAGATTGCCACCTATGGCTTAACTGAGCCGGGAGCAGGTTCGGATGTTGTCGGGGCGCGGTCCACCGCCCGGCGTGATGGCGACGAATACATTCTTAATGGCGAGAAGATGTGGATTAGTCTCGCCGATATCGCCGACAACTTTCTCTTCTTCTGCTGGACCGATGAAGAGAAGCGGCGGCGGCGCGATCACACGGGGATGTCTTGCTTTATTGTCGAACGAACCTTGAAGGGTTTTACCTCAGGTACGATTCACGGGAAGCTCGGCATCCGAGCCGGCAACACCGGCTACTTTTCACTACAGGATGTGCGTGTGCCAAAGGCTAACCTTATAGGAGAGGAGGGTGAAGGTTTCAAGATTGCGATGTTTGCTCTCGAGCAGGGGCGCTACACGGTTGCGGCCGGTGCAACTGGAGTTATAAGGGCTTCCCGCGATGCCTCGGTCGCTTATGCGAACGCACGCGAGACATTCGGGACCAAGATCGCCAATCATCAACTCGTCAAGCAGAAGATTGCTGAGATGGAAGCTGACTATCAGATGTCGCACCTGCTCTGGCTGCGCGCGGGTTATCTAAAGAACGAGGGTAAGCCAAACGCAAGCGCGACGAGTCTGGCAAAGTGGCAGGCGACGGTTAGGAGCGAGAAGGCGGCTTCAATGGCAATCGAGGTCCACGGCGCGAATGGTTACTCGAACGACTATCCGGTCGAGCGCTACTTGCGCAACTGCAAGGCGGCAATCATCTACGAAGGGACGCGCGACATCCACACGCTAATGCAGGCTGACTGGGCACTTGGATTGAAGAAGGAAAAGCGCGCGCGCAAGTCGTTGCCCCCCTGGAGAGGCGTGGACGGTCGCGGCGCAACCCAAAAGGATTAGGAACCGCAAACGCAGTGCTTGCTCGAAGTTGGCCCACCAAGAGCCAACGAACCTGTTGCCTTATCGCTTCCTTCTTTCGTCGTCAATCCTGGACCGCCGATTCCGGATCCACCGCAGTTTCGTTCTCGCCATCAGCTTCGTGGCGCGCGTTGGCCTCCAATTCATGGCGCCGCGCTATGGCTCTTACTACAGCGGATTCGACTTCGTCCAGACTAAATGGTTTCGTGATGTAGGCAAACGCCCCGATCTCAATTAACGACTGGGCTTCGATATCGTCTGAGTGACCGGAGATTACGATAACGGGAGTTGTGGGTTGCTTTTCCTGGACCCGTTTCAGAACTTCACGCCCGCTAAGTCCGGGCATTGCGATGTCTGTGATTACTACGTCGTACTCTTCGAATTCGAGATAGGCAAGAGCTTGTTCGGCGCGATCGGCTGTATGGCACAGATGGCTGTCAGCAAGCAGTTCATGAAGAGTCCCGCGGATAAGGTTATCGTCGTCGACAAGCAGCAGAGTGGCCATTGAAGTTCTCCTTCCGTTTCATTCCGCCCAGACCTCGCCGGGAGAAAAAAGAGATCAGTTGCAAATCTTTTGGGAGGGAACTTACCTCGCGCATTCTATATTCCTTTGCCTTACTGCGCCAGAGGAACAGCCCAGAGTGGGCTCCTGAGCCGAGTCTCAGTCAGCCAGGGGTTCGCTGAAAGAGGCGGGAACTATGGTCTCTACATCGGTTCGAACCGACGGAACGCTACGTCGGCCTTTCTCAGGTCGGCTCTTATCGCGCTCCATTGCGGATTCTGCTTCGAGGATTACATGGGTCGTCTGCAGTACCGTGTCCGGATTAAGAGAGATTGACGAGATACCTTTTTCTACCAAAAACTGAGCAAACTCGGGGTAGTCAGATGGGGCCTGGCCGCAGATCCCGATCTTCTTTCCCGCGCGATGCGCCGCTTCGATCGCCAGCGTAACCATCCGTTCAACCGCACCGTCGCGTTCGTCAAACAGATGGGCCACCATTTCGGAATCCCGGTCCAAGCCAAGCGTCAACTGGGTAAGATCATTCGAGCCGATCGAATAGCCATCAAATACGCGGAGAAATTCATCCGCGTAAATAACATTTGCCGGCAGTTCGCACATGGCATAAATCTCAAGTTCGTGCTGACCTTGTTTCAGACCAAATTCACTCATCAACTTCACCACCCGCTCAGCTTCCTCGACGGTACGGCAGAACGGAATCATTGCCTTTACATTTACCAACCCCATTTCTTCCCGGACCTTTTGCAACGCAAGGCATTCCAGTTGGAAGCCCTCGCGATATCGTTCGTCGTAATAGCGTGAAGCACCGCGAAAACCAAGCATTGGATTCTCTTCGGACGGTTCAAACTCCTGCCCACCTATAAGCATTGCATACTCGTTAGACTTAAAGTCTGACATGCGCACGATGACCGGTTTGGGATAGAACGCAGCGGCAATACGCGCGATGCCTTCTGACAACCGGCGGACAAAGAAGTCGCGGGGATCTTCCTCACCAATACGCCGACCGATCTCACGCACCTCTTCCTCATTCTGAAGCTGAGGGTAACGCACGAGCGCCATCGGGTGTATACCGATATGATTGTTGATAATGAATTCAAGCCGTGCTAGCCCGACGCCATCATTCGGCAACGAAGCGACGGCAAATGCATGATCGGGATCGCCAACGTTCATCATCACCTGCGTCCGAGGCCGCCGTTCATCACCGACCACGCGCCGGTCTACTATAAAGTCAACCAGCCCTTCATAGATGTTGCCGTGCGCGCCTTCAGCACAACAGACGGTAACCTCTGCGGCGTTTTCCAGAACCTGCGTGGCATTTCCGGTTCCGACAATGCAGGGTAATCCCAACTCACGACTGATAATCGCGCTATGGCAAGTTCTGCCGCCGCGATCGGTAACGATGGCCGCGGCCTTCTTCATGATCGGCTCCCAGGCCGGGTCCGTCATCGACGTAACCAACACATCGCCCGGTCTGAAATCCGTCAACTGATCGGGATCCCTTAAGACCTGAACTCGACCCTGGCTGATCTTCTCGCCAACAGCCACGCCTGTCACAAGGGGAGCACCGTGTTCTCCAGTAAGCCTGTAGGTTTCAATGTAGTTCTGGCGATTGGTTGAGTGAACAGTTTCTGGTCTGGCTTGAAGAATGAAAAGTTCACCGGTTACGCCGTCTTTCGCCCACTCGATATCCATCGGCGTCGGTCGTCCGGCCAACGTGGAATAGTGGTCTTCGATGATACAGGCCCACTGGGCCAATTCGAGGACTTCGTAGTCATCAAGCACGAAACGGCATCGCTGGGCTTCAACAACCTCGCGCGTTCTGGTTCCGCGGCCATCAAGGCCATAAACCATTTTTACCTCTTTGCTACCCAGCCGCCGGCTAACAATGGGACGTGCGCCAGTCTTAAGCGTCGGTTTGAAGACCACCCACTCATCCGGTGTAGCCATTCCCTGAACTATTGCCTCGCCGAGTCCCCAGGCTCCATTTATGACAACCACATCGCGAAATCCGGATTCAGTGTCCAGTGAAAACATCACACCGGAACATGCCTGGTCGGAACGGACCATCGGCTGCACGCCGATTGATAGCGCCACATCGAAGTGATCGAAACCGCGAGCGGCTCGATAGGAGATAGCGCGGTCTGTCCAAAGTGAAGCAAAGCAACGATGGCAGGCTTCAATTAAGTGGTCCTCGCCTCGCACATTTAGAATAGTGTCCTGTTGTCCAGCGAATGATGCATCAGGTAGATCCTCAGCAGTGGCCGACGAGCGGACTGCTACCTCCGGCTGGCGACCAAGTCGCTGGCATAATCTATGGTAGGCATCAAGAATAGCCTCGTGGACGACGTCCGGCAGCGGGGTATCCAGCATCAGCGCGCGCGCTTCACGGCCGGCTTCATTAAGCGCCCGGATGTCGTTATGATCCAGTCCGTTCATCAACTCCCGCAGCCTTTCACCGAGCCCATTGGTATCGAGCAGGAGGCGATACGAGTCGCTGGTCGTCGCAAAACCATCGACAGCTCGCACGCCGCGTGGCACTAAGGAGCGAAAGAGTTCTCCAAGACTCGCGCACTTCCCTCCCACAAGATTGACAGCGTCCGCGCCGACTTCGCTCAGATCCAACACCAGCGGTGTTGTGGTTTCCTTCATAGTGTCATTTTCTCCCAGAGAAGAATTGCGGAGGATCGATAGCCCGCCAAATGTATGGGAATGCTTGCCGGACACTGGGAACGCGTCCAGCGAAAGCCTTGCGGACAGCAAAGGTTATCATGAAAAGGGGCCGACCTATTATGACTTTTATTGCTGTTACTCGTGGGGTTCATCGGGGACGGTGATTTGTACACCCCTCGTTGACGGAAGACAACTGATAACCTGGGCACGCTCGATAATAGACATGTCAGAATTCGCTGTATGCCAGAGCTTTACCCAGAAGGTCCGCGTTTCACCATGGACGGCAAAAGTTGAGCCATCCAGCATAACGGGTACCGGTTCGGCGACAGTTCCAGCACGCAAGACCGCCAACAGTTCGGGGATAAAAGGTTTAAAGGTCTCGAATTGAACCAGTATCGCCCGGTCCTCAATTTGCGCCGGAGGCAATTCGACCGGATCGGCGGATTCCAGTAGCAGTCTCGTTTCGGTCTGCTGATTTCGTTTTTTGACTATTGGCATCGGATCACCTGAACTTTAGAGCCAAGCGCGATGGCGAATGACTTCATCGCATCCATTGGTTCAAGCGCCGTAAAAGGTGCTCCTGAAGGTCTGATACCTTTACGCGCTCCTGCTCCCAAGTGTCGCGGTCACGCACAGTCACGGCTTCGTCTTCCAGGGACTGATGGTCAACCGTTACACAAAAGGGAGTCCCAATCTCATCCTGTCGCGCATAGAGCTTGCCAATTCCGCCCGTATCATCGTAAACGGCTCGCATTACCGGCTGAAGTGAGCGCTTGATTGCCTTCGCCATCCCAACGATCTCGGGCTTATTTCTCGCCAGTGGCAAAATTGCAACCTTGATGGGAGCAAGGCGCGGATGAAGCCTCAGAATCACCCGCACTTCCCCTTTGTCATTCGTTCGCTCGGAATACGCGTCCATCATCAGCGCCAGCACCGAACGATTGACGCCTGCTGAGGGTTCAATGACATACGGGTAGTAACGTTGTTTGTTGCTTTCGTCGAAATACGAAAGGTCTTCAGTCGAATCAGGGTTGATACGTTTGCCATCTTCGCTTGCCGGATTCTTCGAGTGGGATCTCAAATCAAAATCCGTTCTGTTGGCGATTCCCATCAATTCTTCAAACTGTTTCCGCTCGTCTTCGCGCTCCGGGAAAAAACGGTAATAGATGTCAACAGTGCGCTTCGAATAATGGGCCAACTCCGTCGCAGGCACTTCGTGAAGATACAAGTTTTCTCGCTTCAAGCCGAGGCTCGTATACCAGCTCACATACTCATCCACCCAGTATTGGAACACCTCATCATCCTCGCCAGGTTTGACGAAGTACTCCAGTTCCATCTGCTCAAATTCACGCGTGCGCAGAATGAAATTTCCAGGGGTGACCTCATTGCGGAAGGCTTTGCCAATTTGGGCAATGCCAAACGGCAGCTTCCGCCGCATCGAAGTCTGCACATTTAAGAAATTAATGAATATTCCCTGAGCAGTTTCTGGTCTTAAATACGCCAGTGATGCATAGTCATCCTCGTCGGCTGCCGCTCCGAGCCTGGTTCTCAGCATCGTGTTAAAAGGACGTGCTTCCGTAAAGTCAACGGCTCCGCAAGAAGGACATTTAACGCGCGCAGGCACCGTCTGTCCGGCTTTGATCCCTACAGTTTCAGGTGCGAGCTTATCGGCGCGGAACCGGCTCTTGCACTTGCGGCAATCAACTAGAAGGTCGTTGAAGGTCTCTTCGTGTCCGGAATACTTCCAAACAGTGCGATGCAAAACGATTGAGGAGTCGAGACCTTCGATATCATCTCGCTCATAGACCAACCACTGCCACCACAAATTCTTTACGTTATTGCAGAGTTCAATGCCTAATGGACCATAGTCCCAGGCACTCCCCAAGCCTCCGTAAAGCTCAGAGGAGGGAAATACAAACCCCCGTCGTTTGGCGAGTGAGACAATCGTTTCAATGTTCGGTGCCGGCACGTCTACCTCGGGTCATCAGATTAGTGTCATCAGCAGCTTTGTGCTGAGGTTTTGCACTTCTAAAAGAGAGACTTGGAACATCTGTATGGATAAATCATTACTCAGCCTGTGTTCCGCCATCAACTGCGAGTCTATCAGGGGCGACTCTCAAAAGAGAAGAAAGAGGAGCGCAAATCGCGCCCCTCGAGCAACCCTCTACTTCCCGCCCCCCAGTGTTCACTTTGCGGGTGTCTGAATTTCCACGTCGACCTTCTCAGGAACACTCCTTCCTCCAAATAAGCGCCCTCCAAAGAAAAAGAGCAGGACCAAAATAATGATCACAAAAATTGCAACCACCGCTACAACACCCGTGCTGCCGCCACCACCATTGTCTGCCATGTCGCAGTCCTCCTGGTTATAAACCGATCAAATTGTGGGGGCTGCATTTAAAAGGGGAAGGTTGTGGTCTGATTGTTAGCACATCTTTTCGCCTGCCGTCAAATAGACCAAGCCCTGATCTTGTAAGGACTTGTTGGTCAGAAATTCAATGGTTCCGGATCGGTCAGCAAAACAAAAGAGACAAGGGAAAAGCCCTTGTCTCTTTGGTAGACCATGGGAAGTGTCTGGCCCGGCTAGTTACGCCGACGTGTATAAGGATCCTCTTTTTGCGGTCTTGCATCGCCCGCCCTCACAGTTGGCCGAGCCTGTGGCGGCTCGGCGCCGCTGGGAACCACCCACAAATCAACGCAATCTTCTTCACGAAAACCGCCGTTACGAGTGATTATCCGCGACGGATCTATTCCCCGCTGATTGATCAGGTAGTCTCTTGCCCGAGCGGCAAGCCGATCTCCCTCGCCTATCCGACTTGTGCGACCGGCATAAGCAATTATGTAAGTCGTGGTGGAGGGGTCGTTTTGCAATTCGACAGCAAGATTATCCAAACGAGCTTTTTGGTCGTCGAAGGTGCAGTTACAACAGACATCGAATTCTCTCGCTGGATTCTCTCGTGGAGGTGGCAGGGGAATAAAAGTTGAAGCCTGGGACGACTGGCGGCAAACAGGATCACCTGAGCCATCGTCGACTACTAAAGTGGCAGTAATCCGCTGTCCGGCGAACCCTGTTGAATCAACTGAGATTGTCGGTGTCCCGGCGCCACTAAGAATCCGTGCATTTGCCGGGCTCAAGGTCCAGGTGTAATTGAGCTTTGAACTTCCACTGTATGACACGTCCGCCAGAAACGTGATGACCTCTCCATCGTTAACTGTCGGCGGCGCAGAAACATTTACCGGGAAAGGACAAGGGGAAGGGGGTGGCGGTGGTGGCGCAGGCCGATAAGTCAATGCGAGACACTTAATCCGACCGGCTAAAACGGTTATTTCTCGAGTCCAGCGGTTCCCGTCTGGCAAGCTGATGCTGATTCGACGAACGCCAGGATCTAGATCGAGTGACCGATATTCAGTGGTGGTCATTCCGTAAGACCGGCCGTCAACTTCCAGTGGGAATCCCCCCGGCACGGTCAGAATTTTGATGGTTCCGTACTTAGGTTTCTTCTTCGCATATGAGGTCGCTCCCGGATGAGCCATGCAAAACGTAATCACAAGAAGAGCGGCGAAGGCAAACTTCCCGACTGCAAGATATTTCGTTCCGGCGATGAGTTCTCGAAACATCTGGTTAGCCCTCCTCCGATGTGGAATCTTTTTCTGCATTCCGTGCCTTGCTATTAAACCGGCGACGAAGACCGGCTCCAAGTGCTGCCAGACCCGTACCAAGCAGGAACAGCGATGCTGGTTCCGGGATCTCGGGTGGCGGCGTGGGCGTTGGGGTCGGCGGTGTCGGCGTCGGCGTGGTGTTATCGCACTCTAAGCACGGTGGATCACAATCATCGCAGTCGGGCCAAAAGAAGAACGGTATTACAGCCAGGAAGATTAGTGGCCACTTTGGGATCCCACCAGGAATCAATATCTCACCACAATCACAGATCACGCCTTCAAGGTCGCCTTGAGCGACAACATCAACCCCGCCTTGCTGTTCGGGATTCCCAATAGTTATTCCCGACAGTAGGGAGTCTGTCGTTCCACCGACAGTTTTGCCTGTCGATGTATCAACGAAGCGGTCTCCGGGGGTTTGATTGATTAGCGAACCGGCTGCGGACGAAGCGACACTTTGCGTAACACCTCCGAGCCTAAGCTGGGGTGGACTGTGATAATTGCTGACGACCTGAACTACCTGGCTGATGGATACGGGACCAGCGTGCACTGGTGTTGAGGCCAGGAGCAGGATGCTGAGTATCGTAGCAATGGGGCGAAAAGCTCGACTCCTCATCGTATGGAAGTCCTCCTCGTGACGTTTCCCACTTCCATGTTCAGAGGGAGGGGGAAGGGTTACCAACGTTTAAACTGTTACTACCGTGGCGCAAGCTATTTTGCTTGGTTAACTTTTCAAAGCACTCGGGCCTTGTTTGGTGTTAGGAGAAGATACTTAATGAGATCAGGATTCCAAATTATCAGGGTGGTGAAGTCCCCCTAAACGTTGATGAGAAGGAGGTTTGCGCTCCATTGGCTCAAACCTCCTGATAGACCATCAAGCCAACTATTCAGTCGACATCACTGGCACTGGCGGCTTCCGCGTTCTTGTTCTCGTCCCTGAGAACAGCCTTTCGGGAAAGCTTGATCTTATTCCCTTCTTTCCCAATGCACTTGACCATTATCTGCTGACCTTCCTTTAGTTCGTCACGGACATCCTTGACTCGTCGGTCAGCTATTTCCGAGATATGCAGAAGACCATCTGTGCCCGGAAAAATCTCAACGAAAGCTCCAAAGTCGACGATTCGTGAGACAGTCCCGAGGTATGTCTGTCCGACTTCGGCTTCGGCCGTAATGCCACGGATTCGGTTCACCGCAGCTTCGGCGGCCGCCCCGCTTGGAGTCGCGATGGAAATCGTGCCGTCATCAGAAACGTCAATTTTCGCTCCTGTTTCCTCTACCAAAGATCGAATGACCTTTCCGCCAGGTCCGATCACATCTCGAATCTTGTCTGGGTTTATTTTTATCTGGATGATTCGTGGAGCGTACTGTGAGATTTCCTCGCGAGGGACTGTGAGGGTCTTTTCCATTGCACCAAGAATATAGAGGCGTCCCTTCTTTGCCTGGTCTAGCGCCTCAGCCATTATCTGTGCATTAACACCCGCAATCTTAATATCCATCTGCAGAGCGGTAATGCCTTCCTGAGTACCAGCCACCTTGAAGTCCATGTCACCATAATGGTCTTCGGCACCAGCGATGTCAGTTAAGATCGCATACTTATTCCCCTCCATCACAAGCCCCATCGCAACACCTGCTACAGGAGCCTTTAATGGCACACCAGCATCCATCAACGCCAAGGTACCTCCGCACACAGTCGCCATTGAAGAAGAGCCGTTCGATTCCGTGATGTCCGAAACGATGCGCATAGTATACGGGAATTTGTCTTCGTCGGGTAGCACTACTTCGAGCGCGCGTCGAGCAAGGGCGCCGTGGCCGATTTCACGTCGCCCCGGACTCCCAAACCTACCAACCTCCCCAACCGAGTAATGCGGGAAATTGTAGTTAAGCATGAACCTTCGCTTGACTTCACCTTTTTCAAGATCGTCCAGAAACTGCTCGTCTTCTTTCGTGCCCAACGTTGTTGTTACCAAAGCCTGGGTTTCTCCACGCGTAAAGAGTGCTGAACCGTGCACTCGGGGCAGCCAACCAACCTCGGACGTGATCGGTCGCACCTCGGAGAATCGGCGGCCATCAGGCCTGCGCCGATTATTAAGTATGTCGTCGCGGAACATAGTCTCCTTCAGATGGTCAAATACCTTTTTAGCCATCTGGCGTTGCTCGGGCTGATCCTCTGGATACGACTCAACTACCTCTTTCTTCAACGCATCCACCTGCGCATAGCTGTTCCGTTTATCCTGGTTGGTGGTGTCGAGGGCAGATCGCAAACGATCACTGTGCTTCTCCTGGACCTCGCGGAGCATCTCTTCGTTCAGAGGTACGGCAACAACCTCGCGTTTTTGGATATCAAGGGCTTTGAAAAGCTCTTTTTGCCACCGACACAACCGATTGATTTCCTTGTGGGCCAACATGAGTGCCTCAACCATGATCTCTTCGGAAACTTCAGAGGCGCCAGCCTCGACCATGACGATAGCTTCTTCGGAACCCGCAACTATCAAGTTGAGTCTCGAGTCGCGTACTTCATCATAGGTCGGGTTAACTATGTAACGGCCATCAATCAAACCGATGCGAACTCCGGCGATTGGGTTGAGGAAGGGGATGTCAGAAAGATATAGAGCAAGTGACGCACCTGTTATTGCGATCACGTCAGGATTGTAGTCCGGGTCAGCAGAAATAACGCTCGCTATCACCTGGGTTTCATTTCGATAGCCTTCGGCAAAAAGAGGGCGACACGGACGATCTATAAGGCGGCAGGTTAAAACCTCCTTTTCGGTGGGCCGCCCTTCCCGCCGAAAATAATTACCGGGAATGCGGCCGGCTGCATAATTTGACTCCCGATACTCGACGGTCAGTGGGAAGAAATCAATTCCTTCCCTCGGCGTTGCGGCGCTAACAGCCGCGACCAGGACCATCGTGTCACCATAACCTATTACTACTGAGCCATCCGCCTGTTTGGCGACCCGGCCGGTCTCGACGGTCAAATCCTTGTCGCCAAGTTTTATCGATTCTTTGAGGTATTTCTTAACTGGCATCTTTTTTCTCCTTCAAACATAAGGCCTGATCAGCAGGCTCCCGGCGTCTCATCCGCCGGACTTAAGTTAAACCTTTCTTTAGTGAGTTTAGGGGTAAACCCCGCTAACGTGACGCGGTGGGAGTCGACCCAATAATTGCAAAGGCGGCAAAGCCTCAAACCGTGAAGCTTAGCCGCCTTTTTGCATCTACTTTTGCCCAACCCGTTCGCCTACATTGCAGCTATCACCGTCACGTTCGGTACTGCTGTAAGCTCTTCGAAGAACGTAGGGATTGTCCAAAAAGAATCGAAGCTCTCTCTCGTCGATCAGGTTCTCGACAACTGCTTAACGTCGCAAGCCCAGACGACTCACTACCTCGTGGTACCGCTCGATGTCCGTGCGCTTTAAATAATCCAACAAACTTCTACGCTTTGAGACCATCTTAAGCAAGCCGCGCCGCGAATGGTTGTCCTTCTTGTGGGTCTTGAAATGCTCCGTAAGCTCATTAATCCTCTTACTGAGCAAAGCTACCTGAACTTGAGGTGAACCCGTGTCCACTTCATGTGTACGGAAATCACTGACTATCTGCACTTTCGCTTCTTTTGCTAATGCCACCGCTTAAGATGTCCTCCAGACAACAGTAAACCGCCTAAACGGCAGCAACCGCTAACCTTAAATGCGGCCTCAATTTAGCACGCAGTTGGCAAAACGTCCAGTAAGCAGACCGGCGCTGATTATTAACGAACCAGGCCCTATTTATCCTTCATCGTCCTTTATCGTACGGACTATAAGGGCAGGCGAGTCTAAGGTAAAGGCGGACCCTAGAACAACCAGGATTCAGTCCCCGGCGTAATTTCGTCCCGGTTTCGAAATGAACGTCGACCTTGGTCGTCAGAGGGTTTGAATTCCGCCGCCTGTAGTGTTGCACTCAGGCGGCGGTTTAACTTGGGCTCACTGCAATGGCATCCATCCAGTTACTGTCTTTCGCCTTGCCAGTTCTGATACCATCTCGACAATCAATGAACAATGGGTGGCTATTATGTCGACGACTAAACCTCGAATACTAATTTTAGGTGGCGGCTTCGGGGGACTTTTTACTGCACTGGGACTCGCCGATACATTTGAAGTAACCCTGATCAATGATGAGGATCATTTTCTCTTCAAGCCAATGCTCTACGAGTACTTCAGCGGCGAAGTAGAAGAATGGCACATTGCTCCAAAATACAAAGAGATCCTTGACGAAAAGATAGGATTTATCCAAACGGAAGTCAGGGGTATCGACTTGCCGGCTCGTGAAGTTTCCTTAAAGAATCGGCCGAATCCTCTCCAATATGACGCTCTAGTACTGGCCTTAGGAGGCGTTACAAATTACGCCAATGTCGAAGGGGCAGAAAAGTTCACAATTCCCTTTCGTAGAATTGTGGACGCAGATCTTCTTCGCCGGCGAATGCAGGCGGCGTTGGATCAAACCCCTCCAGACCTCCCGCCCCAGGAGACAAGACAGAAACTGACTTTCGCGGTTGTGGGTGCCGGCGCCAGCGGCGTTGAATTGTCAACCAAGATGGCTGACCTTCTCGTCGACGCATTCAAGAGGCGGGCTTTGAGCGGCGAACCTCGCGTAATGGTGATTGAAATGGGTGACAGAGTTGTTCCCGGCATGGGTGATGATATTCGTGAGTTTGTCGAAGCAGCCTTGCGTAGGGCCCGGGTCGAGGTTCACACCAAAACGCGCGTCGTCCAGGTAAAGGAAAATGCCATAACATTGGAGAGCGATGGCCAACTCAGTGAGATTGAAACTGCGGCAGTTGTTTGGACCGGCGGTGTTAGGGTGAATCCGGTAATTGAAAGCCTCGATATACAAAAGACCCGCAGTAACCTGATCCTGGTAAAACCAACGCTACAAGTTCCGTCTTGTGAGAATGTTTTCGCCCTGGGCGATATCGCGCTTTATCCGGACGCGAGTCCGATTCTTGCCGGCACGGCCCAGCTTGCGGTCCAGGAGGCCGGTCTGGCCGCGAGAAACATCCGTGCTTTCTTAAAAGGAGAAGATCTCGAAACCAAACACTTTGAAGAACTGGGTGAGGCCGTAAGCTTGGGCACTGAACACGCTGCCGTGCTTGTCCGTGGAAAGGCTTTCGGTGGACCGCTCGCTAGGCAGGCACGTTTCGCGCTCTACACCTCACGCCTTCCAACGTGGCAGCATCGTCTGAGGGTAGGCGCTAGTTGGTTTTTCGAGGGTACGACGCCGCGGCCCCTGCTCCCTTTGGGTCTTTAGGACTAAAACTCAGTGGTTATTGGAGGTCAATGAAGGAGTTACGCGACGGTCACGAATTACGCAATACTTGCAGCTTCACACGAGTCAAGCTCTGGGGCCTCCTTGATTGGGCGACCTGCCTCACCATAATAAGGCTTGCCTGATTCTATGTCTTCAAAGTACTCCTCAATTCGACCCAGAACCTCTTCGACCGTATGCGAGTGATATATCGAAGTGCGAAACAGCGCGCCACCAGACAACCCCCGGGTAAACTGGCCAGCCAGCTGTTTCATCCGGTTTATTGCTGGAGTCTCAGGCATGTCTTCCCGCAGCATATCAAAGTATTCAAGCAGAACGGCCCGTTTGTCTGCAAGCGTGGGCTGAAAGACCTCCCGGCCGGAGATCGTTTCTTCAATCTGGCGAAAGATCCACGGATTCGCCATCGCGCCTCGACCGATCAAGACACCATCACAACCCGTTTCCCGGAATCGGGTCAACGCGTGTTCGATAGTCGTTACATCGCCACTCCCTGAAACGGGAACAGCTACGGCTTCCTTCACCTGCCGAACAAGGTCCCAGTTCGCCAGACCCCGGTATCCCTGCTCCTTTGTGCGGCCATGAAGCGCAATATGCTCGACGCCACAACCCTCAGCAAGCTTTGCCGTCTCAATAGCATTTATTGTGTGGTCGAAGTAGCCAGCCCGGATCTTGATGGTCAGCGGAATCTTGATCGCCTTCCGAATCTCCGTGAGGATTCTCTCCAGACGTTCGTGGTCCTTTAGAAGCCCCGATCCACCTCCATGTTTCACCACTTTGGGGGCAGGACAACCACAGTTAACATCTAGAATATCGACACCTACTTCCTCAGCCATTTCGGCCGCCATCCGCATCCGCTCAAACTGGCCACCGAAGATCTGCAAAGCAAAAGGCCGTTCGTCAGGATAAAACCGCATCTGGCGTTTCGCCTTAGGGTTACTGCGAGTCAAACCTTCCACCGAAATAAACTCAGAGACACTCAGGCCAACACCTCCCCGGCGCTTTAACAATCGCCGAAACGAAACGTCGGTGACTCCCGCCATTGGTGAAAGAATGAGCGGCGGGCTGATCTCAACGTCGCGGATCCTGAATGATTTGATATCCCTCATGGCTCGATTAGAACTGGAGTTCCGATCTCTACTGCTTCGTACAGTTCCTTGATTTCATTATTCTCCAATGCGATGCAACCCAATGTCCAATCGATACTCGCGCCGTGCCCATGAATGTAAATCAGGCCACCGAGCTTGGTATTTTGCGGCGGTGAGGATTTTTATCCAATCGCCTGAATAATTCGGTCAGGCTCAGCGTGTGTAATCAAACCATCTCGAAGCCCGCGTTTAGCATCTTCGATGTTTGGATAGCTGATTCCCGAAACAAATAGTAAGCAATTTTGGATTCTTCGTGAAGATGTAAGCTGTTTGGCCTTTAGCTACTTCTGCTGAGTTTCAATTTCATCGGTCAGCAACTCATACAGAGAGCTCGCGTCTTTGCGCGCGACATTGTGCGTCTTAGGCAGTGAGAGGACTCGAACTTTTGTAAGGCGATCGCGTCGCCGAATCACAATCTCGTTACCCACTCTTACTGGGTGGGCCGATTTAGCAGTGCTGTTGTTAACCGTCACCAGTCCCGCTTCACAAAGTTGCTGCGCTGTGCTCCTCCGCGGTGACAATCGGCTCGCCTTAAGAAACAGATCGAGGCGCATGCATAATTCACGGCTTTTTGATGTTGCCCTGGGTTTTGGCCGCCTCCTCAGCTGTCGTCTTCAGCAGAGCTTCAACAGCATCCCGATAATTGTCTGCGATCTTGATATACGCATCACTCCGAAGGCGTTGGAGATACGCATCGCGTTCTTTCGGTGAACGCTCCATCGTTATTGCCTCTCGCACCCGATTCTCGTTAAAGGTTGGAGTAGCGGAGCCCTCCGTTCGTTCATCAACCCGGAGAATCTGGTAGCCATCCTCGCCTCGCAGAGGGTCGCTAACGCCTCCGGCCTTCACATTCTTTATTCCAGCAGCAATGTCATCACGAAGGGAAGGGACTTCAAAAGTGCCGACTTGTCCTTTGTTTTGAGGGGCAGTCCTGACCCCGTTCATTTCACGCTCGGAATTCGCTACGGCAACCGCTGCAAAGTCTGCTCCGGCACGAAGCTGTGCAACCAACTCCTCTGCCCGGGCTTTTACATCAGCCTCGTTTCTGCCCACGAGACTCAGAAAGATTTCTGAGAGAGTTACGCTTTCCGGCTTTCGAAATTTGTCGCGATTCGCCTCAAAATATTTTTTCAGCTCGTCCATTGACAGGCCGAAATATATTTTACGATCCACTTCAGTTTGAATTACGGCCTGCTTCATAATCTCAGTTCGCATCGTCTGGCGAATAATAACTGGATCGATTTGGTTCGCCCTTAAAGCCTCGTCCAACTTTTCGATGCTCGTGATCCCCTGCTCCTTGGCGATCTCCAGCATGCGCCGGTTCACATCGGCTTCCACTTCGTTTGCCAGTTGCAATTCCTTTCCCTTTTCCAGTAATAACTGCTCGTTGATCAGGGTGGCAATAAGTTCTGCCTGGCGCTTATTAACCTCCTCGGTAGCTTCTTTCTCGGACATTCCGTTCTGCTTAAGGGTTTGGATTCGCTCCTGTGTTTCACGTTTCAGCTTTGACAATGTGATCACAGAATCGTTGACCTGGGCTATTACTTCGTCCACAACCAGAAGCTCGCCCTCCTGCGCACTCGCGACTTCAGGATTAAGGGTAATAAGTGCAATTGAGAGTGTAATCGCTCCAGCGAGCGTTATAAGATTTGATTTCACAGATGTAATGCTCCTTAATATCTTGCCAGTTGATCCTAGGCTAATTCCTGTTACGATTCTGCAAGCCCAAGCCTACAACAACTATTTACGGGCTAACAACCGCCCAGGCGATCGATGAACCCCAACTAAGTATCCATGCGAACTTCGCACAGTGACTCGCGACTAAAAGTCAAGATCTCGTCTACCTCTTCCTCACTAAGGCCTATTCGCAGCACGCCGCTGGGAGTAAAAACCGCTTCGTCTCGTTTGCTGACAAAAGCTGCAAGTTTAGCCGGTGCGACGCGGGCCTTGTCGCTGAACTTTATCGCTATTCCGGTCTGAGTTCTATCGATAGAGATAATTCCAATTTCTTCAGCCAATCGCCTCAGGCTCGCATAGGCAAACAATCTTTCGACCGGCGCCGGCAACCGTCCGTATCGATCCCTGATCTCTGCTTGAATGTTCGCGAGGTCATCGTCGTCTTTCGCCGACGAGACGCGTTTATACGTTCGCAAGCGATGGCCCATGTCACCGATGTAATCTTCTGGTATAGCCACGTCAACACCAAGGTTGAGCGAAACGCTCGTTTCGTCTTCGATCGCTTCCCCGCGCAATTCGGCAACCGTGCGTTCGAGCATCTGGGTGTACAGATCGAACCCGAGAGCATCCATATGGCCCGACTGCTGCCCCCCAAGTAGGTTCCCTGCGCCTCGCAACTCAAGGTCCAGAGCAGCGATGCGAAAGCCTGCGCCTAGATCCGAAAACTCCCGGATGGCTGCCAAACGGCGTCTTGCAATCGGGGTGAGCTCTTGTTCACCCGGTATTAACAGATAAGCGTAAGCCCTGCGATTTGAACGACCTACCCGGCCCCTTAGTTGATAGAGCTGTGAAAGACCGTATTTGTCGGCGCGGTTTATGATGATTGTGTTTGCACGGGGGATGTCTATTCCATTCTCAATGATGGTGGTAGCGACCAGAACGTCGTATTTGAACTCGATAAAATCGAGCATCACACGTTCCATCTCCTTTTCGTTCATCTGCCCGTGGCCAACAACGATTCGTGCTTGCGGCGCTAACCGTTTTACCAGTGCGGCAAAAGTTTCGATGGTCTCTACCCGATTGTGGATAAAGAAGACCTGCCCTCCGCGGGCTAGTTCAACCTCGATAGCCGACTTGATAACATTCTCCGAAAACTGTACGACCTGGGTCTGGATAGCTAAGCGATCTCGTGGTGGAGTCTCAATCAGGGACATGTCGCGGAGGCCCGACAACGACATATTCAATGTGCGGGGAATGGGCGTCGCCGAAAGCGTCAGCACATCAACCTTCTTCTTCAACTGTTTGAGCCTCTCTTTATGGGCCACTCCAAAACGTTGCTCCTCGTCAACCACGACCAGCCCCAGGTCCTTGAAACGAACGTCCTTGGATAACAATCGATGCGTGCCAATGATCACGTCGATCTCACCCGACTCAACGCGCCTGACGATCTCTTTCTGTTCCTTGCCGGAACGAAAGCGGGACAAGAGTTCGACCTTGACCGGAAACGGCGCAAACCGGCTTCGAAACGTGTCATAGTGCTGGTAAGCGAGCACCGTCGTCGGCGTAAGGATTGCAGCCTGTTTTCCTTCCATCACGGCTTTGAAAGCCCCGCGCATCGCGACTTCAGTCTTGCCGTAACCAACATCGCCACACAAAAGGCGGTCCATCGGCACGGCTTCTTCCATGTCCCTTTTGACTTCTTCAATGGCGACATCCTGGTCGGGGGTCAGGACATACTCAAAACCTTCTTCAAATTCACGCTGCCAGGGAGTATCACCAGGGAACGCATGCCCGCCGACCAATTTTCGTTCTGCATATAGGCGTAAGAGTTCGTCGGCCATATCACGCATGGCGCGCTTGGCTTTCGCCTTGGTTTTCTGCCAGCCCATTCCTCCAAGCCGGTCGAGTTGGGGCTGATGACCTTCGGCGCTTGAATATCGCTGTACCAGATCGAGCCGTTCAACTGGGACATATAATTTGGCTTCGTCCGCGTAAAAAAGCAGCATGAACTCCCCGCTTCGCCCGCCGAGTTCAAGCGTTTGAAGACCCCCGAAGCGGGCGATCCCATGATCAATATGGACTACAAAGTCACCCGGTTTCAGATCGCGAAAGTCGGAAAGAAATGCCGCTGCTTTTGATTTCTTCCGACGCCCCTCAGCTCTGTGCCACCTGGTTTCAGAGATGCGGCGTTCCAGTGTTTCTGCAGTAGCCTCATCAAAGAGGTCGGATTCTACGTGGACGACAAAACTGCTCGTCGGAAACTCAAAACCACCACTCAGACGTCCCGCGGTAACATTGACAGTAGACAGGTCATCACCACCACCAGTGCCTTGAAGGACTCTGACATCAATCTCGTATTCCTGGAGAATCTCGCTGACACGTTCTGCAACACCGGAGCTGGGCATCACAAACAAGGTGGATCCCCCGCGCTCCTTTCGGCGCATCACATCGGTGGCGAGATCAGCGATGCGTCCGTGGTAACGCATAACTGAGTGGGCCTTCCACTCAATCTCCGGTCCTGTTTCAACCGTGGGAAACAAGAACATAGGTAATCGAGTCGGCCGCCTCTTACCAACTTGAAGTTCGGGTATCTGAGCTTCGAGCGCAAAGCCCTGGTCGACGTCTGCTGCCGCCCGACCTAAAGTACGAACTTCCAGCCTTTGGCGCTGATCGATCGCAGCGCGTAGCTCTTCACTTGTGAGATAGATTTCGTCCGGTCGTAACGCGATATCGTCAGCGGCGTCAGTCTCAGCGTAGCGTTGAGCCAGTCCCTGGTAAACATCACCCAGATAACTTTCGATCCCACCGGGTTCATCGATAAGCAGAACCGCATCCTTCAGATAATCAAACACAGTTGACTGGCGTTCCTCCTGCAGAGGCAACAACCATTCCCACCCGGCAAATGCTTCCCCCTCGTCGGCAAAGGAGGTGCGATCAAGTAGGGCTCGGCGATACCGCTCATCAGCCCAACGCGCTCGGGCAGCTTCAGCCCAGACTTGAAAGTCACGATTGGTAACAGTGAACTCCCGCATTGGCGCGAATTCGACTGATTGCAACTGGCCGATCGAGAGCTGGTTTTCAGGATCAAATTCTCGAATCGATTCAATGGTATCGCCATAAAATTCGATTCGTACCGGCGCCTCACTACCAGGAGACCAAACGTCAAGTATTCCGCCACGAAGTGAGAATTCACCGATTGCTCCGACTGGGTCTTCCCTCACGTAACCCGACGCACCGAGCTTTTGAACAAGCGTTTCGGGCGAATGATCCTCATCCCGCCTCAAAAATGCGCCAGCAGCGGCGACCCTTCCCGGCGAAACTGTTCTTCTCGCCAGCGCCCTTGCTGTCAAGACTACGAAGTCCTGTGAATGCTGAACCAAACGCCAGAGCGATAGCGCCCTCTGCTCAAGCACTTCCGCATGTGGTGATGAACCGGCATAAGGATCGCCCTCGGAAGCTGGCAGAATCAGCACCTCCTGATCGCAGTTCGACTTACCTGAGAGAGCGCAATACCAGAAGCGCAGGTCCCGCTCCAGGTCCTCAAGATCTCGATTAGCTTGGGTGACGACAGCGAAGAGTCTTCCCGTTTCGCGTTGGAGAGCCGCAACGGCGAGAGCTCGAGCCGAGCCGGCCGCAAGACCACTAATTGAAATTATCCTTGCTCCCCGCTGAATCTCAGCCAGAAGCTGTTTGTATTCCGCAGTCTCTAGAAGAGATTGCAGGGAGGCTTGCAAGGCGCTAGGAGATTGGATCGTACTACTCATGAGTAATCCATTAATTTAAGGCTTAGGGAAGGATAAACACCAGCGACGTCAGGTAAAAGCCCCCGGACAAAACTCATGAACCCTCACGAAGGGAGATGCGTCTTCAGAGTTTCGACGACTATGATTGTCGGGGTAGCAGGAGTCCTAATCTGCTATATTCAACCACTGGAGCCAAAGTTTTCGCGATTCTTGTAATTGCTGTATATGGACTGCGCGAAAACAGCCAACCCCTTGAGCGGGAACGCCGCGATTAGACTTTCTCGATTATCAGGCCATCATTTTGCCGGTTTTCATGACTGAACACTACGACTCCAACAAGTCCGCGCGAATCGAAACCGAAATCTCTAAGAAACTCGACTATGGACCACGCTGGTTGAGAATTACCTTCTGGGTCCTGATTGTTTTACTAGGATTCGTGCATGCCTGGGCCGATCGTCACTATCTGGTAAATGCTGACACGATGTCTTATTTGGACGTCGCTAATGCCTATCTCAGGCGCGATTGGCAGACCGCAATAAATTCCTATTGGGGCCCTCTCTATTCATGGCTGATAGCTTTAGCTTTTCTAATCATTGATCCCTCACCATATTGGAGATTCTCCGTTGTCCACCTAACTAACTTTGCCATCTACATATTCGGCTTTTTGTGCTTCGACTTCATGATTCGGGGAGTCGTGCAATTTCAACGGCACCGGAAAGCAACTCTCCCTTCAATTCAGTTCGTGACATTACCTGATTGGCAGTGGCTGGCGTTCGGCTATTCTTTATTCATCTGGTCTTCCCTTTTCCTCATTACGATGCCTCTTGAGTCTCCCGATCTCCTCGTGGCTTCTTTAGTATATCTGGTTGTAGGCCTGTTATTGCGCATCCGGTTGTCCCCTGGCAGTTGGACACTATTCGCCTTTCTCGGTATCGCGCTAGGGTTTGGTTACCTCGCAAAAGCAGTGATGTTTCCCCTGGCGCTGATCTTTCTGGCAACCAGCTTCTTGTTGGTCGGCAACCTAAAAAGAGCTGTGCCACGGTCCCTCCTCGCCTTAGTGCTCTTTGCGATCGTAGTAGGGCCTTTCGTTGCCTCAATATCTCGTACCAAGGGCCGCCTGACATTTGGTGAAAGCGGGGGGCTAAACTACACTTGGTCCACTAATGACATTTACCAGATCCATTGGCAAGGAGAGGAGCCGGGGAATGGTGTACCCGCGCATCCTACCAGAAAGATTTCAACCGATCCCCCAATCTTCGAATTTGGCGAACCCATTGGCGGCACCTACCCCGTGTGGTTCGACCCAACCTACTGGAATGAGGGGATCACGTCCCAGTTTGATCTAAGAGGTCAACTTAGAGCCTTTGGAATGGGAATTCCTGTCTACTACGAGCTGTTCTTTGGGAACGTACAATTTGGCTTACTCCTGGCATTAATCACGTTGCTCTTGTTGAGTGGCAGGAGGTGGAAGTATCTACTAGATCTGGCGCCTTATTGGTTCCTCATTCTTCCTTCATTAGCAGGGTTGGCTGCGTATTCCATAATCAGTGTTCAGGCAAGATATACAGCACCGTTTTTGGTGCTCCTCTGGATCGCCTTTTTTGCCGGCTTGCGAGTCCCGGATAGCCAGGATTTAAGAAGAGTAAAGACCTACATGATCACCGTGCTGACAGTGTTGATTGTCTTTACAGTAACCGCGTCTTCTTATCGTGAAACGCGGGCTACTTTGCGTAGCTTTGCGGGCGAAGACGCCACTGCCCACGAACAGTGGCAGGTGGCGCAAGGTTTAACCCAGCTCGGAATCAACGAGGGAGATCCGGTTGCAGTGATTGGCGACTCGTACCGTGCTTTTTGGGCCCACCTTGGAGGCTTGAAGATAATAGCGGAGATCGATCGGAGGTATGTAGAAAGGTTTTGGACGGCCGACTCTGCGGTGAAGAGCAGGGCACTTCAGACTTTCTCAGGCACTGGAGCAAAAGTGGTTGTCGCCGAAAAGCCGCCTCTCGGAGCCATTTCAACTGGTTGGATAAGGATAGGAAATACAGATTATTACGCTTACCGGTTAGAGCGGTAATTCAAAGTCGCCTTGCATGATTGTCGAGTACCGCTGGCCCTCCTGGCAAATCACGCTCAGTGGAAGAGATGGAGGCACCAGCAAGCCACAAAGGTAAACCCACTATAGAAGTAATAGAGGAAATGTAGTGGGAAGACGAGGATGGCAAACCTCAGTCCTCTAGTCTTAATAAAGAATCGATAGAATTTGTTATTGATAACAACTATCGCTGCCAAAGCGAATGGAATTAACAAGAGCAGTTGTGGCTTGAGGAATGAAGCGGCGATTATACCTAAAGTGAGACCGACCAAACCGGCGCTGATTCTCTCGCCGGTTCGCAGATTAAGGTCGTTAACCATCCCTTTACTCTCCAGGATCAGCATCGACCAGGGCACAGCACGACAGAAGATGTCGGCGCGAAGCAAGGATCTCAAGGTCCACTGCTTGAGATGTTTTCCCTGCATTTCTTTATCAAGCAGGATGCGGTGCCCCATGGCCCTGATTCGGTACCCAAGTTCTATATCTTCGATTGCAGGACGAGGGTAGCGCTCAGCGTTGAACCCACCCACCTGCTGGAACACGTCGCGGCGCACAGCCCCACACCCTGCCCAAAAACTAACCGCCTCCGTATTCGACTGTTGATGAACAAAGTGGTGGAAGAGATTTTTGTATTGGGAGAAAAAATTCTTCTCTGCCGGCTCGGCATCATACGAACCAAAAACTGCGGCTATATCCGGGCGCTCCGCGAAATCACGCGTCACTCGTTCCAACGTGCCTGACTGGACGACTACATCGGCATCAACAAAAAAGAGTATCTCTCCCAGTGCCTTCTGTGCACCAAAATTGCGTGCCGCTGCCGGACCCGACTGATGTGAAAGCCTAAAGACCCTGGCCCCCTTTTCTCGGGCAATAAGGGGGCTGTCATCGGTCGAACAATCGTCTACGACGATAAGTTCATAGGCATGGATAGACGGTTGAGTGAGGGCTTCCAAACAGCGGGGGAGGAATTTGGCACCATTGTGAACTGGCACTATAACTGAAATTGGGGGATGCATGACTTATTACGTGCTTTCACTTGCGGCTCGGAATTTTTAGTGATTGTTACGACAAAAGGTTTGTTCGGGTCCAGGCTTTCCCGCCTCATGCAAGGGGAACTTGGATGGAGAACTCTCCAATCAGCAATAGTGGGCCAATCGTAGGGAACACTGGTTTCATAATTCTACAAACTGCTTAAAATGCAGAATAACCAGCTCTTCGAGAATCCAGAGTTGACTTTAGCCAAGGGTGTGCTACCGGAAACCGTCGAAAACACGTGTCGTTCGCGAGGTATTGGATCAAGGAATACAAACCCTTCGAAGAGGTCTGGGAGTCGCCCCAAGCCAACTGCCACAGTATATCCAGAAACGATGACAAGCGGAAGGTTTGCTGGTTGGTTTAGATGCTATACCGGTAAGGGAACCCCGGCCTGTCCCACAGAAAGAAGCCCCCAAATCGTAAACCCCTTAAGTGTGGCCACTTGGCGACTCTGGAAAAAGTGTCTAAGCCAGCAGAGTACAAACGCTACACCACTATAAAGATAGTAAGAAACGTGTAAGGGGAAAGCGAGAATCGCAAACCAAAGTCCTTTTCGCTGAAAGAAGAACCTATATAGTCTGTGGTTCAGGATCGGAATCAGCCCCAGTAATAATGGGATGATGAAAAGCAGTGAAGGCTTCAGCAAGGAGCAAGGGAGAATTGCAAGGGAAAGGGCAACGAGCATCGCGCTAACTCTGTCGGAGGTACGCAGATTCAGGTCGTTCACGAGCCCTTTGCTTTCCAGGATTAGATTAGACCAGGGAACAGCTCGACGAAAGATGTCTTCATAGAGCCAGGACTTCAGTCTCCATTCTTTAAGGTGTTTGCCTTGTAGGTGTTTGTCCAACAAAATTCTGTGTCCATTGCTTCTCAGGCGGTAGCCGAGTTCAATATCTTCAATCGCTCTTGGAAAGCGTTCCGCGTCAAAGCCTCCAACAGCCAGGAATACGTCTCGACGCACTGCTCCGCAGCCCGACCAGAAGCTTACAGCCTCTGGACTAGACTGCTGGTGAACAAAGTGATGAAAGAGGTTTTTGTATTGAGAGATAAAGTTCCTTTCGGCGGGATCATCATCATAGGAACCGAATAATGCATCTACTTCTGGATTATCGTAAAAGTCGGCAGCTACTCTTTCAAGAGCGCCCGGCTGGACCACTACGTCCGCATCTACAAAGAACAGGATCGTGCCGGAAGCCTTCTCCGCGCCAAGGTTGCGGGCTGCCGATGGGCCAGACTGGCTGGGAGTGTGATAAACAGTGGCCCCTTTTTTACGTGCTATCTCTACACTGTTGTCGGTGGAGCAGTCGTCTACAACTATCAGCTCAAAGACTGGATAAGAAGACTCTGCCAGAGCCTTGAGCGAACGAGGGAGAAACCTCGCGCCATTGTAAACCGGCATGATTACCGAGATCGGAGGTGATGTCTCCATAAGTCAATGAAGGTCGACTAATCTGTCTTCAGGCTGCCGACCGATTCAGATCGCAGCCACTCGAGTACAATCTGAGTTATTACTTCGTGGCCCCGAATGTCCAAGTGCTCATCAGCGGGAATGTAAAGCTCGCGTTCACCACCATCTGTCAATCGACGTAGTTCCCCATAAGCGTCTATATAAGTACATCCAAGCTCACGGCAAAACTCTGACAATCCCTCACTAAAGCCATTACTCTCCATGCTGCCCGGGGTCGGAAGATAACGGTCTCTATCCTGTGGACGGTCGAAGATAATGTAAGGTTCAAAAACACGTATCATTGTCGGAATCATCACAATTACAAGTTTTATGCCCTTGGACTCGCAAAGTCGGTAGCCTGCCTCGATTGCCTTCTTTGTCTCTTCAAACGCAATGGCGCTCTTAACCGGCTCGGCCGGATCGTAGCCATAACGAACCTCAGTTGGTTTCAGGGAACCGTCATGATACCTGAGCATAGCTTTGGGCCGCGTCCATTTCACCTCTGGCCCACGTAACGTCAACTCTCGGATGAGCGAGTTTGCCAGGTAGCGCTCAGTGAAAGAAGTGGATACAGCCCGCGGATTATTCTTCCAGCGAGCGAAAATCTCCGCATCCTTCAAATCGTTTCCTTCGAACAACTGCCAAACAATTGCCTGCGGCTGATATGCCAACGCATATCTTTGAAGGACTATGAGCTCTTGTTGTGGGCCATAAGCCCCGCGCCCCAAATTGACAACGCTTTTTCCAGTAGCCGCTCCGACCCGATGAACGAATGTATCCGCCTCGTCTACCGTTGCCGCTTCGGTAAATGAATCCCCGACGAAAGCGATATCTGCGCGTTGAATACCGGGAGGATTTCGAAAGCCGTTTTCATCTGAGTGATACTCGACCACCCTGTTGACGTCAGGTGCAAAACCCCGCCAGGAGATCCCGGGTTTCCTGACAAAGCCCAATTCGTCATCGGGTGCGGAGTGCTTTCGCGAGATGTGGGCCTGGTCGAGCCAGAAGTCCGACCACCAGGCGCCCATGACTCCAACGGCATACACTGAATCTGAAACAAAAATCGCAGCCAGTAATGCTATAGCGACCGGAACCAGGCGAAGTGACACAGCCCTTCGCAGGCGGCTTGGAACAATAAGAATTACGAATGCAACGATCGTAGCAATACCAACAGGAATCCCGAGGTAAATATCCTTAATTCGGTAATAGCCTCCCAGTAGTTCTCCGCGAGGTCGAAGGAATGGAACTAGCCAGATATATACAAAAGCCAGAGCCAGGAGGGAAACTCCCAGCAAGAGGAACCACGAGCCCCGAACAAGGGTAGCAGCTCTGGAGATGGCGGATGAGTTCCTCACACTAATACGAATTCATTCTTAGATAGAATTGGTTATTCACTACCTGAAACTCGGAATACGCTACACTTCGAGATTCTACCCTTCGTCCAATGAGCCAAAAAACCGTTAATTCCAAGAAAAGCTTCCAAAGTGAGAGCACATCCGTACACCTGGGGCCTACCTAAACTAATTCAGAAAGGGCGGGTGGTGTCGGTGAGATGGGCCGATCCAAAAACATTCGGGCCCATAGCTCACACTGGATCATCGACCACATTCTCCAGGACCAGAACTTTAACGGGATTCTGCTACTCCAGGATCTGGGTTTCATCTGACGCACATTCTCAACCAGGGCTGGATCAAAAAAACCACGTTCTCGAACGTCAGATGGGCTCAACAATTGATCGGCGAGATCTTGAAGCGTTTTAACCAGACCTTTGTTGACTTGCATTTGTTGCGGATGTTTCCGACGCCAAGTGATTTGCGCTGGCAAAGATGATGCCAGGGCTTTGCGTAATATATATTTCTCAGTCCGGCTGTGAACCATCATTCTTGCAGGAATACGTGCTGCTAGTTCTACGATCTGGCGATCCAGGAAGGGGACACGAAGTTCGAGAGAGTGGGCCATTCCCAGAGCATCCGCACGCTTAAGGAAGAGATTGGGGAGGAGAACGCGCTGATCGTGATTCATTGCCCGCACAATTGCGACCATTCTCTCGTTGACGTCAACGAGAGGCATCGCAGCGCGCGGATGCGGATCGACAAGCGGCGCAGGGGGTGCCTTACCCCACATAAGGCGCGCCAGTGCTCTTCCGGAAGTTGTTGCGAGCGACCCGTCGCTATTCTGATAGACTCGGCCATAAAGGTCCTTGCAAACAGCAAAAGGCAGTGGCAGACGAGGATTCAACAGCTTGTAGCGCATAAATCCTCCAAAACATTCGTCAGCTCCCTCCCCAATCAACAGAACCTTCACATATCTTGCTGCCTCCCGGTAAGTGGCATATAGCTGGACCGTCTCCATGTGTCCGAGCGGTTCCTCCAAATGCCACACCACTCGCGGCAAAAGCTCAGCGACGTTTTCTGACGAAATCAAAATCTCGTGATGATCAGTGTGACAGTGTTCCGCGACCAGCCGCGCATTGATCAAATCCGGGTCGTCCGCTCCGTGACCCACCGTAAAAGTGCTTACTTTGCCTGTATCGTTGCACTGCGCCATTAATGCCACCACACCACTCGAATCAAGCCCGCCGCTAAGAGCGGCGCCGACGGGCGCGTCGCTTATCATGTGGGACCGAACTACGTCTGTGAGCTTAACCCGCAACTCTTCAGCGAGTTCCCTTTCATTCCACTGCTCAGGCGCTGGCGCGGGATGGCTCCAGTATTTACCTTGTTTGCACGTGCCGTTCTGCCATATTAGATAGTGCCCCGGCGGCAACTTGAACACCCCGGCCAGCAGCGACTCTTCTTCAATGTTGCCTGCATACCGAACAACCGACCGCAGAGCTCGCCTATTCACGCGGCGTTCGAGGCCGGGAACCAACAGAAAGGGTTTCATTTCAGACGCGAAGGCAATTCCTTCACCTTGCTGGTAATAGAATAGCGGTTTAATTCCTGTTCGATCGCGCGCAAGGATTAGCTGGCGCCGCTCACGGTCCCAGAGAGCAAAGGCAAACATGCCTTCCAAATGATTGAGAAAGTCGAGGCCAAATTCACGATAAGCGGAGAGGATAGTTTCCGTATCGCTATTGCTACGGAATTTATGCCCCCTTTTTTGTAGTTCAATTCGAAGTTCTCGATAGTTGAATACTTCGCCATTGTAGGTGATGACCTGCTGGCCATCGTCTGATTGCATCGGCTGATGACCCGCATCGGATAGATCGAGAATGCTGAGACGGCGGTGACCCAGTCGCACATCCCCATCCTCATATAGTCCATGATCGTCCGGACCTCTATAGGCTATTAGGTCGGTCATCCGTTCGACCAAGTCGAGATCTCCGATTCCTACTGTGCCGGCAATACCGCACATAACACTCCTTATCTGGACCGTGGCGCCCGCAAAGCGATGATTATTACGTCGCGGAAACCGGTATGGATTCCGCGGCAAGTTTGAAGGCTCGATACACCGCTGCCACGAGCACAAACAAAGCAATCGCAGACCCAATCAATTGAGCTATGGCTGCTCCGATGACACCCATCGTGGGGGCGAGAATCAACCCTGGAACAGCGATGAAAACAGCACGCATCAACCACACGATGGAGATCAATTGTGGCCGCATGAGGTAGTGACTCGCCACTTCCAAGGGCGCCTGGAATATCAGGAGGATGGTTGATCCTGCTAAATAATAGAAGATTGGTACTACTTCGGACAATTCTGGCCGCAGAAGCCAGGGTACCAGAACTGCTATGCCAATAACGACTGGCACGCACGCCCCGACCAAAACCAAAGATGCTCCGAAGGCGCGAGTCAGGAAGAAAGGTAGATTGTGAACGTTGGTAACCGAGCCGATGCGGGCCAATAAATATTCGAAAAAAGCGTTATAAATCGCGAGAAACCCCAAACTTAGGGTGAGGCCCAGGCCGAAGATCCCAGTTGCAGCCTGTTGTCCCAGGAGCATTAAAAGAAATGTCCCCTGGTACAAGCTGAAGATTACAAGGACGTTTGTTTTACCCTGCCAGAGCGAATAGCGAACGAGGCGTCGTACTAAAGCGCGCTCGGGCCAGGGACGGCCTAAGTCACGCAACACAAGCGTCTGAGCCAGGCCCGACAACAGGCTCGCTCCATGGTAGGCAATAAACACGACTAACGGAGAAGCAGGCGACAGGACGCTGACAAGAGCAGTTAACCCGAGCCTCCAGATCGACGTACCTCCTTGAGCAAATGCTGCCGATGGATACTGATGGCGCACCAAACGTACGCTATAAACATAATCCACAAGCGAGGTCCCAATTGCGCCGGACACTATACAGACGAGGATCCAAACTGGAATACCGAACCACGTCAGTCCGGCCGCAGCGACAAGCGATGCCAACATAAAGATACCAGTGGCGCTCAAGATCACCACCAGGCCTGACGTAATTACTTGATTTGAGCGAGAACTCAGCTCTGTGGTACGGCTGAGCCGGATCATACCGACTTCAACTCCCAGCATTAGGAGACGGCTGAAAAGAAGTTGCAGGCCAATCGTGAGAACCAGAAGGCCATAAGTATCAAGGTCCAGCCGGTGGGCAAGGAAAAGCATCAGGACGGCATTGCCGCCCAACAAACTGAACTTGCCGGAAAGTACCCAGCCCAGTTCCCTGGCTCGGTCCACAATTGTCCATGCCGAGCCCGAACCCTCAGTAATAGGTGATTTCCGAGCCTTGTCAGCGGGCTGCGCGGCTGCGGTGGTCGCGGGGATTATCATCTTGCCGAAAAGGACTGGTGAATCGGCAACGGCTGCCCGTCGAGATCTTCTGGTGAGGTAACGCCAGCGGCTTCGAGAACAGTGGGGGCAATGTCGTAAATCGAACAACCCGAAACTTCTACTCCCTGCGGAACATCCGGCCCGGCTACTAAGACAAAGCCATGGGAGGAATGCCCGCCGGTGCGAGCATCCTGTTTTTTGATACGTAAGGTACCAAACCGCGGTGAATATACTGTATTCCAGGCGAAGGATTGGTCCCAGAGCACGGTCAGATCGGGGAGTTGTTCCAGAAATGGACCATTAAAAGTCTCATGCGTCAGTGTCACTCGTTGAACCAGCGGGCGACCATCCTCTTTGTCCTTCAGTTCGTAAAGGGCGTCTTTGATGTCATTACAGACACGCTCATACTCTTCACCCGGTGCCACAAGACCGTTACGGTCGCGGCCCTTGACGCTAATCCGAATGGCGCCGACAGAATCATTATTTGGAATGGCAAACGCCCGACATCCGTCCCACTTTTTGCCCCCTCGGTACCATAAGAAAAGAAGTTGATCTTGAGCAAACTGCGGCAACATTCCTTTGATCGCATATTGGATAGGACCCGGTACCACCATTTTCAGAATACGCCAGGGGTTTACCTTTGCCTGAGGGGCCTGATCGCCGTCGCTAACTCTTCGTGGCGGATTTGTTCCGTACCCCCACAAGTCAAGCATCTCAGGCAGGTTCCAGGAGGCGTGAAAGATCGGGCCCATTCCATGTCCCGCTACCACTATGACTCGTGTCTCAGAATCTATAAGCTCCACCATCTCCCCGATTTCGCGGTCCAGTGCGCGATAAACATCCTCCATCGCGTTGTCCAAGCCATCGCCCAGTTTCTCTCCGTGTCGAGGGTGAGAGGGATCTACTCCGTGCCAAAAATGATGGCCAATGCAGTGCGGCGCAGAAAAGCCTCCAAAGAAAAGATCCCAGGGCTTCTCACGCATTAGTGTTCTGAAAAGTTCTCCATGCACACGCACGCCATCCAAAACTCGCCGTCGCAACTCTCGCAACGACTCCGGTTTGGCATCAAATTTGTCACAGTCCCCTACGGGATGCCTTCCAAAGCGTTTGTCAATATCGACGATCAACTGTTTGGGGGAAGAAGTTCGAGCCGTTTTCGTAGCGTGGGCGCCCCAGTTTGTCAACTGGCAACCGTTTAAAGATTGACTCAAAGGAAACTTTGGCGCGTCAACTATGCAAACTTGCTGGCCGGCTGCGCTAACATAATCCCAAAAAGGTGGGCGCCGAATAGCATCGTCGGGTATGTTCCGCAGTCCCAAACTCTGCGCGTCGTATTGAATATAAAAGAACTTCTCGAACTTCGCTGGGTTTGTGCCGGTATAAATGCATGACCAGACAGTGTCTGGTAGTTGCGCCGCAGTAGTCTGTAGTTTCGCGCGAACCCCTTTTTCTATCAGGCGACGGAACGTTGGTAACTTCCCTTCATTGGCCCACTTTTGGACCAGGTTCCATTCCATCGCATCAAGGCCGATAACAAGTTGACGCAAGATTCTACTCCGCTAATGCCGGATTATTTCTTCTTCACTGAAACTACAAGGTTATAGATCGTAGCGATGATAAATCCAGCCACATAGCCCGTAACAAATCCATAAGCAAGTCCGACAAGACTTCCCACAAACGTCACGGTGTAACCAATGAAGAACTGTCCGAGAAGGGAAAGGTGGGGCCCAACCACATCGCCCCCTTTGAGAACGAGGATGTTTGTGGCAAGAAAGATTCCGAGTCCAGCAAGCACGCCCAGCACGAGACCAAGGATATGCCCGTTAAGACGCACCACAGCCTGGGCCAACAATTGTTCTGTTTCATCTTCGGGCGCAATTGCATTTCGCCGATTGGAAGTGGAATTGTGAAGTGCCATAGCCTCTCAACCCTGCTGACTATCTGAAACGGTCTTCCGCCGAGGAACGCGAGGCTGAGTTGAAGCCAGCAACGCAAGGTCCACACCCTGTTCTGCTTCTTCACTCGTCACCTCTTCATGGTATTCCTGTTCCGCGTTTACCATCCACAGATCGTAATTCGCACCCACGATGTTTTTTACAGCCAACATGGCAGTCAACATCGAGTGGTCCTGATTATTATATTTGTGCATTCCATTGCGGCCAACAAGTTGCAAATTGCCCAATCCTGCCAGGAACTCGCGCACTATGCGCAACGATTCTGCGTAAGTGCCATCATACACCGGATAAGCTTTCGGCATTCTTACTACAGCCCCATCCTCGACGTCGTCCGGGTTTACGAGCCTTAGAATCTTCAACTCCTTCTTACCAAGCTCGATCAAATCGCGATCTGCCATGTTCCACAAGCCGTCACCTTCAAAGCAAAAATACTCTAATCCCAGGCAGGTCTTGTTGGCATCGGGTACCATGAAAGGACTCCAGTTTTTGAAGTTTTGAATCCTTCCCACATGTACATCAGGATCGTGAATATAGATCCAATTGTCAGGAAACAACTCCGGCTTATTTACCACGAGAGCCACTGTTAAAAAGTCTCTGTAATTGAGTCCCTCTGCCGCTTGAATAACTTCCTCTGGAGCAGCCGGTTCAAGCTTTTGAATCAGCTCTCTAACAGGCATCGTACTTATGAAGTGACTACCCTCAATCTTTTCCGACTGGTCTCCGGTTCCAACCTGAACGCCCGTTACAGATCCTTCTCGCCAGAAAATCTTTTCCACGCCGGCATTCATTTTGAGTTCGCTACCGTTTTTCTGGACAATATCTGCCACCGTCTCCCACATCATCCCAGGCCCTCGCTCGGGATAATCGAACTCATCGATGAGGGTCTTGATGACGTCCCCTTTATTGGTAGGTCTCGTCTGCAAAAGCGCGCTCTTAATCGCCGCAACTAACGAAAGGCCCTTGATGCGTTGGGCCGCCCATTCCGCCATAATCTCGTTGCACGGAATGCCCCAAACTTTTTCGGTGTAAGTCTTAAAAAATATCTTATAAAGTCTCTTGCCAAACCGATTCGAAACCCACTGGTCAAATGTCTCTTCATTCTTCTCCGGGAAGACCTGGGCTCGCAGATAACTCAAAAGTATCAACGTGCTGTTCCAGATACCGAGACCCATTAAAGCATTTGTAGCTTTAAGAGGATAATAGAAGAACTTCTTATTGTAATAGATACGTGAGAGTCGGCCCCGGCGGAGGAATTGTCCATTCGTGAGCACTTCGTGCCACATGTCTTCCACTGCCTTCACTTTTGTGAAGAAACGATGCCCGCCAATGTCGAAGTGATAACCCTTGTAATTGACGGTTCGGGAGAGTCCTCCGACAACCTGATCTTTTTCAAGGACGATAGAGGGAATCTCAAGTTTGCAAAGTTCGTAGGCCGCAGTTAGTCCGGCGGGACCAGACCCAATGATCACAACCTTGTCACGACCGTTACTCATGAAAAGTCCTGCTCCAGCTAATCCAAAGAGTCTAAA
Source organism: Pyrinomonadaceae bacterium (assembly GCA_041751855.1). GTDB lineage: Bacteria > Acidobacteriota > Blastocatellia > Pyrinomonadales > Pyrinomonadaceae > PSRF01. Next base: position 53,442 of record JBGSWR010000011.1, read on the forward strand.
TAAGTCGTAAGCCCCGCGCGTGCTTTAACGGTGAACAGATAGGCGTCAAGTACAAGATTTCGAAGGAGAGCTATTAACCACCCGGCAATAAAACCACTGACAAATCCATACGCCAAACCGATAAAAGCACCTGCAATCGTTACCGAATAACCGATAAAGAACTGGCTCAAAAGCTCAAGATTCGGACCCAGGGGTTCTCCACCTTTGACTAGAATGATGATGGTGGCGAGAAATACTGTAAGGCCCAAGAGAGTACCAAGGGCAAAACCAAGAGCCGCCCTGTCAAGTTTAGCGAAGGCCTGAATTATGGCCCGATCCGTAGGAGATCTCACTTGGTTCGATATATCCACGTTTACTTCAAGCTCCGTCAAAACATAAAGATAACAGGCTTATTAGCTCTTAGTTTCCTGCCGCATAACCCGCTGACGGAAACATCAGCGCCTTAAATCGGGGCGATTCGAAACATTCATCTTGAAAGTGTGTGCCACTCCCTCCGAATCCGAAGCTACTAGGGCTCTCAGTTGATGAGCTCCGTCATTCGAAAATGTACAGATTGAAATAATACGCGCGAAACAGCGCGCTTTCGGCTAAACAGAAGGGGAGGCTGGCTACCGTTCTAGAATTCAGGGAAGCAACCTGCCAGATTGAACGGGCCACGCCGGATTAGTGTAGCACGTAACGCGTCCCCGTCCCTACAAATGCATTCGCTGAATAGTGTTCGTAGTCGATATTCCCTCCCAAAAAGGCAGAGAAACGACTTTTCCTCCTGCCTCTTCAACCTCATCCCGGCCGTGGATCTCATTAGGCTTATAGTCGCCCCCCTTGACCAAAACATCCGGCAAAACTCTGCTAATCAGCCCTCGCGGTGAAACTTCGTCAAACACAGTAACGTAGTCTACCGGCCTCAATGCCCTCAAGATCTCTGCTCGCTCGACTTCGCTGGTGATCGGACGGCCCGGTCCTTTTAGCTCCTGAACGCAACGGTCGCTGTTTATTGCGACCATAAGGCGGTCGCCGAGTGCCCGAGCCTGGGCCAGGTGACGCACGTGGCCGACGTGAATCAAATCAAAAACCCCGTTTGTAAACACAAGACGTTTACCAGCTTCCCGCAAGCGGGCGCGCTCAAGAAGAAACTCTTCGAGATTTAAGATGTTTCCGATCATCAGTATAGAATCTAACATGCGGCTCGTCGTTGGCCGAACCTAGAGGCGCCGGAAGTTTGCGCTGATAAAACAGGCTCTCTATAATCAGCGGCTTACGCCCGGGAGAACAAATTGCCAATACCTTTCATCGAACAGAACGATCAAGTCGAAGCGCGCCGGCAGCACCTCGAGGCCCTTCGCGAACTGGTCGGGAACGTCTATCCAAACAAATTCGATCGCAGCCAGGTAGTCGAGCCAGGAAGCGAAGACACGATCAGTGCCATAGTCAGGAGATTTCGTAGGTTTGAACCTGATTCTCATGACGGAGTCCGCCCACTTCCGGAAGCCATTGAACGAGCAAATTCTGAATTGAACAAGATCACGGTTCGTGTTGCCGGCAGGATTGCATCTCCTCCTCGCGTAATGGGCAAAGCTGCATTTGTACATCTTTCAGATGGCATTTCCCGGTTACAGATCTATGTGCGTAAGGCCGATGCTCGAGCTATCCATAATTCATCTGGAGGATTAATCGAAGACGAGGCTAAAGGGTGGCAGCTTTTCGAACTTCTGGATCATGGCGATTTCATTGGCGTTGAGGGCTTTCTCTTTATCACTAAGACAGGCGAACTTTCGATCCACGTTGAGAATCTACAGTTTCTTGCCAAAGCTTTGCTGCCTTTACCTGACAAGATGCATGGTATTCATGATGTAGAGATTCGTCAGCGTCAACGGTATGTTGATCTAATCGCCGGCAGCCTCAAACTCGAGCGGCATGAGACTGAGCTGACACCGCGGGAGGTTTTTGAGCGAAGAGCGCAAGCTATACGAGAAATGCGCCGGATACTTGATGACCACGGCTACGTTGAAGTCGAGACTCCAATGCTCACGCCCCTCGCAACCGGCGCCCTCGCCAAGCCCTTTAAAACCCATCACAATGCTCTGGATATTGACCTCTACGCTCGCATTGCGCCTGAGCTCTACTTGAAGAGGCTGCTTGTGGGTGGCTTTGAAAAGGTTTACGAGCTGAATCGTAACTTTCGTAACGAAGGCATCTCTACGAGGCATAATCCGGAATTTACAATGCTCGAGTTCTACAGTGCTTACATGGACTCACATGGAATGATGAATTTCTGCGAAGACATGATCCGCGCAGTAGTTTTTAAAGTACTGGGCCACACGCATGTGCAGTACGCGGTTTGCGACCTGGATTTCTCGAAAGCCTTCGAACGATTGACCATGAAGGAGGCAATTCTCAAGTATCAGGGCGCTACCTCCGCCTCAAGCCCGGTAATTACGGACGATATGCTCCAAGACGCCAGCCGCGTAGGGGCTCTCGCACGCAGTTTGGAGCTTGTGAGCACTCCACGGACTTCGGAACAAATGAAGGACAAGACTATACCTGACGACGAAAAAGAATACGGGCAAAACATTGCAACAATTTTCGAGGCGGTTGCTGAGAGTCGGCTAATCCAACCAACTTTCATCACCGATTTTCCTAAACCGATCTCGCCACTATCCAAAACATCTCCGAAGGATCCGGCCGTCGCAGAACGCTTTGAACTCTTTATTGCGGGTATGGAATGTGCTAATGGGTTCTCGGAGCTTAACGATCCTGAAGAACAGTACGAGCGCTTTAAAGAACAGATGCAGGAAAGGGATCGCGGTGACGAAGAGGCAATGGTAATGGACGAGGATTACATTCGTGCACTTTCATACGGCATGCCACCCGCGGCGGGGATAGGGATTGGAATCGACCGGTTCGCCATGTTGCTCACCAACCGTCAGTCTATTCGTGATGTCATTTTGTTTCCCCATCTGCGGCCCGAACGAAGGTCCGAACCATCTGAGGAGGACGTTAGTTCGGGTTAGCAAGGTCAGCTTCGGATCAAAGGATCCCAGATACTGAATTACTTTACTGTTTCGACTTGGAGGATTGCAGTTGCTCGCGTAACTTTGAAAGCCTCTCATCAGACCAATCGGGCTTCTGCCCTTGCCTTCCCATCATCTCCACATATTGCTCCATTGCGACGACAGCTCCCGAGAAGTCTCCAAGCTTTTCGCGGACGCGGCTTACATCCAACAAAAACTGGGCATTCTGGTCTCCGTAGGAAGTGGCTACACGGCTATAGCTTTCCTCTGCAAGTTTCAACTCCCCTTTACTCTCATAGATTCTACCGATGTGATAGTGGGTGATAGGAAACTCTCCACCGTCCTTATCCGCAAGAGATAACAGTGAATCAAGAGCTTCGTTACTACGTTTTAGATTGAGTAAAGTGTAACTAAGTTCCAGGTTGGCAGGCGGAAAATAGCCTCCCATTCGCGATATGACGCGCCGATAATCCCGAACGGCTTCTTCATTACGGCCTCTGTCCCGCGCAGTTCGGGCTTGTTGTAGAAATCGGTAGGTTTCAGGGTCAACCGTCAACACGCGAGCATTCGTTGACGATGGCCGCTCAGATTTAGCGGACCGCCGTTCTTCATTACGATTACTACTGACAGGAGTACGGGCTCCGGTCGCCCTTGTTGGAGAAGGTCTCGCCGCAACGGTAAGATTTCCACGGAGACGAGTCTCGGCGATAGATTCTGCGGCCGCTGGGTGGTCGGGGTTCACTACGAGCGTGCGGCGCCATTCTCGGATTGCCAGATCGGTCTCACCGCGCGCGGCATAGAGCCGACCCAGGTTGTAGCTGGCTTCTGCGTAATGGAAATTTTCGATCCTTAATGCGGTTAGGAGGACTTCGTAGGCTTCATCCCAGCGGCCCAGCCGCAGCAGCACCACCCCAAGATTATTCAAAGCGCGAGAATATTTTCCTTTCCGTTGTTCGATCGCTTTACGATAGGACTTTATGGCACCGTCTGACTCACCAAGGCGAGCGAGTGCGTTGCCAATGTTGTAGAAGCCCTGGGGGTCAAAACGTTCTTGCAGAGTCATTGAGTGCAGCTCTGCAATTGCCCTTTGATTCAATCCCGCTGAAACAAGCCGATCGACGATTCTAAACTGCAACCGAGCCTTCTCTTCTGGGTTAGACGTCGCTTCGATTTGTTCGCGCAACGCCAGGATCTCGGCTTCCGCCGTACTCATTGGCGGTTCATCGCCTGTGTCTTTCTCGCTGCCACGAGTCGCCTGCGCTCCATCGTCAGACTTAAGGAGTTGGGGCTGTGTGTCAACGCGTCGAACGCGTCGTGAATTATCCGAGGCAGAATCACTCTGCGCCACAACTATAGTCGCAAACAGCATTAAACTAAGGATGATGGTCAGCACCACTGAACGGCTCGGATGTTTTATACTTATCAACAGCATTTCTTTCCTCTCAAAGCAAGCCGAAAACCCTTCGTTACCTTCGCAGTTGCGGGGCTTCGGTTCGAGTGTAGGCAATGACAGTGCCTCCAAAACCAACTGCCCATCCATGCTTACGATCCACGAAGAAGAGGCGCTCAAGCTTGTGACTCGTTCCGCTCGGTTGTACGGACCAGCTAGAACCCCCATCTGATGTGTAAATAACTGTTCCCTCGGCGCCGACCGCCCACCCTTCTTGGGCATCCAGAAACTTGACGTCTAACAAATCACTTATAACCCCCGACTCTTGAGACTGCCAGGTACGCCCTCCATTCACCGTGCGAAATACCCGACCACCACTACCCACAGCCCAACCCAAACGGTTGTCGACAAACGATGTTGCACTGAAGCGAGTTCCCTGGGCATCGGCCGGTTTGGTGAGGTGCCAGCTTTCGCCACCATCAGAAGTTTGAAGAATGGTAGCGCCCGCCCCTACAACCCACCCACGCTGATTGTCGATAAAAGTCGCACCAAGAAGTAGATTGCGCGTCGGCACCGCTACTCGCACCCAACTTGCTCCCGAGTCAATGGTCTTGAAGATCGCACCACCTTCGCCGAAGGCCCAGGCATGGCCGCCCTCACGGAAGACGGCTCGAGTGATCCGGGCATCAACGTCAGCACCTTTTATCTCTACTTTTTGCCAACTAATTCCCCCATTCACGGTATTCATTAGATAAGTCCGGGGTTCCTCCAGAGTCTTCAGGTCGTAGAGATTTCTTTCGCAAATCAACCAGCCATTGCTGTCATCTACAAAGTAGATGTCGCGAAGGATGTCCTCTGTAGGGCGCGACCGGGGTTTCCAGCTATTACCCCCGTCGATCGTCGCAAGCAAGGTTCCTCGACTTCCCACAACCCAACCACGATTGGCATCAAGAAAGAAAACAGAATGTAACCATGCTAGCGAGCTTACGCGCTGACGTACCCAGCCACCGTCTTGGCCCATGGCCGAGATGGGTACGAGCAAAAAAGCAAGCGTAAGCGCCATGCTAGAGATAGTCTGGTGAGAAATTGGTCTCTTTTCCCTGCTGCGACCGGAACTCATCTCTTACCTTTCCAGGTGTTTGAATACCGGGCCAGATCAGAAGCCGGTAAAGATCCTCGCGAAGCTGAGGATGGAGAAATAGCCCATAATCTTGTCGAGTGTCTTCAGCTTGTTGCCGGGCACAACTATCTGGTCGCCAGGAACAAGGAAAGTTGTATCAGGAGCCCTGCCTTTATAGATGGCAGACACATTCACGGGAATACGAGCCAGGTTGCCGTTAGCCTGCCGACGCAGAACGACCACTTTGCTTCTGTCGCCCGTCTGGAGAACACCTCCGGCTTCGGCGAGCGCCTCAGTAACTGTCATTCTGTGACTCATTAAACGAATTCCAGGCTGAGCCACATCTCCGATCACGCTGTAACGATAGGAGGAGGCTTTGTCCAACGAAACCGTAACTTGAGGATCGATAATGTACTCGTCGTAACGTTGTCTAACTAATTCGGCAACCTCTTCAACCGTCTTTCCATTGACGAAGATGCCGTCGGCGATCAGTGCCAGAGAAATTCGGCCACTCGGCGGTATCGTGATTCCCGATCGAGAGTACCGATCCTGTCCAAATACTGATACTGAAATCACATCTTCCGGACCAAGTCTGTAAGTGCTGAAAAAGTTATTGTAAAAGGGGACGATCGCCGCCTCCTCCGAAAGCTGTTCCTGACGATTGGCCTGTGTTTCGGCGGGAACGTCAGAAGGAGTACGTCCGGTTTCGTCAGGTTCCAAGCGTTCTCCCGGGGGAATGGTTTTGCCGGGCGACTGGTTGGTCGAATCAGTTTTCCCCTGGTCGACCTTCTTCGTCGCGAGTCTATCGCGGGTTTTGTTACTTGATGCCTCCTGCGCCAGAGCAACGCCCATTATTGAGATCATAAGTGCCAGCGCAAGTGCGGTCGTATTCAGTCTATTAGCTTTCTTCATTGCAAAACCTCCAAGCCCGTTTGCCCTAATGGGCACCACGACCAAAAAGAATGATCTTGACGGTCTCAAAGAGAATAATAGCGTCCAGGATCAGACTTTGGTTCTTGATGTAAAAAAGATCGTACTGCAGTTTCTGTCTTGCATCCTCAATTGAGGCACCGTAAGGATATTTGATCTGTGCCCAGCCTGTAAGCCCAGGGGCTATCAAGTGACGTTGTTCATAGTAAGGAATCTCTTGGGCGAGCTGAGCAACAAAATGGGGGCGTTCAGGTCGGGGGCCAACGAAGTTCATTTCACCACGAACGATATTCCAAAACTGGGGGATCTCGTCAACGCGAATTTTCCGAATAATTCTTCCCACTCTCGTAGCCCGATCATCGTCCTTGCTTGCCCAGACCGGACCAGTCTGCTCAGCATCAACTCTCATCGAGCGAAATTTCACGAGTACAAATGGCTTACCGTTTTTGCCGACTCTTTCCTGCTTATAGAAGATTGGACCCGGGGACTCCAACTTGACTAGAATTGCCGTTACAGCCACTAACGGCAAAGCGAGAACTGCCCCAATCAGGGCGACCATGCGATGCACAGTATTCCTTGTAAAGGACGCAAGTAGTGCCTGTCTTCCTCGGCCCGAAAAAATCAGCCACGAAGGACGAATCATATTCAAGGAGACTCGGCCTGTAACCCGCTCGTAGAATGACGCCCCTTCCTCAATTGAGACCGTACCGGCCAGACTCAATTGCAACAGCTTGTCTGTGGGCAATTGGCCTCTTCTCTCACCCATCGCTACGACGATACGGTCGATGTCCTCACGTCTGACTATTGTGTCGAGGTCATCTGTAATGCCTATCACTCGTGGATTGATCAGGCTCTTTCCCAGAAGCTCTGAGTCAGTACCAACAAAACCAACGATTCGGTATCCAGCGTCGGGGCGATGAATAACTTCGCGGGCTACTTCAATTGCCAACTTTCCGGAACCTACGATCAAGATCCGCTCACCAAAATCGGGGTGCCCAAGAAACCAATGAATCAAGATGCGCCAACTGACCATTAGTCCAAGTGCGAGCGGTAGTGCGATCAGCGAAATTCCTCGCCCCAACATCAATCTCGGGAGCAGATAGAACGAGATTGCCAGAGCAATCCAGGCTAGTCCCAGTGCCTGGATGAGTCTTAGGACCAACTCTCGCCGGTCATGCATGACGATGAAATCATAGAGGTCAAACAGATAGAAGGCTGTCAAACAAAAGGCTGTGGCCAGCAGCGCCTTTAGTAAGCCCTGGCGCAACAACAGTTCAAACTCCGCTTCTTGAACTCCTAGTCGCAAATACACGGCCGCCACCAACGCGCCAAAAATTACTGCGGCCTCGGCGGTTAATAGCAAAATGGTCCGTGTGTTTAGGCGCGAAGCTCTCACCTGAGGATTGCAGCCTCCTCTTCTTTTGGCTGAACATCAATCTGTTTTATGTGTTCTCGACGGTCCCGATTGTAGTAACGGCGCTGGTAGTAGTCAGCATTCGACTCAAATTTCTCGTCCACGCGATTCAGGACAACCCCAAGAATTCTTTCCTTAGGAAGCTGTTCTAACAAACGGTCAACGACAGAGAAACGAGTCTTGCCGGATCGCACAACCAACAGCGCACCGTCGGCACGACTGATCAAGACGTTCGCATCTGTGAATATTCCAAGTGGAGGCGCGTCGATGAGTACATAGTCGAACATTCGTCTTGCTTCCGAGATCACTCTAGTAAAAGTCGGTCCGGACAATAACTCAGCAACATCTTCTCGTTGTTTGCCACCAGGCAGGAGATAAAGTCCGGCGGGGTTCAGGCGAACGATTGCATCCTCAAGCTTTACTTCTCCGCCAAGAACATCAGACAGGCCGCCCGGAACATCGATTCCCAGATAATCAGTTGCACACGGTTGGCGCAAATCGCTGTCAATAATCAAAGCCCGCACACCTTCGGTTTGAGCAAGGAGCCAGGCGAGATTCAGGGCCGTCAGGGTCTTACCTTCCCCGATTCCGGCGCTTGTGATTACAAAGACGCGCATCTGCAGGCGCTCACCGGCCTGTAAAAGGCGAGTGCGCAGTGACCGAAACTGCTCGCAATAGGCAGAACGGGGCTGGCTCACGGCTACAAGGTGAGGCTCGACGCGCGCGGCGGAAATGTCATAAGAGACAAATCCCACAGCGCGCGCCGCCCCGGCAGCGTCCAAAGTTGCCCCAGCAGCACGCGATGCTAAACCGCCGGGGAGTGCCGACCCGTCGGGTGCATTCGCAGTGTGCGCAGTGGACGCTGAACTTTGCGCCGCATCGCTCGACAGGATTGAGGAACTGCCGAACAACTGTTCCTCGATCTGTCTAGCGGAGTGGAGTGCGCTTTCATTGGGCACTCCGCTGAGGCGCTCTGATCTCGGTTTTGGTCGCGGCTCGATTTCACTACTCTTTTGAGTAGCGTTACTGCGACGTAAGGCGTCGAAAACTCTGCCCATATATTTGAACCTCTCTATCTTATGACCCAGTCAACAACACTTTGGGATACCAGGTAGACCGATTTAGCGGCCCTCTACTGGGATTGGCTCTATCGTTTCACCCTCCGTATCGGGAGCTCCGGTTCCGGCTGCCCACAACTCCGCGCGTCCGGCAGGGGAAAAGATCCGAGCGGGGGCTTCGCGTTCTTCGCCCGGCTGCATACCGCGGTCGGAGCGTGGCAGCATGTCAAACGTGTCTGCTATCTCTTCTATGATATTTCGGTCGATAGTACTTTCTCCGGCAGCGTAGCCAGCCAGTAAGGCGTTATCACACAAGTTATTTATGTTGCGAGGAATTCCCTCGGAGCAGCGAAAGATGTAATCAATAGCGGCGGGAGAGAACACATCCGTCCTCTCAGCCCCCGCAACCAGCAATCGTGAAGTTATGTAACGATCAGTCTCCTCAACGTTTGGTAACGGTTTAATTACGCATCGAAGGGCCACCCTTTGTTTAAGCTGGCGAAGATCGGGATTATTTAATACCTCACGCAATTCGGGCTGTCCGGTCAGAACGATTTGCAACTGCTTGGCTGTATCCGACTCAAAATTAGAAAGCAGACGAATCTCTTCGAGTACATGCGGTGACAACCCCTGGGCTTCATCAATGATTAAAACCGTACGTAGACCTCGCGAATGGCGGGACTCCAGAGCGCGACCCAATTCCAGCAATAGATCTGACTTGGTCTCCCATTTCTGTACGTCCAGCAACGTCGCCACATGCTGGTAGAACTCACCCACAGAAAGGCGGGGATTGAATATGTAGGCGACAAGCACTGTCCTATCCAGTCGCTGCATCATCCAGCGTAGGATTGTGGTTTTGCCCGTTCCTACCTCGCCCGTCACCACCACCAGGCCCTTGCCACTTTCTATTCCATAATGAAGGTTGGCCATCACCTCGGTGTGGGACGGCGTGAAGTAGATGAATCGCGGATCAGGCGTGAGCGCGAAAGGCAATTCTTTCAGGCCGTAAAATTCAGCGTACACTCTTGTGAACCTCCTGCTCGGAACTCCAGTCAAATCGCATCAGGCGCGTCCTGATGTCAGGATTTCGAGAACGTGCGTTGCTTGAAGGGTCAGCGCAAGCAAGGGAATACTGACAATTGTCACCGCTATACCGGCGGCCAGCAGTAATTTGCGACGGCGCGGAATAGAGCGCGCCTCTTGCGGGGTCAAAAGATCGGGCAATGAAATCAAGACTGGAAGCCCTGTGTAATGAACAACATCTTCTCTAGTTTGGATCGTAAGTAATCTGGGGACTTCAAACAGACCTGCCAATAACAGACCTAAGGACAACCCGATCCCCATTCCCAGGCCTGAGAGTAAGAGCCTCTTAGGAGCGACCGGGGCGGAAGGTAAGTTAGCGGGATCGATGACTTGAATGCTTTCGCCTTGTTGCTGACTAGCGGCGTCCGCTCCCATGGCTATTTTTTGGTTCTGCATTAGGAGCTGATCGTAAGCAGCCTTTTTCGTTTGGTATTCCCGCTCGATTGCGCCAAGAGCCACCTCTGCACCAGGTACATTGTTGATTCGTTGGGTTACTGTTCCGACCTGTTTTTCGATCTGATCAAGTAGCTGTTGTTGCCTCTTGATTTCACCATCAATCAGTTTTACTTCCGCTTCGAGGGTAGCTACCTGAAGATCTGGCCGATCGCGCAGCTTCTCCTGCCTCTCCTTGATACGTTGTTTCCAATCCAAAATCATTTCGTCCATTGCTTCCTTAACCGAATCAACTTCGGCCTGTTTAGCCAGAACATCGGGATGTTTAGGTCGCAGTTCCGTAAGCATGCGCGTTAACTGCGCTTCGAGATCTGCTTTTCGGGAGGTTAATTGTGCCCAGGCCGGAGTTGTCTTTGGATCGGTCGTATTCTCGATCACGTCATCCTTCATCTGCTCGGAGCTTTTCTTCAACAACCCAAGTTGGGTTGCGAGCGCTGACCGACGATCTTGAAGCCGACCAACCTCAGAGATATAAGCCTTCTGTTGTTCACGCAAGCCATTCAACTGACCGAGCAGAGATTGGCTTTCGGCGGGTAGATTGCCGAGATTTGCCTGCATAAAATCGAGGCGTTGCTTGTCAATGGCATCCAGTTCTTCCTTAACCTGTTTGACTTGCTGCTCAAAAAATTGCTTGGCCGACATTGTTGAGCTGATGGTGGTTTTAGTTTGCTCGTCGATATATTTGCTTGCCAACTCTGCGGTCACGGTTTGCGTCGTTCGCGGATCCCGGCCTCGATAGCGAATGTTAAAGCCGTTGGTGATATCGTTCCGGCTTGTGTTGACCTCGACCTTTATATCCCTCCGCATGTTATCGATGATCGATTCCATCGGTTGATCACGCTGTCTCTCCGTCCTGTAAAGATCGTATTTGTGAACCAATGGTTCGAGTGAACTGCGGCTCGTCACAACCTGGGCGATGCTCGTCAATTGTCGGGTAAGATTATCCTCGCTCATCGTCTGGACCACTGAGGTGGGCAATGTTGACGGCTTGACAACGATAAGCGTGACTGACTCGTAAACGTTGGGCAACGAGTAAACAACCCAAATTACGGCGGTCGCCACGGCAATGGTGGGAAGTATAATCAGCCACTTTCGCTTCCAGATAATTCTGCCGTATTCACCGGGCTTTCGCTGACGAAACTCAACACTCATAAAGCACTCCTATTCTCGAAAACGCTCTTCAAAATCCAAGGTTCAGAGAGATCCCAACGCTTTCCTAGCCTCCTCGGCGTAGGCGAAGGGGGTTTTCTCGCCGAGTTGCAAAGCAAGCTGCAACTCGCGCCGGGCTGCGTCAGTATCGCCTTTCTCTTTAAGTGCCATGCCAAGATGATACCGATAGCTCGGGCTCGGAACGGAATTGGCCCTCTTAGCCGCAGTCTCGTCCACCGACACAGCTTTTCTCAACTGTTCGACTGCCGCAACATAAAGGCCCTTCTTGTAATAGACCCAACCTAACGTGTCGATAAAACCTGCGATATTGGGGTTCTTCTGCACTACGCCTTGAGCAAGGCGTACTGCCTCGTCCAGATTACCCTTCCCCTGAACCGCATAAAGCCACGCAAGATTATTTGCTGCTATTGCCGAGTTTTGATCTCTTTCAATCGCCTTGCGGTAGTTATCGGCGGCTGCATCATAGTTCTTGCGAGCATCCTCGAGCATCCCAATGATCGTGTAGGCAGAAGCGTTATCCGGCCGGAGTTCTACAATTCTTCGAAACTCCGCAAGGGCTCGATCCTCCTGCTTAGTGTTTATGAACAAGGCCCCTAGAGCGGAATATGCGGCTATGTGATCCGCATCAAGTTCCAGAGTCTTACGCAATGAAGCCTCAGCACCCTGCGCATTCCCCTCGAAACCATAAACTTGAGCTTTCAGGTAGTGCGCTGAAGCATTGGTTGGATATGCATTGAGGACCTGCTCGATTCGAAAGTGAGCCTTATTCAACTCCTTTTGTCGAGCATACAGGTTAATCAGCCCGCTCAGGGCATTGAAGTTTGTTGGATCAATTGAAAGGGCGTTCTCATAAAATCCGGTTGCTTCGTCAACCTTGTTCTCGGCCATCGAGACTGCTGCAAGATTGATGTAAGAATCTGGATCACGTGGAGCAACTTCGCGTGCAGCCGTGAAATCTTGCCGGGCGGCCTGCATATTTCCGATTTGCACCTGCGCAGCTCCGCTCGCCAGGTATGTCTTGGCGCGAATTTCAGTCAGTAGTTGAGGTGAGTTTTCGCGATCCGGGGCAGTCCTGCCAAGACGGTCAATTAGTTCCGAAGCCAACCGCAAGGATGATCGAGGATCTCCCGCTGCAAGATTGATTTGGACCTGCATTAACTTGGCGGGCAGGTAGTCTGGGTAGCTTCGTTCAAGATCGCCAGCGAAAGCACGCGCCTGCTCCATTAATCCAAGGCTCAGGTGGGCTTGAGCTATAAAGTAAAGGCCCGCACGTGAGTTCGGCTCTTGCCTCAGCACCTCTTTGAGATCTTCGATTGCCGCCTTCAGGCCGTCTGCATGACCTCCAACCGACTTAACTCTTGCTCGTAACAGCAGAGCCTGTCTGTCATATTGATCCTTCTTCAGGACCTCCTCAATTTGGGATACAGCTCCATCTTTGTCGCCGCGAGTGAGCAAAATCTCACCCAGCCGGTAACGACCTTGGACATAATCAGGCGAAGCAGCAAGAATATCCTGATAGATCTTTATCGCTTCGTCCGTCCTATTCACAAAGGAATAGAAGTCGGCAAGCGTTGCCTGGTTCTCGGGTCTGCTGTCCAGAGCGGCCAGCGCCTTATAGGATTCTTCTGCCTTGTCGATCTGCTTGTTAGCGAGGTAGAAGCTTGCAAGTGTAAACCGGGCGTTTTTGTCAGAAGGCGCAACCTCCACAGCTTTCCTGAACTCGGCCTCGGCCTCTCCTGATCGGTTTACCTGAACAAGGTATTTTCCATATTCACTATGTGCCAACGGGGAATTACTGTCCATCGAAATGGCACGCTTGAAGACTTCTTCAGCCTTTGCATGGTCCTTAGTCACAACGTAAAACTTCGCGAGACTCAGATAGGACTCGATTCGACGGGGGTCCAGTTCGATAGCGCGGTTCAACTCGACAAATGCTTTTTCGTGCTCATGTTGTGAGAAGAGCACACTTCCCATGAGGATATGACCTTCGATATGGTTGGGATCTTTCTCAAGAATTTCTTTTGCCAACCGCTCTGCTTCGCCGACGAAATCCTGCCGTCCGGTGCTCGCCGCTAGCAGGTAGTAGTTTCCCAGTTTGACTCGGGAATCGAGATGGTTGGAATCCAATTCAACTGTCTTCCGCAACGCCTCAAAAAACTCCTGACCACGCTGCATACCCTCGTAAGCGCGAGCCAATCCCCAGTAGCCAGCCGCCAGCTTGTCATCAATCTGGATAGCGTTTCGAAACTCTATGGAGGCCTCTTGAAACTTTTCTTCCTTTAGGTAGGCTTCGCCCTTAGCCAAATACTCAGCCTTTGCTTTTTCGGGGTTCGTGCAGGCGCTCGCTGAAAGGACAGCGGCCAGCAAAAGGAGAAGCAGGGTTCTGTGGTAGAACCTACGTCGGCACTCAATATTCATCTGATTTAACTCCGTCGCGAATCAAAAGGCTCTCAAGGCTGAAACCTTGATCGCTGAATGTGTAATCCGGCAACCTCAGTGGCGGGCAATGCCTCAATAAGTGCTGCCTGCATCTACACGGTCTTACGATAAGGTCAATTCGTCCGGGTTTCCGTTTGCTCAACCCGATCTTCAATCCCCCGTTTTTCAGTTTGGAACAAACTCTGGAAGCACAGCCGAAACGTTGGCTCCTAGTTCAGCGGCGGCCGCTAATGCTGCTTCCTCTGATTTTCCGACCGGCACAGTAATTCGAACCATCGCAGCGTCCGAGCGCCGCATCCAGATACTATCGACCACTGTATAGACCTTGCCCCAGTACTCACTGGCGACAGCGCGCCCCCGGCCTTGATACCAATAGACCATTAACTCCCGGTGACTGCCGTTCTGAATCAGATACCTGTTGGCGGCAAACTCACGCGCCCCATTAGCTGGTTTGATCCAAATGTCGCCCGGCTCTGTCATTGTCCAACCAGAGCCTGGTAAGCAGTTCAATGGACTGTGATAGCTCGCCCCATCACGTTGGCTTGCGTAATACCCAACGTAGAAGTTCGCAACCTGGCCGTTTCCGGACCGGTAATTGCGCAGAAGGTAGTCGCTGGCCCGCAATACACTCATCGTCTGCTCGTCAAATCTTTGATCTCCTCCCATCTGACGCCAACCCTCAATCTGCTGGGGGAAATCCTTGAGCTCTTTTCGCTCCACATGTGCTTCTCCAAGATAGCTCCACGCGTTTACCAATAACCCGCCGGCGATCAGCACACTCAATATTGCTCCAAAGCGCCAGGAATTCCTCATCACTCGGTTCCCTCCGTTTGCAGGGCTGGAGCATTAGCGACAGGCGTGCTTTGTTCTTCGCTGTCGCTGTCGGTTGCAGTCGTCGACCCCGCGGAACTGGGACGAAAACGGTCCACTCCCCAGCCCACGGCAAATAAGAGCAAGAAGGCAACGATGTAAATCACCCAGCCAGAAAAAGAATGAAAGAATCCATCCGCAACCTGCGTTCCGTAGTAATGAGCCAGCACCCCCGTGCCGCTAACCCTCAGGGCGTTAGTCACTATTGCAATCGGTATCGCGGACAGCACTATCGTGACCGACTTCCAAAAAGCATAACTCCGCAGCCAACGATAGCGCCCAGAACCCTTTGGCCCTTTAGGACCTCCTGGTCGCGGGTGGGTGAAATAAGCGAAAACGACGGCAAGCGTTAGAAGAGTCATCAGGGAGCGAATGCCACTGCAAGCCTCCACCACTTCCAGTTTCTTTGTCTCGAAGGCGTTCAGCGGCATTAACTCAATGACATTACCCTGTCGCAGGACTGGAATGTCGAAAAGCCTCATCGACCATACCGCACACCGGGAGGCGAATAACTGCAGCGGAAATGCAATTTGGTTGAATATGATTGCCGGGATTGGAATCGCCAACAAGAGCAAGGCAAAGGGAACCAGCATCAATCGCAGCAGTGAACTTCCCCAGAAGTACACGACGGTACCGGCTAGCACCAGAACCAATGAGATTCGCTGAATGAAGAGTTCCGCGCCTGCTGTCCCTGCAAAAAGGGCCATAAGCGCGAGCACAATCACAATCCCACCAAGAAGAGGAGACGACGGCAACGCTTCCCGCTTAATTCGATCGCGCTGGCTCCACAGTATGTATATGATTACAAAGGGTATTAATAGACCGTGCGAGTAATTTTCATCAGTCCACCAGTGGTAACCTAGCTTTGCCAGGACAGTGGCATAGGCGAAAGTAATGGCAGCAAAGATGGCGAGAGGTCGCCACAGATTCTTCGAGGCGTGGACACTCATTAGACAGTTTTCCCTGAGAGGTTTTCAATCGGAAAGGGCAAATTCCCTATGAAAACCATCGGGTGAACCTTGCTCACCCGTCAAAACGAACTTCGCAGAGCTTATATCAACTTGGTCGCTACTGACAAACAGAAAACCGCCCTCAGTGTCGCGGCAGGATACTAAAAGGGTCAACAGCCTGTTATTTCCGGTTTGTGACCGGATTCTGTTACCGTTTCGAGCGAGTTCAAAGGTAAGCCGGGCCTCCACTGATTTACTTTTTCGGATAGCGATTACGTGCTTGAACAGTATGAGGAAGAGGGGCGACTCATTTTGAGTTAACCCTCGAATCAGTGACGTTAACCGTTTGTGCAATTATTTAATAGTGATCGCGCCGACATTACTTCTTTGGCCTCCCGCTAGTACGCTCAGTTGTACGGTGCCGGTTCCTCGAAGTGACGAGTCCAGCCTGAAAATCACCTGGTCGACCCCTGGTAGCGTGCCCTGAAGTCCGGCAAACTCCACCGGTAGCATTATTAGCTGACCGTCACTCGTACGAGCCTCGACGGACACTGACTCCGCAAAGTTAGGTTTAACGACCCCATTCTCCACGATGTCATTGTCAGGGTCACTGTTTGCAGCACTCCCACTCATCCCCGAAACAAAAACTGCTAACCGGGTTCGTTTATCCGGACCAAAATTCCAATTAGTGAAAACGTCGAACTCATCCATGCTTTGCATCAATGCGTCGACCACAAGAGCTTTGCCGCTGTCCTGGCCCAAAAGGGTGAACAATCTGGTGGCATACTGGGCTATCGTCGTGGTACCCCGTGAAATGTGTCCGCTCTGCGAAGTAACTAACACTTCGGCCGTACCAAGAGGAAGGTCCGACGGTACACAGAAGCTGACCTTTGAGGGCGAAACGTAAACGACTGGGGCTGGTAGTCCTCCAACCGTTACGCTTACCCCACCGAGTTCGTAGAACAGAACACCATCAGAACGTAGTGGCGCAAACAACGTCTGTGCGCTGAGTGGTGAGACACTTACTTCTCCAGAGATGAAAGCAAGACTGGCGGGCGCAATCAACGACTCCGAACTTCCATATCCAGCACTTGCAGGTCCAAACACTAAGTCCGTGCGCGCATTTGCCGCCATAGCGCGCTCTGCGACAAAAGGCGTGATGGCGCCGAACAGCATCAGGTCTTCGGTGATCGCCAGATGGGCTGCAATTCTTCTCAGGTGGTCCCGTATGCTTTGTGTCGGGCCAACCTTCGAAGCAAGCGCTCTATTTGCCTTGCTGAAGTAATATGAAGCCATGAGCTGCGTTTCAATTCTTTCGGCAATAGCTCCAAACAGATTCCTTTCAAGGAGAAAATCAGCATAGGCTAGCTCAATGTCTTTAATCAGAGAGTCAAGATCTGAAGTAATTGATGTTAAATCTGGCGAAGAACTGCTCTCCGATGCCCCAGCGTAGACAAAATCTGAGCCAACCATGCCGACAAGGCTGTTTGCCTTATCTTTGGCTCGCGTAACACTTTCGGACGATTTGGTAGACGGAGGTGAGGGCGACAGTGCTGAGGCCTTGCCGCTCCGATCCCATGTTGCTTTACCGCCATACAACGTAAACGTCATGCCTTTTATCGATTTACCTTCAAGCCCAACTTGACTGGCAGGCACCTCCAAACGTACCCACTGGCCTACGGAAGGCAGCGCACCCATAAAGCGCCGACTGTTGGTCCCATCGATACCCCAGGTCACCTTATTGGCTCCCCAGTATGCACGGTGTTCCCATTCGTACGTCAACCACTGCACCATCACCTGACTCGGTGGGTTGACCGGATCGATGTACACATAGGTAAATAGAACATCACCTTGAGATACGGTCAACGATTCTGTGGCGCCGGAGAACGAGTGCTGGTGTAAACCCGCCGTGTTTGCGGATTGATGGGCCAATAGGCCTGAGTATGGGGGCGGACTCGCGCCAACCCAGCTCCAATTCTCGCTAATGCCTCCTGCTATTGCACCCGCGGGCAAAGCATCATCAAACCAGACAACCTCACTGCCAATACCCGGTGTCGGAGTTGGTGTTGCAACAGGCGTTGGTGTCGGAGTCGGCATTGGCGTGACCGTTGGAGTGGGTGTTGGCGTAGCTATTGGAGTGGGGGTAGGCGATGACGGAGCTGAGCCAGCCAGTGCCGATAACAACGCGTCCATATTGACCCCAGGATCGGTACCGCCAAAGCCTAATCCTTTATAAGGACTGTTGGTTGCCAGTCTCCAGTTGCCGGAGGCCTTGTCCACGAATCCAACTTCGCCGACGGAGTTTGGGAAGAAATTGCCTCCTTGATAGAGGTTGGTTAGGGGACCCTGGTAGGCCTTTTGTCCTTGCGAGCGATTGTCGATAATCACGTTTCTCGCCGTCATTTTTCCTGGCCAGCAGACGTCACCACCGAGAATACAGTTAAGGCCATATTCGCCGTTGTAGAAGATGTTGTCTTCCATCACTAAGCCGACGTTGTTCGGTGAGTACGAAAATATCATCGACACATCGGGATTACCTACCAAGTCGACCGCCGTGTTGTTGCGAAAGACGACATTATCAGACCCCCCGATATTTGCTACTGGAGATGTACTGCCTTCAAATAGATTGTTCTCGATGACAACATTGCGGCCCTTTAGCGACGTGGCCATATTGTCCTGGAGTTGAATCCCGAAGAGATGACTGTTGTGAAAATTGGAGATTACGCGCCGCCAATTACTTCGAAACGTGATGTCCTCGAGGGTAGCCCAGGGGTTTGCTCCAGATGTCAAACCATCGGTCTGATTTCGGGTTGTAAAGGTCCATCCCATGGAAGGCCCTTCAAAGATATTGCCTTCAATATGAATGCGCTTACCTATCTTTAGCTCAATAAATCCCTTGCCAAAATTTCCCGTGGCTGCCGCTATGGTTTGGGCAACAATGGGGTTCAAAACAAATAAGTTGCGTGTGATCGTTACATCCTTAACCACATCGCCGTTCCAAACGGCATCTCCCGGAACGTTCGGTATGATGGCTAGTGGGTTACCACCGCCGTCACCACTACCTTGAGGGACGTAACTAACTGTGTTTCCGTTGATTGCGATGACTCTTGCAACCTGATAAGCGAAGGATGGGTCTCCTGTTACCTCAAAAGCGATCAGGTCTCCTACCGCCAAATTGTTTACATTCGATAAAGTTGCCTGAGATAGAGAGGCATTGCTTACAGTCGCTCGATTAGTTATCCATTGGTTGGCGCCACCTGTAAAGAGCGGAACAAACCAGGCTTCCAAATATGAATTGGTAATGGTATAGGGACCTGGACCAGCGCCGAGCAGAACAGCGTTTGACGAGATGGCAGTCTGGGTGCCTGGGAACCAACCCCGGAATCCCGCTATACGTGAGTTTCTAATAGTTATGTTGGATCCTGCGATATTGAATCCGCGGACTCCCGTTCCGTAGGCAGAGTCTGTGCCGTCTTCAATGCTGTGAATATAACAACGATCAAACTCTATGTGTCGCGGCACAGTCGCAAACGTAGGATGAGGAGTTGAGCCGCTCGAGGGCCCAATATTTACCAGTCCCTGATTAATAACCGAACCATCATTTCTGATTTCCAACCCGATTAAGCGGTAATGATTCGCTCCAGGTTCTGCTTCAATTGCAGGCGTAGACCGATTAGTAATAAGGTGAGCCATGACTCCAACATGAGCCGGCGTCACTCGTTGCCCTTCGCCCGGAAGCCCATTGAGGTCTGAGGTCCGTATAGTAATCCACGAATCATTGGAACAAGGCTTGTTCTTCAGCAGAATTACAGGGACCTCGAGTCCGGGCGTCACCCAGGTTGCGCCTCCCTGAAGCACGATGGTGTCTCCGCAGTTAGCTGCGTTAATCGCTGCCTGAACAGACCCGCCAGCGGGAACTACGATTGTGGCGGCACTGACAGAACTATTGATAGCGGGTATGAAACAAAGTGCCGCGACAAAGATTGCGAGACTATGAACAACTCTATGTATGGGATATGAAAATAGTGGTTTGAGATAGCGTGGTGCCATTTCACTTCGGTAATCGGACGATCTCATTGAGACTCCTGACTTTGCGCCCCTGCCTCACGACAGGTTTGCCATTTATCGGTTTAAGCCAGTGCGCCAGCGGCAGCACTGAAGGCATTGGAAAAGAACAAAGACGTGAGGTTCAGACGGGTGACGTAAGCACGTTGCTCAACGAATTCAATCGTCAGCAGCGCACTCTTTAAGGCTATAGATCTGAAGGAGGGATTCTTAAGATTTCCTGAGAAGAGGAAAGAGAACCGAAACGACGGATACACACAAAAGGAGATGTCGTTAGCTGGGTGTTTAGATTCAACAGAGGGTGAGAATTCCAGGTTGAAGCTACCCAGTGTTCCCGATCGCCTTCGGCAACCAGACCATCTTCCTGTGCTAAGCCACTTTGGGAAGACTCTTGGCTTTGCGTCCCCACCTCACAGCAGGTTTGCCTTTATCGTGTGCAATCGCCTGTAAAGAACTAGCCGCCCTGAGATTAACGACGGCAAACAACATTAAACACTACCCACAATGTCGTGTCAACCCTGTCAGAATACCGCTCCGAATAGCCACAGTGCCCGTCTAAAAAGCCCCGTGCGGAGGAAATTGAAGCTTACTAGATTAGTTAGT
This sequence comes from Pyrinomonadaceae bacterium, assembly GCA_041751855.1. Classification (GTDB taxonomy): domain Bacteria; phylum Acidobacteriota; class Blastocatellia; order Pyrinomonadales; family Pyrinomonadaceae; genus PSRF01. The sequence continues at coordinate 73,998 of JBGSWR010000011.1, forward strand.
CTGATCGGCATGAAATGTCTGATTAGAAAGCACTTACAGGCGTCGACTCTTAACCCTGCTTTGCGCAGTGAAAGACGTACTCGTCGCGTTCGAGGGGTAGCTGTTAATTGCCCTTTCGTCAAGGCAATTCAGCGCCCTGTCAACCCTTACAACAAACCCAGCTTTCTAGAGCCGCCCAACGTAGTCGTCTACGCAATTTACTCCCAAGACTGAAAACCAACTCGGGGTAGTACCTAACTAAGTTTCTCGTACCACGCGTAAACGCAGTAACCGATACTGCTCTGGAATTAGCTTCTTGGCCCACGATTTTACTACTGAAGACATCACTGCCACTTCCTTGTGTGAAATATCTTCCTCGCTTCAGCTTTCTTCAGGACTCCCACATGGTCTCATAGATATTAATTGTTTCCTTTACGGCCTTCTCGATTGTAAAGCTTTGGCGAACCCTCTCACAGGCCTCCTTCGCCATGCGCTTTCTGACATCCGGGTTCCGCGCCAGGTGCTCGATTGAATCAGCGAAGGAATCCGCATTAAGAGGGGCAGCGAGCAGACCAGTCCGCCCATCCTGCACGATCTCGAGAAGTGCCCCGCTACGACTCCCGACTACGGGAACGGCACACGCCATAGCCTCAGCCAAAACTAGACCGAAAGCCTCTCCAACTGACGCCAACAGGAAGACGTCGGAAGCCTGGAGCAAACTTCTGGGTTCGTCGAGGTTTCCTAGCCAATGTATTCTGTCGCTCACTCCCGAACGGACGCTCAGTTCCTTTAACTCGGGAAGCATCTCACCATCCCCTGCCACAAACAGCCGAGCGGGAACTGACCGCTCCTTAAGTATGCTACTTGCCTCGACTAATACCTGCGGGTTCTTGAAGGGCCGGAGATAAGACACTGTCGACATGAATAGTTCTTCTGGATGTACATTAAAGTCTTTGTTCCACTGTTCGCGAGCCGACGGATTGGGCTCGAATCGTCGAGTATCAACTCCAAGGTACCTGACTATGACCTTATTCTCGGGCAAACCACCTTTTACAAGTTGCTCTTTCACAAACTCCGAGATCGCAATCACACGCGTCATCGGTCTCGTTGTTACGGATGTTCGCAGATGTAGTAGGCTCTTCTTCCACGATGTAGCTTTGAAGATGCCGCTGTTCTGCATCTCATAAACGATATTGCGGATCCCGTTTATGCGTACAATCCAGGGCACTACACTAAAATAATCAAAGAATATGATGTGGGCCGTGCTGATTGAATGCTTCTTGACGAGCTTCCCGAATTCACGTGAAAAGTGCAGGCACCCTTCACCATAGTTAATTGTTTCGACTATTGCCCCTGAGTTCTTAAACCTCGCTTGAAATTCCTCGCTGAGAGGCTGTGAGAAGATCAGCACTGGTTTAACGTCTCTGTCAGAGAGGGTCTCGCAGAGCTTGAGATGGCGATCTTCCTGGCTGGTCCAGTTAATGGGTGCAGAATCAAGCAGTAGAGCTACGGTTTGGCGAGTCATCGTTCCTGTGTGAGTCCCAGTGGAACAGATTTATACGTTAGAGTTGCGATCACCCATTCCATAATGACGCCTTAGATGGCCTCCAATTTCTTAACCCGATCGCGCTTCGATTGCGGGACTGCAAGAATATTGGGGGCCGTAAAATCTTCAGCATTCAACAGTTGAAGAACTCCGCCTTCGTTTACTTCAAAGAATTGGTAATGTGGGCGATGCAAGGAACGGAGAAATTCTATCGCGGATGTCTTCTCCAGTCCGAAACCCCGCGCGCATTCTTCACGGGCTTCAAACAGGATAATAGGAGCATCGATTCGGTCCAAAGCGATTTGTCCTCCCCTAAACACATTCAGTTCGGCGCCTTCTACGTCACACTTAATGAAGTCCGGCGGTGGAACTGCTTTGTTGGCTATTAGGTAGTCAATGCTGCTTAACTCGCACTTAACCGGTTCGGCTTTAGTCAAACCAATTTGCTTTCTCCACTCTGCAAGTTGCGCATCGCCAGTGTAATCCGCCAAACTTCCCATAACGTGATTGTTTGGAATAAACAGGATTGATTCACCCTGGCGGTCCGAAAGGGCAAACGGAAAAAGTGTGGCATTTCCCAGTGACGCTACAGTTTGAGTCAGGGGCGGAATAAGTTGTCGATTCGGTTCAAAAGCACATACTCGTCCAGTAGGACCAACGGCCTGACTGAGAAGAGCGGTGTGTAAACCTAAATTGGCGCCGATGTCGTAAGCAATTTCGCCCGCCCTGACAACCTGTCGCATCACATTCTGCTCGTCTATCTCAAACGGTGCGCATGTCCAAGGAGACCCACTGAGCAGAAAAGGTCCCAAATCGATGCGCAAATCCACGAACACAGATGGTTGATCCTTCAGAATCACAGGCACTGCCTGAAGGGAGCGAAACTTGTGAGCCAGGAAATCCGTAATACGAGTTCGCCCTCTAAGATTGGTGCGAAGGTAGATTCGAAGCATCTTCGCGATCAAAGGAAGCTCAGTGTTGTTGACGTATGTGCTCACGAAATCTAATAGGATCTGGTTAGACGAAAGCTAATTGGGCCGACAGATGAAATTTGAATGCCCTCCCAAAGAGTCGAATCGATAATCAAGGCCTGTCAGAAAGTCGTGAATCTGGTCTGGGGTTGTTCCAAATGACTTCAACAATGATGGCTCGAGTTCGAGTACAATGGTTGGTCGCATGTGTCGGATTGTAGATTCCATTCCGCGGAGTACAGTCATCTCTGCGCCTTCTACGTCGATTTTAATCAAGTCCGCACGGTCAAGAGCGTTTTTCCGGATGAGATGATCGACGGTAGTGCACTTAACCTCAATCTTAACATCGGTCCCCGCGTTTGCCCCCGATAGTGAGGCCATGCTGGAGTTGGATTCACTCGAGTAATACAGGGTCACGGAGCCGTCACTTTCGCCACAGGCAGTATGTTCGACGATCACGTTCGACAGATTGCTTCGATCAACATTCTCTTCTAATTGAGTGATCGCCGCAGGATTGGCATCGATAGCTAGGACTTTTCCAGTTCTACCAACCCTACGAGCCGCCAATAGAGAGAAATAGCCAACGTGTGCGCCTATATCAATAAATGTCTGTCCCGTAGTCAGATTGTTCTCGATGAATTCGGTAAGCGGCGGGTCCCACATTCCTTCCAGAAGAATGGTCTGCGGAATCATGTCCCTGGCATTCAGTTGCATCCACAATCCCGGTTGGAACTCATACCACGCTGACCTCAGCAAACCGATTCTGGTGGCCAATGCGCCTACGCGAGTTGGCAGATTTCTTCCACTTTCAAACGGCCACGCCTTTGTCGCAAGCCGGATAGAGGAAAGCGCCAATCGGGATAGCGAAACTACATCTCTCGTTACTGTACGCTTCATCTCTTCCAATTTTCTGACTTAACCAGTTAACCCGCTATCCCGAATTCTAGCAAGTCGAACAAGGGTCGACAGATGCTGGGTACAAAATATCAGATTAGCATCAGATCCACTCTACCTTTTCGAAAGCGATTCAATTGGGTTTCAGCCCTTTTGCCGCTTGCCAAAGCTTCGTAGCTCTGGGTGATGATTTCGAGATCCCGGCGACCGTCCTCAGGCCCAGTCACGGTTGTCTCCCTTCGCTCACCGCCGCTACGAACTCCTGCATTTCCCCCAGGTAACCCGTATGGTCGCGCCCAGGTAAGCGAATCCTGACCCGCTGCAACCCCGGTTTCAGGAGGCGGGCCTGAAGCGAGTAAGGCCTGACAAGAGAGACCCGCAACGCTCGCTCGCTCGATTCCAATCCGTTAAGCCAAGCCGTATTGATGAATCAACTCCTTCACATTGCGAGCGAGATCGAACCTTTCAAGCGCTCTCTCCCGTCCAGCTTGCCCCATGCGCTTTCTCATCTCGCGATCACCTAACAACTTCAAAATGTGTTCAGGGGGTGCCAGCGTATCACCACGATTGACGAGAAACCCCGAAATCCGATGCTGAACCAACTCGGGGATACCACCCACACAAGTTGCGACAACAGGCTTCGCATAGACCATCGCCTCGGCGATCATCCAGCCAAAAACTTCCTCCCACTGAGATAGCTGGCAAACAATGTCAGCCGCATCATAGACACCCTCACCCAGGGGATCCTCGACCAGACCGGTCCAGGTTACATTATCAGCGATACGCATCTCTTCAGCTTGCTTCATGTATTGCTCGCGATATGGCCCTTCTCCGACAACTACGAACTGTACTTTGTCATTCCTCTTAAGAACGGTTCGCGCGACCTTTAACAGATCACCGATTCCTTTTTCCGGAATAATCCAACTTACCTGCAACGCTATTGAGCGTTCTTCAGGAATTGAAAACTTCTTCCGAAAGGCATCACCGAGCACTGAGTCGGGGAGGATGCGCTTAATATCTACTCCATTGTAGATCATCTCGTACCTGTCGCCAGGCAAAACATCGAGTGTTCTCATACAATCCAGGCCATATTTGCTAACGCAAATCACTTTACTGATCTGATAGTTTATCGCGCGAACAAGGACCCGTTTCCAGAAAGGGGCACGGTTGGGGAGATAACCGGCAGGGCGGGAGGAGTGATCAGTAAAGAAAACGCTCTTTACTGAATACAGACGGCTTAACCAGGGATAAAACCCGAGAAAACCAATGAAGTGGAGATGCAAAATCTGCGGTTTGTATTCAGCAAGAACTCGTGCAAGATCTCTGGAACCCTTCCAACCAACATTGGCCACATCGGGAAGTACTTTAATGGTGACATTAGGCAAATCAAGGAAACGCCTGACTTCGCTTGAAGGCTCAGAAAGAAAGCAAAGGACGCTCTGCCAGCCGTGGGCCGACAGTTGCAAAGATAACTCGCGAGCAAAAGCTTCGGTACCACCAATTCTGAATGGCTCGACGCCGAAGACCGATACCAGACAACCCATTATTTAGTTGCTAAAGCGAACTACAGGATTGGGAACCAAGACCACAAATCGGATAGTAACTTATCGATAACTTCACTCTCCGTTTTAAGTCAGTTAGCAGAGAATGAGAGCGACGGGCATAGTCGTTACTTGCCTTTGAGCACCCTCCAGCGTGCCTTTACTCGCTCGGCAAGGTGTTCTAGTTGCAGAGTGACTTCCAGAGCAAATCCAGCCAGTCGATGGAGAGATGGATGCCGGTCCGCCTGAACAAATCCCGGCATAAAGTTATTCATGTTTCCGAACCCAAGAATTGTCAGATCTTCAGAGGACAAATTTCCCAAGAAGGCCGCATTCAAGAGCAAGGGGTGATAACGGTAAAACTCGCGATCCTCGCGCTGTAGAGTCACCCGGGGGTCATGATAGTTCAGAAATATTGCCTCACGGGGCTCAAGAATTGGCACTCCCTGCCGGTGAATCCCCGAGGTATCAAATAGAAAAGCTGTTCCAGCTTTTCCGAGCAGTTCAACTATCTCTGACGCTGCCACATCCCCCAACTCGGAACTGCGTATCGGGCGAGGATGCTGTTTGCGATGACTTGCCCTTATGTAGTTGAAGGCACCGCTCTTGACATCGGTCAGGTAGATGGCGAGCTTAACTTCCTTCGGAATGTCTGCCGCGCCTTCTTGTTCGTACCAGGCGTCTCCGTGCCAACCGTGAAAGTCTCGATTTGTAGGGAGGGACTTCCATCCTTTGGCTTCCACCAACTCGAAGCTGTCTCCGAGATAGAGCTTGAGAACTCGCTTTACTAATGGGTGCAGTGCCGCACTCAGGAAACCCGGCTCAAGAACCAGTATGTCTTCGATCATGTGACGTTGAGGTTCGGTCTTTTCAAAGCCGTCGTAGTTGTTCCAACGCAGACCAGAGAGCCGGTTTTTAAATGCGGCTTGCATTCCCTTGAGTTCAGCTTCGGAGAGGAGCGGCGGGAGTTTTACGATGCCATTCTTCTGCAACTCATGCAGAATCTGGCCGACCAACTGTTGATCAGGAAGGACAAGTGATTCAGTCTCAGGCAACTCTACCGCTGTGGGTATTGACTTATGCTCTTGTGTATTCATAGTCTTTGATATTCAGTTGCGAATTAGTCTCCACAACTCCACTTGCCTGCATGAGCTTTTTCAAGATCGACAAAATTAACCCCGGGATCTGAGCCATTGGATCCCTTTCCTTTGAAGGGACTTTTTGGACCAAGTCTCCAGTTCCCGGTGCTGTAATCTACGAAACCCACTCGATCAAAGCCTAAAGGGAAGAAATTTTGCGTCGGGTAATTCTGACTAATCGAATAGCCTTTTGCACCGAGATTCTCGTTATCCACGATCACATTTCCGACAAAGACGCTACCCGGAAAACAGGAGAATGGTTTTGGGCCGCCTTCGCAGAAAATCCCATAGCTATTGTGCTTTATGATGTTATTTCGAAAGATAAATCTCCGGGTTTGATCGCCGTAACTCGTAATCATGTTGCCGGGATGTTCGATAGTGTTGTTTTCCAGGGTAATTGACTCGCCGCCGTTGATCTTCAGAAACAATGCGGCCTGGTCCGGCCCAATTCCTGTCATGAGATTATTGGCGATGCGAATGCGCCGCGCTTCCTGGCTTTTGTTATTGTCGTCACGACCAAGAATGGTAAATCCAGCGCCTGCTCCACGAACGACATTGTTGGTAATCTCGAGATCCTCAATTGTGCTCCAGGGAGCTCTGCCATCCTGGTTACGGACGGTAAGAACGAATGCCCCGACGTAACCTTCGCTGTCAATCAGGTTGCCGTCGATCACAGTTCTTCTCGCATTTTTCAGCTCGATACTTGCCTTGATAGTCGCTTTTCCGAACCAAGAAGCCGGTTTAAAAAAGGTATTTCCTTTGATCTTAATATCAGAAGGCACCAGATCCGTGATGGACGGATCCCCACCGCCAAACATCAGCCCCTGGCCGCCACCCTCAATGTAGTTGTTCAAAATGTTGAAAGGCCCCGGACCATTCCAACCGGCAATTCCCTGAGTCTCGTCTCCAACACCTGCAAACCCAGAGATATGGGAGTTGCATACACTCGTGAGACCGCTGTTTAGAGCAAACCCGCGGCGCGCTCTGTTAAGGCCGGGAGAGTGCACATAGCATCGATCGAAGATCAGGTGATGAGGAAACTGTTCGTAACTTTTATAGTCGTGCGAGCCGAGGTTAATGAGATTGTAAATGTACCGCGCATTCGCCGCCGTCGAGAATTCGATGCCAATGAATTTATAGTGATGAGCGCCCGCTTGTGTATCAATTGCCACGCTTCCATCAGGCGCCAGGATTTTGGGCATTGCTTTCGCGTGTAGTTCAGGTTTTATTCGTTGCCCTTCTTCTGAAATACCGCTCAGATTTGATGTGCGAATCGTAATGTAGTCCGTCTTCTCACCCACAGCCGGTTTCTTAGGCAACAAGAAGGGGCCCTGATAAACACCTCCAGCTTCCAGGATGATGATGTCGCCAAATTTGGCATTGTTGATTGCTTCTTGAAGATCCTCCCCAGGTTTAACGTAAATTGTGCCGTCGGCGCTCAAAGCCCGGCGTTGACGCGTCTGCTCCACAAACGATTGCAGTCTGCCGCCAACGAGAAAAACAAGGTACACCGCCGCAATTGCAACGATGATGACTGCCACAATTGTGTGCCTGACTGCCACTGCTTTTGAGATCGCCAAACTAGCCACTGCAAAAACCCCTGGACTCGTCACTCTTTTGCGAAAACAAACTGATTACACCCTAGTCCCACCCGGCCACAATTAAGTCTTGTTAGGACAAACCCTCGCTCGCGATAGAAGTCAAATATCTCGTCCGGCGTAGTAACCTCATAAGGATAGCCTCCCACCCAATCAATTATGTCATGCCACCGACTCATTCCTCTCCGCTCATCGTAGCCGGTCCAGGATCTGAAGTACTCACCCGGTTTCAGCATCACCAACGAACTTAAAAAGGCTTTGAGTTCAGCCGGGGCAGTTACCAGCACTGCGAAGGGCGTTTTGAAGATGCCAGGTAAATTGTTATAGGTTCGCTTAATCCATTTCCACCGCGCACTCTGACTCCCCGTGTCGTTATAAAGGGCGATAAAGAGCTTTCCTTTTGGTGCTACGGCTCGATGCGCGTGCTCCAGTGCCAGCCATAATTGCCCTGTATGGTGGAGTACCCCCCAGGAATAGACTACATCGAACTGTCCTAGAGACGAGACGTAGGCCTCATCCAGAACAGAACCCTCTTCGACTTTCCAAGAGTCGGAACCGGGAAAATAACGCCGCCTTAGCTCTGCTGTGCAAGCTACGGACTGAGGATCGAAATCGAAAGAGTGCACTCTGGCGCCTAAACGCCGGGCAGCAAGACTGAACAAACCGCTGCCTGAGCCAATATCCAGAAAGCTCTTCCCGACCAGATCATCAACCTCCAACATCTGTCTGAGCGAGTCCTCAGCTTCACCAACGCGCCGGTCATCGAGCACGTCAAGGAAGCGTCTCCAGTTCTTTCCAAACTCGAACCGCTCACCTCTACCAACCTCAATGGCATGTTCACTCATGGTCATGCGGCCGCCTTCTTCGCATTATCCTAATTAGTTACTTTCCTGGCCGTCCGGCTTCCTTGCAACAAGAAATACCCCCTGAACCATGAGGTCTTCACCCGGTAACGCCTTGTAGGGGATTTCAAGTTGGGGCCGGATTTCTTCGACCAACGCAAGTTCAACATCTGTGTAATCGACGCCCGGTTTTATTTCCTGCCTGTAGGGAATAAGATCGGGCCCTCCAATAATCCTGGTGACAAAAAACGTAGTTTCGTACCCGAGATCATTCATTAACTGTGCGTAATAGTTCCTCAGCTTTCGATTCGGCATCGCTGAATCGCTTGCCATCAGATGATAGATTGATTCGGGAATAGTGAGAAAGGTCAGTGGGTGTAGTCCCGCGCCGCTGAAAACTCCGTAATCACTCATGTCAATCTTATGAACGGACTGACCTCCGGGACGCAGAAATCTATCTGCGGTTAAGAAAACGCTTTTCGGATCATAGATCTCTTCAATTACCGCCCTGGAAATAATAAGGTCAAACCGTTGTTCCTGATTAGTTAATCTGTGCGCCCAGTCATCCAGATTAACGCCGGAGATACACGTCAAGCTATCGTTATTGATTTGTACCTCTTCGTCAAGAGTGACGATCTTGTCAAACCGTTGCTGTGCCTCGGTGTCCAGGCTGCTCCGCAACGCCTCGTAAATGTTGCGCTCCCGGATTAAATCATGCTTTGCATAGAACTTATCCACGCAAACCACCTTGGCTGCGCCGGCCGCCATGAACTTAAGCGCAACACCAAGATTGTCACCAAAACCCAGTTCTAGAATGCGCATCCCTTGCACCCGTTCTTCCGTCAGACCGGAGTAGCTCAAGTAGTCCGCAAATTGATGCTCGATATAATGAAGGCTTTCCTCCACGGTTTTAGTTTCATGAGTTGAGCCATAGCTGGCCTGAACATCGCCCGCCCGGTAGCGATTTCGCAGTTTCCAATTGTTATAGATCTTATAGAGGACAATTGACGTCTTCGACCTTCTTGCGAGTCGTCTTAGGGTTGGTGTGATTTTCGAGGATACAGACCGCATGAAGAAGATTTCTTTTGCCGAGGCGGGCCCTCACGAAACCGATTCCGAAGCACCGGCCCAAAATACTAAGTTGCCTTTAGAGCAGTTTGGATCACAGTCCTTCGCGGCGGCGCAATCTGGCCGCAAGGACGGTTAAACCCGAACCAAGGAGAAGCAATGTCATCGGCTCAGGAACTGGCTCCGCGACGATAAATGAGTAGGTGTACGAATTCACTGATTGTCCAGCGCTGGCTCCCAGGGGGATCAAAAAATCCGCGGAACTGTTCAGCAGATCGATCGTGAGTGTGGCCGCAACGCCGTGATAGTTTGCGCCAGGCGACGTAACGGTGAACAAGAGCGTAAAGGGTGGTGAGATGCTGTTAAATAGTGGGATTTGAAAACTTTGCACAATGGGAGGACTGCCTGCTTCGGTGTAGGTAATTAATAGCGTATCACTCGCCCCGGGTTGAAGTGTTCCGCTGATATTCACAAAAAACGTAAGCTGCGACCCGAGAAGTGTGGTTCCCGGATTTGAGAACAGGTCTACCAGCGTAGAGCCGCCATTCTGCTGTGCCACCACGTTGCTGAAAAACAGGGGATCCGCCTTGACGGAAGGAGCGGACACGGTACCAAGCAAAATTGCTACCGTGAGCGTAAGCAGTGCCGTGCTGAGCTTTCTCATTTTCTTGCCTGTATCTACTTTCCCAATCCTTGGCTGAACCGAGTCTAAAGTGCCAATCGTCCCTACCTACCAAACCAAGGGGGCTGCCCGCGTACCCACTCTACCACGAGCGAAGGCGATAATAGATCAACTTCGCGTATTCCAGCGGTACCATTCGCCAGCCGCTGGGTCGTAACCACCACGTAGCGGGCCCGGGCGTTTGAATTCCCGGCTTTACTGCTATGAGTCCAACCTCAATGTCGTTACTAAATACTCGATTGAAGGTCCACAAGGCCCGGCGTGAATGATAACCAGACGTCACGATCATTATTGAACGAAGACCTCTCTCCCTGGCATGGCCATGAAACGCCACCGCTTCATCATAAGTACTAGAGACCGGCTGCATAACCACTTCGATCACTTCTCGCGGAACCCCTAACCGCTGCAATTCCTCGCGAGAATGCTCGTAAAAGAATGGATTGCGTTGCTCAGCACTCGACCATCCACCCTGACGATTGTCGTTCGACAAGATGATTCTTAGGGCTCGACCGTTGCGGTAAAGTTCTGCTGCCAATAAAGCACGTTCCCAGGCTGTTGCCGAACCGCTCAGAACCACTATGGCGTCCGCCGAGGTGAGTGGAGCTTCTACGATGAGCTGTCGAGCTGCGCTCCAGGCAAGCAATTCCCAGCCACCTAAAATAAGGACCGCCGCGATCAATCGCCGCCTGAAATGCCTTTTGGAATCTGCATTCAATTCTTGTTGCCAGCTCGCCTCTCTCACTCATAACGTACTTGAATCTCACCAACAAATCCCCTGATAAGGGCCATCGCTGACGGTCTTGTCAAATAAGCGCACCAGATCGATGATCACTTGATCGTCACGCAATTGGGAGTCAATCCGGCGAAACTCCTCGGCGCCGTTCCCCATGACGATTACCTCCGAACCACTCATAACTTCCTCAATACTGTCTCGCATCAACTGTGAAATGTGAGGGATCTCGCGCTCAATATATTCCTTGTTCGCTCCGAAAAGCCGCGCGAGAGAAACGTCGCGGTCGTAGATCGATAACTGGTAACCCTTGCCAATCAGTGCTTCAATCAGAGTTACTATCGGTGATTCGCGCAAGTCGTCGGTTCCCGCCTTAAAACTGAAGCCCAGCACTCCGATCCGCTTTTTTCCCGTGTTGACGACCATGTCGATGGCTCTTTGAACTTGCAGCCGATTGCTCGGCATGATTGCGGAAAGGAGCGGCACTTCAACGTCAAGTTGCTTTGCTTTGTAATTAATGGCCCGCAAATCCTTAGGCAAACATGAACCACCAAAGGCGAAACCTGGCTTCAAATAGTAGGGAGAAAGATTGAGTTTTGTGTCCTGGCAAAAGATGTCCATGACAGCGTGACTATCAATACCCATCTCCTTGCAGATGTTTCCAATCTCATTGGCGAACCCGACTTTCAGAGCGTGAAAACAGTTGCACACATACTTAACCATCTCGGCCGTCTTGACTGCGGTTACATTGATAGGTGCATCGATTTCGGCATAAAGTTGGCGCACGGTTTCGGCTGTGGGTTCATCGTCGGCGCCAATCAAGGTGAATGGTGGGGCGTAGAAATCTTTCAGCGACGAGCCTTCCCTGAGAAATTCGGGATTTATGCAGACGCCAAAGTCCCTTCCAGCAGTCTTGCCTGAGGCCTTTTCCAGCGTAGGTACAACTGTGGTAGCTATTGTCCCTGGCAGCATCGTGCTTCGCACTACAACGATGTGGCGCTCTGACTTGTCTCTTATGGCGTCGCCTATCTCTTCACATACCCTGGTTACATAGCGCAGGTCCAGACTCCCATTTGCATTGCTCGGCGTACCCACACAGACCATCGACACCTGCGAATTTCTAACCGCCTCGCGCGAATCTGAAGTCGCGCGCAACCGCCCGGCGGCTACAACCTCACCGATTAACTCGTTGAGCCCTTTTTCAACAATCGGACTTTTGCCGAGATTGATTATGTCGACTTTCGCCGAACTGATATCCACGCCGGTTACATTGTGTCCCGCCTTTGCGAAACAGGCCGCCGAAACACAACCTACGTAACCAATTCCGAAAACGCTTAGATACATGCGAGATCCTTATTAAGAGATTTGTCTGTTTGTCCCGTATTAGCTTGGGCGTCTGAGTAAACCCACCAAGAAGCTGGTTCCCCACGCGAGATGAATCGTCAGAAAAATCCAGGGCATAAGCAACCATACCGGTAACGACCCGGGTTTGTGTCGGGCCGCTTGGAAACCAAAGACGAATGCCAAAAAAAAATAGAGGGCCATCCCGGTTCCCAGTAACAACCAGGCTGGCGACCAGATCAGGCCCAGAAACCCTAGCAGGAAGATGGACAAAACAAATAACGGGGCCACGAGATGCCTTAGCTTGATAGAACGCGGATGCAATCGAATCATTTGCGCTTTCCAGCCACCGTAACGCGCGTACTGATTTCCCAGCGTGGCGAGCGAAGTGCGTGCGAAATAATCACAATGACCAGAACGATCGAGCATTACCTGGCTGCCAGCCTGGCGCGCTCTGTAGTTGAAGTCATAGTCCTCGTTGGTATGAAGCGCCTCGTTAAAACCGCCCAGTTTTTTCCACAAAGATTTTCTGAAGCAAGCAAAGGCAACTGTGTCAACCGGTTCTTGAAGTGGCCCCCCCTCCCGGAGTCGATACTTGGCGTCCCCTATTCCGAAAGGATGGGAGACGGCACTCGCGATTGCATGCGCAACGACAGTGGGAGCTCCTGGTTGAACACGGCACGGCATTCCAACAACACCGACATCGTCTTTACTCAAGACCTCGACACACCGCTGGATGTACCCCGCAGAAGGTACAGCGTGAGCATCCATCCGAGCGATAATGTTTCCCTGGGCGGCCTTGATTCCAAGATTCAATGCCGTAGGAATATTTCGCGCAGGATTATCAATCAAAATGATCGACAGGTCGGAATGGATCCGCTTGAATTCGTTAATCACTTCCCGAGTGCGATCATCAGAGAGTCCATCCACAATGATGATCTCGTAGTGCTCGCGATCGTATTGCCCGGCAAGCTTCTCAAGAGCCTTGGCAATGAAGCTCTCCTCGTTATAACAGGGAACCACGACAGAAACAGTCTCAACGCCGGGTGTGGGCCCTGAAGGCCAGGACTTGCCCATTTCTTGTTCGGCGGATTGGAGAATTGCCATGGCTTCACACTGCCCGCTGCTCATTGTTGCCACGTGCTGCCATGGCTCTTAACGACCCATCAGCGAGGCCCCGCACCGTAAGTTCGCAGATGCCGGAAAACTCACGCGCGACCTTTGACCAACCAAACTGTTCCCGTACCGTCTTCGCAGCCTGTTGGCCCAGCCTGCGCGCGCCAGTCGGATCGCTCAACAAGCGAACTACCGATTGAGCAAATGATTGCGGCGAGTCCGCCAGCAATAGTTCAACATCATGCCTGACTGGTAGTCCTTCGGCTCCAATTGTGGTTGAGACGATTGCCTTTTCCATAGCCATCGCCTCAAAGATTTTCAGCCGAGTCCCGCCTCCTATCCGTAATGGCACAACATAGGCCGCCGCCCGCTCCATATAAGGCCGCACGTCTTCGACCCGTCCCGTGACAATAATCGAAGGATCCCGTTCGCTAAGCTCGAGCAAGGCCGGATATGGATTCCTGCCAACAACGGTAAGTGAGACGTTCGGAAGCGTTTTTCTGATTATTGGTAAGATCTCTTCCGTAAAGTATTTGATTGCATCTTCATTAGGCAACCAGTCCATGGAACCGGTAAACACAACATTAAGTGGCTCCGTCTCTTCCCGATCAGCAGGTCGAAAGAATTCTGTGTCAACTCCTGTCGGTACATCAAAGACTGAAGTGATCGAGTATTCTTGCCGCATCTGATCTCTGTCTTCGAGCGAGACTGCTACCACCGAATCAAAGCGACGGCACATCTCGTGTTCAAAGCGTCTCATTTTCCGCCATTGGTTAAAAAGATATGTCTTCTTGAGGGGATTACTCTGTATCTCGTAGTGGCGCTTCCAGATCATTGCCTCAACATTATGCTGGAAAAGAACCTGCGGACAAGACAAATTGCTCGGTAGATTTACAGCAGGTGCGAGGAAATCGCAGATCACAATATCAAACCGCCCGCTCGACGCTCGCTCGGCAATCTCGCGTCGCATCACGGCAGACTCGTACTTTTTGATTGCATACGGGTATCGGGAAACAAGGTTAAATAGAAGTTCGCCGTAAAACCCCGCGGTAAATTTTTCCCGCTGTTGATGCGGCACACAAACGAGTTCGTTGCAGTATTCCTCCGCACTTTCGCGGGCCTCCTGGTTAGAGTTTCCGTCATCGAGAGTCAGGTAAGTGATCTGATGCTCACGCTTGAGTTCCTTCAACATGTTGTAAGTGCGAATCCTTCCGCCCTTATCGACTGGATGAAGTAATTCAGTTTTTAGCCAGAGAATATTCAAGGCAGTTTGTTCAACGAGGTTCGTAGCAGGGGTCAGTGGGGTCGTTCGTCTCAGGTACAGTAGATGTGTCCCTCTCGGGCAACATCAATGTTAGTCGGGGTAATTTCTTGCTCTGATTCGACATGGTGAATTTTGTAACCGACGTCGAACAGGAAGGCGCCAACTTGCCTGATATTTTCGCTCTTCGCCTCCATATCGGCGCCATGAATTTCAATGAAGAGTTCCGGCCGATGCTCCTTCAGAGTGTTGCGCATGCCGCGCAGGACATTCAATTCGAGGCCCTCGACATCAATCTTTGCGAAATCAGGCCGGGGCAACCGCGCGGCTGGAATCAGACTGTCCAGCGCATCTACATCTACCTCCGTCGCCGTCGAACCGGGCTCTTGAAGGATCTGCTCCCGGATTAGGGCGTCGGCAGTTCCACGGCCCGGATCCTTAGCTGGGAAGGCAAACGTAAGCTTGCCTCGAGTTTCGCCGAGCGCAATATTCCGCACTTCAACATGCGAGAATCCGTTGAGCTCTACATTTGTCACTATGTGGGCATGACTCACTGGATTCGGCTCAAATGTGAGTACCTTCCCTTTGTTTCCGACTTTTCTGGCAAAGAACAGAGTGTAAATGCCTTGATCGCCACCAATGTCGTATACCGTTTTCCCGGCAAAATTTAAAGCCTCGATGAATACCTCCTCCTTCAACATTTCCGTTGAACGCGGAATGAAGGATGGCAGGAAAGCCAACCCCCCCTGCCTGCGCAAACCTTTAGCCAGACCATGTCGCGAGGTATAGGTGTGATTTCTAAAAAGCCGGCTCAAATTGACTGCAAGGGTCTTCTTTAAACTCATGACTGTAGCTAATCCCATCTTAAACTTAACTCAATGCCAGAACCTCTCCTGCCGTACTCTGCGAATATTGTGAGCCCTCACCCTCGAGGAATTGACGTTGCCAGATCTCAAAATTGACCAGCGCCCACAAACGCTCATCATGATTCTCCCCGCTTGTCTGGTGTCGTCTCACAAGTTGTCGAACAAAATCCGGATTAAAGATTCCCCGCGCCATGGCCCGGTCACTCAGGAGGTACTCGTCGATGACTGATCTGTAAGCACCACGAAACCAACTGGCAATGGGCACCGGGAAACCCATTTTCGAACGCGACAAAATCGGCGCCGGCAAAACATCTTTCATACTTTCCCGCAACACATACTTGGTTGTTCCACCTCGCAATTTCATTCTCTCCGGAAGACCGCAGCTATACTCCACCAGCTTATGATCCAGAAAAGGAACGCGGCTCTCTATAGACGTGGCCATGCTCATTTGATCCTGCTTCATCAACAATTCATGCAAGTACGTTTTGATGTCAGCATAAAGTAGCCGATCCAGAAGCGATTGGGCGTCGGTATGCCCAAGCAGTTTGCGCACGCGTGAATAAGGATCAATGACTCCTATCTTTTCACGAATCTCCGCGGTCAGCAGCTCTTTCTGCATCGCAGAAGGAAAGACAGCAAAATTGTCGAAGTAGATACTCTCGATATCGGGCGAGACGCTCAGGAAGCTACGAAGCAGTTTCTGTCTCAGATTGGAGGTAGGGAGCGCCTCTATTCCTTTGCTAACGACTTTCCGAAAGGCCCCGGGGGTGAGACTGCTGTATCGACTGCCGAGGGCCAGATTCAGGATTGTCTTGCGATAACGACCGTAGCCGGCAAGAAGTTCGTCGCTTCCCTCACCCGTCAGAACCACCTTCACGTGTTTCGAAGCGAGCCGTGATACAAAGTAGAGGGCAACACTCGAGGGGTGGGCCAGTGGTTCGTCCTCGTGCCAGACCAGTTTCGGCAAAGCCTTAAAAAACTCTTCCGGGGTAACCGTAATCTCGTGGTGATTGGTCTTGTAGGCCTTCGCAACTATCCGCGCGTAAGCCAGTTCATTCGCTTCGCGCTCGGCGAACGCAACAGAAAAGGTCTTGATCGGTTCATCCACCATCCCGCTCATGACAGCGGCTATCGCGGCGGAATCAATCCCGCCTGAAAGGAACATCCCCAGCGGCACATCCGCCATCAGGCGCAGTCGCACTGAGGTGCGAAATAGCTCGTTCCATTCGGCAATGTAGTCTTTGTCGCTACGGCCGTCCTCCTGCGGCTTCGAAAAGCTTACATCCCAATACCTCTTTATCTCTGTCTCTCCATCTCGCCAACGCAGAGTATGGCCAGGCATGAGACGTTTCACTCCACGAAAAAGGGTCTCTTCTCCTGAAGTTGAATGGTTGGCAAGGTAATCAGACAAGGCGGCGAAATTGATATCGGGTTTAAGAGCTTCTGCCTGAAAGAGGGTCTTAATTTCTGAGCCGAAGTAGAGGGAACCGTCGTCAGTGAGGACATAATATAAGGGCTTCACACCCAGCCGATCGCGGGCAAGAAAAAGCTCCTGCTTGTGATCGTCCCAGATGGCAAAAGCGAACATCCCGCGTAAGTGATCAACACAGCCATCTCCATATTCCTCGTAGAGATGCAGGATGGTTTCTGTATCGCAGTGGGTGCGATAGACATGGCCACGCGCTTCCAGTGGTGCTTTAAAATCGACGTGATTATAGATCTCGCCGTTATAAGTAATCTGAAGGGAGCCGTCTTCATTGGTCATTGGCTGATGACCGGCAGCGACATCGACGATACTTAGTCTGCGGTGACCGAGACCAATGCGACCACTTCGAACATCTACGAAAATACCCTCATCATCAGGACCACGATGCGTGATTACATCACGCATACGCTCGAGGGCGCCGACATCTAATCGGCGTCCGGAGCGGCTCGACAATGCTATCCCATTAATCCCGCACATTTGTCAGTCGACAGGCCTTAATTGATTCTTTCCACCGGGTTCCTGCTAAAAAGGCTGGTTTCAAAGTCTGCGATCGGCAAGCGCCCATCGAAGACGCCTTCTTCTGTCTCGAGACGGACGCGATCCCCAAGGCTGCTCACTGAAATGTAATCAATCCGCCTTCCCGACTTCAGGATCTCGCGACCCTCAAGTTCAAGGGTTTGTCCGCCAATCAACACGATCTCATCAGGCGTCTTTGCCCGCTCATCCAGGAATCTTGCCCAGGTAAAATCAAAGTCCGATGCTAGTCGCTCAGTCTCTACGCGCTCTGTCGGGACCTCGGATGGACTCCGAATCATAAGTACATCGTGTTTGTTACCAAGATTAATCTCAAAGGCCCGGCCATGCGTGGCCTGAATCTCTCGCACTTCTGGCACACCCGTCTGGCCAGTTATCCGCGGCAACAAGAAGGTTAGCAGTTCACCACTGCCATTAGCCAAAAGGGAGAAGGTAGCGACTCGAGCAGCCTCTTTTCTGCCATAACAATCTGAAACCCACCCTTCCTTTTCAGCGAATTGGCCGTCCTGTCCAAAGGTCACCATCTGAAAAGCCGGATCACCACTTTCGCTCAGCAGACGAACCTTGCCATCCCTTGAATCGAGCGAACGTACTACTGAATCGAAGTGAAACCACAACTCAATAAGTCGGGGCGATTCAGACACAACTTGATCGCGAAGGACCCAATAATTGTTCTTAAGGAACAGAATACTGCGTGTATGTCTGACCGAATCTCCAAGTCGCCGGTAACCGTCGTGTGATGCAGAGACAAAGTCAAAACGCTTTTGCGTAATCCAGGAAAGGAGGTCGCAACGCGCGATTGACTGCCACGAGAATGGCCCATCCGAAACCGAAGAGGACTCACCATCAATTGTCAGAGTGTTATGGGCAGCCGAGCTGCGGAACCAGTCACGCATCTCCTTTGAACCGGTATAGGTATAGGTGCCCGGATCTACCAAAAGAGGCCGACCGTTTGCCGTCACTTCGAACGACAGAGCATCGGCGTGTGCATGTCCGCAGTTGTCTACTCCGTGTGGTCCACAATCAAAAAGCAGATAGTTCGAGGTTGGCTTCCACCCGTCACGCATCACGTAGTAGCCACCCGCCTCGAATGCTTTACTGTGACTGGTGGGTTCAATGGGCGTAACGCCTTGCAACGCGGCTATCCCTTTCGGACCAAGCAGCCACAAGGTCTCTTCTGCAATCTCGCCGGCTACGAATTTGTAGTCCCCCCGCTGGAACAGCGCCGCGCCCGTTGAAAGAGTAGCCCGAAAGTCGTTTGCCGCGCGTTGCTCGAGTTTTACCAGGCGACCGCCATCATCATCACCGAACAGTGGCGAAGTCCCGTCGGGCCTCGTGATATACATCAGGTGGTCCAACAGTCCCATGAGTTTGACTTCAAGCTCCTCCGGTAGTCTTAGACCATTGGCTATTAACAACAGGCTAAAATGTATGTAGAAGTCCGTGGTGTAGCGATGGTAGTAGCTTGATTGCTCGAAATATACACCGTCAGACTTCACCTGCCGGGTAAGCTGTTCGGTGAGAATTCGGAGACCAGTCGCACGCCAGCGACTCGACTCTTTGAATTCAGGGAGAAGCGTGCCAAGGTAGAACAATCCAAGCGCTTCACCGGTGAGGTGAGTATTCGGGCTAAAGTATGTTGAAAGATAAGTTTCAAGGTGCCGCGCGTTGAGATACAGAAACTTCGCCGTGCGGAGAAAAATCGCCGGCGTTAGCTTCTCTGAATTCTTGAAATAGTAGAGTGCCCACAGCCAGGAGATCGATCGAAACGCAACCTCTAGACTGCTGGCCCAGTTGATCCCAAGCTTGGGTGGATTCTGGTCCATCCAGGACTCGAGATAGGCAACGCAGGTCTCAGCGTACCGCTCATCTCCCGTCAACCAGTATGCCTGACCCAGGATTGGAAAGTGCTGATGCCGGTTCAGCTCCCAGATGATCTTTTTATCGCCGGCGACGGTGACGTCCAGATAGTTCAATCGGCTCCAATGAACCAGCGGCGGGCGTTTGCCTGCCACAGGATCGAGGTGCCAGTCCACCGGTGTCCCAAAGTAGAGATCTTGAAAACCGAGCAAGTTAAAATACCCGCTGAGTATTCGATCGGCGTCTCCGATAACTCTGGCTTCTGATGCGGGCCAGTATTTTCTTAATCCTTCAAGCGTAGCTCGTCGATCTTCGAAACCGGCAAAGAATGCAGGACCAACTCTTGTTCGAAAGCATTCGAGTAACTCTAAAGGCGCAGCTAACTTCGCGCCAGCGAATCGATTAGGATCGAGTAAGCCGGGTAACGACTCATCTGACACCAGCTTCGCCCGACCAGACCAGGAGTGGCGTTCGGCAAATGCAGCTAAGGATTGCGAACCCCGGACCCGCAGCTCATCCAGACTGGTACTTAACAATTTCTTAAGCTGACGCTTCATAGAGTCAAAATCTTCCGCTCAGTCTCCGCCGCAGATGCAGGCGCGATTGAACTTGTTAAGTGTGTCTGTTCGTCCGCGAGTTCCCGGTAGACTTCTAGCCATGAATCACGAACGGCCTGCCAACTATACTTCCGGCACTCGGCGTATCCCTGCTCTCCGATCTTCTTCGCCAGTTCAGGATCGTTTAGCAGACGGATTGCGCCTTTTGCCAGCTCCGGGTAATCACCACGGGCAACTATCAATCCCGTCCTCTCCTCGGTGACAATGTCCGGGATACCACCTGCATCGGTGGTCACAATGGGCAATCCGCACGCAAACGCTTCCAGCAGTGAAAGTGGTTGATTGTCAATCCAGGAGCCGTTCAGGTAAATGTCAGCCTCATCATATTGGCGAGGTATAATTTCCTGGTCGACTTTTCCCACAAAGGTGATGTTCCGCAAGTCTAGTTTCCGGGCCAGGCTCTCAAGCGAGTCCCTCTGGCTGCCATCGCCGGCAATCTTCAAGCTGGCATCGGGAAATCGCTGCTGGATAATTTCGAAAGCCTGAAGAACCAGATCCACGCCATAGTGACTCTCGAGATTGCGATTGGATAAGAATTGTGGCCGTAGAGGCGAACGGCTCCGAAAGGGAAACCTGGAAGTATCGATAATGTTGTAGATGGCCTTTGCCCGCAATCCGAACTTCGAAAAGATGTTAACAAGATATTCAGAGGGAACGATAAGAGCCTCGGCTAGTCTTATCGTCGGGATGGCCGATCTCCGCCAGCGAGTAAGATGATCCTCAGCTTCGCCACTGTGGTAGTTGAGAAGTACCCTCTTTCCGTAGAGTTTGCTGACTAGTATTGCGGGAGTCGGGGCAAGTACAAAAGAAAAGTAAGATGCCGAGAAAATATGGATTACATCGTACTTGTGGACCCTACTGAGTAGGATCGCAACATAGAGAAGAGACGTAACCACAGTACGAACGTACTTGATGGCCTGCAATTTCCGCAAAACACCGGGCAATCGAGGGTTGATTGGCAAAAACCCAATCTCGATAGAAGGTTCCTCCTCGAGTCGCATTAAGAGACTAGCCGCTTGCACCGACTGACCACCCAGGATATCGAATGACGGGGCAACAATCAGGACACGAGTGCGTCGCGCAGCGGTACCCGGATTACCTTCAGGTACTCGCTGTTCGTCAGCGTGTAGTGTATTTGGTGTTTGCGACGTCATATCCTGCCATCCGATAGAGCAGTGCAGAACTAGGCACCCCCGTTTTTTTGTTGCAGCAACCTTTCGTATAACGCCAGCGTTTCACTTAACTGTTTCTCCATGGAGAACTGTTCTTCCACGGCGCGCCGTGCCCGTTCGCCTACCTCATGTCTGAGCTCAGGATTCCTAAGCAGTGCCATGATTCGATCCGCCATGGCTTCATCATCACCAGAGGGAATTATGTAACCCGTCTGTCCATCAACTATCGCTTCTCGCGCGCCTCCCACATCAGTAGCTACCACAGGGCGACCGGCAGCCATGTACTCAAGAATCGAATTAGAAAAGCCCTCGGCCTTTGAACTCAAAACACACACATCTGAGATACTTAGTAATTCGGGAACGTGCTTACAACGGCCAAGAAAGAAGGCACTGCCTGCGATCCCCAGTTCTTCGGCTAAAGCGCGAAGAGACTCAATCAGTCGTCCCTCGCCAGCAAGCAGGAACGAGGTTTCGGGCATAACCTGAAAAACACGTTGGGCCGCCCGCAAAAACATTGGATGGTCCTTAACGTCATGCTGCATATTTGCAACGATAGTAACAAACTTATGTTCGGACGAAGCCAGGTCACAGGGTAAACCAAGCAGCGCCAGAACTTCTGCCCGTGTTCTGACGGTAGGCGCCAGGCGCGTAAGGTCAAGCCCATTGTAGATAACGCTTATTTTTCCACCCGTCACACCTTCCCTGACGAGTTGGCCCTTAACTGCTTTCGCGTTCGCTACTACTTCGTCAGCCAGTCTAAACGCCAGGCGCTCGACCCCTTTTTGGGCTGGACTCCGGCCCATCCCACCGGTCTCACGCCGCGAGGCAATACGAACAGGGAATTTTGCGAGCGCCGCCCCGGCCATGCCGAAAATGTTTGAATAGAAGTCGTGAGTATGGACCAACCGAATGTCATTCTCCCTTAAAAACTTTCCAAACCGCCGCAGTTGCACGAGCATGTTGTAATCGTGGAAGCTGGTCAACGGGTATTCATGGATCTCTCCAATGCCAAGACTTTCTATCTCGCTGCGAAGAACTCCCTCGGGGTTAAGGCAGGCTACATGGACCCTGTAGCATCCACTCTTCACCAGGAGCCTACTGAGCTGAATCATCTGACGTTCAGATCCGCCCTGAATGAAGCTATGTATGAGTTGCAGGACATTTTCCTTGGGAGCAACCGTTTCTCGCCTTTGAGCTTTGCCAATCTCGCGTGGTCGAGAGGTAAGTTGGCTTTCCCTGATCAGACAATCGATGACGGTAAGGTCTTGGGCGGTATTAAATGTGTGCGTACCGATGACTTTCCTGTCCCAATCTGGTGTTATGCGTGAAACTTCTTCTTCATAGTAATCATCTGGATTAAGTTGCCTCACTAGGTTTATTGCCGTCGCATAGCCATAACGTTGGGAGCAATCCTGAGCAGGTCGATACAGACGATTGTGGCGATACAAGAGCCGGCCGGCAGGCCGCGAGTTTCTAACATTGGATCTGACGGGATTCTTCCAATGTGGCGTCCAGGGTCCTAATGGGCTGTCTGCATAAAAGAGATGCAGCTCTTCCCAGTTTACGGTGACTCCCGGCTCCTCGATATTTACAAACATCCACCAACGACCGTCTACCTCGGCAAGAGTTGCATCGCTCGGGTGATTGGCCTCGAGAATAACGGCTTCAAGTTCCCATTCACCCGGAAATGACTTGCACCGATACAGTTCCACGGTATTGTTACTACCGGTCTCCGGAATCATGTAATAGCTGCCCTGCCATTCGAACACGAACGGATAGGAAAGGTGATAAGGTCTCTGCAGAACCCTGACGGGTTTGCCCGGCAGAGCGTCCTTTTCCAGTTCGATGACAGATATGTGCCCCTTATTTTTCCTGTAAACAAATTCCTCAAAGAATACAAAGTACCTGTTATTGACCTTCACCGGAAAAGGGTCGGCCCAGAATCGGCCACGCGGCGGTAGCAAGTACTTAAACTTATAGTAAGTGTCATTGAAGTCAGTCTGATCAGAGAAAAATCGATAAGCCAAGGACCAGGTTTCCCTGTAAGCGGCCTTCTCAATTATGCGGGTTGCCGCTCGACGCGCCAGTCCTGTCAGTAGCCCAAACATCTCTGAGTTTGTGGGGGTCTTGTATAGCCTGCGCGAGTACGGCTGTGAGGCATAAATCAACTCCTGCCGGCTGGGGACAATCTCACCCTTCATGTGAAGCTGTTTGAGCTTCCGCATCATAAACGCCGATGTTTTCCAGTAATAGTTGTTATTGTTCTTCTTGACCGAAAACCGATTTACCGTTGGCGCCCATGAACGATCAATGACCCTACCGTTGTCCAGTTCTTCGCTGAGAATCTGAAGCATCGATCCGGTAACCGGATCGTCTGTCATCACTTCCCAGAATCCCGGGGGGCCGCCACGATACAAAAGGCCGTCATCGTGGTGATAAGACCAGACTCCATGCTTGGCAATCTTTAATATGTCTCCTTTCAGGATGCGGAAACCGAAACGAATCGCCACATCCAGCTCATACTTCTTGATCAATTCGAGATCTTCATCACGAAACCTGTCTGTGAATTTCTGGCTAATGGGCTCGACGTTAACAACGGGAACTCCGGCAAGCAGGTCCTCGACGTTCACCATTTGAAATGCATCGGGGCTGACCTTGGACAGCCGGCCATCCAATTTTGTATACGCTGCGTAAAGCAGATGTTTTCTTCTCTTTAAGAGTCTCTTGAATATACCCTTTTCGACCTTTTCCCCACTTGCGTTCTTGACAACCAACACGATAGTGGCAATTGATGAAGTCGAAATTTCGTTAATGATACGGCGCACCCACTGAGGCTGCGAATACGAGTCGACCAGAAGTCCGATTCGTAAAGGTGCTCTTGAAGTTGACGATTGGGGCATTGTCTTTTGCGGTATTGTCTTTTGCGGTATTGCGGGCGGGTCTACTGGAGAAACTGAAACGCCTCCAGTCGTTACCGTTGATTATAACCCAATCACTATTAATGCACTCCCACGTTTTCTACCACCGGCCTATATTCGGCTCCCTGGCCGCTACTGGCCCGACTGTCCATGAACTGGCGGTGCCAAAGTTCGAACATGAAGAGCGCCCACACCGCCATTGAATGATCTCGACGGCCGCGCTCATGCTCATCAAGAAGAACTTCGACGTAGCCAGGTTCGAAATAACCTCTCTGTTTGATGTGAGCCGAAGTGAGTGTGTCGCGAATGCGACCACGTAGTTGCTTATTAATCCATTCCTGGACGGGAACACCAAACCCCTGCTTTGGCCGGTTAAGAATTTCTGATGGAACCAGATCCTTAACAGCCTTCTTAAGCAGATACTTCGTCTGGTAGCCCGCGAGCTTCAATGACGCCGGTACACGCACCAAAAAATCAATCAAGTTATGATCGAGCAAGGGAGCGCGCGCCTCGAGCGACACGGCCATGCTCATCCGGTCGACCTTCGTCAGGATGTCACCTGGTAGATAGGTCTTGCTGTCGATGTACAGAAGCTTATCAATTGGCTCGCCAGTGGTAACCTCAGCAGCGAGATTGTTAAATAGGGATATAACTCTCTTACTCTCGCGGAGGGACGTCTGAAACCCAGGCGTGTATAACAGTTCGCGGTTCAGATCAGAGAAGATCGACATGCTATCCAGGTAACGATCGATTGGATCGAGGGCAACATTGTGAATGAAGTTGCGCCCTAGTGTGCCGTGGGGAAGGCGGCGGCTGAGTGGCTGCATCAGCCCCTTTCTCACAAAACCAGGAAGATGGGAAAAGACCCGGCGCTTGCGCTCAACTACGTACCGGGAATATCCACCAAACAGCTCGTCCCCGCCATCTCCCGACAAGATCACTTTGACATGTTCCCGTGCAAGCTTTGAAACGAAGTACGTGGGAATAGCTGACGAATCAGCAAAAGGTTCGTCAAAGTGCCAGACCAGATCGTCAACGACGTCGCAGATGTCCGGTGTGACGAAGAATTCGTGATGGTCGGTTCCAAACTTCTGAGCCGTCAGCCTTGCGTACTCTAACTCGTTGTAGGAATCCTCATGAAAACCGATCGAGAAAGTCTTGACCGGCTGGCCCATGTGTCGGGCCATCAGCGCTACGACCGTACTGGAGTCGACTCCTCCGGACAAGAACGCTCCCAGCGGAACGTCTGAAATCAATCGCAGTCGCACAGACTCGTCAAGGAGACTGACCAACTCATCAAGGTAGTCTTGTTCGTCTCGACGCGAGTCTGAAGGTCTGAAGTCGAAATCCCAGTATTTGTCGATGCTGACACGTCCGCCTTCGAAAGTGAGGTAGTTGCCCGGAGGAAGTTTGTAGATGTTCCGGAAAATTGTTAACGGGTCGGGGACATAACCGAGCGTAAAATAAGCATCGACCGCTTGAGGATCTATTTCGCGTTCGATCTCAGGATGCTCGAGTAGACTCTTTAGTTCCGACCCGAACACAAAGGTTCCGCTCGATGTTAATCCGTAATAGAGGGGCTTCTTCCCCGCTCGATCCCGGGCCAGGAAAAGCTTTCTCTCGCGTTCGTCCCAGATTGCGAACGCGAACATTCCTCTCAGCAACTTGACGCATGAAGGACCAAACTCTTCGTAGGCATGAACAATGACTTCAGTATCAGAGCGACTTTGAAACCTATGACCCTTGGCCTCCAGCAGGGGCTGCAATTCGAGAAAGTTGTAAATCTCCCCATTGAAAACTATGGTCACCAGACCATCTTCGCCGCTCATTGGTTGATGACCACCCGCCAGATCTATGATTGAGAGCCGCCGCATGCCAAGAGCCGCCGGCCATTTTAGAATCACGCCTTGATCGTCGGGCCCGCGATGACGAATCACATGGCACATTCTTTCGAGCACAGCAGCCCTCGCAGACTGATTTGCATCGCCCTGGTCTCTATCTGAAACAAATCCAGCTATGCCGCACACAGTTGAGTTCTCCGAAAAGTTTAAGGGAGCGCCATGGTGGCAATTGGGGTCTTACATTCCAGCCGGGGAAGTTCCGGGCTGTCTTC
The DNA here is from genome assembly GCA_041751855.1 of Pyrinomonadaceae bacterium. Lineage (GTDB taxonomy): Bacteria > Acidobacteriota > Blastocatellia > Pyrinomonadales > Pyrinomonadaceae > PSRF01. Next base: position 100,272 of record JBGSWR010000011.1, read on the forward strand.
GGAACCGCTGAAAGGAGCGATTGACATCCTGCAGGGCCAATCTGCCCGCAGGGATTATAGAGAGAACCGCAAGGCTGACAACCGCAGTGATTATGAAGCTGATCAGCATTCCGTGCAGAGAGCTCTCAACAGTTACGACGCGACGAAAGAGCATTACTGCCCCGACAGTGCTGAGGGCGGCACATGCAGAGGGGATCATCGTGCGATAAAAGTCCATTGTCCGCACAGGCCCGATCCTGCCTACAAACCAATACATCAATCGATCCGTTATGCAGATTCTCACCAGGGAATAAGAGACTGCTACGCCAAGCGCTCCCCATGGCAAGCCGGCAATTATAGAAATAATGCCCAGCGGAGCGCTAATGAGCGCCCACTGGAACATGTGGTGCGTGCGACCCTGGGTGATCAATAACCAACCCATGCTGTTCATGACGGGCTGCGTAAGACCGGCAATCCCCAGGAAGACAAGAATTGTCGTAGCTTCGTGCCACTGAGGACCGAGCAATATATCCACCAGCCAATCGGCGGTTACGATCATCAAGGCAATGCCGGGGATGGTTACCATGACGACCTTTTCAAGAATACGCAGATAGGCTTGGCGATATCGTTCCGGCGAATCGGAAAGCCGGCTTAACGTGGGTATAGCAACCGAATTCAATGGCTCGTTGATCTGGTCCGTGGGTAGACTCACTAACTGGGCGGCCCTGGTATAGAGTCCGAGTTGCCGAGGACCCCACACGCGACCAATTAATAAGCCATCAAGATTCTTTGCGAACACATTAATAACGGCATAACCCGTCAAATTTCTGCCAAACCTCAGCATGGGACGAATCCCTGAATCTCGACTCGGCTGGCCGGGACGCCAGCCGCTCAAGATCCAGACTCCCACTGTTTGAGTGCTGATAAGAGCCAGTTGACTACCGACCAGCGCCCAATAGCCATAGCCGTACCAGGCCATAAAGATTCCTACAACATAGCCGGACACGATTGAAACAAATGCGATCAGGCCAAGCCCAAAGAACCGCATTTGCCTCTTGAGAAGAGCTTCGTGCTGAACGGCTAACCCCCCGATAATAAAACCAATTGACGAGCCGATCGTGATCAGCACTAATCGGGGTTCGCCATAAAACCGGGCTATCAAAGGTGCGCTCAACGCTGTCAAGAGCGCAATAAGCAGGCTAAGGGCAACATTGACCCAGAACAGATTGCTTATCTCACGATGATTTATCTCGTGCTTCTGTACGGTCGCCAGCGACAATCCCATGTCTTTAAGCATGGACATGAACGAAGTGAAAACAGCCACCATGCCTATAAGACCATAGTCCTGTGGGGTGAGAAGCCTGGCCATTATCGCCGTGGCGGTAATCCCTACGATGAACTTGAGGCCGTGCCAGGCAAAGGTAACAACACCGCCGCGGGCTGCGCGTGCGCCAAGATCCGCTTTAAGATGATCCGTTCGGAACTGTAGATCATCAGGCAGCGGCTTGAGTCCTGAGCCATTGGGGGGTGTCATCTGGGTTGTTTTACTCGCCCTTTTGCCAGTTTGAAGACGAACTGAACAAGTCTCGGCGCGACGCGGATTGACTTGAGCAGCAGTCTCAGTTTTCGCGTAGAATAAAGCCCGTTGGCCGTTTCAATTGATGCAATGGCTTCAGACAGATTGCCATCAAGCAAATCCCGTTTAGCCTTGTATGTCGCCAGCAGTGCACGTTGTGCCGCGAGCGTTCGTGAAAGCGCAGCCCGCTCACGAGAGGACAGGTCGTTTCTTTTTCCCGTTTTTTCGTATACCAAAACCGCACTCTCCACCTGCCGTTCCGTATCCGAAGCCAGGCTGCCATCACGATGCCTGTAGCCAAGAAGGACCTTGCGCTGATAGTTGAGTCGGGCCCCCTTCCGTTTGGAAAGCCTCACCCACAAATCGAAGTCTTCCGCGGTCCTGAGCTCCTCATCGAACAAACCTACTTCGAGGACAACCTCTTTCCGAACGAGTACCCCCGAGCAAATGACGTTACACTCTCCAGCTACCAAGCTTTCAAAATTTACCTCGCCTTCCGAAGGACATGTCTGCATGTAGGTCAAGCCCTGACAATTATTTCCAAAGTGATAAGCATCTGAATAAACGAGATCATATCCATTACCGCTGCGAATAAACTCGAGTTGATGCCCGAGGAAGTCCGGCAGCCACACGTCGTCTCCATCGAGAAAGGTGAGAAACTCTCCTCGCGACTCGCGGATCCCGAGATTGCGTGCTGCACTAACACCTCGATTCTCTTGTTTGAGATAAGTTATCTGCTCGCGGTACGGAGCAAGCGCAATTTCCAATTCGGCAGTGTCCGGTGAGCCGTCGTTAACGACAATAATTTCATAATCGTTGAAGGACTGAGTGATAATCGACTTTATGGTCTCCGCGATATAAGGGGACACATTAAAGCAGGGGACAATCACGCTAACGAGGGGAGGTTTGCGCTTCATAGTAAGGCTGTCGGCATTCGATAGCATTCCTATTTGGTCTCCAGCCCTGGTGGATTTCCCGGTTCGAGTATCAGTTAGATTTGCCGACAATACTTTTTTAGGCCTCCGTTAAAGCAGTTCGATCCGACTCTCTACTACTTTCAGATATCCGGCGCAGGCATATTGCATAACCAACCAAGTAATAGACGTACCACAGGAAGGCAACCGAGGCGAAGAAACTTGCCACCATGTAGCCTACCAAACTCGCTTGTAATGCGACCGCCAGATAATAGAAAGGGGGCTTCTTTCTGGAGTCCCGGTACTCGCGTTCGAGTGGGCGAAACCCTTTGAATGGTCGAATTATGAAGAGTATGTAAAAAAGCGCAGCCGCTAAACCAAGTTCCGCTGCTACCTGCGTATAGGCATTATGCGTAGCCTTGGCTTGGTTGGAGTAGAAGACATAATTGCCAATTCCGATTCCAAATATCGGATTACGCACTGCCAGGAAAATTGAGCGCTTCAGATCGTCTGTACGCGCTACTGTAGAGGCATCTTTGGTAAGTCGACTGCGAAATGCACCAGGCGCCAGAGCAACCAGACTGAGTACCAGGGCCAGACCAAGTATTCCGAAAACTACACGACTCCGCGGGGCGAGTTTCCAGGCCAAGAAGCATATAGCGAACGCCAGGGCCAGAAAGCCGCCACGTGAAAACGTAGCTATGACACCAGCAATTAAGATTAAAGCGCAAAACCAATATATAAGTTTCTTCAAATAACTACTGGTTGCGAGAAGCAGACCTACCGTCAAAGGCACCATAGTTACAAGGTGAAGTGCAAGATCATTGGGATTACTGAAAATGCCTCCGATTACCCCTTCAATGCGCCGTCCCTGTAACGCCAGATTGCCAACTCGATAATCGTTAACGCCGCTAAGGCTTAAGAGAACGCTTGCTGCCAGAACAAGTACGATAAGGGACTTCAGCCGCTTCTCTGTACGTACAACGTTCACCATCACAATGAACATGACGATAACCTTCATGTATTCGGTAAAACTGTTCCACGCGGTAAGCGGGTCGAGAGCCAATGGGACCGACAAAAGGGCAGTTAACGTAAGAAGTAAGACAAGGTTGACTTCTCGAGGTCTGGCGGTGATTGTCCCATCCAGACCTAACTGAGTAGGCAAAAAAATGATGAGCGTAAAAACAGCAATCCAGAAAGCGCTTGAAGAAAGCCAGCTCAGTGATTCAAAAAGTTCATAGGGTCTGAAATAGACCAGGAGAGTAAACAAGAAGAGACCGGCAAAACTAAGTGTGTGACCGCGCTTGAGAATCCATTCTCGTCTTGCCAAATCTCCGAAATCGGACACTGTTTCGAAGGGAGGCTTCTTATCGTTGGTGCGGACGAAGACCTCACTATGCGCCTTGGAAGTTCTCCTAACAGGCACCCAGTCTACAGTAGTCTGAAGCCCTTGAGTTATCCCGGACCCCTTTTCGGACCTCGCATCAATTTCAGAATCGCCCGCCTTGCCGCTGCCCACAGATTCAAACCCGTCTTCATCAATCCATTTCTCAGTGGATCCCTTTGCCTTCACTCGGGTGAGAGGGTCGTAATCCAGGAACTCAGGCTTATGTGTCATTTTTGCTGCGACCGGCTTTGGGCAAATTTCCTTACGCGAAGACGAACGATAACGGAATGAATCTTAAGATCCTTCCGCAAAAAAACATAGAAGCTGCGGCGCTTTGAGCGCGGCAGCTTCGAAAAGCGACCTTAGTTCCGGGGGACCCCGCGACTACCCGCCAGACCGATTAGACTGTTATGCCTTCCTTCTCGTTCTCGAGTACTAGCGCACGCACGCGCACACGCAACGCGCCTTCAAAGCGCCGCGCTTCTTCAACCTCCGAGAACGAAAGTGCCCGCAACTCCTGTTCAATACGTCGCCGGTAATCCGATACCAATGAGTCTGATACACCGAGAACTGCTGCTACTTCCAACTGCGTAGATTGCTCGGGGCTCAAGTAGCAATGCCACAACACGCCTAGCATGCGATTATATTGTTTGACTTTGCCACGAACCGTACCGTTCAGGCTCTTCAAAAATCCATCGACCAAACCAGCAGCCTCGTTCTCAGACTCACGCCGGAGCAGTCCCTGCTCGGGGTTCTCGAGCTTATCAACAGGTTCGAAACGATTGCTATCGCTATCGCTATCGTCAGTATCAAGCGGCACCAGGTAAATGTCCATTACAGGCAAGCGCGACATCACCAGGCTGCGCAAGGTACGTACATCAGCGGGTGAGTCCACGGCATCAAGTACAGAGACGATCAGGTCTTCCAGGTCAGGATTGCTTATGACCACCTGAGAGTCTCCGGTACAGCCAACCATTCGCGTATCTCGCGCGCGCACCGGAACAATCTGCACCCGCTGCTCGACATCATGAGAATCGCGACGGCGCTTCCCATCAGGCCATTCACTCAGACCGTATACCCGGTCGGCCAAACGGCGATGGGGTTCGTTATCAATACCACTCGAATCAAACCGGCGGAAATTCGGACTTGACTGAATCAAAGTCGAGATGCGGCGTGCGAGGCGATAACTCTCCGGATGACGCTTCCTGAGTTCGGCCGTGAGCATGTTGGTGAGCTCGATCTGACTGATCTCGCACTCGATCTCAAAGTCCGTCATCTCGGTCTCGAGATAATGCTCGAAGCGGTTCTTGCTCAGGAGTTGCACAAACAACTCCTGCGTCAGATCGGTATAAGCACTGGAAGCCCCTTCCTCTATCAACAAGCCGGCACTGCGCGATGCTCTGACTAGGGGATGGTGTGAAACGATTCGATGTAACTCTAACCAAAGGCGGCTGACGTCCGAGTTTTGAAGACTTTCGACCCACTTACCAGCCTTGGACTGGCGATCAGAAGGGCGACGCGAAGCCGGCTGCTTTGGTTTGTCCCTGGCAACGGCGACTTCTTCGTTATCGATTTCTTGACTTATGGATTTCACAGGATTGTCCGTGTTACCTGGAAGATTGAAAGGGCTTTTCTTCGGTTTCGGGGTCGGGGGTGATGCAGAGTGACCGGAATTGGTCGAAAGAGCTTCTGTTCAGACAAGCACCCTTTTAGGGCTTTGGTGTAGTTCAGCTTCTGAAGATATCCGGTGCTTATCAGCAGGAAAGATCGGTTTGATTCTCTGAGGACCCCTTGAAAACCACATGCAACAGAAGATTATTTGAATTGGAAGGTGAGGCTCGATAGAGAACCCACTCGGCCTTATCTCTAATAATGTTTTGAGTCTGGCGCCCATCAACTAGTGGGCTTCGGAGGGGTCATGAGTTAGTACTCTTGACCGACGGGAGGCATCTTAGCAACAAATTAAAGAATGGGCAACAATTTTTTACATTTGGGCGAAGTCATTGATTCTATTAGGAAAACATCTTCTGAGAGCCGATAAAACTTTTGGAAGGAGTCAATAATTGGGTCTTTCCTGCTGGTGAACATCGAGCGTCTGTGCAATTTCTATAATAATGAGGCCCACGTACCTTGCCCCCAAGGAATCCTCATTGCAGGGTGCTTGAACTGGACAAATCTACTAGACGGACCCAAACGTGCTTGGTGCGGTACACTAAGGGGGGTACAAATGGAAGCCTCAAGAGTAATCTCTTTCTCGAAAACCGCGACTTGCCCCGCCTCGAACATATTGCTGTCCTATCGTAACGGCAGACTGCCACCAGAAATCAGACTGGGAATAAAGCACCATCTCAGTAACTGCGACTTCTGCAACGCTGAAATCCCCCTCCTCGCTCACTACAGTGCTCCACAAATGGATGAGCCACAGCCCGCTGAAATTCCGATTGACTTAAGAATTCTCGCTGAATCTCTCTTCGCTCAAAGCTTACGGCGCGTGGCAGTATTAGCCACCAGTAAGCGTGGGCGGCGCAGCAACGAAGAGCCACTGGAGCATTTAGCAGGATAGTATCAGATGCGTGATGCTGTTATCCGGCGCTCGCACCCTTCTCAAGCGGCAAGTTGATTTCGAAAGTACTTCCTTCGCCAAGCCTGGACTGAACACGCACTTCACCCCCATGAGCCCGGGCAAGGTGCTTCACAATCGCCAAACCGAGTCCCGTTCCCCCGAGTTCCTTTGAGCGGGCCTTATCAATTCGATAAAAGCGCTCGAAAAGCCGTTCGAGATGTTGGGAAGGAATGCCATCCCCGGTATCCTGAATGATTATTCGACTGCAAATGTCTCTTTCGTGACGAACGATAACCTTACCGCCGTTCCGGTTGAACTTAATTGCATTGTCGATCAAATTCGTAAGCATCTGCTCAAGCCGGCGCGGATCGGCACAGACAAATTCTCCCGCTTGCACTCGGTTTTCCACAACAATTCCGCGCGCCGCTGCCTTTGCCGTCAAGGAAGTAATTACTTCATCGACAAGCGAGACAAGCTCGATCTGCCGGGCCTCCACTTTCACATGGCCGGCTTCGATTGCGCTCAACTCCAGGATGTCATCAATCAACGTATGCATTCGTGCAGCATTCTTTCGGATGATCTCAAGGAATCGTTGATTGGTTTCGGGCTCAGCCATGGCGCCCGACTCAAGCGTTTCGATGAAGGCCAGGATGGCGGTCAGCGGCGTCCGCAACTCATGCGAAACGTTTGAAAGAAATTCCTGTCGCACGCGCTCGAGCCTTTCCAGTTTCGTGATATCGAAAAACACTCCGATCGCTCCCTGCGGAGCGTTACCTTCTGCATTGCTAAGCGGGACTACGCGGAGATCGAAGATGCCGCGGTCAGAGCTATAGGTTTCTACTTTGACTCCTGACCGCTCCTGCCCGTTAAGGGCATCTCGAAACGCATTGTAGATTGCAGGGTTGCGGGTCAACTCAGTCAAGCGTTGCGACACGGAGCTATCAGCATCAAACTTGAAGAGTTTGTGAGCGGCTGAATTCGAAGCAACCACTCGCATGTCGCGGTCAACCACTAGCAAGCCCTCACGCATCCCGCTCATCGTGGCATCGAAAAGCTTACTCAGAGCAAACATGTTCTCGTGGCCACCCGGATCGGCACGAGCTTCAGTCTTTGCGACCGCCAGTTGAGTTTGTTTGCTACTGCGTGTCCTTCGCGAGAGACTCCTGCTGAGAAGGAACCCGGCTGTTAAAAGGAGGGTAGCAGCTAGAACAAAACGAAGGTCTACCGAGGGCATCAACAAGACGGCTGCAAAAAAGGCAGCAATACTGAGGAACAAAAGTCCGTAGGCTATTTTACCGCTCATTAACGATGTCCGGCTTGGACTTGCTTGAGCAGCCCGTGAAGCGGTAACCGACTCCCACCACGGTTTCGATGCAGTTCCCACAATCTCCTAATTTCTGACGCAATCGCCGGATATGAACATCGAGCGTTCTGGCGTCGCCATAATAGCTGTAGCCCCAGACGCTATCCAGGAGTTGCTGTCGGGTAACCACTCGATCGGTGCTTTTTGCCAACACGGACAGGAGCATGAATTCCTTGTTAGTGAGACGTATCTTCTGACCATCGCAGACCACGCGCACGTCCGCAAAATCGATCATCAGACGATCATCTTCGTACGTCTGGGTGGTGCTTTCATCTACTCGCCGCAAAACCGCACGAACTCGGGCAACCAGCTCTCTAACCGAAAAAGGCTTAGTAATATAGTCGTCAGCTCCAAGCTCGAGGCCGGCGACGCGCTCCGACTCCGATCCCCTCGCCGTCAGGATGATTATGGGGGTCCGTCTAGTGATTGGCTCCCTTCTGAATCTGCGGCAAAGCTCCATACCGTTCATTCCGGGCAACATCAGATCAAGAATTATTAAGGCCGGAGGGTTCCGCTCGTTGAGAGCTTCGATTAGCCCTTGTTCACCCGTCGCGGCGACCAACGTCGAGAGACCTTCTCGCTCAAGGTTATATTTCAGACTCTCCGAAATATCCGGATCATCCTCGATAACTAAGATAGGTCGCACCATGATTCAATTGCTGTGCTTGATAATAGCGGCCTCCGCCATATAGACGGTCAGTTCACAGATGTCGGTCACGTAGTCGCCGATTCGTTCTATGTGTTTCGCGACAAAAAGCATTCGGGCGTCACGAGTGGCAGTCGAGGGTTCTGAGACCATCATTTCGATCAGATCGTGGAAGGTCTGATTGTAGAGGTCGTTTATCTCCATGTCGCGGGCTATTACCTCGCGGGCTGCCGCGGCATCATTTGAGGTAAAAGCGTCGAGCGCTGCGCGCAACATAGATGAAGCGTGATCAGCCATCTGCCGCAGCTTGATGTTTTGCTTCAATTCCGGTTCGTTGTTAAGGTCAATTGCGGCACGGGCGATGTTGCAAGCGTGATCGGCGATGCGCTCCAGGACCGGAGCCATCTTGACCACCGCAATCACAAAGCGAAGGTCCCGAGCAGCAGGTTGACGCAAGGCTATAACCTCGATGCACTGCCGGTCGATTTCAATCTCAATTCTGTCGACGGCATCGTCATGTGCAAGCACCTCGCGGGCTACTTCGCTATCGCGTTCCATCAGTGCATACATCGCCCGTTCTAATGCGCTCTCCGCTTCGCCACCCAGTAAAAGCACCCGGTCGCGAAGCGAATTCAATTCATCATCAAGATGTCTATGCTGAATCATGTTGTACTTTAGCGTAAGCTAACCTCCGATTCGGAATTCCCTTCAGCAGCTTTACGATTAGAAATCGGCAACTCCATCATCCAAATCTGCCGGTAATATAATCCTCAGTCAGTTTTTCACCGGGAGCGGTGAACATCTTCTCAGTCGAGTTCACCTCAATCAGCTTGCCGAGCAGAAAAAATGCCGTCGAGTCGGACACGCGTGCTGCCTGCTGCATATTGTGCGTGACTATTACAATAGTGTACTGACTCTTCAATTCAACAATCAGTTCTTCAATCTTGGCTGTCGCTAATGGATCCAAAGCCGAAGCCGGTTCATCCATCAAGATGATCTCTGGCCGAATCGCAAGGGCCCGCGCTATGCAAAGACGTTGTTGCTGGCCTCCTGAAAGACTAAGAGCAGAAGACTTTAGGCGATCTTTCACTTCCGACCAGAGCGCTGCATCACGTAAGGCCTGTTCGACCATCGCTGCCAGCTCATCCCTGCGGTTTGCAAGTCGATTGATTCTGAGTCCATAAGCCACATTCTCAAAGATCGATTTTGGAAAAGGGTTAGACTTCTGGAAAACCATTCCCACCTTACGCCTCAGATTCACAACATTCATCCCGGGAGCGTAGATGTTGTGACCATCGATGAGAACTTCACCCTCGACCCTGGTTCCGGCAATTATGTCGTTCATGCGATTCAACGAACGTATAAAAGTTGATTTACCGCAGCCGGAAGGACCGATAAGCGCCATCACCATCCGCTCACGTATATCCAGGGAAACATCAAAGAGCGCCTGCGACTTGCCATAAAAAAAGTTGAGATTGCGAGCGCTGATCTTGACGTTCGCCGACGACAAGCCTTCCTCACGTGACCTGTAAGAAATCACGCGATTGCTATCAAGCCGCCGGTTTGATCCAATCACTTCACCTGACATCGAAGAAATCCAACTATATACCTCTAAACGTTAACCAAAGTGTCCCGTAATGTATTCTTCGGTAAGTTTTTTAGATGGGTTCTCGAACATCTTCTCGGTTCTTGCAAACTCAATCAACTCTCCGAGATACATGAACGCTGTAAAATCCGACACTCGCGCAGCCTGCTGCATATTGTGCGTGACAAAGATGATGGTGACCTGTTCCTTCATCGTCATGATTAACTCTTCAATCCGCGCAGTAGCGAGAGGATCGAGGGCAGACGTCGGTTCATCAAACAACATCATCTCGGGTCCTGTGGCGAGCGCGCGGGCAATACACAATCGCTGCTGCTGGCCGCCTGATAAAGCATCTGCTGAGTCCTTCAGTCGATCCTTGACCTCGTCCCAAAGTGCCGCAGATCGCAAAGCCTCTTCAACGTGCTCTCTGATCGACTTTTCAGATCCCCCTAACAGTCGCAGACCAAAAGCTACATTCTCGAAGATTGACTTTGGGAATGCATTTGGCTTTTGAAAGACCATTCCGATTCGCATGCGCATCTCAACCGGATCAGTTTCGGGAGCAATGATGTTAATTCCGCTGGGTTGTAATGTGATCTCGCCTTCATATCGGGTTGCAGGATAGAGATCGTGAATGCGATTAAAGCAACGCAGCAATGTCGACTTTCCGCAACCGGAGGGTCCGATTATCGCGGTCACGCGGTTGGCCGGTAACGACATGTTGATGTGCTTAAGCGCCTGAAGGTCTCCGTAGAAGAAGCTTAAGTCGCGCACTTCAGCTTTTATATCCTTCAACCCTAGTTCGGGATGAACTTGTTTCTGGCTCTTTTGCAAATTATCCATCGTTAAGGCTGAAGTAGACGTCACTCCTTCTGCAAACTCCCTCGCTCGAAAGTGATCACGCTCAGTTCCGGTCACAACTTTGCAGCCCTACCATTTGATCCTTTTACGCACGCGGTACCGGATCAATATCGCCACGGCGTTGAGCGACAGTGTGATGACAATCAGGACCAGCCCCGCCGCCGCCGCGTTCAACAGAAAGTCCTGATCGGGCCGCGAAACCCAATTGAACATCTGGATCGGCAGCACCGAGAAGGGCGAATTCAACCAGTCGAAGGATACGAATGGGGGCTCAGTGGATACCGGGGGTGGCGGGAGAAAAGCGATGAAGGTCAAAGCGCCGATTGTGATCAATGGGGCCGTCTCGCCAATTGCCCGCGACAAGGCGATGATAATTCCAGTCAGCGTACCGCCAATCGAGTAGGGAAGAAGGTGATGGCGAACAACCTGCCATTTAGTGGACCCAAGCGCATAGGCAGCTTCTCTAATACCTTGAGGAATGGTCCGCAAAGCTTCTCGAGTGGCAACTATCACGATGGGCAAGATTAGAAACGCCAGAGTCAACCCTCCGGTCAGGATGCTCTGGCCCAGCCCAAACTGGTAAACCAGAAGCCCTAGCGCCATAAGGCCATAGATGATGGAGGGGACACCCGCAAGATTAGCGATGTTTATTTCGATAACACTCGTGATCCAGTTCTTTCGTCCATATTCCTCCAGATAGACGCCCGCAGCTACTCCCAGTGGCACGGCGGTGCAAGCCGTCACAATCATGATCAAAAGTGTTCCAACCCAGGATGAAAGGATCCCCGCACGCGCTGCAAAGCGAGACGGGTACGATGTCAGAAACTGGAAGTTCAAACGGGGTAACCCATCGATCAGGAGGTCAATCAACAAGGCGCCGAGCGTAACAATGCCTACCAAAGTGCAGAGCGCCCCGACAATCCCAAAGAGGAAGTCCTGCCGCTTGCGCCGGGCAATGATTTTTGTGAAATCGTGCACTCTAATAGACCTCCCGGAAACGCTTGCGCAAAATGTAACCGAGGATGTTAAAGACGAGCGTCATTAGAAAAAGCGTAATTCCCGCCGCAAATATCGATTGATAGCCGATGCTGCCGTGCGGAAGATCACCAAGGCTCACCTGCACAATAAAGGCCGTTATCGTAGCCGCAGGCTCCCGCGGATCTAACGTCAGGTTAGGTTGCATACCTGCCGCGATCGCTACAATCATTGTTTCACCAATAGCTCGCGAGATTGCCAGAATGTAAGAAGCCACTATTCCCGAAAGTGCGGCTGGATAAACCACCTTACGAGCAGTAATCAGCCGGTTGGCACCCAGAGCATATGCTCCTTCTCTAAGCGACATCGGCACCGCGCGCATCGCGTCTTCGCTTAGAGAGCTTACATATGGAATGATCATGATCCCCATGACGACGCCGGCGCTGAGCATATTGAAAGTTGGGAGTCCCGGAATAAGTTTTTGCAGCAGCGGGGACATGAACTGCAAAGCGAAATAGCCATAAACTACGGTTGGCACAGCACTCAACAACTCGAGGACTGGTTTAATTATTTCGCGCATGAGTGCTGGGGCAAACTCGCTTAGATAAATTGCCACAATTGTGCCAATCGGCAACGCCACTGCGAGCGCAACTCCGGTGGTCACCAGAGTGCCCGCAACCAGGGGTATGATTCCGAAGCGCGGAGCGGCAAAAAGAGGCGTCCACATCGTGTCGGTGAGAAATTCTTTGAGGGAGACGTGAGCAAAGAAACTGAATGACTCATAGACCAGCGTGACGACGATTCCCAGCGTGATAAGGACAGAGGACAACGCTGCGAGAAAAAGAAGCGCTTCAATGAACCGCTCCTTCAAATAGGAAAAGGGCCTGTTGGGACTAAAGGGAGCAGGCATAGCGCCTTCCCGCGAGGCCGGGGTTGGAGTCGGGCTGCTCATCTTTGGCAAATCACTCATTGCCGGTATCTTCGCGGATAAGTCGGGGGAGCCACCGGGCTCCCCCGCTGACTTTTCCTTGATTTCAGGCTTTGGGTGGTCTCTTCAGGATCTCCTCAACCGTAACACCCACTTCCGAGTGCCCACCGAATCCTGTGCCAGTCTGCAAATTCCGAAAACGTTCCAGGGCCATCTGGTAGGCGCCCTCGGGCAAAGGCAGATACTTTACTTCTGTTGCCAGCTTTCTCACATTCTCGAGGTAGAACTCTACGAACTCTTTGATTTCTGGTCTGTCCGCTGATCTCCGGTTTACGTAAATGAAGAGTGGCCGCGAAAGTGGATTATAAGTACCCGCAAGCACGTTCTCAGGGCTTGGCAATACCGGACCCTGTACCTTGTTCTGGTCCCATTCGATGCCGACTGCCTTTATTCGATCACTATGAGGAGCATAATACGCGTAAGGGATATAGCCCAGAGCATACTTATTGCCTTCAATCCCTTGCACGAGAACATTGTCATCTTCACTTGCGGTAAAGTCACCTCGACTCGCCTTCGGCTTACCAACGATAGCTTCAGTGAAGTAATCGAATGTTCCCGAATCAGCCCCTGCGCCGAAGAGAACGATCTTTTCATTGGGCCATTCGGGGCGAATCTGGTTCCAGTGAGTAATCTTACTCTGCGCCTCAGGCTCCCAGACCTTCTTCAACTCAGCAACCGTCATCGAAGACACCCAATCGTTCTGGTTGTTAACGACGACCGTCAAAGCATCGAAGCAGATTGGCAACTCGATGTACTCGATACCGTTTTGCCGTACCTGGGCCATTTCCTCTGCCAGTATTGGACGCGAAGCGTCGATGATATCAATCTCGTCTCTGGCAAATTTCTTGAAGCCGCCGCCTGTGCCCGATATCCCGACCGTCACCCTAACCTGGCCGCGCTTCTCTTTCTGAAACTCCTCCGCGACCGCCTCAGTTACCGGGAAAACTGTGCTTGATCCGTCAATCTTAATTACCGCCTGCTCAGTCCCAGGGGGACGATTTGAGTCCCCGCAAGAGGCCATTATGGCACTCAAAAGAAACAGACTGATACGAGGTAACATCCACTGTGAGAGCAACATCGAAGCCCCTCCTAAACTTACCTGATCTTGAAGTGACCCTTCAGAGTAGACTGGGGATGTTACATCCGTCTGAATCTCGCCTGAAGTCTATGTTAACAGTCGGTGGAAGCCTTAGAGCTTGGGAATCAAAATGATTTGAAAAGTTAGGAAAACAATGCGGGTCAACCATCGGACACCGTCCCGCCAGGCATCAGGCGGTAGCCGACATTCACCATTGTGTCGATCCTCAAATTGTAGGGGGCCAGCTTGCTTCGCAGTCGATAAATGTAGACGTGAAGGCTTTCTACATTCAACGGCTTACTCGTCCCCCACGCGTGTCGCCACAACGCTTCTGACGAAACGATTCTCTCCGGGGTTCTAAGAAGGCGGGACAGAATCAGAAACTCCGTGCGAGGCAGACTTATAGCCTTGCCCATGCAAGCCACGTAGTAATTGTCGTGTTCGACTCGGAGATAACCGTCATCGTAAACATCACTCTCGTCATGCCGCGACAATTGTGCAGGAGACATCATGACCTAATCTCAGTCTTTCAGGGCCGGCTTGCGACACCGGCATTGGTCTGAAGAGATGTGCAACTTCCGGACATAGGCTACCCACGCCCGGAAGTGCTTTTCTCCGGCATCAGAATTTTAGCTTCGCTCTAAATTGCATAACACGGGGACCTCCGACCGTGCTGGTGATTCGACCAAAGTCTGGACTGCCCAGTTCGCCGTCAGGCGCGCCAAAATTCGCTCTGTTAAGAATGTTAAAAACATCCCAGCCAAATTCAACCGAGACCCTTTCACTAAGTCTGGTGTTCTTAACGATTCCGAGATCAAGACGAGTGTGCGTACTCGAGCGAAGGACGTTGCGTCCCAGACTGCCATTCTGGCCCAACGACGAGCAGAGAACCGCGCCATTGAAGGCTGCTTCGGTGATGTCGGCGCCCTGGCGTCTCAACTCATCGAGCGAACCGCATAATCCCGGCCTTCCAAAACCGAGGCGATAAAGGCCACCCGACCCACGTGTTAAATCGCGGTATTGCGTAGCACTTCCGATCTCTGGTTCTGGCGAAATGATGCTGAATGGCGTACCGGTCTGCGCCTGAAAGAAGCCCGAGACCTGCCATCCCGTGGTTAACCTGCTGTTTGAATTTCCGAACATCGGAATGTCATAAACAAAGTTCAGGCTGAAGCGATGCGAACGGTCAAAATCAGAGACTGCCCGATTAGATTCCGGGTCGCGTAGATCACCCTGAATCACGAAACCGGTGTTGGGCACATCGGGTTTTCCACTACCGGCTGTACTGCCGGGATCGACCGAACTCGTGTCAATAGATTTGGACCAGGTGTAAGCGCCATTAAACTGCAAGCCTCGCGAAAGACGCTTTGTCAGACTAAATTGGGCGCCGTGGTAGAAAGAGTCTCCATTTGAACGGAGGATCAAAGCTTCAGGGACATTGAACCCCAGAATAGGAACTCGAGCCTCAAAGTTGATTACCTGACCGCCAGCTATCGTACTGCCTGAACATGTCAACGGATTGGCAAGATTCAGGTCTACGGGAGTTCCGCCGGGGAGCGTGAGCACCCCTCCACTGCATCCTGCCACAGCTCCGACGCGGTAAGGATTGGCAAAGCCGAAAGCCCGGCCTTGACCTCTTTCGCGTGCTGTATTTCCGGTATTAAGCGGGCCATTTGGCGCGCCAGCAGCCAGATAGGCCTGGTTGAACCTCTCGAAGATGTGGTCCGGCGTGCGGGGATCATTAAGGTCGAACCCCTGGTTGAAAGCCAGCGCCTGAAGGAGGTTTCGCCCTCGCGTGCCGACGTACCGAGCCTCGATAAGCAGATTCTTCTTTATTTCATACTGCACGCCCAGATTCCATTGCTGCACGTAGGGCGTTTTCAGATCCCGATCCACGGCTCGGAATTCAAAAGTCTCAGCAATATTTCCGGGCGCCGTCGTGTTCCCTCGAGGATCCCGGGTTATTCCGGTGTTGTCGCGGATTACATACGTCCCTCCGGTCCCGGAACCACGCACAATGCGAAATGGCAGCCAATTGCTCAGTGGCAGATTTGTATTCTGAGCGCCGAAGGCATTCGCATAAGGCACGTTTCCTGAAGGTACAGTGATTTCTACTTCGCGAAGGAACGGATAGTTGCTGAACACAGTATTGATAAACGCCGCTGAAGGCCGGTCATAAAAAAGACCAAATCCCCCGCGAATCACCATGCGGTTCGATTCGAACGGTGAGTACGCAAAGCCAACGCGCGGCGCAAAGTTATTCTTGTCCTGTCCATTTAACGTATGGTTGTTCCCGGCTCTAGCGGTCGCATCGATTGCCACATCGACACTGCTTAAGCCGGTAGGCCGAACATTAGCGGGTACAATGAAACCTAGGGTCGGCTGATCACAGAGCGCATTTGAGCCGCCCGATTGAGAGAAGCAAGGCTCAAAGCTCGAGAAGTCAAAGTTGCCAATCCGCCCATCTCTTTCCGTTGGCCACATAAACAACTCGTAACGCAGCCCAAGATTCAGCATGAGCTTGCGGGAGACTTTCCAATCATCTGCGATGTAGAAGCTATAGTCCTTAAAGCGGAAGACCTTGCTGGTAAGGCCGAATTGGGTATCAGCTTCGACCGCATTTCCCGTCAGAAGCTGTGTGAAGCTATCAAACTTTTCGAATTCTGTTGCCTGCTCCTCGGGCAGATTCGAGTCGTACTCATGACGCTTGAAGTCTCCGCCGAAGCGAAACGTGTGCCGGTCCCTGATCCAGGTAACATTATCGGAAAGGCTATACGTGGTTTGCCTTCGTCGGTTAAAGGAATCGTTTGGCCCTCCGAAGGAAAACTGGGACATATTAGTTCCCGGTCGACCGATGAAGTGGCCCAACCGCCGCGTGCCGGGACTGTCATCAAACTCGATCGCGGGATTGATGATACCCACTGCGGCACTGGTGAATTCTTCAGTGAGGAAAGGATCGTCCAGTGTCCTCGTGTTATTCAGATAGAAGAGACCAAGCCGAACTTCGTTTATTAGCGTGGGGCCAAAGACATGCTGATCTGAAATGGCAACCGTACGGTTTCGGTCGGCGCGCCGCAAAGTAAAGGGCGAAGCGAGACTCGAGGGATCGGGGAAGGAATCCAACGCGGGGAAATTGCTGAAGAAGAAGGTTCCGCTTAATGTGTTTTTCTTGCTCAGTCGTCCATCGAGCCGCGTGGTGAACTGGTGCTGTTTGAAGTCCGATGGTTCAACGTTTAGCTGCTGCACAAGCGGATTGTTCTCTCTCAAGGTGCGACTCACAACATTCGGGGCAAAACCGAATTGAAAAGCCCGAGCCCCGCTGCGATCGACACCTATCAGCCTCCCGCCCGGTCGCGGGGCCGGAATGACGTAATCTCCAGTTACCGGATTGCGAAGATTGAACAGATTCAGAGCCACCTGGGGGATGTCGGCAGCGGTCAAACAGTTACTCCCAGCGCACCCGTTCTCTGCATTAAAGGCTGCGGCAAGCGCCTGCGCCGTTCTTTCCCCGGTGATGTGAGTCAAGGCGAGCGGGAGAACTGTTGTACTGCGCGCCGTAGGAACAAATCCTGTAAGTGCATCTGTATACTGGTACCCGCCAAAGATGAAAAATTTGTCTTTAATAATCGGCCCGCCAAGCGTAAAGCCGACTTCGTTGCGCTGAGCTTTTGGCTTTGCGATTCCCTCCTTGTTGAAGAAGAAATCGTTAGCGTTCAGCTTCTCGTTTTGAAGATAGTAGTAGGCTGAGCCGTTAAAGCTATTGCCACCTTGCTTCGTCAGAAGCTGAAAGTTGCCACCACCGGATCGACCTGTGGAAGCGTCGTACAAACTGGTTTGCAGTTTGACCTCCTGGAGCGTCTCGGGAGCAGGCGCAATGTTATCGTTTAGCGATCCTTCATTCGTCGTTATGTTCGTCGCATCGATACCATTGAAGAAAAGGCTTGTGCTTGTAGTGCGCGTGCCATTAACGGAGGGTGACTGATTGCCATTACCGTTAGTGAGCACCGGCGATAGTTCGGTGCTTACTCCGGCCTCAGTCGACAGCAACTGCGTAAAACTTCGTGTCGACGTCGGAACGGCAACTAACTCCTCCGCTGACAGTTGGCGAAAAGTTGTCGCGGTCTCAGGAGTAGCGAGTGCAGCGCCTTCCGTGATGTTTACAACGGCGCCGACTTCACCTATCTCGAGCTTATCTTCGAGGGTGCGTGGAATCGCCGCTTCGACATCAACCCGATCGCGTATTAACTTTTTAAAGCCATCGAGCTCATAGGTTACCTCGTATGGACCAACAGCCAGAGCCGCAATGGTCCAGCGACCTTCAGTATTGGCGACCACAGTGCGGGTAGCTCCTGTGGCGAGATTCTTTACAGTTACCACCGCCCCGGGCAGATTGGCGCCGTTGGGATCATGCACCACGCCGGTAAGCGTGCCCATCGAGGATTGCGCAATGAGGACTGCGGGCAATATCAACGTTAGTCCGCAAACCAGGATATAAGAACGACCGTGTCCGAGCAGCCGTTTTAAAGTTTTAAGCTTGGGAAATTCCATAGCAGCTCCTTGAAATGAAACTTTGAGATTCAACAGATATTTGGCGGTTAGGCCTCAGGAAAACGCTGGGCCTGAGAATGGAAGTAGCCCTGTCATTAATGCCACTCATATTTGGCAACCAAAAGCGAATTGGGTCGGGGCAAATAGTGAGGCAGTGGAATTACGATCATGTAAACGCAGGATTAACGTTTTATTAATTCTGGCTGGTGCCGGCCGTGGGAACTTTGAAGGACCGCCAGAGCATGATTTAACATAGTGTTAACATCGGCGTAACACGGGATCGGTAGGATGCCCTCTCATCAAAAACTTAAAGAGAGTTCCATCGAGCCCCCGTAGGACTGGAAGAATCAATGGGAATTTCGAACGAATTGAGTAGCGAAATAGCCACCGCTATTCTCTCCTCTAACAGGAAGTCACCTCGCGAATTGAGCGATCTCAAGGAAATCGTCTTAAGCGTTCATTCGACACTACAGAAAATGACTGATGAGGCTCGCGCCCAGCGGCTAAAGTCATTGACGCTTACTCCCCGCCAACCTGATAAGGACTGAGGGGGCCACTGGCCCCCGAGCACTTTTCTGGATCTCTGCAGGACCAGCGATATCCGTATCCGCTCTAAAGCTATGAATGGCGTGCTAGTTGTTACGCCTTCGCTTAATTGTGGGCCGCTTTGACAGGGGATGGGCAAAAAAAAGCCCCGGCGGGTCGGCTATCGCCGGGGCGAGTCAAACGGGTTATCGTTGGCCGCAACATACTCGAAGAACAATCGAGCATGTTAGGTGTTGCTGGCGGGAATACTTTTTTAAAAGTATCTGAAACGGATTATCGGGGTAACGTGCTAACTCGCAGTTACCAGCAAGTTAATTGTTGGTTACGATATTTTTCAGCAGGGACTCGCGCACGCAGGGCACCGCGCGGCATTCGGCTGCAACCAAAGTATCAGGGGATGCACTGGTAATGACAAATGATAGATGTCAAATGATAAATGCCAAATAGAACATTCAATGAAAGCTCTTCTAACGTGCGGCAAGCTGTTTTAAATCATGAAATCCACCGACCAGACTGGAATCCCACATCACCCAATACCGCCTTGTTTTACGCGTATTTGAATCCCATTCAGTAAATGCAAGTCTGACAAACCGGCGCTTGAATACGCTGTCGTTGCTCTGAGGAAGGAAGGTGACGAAGTATTCCGCGCGTGTGGGAAGATCGCACTCTAGTCGCATCAAGTTGATGTGGCTTTCACACTCTCCAGCTTCTCCTGACACATCTGGATCCCATGAATCGTTTACGATGTGATCAATCTCATGCAATACGACCCATCCAAGATCGAATGCACTCAACGCTCGTCGATCCCCCAGGACATGTTCGAAGTCGGCAAAGTCGATTAAGACTATGTAGGCACTTACTTCAGATTGAGGATCTGATCTCCACTCCCCGCGAACAACGCTTGAAAAAATGATATCTGGACGATTACTCGCGTCTTCGAGAACTACCAGATCGCTTCCCGTAATTACCGATGACATCAATGCGCGCGCGAGTTTTGACCCTACGCTTGAATCAGTATCGCCTAACTCGAGAAAACCGGTATGAGTAAATGCCAGTTCCCGCAGACCGGTAATCTTGCGCAGTTTTCCGACCAGTTCGTTGCGTCTATGATCCGAGATATCGTCACGGGCAAAAACACCGGTTGGATTGGTTCGGGCAAGCAATTCTGTGTGGCAGGACAGCATGATGAGGATTCCAGTCAGCCAGGCCAACTTGACGCTTACAGAGACGACAGTTCCGCGGGTTTTTACTCGCACGTCGTTTCCTCACCTGAGATAGGAGCGGCCGGCAACAGCCAGCCACTTTCAGACATTCACTAGCGCCTGGGGTTAGCGCTGACTCGCGCATGTTACCAAAATGTTAACGGAGCGGATACGAAAATATTTGCTTTGAGAACACCGTCTGAAATACACCTGAACAACGGCTGAAGCGGAGGTGAGTTTCCAGCTTTAGGTGAGATGGTCCAACTGAGCACACGAGTCGTGTCTTAATTTTGTAGGGGTGGCCCTCCGTGGCCGCCTTAACCGCCGAACCAATCTTTTCACTGCGGGCGGCCACGGAGTTCAACAGCCTTCAATTCTGCCGGCAGAAAGCGCGAGTAGGGAACTTATTATTCAAGTCCGCCTGGGTCTTTAACCTGAAGTGGACTGCCCGGCTTCACAAGCCATTCCAGTTGGCCGTGCTCTACCAACTCAGTCCAGCTCTTAACATCAAGATTAATCTTCGCGAACGCCGCCGTTGGCATTTGCAGCGCTCGCCCCGTGAGCAACTCAAGCAGGTTCTCCATTCCCGGGTTGTGGCCAATCATCAAGACTGACTCAACGGTGGGGTTGACCTCCCCAAGAACGGCCAGAAGTTTCATCGAGTTTCCCTCGTAGATTCGCTCTTCGTAACGTAACTCACTTGGCAGTTCAGCGGTTTCGCGTACAATCTTGATCGTTTCGCGTGTTCTGCGCGCGGGCGAGCAAAGGATCAGATTAGGAAAGATCTTCTCTTTTTTGACAAGCAGTCCGATAGACCGCGCCGAATCTTTGCCGCGCTTTTTCAGCGGTCTGTCAAAGTCGGCCAGACTCAGGTCTTTCCAACTCGATTTAGCGTGCCTTAGAAGGAATAGAGTTTTCATTCTGACTGCATCATAACTGGCCCAATTTGACCGGAAACATTCCTGTAACACGTAAGGGTTAAAAGGAAACCAATGATCTCGTATGGAAATCACCGCTTTCCCGGCAAGCTCTTCGTTGTTGAAGGGACTGACGGCAGCGGCAAGTCCACTCAACTGGCCCTCCTCTATCAGTGGCTTAAGACGGAAGGATACCCTGTTTTCTTCTCTGAGTGGAACTCATCTCCCCTTGTTAAAGATACAACGAAGCGGGCAAAGAGACGACACCTGTTCACTCCCGCAACATTCTCGCTCCTGCATGCAACCGATTTTGCCGACCGGACCGAGCGAGATATTATTCCACCATTGAAAGCAGGCGGGATAGTACTCGCGGACCGGTACATCTACACGGCATTTGCGCGCGATGTGGCAAGAGGTTGCGATCGCGACTGGGTCAGGCGAGTATACAAATTTGCGGTCAAACCTACAGTTGCTTGCTTTTTTCGTGCGCCCCTGGATGTCGCTGTCGATCGAATTCTATCGGGAAGACCTCATCTGAAGTATTACGAAGCCGGGCTCGACATGGGCTGGGCCAACGATCCCGAGGAGAGTTTCACTGTGTTCCAGGGAAAGATCCTTGAGGAATACGATCAAATGGTTGAGGAGTTTGATTTGACGGTAATTGACGCTACTCGTTCGATCGAACAGCAGCAACGCGAAATGCGAAGAATTATCAGCCAACATCTTAGCAAAAGGCGGTCTAACTCTGGCTAAAGAGCGGATTTTTTACGGCACTCCCTTGCCCGGATTTGAGAACGAAGAGTACACAGGCAAGCTCATCGTTATCGAAGGGACCGACGGCGTCGGACGATCGACCCAGATTGCGCTGCTGCGTACCTGGCTCGAGTCGCGCGGCCATGCTGTTCTCGACACAGGCATGAGTCGCTCGGTGCTCGCAAGCCGTGGGATAAAAGAGGCAAAGACCGGACACACCCTCGGCCGGCTGACGATGCAACTCTTTTATGCAACCGATTTTATCGACCGACTCGAGAATGAGATGTTGCCGGCATTGCGCTCCGGGTTCATTGTATTGACGGACCGCTACATCTATTCGGCAATCGCCAGAGCTGAAGTGCGCGGGATTGATTCCGCCTGGATTCGATCGATCTACGGGATGGCCCTGGTCCCTGACGCGGTCTTCTATCTGGAGATTAAGTCAGCGCAGGAGCTGTTCCAACGGGTGCTTGGTTCGGGTCGCGGTTTTGATTACTGGGAATCGGGGATGGACCTCCATATGGGCGAAGACTTCTATGACAGCTTTATCGAATATCAAACTCGCATGCTCAAAGTTTTCGACCGCATGGCTAAAGAGTATGATTTTGCCGTAGTAAATGCGTCGCGAACCTTCCGACGTGTGGCGGCAGATTTGCGGCGCTCCGTGGCAAAGGTGATTGACCAGCCAGCCCCCCGAAAAACGCGACCTCGTGCGAAGGTTCAACCCGTGGGCGAACCGGCGCCGACGCCAAAACTCGTTCCGGCCCACGATGCAAAATCTGAGAAGACAGTGATCCGTTGAAGCTTGCTGCCATAGATATTGGGTCCAACTCGATCAAGCTGGCGGTTGTGGATGCCGCGGCCAGCGATTCACTTGCCATCATTGGCCGGGAAAAAGACGTGGTCAGACTGGGCCAAGAGACCCTATCAAAGGAGTATCTGGCCCCATCCGCCATCGAGCGAGCCACCGAAACTATCAAGCGGTTTCGTTCAATTGCCGAAGCCCGTGGGGCTGAAAAGATAATTGGCGTCGCCACAGCCTCTGTCCGCGAGGCAAGCAATTCTGCCGAATTCATCAAAGAGGTTGAACGTCAAACAGGTGTTCGCGTTGAGGTCCTTTCAGGAATCGAAGAAGCTCGGCTGATCGGATTGGCGGCCTCACAGGCCTGTGCGGAGCGTGGAGCGACGAGCCTTAACATTGATATCGGGGGAGGCTCAACCGAAATATCCGTGTTTCGCAATGGAATACCGCTATCCCTCTTCTCAGTCAAAGTGGGAGCAGTAGCAATGACCGAGAAGTTTCTCCATTCCGACCCGCCCAAATCGAAAGAGATGGCGAATCTCAAAAGCGAGATTAAGGCCGCGTTCGAACGGCCTGCCCGCCAGCTTCGCAGTGGCAAATGGCAGCATGTCACAGGAACTTCAGGAACCATTCTCGCTTTGGGTGCAGCACTTCGCGCAGAAGCTACGACTGACGCCGAACGAAAACAGCAAGCGGCGCAACCGGCTGAAGCAGAAATAGCACTCAACCAGCTTTCGCGGTTAAACGGAAAGCTTTCCGATATTTCCGCGAAGGAACGAGACGAAATACCAGGCATTAGCTCGCAACGTTCCGAGATCATCGTTGCCGGTGGTCAGATCCTTGAAGGAGCGATGCGCGCCCTTGGGATCAACATGGTTCGCACTTGTGATTGGGCTCTTCGCGAGGGGGTCATCATCGATCGGCTTCGAGAGTGGGAAGCTGAATCGTTGCCCCCGGTAACCGATCTTAGTGACCCAAAGCTGAGAGGTGTTCATGCCGTAGGGCGGCGTTTCGGCTACGAAGAAACTCACTCACATCAAGTAGCCCGGCTGGCCGAGAAGATCTTCGACAGTCTGGCTGCCATAGAGAAACTCACTCGTCACCAGCGAACGCTTCTATCGGCTGCGGCCCTGTTGCATGATGTGGGATACCACATTGCCAGCGAATCGCATCACAAGCACTCGCTCTATCTAATAAAGAATTCCGAGTTAACGGGTTTCTCGGAAGCTGAGCGGGCTGTCATTGCAAACATAGCGCGCTATCATCGCGGGTCGCTTCCAAGAGAACGCCACCCCGAGTTTGCGGCTTTGAATCCGGCAGACCGTGAGACCGTCCTTCGTCTGGGAGCAATTGTTCGACTTGCTGATGCCCTGGATCGAAGCCACGAAATCCTTGTAGAAGATTTGCGATGCTTTACAGAGGAAGACACTGTCAACATTCAATTACGAAGCGCATTCGACTGCGAGAATGAACTTCGAGAGGCTGAGCGGAAGAGCGAAATGTTTGAGGAAGCTTTTGATTGCACGCTCAATTTCAGCTTGCGCCGACTGAAAACAAAACGTGCCTGATCGCGATGGCCGGGTCAAAACAGATTACCGGAATCAATTGTGATGGCGCAGCGGCAGATGGGGTCCGGCTGGCCCTCACCACCAGACTGGAACAGATGTTAGCGTTGCGCGATTACGCACTCGACTGGAGTGATCCGGAAGGTGTGCATCAGATGCGAGTGGCCTCACGTCGCCTACGAAGCTCTCTCAAGGACTTTCAACCTCATCTTCCCAGGCATAGTCTGACCTCTTCTCGACGAGAGATAAAAGCTCTTGCAGACGCGCTCGGAAGCGTGCGTGATCAAGATGTCGCGATCATGGCGCTCGAAGAATTGGCGGCGGAAGCGCCTGCTGAAATATCAGCCGGCGTGCAAAGTATCGCTGACTTGCGGCGCGCCTCGCGAGAGAGCGCGCGCCACGAGTTGAGCAGAACCTTAACCGAGGATGCGCTCAGTTCACTGCGGTCTCAATTCGCAAAAGCGCTCGTTGCAGCTACGACTCGAGCAAGCGGCAAGCGAACAAAAATCAGAGTTGACCTCGGGAGTCTTACCTATCGGGCCGTTGCAAGAAACATCATTCTCGATCGGCTAAAAGAGCTGGAGGGACTAAGCAACAGTCTTTATCACCCTTTTGAAGTAGGACCGTTACACAGAATGCGTCTTGCTGCGAAACATTTTCGTTATGCGCTGGAACTCTTCGAGCAGTGCTGGGGACCGCCGCTGGCAGTCTTCTCGAAGAAGGTGGCGGCGCTTCAGACATCACTCGGTAAGCTGCATGATTGTGACGTCTGGATTGAGAGCTTTGGTCATATGCTGGGT
Source organism: Pyrinomonadaceae bacterium (assembly GCA_041751855.1). Taxonomy (GTDB): domain Bacteria; phylum Acidobacteriota; class Blastocatellia; order Pyrinomonadales; family Pyrinomonadaceae; genus PSRF01. Next base: position 125,320 of record JBGSWR010000011.1, read on the forward strand.
AGCAAGGCTCAGGAATTTGACTTTAATCGCAGGCGTACGGCGGTCTGGTTGATAGGCCATTTTGTAAGGATGCGCGCCAAGCACTTTAATCAGGCACTGCGTCAATGGAACGAATGGGAAGAGGAAGGTTTCAGCGGTCAATTGCGAATAGCAATTGAATCCGAGGTGACGATTCAATGATCGCCTAATCAAACCTGACGGATAGATCCACTAAGAACGAAAACTACGAAAGTTTTGTGTGCAATCTAAAACGAGAAGACCAGTTGTTGCTGAAACCTGAACGTACGGGGAGTAAATGCCCCGAGCGGCACAAAAAAGTTCGGATACTGTCCACTGCTGCGAAGCTGCTTCTGAATATAGAAGAGGCTTTGAAAAGTCACCTTCTTGGCTATTCCATATTCAAATCTGAAGTGATGGTTCCTGATGTTGACACCACTGCCGACGCCAAGATCGTCGTCGGTTAACTGCGAGATTATGGAGTTGGCCCCTTTGAGAATAAAAAGATAGAAGAATGACATGTCACCCTTTTTCGTTATTTTCCCAAGCTGGAGCGCGGCAAGCATCGCGTCCCTCTCTTTCATGCTGGTTCCGAGATTACGCGCCACTTGAAGATTGAGCGTAATGGGAAACATGTGGTCTCCGACGCGAAATCCTGAATTGTTCAAGCGATAAGTCAACCGTCCAACCTTGAATGATCCCGCAGAGTAAACAGCGCCGCCGGGAGCTGTCGTTGCAGTGCCCGTCCCACCTATAGGACCTGAGAGAGCGATGCCGATTCCGGGTTGAATCAACAATACAGCGCCATCAGTTGCCGACGCGAGTTGAATCTGGTTCGGGTGACGATAGAGCTGAATATCGGCGCCGAACTGCTCGCTCCACTTGTCGTTGAACTGCTGGGTTACTAGGAAGCCCTGATGAAAGAGTGCTGCCGACCTCGCCGAGGCGCCAACCTCTTCGCCAGCTCGGGCCAGTGGGCTGCCGGGCTGGATAATAGCGACATTGGGATTCGTCAGAATGTATTGGCCGGCTCGAAAATCTACATTTACGATTCCAGCGGGCTTGTCTTTTAGCCACCATACATATTTTTCATTGAAGCCACTGAAGCGAATGTCATCATCGAAGAGAAAACGGGAATTATCTGCAAATACATTTTGGAGGCGGCCCGCCTGAATCTGGAGTGATCGATTGGGGTGATAATCGATCCAGGCCTCGTTAAGAAAGAATGGATGCCTCACTCCAATTGCTGAAAACTCCTGATTCGTCGTGAGCTGATTGTTTACAGACCCGGTAGCCAACTGACCATGAAAGCTGAGGCTTGGGTAGATGTCAGTGTCAAAGTTGAGACGCAGGCGGTAGGTGGCGCGAACATTCTGCAAATGGGGAACCGGAGGATCCGGGGGATTGGTGGCTGAGCGAAAGACTCCATCGGCCCGGATCCGAAAATCACCTGACAACTTGAACGGACCAATCTTCAGCACCTGAGCTTCAACTCTCTTTAGCCGGTCATCTACCTGTGTAATAGGGGACGTTGACGTATCGTCATCAGTAGTTGTTTCCGGATCGAGCACAGGTGGCGGCGTCTCGACCGCTGCGAGTGTGCCCGGAGCCTTAGGCGTTAGTTGGGAAGAGAGCAATTGAATCGTACTCTGCTGGTCAACCAGAATTTTGCGCAATTGCTCGAGTTGCTCGGCCTGTCGCTCGAGCGATTCCTCCAGAGCCTGGATTCGTTGCTCTGGTGTTAAGCCTTCGTTTTTCGATTCGACTGTTTCCCGGGCTACGGGACCACTAGAGTTCGTGGAGCCTGAACTCAAAACAGAACGCGTTTCGCCATTACTCTGGGCGGCAACAAAAGAGAGATTAAAAACCAGCAGAAATAATGCGGCACTGGATAGGTAGGCAGTTCGCACTTCGGATCCCTCCACGGTGGATTAGGAGCTAAAGAGCGTATCGCCGCGGGATGAACTTTGCCTGAACTTGAGGTTAAATCTATGTGAAGAGGGTTAGTGTTTGTATTGAATCACACGAACTTTTTCGAGTGTAACGAGGCCGTCGCCGATCATTCCATCGAGCTCGGGTAGAAAGGCTTCAATCTTTTCGAGACTGTCCACGATTTCGACTACCATCGGCAGGTCTTCAGAAAGTCTGAGTATTTTAGCTGTGTGCAGAATGCTGTGCTCCCCAAAACCCATCACTCCTCGTAAAACTGTAGCCCCGGCGAGACCTTTTTCGCGCGCCTTGAGAACGATCGACTCATAAAGAGGGTGGTGTCCATAGCGGTCACTCTCGCCGACGAAGATACGCAAGAGATAGGCTTCTAGTGCGACATTCATAGGTTTAACTCAGAACACCTTCGCAGAAGTGTAGCCTGCCCAAACGGTAAGTAAACAAAGCACATTCGATACGAGCACATTCATTGTTGCCAGGCCAAACTCCCCGTCTCTGATCAATGTGAATGTTTGCAGGCTAAAAGATGAAAAGGTAGTAAACCCGCCGAGCAGTCCAATCATCACTACCGTGCGCAGGGTCTCGCTTACGAGAAACCGTTCCTGAGTCAGGTAAAAGATGAAGCCCGCAAAGAAGCACCCGGTCACATTAACGACAAGCGTACCGGTTGGGAAAGTTTCTCCAAAACGGCGAGCCACATAACCTGACAAGGCAAAGCGACCTACTGTGCCAACGAAACCAGCCAACCCGATGAGAAGAAGTTTCTGCAAGCCCTACCAGTCTCGGTTCTTCAAAACTAGGAATATAAGGACTCAACGAGATCGCCAAACTTTTCGTCGATGACTCGGCGTTTTACCTTCAAGGTTGGGGTCAGTTCACCTTTTTCAATGGTGAACTCTTCCGGTAACAACGCCACCCTGCGGACACGCTCATAGTCTGCAAGTTCGGCGGTAAGGAGAGCCACCTCGCGCTGAACGAGTTTTATTGCGGGAGGATGGTTGCTGAGTTCGACGCGATCCTGGGGGAAGTCTTCTCCTGCGGTCGTCAGTGCCTGTTTCAACGCCTCCCAATCGGGAACGATTAGAGCGGAAGGCTGTTTCCTCCCGGCCCCGACCACGACTACCTGATTAACGAACTCGCATTGCTTAAGCAAACTCTCGATTAGCTGGGGAGCAACATACTTACCATTCGAAAGCTTGAAAAGGTCCTTTTTACGGTCTGTAATATAAAGCCTGCCGGCTTCATCCAGATGGCCCACGTCTCCGGTAGCAAACCAGCCATCTATGAGCACTTTGTCGGTGGCGTCGGGACGACCATAATAACCGCGCATCACGTTGGGGCCACGAATGAGAATCTCACCGTCGCCTGCAATAGAAACTTCAATACCTTCGAAAGGCTGGCCGACTGAACCAACCTGGTTATTGTCGGGACGATTTGCCGACACAATACAGGTCTCGGTAGCGCCGTAGCCCTGAAGAATGGGAATGCCGGCGGCCATAAAAGAGTAAGAAAGAGTCGGTGAGAGCGGCGCGCCTCCGGAAACAAAATACCTCAATCGCCCGCCGACTCCCTGACGCCATTTTGAGAACACCAGCCGGCTCGCGAGCTTCTGCTTCAATGCAAGTCCGGCAGGGATCCGCTCGTGCTTGTCCAGCAACTCAGCATACCGCTGGCCGACTTCAAGAGATCTGATAAAGACTCGCCGCTTCCAGCCTTTCTCAGACATCCCCTTTTTGATGATCTTGTGATAGACCTTCTCAAAAAGGCGCGGGACGGCAGTCATCACCGTGGGTCGGACCTCTTTTAAGTTTTCTCCAACTTGATCGAATGATGCGGCGTAATAGACTGACACGCCGTTGTAGCAAAAAATGTAGAAGCCCGTACGCTCAAAAATGTGAGACAGCGGCAGCACTGACAGCGCCGTGTCCTTGTTTGATATGGGCAAACCGGCGCTAATAGAAAGGACGTTGGACATAAAGTTGTTATGAGTCAACATCACGCCTTTTGGCTCGCCTGTCGTACCCGATGTATAGATTATTGTCGCCAGATCTTCCGGTTGGATCTTCCCGAGCAGTTCGTCGAATGATTCAGGCTCTTTTGTTAAACGGGCCGCACCTTGCTGTTCGAGCGCCTCGAGACTCATCGCATTTTGGATGCCCTCGACGGCGTCGCCATCGAAAAGGATGAGATTCTCAAGATGGTCCCAGTCCGCCAGGGCCCTGCTGGCATGTTTGAATAACTTGCGATTGGACACGAAAAGTGCGCGGGCTCCAGAATCGGCGAGAATGAACCGAATTTGATCGATTGCTTGGGTGGTATAGATTGGAACATTCACCGCGCCAAGGCTCAGAATCGCAAGATCGGTTATGGACCATTCCGGCCGATTTTCAGAAAGTAATGCGATCCGATCTCCGGCTCGAATTCCCAACGTCACCAAACCCAGCGCGACGTGACGCACCCTTTGCACGAAAGTGGCAGCCGAAAGATTTACCCATTCGCCGCCACTTCGGTGGTTGAGAGCATCCTGCTTTCCGTGTTTGAGTGCGGCCGTCAGGCAGAGGCTGGGCACGGAAGTGTGTAGTTCGGACGTAGCGTGATCTTTAGTCACCCTGGTACTGACAGCAGCCACCGAAGCCAATGCGTCTCCTTCTAATCGCAAGTTCTTTTAGCTGATAGGTAAGATTGCTGCCAGTGATAATACTACAGCGTGCTGCACTTCGTTAGCCCACGCCCGCGTTCGGACCGCTTGGAAGTGAGCCTTGTCAATTTGGTTTAACGGACACGCTGTTACTTTCTGATGTAGTTTCGATGTATCCAACCCCCTTTCACCGACTGCTCGCGACGGGTGAAGGTTCGGACTGCTAACTGGCGGACGTTGGCGAACGAATCCGCACGGGTTACCAGATCTCTTTCACGTTGAAGACAAAGCCCGGCAACACGGGATCACCAGCAAGCGTAGACGGATTTTCGAGCAACTCCACGGAGTGGTCTATACGATAAACACAAGCGCGTTTGTTCTCCGGATCAATCAACCAGCCAAGCCGCACGCCGTTGCTAATATAGTGGCCCATCTTCTGTTCCAGCAGGCGCCAGCTATCACTGGGGGAGCAAAGCTCAATCACAAAATCTGGGACAATTGGAGCAAACCCTTCTTGTTCTTTGGAAGTTAGCGCTTCCCACCTTTCAAGTTGGATCCATGATGCATCCGGAGAACGCTTTGAACCATCCGGCAGCGTGAAACCCGTTGAAGAGTCAAAGGCCACCCCGGTTCCGTCGAGTTCAGCCCAATTTGCGAGCCGCTGATTGATCTTCGAGTTGCGCAACCCCGTCCTTGAACCGCAAGGGGGCATGATTATGAGGTCTCCTTCCGAGGTGAGTTCGATACGGAGTTCGCGATTGTCCCGGCAGATCTGCTCGAACTGTTCATCAGTGAGGTCTAGCGAACTAACGTTCAGCATGAACATCGAGGAAGAGGGTGGTTCAACTATTGATTCATGGTGAGACATTTTTACTCCGGGGCTCGCAGAACGTTTGAGGCGATTGTAAGCGAGCGCCAGACCAGCAGCAATGTCGGCCTGGTTAATCTAGATGAATCGTGGGCGCATCCGCGTGAGGAACAAAACATTTTCGGCAGCGGGCTTCGTACATTCCCAAAGCACCGACAGCAACACGTTCTTCCGATTCAAACGTGCGCTGCGAGTAGTTGGCCGGCTGACCGCAGCGGAGGCAGATAGCATGAGTCTTAGTTATGAACTCCGCAATCGCGAGTAGCTGAGGCATCGGATCCCAGGGTTTACCTGTGTAATCCTGGTCTAGGCCGGCAATGATCACTCGCAGACCCCGCCCCGCTAGTTCATTAGCCACGGCAACCAGATCGTTATCGAAGAACTGCCCTTCGTCGATGCCTACCACCTGCGTGTCAGGCTCGACACGTGTGAGGAGTTCCCCGGCGTTGCGCACTCTGGATGACTCGTGTCGCATCTCGGAATGAGAAACGATGTGATTATCTGAATAACGGGAGTCGACTTCGGGCTTAAACACCTGGACTTTTTGTCGGGCGATCTTTGCGCGACGCAGGCGACGAATAAGCTCTTCTGATTTGCCGGAAAACATCGAACCTGCAATGACCTCAACCCAACCGGCCATCGTCCGCAGATGCGGCAATGGCTCTTCGTTGCCCTGAACAACCAATTCTTCCATTTACTGTCCTTTACTTGTGTACATATCACTATTATAGAAAGGCGCGAATGCCGCAATTAGGGCCAATTCGAAACTCATCGAGCGAGTAACGAGATCGCGCGTTAGTACACCCCATGCTCCCTGGCGACTGCGGACGTCTCGCTTGCCCGAGATCCGGTCGATCACAACACCCAATTCAAGCCGGCCCTCGATGACATCTTTTACGATGGCGTCAGGAACGCTGATTGATGGCGTCGAACCGAAAGCCTCTCGAGTCCCGTCGGTGGCATACGCCCAACCGCGCAGAAAAGTGTGCCACTCGCCCTCAATCGAAATCGAATGGAATCCCCCCTCGAGACCAACAAAGACATCGGCCTCCAGCCGGCGGACGCGAAGCAGATCGCGGACCGCCAGGGCCCTTTCACGTGCTCCCTGCATTAGCTGCCAGTCGTTCAGGGGCATGGCCGGTACATTTGTCGTTACGGGCCGGGCTACTACATTCGCATCCGCCCAAGAAGAATCGAGCTGGGCAATCCGCGCTAAACTGGCGCGAACAGCCATGATTTTTGCGGCGCGATCCGATCCGAGAGCGACAGTTTTTATAGAAGGAGTTGCTTGCGAGCGATTCAAGATTAACGACCGAAAGAGGGATGCTGTTAGAAACGCTCAGAGGCTATAACAACTAAGGCGTCCCGTCAAAGCGGAATGTCCGACGAACTTTAGTTTGTCGTTGTGGGCTCAGGTATTTTCGAATTCAACCGATTCCCCTACCTCCTTCACTGGAGGCTCAGGTATTATCCAATTCAACTTTAGTGTTCGACAATTACCTTTCCAGCTCAGATTTCGAGCGAACGACAAACTGAAGTTTATCTCGTTGTGCGCTCAGGTATTTTCGAATTCAACCGGTTCCCCTACCTCCTTCGCTGGAGGCTCAGGTATTATCCAATTCAACTTTAGTGCCCGACAATTACCTTTCCCGCTCAGATTTCGAGTGAACGACAAACTGAAGTTTATCTCGTGTAGGCTCAGGTATTATCCAATTCAACTTTAGTGTCCGACAATTACCTTTCCAGCTCAGATTTCGAGCGACCAAAACGACAAACTGAAGTTTATCGAACAACTCACTCCTTTCTTGACAATCAGATCCACGGTTGCTGTAATTCAGAAACTAAACACAATCCTTTTGATAGCAGAGGCGTTCTCCCCTCGATTATCTGATTGATCCGGCTGGAGGTATTGCAGTGTCTCTCGACGAACTTGTATATGATTGGAACAACATAGAGCCCAGCTACAGAGCGCCTAATCGCAAGATCAGCTTTGATGACGAGACGCTGCGTGACGGACTCCAGTCGCCTTCTGTTTCCGAACCACCGATCGAAAAAAAGATCGAGTTGCTGCATTTGATGAACGCGCTGGATATTGACACGGCCGACATCGGCTTGCCGGGCGCAGGAGGCACGCACGCTGCCGGCGTGGAGCTGATGGCTCGTGAAATAGCCGAGCAAAAGTTGAAAATTCGACCCAACTGCGCGGCGCGCACGCACCGAAACGACATTGTTCCCATCATCGAGATCTCTCAGCGAGTCGGAATACCAATCGAAGCTTGTACCTTTATTGGCTCCTCTGCCGTTCGCTTTTTTGCAGAAGATTGGACACTCGACAAGCTTCTGAAGATGACGGAAGACGCCGTGACTTTCGCCGTCAGTGAAGGCATGCCCGTAATGTACGTGACTGAAGACACATCGCGGGCCAATCCCGAAACGATCCGGGCACTTTACACGACAGCTATTCGGTGCGGCGCAAAGGCCGTCTGCGTCTGCGATACCGTCGGACACTCCACTCCAGACGGCGCCCGGGCAGTGGTCCGTTTTGTGAAGAGCATTATAGATGAGCAGGGTGGCGGCATTCGGCTGGACTGGCACGGACATCAGGATCGGGGCCTTGGAGTCATCAACTCAATTGCCGCTATCGACGGAGGCGCCGATCAGGTTCACGGCTCCGCACTCGGGATCGGAGAACGCGTCGGCAACACACCAATGGACCAGTTACTGGTAAACCTGAAACTGATGGGTTGGATTGATAATGATTTAAGCCGGTTGGGCGAATACTGCAAGCTTGCTTCTGAGGCTATTAGCTGGCCCATACCTCACAACTATCCGGTCTTTGGACGCGACGCATTCCGCACGGCGACAGGCGTGCACGCTGCCGCTGTGATTAAGAGTTACAAAAAGAACGATCCGCTGCTCGCGGATCTCGTCTATTCGGGAGTACCGGCACGACAGTTCGGATTGGAGCAGGTGGTCGAAGTCGGACCGATGAGCGGCAAGTCAAATGTAATCTACTGGCTCGAAAAGCGTGGCATCGAACCGGAAGAGGACCGCGTCAACCGTATTTTCGAGCGCGCCAAACAGTCGTCCTCCGTATTGGCAGAAGACGAAATAATGCAGTTGGTATGAGATAGTTTATGACCTCCGCCCTGACAGTTCCGCCCGCGCTTTTAGTTCAGGAGTTGGTCAGTTCGCCGGCTATCCAGCGGGCCTTCGAATCTTTCTATCGTAATTCCGAAGAGATAACCGAAGAACATATTCGCATCTGCTCGATTCCCGGCCCGCCTTTCGGTGAGCAACAACGGGCAGAGTATCTTCGTGACCGGTTTCTCGAACTGGGTTTGCACGATGCCCATCTCGACAAGGAAGGTAATTGTCTAGCGTTGCGGCCGGGGAAATCGCGTTCGCCCCTTCTAGTTGTGAGCGCGCACCTCGATACAGTCTTTCCACCCGGGACAGATTTCAATGTTCGGCGCGCCCAAGACCAACTACTTGCTCCGGGTATTGCTGATGATGGTTGTGGTCTGGCAGCCCTGCTCGCGCTCGCTCAGGCACTAAATGAGAGCCAGATTGGAACAGCGGGCTCGCTGCTTTTTGTAGGAACTGTTGGTGAGGAAGGCGAAGGTAACCTTCGAGGAGTTCGTCATCTGCTAACGCGGGGACGGTGGGCCGGCCATGTCGATGCTTTTCTAAGTTTTGACGGCTCCGGAGCAGAGCGCATTACGAATGGCGCGCTGGGTTCGCGACGATACCGGGTGCACCTTAAAGGCGCAGGTGGTCACTCATGGGGGGATTTTGGCATCACTAATCCTGTCCATGCGCTCGGCCGGGCGATTTCGAGGCTGGCGTCCTATCCAGCCCCACGTAACCCACGGACAACCTTCAACGTCGGACGTATCGAGGGCGGTTCCAGCATCAACGCAATTGCAAGTGGAGCGACGATGGACGTAGACCTGCGTTCTGCCAGCGAAACGGAACTGCTCAGGATCGATGCATTTTTCCGGCGCGCCGTTCGTGAAGCAGTCGATGATGAGAACGCAGGTCGTCGCCAGGGAGACCCACCGCTGCAACTTGATCTGAAATTACTCGGTGAAAGGCCAAGCGGCGAGACTCCGGCTGACTCACCTCTTGTCGAGTTGGCCAGCGAAGCCACGCGCTCGATCGGTCTGACGCCTCGTTTGGATCAGGCTTCCACCGACTCAAACCTGGCGATCTCTCTTGGCATTCCGGCAATCACTCTCGGCGCCGGAGGTTCATCTGGAAACTCTCATACGCTTGACGAATGGTATGACCCACGCGGCCGCGAGTTGGGACTCAAGCGCGCTTTGATAGTACTGGCAGGGTTCGCCGGTTTGGCAAAATAGGTTCGCCCATCCCTGGGCACCGGGCTTGGCTGCCGACGGTGACCTTCCTACTCACGTTTCGAGCTATCCAAAGCGACAACCTGAAAGTGTGTCGGACTAAGTGTCCGACGAACTTCAGTTTGTCGCCTTACCGTTACTCGAGACCTTACCTGGTACAAGGAGCCGCACCAAGCAATTGCGAAGCGGGCCTGGTGTCTCAGGTGTTTCGCGCTACGAAGACGACAAACTAAAGTTTATCGAACTATGTCCGACGAACTTCAGTTTGTCGCCTTGCCGTTACTCGAGACCTTACCTGGTACCAGGAGCCGCACCAAGCAATTGCGAAGCAGGCCTGGTGTCTCTGGTGTTTCGCGCTACGAAGACGACAAACTGAAGTTTATCGAACATGCCGGTACATGAGTTGCTGGACATTAGGAAACTAACGAAGGAATCTGAGAGACCACTCTTTATGGGCGAACACAACATTGACCAGGAATTCGATAGTGAAAGCCTGCGGAAATTTACCAAGGGCCTCCTGGACGATCTTCACGCTCTCGAGTACATGTTGGTGAATAACCGCATCGAGAGGGGAGTTCGTCGCCTCGGCGCTGAACAGGAGATGTTTCTGGTCGATCGAGCCCTCGCGCCGGCGCCGCTCGCCGTTGAAGTGCTTGAAAAGGCAGACGATCCGCGCCTGACAACCGAGATCGCAAAGTTCAATCTCGAAGCGAACCTCTCACCGCAGTTGCTTACAGGCCGGTGCCTCTGGCACCTGGAGCAGGAACTCGAGGAACTTGTCAGCAAAGCGCAGGAAAGCGCAAAGATCCTTGGCGCGAACGTTCTGCTTACAGGAATCCTGCCAACGCTGCAAAAGTCGGATCTGAAACTCGGAAACATCACGCCGGTCGCCCGCTATCACCAGTTAAACCGCTCGATTACCGAACTTCGCGGCGGACCGTTTTCCATCCATATCAAAGGACTGGACGAACTCCATGTCACTCACGACAACCTGATGATGGAAGCATGCACCTCAAGCTACCAGATTCATTTTCAGGTTGACCCTCAGGATTTTGCTTCGCTCTACAATATCGCGCAGGCGATCACCGCGCCTGTTCTGGCTGCTGCCGTGAACTCACCGGTGCTCTTTGGCCATCGACTCTGGCGAGAGACCCGACTGGCGCTGTTTCAGCATTCCGCCGATGCCCGCTCGCCAACACAGCAAGCACGCAGCCATCCTACGCGTGTTGGCTTTGGCGAGCGGTGGTTGGACAATTCGGTACTGGAACTCTTTAAAGATCAGATTGCGCGATTCCGCACGATTATCATCGGCTCGCTCGACGAGCCGCCAATGGACGTACTCGCGAGAGGCGAAACACCATTGCTTTCCGCGTTACGCGTCCACAACGGAACGATCTGGCCATGGAACCGCGCCTGCTACGGCGTCCGAGACGGCGTGGCCCATCTCCGCATCGAGAATCGTACTCTCCCGGCGGGCCCAACAACGGTTGATGAGGTTGCAAATACAGCCTTCTTTGCGGGTTTGATGCTCGCGCTGCCTGGGGAGATCGGCAGCATTTCACGACTTATGACTTTCGACGATGTAAAAGCAAACTTTCATGCAGCCGCCCGTCATGGTCTAAACGCGCAGTTTAGATGGCTCAAAAATCAGACCTTTTCAGCCCCGGAACTGATACTGGACCACCTTCTGCCAATTGCCAGTCAGGGCTTGAAAGATGCCAGAGTCGACGCAGGCGATATCGAGCACTACCTTGGAATTATTGAAGCGAGAGTGCGCACCGGACAGACTGGAGCGCAATGGATGCTGAAGTCTCTTTCCGCTCTCGAGGACTTTGGACCAAAAGATGTCCGGCAGCGAATCCTGACTTCCACTATGCTGGCGCGTCAAAAGGAGAATGTCCCCGTGCATAATTGGCCCTTGATTAACACCAGCGAGCCTGACGATTGGAGCCAGAGTTATCAGGAGATCGGACAGTTTATGTCGACGGATCTCTTCACAGTAAGACCCGACGATCTTGTGGATCTAGCTGCTAGCGTTATGGACTGGCGCCACATCAGACACGTCCCTGTTGAAGATACTGACGGAAAACTCGTTGGACTCGTTTCCCACCGTGGGCTCTTACGCCTTTTGAGTCGCGGAGCCAACTCTAAACCCACGATTACTGTCAACGAAATAATGAAGACCGATCCCATCACCGTTACGCCTTCCACACCAACCCTCGAGGCGCTCGAGCTGATGCGCAAGAACAGGGTTGGCTGCCTGCCCGTAGTTGAGGACGGCCGGCTGGTTGGGATAGTGACTTCCTATGATTTCCTTGATGCCTCCGCCCGCCTCTTCAAAAAGCACCTCGCGCCAAATTATTTGAATACAGGCGGAGAATGACTTGCGAGCTTTCGCCCAACTGGCTGCGAAAGATTCCGCAGACGGCGGTTCAAACCATAATCTTTCTCAAAGATCTGAGCCTTATTCTCCGGTATGAGTGTTGCAGTTTCATTAGTCTGGTTGGATTACCGGGAAGCACATTGTTTCAAGCAGCGGAAGGCCGCTGAGACAACAGGTCAGGGATCTTGGAGGTTGGTTGTCATGGCTAAAGATGAACGCGACATTCTCGAACTTCTCAAAGAGGAGCTTGATTTCATCGAGAAAGGTGGTTACGGTCGTTCTGTCCGAACCCCATGGCAACCAAAGTCAGCCTTCCAGGACTCCCTGACCTGTATTAATTATGGTTATCCATACCGCGCTCATCCCTGCAATGAATGCCATCTGCTCGACTTTGTTGATCCCGAGCATCATTCTGAAGAGGTTCCCTGTCATTACATTCAATTGAATGATAGTGGCGAGACCATCGAAGATCTGGAATTAGGAGACAACCAAACCAAACTCGAAAATGAGGTCAAGCAGTGGCTCGAGAAGAAGATTGAGGCGATCGAGCAGAGCCGCGCCCAACAGGGGGCTGGCAATTCCGAGGGGGGGTGAACCATGAATACCGCGTTGCTTATAACGGTCACACTCCTGATTTTCGTTGGTCTTCTTTTCGCGGTCTATCATCTGGTCCGGACCTATCTTCGTTATCGTGGACTCAGGATCATTACCTGTCCGGACACAACAAGACCCGCCATTGTCGAAGTTGACGCGCTGCATGCAGCGTTGACTTCGACGGTGGGCCTGACAGACATCCACCTGAAAGAATGCTCGCGCTGGCCCTTGCAGCAAGAGTGTGGGCAGGAATGTCTGGCAGAAATCGACGTTGCTTCAAAGCAGGACCAGGTAAGCAGCGTTTTGATGAAATGGTATAAGGGCAAGCAATGCGTCTATTGCGGCCTCGAGTTCAAACCTCTGCACTGGTTGGATGACAAACCTACGCTTCAAAGCCCGGAAGGCAAACTGCTCGAATGGCATGAGGTTCCAAGGGAAAGCCTCGAGACCGTGCTGAAAGATTATCTGCCGGTCTGCTGGAGTTGCTCCCTGGTGCAATTCTTTCACCGTCAATACCCGGGCATGGTGGTTTATCACCCATACAAACACGGGTTCGCGGGATCGGGCTCTGCTCGCGTCACAATCGAACAGAATCCAGTTGGAACCTTCTCTTCGTCTCAGCCAGTCACGTTTGAAGAGGCCGCCCCATCCGGTCCTGCCAATCCTGGCGACCGGGTTGTTTCGTCGGGTGTGTTTTTGTAACCGAAAGGAGAAGCGATCATGACACCCGGAAATTATCTCGTCCCAAGCAGGAGCTTCAGGGACCTTATGTCGATGGACCCGTTCCGTCTGCTACAAAGCGGGCCAGCGCGTCTGTTCGAAGAACCATTTAACCTGTTCAAACCGTTCCTTCCACAGGAAGAGAATCTGCGATTCACCGGTTGGATGCCGGCATGCGACATCTTTGAGACGGAAAAGGAGCTCGTCCTTAAACTGGAGCTTCCCGAAGTCAAAAAAGAGAACGTGCATGTGACAGTGGACAACAGGGTTCTCACCCTGCGTGGCGAGCGCCAGCTCGATGAAAAAATCGAGCGGGAAAACTATCACCGCATCGAACGGAGCTACGGTGAATTCATGAGAAGCTTTACGCTTCCGACTTTTGTCAACGCTGAAAAGATTGCGGCCGACTTCAAGGAAGGAGTTCTGACCGTAACTTTGCCGAAGACTGAGGAGGCACTACCGAAACAGGTCGAGGTCAAGATCGAATGATCTCGAGCTGGGAATCAAGCTGATTGTTTGGCGTGCTTTCCTAGAGGCCGCGGGCGGCTACCCCCAGGTCGCCCGCGGCCTCTTTGTGTAAAACCACCAAGCCTTAGTTTCTTTGCTCCCCTTCGGATGTTTTCAATTCAAACCTGCGGGAACCAGATTTGCATAAGAAGAGGCGTCGACGCTTTTTACAGCGCAGATTTCGAGGAGCTACTGCGTAACGCTACCCAAACCAGACAACACGGTGCGTGAGACTACACAAGATGAACCAAAAGCAAGTCACCATTGATGGCAACGAAGCCGCTGCCCACGTGGCCTACAAAACAAATGAAGTGATCGCGATCTATCCCATCACTCCCTCTTCACCGATGGGCGAGTTCTCAGACAGTTGGGCAGCTTCTAACGAGCTCAACCTGTGGGGCATGACGCCGATCGTGCGTGAGATGCAGTCAGAAGGAGGAGCGGCCGGCGCTGTTCATGGCACACTGCAAACAGGCGCGCTCACCACCACCTTTACATCGAGTCAGGGTCTTCTGTTGATGATCCCGAATATGTTCAAGATCGCCGGCGAACAAACAAGCACGGTGTTTCACATTGCTGCGCGGTCGCTGGCAACTCACGCTCTTTCGATCTTCGGCGACCATAGCGATGTCATGGCGACTCGATCGACAGGCTGGGGGATGCTTTTTGCCAATTCAGTACAAGAGGTGATGGACTTTGCCTTAATCTCCCAGGCGAGCACCCTCGAAGCCCGCGTACCTTTCCTACACATCTTTGATGGGTTCCGCACGTCACATGAGGTCCTGAAGATTGATAAGCTCTCGGATGAAGAAATTCGAGCCCTGATTGACGACCGCCTGGTCCAGGCGCACCGGGCCCGGGCTCTTTCACCGGACCATCCCGTGGTGCGCGGCACGTCTCAGAATCCCGATGTATTTTTCCAGTCGCGCGAAAGAGCCAACACCTTTTACTCGCAAACGCCGGCAATCGTGGAACAGACCATGGCCAGATTCGCAGAAGTCACGGGCCGTCAGTATCACTTGTTTGATTATTCCGGTGCTAGCGATGCCGACCGTGTGATAGTGATGATGGGGTCAGGTTGCGAAACCACTGAGGAGACAATCGCGGCGCTGGCGGCAAATGGTGAAAAGGTTGGGCTGGTCAAGGTTCGCTTGTACCGGCCTTTCTCTGTATCCCATTTTCTTGCCGCTTTTCCCGCAACAACTAAGGCGATCGCCGTTCTCGATCGCACCAAAGAACCGGGTGGCACGGGCGAACCCCTCTACCAGGATGTAGTGACCGCGCTCAGCGAAGGGATGGCCTCCGGAACCTGCCAGTTTGCTTCACTGCCCCGGGTAATTGGCGGCCGCTACGGTCTATCTTCAAAAGAGTTTACGCCCGCGATGGTGAAGGCAGTCTTTGATGAGCTCAGGCAGTCTGAACCGAGAAATCACTTCTGTGTGGGCATAAACGACGATGTAACGTTTATGAGCCTGCCATTCGATTCAGAATTCAGTATTGAGCCTGCCGATCAGGTACGCGCCGTCTCCTGGGGACTTGGGGCGGATGGCACTGTCAGCGCAAACAAGAACTCGATCAAGATTATTGGTGAAGAGACCGAGAACTTCGCGCAGGGCTATTTTGTCTACGACTCGAAGAAATCAGGGGCAATGACGGTCTCGCATCTCCGTTTTGGACCGCGACCCATCCGTAGCCCTTATCTGATCCAACAAGCCAATTTCGTTGCGGTGCACCAGTTCGACTTTCTTAACCGCTATGACGTCCTCGAGAAGGCAGAGCCCGGCTCGACGTTACTCCTCAACAGTCCTTACCAAGCCTCAGAAGTGTGGGAGCATCTCCCGCGCGCCGTGCAGGAACAGATCATCAAAAAAGGCATTAAGGTCTTTACTATCAATGCGTACGAAGTAGCGCGAGAGAATCAGCTCGGTAACCGCACTAATACCATCATGCAGACCTGCTTCTTTGCCATCAGTGGGGTCATCCCTCGCGAAGAAGCAATAGTTAAGATCAAAGAATCGATCCGGAAGACCTATGGCAAACGGGGCGAGCCGGTTGTGCGCCAGAACTTTGCCGCCGTCGATGCTGCCCTGGCCCACCTGCACGAAATCAAGATTCCCGACGCAGCAACGAGCACACTCGAGCTTCCCGATGTTGTGCCACCTCAGGCGCCCGAATTCGTCAAGTACGTTACGGCCGAGATCCTCGCAGGCCGAGGAGACCTTTTGCCGGTAAGCGCATTCCCTCTTGACGGGACCTATCCTGTTGGGACTTCGCAATGGGAAAAGCGGAACATCGCTCAGGACGTGCCTGTTTGGGAGCCCGATCTCTGCATCGAGTGCGGAAAGTGCGTCCTCGTATGCCCGCACGCCACAATTCGAGCCAAGGTATATGACGAGAGCAAACTTGAGGGCGCCCCGGGGACCTTCAAGCATATGCCTGCAAAGTGGCGCGAGCTTCCTGACAAGCGCTACACCATTCAAGTGGCGGTTGAGGACTGCACTGGATGTCAATTGTGCGTCGAGGTTTGCCCGGCAAAAGATAAGAGCAAAGTCTCGCGAAAGGCGCTTAACATGCACCCGCAGGCGCCCTTGCGGGAAAGCGAGCGGGCCAACTGGGATTTCTTCCTGGGCCTGCCGGACATCGAGAAGACCCATCCCATTGGCTTCGGCTCGGTGAAGAACGTCCAACTGCTTCAGCCGCTATTTGAATTCTCCGGCGCCTGCGCGGGCTGTGGTGAAACCCCTTACATCAAGCTGTTGACTCAACTCTTCGGCGATCGCGCAATCATCGCGAATGCAACCGGCTGCTCCAGCATTTACGGCGGAAACTTACCGACCACCCCTTATACCGTAAATCGTGAAGGACGAGGTCCGGCATGGAGCAATTCTCTCTTCGAAGACAATGCAGAGTTTGGCTTAGGGATGCGAATGGCGATGGACCATCAAGGGGCTTATGCTCGCTCTCTTGTCGACCGGCTGCGCGGCGTGATTGGCGAATCGCTCGCAACCAGTCTGCTCAGTACCGATCAATCGTCGGAAGAAGGTATTAACATTCAGCGACAGTTGGTCGATGCGCTGAAAGCGCGGCTTGATGACCAGACTGAGAATGAAGCGCGAGATCTGGCGAGCGTCGCGGAAGCGCTCGTGAAAAAGAGTGTTTGGATTGTCGGTGGCGACGGTTGGGCCTACGACATCGGCTACGGCGGTTTGGACCACGTGCTGGCAAGCGGCCAAAACGTGAACATTCTTGTGCTTGATACAGAGGTTTACTCCAACACTGGTGGTCAGGCGTCGAAAGCCACTCCGCTTGGCGCTGTCGCGAAATTTGCCGCCGGCGGCAAAGTAAGCGGCAAAAAAGATCTGGGAATGACCGGAATACGCTATGGGGACGTTTACGTCGCGCAGGTGGCAATGGGCGCCAACGACACCCACACGGTTAAGGCGTTCATCGAAGCCGAGGCTCACCCTGGCCCATCGCTTATTATTGCTTACTCCCAATGCATTGCGCACGGGATCGACATGGCCAAAGGGATGCGGCAACAAAAGCTCGCAGTCGAATCAGGGCACTGGCCGCTTTATCGCTACAACCCAAAGCTTGCCACCGAAGAGAAGAGTCCTTTTCAACTTGACTGCCCCGATCCCAGGATTCCCTTGCAGGATTACCTCTACACAGAAGGTCGTTATCGCATGCTACAACAGAGCGACCCAACAACCGCAAAATTGTTGCTGGCAGCGGCGCAGAAAGCGGTCGAGAGTCGCTGGCAGAAATACAAACAGTTGGCCGCTTCAAAGAATTGACCCCGTTGGACAAAAAGCCATGACACTTGCAACTAACTATCTCGGCATTGCATTGAAAAACCCCTTTGTCGTCTCTTCATCGCCACTCTCGCACACTGTGGATAG
The DNA here is from genome assembly GCA_041751855.1 of Pyrinomonadaceae bacterium. GTDB lineage: Bacteria > Acidobacteriota > Blastocatellia > Pyrinomonadales > Pyrinomonadaceae > PSRF01. The sequence goes on from JBGSWR010000011.1 coordinate 143,237, forward strand.
CATCAGACGACTTGAGGATGCGGGCGCGTCCGCGGTGGTGATGTACTCCCTCTTCGAGGAACAGATCACCTATGATAGTTACTATATCGACCATTACCTCACCCAGGGATCAAACAGTTACGCCGAATCGCTCGATTATTTTCCGGAGATGCAGGGCTACAATGTCTGGCCCGATGATTACATGAATCTGATCCGCCGCGCGAAAGAAGCGGTGGACATTCCAATCATCGGCAGTCTCAACGGGGTTTCCGCTGGCGGTTGGACCGATTATGCGAGCTTGATCCAGCAGGCGGGAGCAGATGCGCTGGAACTCAATGTGTACTACGTGCCGACTAGCTTGGACCTCACCGGGAACGAAGTGGAAGACCTATACCTGGAGATACTGAGGAGCGTCAAACGCTCAGTGTCCATTCCGTTGGCAATGAAGCTCAGTCCGTTTTTCAGTTCGACGGCCAATATGGCGAAGCGGCTGGTGGACGAAGGGGTCGATGGGCTGGTTCTCTTCAATCGTTTCTATCAACCTGACTTTGATCTTGAGGCTCTTCAGGTAGCGCCGCGGTTGGTGCTGAGCAACTCGAGTGAATTGCGTCTGCCGTTGCGTTGGGTAGCAATTCTCTACAATCGGCTATTGGTTGATTTTGCAATTACGACGGGCATTCACACCCACGAGGACGTCCTGAAAGGTCTGATGGCGGGTGCAAAGGTGACGATGATGGCTTCGGAACTACTGCAAAACGGCATCAGCCGAATCAGAAAGATTGAAGATGAAGTACGGCGCTGGATGGAGGAACACGAATACGAATCAGTAGCCCAGATGATAGGTAGCATGAGCCAGCAACACTGCGCGGAACCGGCCGCCTTCGAACGCGCCAACTACGTGAAGATGCTGGCCTCGTATCGGCCGATTAATTGATTGATTCTCTCTAAACACCGAAGGCGTTCCCGCACTCAACGTCCGAGACTCTCCCGCGTTCCCTCTCAACTTCCGCCGTCCGGGCACATCAGCCGCAACATGTGCTCACGGTTTTCGATCAGGTCGGACAACTCACGAAACATGTCTGGGTTTACCTGCGCGGCGTAGGGCAGGATGTAGTCACGGGTTTCGCGCAGGTATCTCTTCACGAACGCCCGCTCGTGCACGAATCCCAGCGCGGTGATGTTGCTGATTCGATCGGCGAGCTTCAAGGTCCTGGCGCGGGGACTGCCGCTCTGCATAATCCGCAGAAGGTATTCGGACTTCGGTTCTCTGATCCCGTCGACAATCCTGATGGTCACCTCCATTACTAATTCATAGACTGCCGGGCCATCAGAATCGATCCGTTCGATCTCTTCCTCGGTGACGCCTGGCATTGTGGCAGCATCCTCAAAGAGGTCGTGAATCACCGAAGCCTTGAGCAGGACAGGGTCGACAATCTTATAGTCGAGCAGGATACCCATCGTGCTTATTTGGTGGCGGAACATATTGCTGCCCGACCTTCGCTTCACTCCGATAAGGGCCATCGCCTTGACGATGTAAGGCGCCAAAGTAATGTTAGCCAGATGTTGTTCGAAGTCTTGCATGATAAGAATCGCCGAGCCCGATTACATTTTGTTCGAAGTCTGATGATGAGTTCGACGAGTCCGATTTATATCCCTCGACAATCTCCCAACGCAAGCATCAAGCCTTAACACAGCGGGCGTCGATTTTTCAGCTCTTCGCAGCGACCGGATTAACCTTCCAGTCAGAACCGGAAGCGGAGAAGTGCTGAAAAATCGCGTCATCACAACCTCGGTTAATATCAAGCGCCATAACACAGCGGGCTCGATTTTTCGGCTCTTCGCAGCGACCGGATTAACCTTCCAATCAGAACCGGAAGCGGAGAAGTGCTGAAAAATCGCCTCACCACATCCTCGGTTAAGATCGGGAGCCTTAACCCAGCGGGCTCGATTTTTCGGCTCTTCGCAGCGACCGGATTAACCTTCCATCACACAGACCCCAATAAACAAGCAAAGTCTCTCCAAGTCACAGCCGTCAGCTCGCAGCGACCGGATGGAACCAGCCAGATGAGGCCTAGATCCACAGCTAGGGCCCGGGATCTGTCTATTTCGAGGTACATCCGGTCGCTACGAAGTACTGAAAAATCGATTCCCGCTAATTTACGACCCTGATCTTAACTGAGATTGCAGTAACGCGATTTTTCAGCACTTCTCCGCTTCCGGTTCTGATTCCCCTCACTTCCGGTTCTGATTCCCCTCGCTTCCCCTGATTCGCACCCTTTAATCGAGCGGGTCGCCTTGGTCATTCAGTACATAGTCAACAGCATCCACTATGTCTTGTTCAGTCCAGAGCTTCTGCTTACTCCCATGCCTCGACCAGGGCGTCTTTTTATCTTTCCAACAGCCTCGCTTTCTCATCTCCCGTGTCGCCCGCGCTTTCAGACTGTTTAAGACTCGTTCAGGATCACACAATGCCGTTACCACCACATGCACGTGATTCGTCCGCGCATTGACGGCCCATAAGCGCCATCTCCTGGTTATACAAGTTTGGCGTATACCGGCCTCGACCGCAGCCCTGCGCTCTCTATCAAGCACGACAGCCGCCCGCTTCATTCTGCTACGGAGGTATTTCTCCCGCTCCCGATTGGGCGGCACGCGGGGGCTATTGTATTGGTTATGAAAGCGGTCCACTGAACCCC
>JBGSWR010000012.1:0-122072 GCA_041751855.1 Pyrinomonadaceae bacterium
GACACCACAGGCTTGAGCCTCGTGGAGTTTCAATTTCGACCTAACACAACGACCGCAACACCACCCAAGACACCACAGGCTTCAGCCTCGTTGAGCTTCAATTTCTGCCTAACGAAACCCTCCCAGAAACGGGCAACGACACCACAGGCTTGAGCCTCGTGGAGTTCCAATTTCCGCCTAACACAACGACCGCAACACCACCCAAGACACCACAGGCTTGAGCCTCGTGGAGTTTCAATTTCTGCCTAACGACAACCCCTCTCCGAAACGGGCAACGACACCACAGGCTTGAGCCTCGTGGAGCTTCAACTTCTGCCTAACCCCCACGCGCCAACAGTACAACTTGCTGGAGTACAACATCACATGTCGGTCCCTGCCTTCCGGCTGCCGCTAACACCCGTCATTGGATGGAAAGCAATTCTGGGGTGTGCTCAAGCAACTGAACGCATGGGATGTATGGCAGCCCTCGTTTTATGCTGGCACTGTGGGAGAGTATTCGACGGCACAGGTCACGGCATTTTTGAGCTAGGGATTTAAGGTCGAAATTGAAACTCCACGAGGCTGAAGCCTGTGGTGTCTTGGCGTGGTGTCAGGGGGGTGGTCCTGTTAGGCTGAAATTGAAACTCCACGGGGCTGAAGCCTGTGGTGTCTTTGCGTAGTGTCAGGGGGTGGTCCTGTTAGGCTGAAATTGAAACTCCACGAGGCTGAAGCCTGTGGTGTCTTTGCGTAGTGTCAGGGGGGTGGTCCTGTTAGGCTGAAATTGAAACTCCACGAGGCTGAAGCCTGTGGTGTCGTGGGAGGTTTTTGGGAGTTTGTGTTAGGTCGAAATTGAAGCTCCACGAGGCTAAAGCCTGTGGTGTCTTTGCGTAGTGTCAGGGGGTGGTCCTGTTTCCACCCACGAACCTGCTTGAACGCTCACAGTCTGCCGAGGCTTCTAAGGATTAAGACCGTGCTGGCAATTAACAAAATGATCCCGACCACCTGAAAAACAAGGTACAGCTTCGGACGCGAACGAACGACGGGGTAACCGGCCACCAGCAATAACATCCCCACCGGGCCAAGGAATGTCGTCCAGGAGTACCCCCGGTGCGCCCACCCCCAGAAATTGAGGGCGAGCACAAAAACACCAAGGGTGACGCCGATAACCCATAGCGCACGTGCCGTCCTTGGCGAGAAGAGAGAAATCGGTTGAGCGCTATCACCCACTTGGCAGTCCTCCTTTGCCCCAATCTGTGGCGATCAATTATTTCAGAGTCTTGCGGAGCAGTGAGACAAACTCCCGGATGTCCTCTTCCGTGGTGTCGAACGATGTCATGAACCTCACCTCCGACATCTCCTCATTCCAAACATAGAAAAAGTAACTCTTTTGGAGAATGGGAATGTATTCGCGGGGCAAAATAGCAAAGACTCCGTTTGCTTCTACCTTTTGTGTGATCCTGATCTGGGGAATTCGCGCCAACTCCTCCGCGAGCAATGTTGCCATTCTATTAGCATGCGTCGCGTTCTGCTTCCAAAGGTCCTTCTCCAGCAATGCCTCGAATTGAGCCGATATAAATCGCATCTTTGAAGCGAGATGCGTCCCCTGCTTCCGAATGTACTTGAAGTCCCGTGAATGCTGCCGATCAAAGAAGACTACAGCCTCGCCATACATCATCCCGTTCTTCGCGCCACCAAACGACAAGACATCGACGCCGGCATCTCTAGTAACCGCTCGAAGTTTCACGCCGAGGCTCGCCGCCGCATTAGCGATCCGCGCGCCATCCATGTGCAGAAACATATCGTTTCGATGTGCAAAATTGGATAAAGCCTTCAACTCGCCAGAGGTGTAAACAGTTCCCATCTCCGTCGCCTGAGAGACGGAGAGCACACGCGGTTGGACGTGATGTTCGAACCCAACCTCACCGAGTAGAGGTTTGATCTGCTCGACAATGAGTTTGCCGTCGGGAGTGGGCAGTGGCAGTAGCTTGCAGCCGGTGAAGCGCTCGGGCGCGCCACACTCATCAACATTGATATGGGCAGTGGCAGCGCAAATAACGGCATTGTAAGGCTCGGTGATTGCCTTAAGGCCCAGTACATTGGCCCCTGTTCCGCCAAAAACAAAATAGACGTCAATCTCTTTCCCTAAGTGCTTGCGAAATACGTCCACCGCGCGAGCTGTGTAGGGATCATCGCCGTAGGCGACAAAGTGTCCATCATTAGCTGCTGCCATCGCCTCCATGATTCGAGGGTGAACGCCGGCATTGTTGTCGCTGGCAAAACTGCGTGTAGTCTTTTTCTTCTTCATCTGAATTCAGATTCGATCCGCGCGGAAGTCTTTGATTATCTCACGACTCGCATTGGCCCCAGGCCCACCGGTTACGCCACCGCCCGGATGGGTTCCGGCGCCACAAAGATAGAGTCCTTTGATCGGCGTGCGGTATTGCGCCCAACCAATCAACGGACGAAAAGTGAAGAACTGATCGAGTGAATGCTCGCCATGAAAAATGTGGCCGCCACTAAGGCCATAGATCTTTTCGAGATCCAACGGCGTTATCACCTGGTGAGCTACGATCAAATGTTTCAGGTCGGGCGCGTAGTTGGCGAGCTGATTGATTACCGTATCACCCAACTCCGCGCCTCGAGTCAGCCAATCCCCATCTTTCAGTTTGTAGGGCGCAAATTGAACGTAAATGGACATCACGTGCGCTCCGGGCGGAGCAAGCGTCGGGTCCGTTAGCGATGGAATAGTAATGTCCAGATAAGGTTCGGGCGAGAAGTCACCATACTTGGCAGCATCGAAGGCGCGCTCGAGATAATCGATCTCTGGACCAATATGAACTCGTCCCGACAGATTCGCCTTGTCATCAACTTTTTTGAAAGAAGGCAGACCAGAAAGGGCCAGATTAACTTTCGCAGAAACACCGTTTGCGCGGAAGTTGTGGATCTTAGTAAGGAAGTCCGGCTCGAGCTCCAGCGGATCGATAAGTTTAAGGAAGGTTGTCCGCGGATCCGCGTTAGAAACAACTGCTCGTGCGCGCAGTTCCTCCCCGCCGGCGAGCACAACGTTCGCGGCCCGGTCGTTGTTGATTTCGATTCTTTCAACTGCGGCTTCTGTTCTAAACTCTGCGCCTGCTTTCAACGCAGCTTCCATAAGCGCTCGAGTCAACCCTCCCATGCCGCCTTTGACGAAGGAAGCAGGCGCTACCGCATGGCCGTCAATTGCCGCTTGCCACAGAAGACCACTGCTTGTTCCTGCCGACCATGGACCTGCAAACGATCCAAAGATACCGCGGGCCGCTACGGTGGCCCGCAGTAGCTCTGTCTCAAACCACTCGGCAACCAGGTCCGCTACCGCCATTGGCCCCCAGCGCAACAACCGGTAAGCATCTTTCTTACCTAATCCCCGCAATTGAAGCCCAACTTTGCCAAGGTTCCACAACTCTCCAGCCGTAGGGCTCTCGATTGCCGGGGGTGTCATCGATTCGAGCGGCGCCAGCACCCGGCCGATACGCGAAAAACTCTCAACGAACTCCGGATAGATTTTCGCATCAGCTGCGGAGAACCTCTTCAGCTCATTTGCAGTCCGCACGGGATCTTCGTACAGACTCAACGAAGGTCCATCAGGACTCAACGCCAGAACGCGAATTTCCGGCGTAATGAACTCGAGACCATGACGTTCGAGCTCCAGGTCAACGGCAACCTGGTTCAACAGTGGGCCAGCGGAATAAGCAAGCGTGGAGACTTTGAAACCCGGATAAATCTCTTCGGTGACCGCTGAGCCGCCAACGATGTGGCGCCTTTCCAGCACAAGAGTCTTTATACCGGCCCTGGCTAGGTACGCGGCGGCGATGAGTCCGTTGTGACCTGCGCCGATGATGATAATGTCAGGAGATGTTGCCATTCACTGTAAAAGTCAACTCAGGTCGCTCAGGATTTTTTCCGCTGCGTTGCGGCCCGGAGCTCCCATCACACCGCCGCCTGGATGAGTCGCCGATCCACAGAGGTAGAGATTGCGTATCGGCGTCCGGTACTGTGCCCAGCCGGGCGCTGGCCTTAAGAAAAAGAGTTGTTCGAGCGTCAATTCACCCTGGAAAATGTTTCCTTCCGATAAGCCAAATTCACGCTCGAGATCAAGCGGTGTAAGTACCTGGCGGTGCAGAATTATGTCTTTGATATTCGGCGCATGCTCGGCAATTGTATCGATTACCGTGTCGCCAAACTCATCGCGCTTTTCATCCCAGCTTCCCTCTTTCAGGTTGTAAGGTGCGTACTGTACGAAGCACGACATCACATGTTTGCCCGCAGGCGCTACTGACGGGTCGGTGAGACTCGGAATGACAATGTCTATATAAGGACGACGAGAGAAGCGCCCGTACTTTGCTTCGTCATAGGCTCGCTCCATGTATTCGACACTCGGTGAAATCGAAACTGCGCCGCGCAGGTGTATGCCCGGACCAGGAAGCGCGTTAAAGTCCGGCAGGGCATCGAGCGCGAGATTAACTTTTCCGGATGACCCTCGATACTTGTAGCGGTTGAGATCATCGACAAACTCTTCGGGCAACAGTTCTGGTCCTACCATCTTCATGAATGTGAGACGCGGATCAACGCTTGATGAAACGATGTCTGCCGTGATCTCATCTCCGTTGGCGAGTACGACTCCTCTGGCTTGACCGTCTTTAACAATGATCTGAGTAATTGCGGCTTCAGTGCGAATCTCTGCTCCGGCTTCCTGGGCCGCACCGGCGATTGCCAGCGAAATGGCGCCGGTGCCTCCGCGCGATAGTCCCCAGGAACGAAAGGCGCCATCAATCTCGCCCATGTAATGATGCAACAGCACGTACGCCGTTCCTGGCGATCGGACTCCCAGGAAAGTTCCGATGATCCCTGATGCTGACATTGTAGCCTTCAGCACGTCTGTCTCGAACCACTGGTCCAAAAAGTCGACCGCACTCATTGTCATAAGTTGGACCTGGTTGTATTTATCCTCAGAAGGCAAACGTTGGAAGCGACGGCCAAGAAACAAAAGATCTTTTAGGCCCTTCAGATTAAAGGACGTCGGGTCGGGCGGAGTCATGCTGAGGATCGGCTTCACGAAGTGGGCCATCTCGATCATTGCTCGCCCGTATTCGTAATACGCCTCGGCATCGAGCTTCGAGTGCCGCGCGATCTCACGACGGGTGCGGGCATGATCGTTCATGCGCCAGAGATAGTCACCATTCAGCATGGGCGTGAACGTACCATCGAGCGGAAGGATCTCGAGCCCGTGCCGAGGTAAGTCGAGTTCGCGGATGATCTCCGGGCGAAGAAGAGAAACTACATAGGAACAGACGGAAAACTTGAAGCCTGGGAAAACCTCTTCGGTGACTGCGGCGCCACCCAGCACGTGACGACGTTCAAGGACCAGGACCTTCTTCCCGGCGCGGGCGAGATACGCGGCGTTAACCAGTCCATTATGACCGCCGCCAATAACGACCACGTCGTAATGATTTTTCATGCTGATGGAAAAGAGTTACGAGCTTTCTGTCGTGCTCAGTCCGGGCGCCCGAACTTTTGGACGTCAACTCAAGGAAGTTTTTAGAACGTAATGACTTTCACAGTGATTGAAAACCAAGATGGACATTTTTGCAATCATGAGTTGTGGGTCAGTAGCGTCACGCGGGTAGCGTCAGCAGCGTCGCGCATTACGATCGCAGTGTCATCGAGCGACTTTCAGCGGTCTCATTCGCAGCGGTGGAGTTTAGTGGCACCTTGATCCATGAGAAGAAGGCTAGCGTTTCAGATAGATTCTTGGAAGCAGTGGAAGACCAGCGTATTATCTGAAAGATGTTTAATGCCGGGGTTCTCACTTTTAAGGAGTTTGCCGTGGGCGAACCGCTGCCACTCGCGACAATCCATCAGGCTATCCTTGAGTTCCTGAAGGGTCGCGACGATGTTGTCGTCTTTGGTGCTACCGCTGTCAACGCTTATGTGGGCGAGGCTCGGATGACACAGGACATCGATCTTATTTCGTCGCGTGCATCCGAACTGGCAGAGGAGTTGCGCCAGCATTTATTTGAGCGTTTCCGGATCGCTATACGTGTGCGGGTCGTTGGTGCAGGTAAAGGCTATCGACTGTTCCAAATCAAGAACTCGGGAAATCGCCATCTCATCAACTTGCGCCCTACGGAAACATTACCTCAAGCACAACGAATTGAGGACATCCTGGTCATGTCCCCTCGCGAACTCATCGCGCGAAAGGTGATCTCATACCAATCGCGTCGCGGTCAGCCAAAATCCGGGACAGACTGGCGCGACCTGGCTCTCTTGTTACTCACTTTTCCTGACTTGAAGAGTGAAGCCGGCGCCGTCGGGGACTCATTGCGCGAGCTCGGCGCGGACGAGGAGGTTATGAACACCTGGCGAGAGTTAGTGGCGCTCGAGTTCTCACTTCCCGACGAAGAAGATGAATTTACGTGAGATGGACAGCCCGCTTATCCAGTAGATCTGCTTATCTCAAATACCGAGGACAACGATGCCAGTTGGAACCGCGCTTCACGAAAGGACCGCCGCCCTCTGCGAAAGCCTTAATTATCGGGAATGGTCCGGCTATTACGCCGTTAGTGCCTACGAAACTCATCACGAACACGAATACAACGCTATTCGGAATGCCGCGGCGCTTATCGATATCTCGCCGCTTTTTAAATATCGAGTTACCGGCTCGGACGCGACGCGGCTGGTAGACCGCATCATCACTCGCGACATGCGGAAAGTTTCCGTGGGCCAGGTTATCTATACACCCTGGTGCGACGAACGAGGCAAGACAATCGATGACGGCACTGTCTCGCGTCTCGAAAAGAACGTTTATCGCTGGACCGCGGCCGATCCGAGTCTGCGCTGGTTAACCTTGAATGCCGCCGGCCTTGATGTCCAGATAGAGGACATTTCGGAGAGCGTGGCGGCGCTGGCCCTTCAGGGACCCACTTCCGGACGATTGCTGAAGAGCATCGTAGATGGCGCCGATATTGGGAATTTGAAGTATTTTCGGGTGACAAGCAGTCGCATTGCGGACGTGCAAGTGGATATCTCGCGTACTGGCTATACGGGCGATCTTGGTTACGAAATCTGGGTTGCTGCCGATCAAGCGCCAATGGTTTGGGACACATTGATGGAGCAAGGCCAGGCCTTCGACATTCATCCTGCGGGGATGCTTGCGCTCGATGTAGCGCGAATCGAGGCGGGATTGCTATTGATCGATATCGATTTCAACAGCAGCAAGAAAGCCCTGATTGCGCCACAGAAGTATACGCCTTTCGAGATGGGTCTAGGTCGTTTGGTCCATCTCGATAAGAACAAGTTTGTCGGCCAGGCGGCTTTAAGAGCGGAAAAGGAGCGGGGTCCCGCGCGCCAGATAGTTGGTCTTGAGATCAACTGGCCCCAAGTCGAGCAACTTTACGAACAGGTAGGTTTGCCGCCGGCAGTTTCTCCAATAGCGTCGAGAGTTGCAGTACCGGTCTATAAGGATGGCGTACAGATCGGCAAGGCGACTTCGAGCACCTGGTCTCCGGTATTGAAGAAGATGATTGCGCTTGCCACTGTCAATTCGCCCTGGACAAGGCCCGGAACGCAATTGGAGTTTGAAGTGACAGTTGAGGCTGTCCGCCATCGCGTAGGAGCGACGGTGGTGAAGACGCCGTTTTTTAACCCCAAACGCAAGACTGCCACACCAGTCGCTTGAGTTGATCCACGTGAAACCAGTTTCAATTAAAGAACTGCTCGACATGTACAACCCCAACGCTGAGTTGGCGGAGTCTTGGACCATTCCTTCCGCGTGGTATACCGATCAACGCATTGCAGATCTCGAGCGCCGCACTGTTTTTTCGACTTCATGGCACGTAGCGGGTCGCGCCAGTCAAGTCAGCGAACCAGGTCAGTACATCACGACTACGATTGCCGGCGAGCCGATTCTGATAGTCCGCGGCAGTGACAATGTTCTTCGTGGCTTCTACAACGTCTGCCGCCACCATGCCGCAGCCGTGATGACTGAGCCCGAAGGCACGGCCCAAACCCTGCGCTGCCCGTATCATGGTTGGACCTATTCACTAACCGGTGAACTCAAAGGAACCCCCGACTTCGCAGGCGTTCGCGACTTTGACCGCTCAGCGAATGGCCTGCTCAGTATTGAGACCGCAAACTGGGAAAAGTGGGTCTTGGTCCGCCTCGATCGTGACTATGGCTTTCCGGATGAGAAGGACACGCTCGAATCGTTTCTTTCCGCGAGTCTCATCGATCAAATCCGCGCCCTTGATTTGGAGAATCTCCACTGGTTCGAACGCCGCCACTACAGTTTTGACTGTAACTGGAAAGTGTTTGTCGATAACTATCTGGACGGAGGCTACCACGTACCGCATCTTCACAAAGGCCTCGATAGCGTGCTCGATTACAGCAACTACATGATCGAGAACGGTGAACGCTTTTGCCTGCAATGGAGTCCTTTAGTAAGCGCCGGCGCCGAAGCGCAAACGGGCGCTGTCAGAAAAGGCGAACGGGCCCTCTACTACTGGATCTATCCTAATTTCATGATCAACTGGTACGACGGCGCGATGGACACAAACCTGGTGATTCCCAGAGGCGTCGATCGCACCGAAGTTATTTTTGATTTCTATTTTCCGGATATTTCCGGAGCTGCAAGTGAGCACAATCGGGCGAGCATCGAGGTGGGCCAACGTATTCAGGACGAAGATGTCGCGATCTGCCATTCAGTCCAGCGAGGTTTGAACTCAAGAGCCTACCATGCGGGACGTCTCTCGGTGCGAAGAGAAGCCGGCGAACATCTCTTTCACCGCCTGCTCTATTTAGATCTCAAGTCATGACAGCTCTGACGCGATCCTACTTCAGCAAATGCTCGCGCATGAACATCACCGTTGCGTAGAACTGAAAGTCCTGGTTCCGCTTCTTCGAAAAACCATGCCCTTCGTCTTTCGCCATCAGGTACCAGACCGGCGTGTTGTTTGCCCGCATTGTGCGTACCATCTGCTCAGCCTCATTCAATGGCACTCGTGGGTCATTTCCACCCTGAACAATGAAGATTGGTTTCGTTATGCTCTTGGCGTGATTTAAAGGGGCTATTCTCTCCATGAACTCGCGCATCTTCGGATCACGCTCATCACCGTATTCCGCCCGCCGCAAGTCACGGCGGTAGGCCTCGGTTCGTTCCAGAAATGAAACAAGGTTGGAAATCCCAACAACTGGCAGCGTGGCCCGAATCTTATCGCTATATCGCTGCGCCACCGCGAAAGCCATATGACCGCCATATGACCCACCGGTAACCATGATCCTGCTTGCGTCAAGACGAGGCTCTTTGGCAATCCAGTCCAATAAGGTACCTATATCTTTATAGGAATCTTCCCGGAGAAATCCGTTATCGAGTTTGAGAAAGGTTTTGCCAAAACCTGACGAGCCGCGTACGTTGGGGAAGAGAATGGCGACACCCATCTCATTCAAGAAATAGTTGCTGCGCGCGAGGAAGCCGGGACGCGCCTGCGACTCAGGACCACCATGAATGTTGATAACTACGGGTCGCGGACCAGTGAATCGAGCCGGAGGCATGTAGAGAAAGCCGCTGATCACGCGGTCGTCGAAAGTCTTCCACCGCACTACTTCTGCCTCAGAAAACTCCTGAGTGTTGAGGCCACCTGTTTCACTCTGAGTCCAGCGTTCGACCTTACCGGTTTGGACGTCAAGCGAATAAACATCCGCTGGAGAACGAGCCGAGGTAAATACAAATCCCAGATCTCGACCGTTGTCGTGCCATTCAACGCCGCCAATTATTCCGACTGGGAGCTTGGGCGCCGGTTTCTCCTTGCGTGTTTTTGTATCAAGCAGACGAAGCTTACTCACCCCTTCCTCGTTCGTAACAAAAGCAATCGTGCCGCCGTCGGGTGAAAGCTCAAATGAGTCAACGTCCCACTTGATATGGTCCGTCAGAAATGTATGTTCTTTTGTCGCAAGATCAACGTAGGCCAACCGCCGAAACTCCGAATCCTTATCTGTCGTGACATAGAGGCCGCGTCCATCTTTACTGAATTGCGCGCCACCATAAGCAATCTTTTCATCGCTTCCCTTTGGGGTTAGCAAAGTCTTCTCACCTGATTCGACATCGACGAGCCAGGCATATGTCTCGTTGGCCGAGATGAACTCTCCCAGAACCAGTTTGCGATCGTCAGGCGACCAGTCACCGACGCCCCAGCCTCCGCCTTCCAGTTGCAGGAGGAGTCGGTCGCTTTTTGGATCGCTCGGATTGATGAGGTAGAAATCCACATCACTTCCGGTACGACGAGTTGAACCATAAACAGCCCGATCGCCCGAGTTCGACCAGTTCCAACCCGTGTTGCGCGATTTGCCGTCGGTGAGCAGAGTGACGCGTCCGTCCTTGAGATCGTAGCGCCAGTACTGAAAGAACTCATTGCCGCCTATGTCCCTGCTGAAGACAAAGAAATCACCTGTCTTTGGCCGGTACGATCCCCCACCAGCGCGATCCGAGAAGAACGTTAGCTGAGTGCGCGCGCCGCCGGGCATCTTAACGTGGTGTACCTGATTGGTATCACCGAAGCGGGTGCTGATAAGCATTTCGCGCTTCGTCGGGTGCCAACTCGAGAGTCCGGCGCCACGAAACTCCGTGTAGCGATTTACTTCTTCGGCAAGCGACACTGGGATCGCGGGTACGCCTTCGACTACAAGGTTGTCGCCGGGTAGAACGGCGCCGCTCTGTGCGAGGCTGTTCGTCGGGATTAGCACGGCAAGAAGCAGGCTGAGTACAAACGTGCGGACAAACCTTTTCATAGTCATCTCCTTTTCGGAATTGTGCGTGGAAAAATTTCTGGAAAGCCGTAATATAGCGCGACTGGAGAACCGCGGACAAACCTGACCGACGAACTTTCAGTTTGTCGTTCAGGTAGGGCCGGAAGTTCGGAGGCAACTTGGTTCTCAACCGTTTTTTCCTCAAGAAGCATCGTCCTTTCAACTCGGCGGGACGAGGCGTGATTCAAATCCAATTTTAGGGTAATGCAAAACGACAAACTGAAGTTCGTCGGACAAGGAAAGCTGTTACGCGTCCTTGGGGTTGGATTTGGTCTCGCCGTGATCATTGGCAACACGATTGGCGCGGGTATCTTCCGCGCTCCCGGCGAGATTGCCGGACACTTGCCGCATCCCTGGTTGTTCCTTGCGGTTTGGATAGCCGGTGGCCTCTACGCTTTGCTTGGAGCCGTGTCAATTGCTGAGTTGGGCACGATGCTGCCGCGCTCAGGAGGGCAGTATGTCTTCTCGCGTTATGCGTTGGGCGAGTATGCGGGCTTTATTGTAGGTTGGAGCGATTGGATCTCGACGTGCGGCAGCACTGCGGCAGTAGCACTCGTAATTGGAGAGTTTTCCGGCGCACTGTTCCCAGCCTTCCAGGGTAGGGCAGTTGCAGTCGCGGCATTTATCGTAATTCTCTTTGCTGTTTCTCAGTGGCGCGGCATTGTTTGGGGCAGCAATATCCAGAACGTTACCAGTCTGCTGAAAGCGCTCGCATTCGTGATTCTCATTATTGCCGCCTTCCTGCTTGGCGGCGCCGAGCCCTCCGCCCCAGTTGCTCAAGCGGCAGTAAACGTGGGGTTGCCTCTGTTTGCGGCGTTCATACTGGCTCTCCAGTCAGTGATCTACACCTACGATGGCTGGACCGGCGTGGTCTATTTTTCAGAGGAAGTTGAAAAACCGGGCCGCGACATTCCGCGTGCGCTATTTGGCGGCGTAATTGCCATCATCGCGATCTACTTACTGGTAAATCTCTCCCTCCTCTATGTTTTGCCTGTCGAGAAGATAGCGGGCCAAGAGTTCGCAATAGGTGCAGCGGCGGATGTGATATTTGGTCCTTTTGGCGATCCGGTCTTTCGTTCACTGACCATCATTTCAATGCTTAGCGCGGTTAATGCTCTGCACTTGATGGCGCCAAGAGTATTGCTGGCAATGAGTCGCGACGGCCTTTTTTCGAAGCGAGCTGCTTATGTCAACAGCGGTGGGACTCCAACAACGGCTCTTGCGATTAGCACGGTGGTAGTGCTGCTATTCATATTCAGGGGTCAGACCTTTGCTCAGGTGATAACGATTCTGGCCTTCTTTTTTGTCGCGAATTACGCGCTCTCTTTTATGTCGCTGTTTGTATTACGACGGCGGGAACCGAATAAAGAGCGACCGTATCGCACATGGGGCTATCCATGGACCACCGCGCTGGCGTTGTTGGGATCGGTTCTCTTCCTGCTGGGCGCAGTCGCCAGTGACACGAGAAACAGTGTCTACGCTTTACTGCTTCTGGGCGCCAGCTATCCGGTATTTCGCGTAACGCGAATGCTTGCGAGGATCCAGTAATAAAACATCACAAAAGTAACTAGTATCCTGAAGCTTGCCGGCCTGCTGCTCGCAGCACTTTCGTCTGGCAACCTTCGTTGTCAACATCAAGCCGCCGCACAACTGTGGGCACTGCCCGTTTGTGAAAGCAATCCGCTATCCGCTTTCCTATCTCCTCAAAATTGTCGTTTGCAACCGCCAGCACACTTGGTCCCCCACCGCTCAACGCGAGTCCCAGCAATCCTGTCATCTTTGGCAACGCCAGCGCATCAGCGAGACCGGGAATCAACGTCTGCCGCTTCGGCTGGTGCAACCGGTCCTTCATTGCCTCCCAGAATAGATCGGGACGGTTTTCGGAAAGGGCCGCGTTGAAGAGCGCAGTCCGCTGAAGATTGTGAACGGCGTCTGCATGGCTGACCAGCCGAGGCAGCGCCAACCGTGCCAGCTTTGTTTCCAACTGCATTGCCGGTGAGACGACCACAATCTTCAACTCTAAAGGCCAGTTTCTTCTTAAGGCAATCACCTTGTCCAACGTAGTACAGGTCACTACAAAGCCACCAAGCAAGGTCGCCGCAACGTTGTCCGGGTGGCCTTCAAACTCGGTTGCGTAGCGAAGAATCTGGTCATCTGTCAGACGGCGATCGTGCAGCAATCCGAAGGCTTTGATGCCCCCCACGATCGCTGCCGCGCTCCCTCCGAGCCCGCGCGTGATCGGAATCTCGTTATGCACGGCTAGGCGGAGCGGGGCAAGAGAAACGCCTTCCCGTTTCGCGGTATAAGCCATCGCGCGATAGATAAGGTTTTCGGCTGTTCGTGGCAGAATTGCATTCTCTTCGCCGCTAATGGTTCGCACTCGGCAAACGGTCCGCGAAAACGGCAGCGCCGTTGCGCGAATGGTCATGTAAAGCTTTAGACCAAGACCAAAACAGTCAAATCCGGCGCCGAGATTGGAAGTGGAAGCGGGAAGGCGAATTTCAACAGCCGTCGAGTTGGTCCGGTTGGTTTGGTCGGGCACTGCTCTCTTCATCAATGATCCCCTTGTTATTGACTACTGAGCTGAATGACTCTTGATCGCTTCAAGCACAGCATTCTTATTTGCACCTACACGCAAAGGTTGATTGGCAAAAGTACCGCTGAGTGGGCGTTTGACGGGGTCCACTAAAGTCCCACTGTGATAGTTTGTAACATAATCCGTATCCTTTAGAAGATGACCGGTCAGCACCGCTACCACCCTTTCCGTCTCTTTTATGTTTCCGGCGGCAACCAGATGTCTGATTCCAGCGACGGTAGTCGCTGAGGCAGGTTCACATCCGATGCCATCCCGGCCGATAATTGCTTTCGCATCCGCAATCTCCTGCTCGCTAACGGCCAACACCCACCCCTTACTCTGAAGCACTGCACGCCAGGCTTTCTGCCATGAAATTGGAGCTCCTATCCTGATTGCCGAAGCCAGCGTCTGCGGCTGCTCAACCATTTCAATATCAGCAGGCGCGCCCGCATCGAGGGAATTATGATCATATCGCGCAAATAGTCGAGAAAAAGGCGCCGCTCCTTCTGCCTGCACCACGGAAAGTCGCGGAATCCTTTCGATAATCCCGAGATTGAACAACTCCTGGAACCCCTTGCCCAATGCTGAGCTGTTGCCCAGATTCCCGCCTGGCAGAATCACGTGATCGGGGACTTCCCATGATAATTGTTCCAGCAGTTCGGCAGCGACTGTTTTCTGGCCTTCTATGCGAAATGGATTGATCGAATTTACAAGATAAATAGACTCATCCTCGCTCAGCTCACGAATCACGCGCATCGAATCGTCAAAGTTGCCCTCAAGCTCCAGCACAATTGCTCCATAGTCCAGACTCTGGGCCAGTTTGGCCCGACTTACCTGTCCGCGAGGTACCACGATCGCGCAAAGCATGTCAGCCCGAGCCGCATAAGCCGCCAGACTCGCAGCAGTGTTTCCTGTACTGGCGCACACCAACAAACTAGCATTAAGTATGCGCGCCTGCGTGACCGCAGTCGTCATCCCGGTGTCCTTGAATGAACCGGTAGGATTACAGCCCTGATGTTTCAGTTTGAGTTCGTCCAGGCCGCAGTAACTGGCAGACCGGGGCGCATCGTAAAGCGGAGTATTTCCCTCGGCGAGCGAGATGACGGGGGCGTCTTCGGTAAAGGGCAGCAGCTCACGGTAACGCCAGACGCCACTCCGATCTCTGCTTTCAGTTGAAATGCGACGCGCCCACCATGTCTCGCGCAGCTTGAGCGGATCACGGTTAGGCCCATCTGGCAATTCCACGGCAAGCAAGCCGCCACAGCGCGAGCAGGTGTACACTCGCTCTTCAAGCTTATAGGTTGCGCGGCAGGAACCTTCGATGCAACGTTGAATGGCATTGTGCCGGGTGCTCTGGGTTTGTGGTAAGACGCTCACGTCACCTTCCATCGTTCTGCTTGTAATCAGGGACCCAATATCGCGCCTGCGGCTTGCGCATGGGGCGAAGCGATTATAACTTTAGTCCATCATGAAACACTCCCTATTCGCGCTGGTATTTCTTCTATTGTCATTCCCAACAGTTCGGTCACAGGAAAAGAGCGCCGGGGGCGACTTTGCTGACCGGCCACCCCCGCCCGTTACGGCTGAGGCAAAAAGTGAAATGCAAAAGAACCTCGCTGAGGCCCGGGCAAAATCTGATTCGAATCCGAATGATCCGGAGGGGATCATCTGGCTCGGCCGGCGTTTAGCCTATCTCGGTCAGTTTCGTGACGCCATTGATACTTTCACAAAAGGAGTTGAGAAGTTCCCCAACGATCCTCGATTCTACCGCCATCGCGGACACCGGCACATCACGATACGCAGATTTGATCGGGCCATTTCAGATTTCGAGCAAGCCGCCAAACTGATTAAAGACAAGCCGGACGAGGTCGAACCCGACGGCCAGCCAAATGCACGCAACATTCCGACGAGTACGTTGCAGTTCAATATCTGGTACCACCTGGGCCTCGCCTACTATCTGACCGGAGACTACGAGAAGGCTTTAAAGAGTTATCGCGAATGTCTCAAGGTCTCGAAGAATCCAGACGCCCTTGCTGCCACGAGTCACTGGCTCTACATGACACTGCGGCGACTCAATCGAAACGCCGAGGCTGCTCAGGTCCTCAATCCCATTCACGATAAGATGGATATTATTGAGAACGATGGCTACTACCGGCTGTTGCTTATGTACAAGGGAGTAATCTCGCGCGAGGCGCTCCAAGATGAAATTCTTAAGCAGGCTGCATCGCCCGGTTCCCATAGCGTGCTTTACGGGCTGGGTAGCTGGTATGTCTACAACGGGCGGCGGGCTGACGCTGTCAAGATTCTGGGCAAGATAACCGAAAGCGAGCAATGGACCAGTTTCGGATACATCGCGGCCGAAGCCGATTTAAAGAGACTGAGCGCCGCGAGATCCAGTGCAGGAAGCAAGTAACTCGCTCACTAAAAACCTCATTTAACTATCGCTTGATAAATGAGTGTTCGCAATTTGCCATGATCGTCCAGATTACCCGACGGTATGAGTTGCGTGAAGTAGACCACCACAAGCTGCTCCTTCGGATCCACCCAGTACGCCGAATGATATGCGCCGCCCCAACCGTATTCTCCAATCGAGCCAGGAATTCCTCTGGCCCCCAGATCCTTCACCACAGAAAAGCCCAGGCCAAAGCCCACACCTTCACCAAATGACTTCCCGGCCATGTGATCAACGGTCATGAGCTCTACCGACTTTGAACTCAGAACTCGTTTCCCGTCCAATTCACCACCATTAAGAAGCATCTGAAGAAAACGCGCGTAGTCAGGAGCGGTCGAAAGCAGGCCTGCACCACCTGAAAAGCTCTTCCTGGGACCATTAACGTAAGCTCCCTGACCAATCATACCGCCCGGATCGGCAGCCCGTTCGAGGCCACCACCTTGTTTCGCCGAGTAGACCACTGTGAACCGGTTAAGTTTAGCTTGAGGAAGATAAAAGTGCGTGTCCTTCATTCCCAGCGGCTTCAGAATGCGCGTGTCGAGAAACTCATCAAGTGGCTGGCTGCTGACGCGTTCGATCAGTGCGCCAAGAATGTCAGTTGCATAACCATAGACCCATTGTTCGCCCGGGTGAGCGTCAAAAGGGAGTTTTGCCAGTCGTGCGATCGTGGCGCCTACGGGCTCGTCGCGATCGGCAAAATACCATCCGGTAATTCCCGCCGCCTCCCAGCGGTCGCGCGCCACTCCGCTGCCGTAGCCGATGCCCGCTGTGTGGGTCAAGAGGTGGCGAATGGTAATCGGGCGCTTGGCTTTCACCACTTCGTAGCCGCCATCAGCCTTGGGCACGGCGACAGTGGTTTCGACGAATTCGGGAAGGTACTTACCAACTGGATCTGAGATGAGCAGTCGTCCTTCTTCCTGAAGGATCATTACGCCCACGCTGATGAGTGCTTTGGTCTGTGAGGCAATCCGAAAAATGGCGTCTTCAGGCATTGATGCGCCACTTTCACGATCTCTCTGACCGAAAGCCTCGAGGTAGGCCACCTTCCCTCGTCTGGCTACGAGTGCCACAACGCCGGGCAGTTGATCATTCTTCACATAGGAATTTATAGAAGCGGTCAACCGTTGTAGTCGTTCGGTCGACAGTCCGACTTGCTCGGGCTTTTCACGCTCCAGTGATTGGGCCTGAGTCGCAGGCGCAAAAACCAAAAGCATCAAGAGCAGAGCGGCTGTTGATCTGACGTAAAGCGTAGAAAGTAGGGTTCTGGTGAATTCAGTTTTCATCTTAATAACCTGTTCGCGTCATAAGTTGCATGAAACATTTCATCCATTAGCTCTGGGGCATATGGGGCGTCGTTATCAACCCACCACCTAAGCAGCGCAAAGAGAGCGCCAGCGAGAGCTTGAGCCAGCACGGGCGGCGGCGCCATCCCTATGTCAGAACGTCTCGAGGCAATGCGGCGTTCAATCAGCCGGCTCAGATGGCTGACCCGCCCGTGATGCTGATGGTCCATTACGCGTGACCGCACCAATGCCTGGTGAAGACTTTTGAACTCCCAAACGTGCGCAAAGAGTTCCCGCACTGGCGCTATACGATGGCTTGGCCCTTCTCGATCCATATGCTCGTACAGCATTGTAAGCATGTGTTCAAAACTTTTCTGTAGTAGGTCGTCTTTCCCCCGATAGTGCGTGTAAAAGGTGGACCGGCCGACATCTGCTCGTTTAAGCAGGTCATTGATCGTGAAGTAATCGTAGCCTTTCTCCTGGACCAACGTTACAAAAGCCCGCACCAACGCCTGCTGCGTGCGCTGCACACGACGATCATTTCGCGAGCCCCGAGGCGTGCTTTGCAAGAGTTGCCGAACAATGTGGGCCTCTCTGTTCATTAACGTACTTTTTGGCTTGATTGGTTGTTGACCTGCTTCGCTCCCAGTCGTATTAGTCTAGCCTATGAACCGAGATGTCGTAAGCGGAACACTGCTCATAGCCAGTTCCCTGGCTTCTATGATCGTCATGAGCCTACATCCCACCGCACATGGCCTCATGAATCGTGAAACGTTTTCACAGACCGCGCGGTTGAGCCTCATGATCCATGCGCTGGCGATAGCCGCGACGCCGGTAATGTTCCTGGGCCTGCTAGGTGTGATTCGTCGTCTCCGATCGTCTGACCTGTCGATTGCAGCCCTCGTCGCTTTCGGCTTTGGCGGGATAGCGGTCATATCTGCGGCGCTGGCCAGTGGTTTTATTTTTCCCGGGGTCATTACCAGAATCGTTGCTGCCGAAGGTTCGGATTTGACCCGTGCGTTCCTGATTTACACGGGTCTCTGGAACCGTGCGTTCGCCAGTGTGCATGTAATCGCGTTCGCAGTAGGCATTATCCTCTTGTCAACCGCAATGATCCGGCAGCGTACTCAGATCACAGTCGGACTGGCCACAGGGGTGGCGGGCCTCATAGCCGGCAGTGCAATCCTGATAGTTTTCCTTTCCGGCCTCATTCACCTCGATGTTCATGGGGCGCGAATACTATGGTTCCTGCAATCAGGCTGGACGCTCTGGCTGGGCATCATTATGTGTCTCAAGCCCACAGGCACCAATCTTGACGTCGTTTAAAAGGTAAAGAGCTTACCAACCGCGGACGGTATTACCATCTGTTCGCCGAAGGTGTTTAGAAGTTCGGTAACCGCACGCCAGCCAGTACAATGCGCGGGTACTATGATCTTCAAGCCAAAGGATTTCAAATCTCTCACAGTCTCAGAAATGATCTTCTCCGGACCGGCGCCTGACAGGTGAAGCCCGCCCATCACCGCATAAAGCGGGGTATTGGGAAAGACTGCGCACGCATGCTCCAGTACATTTACGACTCCAGCGTGGGAACAAGCAGTAAACACAACTACACCCTTTTCCCGCACCTTGACTGCGAGGAATCGCTCGTCCGTAATCAATGGATCCGGCTCCCACGCCAATGCGTCTTCGGTCCTGCGCATATGACCAGGCAGCCCCTTCTCATAAGTCGTGACCCGGGGAATCTCGCCACTAATGTAAAAGGTATCTTCGAGGAGCAACTGGGCGTCGCGGGTACAAACGACTTCGGCGCCTTCCAAGGTTAGGGCTTCAACACCGGGGATATCTTTGTTAGGCATTACGTTGCCATCAGCTAACTGATCACCGCGAGGGCGAAACATTTCGGGGTGTACCCACAAAGGCACGTTGTGGCCGCAATTACTCAGAATTAGTTGTAACGCTCTAGGCAGGCCCCCAGCATGATCAAAATGCCCGTGCGAGAGAACAACACTCTCAAAGGCACCGAAGTCTACTCCCAGTAGTCTGGCATTGCGTTCGAGAACCTCCCCTTCTGGGCCGCCATCGAAGAGCACCGTGTGCTGCTTCCCATCGAGGTAGGTCGTAATTGAGAGTGATAGACCGAAATGAGGACAGCAAATTGTGTCGCCGCCTAAGCTCGTCATCCCTGCTTTGAGTAAGCAATCAAATTCAGAGAGCACTCCTTCCGGGTTGGTGGACAATTGGTCGCTGACATTGTCGATCAGCACCAGGACCCTTACCTGATCTACTGCTCTTAAGGGTGCCGGCATCTGCGAGAGGGTGACGCTAGAGGAAGTTCTTTCTACCATACCTGCGCTTCGAGATTCAGTTAACCCCCATACGTATTGAGTTCACTCCTTTAGAGCCATTCGGATGGCTCTGACATACGATTTAGTGCCAGAACTGCACCATTGGGGATAAGCCTTAGCCTTTTAGCCGCCGGCCTTTTCCGAAAATCTCTCCAACCACGCGGGTTCCGTCGCGCCCTGTTTTGGTCCATTCGCGGGTACGGGTTTTGCACAAGTGCCACCACAGCAAGGGTCAACAGGTTTAAGCCCCAAGCGTTGGTGAAGCATGAATCGCGGGCTTAAGCCTGCGCCAACGCGCTTCTTAAGTGATTTCTCCGCGGCGCGTTTGACGCTCCCGCCCCTGAACCAAGTGCCTTCCGAGTTTTGAAAAGGAGCGTGATCATGATTGCCACCCGACCGCTTTACACCACCATTCTTTCTCTCTCTTTACTCTTCTCTTTGACGACAAGCGTTGCCGCGGAAGATGAACCCGAGGATGATTACGAGGTCAAAGCCCGGGTCGTCCGAATCAGTTTCCTCACTGGCGAAGTGACTCTGAAACGCAATGATGCCGACGAGTGGGACGAGGCCCGGCTGAACTCACCAATGGTCGAGGGCGATACCCTGAAAACCGGCAGCAATGCGCAAGCGGCAATTCAGTTCGACTCAAAGAACTTTGTTCGCCTGGGCGCCAACTCCGAGCTCCAGATCGTAACACTACGCGACGAGGGAATTGCTCTGAGCCTCAGCGAAGGGACCGCGTCGCTGCGCCTGGCCCAATTTGATGGCGAGAAAGAATCCTTCGAACTCGACGCTCCCGGCTCCACAGTCGCCCCCGAACAAACGGGCCTCTATCGCCTGGATGTAGTAAGCGGAAACAATGTCCGCATCACCGTTAGAGATGGTGGACGGGCTCGCATCTACTCCGCAAACTCCGGCTTTGTACTACGTGATGGTCGCTCAGCACAACTCAACTACGAAGCCGAGGATGCGGAGTGGGAATTGTTTCTCGCCGGCGTGCGTGATTCGTGGGACAAGTGGGTTGCCAGCCGCGAACAGCATCTTGCGCAAACACTTCGTTACGACAGCCCTTACTACGACAACCAGATCTGGGGCGCCGAAGATCTGGACAATTACGGCACGTGGAACTATGCAAATGATTATGGGTGGATCTGGCGCCCCCATGTCACTGTAATCAATAACTACCAGAACTGGGCCCCGTACCGGCATGGACAGTGGAGCTGGTTTCCACCTTATGGCTGGACCTGGGTGGGGCACGAGCCCTGGGGCTGGGCGCCCTATCACTATGGTCGCTGGGTCTACCACAACAACTACTGGGCCTGGTGTCCGCGCAGTTATTATCACAGGCATCGAAGCTGGTGGCGCCCAGCGCTGGTTGCATTTGTCTCCGTCAATCATTCTTTTGGGCCACAGATATATTGGTATCCGCTCTCGTACCGGCAACGCGATCCACATTCGCGACATTACCGTGGCGGGCGGTGGGGCCAGGTGAATCCTGCGTATCTGCGAGCGGTCACCGGCCTGCGACCGAATGAATTTGGTCGGCGCGGCGCAAGGTTGCGTTTCGCCGACGAAACTGCGGCGCGCCGTATTTTCGGAAATGACCCGCTGCGGAATCTCCCGTTTCGGCCTAGTTACACTGGGAGGGGGACTGATAACAATAGGGGCGAAGCACGTTGGCGTCGCACGGGGGCAGGCGAGCGAACGCCTGGCGTTCCGCTCAATGATCGACTGCGCCGGTCCCGAGTGTGGAACGGACGGGAACCAGGAATTAACAGGCCGGGCTCCGGGGGCACCGGAGTCGTAAACAGAAACCGCGGGAGTAGCGGCGCCGGAAACAACTCTGGCGAGAATGGCTTGAATCGAGAGGGTCTGCCGGGCAAGGTGAGAATGATGCCGGAAAGATCTGCGCCACCGCCCGTTGTAGAAGAGAGATCGAATCCGGTGGTGAGGCGACCGATCGGCAGGCCGAATAAGGCCGCTGAAGCTCCGCCTACTACATCTAATCGACCGGGAACGAGTGCGCCACCCCCTGTCCCGAGTTCGTCTCCTCGACCAGAGCAGCGTCCCGAGCGTCAGGAGAAAGTCCGCACCGCGCCTCCCAATACAGATACGCCGGCGCGCACATACAAACCACCAACACCGCGTTCCGAACCTGCACCTCGCGAGGTTAAACTCGCTCCGCGACCAGCTCCTCCGGTACGCGCCAATCCGCCTGCCAGTCAGCCGCCGCCACGCTCGGATCCGCCGCCACAGCGCTCCGCGCCGCCGCCACGCTCTGATCCTCCCCCACAGCGCTCCGCGCCTGCGCCACGATCTGAGCCGCCGGTAAAGAGCTCCGAGCCGGTTCGCGAGAGTCGCCCGGAGCGACCACCAAAGGATCGACCATCCCCAGAACTGAAGGACAGTTAGGTTTCTACATGTGGTGTTGCTGTCTGAGGTTTATGTTGTAAGTCTTAATTTTTGAGTTGAGAGTTGTGGCGTTCATTCCCAGTAACCGCGCAGCTCGCGACTGATGGCCGCCGGTCTGGTCCAAGGCCCGGCGAATCAGATCGATCTCAAATCGGCGCACCTCGTCATAGAAGTTAACCCCGCGTCCAATGTCGTGGACGGCGCCGGTACTGGCGCCGTCGGTTGAAGTGTTGGCGACTGACTTCGGATCGCTGATTTCAGGACGCAGACATTGTCGGCTAATCTCGTCGCCAGGCGCTATGACAACTGCGCGCTCAACCGCATTCTCCAGCTCCCTGACGTTACCGGGCCACGAGTAGGCTTCGAGCAGCGCCAGAACCTCGGGAGCAATGTGTTCGGATACTTGTCGTCCATTCTCCTCGTTATATTTCTTGATGAAGTGTTGGACCAACGGCAGAATGTCCTCGCGCCGGTCGCGCAAAGGTGGCAACTCGATGGGAACTACTGCGAGGCGATAGTAAAGATCCTCGCGAAAGGTACCTTGCTTAACTGCCTCTTTGAGGTCGATGTTTGTAGCGGCAATTATGCGAACATCAACTCGACGCGGAGAAGTATCACCAAGCGGCGTGAACTCGCGCTCCTGAATGACCCGCAGCAATCTCACCTGAGTCTCGGGTGGAATGTCGCCAATTTCATCGAGGAAGATCGATCCGCCGTCGGCCACTTCGAACAGGCCCTTCTTAGCTGCCACAGCGCCGGTGAAAGCGCCTCGCGTATGACCAAACAACTCTGACTCCAGCAATTCGGAGGGAATGTTTGAGCTGTTGACGGTGACGAAAGCCTTGCCGACGCGCGGGCTTGATTCGTGAATAGCTTTTGCAATCAACTCTTTCCCGGTTCCGCTTTCGCCGGTGATCAAAACAGTAGAGCGAGCTGGGGCCACCTGTTCAACGAGCCGGAAGACCTCCTGCATTCCGTCAGAGCGTCCGACGATAGCGCCGCGGTCTACGGCCCGACTCATTGCCCGCCTTAGAGTTCGTCTCTCCTCTTCTTTGCGGTGTCGTTTGATCCCAGCGCCAACTGTGGCTGTGATCTGTTCGTTCTGAAAAGGTTTGCGGACGCAACCGAAGGCACCTCGCTCCCACGCGGCGATTGCCGTATCGAACGTAGCGTAGGCGGTGATCATCACGATCACGGCCTCGGGATCGATCTTGAGAAACTCTTCCAGGGCTCGTAGGCCGCCGATCCCAGGCATTGAGACATCAAGGAGGACCAGATCATAAGCTCTGCGGCCATAGGCTTCCAATCCTTCCTCGCCGGTCTTTGCGAGGTCCACTCGATATCCATCCGCAGTGAGAAGCGTCTCGAGTACCTCACGCATTATTTCTTCGTCATCAACGACGAGGACAGAGCCCTTTTTCGCCATAAATACTCTTCTTCTCTACCCAATTCAGTGCATGGGGACAATTAGTTTAGGCGAGAACAGGCAATAAGACAAAAGGCGGTTCATAAGACCCGGGGGGGTTGCTTAGGAAGAAATTGAAACCCCACGAGGCTGTTTGTGACGGCCAAGTTGAGTTCCACCCTTTTGAACTGAGCTGGGGAGGGTTGAGTCGGACGTCGTGCTATAGAACGGAGCCCTGACCCAGTTTCCTAATCGCCAACTGCCTGCAATCGCGGTCGTGCCTGCGCAGTTGGAAGTGTGATGCGAAATGTTGTGCCCTGTCCCGGGGTGCTCTCGACACTGATGTGGCCCGAGTGCTCTTGAACGATCCCGTACGAGACTGCGAGGCCCAATCCGGTTCCGCGCCCAACGCCCTTGGTGGTGAAGAAGGGGTCATAGATCTTAGCTACGTTTTCCGGAGCGATCCCGATGCCGCTATCGGAAAACTCAACCAGCAATAAACTGTCTTCTGTCCGGGTTGTAGCAATCGTGATGCGGCCACCATCCGGTATAGCATCACGTGCATTCAATAACAGGTTTGTAAAGACCTGCTGGAGCTTTCCGGCGTTGCCAAAAACCTTCGGCAATTCAGGCTCATAAGTGCGAACAATCTCGATCTGGTTCTGTCGCAGTTGCGGTTCCAGCAATTGCAACGTGTCGTCGAGCACCCGGTGAATATCTAGTTCGGCGAACTGCGTGGCGCCGCCGGTTCGTGAGAAGTTGAGAAGATTATTGACGATATTTGTAGCTCTCTCCGCCTGACGGCGGATCTTTTGCAGCAGGGCATGTTTTGGATCGGTCTCCGGGAGCATCCCAAGCAGCATTTGGGAATAGGACGAAACCCCGGTGAGTGGCGTATTAACTTCATGAGCTACACCAGCCGCTAGCAGACCGATAGAGGAAAGCTTCTCGCGCTGTTGTAACTGTTCTTCGAGACGAATACGAGCAGTTACGTCCTCGAGCACAACGAGGGCGCCGGTTTGGCCCTGACCGTCCTGAAGTGGTGCGAGCGCAATATTGAGCACCAGCGTGCGACCAGCGCATGTAGCCGTATGCAGCTTGTAGATGTGGCGAATCTCTTTGAGCCGCCAGCGATCATTACCCAGAACTTGCCAGAGAGTATCGGCGAAGTCTTCGGAAAATAGGTCTTCGACTCGCTGGCCGACAGCCTCGTCGCGTCTAAGCTCGAGAATGTGCTCCAGAGCGGAATTGAGTCTCGTTACGCGGCCTTCCAGATCAACGGCAAGCAGGCCGACATTGATCGACTCGATAATTGACTCGTTAAATTCCTTAAGCAGTCTAAGTTCGCTAGCCCGTTCCTGCTGTTCCTGGTAAAGGAGACTGTTCTCAATGGCTACCGCCACATAACCCGAAACGGTCCTTAGTATTTCGACGTCTTCCGAAGAAAGAAGGGCGCCATCAGCCGACCGCCCAAGCCCGATGACGGCCACCAGGCGCCCGCGCACCACGCAAGGTACGTAATAGTGCAGCGAGCGTTTAACGAATCCGGTAGTTTCCGGAACCAGGTCGAGGTCGTCTGTGCGGACTACACCATTCGCCGCCGAGCGGACGCGAATCATCTCGCGAAAATCAGCAGGCACCACCATCTCGGAATCCAAACCCACGGTGCGGGCTACGCAGTAGCCGGAGCGGGTATTCTTGTCTTCAATAAAGATTGCCACTCTCCCGACATTCATTACTTCCTGTAGGCGACTCACCAGTGAGTCGAGGAGAGGATCCAGCGCCGTAGTCGCCGAGAGAGTGCGACCGAAGTCCAGCAGGCTGTTCCGCAGGTCGTATCGCTCGCCATAGAACAACCGATCGATCTGTTCCTGAAGGAAATTCTTGACCGGGCCTGCGATCATCACGATGGCTGCCATCGCTACGACAGCGACAACGACTCGCAGCGTAATCTCGCCCGAGCTGAAGCCTTCGTCGCCACCCAGCGCGTAGAGACCGGCAAGGTAGACTACGAAACCAATCATCAGAGCGATGGCCAGGGTAGTCAGCGCGTAAACGAAAACTCTGCGCACGACCAACTCGACGTCCATTAGACGGTAGCGCAGGACTGAATATCCAAAAGCGAGAGGTATGAGGATTAGAGGCAGGACAGCGGCGTCAGTCAACCATGGATCCTGGCGCCCACCCAGGAGATATCCGACGCCATAAAGCAAGGTGAACGGCGTTATCGCCAGGATGGTTCCCCAAACTACCCACTTCATCTGCTGCCGAACGAGGGTGCCCTTAGCAGTGATTAACGTTCGGGTCAGTAGGAACGCGCTGGCGATCAGCGCCAGCATAAAATGGGCAAAGCTCAACCTGTAAAAGAGCCCGATGAAATTCTCAGACAAGTTGGGAAGGGCACTCAATACCGGTACTGCATTGGAGATGACATTGCCCAGGAAAACACAACTTGCAAGCGCCAGCAGAATAATGGCCGGCAAATATAAATAACCAGCACGCCAGCGCCGCTCGTTGAACAGTTGGTTGCGTGTGGGGTACAGAGCACAAAAATGCAGGAAAAGCGGAGGAAACAAGATGAAAGTGGAATTTCGAAGGAATGCTACGGCTAGATCAAGATCCCTGTAACTCCCGACCGGCACATAAAAGTGGAAAACAAAGGCTGCCAGGCACAGAGCGGCAAAGTGCTGCGCGTACGGGGCACCGCCACCTTGCTTGAACAACACAAAGAAGCCAACGATCAGGTAGATCAGGCCGATGGCATTGATATAGAGATCCCGAGGCGTCCAACGGTGAATAGCTCCGAGGCTATCGATGTCGGCGTAATAATACCGACTCTCTTCCGGATAGGAGGGGCGCTCGATCAAATAATGAATTGGGCCTCCCACGCGCGCCTGATCTAAGTAAATCTGGACATCTCGCGCGTGAACGACCTCTTCATATGTCTGATCGTCGAGACTGATTGCCAGGAGCCGATCACCGGGCAAGAGACGCGCCCGCTCTCCGGCGGATCCTGGTTCCACTATTTCAGCAACGATACCTTCTTTGGTCTCGCTCCACCTGACGCCATCCCAGGGGGGAGTTTCGTGTCGTGCTCGCTGAGCGAAATTAAGGAGCCCCGCGGTAATAAGAAGGGCCGCCCCAATCAGGAGCAGCAAAGTTTGAGTTGTGAGTACCGATCTTTTCACAGCTTACATGGCGCCTGACGAATACTGAGCTAGCGATCTGCATGAATAGAGCAATGCATGTACCGCCATCACCGGCTCAAAAAGACTCAAAGTCAACCAGTTATTCACAGGAAAAAGCACAGTACTCTGGTGCGTTCTCCCGTCGCGTCCTAAAGGTGAACAACGTCACCAGCGCCAGAGACTCACAAGAACTATCCAACTTTTCGGAAGTTTTCCGAGTTTTTGGACAGCCAGGGTCGGGCGCAAGAGACAAGGGGCAGAACTACCTGAAGCTTTCACTTCGGTTTTCCGCCAGGTGTCCCGCCTCTTAAAATCTGACTGAAATGCCGCCTCTTACCGAGCGACGCCCGGTGTTGAGTTGGGTAAGGATCTCTCCATTATCAACACTCGCCTGAGTGTCCAACAGGTTTCGGGCATCGAGAACTGCCTCCGCCCGTACTGGTAGCCCAAAACTCGGGAGCTCCTGCGTCACCAGAATGCTTAAAGAAGGATCGTATACCCCGAGCCGTCCGGCGAACGGATCGATAGCGAACACCGTCGCTTCAGACGAGAACCGAAATACCGTTCTAATGTGTGTGCCTCTACTAAAACCTGCACCGAGCTGGACCGCGGCAGTCTGGAAGAATTCCGATGAAAAGATTTCGCCGGGGTTCGAAAATCCGTCAGGCGAGAGACGCTGTCCGCGACCGAAGGAATAACCTGCCGACGCGGTCCAGACTCGGCTCAAGCGCCGGGTATAAACCAGCCGCATCCCACGTGCGGCGCCCTGTTGATTCGCTACTGAAATCAAAGACTCACCAGTTTCGCCTGAGAAGGCTGAAATGGGAGTGCTCAGCAAGCCGACGCCTCTGCCCGAAGTTGTGTCAAAGAAAGCAGTGGCTTCAAGGGTTGAGCTGTTATCAAGAATTCGGTCGACACCGACCTCGAAGCGACGAGTGCGCTCCATCACTGCCTGCCCATCCACAAGCGCAATAGGGCGATTCGCAAAGTCCTTAAAGATCACTTCGGCATCTTCGAACGCAGCCAGGCTCTGCGTATTTGCTTCATCACCACCCGGAGCATAAGCGGCCCTAATTCGTGTCGAAGCATTCGCGTCATACTGAATTCCCAAACGAGGTGACAGTGCGTATGCTCCACCCGCACCCATGAAGCGGGAATAATCGAGGCCGATGACAATAACGATCCCGTTGCGCACAACCCACTCATCTACAGCACGCACGGAAAACTGCCCCATCAGGTCTTTATCAGCCTCGACGTTGCTGACCGATGAAGCGCCAAACTTCACGGCTCCCGTACTTAAGCCGA
The DNA here is from genome assembly GCA_041751855.1 of Pyrinomonadaceae bacterium. Taxonomy (GTDB): domain Bacteria; phylum Acidobacteriota; class Blastocatellia; order Pyrinomonadales; family Pyrinomonadaceae; genus PSRF01. The sequence continues at coordinate 27,781 of JBGSWR010000012.1, forward strand.
TTCGATGACGGTGATCGGGACGAAATCTACCAGTAGCTTCGAATCGTTCCGGAGCATTAGGCCCCAGGCCTGTCTGGCCCGCCAAAATCAGTTCAATATCTTCCGTAACGGGGGTCGAGACAGCAAAATTTATTCCCGGATAACTGGGCCCAAATGAACTGCTAGCCAGGTAAGTTTCGAGGACACCGTGAGTTCTGGTGCGTGAGGTTCTACGTACTGACTCATATTCACCTTCGGTGTTCGCGCTCAGTTCTGAGTTATCGTCCGCAACTCCCGTCCCGAGGGCTATCTCCTGACCTTCCTGAATCTGAAAGATTGCGCGGCGAGTTTGGCTTGATCGCAGGGCCCATCGTACATCTTCGCGATCCTTGCGGAGCTCGGGCAAAGTCTGACCTGATCCAACTGCCTGAAGATTGAAGCGATAGATCAACTCTTGCGAGGCGCGCACTTCCACCGAAGAGAAGACTACTTCATTGAAACCGTCGGCTACGGCGCGGATACCGTAGCGGCCCGGAGCGATCTTCGCGCTGAAGCGGCCCTTGGAATCTGTTCGGATCTGCTTAATAACATCTTTCGCGCCGTCTTTGAGCAGAGAGACGATGGCGTCAGCGAGCGGACTACCCTTCGCATCATTTACCGTACCGGCAATGGTAGCGAGCGAGCGCTGGCTGGCATCGACTGATGCCGGGGAAAGCAGATGAAACCCCGAGATCACAGTCAGGGCTAAACCAAGATGAAAAACTCTCTTCATTGCGGCAAAACCTCCACGGCTAGCCCCTGGGCAGGAGCGATTGAAGCAAGGACTTCCCAATTTTCTTTAAACTCAAGCAAAGAGATCTTTCCGGAAGCTCCCGAAGTCCTCGTTCAGTTGTTTGCATCACCCTTGGAAAAATCAGCGAACTGGTTCAGGCGAAGAGACTTACCGAACCACAGTATGGGTCATTCTCCGCCAAGCCTCAAACCCCTGTCAAGCAAATGGCGCTGGGGCCTATCCCCTTTGCCGCCGGTTTTGGGGCATGCTACGATTCCTGCCTCCCGCTACTACGGGGATGGTCAACGTATTTGCAAGGATTTGGTCATAAAAGGGCATGATAGAAGAAGTTCAATCCACCACCCTTCCCAACGGCATCGTCGTTCTTACCGAGAAGATGCCGGGTCTCAGATCGGTAACGGCCGGAATCTGGGTGCGACGGGGGTCGCGACACGAAGCGCCCGAATTGAACGGAATCTGTCATTTTATCGAACACTCGGTTTTCAAAGGCACTACTCGCCGCAGCGCCCGCGATGTTGCTGTTGAATCAGATCGGCTGGGGGGTCATCTTGACGCCTATACGACCCATGAGATGACGGGCTTTGCCATAAAGGTTGCGGACACCGTCCTGCCCGAGGCTTTTGATCTTCTTGCCGACCTCCTTTCATGCCCGAGATTCGACCCCGCCGATCTCGAACGTGAACAGCGGGTCATCCTGGAAGAGATGAAGATGGTTGAGGACACCCCGGATGAATTCCTCGGCGAGCTCTTCAACGCGGCGTATTTTCCAGGTCATCCGCTCGGGCGTCCGATCGAAGGCACAATCAAGACCGTCTCCAGCTTCGATCACGACACGACTCTGGCTTTTCACGCGCGCGAATTCCGACCCTCAAATCTCGTAATTGCTGCTGCCGGCAATGTCGAACATTCCCGATTGGTAGAAATGGCCGCGCGGGCTTTTGGAAATGGGAATGGCAATGGCACGGGTTCCGAGCCCATGGGAATGGAACAGATCCCCTTACCCGCCGCCCCAATCCTTATCGAACAGAAAAATGAGCTCGAGCAGGCTCATCTGATCATCGCGGCGCCCTGGCCATCGGCTCGCAGTCCACAACGCTACGCCGCAAGTCTGCTGGCATCGATCCTGGGCGGCGGCACTTCGAGCCGGTTATGGCAAAAGATCAGGGAAGAGCATGGCCTGGCATATTCTCTGGGCGCGGGCGGCAGCACATTTTCCGACGTGGGCGTGTTTACGATCTACGCCGGTGCCTCTCCGGAACATATGGATAAGGTATTGGACCTCTCGCTCTACGAACTCAGACGGGTAGTGCATGAAAGCATCCCGGAAGACGAGTTAGCGATTGCCAGGGATCAGGCAATGTCTTCCATTCTGTTGGGGCTCGAGTCTTCGAGCGCGCGTGCCACCGCACTTGCGCGACAGCAGATGATTCACGGGCGGCGTATTCCTCCAGATGAGATCGTCCGAGCGATTCAATCCGTAACTCCGGAGCAGATGCAGGAAGTAGCGCGCACCTACTTCACCAGCGAATCGCTCGCTGTAGGAGCGCTTGGAAATCTCAACGGCTTTCGCGTCGACCGCTCCCGCCTCGAGATTTGAGTCGCAGAGCATAATCCACAAATCACGTGCATAGCTGTAGGGGCGGCCGTCTCTGGCCGCCCCCTTTCTCGCGAAGGAGATGAATTGCATTTGCATTATGCAGATACATAATAGCCCTTTCCAAGATTAGATGATAAATTCTCAGGCTCTTAAAAATTCAGATCGGGCTCACAGTCAACTTCCGAAGAAATGAAACTTTCTGTACTTGGCAGCGGCTCAACAGGAAATGCGGTGATGATTGTAGCCGGTGACACTCGCGTACTGGTTGATGCCGGCCTCAGTGCGAAAGAGTTGACGCGTCGTCTCGCGCTCATGGGAGAGGACATTCAGCGCCTCGATGCCGTGCTCGTAACGCACGAACATGGCGACCACGCCGGCGGGTTGCGAGTCCTCCTCAGGTCCGTGGATTGTCCCGTCTACATCTCTGCGCAAACACGTGACGCTTACGTTAACGATCGTTTCGGTGCAAACGGAGACGAATCCCGCAAACGCGCCCGAGCTATCCGCGATCGCGTCGAAGAGATCGAGTCGAGCCGCGACTTCCGCATCGGAGAGATCGACTTTCATCCATTCACGATTCCTCACGATGCGGTCGATAACTTTGGCTTCACGGCAACGCACCAGGGTGTCAAGATCGCCACGTTGATGGATTTTGGCCATATAACCACCCTGATTTCCGAACAACTGCGAGGCTGCGCAGCGATCGTAATCGAGTCAAATCACAGCCGCGACATGCTGAAGGCCTGCGATGTTTATCCCTGGGAGTTGAAGCAACGCATACTCTCCCGGCTTGGACATATTTCAAACGAAGATGTGGCCGAGTGGCTGACTGATGGCTTCGACGGATGTGCCAGATACATTGTCCTTGCTCATCTGTCGCAACGGGCTAACAACCCTTATCTGGCCAAAATCTCCGCCGAAGTGGCCCTTCAGGAGCGTGCGCCGCTTTTTCCCGCCGAAACCCAGATCTTCCTATCCACTCCAAAGGAGCCCACTCCGTGGATCGAAGTCTGACCAGGGGGCGGCGATGAAGAAGGCCGCGGTAATCCTTTTGACCTTTTTGCTGGGCACGAGTTGTGGGCAGACTGTCGGGAGACGAGGAATGCCTGCGGAGGTCGAAGCGGCGGTAAACTCGGTTTCGGAAGATATCGCTGCCGAGCACTACGAGAAGGTCTACAAAGAAGCCGCAGACCTCTGGCAGATGGACTCGACCCTTGACGAATCGACGTCATCGTTCAGGACGCTTCGTTCCAAGCTTGGGCGAGCAGAGAATCGCAACCTCCACACGGCAGTCGAACAGGAGAATGCGAGTGGGCCGTTAAAAGGTCGAGTCTTCATAATTACCTATCAAACAAAATTTGAAAGAGATCATGGAATGGAAACCTTCACGATGGTTGAACGTGAAGGGGAATGGCGGCTTGCGAGGTATTTTGTCAGTTCGACAGGGTTGAAATGATCGATCGTTATACATTGCCCGAAATGGGCGCGCTCTGGTCTGAGCAGAACAAGTTTCAAAAGTGGCTGGACGTCGAGCTGGCCGTTTGCGAAGTGCACGCGGAGATGGGAACTATCCCGAACGAAGCACTCGCAGAGATAAAGGAGAAGGCCAGGTTTTCGGTCGACCGCATCAATGAGATCGAAAAGACCACCAATCATGACGTAATTGCCTTCACTACAAATCTCGCCGAGTCGATCGGCGAAGCAGCGCGGTTTGTGCATTATGGCTTGACCTCTTCGGATGTTGTCGATACGGCCAATGCTCTGCTGTTGCGAGATGCCAGCGATCTGCTGTTGAAGAGGATCGAAGCGCTGATGGAAGTGCTCAAGCGGCGCGCCTATGGGTTCAAGCAGACACCGCAGGTAGGCCGGACACACGGAATTCACGCCGAACCTACATCTTTCGGACTAACATTTGCAGTCTGGTACGCCGAGTTCCGTCGCAATCGCGAACGATTGGAACGCGCGCGGGGAGCGGTCGCCGTTGGCAAGATCAGTGGCGCGGTAGGCGCTTTCGCGCATCTTGATCCACTTGTTGAAGAGAAAGTGTGCGCGCGGCTCGGGCTGGAAGCGGCCCCGGTTTCCACGCAGATCATCCAGCGCGATCGTTATGCCGAGTATCTTTCGACGCTTGCCATCATCGCTTCATCACTCGAGAAAATAGCGCTAAACGTAAGACACTGGCAGCGAACCGAGGTGCGCGAGGCCCAGGAGCGCTTCACGCGTGGGCAAAAAGGTTCGAGCGCTATGCCACACAAGCGTAACCCAATCATCTCTGAGCGAATCTGCGGGCTTGCGCGCGTTGTGCGAGCCAACGCGATTGTAGGACTCGAGAACGTTGCGTTGTGGCACGAGCGTGACATTTCTCACTCATCGGCAGAACGGGTTGTGCTTCCGGATTCGAGCATCGCGCTGGACTATCTGCTGGAGAAAACGCGATCGTTGGTAGAGGGATTGGTGGTCTATCCGGAGCGCATGCTTGAGAACCTCCAGGCTACTCGCGGGCTTATCTTTAGCGGGCAACTGTTGCTCGCTTTGACCAGAAAAGGGGTCTCTCGCGAGGTGGCTTACGAGTGGGTGCAAAGAAACGCGATGAAGGTTTGGGACGAGGATAAGGATTTCAAAAGTCTGGTGAGTGTGGACACCGACATTAGGTCTCAACTCTCAGAAGGTGAGCTGAACAGTATATTTTCGTTCGAGACGTACCTGCGGAATGTCGACGCGATCTTCGAAAGAGTATTTATATAAGGTGGGCTTTGGGCTCGCGTTTTCCCTGAGATTGAGCGGCTGAGTGCGGCCAAGAGAAATGACTGCGGTTACTCAAAAACCGAAGACCCAAGACCCAGAACCAACAAACTTATTTATTGATTATCTTTTGAGCAATATTGCCGACAACCGGAAGCTTGAACATTTCGCCCTGATAGGATTTATAGGCGGCAAACAAAAGCCCGCCAAACATCACAACAAAAAAGGCGAGGAAGATGAGCCCGTTGAGCATCCAGATCAGCATTCCCAATACATCAGAGATCATGGTCAATATGATCCCAAAAACGATGAGAACCACCCATAACAACGTGAAAACGACCCCGACGCTGACCGAATAAAGCACCGACTGTAGCCCGTGAAATTTGACGAACTGGTTATCCTTTTCAATGATGAAATTTATAAGCCCAAGAATGCCAATCGGATATCCCAGGGCGGCAGCAATATTGGCATCCAACCCGATAGCCGCTTTGCCCGTGCCTGAGTTGTTCTCCATAAGTTGTTTTCTCCTCTGATCGAAAGCGAAATTTAAGTTTCTTTAATCGAGTTTTCAGGGGACGGATGGTACTAGTGACGCGATGGCCAAGCCTTCTTTGTAGCGCAAAATTTGCTCACCGGGGGCTGATATTATGCTAAGCGCTACACATAGCGCAATATTTTGTCTTACTATTTCGAAGGGGAATTCAACGTAATGAAAGCCAGAGTCTATGTAACTCTCAAGCCAGGCGTGCTCGATCCCCAGGGGAAGGCCATTCAGCATTCTGTCGAACTGCTTGGTTTTGATGGCATTGCCGACATTCGGCAGGGGAAGTATTTTGAGATTGCGCTTGACGAATCGCTGGCGGAGGGTCAGGCGCAGGAATCCGTAACGAAGATGGCCCGCGAGGTACTTTCGAATCCCATTATCGAGGACTATCGCGTGGAGATAGAAGCGTGAAATTTGGCGTTATAGTTTTTCCAGGCTCAAACTGCGATCACGATGCCTACCACGTGATTTCAAAGACCGTAGGCCAGCCGGTGGATTTCATCTGGCACCGGGACACGGATCTTCGTGATTACGACGCAGTAATTATTCCCGGTGGGTTTTCCTATGGCGATTACCTTCGGGCCGGCGCCCTTGCGCGATTCTCTCCGGTTATGAAATCCGTCAAAGAATTTGCTGCCCGCGGGGGGTTCGTCCTGGGTATTTGCAACGGCTTCCAGATTCTATGCGAAGCCGGGTTGCTGCCAGGCGCGCTGATCCGGAATCGCGACCTCCATTTCATTTGCGAGCACGTTTACATCCGTGTCGAAACTGCTACCACACCCTTCACAAACGAGTTGCAGCGAGGAACAGTGTTGAGAATTCCGATCGCCCATGCAGAAGGGAACTACGTCTGCGACGATCAGACTCTGGCTGAACTGAAAAGCGAAGACCGCATCATTTTTCGCTACTGCGATGAGGATGGTAATGTGACGGAAGCCGCGAACCCCAATGGTTCGCGCGACAATATTGCCGGCATCTGCAATCGCGAGAGAAACGTACTGGGACTGATGCCTCACCCTGAGAGAGCTTGCGAAGATCTATTGGGATCGAGCGACGGCCGTGACATCTTTCGTTCGCTGGCGGGCACCCTGGCAGCAGCTTAACCCGCGTAAGGTCTTTAATCGCCCGTAGAAGTTCGACGCTCCGGTGGTGCCTTAATTCAGATCAGGAATCTTTAAATGAGAAAGTATCTACCCGTCATCATCATATTAGCTGTTCTCGCAATTGCTGTCGGCGCCGGCTTGTATCTTTTGCGACCAGCCAGCACTTCCGAGCAGGCGCCCGTGGCACCCGCAGGCAAGCCTGTGGCTGCTAATCCGATTGCCGCCGCACCCGGAGCTGTTCCTCCTCACAGCATTGGTTCAGAAGGCGCCCCCGTGACAATCGAGGAGTTTGGCGATTTTCAATGTCCACCATGCGCAACATTTCATCCGGTGCTCAAGCAGATCAAGTCCGCGTATGGACCGCGCGTTCGCGTGATCTTCCGCGAGTTTCCTCTCCTTCCGGCGCATCAGCATGCACTTTCGGCCGCTCGCGCCGCCGAAGCCGCGGGACTTCAGGGAAAATTCTGGGAGATGCACGATCTGATCTACGAAAATCAGAGAAGCTGGCACGAATCAAAAGACGCCCGGCCCATTTTCGAGGAGTATGCCGGCAGACTCGGATTGAACCTTGATCGCTTTCGCAAGGATGTAACCAGTGACCTGGTCCAGCAACGGATCTTTCTTGATGGGAAAAGAGGGCACTCGCTTGGAGTCAAAGGTACGCCGACCGTCTTTCTCAACGGACGTGAGTTGCCGGTTGAATCGCTTGCTCCCGATCGGTTGCGTGCGCGGATCGATGCGGAACTCGCGGCTACGGAGAAATGAACGCGACCGCCTCAAATGAAATAGTCGAAACCCAGGGGCGGCGCCAGACGATTCTCTACGCAGTCGCGGCCCTCTTGTCGCTCGTGGGTCTCGCGGATTCAATCTACCTCACCGTCGAGCACGTGAGCGGCCGTACCGTACTTTGCACAATTGTCAGCGGCTGCTCGGAAGTACTTCGTAGCCCATATGCCACGATCGGCAGCGTGCCTTTGGCGTTGGTTGGGGCCGTTTCGTACTTTACTGCTTTCAGTTTGGCTACCCTTGCGGCTTTTGGGAATATGGGGGCGGCAAAGGTGTTGACGGTCGTTACGGGGTTGATGTTTCTGGTAACGCTTTGGCTGCTCTATCTTCAGGCTTTTGTGATCGGGAGCTTTTGCCAGTTCTGCCTTCTGTCCGCTGCCGTAACGACTGGATTGTTAGGAATCGCCCTGATTGCCCGCCGCCTTTCTGGCCAGGCAATTAACTCTCCTTAATCAGAAGACCGTCTGGATCGACCTTCCAATCCAACACTACCGCTCCAGGTTCGGCTGCAAGCGCACGCTCGACCTCTTGTTTCCTGCCTTCGGAACATAAGAATGCAATGCAACCGCCGCCGCCAGCCCCACAAACTTTCGCGGCTTCAGCTCCATTCGCAAGGGCTGTCTTCACCAGTGTCTCCATTTGCGGAGTCGTCACACCAGGGGCAAGCTGTTTACGCTGAGGATAGGCTTCGCGCATGATGTCGCTGACCCGATCCCAGTTGCCGTCAAGCAACGCCTCGCGCACTGCCAATGCAGAGTCACGAATGCCTTCAAAGAGTTCAAAAAGTTCCTGGCTCCCGTCGATGTGGCGCTTTTGAATGTCCCAGTTGTTCGTCCCCGAAAGGCGCGGCTCGCCCGTATAGCAGATAGCGATGCGTCTTTCAATCTCAGGCGGATCCACGTCGAGTGCTTCGCGCCGAATTCCATCGGGCCGAAAGTGCAGACACGATGTGGCGCCGTAGAATGCGGGATAGTAATCCTGAAATCCGGCCGGAACGCGAATCACCGTTGTTTCAATGTTGGCGGCAAGTGTTATGAATTTTCGTGGCTCGTAGCGATTTCCCACGAGTCGGTTAAGAGCCCCGATACAAGCGATCGCAAGTGCCGAAGAGCCTCCCAGGCCCGCGCCGGCCGGGGCTTCGCTTTTGACGGTGAGTTTGAATCCCACTGATGGTCGAAAAAAGTGGACAAGTTTCGAGACCAACTGAAGGCGCTCTTCATCTATCAACTTGTCGATGTATTTGAGGTTCGTCTCGAATGACACCTGGCGATCGAGTGATTCGAGAATGACGCGGTCATCACTGCGCGTTTCGATACGGCAGTTAGCACGCATCGATAAGGCAAAGTTAACCGTTGCGGCGCCGGGGTGAAAGAGATATATGGGCCAGATATCGATAGTACCACCGGCCAGGTCAACTCGAGTGGGGGCAGAAGATTCTATGAGCATGTACGGGATTTTAGATTTCGGATTTTAGAATTGCGATTTAATTCTGACGTCTGTCACCGAGATTGATCGAGGGAACTCAACTGAAGAACTCTCTCAATCTCCTTCGGACTTACCACCTTTCGCGACCTTTTTCTTGGTCTCACTGCGGCCTGATTTGAAAGGTATGTGCTCCTTAAATTCGTGTTTAAGGTCGTGCAGTTTTTCATGCGCCACTTGCTCGAGTTCCTGCAGTCGTTCCGGATCTGCTTCCTCCACCTTCTTTGACAGCCAGCCGCGCTCAACTAAGTAAAAGGCGGCAACCCCGATGACGACGATAGCCAGCAGGACCTTACCTAAACGCTGGAAATCTCCGAGCAGGCCAATAACGGCGCTACTAAAGAAGTATCCAGCTCCGCTCAAAACAAAGACCCAGACAAAGCAGCTGCCCAACGAAAGGAGCATGAAGCGCGGGTAAGGCATCCGGCCAACGCCATAGAAGATACAGGCCGCCCAGCGCAGACCGTAGATATACTTCGATATGAAGATCGTCAGCGGACCAAATTTGTTGGTCAATCGTTCGATGCGGGGTCTTGCCGCGTGGTAGAAGCGCGACTCACGAACCCCCTTCTGGAAACCGCGTCCCAGAATGTAAGCAGCGTTGTCGCTGGCGAAGCCTCCGAGGGTGCCCCAGAGCAGGACCTTGGCAAAACTGTAGTCCCCGAAGAAGTTACGGTTGGCCAGCACTCCTGCGATTAGGAGCGTGATGTCCCCCTCGAACATTGCGAGGATGAACACCGCATAAACCCCGTATTGACCGATGAGGTCGTAAAGAAGATTAAGGTGCATGAAAAATGTCAGTAGACAGTTGTCAAGCTTCGAAGGAGACACCAGCTACCGACTTACAGAGCCACCGACTAATCGGCCTCTTCCTCGTCTTGTGATGGCTTTACGACCAGTACAGGGCAAGAGGCATGACGCACAACTGCCTCGGCCGTCGACCCGAAGAGGATCCTTCCCAGCCCCGTCCGGCCATGCGATGAAATAACGATCAGATCAACTTCCCGTTCTTTCGCCACGCGAACGATCTCCGCAGCGGCCTCACCATGAACGATCAGCTCTTCTACTTCGAGGCCCACGCAGTCTTCGCTCTCGGCGATTCTGGGCAACTCGCGGCCCGCCGAATCCTCGAGCTGGTCGCTGATGTCCGCAATCGGAAGCGGCTCGGTCATGCCCGTATATCCCACGGTGGGCACCATCGGTTCAATTACATGGACGCAGATGACTGAGGCGCCAAAACTGCGTGCCAGCGATGCCGCGTAGTGGAGGGCGTAGTTTCCGCAATCACTAAAATCGGTCGGGAACAAGATTGAACGGATCTGCATGATCGACCTCAGCTGCCGGTTACAGATTATTAAATTCTCAAATTCGCGCGAAGTTTCACGGCCGGAAGCAATCTCTAGTATTCCCTGAGGCGGCCTCATTCTACATCAGAGCCAATAGTTTGACAGCCCCGAAACCCTCGATTATGCTTCGCCTCAGTTCAACTTTCTTGCGATCCGGAAGGCCCCCAGCATGACCACAAACAGTGAGTCTGTACCAAACTTTATCGGCGTAGATCTCTCTGGTCCCGCCATTTTGGCCGCTACCGTCGACAACTCCGGACAGGTAGTTGAACGCCGGGAAACCCCTCTTGAACCCTCCAAAATCGTCGAGCAGGTGATGCAGATAGCCGGGGAGATGCGCGCTCGGAATCCAAAGATTAGCGCGCTCGGTCTCGCGGTGCCGGGTCTGGTCAATAGCCAGGATAATCGCGTCATCTCCTCGAAGGATCTGCCGGCAAATGTGGTCGAAGATCTCCACGCACAGCTCATACAGGCGACGAATCTTCGCGTTGAGATCGAAAATGACGCAAACGCGGCAGCCTACGGCGAATACAGAGTGGGCGCAGGTCGCGACAGCCGGAACATGTTCTTTATCACAATTGGTGAAGGAATTGGCGGCGCGCTCATTATAGACGGTAGATTGTGGACGGGCTCCTCGGGTTTTGCCGGAGAAGTGGGACACATCACCATCAATACCGAGGGGTTGAGGTGCGAGTGCGGTAACACGGGCTGCCTCGAAACCGTCGCCTCGGCACCAAACATTGTGCGCCGCGCGAAGGAGCGGCTGAAGCGTGATTCGACTTCTTCACTTTCCCGCCTGGCGATAAACAAAAGATTTACCGCCAGCGATGTAGCCCACGAAGCAAAGAACGGCGATGATTTCTCAATAATGATGCTTGAACGCACCGGAAAATTTATCGGTACTGCCGTCGCCAGCGTTATTAATCTGCTGAATATTGAACGCATAGTTCTTGGGGGTGGAGTCATGGAGGCGGGCGAATTCATTCTCGATCCAATTATTCGCGAGGCACAACGCCGCGCATTCCAGCCCTGCTTCGAGGCCACCTCGATCGTCGCCGCAACGCTCGGGGCGGATGCTGTCCCCATCGGCGTCGCCATGCTCGCACGCGACGCCCCTCGTTAACTGCCTGGCTATATCAGAACATCCTTCAACACCCGCTGAAGATCAATTAAATCTTATAAATCGGAAGTTGAAAATTTTTCCTCATCTGGTAAAGTACTACCACTTTTGCGAGACCAAACTCTATAGCTTACGTGCCTGACACAAACATGTGTGTCTTGCGGAGGTGCGGCCAGGTAGTATCGTGCCGGTTCGAGACTGCGTGCAGATTTCTGGTGGATTTTCCGCTGCATGCTGCTTTCCTGAATTGAGCAGTTTTGTAATTGATCAAACCGGCGGCGATGCCACAGATCTTCCATCATAGTACTAACGCGCTAGCAAAGCTCAGCATCTTTGGGGCGATCTTTATTGTGCTGGCAGCGCTTTGGGTCACTGCCGAGATCAACCGCTCGTCGTGGAATACCGGCCAGTGGGTCGAACAACAGCAACCAGTCCAGTTCAGTCATAAGCACCATGTTGGAGACGATGGTATCGACTGCCGCTACTGCCACACATCAGTAGAAATTTCGTCCTCAGCCGGAATGCCATCGACCGAGGTCTGCATGAATTGTCACCGGCAGATCTGGGCCGAGAGCCCATACCTTCAACCGGTGCAGGAAAGCTTTCGCACAGGCAGGCCAATCGAGTGGCTTCGAGTTCACGATCTTCCTGACTACACCTTTTTCAACCACAGCATTCACGTAAATAAAGGGGTAGGTTGCAGCACCTGTCATGGTGCTGTCGATGAAATGCCCATCGCGTACCAGGCGTCATCTTTGCAGATGGAATGGTGTCTTGAATGTCACCGTCAGCCCGAACGGTTCCTGCGTCCCAGGGAAAGGGTCTTTGACATGCAATGGCGTCGCCAGAACAGCAGCAGAGATGAACTCCAAGAGGGAATGGAACTCGCCCGACAGTATCGAGTTCGAAGCTCGGATATTCTGACAAGTTGTTCTACGTGCCACCGCTAAAGGGCGAAGATAAATGGCGAGCAGCGATCGACATATCAATTTCGCTCTGATGCGAGACCGAATTCTCGCCCAGCAGGACGGCAAGAACTACTGGCGCAGTCTCGAGGAACTTTCCGACTCGCCGGAGTTTCATGAGTTCGTCCAGCGTGAATATCCGCAGCATGCCGAACAGTGGGATGACCCGATCGAGCGCCGGACCTTTCTGAAACTGATGGGCGCCTCGCTGGCCCTGGCAGGCTTGAGTGGCTGCGTATACCAACCGCCGGAGAAGATTGTGCCCTTTGTCCGGCAACCCGAAGAGATGGTGCCGGGAAGGCCACTCTTCTTTGCCACTGCGGCATCTGTCAGTGGCATTGCTACGCCGTTGCTCGTAAGAAGTAACGAAGGCCGGCCCACTAAAGTCGAAGGTAATCCGGACCATCCCAATAATCGGAACTCTTCTCAGGACGACCGTGGCTCAAGCGCCACCGACCTTTTTGCGCAGGCTTCGATCCTGACGCTATACGACCCTGATCGCTCGCAGACACTCACTTATCGCGAAGAGATTCGAACATGGACGTCGTTTGTGGGCGCGATCCGCACGGCACTGGAAGCACAACGTGAAAAGCAGGGTGCAGGCTTGCGCTTTTTGACTGAAACGGTCACGTCCCCAAGCCTTGGGACCCAGTTGCAGGCCATCCTTACTGAGTTTCCACAGGCGAAGTGGCACCAGTACGAACCTGCCGGACGCGACAGTTCTCGAGCGGGCGCCGTGATGGCTTTTGGGCAACCGGTTAATACCACTTACAACTTCGATCAGGCTCAACGAATTCTCTCACTCGATTCTGACTTCCTCGCTTGCGGTCCGGGTTCACTGCGTTACGCTCGCGATTTTGCCGCCCGCCGTCGAGTGGTCGAAGGGAAAACCGAGATGAGCCGGCTGTACGTCGTCGAAACGACTCCGACGAATACAGGCGCGGTCGCCGATCACCATTGGCTGATCAGACCCAGCCAGATGGAAACGGTGGCCTGGGCAATCGCGCAGAGATTGGGCGTTAAGTCTAATGGAAATGCCGCGGCAACTGATGCAATCAATGCTCAATGGCTGGACTCGCTGGTGCGAGATCTGGAGCAACATCGCGGCTCGAGCATCGTGGTTGCAGGGCCCGAAGCCTCTCCAATCGTCCAGGCACTGGCCCACGGAATGAATGAAGCGCTGGGCAACGTAGGCAGGACGGTTTTCCATAGCGATCCACTTGAAGTCAATCCTTTGGATCAACGTGAATCTCTGCGCGATCTCATCAATGACATCGATGGCGGTCGCGTCGAACTGCTCGTAATTTTGGGTGGTAATCCTGTCTACAATACGCCCGCAGATCTCAAGCTTGATTTCAACCGGCTCGCAAAGATCAATCTGCGGGCCCACTTGAGTCTCTACAAGGATGAGACTTCCGAGTTCTGCCACTGGCATGTGCCCGAAGCGCACTACCTTGAGTCATGGAGCGACACACGCACTTTTGATGGGACTGTATCTATTGTTCAGCCGCTGATCGAACCTCTCTACGGTGGCAAGACGGCCCACGAAGTGCTCGCCGTCTTTTCGGATCAATACGACCGCAGCGCCTACGACATTCTCCGCAGCTACTGGCAAGGTCGTTTGCCTTTTGCTGGCCAGCCTGCTCCAACAGCAACGACTTCTCCAGAACCCGCAGAAACTTCTCAGGAAGCCGCAGCGCGGCCAACCGGCGGTTTTGAAGCCCAATGGCGCAAGGCATTGCACGATGGATTCATAGCCGGCAGCGCCCTGCCCCCGCGCCCGGTCGCCTTCAACACCGCAGAACTTAACAAAGCTATTGCCGCCGAGCCCGCCCGCACCGTAGGAGACTTTGAACTCGTCTTCCGGCCGGATCCGACCATCCACGATGGCAGGTTCGCGAACAACGGTTGGCTTCAGGAACTCCCTAAACCGTTGACGAAGTTAACGTGGGACAACGCTGCGCTCATCAGTCCGAATACCGCAAGGTCGCTCAATCTTGAAAACACAATTGGCGGCAAGGGTGGCGAGATCCACGTCGATAACATAAGGATCGAGGTTGGCGGCCGCAGCGTTACCTGCCCTGCCTGGATCATGCCGGGCCAACCGGACAACGTCGTCACGGTACACCTCGGATATGGCCGGCGTCGCGCAGGAAACGTCGGTACTGGCCTCGGATTCAGTGCTTACGAGATTAGGACCTCCGACGCCCCGTGGTGGGCCACAGGGGCGAAGGTGGCAAAAACCGGCACCGAGTTTCAACTCGCGGTTACCCAACTTCACTTCAACATGGAGAATCGCGACATCCTGCGAACCAGGACACTGGCCGCTTACCTTCGTGGAGAGCATGACGATCATGGTCATCACACGCACGTCCCTACGGAGGACGAGACCATGCATGGCAAGCCGTTTAAGTACGAAGGCTATGCCTGGGGAATGGCAATCGATGCAAGCAGTTGTGTCGGCTGCAACGCGTGCGTAGTGGCCTGCCAGTCAGAGAACAATATCCCGGTCGTTGGCAAAGAGCAGGTGGTACGCAGTCGTGAAATGCACTGGCTACGAGTCGATACCTACTTCAAGGGTGAAGACGCCAATCATCCTGAAGGGCCTTTCTTTATGCCCGTGCCGTGCATGCACTGCGAGAACGCTCCGTGCGAACCGGTCTGCCCGGTCCACGCCACGGTGCACAGCGCCGAAGGGCTCAACGATATGGTCTACAACCGTTGCATTGGGACTCGGTATTGCTCGAACAACTGTCCTTACAAGGTACGGCGGTTCAATTTTCTGCTTTACCAGGATTGGACCACCCCGACCTATCAGTTGATGCGCAATCCTGAAGTGTCCGTGCGCAGCCGCGGTGTCATGGAGAAGTGCACGTATTGTGTGCAGCGAATTCAGTCCGCCAAGATCACTGCGGAGGTTGAGAACCGATCAGTCCACGATGGCGAGATAGTTACGGCCTGCCAGGCGGTCTGTCCAACCGAAGCGATCGTTTTTGGTGACATCAATGACCCGAACAGCCGCGTCAGCAGGCTTAAGGCCGAAGAGCGCAACTATGGTCTGCTGGTTGATCTGAATACGAGGCCGCGCACCACTTATCTTGAGGCTCTGCGCAATCCAAATCCTGAGATTGATGGGAAGCCTGCAGCTTGATGGCTGACGAACCAAACAATCCAAGCATGAAAGATCCGCGAGGACCAGACGAAACCGATCTGGGCCCTGACGCCCATGACACCGGGGTTCATACCTCAGTTCCAGTAGTAACTCCCGGGCTTACGTTTGCCTCGGTTACGGACAAGATCAGCTCGTTGGTTCTCAAGCGTCGAACACCGATTAGTTGGTTCGTCGGTTTCGCCATCTCTTTTATGCTGGTCCAACTGCTGCTGCTTACGATCACTCACCTGGTTTTCACGGGCATCGGGATCTGGGGCAACAACGTTCCTGTTGGCTGGGCATTCGACATCATCAACTTTGTCTGGTGGATCGGGATTGGGCACGCCGGCACGCTGATCTCTGCGATTCTCCTTCTGCTCCGGCAGCAATGGCGTACGTCGATCAATCGCTTTGCCGAGGCAATGACGCTGTTTGCCGTGGCCTGCGCCGGACTCTTTCCACTGCTTCACACCGGCCGGCCCTGGCTTGCTTACTGGATGCTGCCTTATCCGAACACGATGGGAGTCTGGCCACAGTTTCGTAGCCCCCTGATGTGGGACGTCTTTGCTGTCACGACTTATGGCATCGTCTCCGCCTTGTTCTGGTTCATCGGGTTAATTCCCGACTTTGCCACGCTGCGCGATCGCGCGCGCAGCAAGACATTTCAAATTCTTTACGGGATGTTGGCAATGGGATGGCGCGGATCGGCCCGGCACTGGCATCGTTATGAGATGGCCTACCTGCTGCTCGCCGGTTTGGCAACGCCGCTAGTGCTCTCCGTGCATACGATCGTCAGCCTCGACTTTGCGGTCAGTGTCATACCGGGTTGGCACGCCACGATTTTCCCGCCCTACTTTGTGGCCGGCGCCATCTACGCCGGGTTTGCTATGGTCCTGACGCTGACCATTCCGCTGCGAAAGCTCTATGGCCTTGAAGATTTCATCACGATGCGCCACCTCGAGAACATGGCAAAGGTGATGCTGGCTACCGGTCTGATTGTCGCTTATGGATATCTGATGGAGGCGTTCTTTGGTTGGTATAGCGGCAATCCTTATGAGCGTTACATGATCTATAACCGGATGACCGGTCCGTACAGTTGGTTCTACTGGTCATTGATTATCTGCAACGTGCTTGCTCCCCAGGCGATCTGGTTCAAGCGCCTCCGCACGAATCTCGTAGTGCTCTTTATTCTTTCAATCATTGTCAGCATCGGAATGTGGCTCGAGCGTTTCGTAATCATTGTCACCAGTCTGCATCGTGACTTTCTACCTTCTTCCTGGGGCATGTACGAACCCACGTTCTGGGATTTCTCGATGTTTATCGGCACGATTGGACTCTTCTTTGCACTGATGTTCCTGTTCATAAGGTTCCTTCCGATCATCTCGATCTTCGAGATGCGGACGATCCTGCCGCAGGCGGAGGTTGATGAAGAGGCAACTTAACGGACGACTCAGATGGTGGATGACGACAAAAAGAACCCGCGCGATGATCGGGACGACCCGAGGGACCAGCGTGGCCTTGTCTCCAAGCCCCGGGAGTCGCACTTTGGTATACCCGATCTGCCGCGTCCAATAACGAAGCCTCCTCTTTATGGGGTGATGGCTGAGTTCGACAACCCGACAGAGTTGGTGGCTGCGGCGAGGCAGACATATGAAGCCGGCTATCGGAGAATCAATGGCTACTCGCCCTATCCAATCGAAGAACTCTGGGAAGCAATCGGTTTTCACCGCACCGGATTGCCGATGATAGTTTTTATCGGTGGCGTGCTGGGAGCAGTTGGTGGATTCTTAATGCAGTACTACCTCTCCGTTTTCGAGTATCCGCTGAACGTTGGTGGCAGGCCATTGAACAGTTGGCCGGCGTTTATCCCGATAACATTCGAATGCACGATTCTGGCTGCGGCTTTTGCCGCCGTGTTCGGTATGCTGGCGCTCAATAAACTGCCGCAGCCGTACCATCCTGTATTCAATGCGCCGAACTTTGCACTGGCGACCCGCGACCATTTTTTCCTGGTGATTGAAGCGAACGATCCTAAGTTCAATCACGATGAGGTGGTGGACTTTATGAAGCGTCTTGGCCCCAAGGACGTCAGTGACGTTGAAGTGTGAGCTTTCATTTAGCGTGATGGCTGAAGGCAAGAGACTAACAAACCGAGATGTACCACAGCCGCCGGGCGACGCAATTGCCAGGAAGAGCCGGGGCGCTGCTCGACTCTCCATGCTCCTTTTACTTCTTGGCCTTCTTGGCGGCGCCGCAGGCTGCCGGAGGGACATGCAGGATCAACCGCGCACTAAACCTTATCGCTCTTCTGAATTCTTCCGGGACGGAATGTCATCACGGCCGCCCGTTGAGGGAACCGTTGCGCGCGGGTACCTTCACGAGGACACTGAATTCTTCACTGGCAAGAAACGCACTACGGGCCAACTCCAAATGCCTGGCGCGGGTTCTTCACTTTTCCCCGATGATATTGAACTCTTTCCAATTGCCGTCACCGATGAGGTCGTCCGGCGGGGCAAAGAGCGGTTTGAGATCTTTTGCGCGGTCTGCCACGGCCACACTGGACATGGTGATGGAATGGTGGTTAGACGTGGTTTTCGGCAGGCGGCCTCCTTTCATGACGAGCGAGTGCGACAGGCCCCTGTCGGTCACTATTTTGACGCGGTCACGAACGGTTGGGGAGCGATGCCCTCTTATGCTTCGCAGATTCCCGTTCAGGATCGATGGGCCATCATCGCATACATCAGGGCCTTGCAATTGACTCAACCTGAAGGACAAAACCTGACAGACGCGCCGCCACCGGCGGTGAATCAAACGGAGGCTACGGCCCCAATCAGCGGAGGGCCAGAAGGCAAATGAACAGCGCCTACAGCGTGCCGCGTGAACTCGGGCGTTTTCAACAGCAGGTGCTGCTGGCCGGCGTTGTGTCGCTAATAATCCTGGTGATCGGAGCATTCTTCGATCCAACGCAATTCTTTCACTCTTATCTGTTTGCTTACTTGTTCTGGATCGGGATTTCGCTGGGCTCGCTCTCCCTTCTGATGCTGCAACATCTAACCGGAGGCGCATGGGGACTTGTCATACGGCGCATTCTAGAGTCAGCCACGCGGACAATTCCGTTATTGCTGGTCCTCTTTATTCCAATCGTGCTTGGTGCGGGGCGAATCTTTCCCTGGATGCACCCTGAAGAGATGGCAAAAACTCCGGCCCTCGAGGAGAAGGCACGACTTTACCTGAATCTCCCGTTCTTCACGGTCAGGGCTGTTATCTATTTTGTAGTCTGGCTTCTGCTTGCTTATCTGCTGAACAAATGGTCGCTTGAACAGGACCGCACAAACGATCGCCGTTTTACCCAGAGGATGAGGACCCTTAGTGCTCCGGGCCTTATACTCTTTGTTCTGACCGTAACGTTTGCATCAGTAGACTGGGCCATGTCGCTCAATCCCGACTGGTTCTCGACAATCTATGGGTTCCTGTTTGTCGCGGCCTGGGCCTTAAGCGCGCTGGCTTTCGTGATTTTCGCGTTGGCATTTCTCTCGGCCGGGGGGTCGATGGCCAAGGTGGTGGCGCCAAATCATTTCCAGGATCTCGGAAAGTTGATGTTGGCGTTCGTGATGCTTTGGACCTATTTCTCTTTCTCGCAGTTCCTGATTATCTGGTCGGCCAATTTGCCTGAAGAGATCCAGTGGTATCTTCCCAGAGCAAGCGGTGGATGGGGAGTTATCGGGTTGGTCCTGGTGGTCCTTCAATTTGCGTTTCCTTTCCTGTTGCTGCTTTCGGCATCACTGAAGCGCGACCCGCGCAAACTGTTGCTAGTCGCCTTGTTGATTCTGGCGATGCGTTGTCTGGACACGTACTGGATGATCGCGCCTGAATTCAGCAGTGAATTCCGGATCGCCTGGATGGATGTCGTAGCCCCTATCGCTATTGGTGGAATCTGGCTGGCGTTTTTTAGCTGGCAGTTGGGACAGCGCCCGTTGATGCCAATCAACGATCCCCAATTTGACGCAGTTTTGAGTCAATCACAGGCGGGCCACTAGTTTAGTAAGTTTAGAGGACAGGGTTTTAATGGCGGGATCAAAGCATAAAGGCCATGAGGTAACTGAGACACCGGATGTCTCTCACGTGAGAAATGTAGACGTCACGCACGAACTGAGTGACGTAAACATTCCGGCAATCTTGAAGTTCGTGGTCGCGTTAACTGTGTTGACGGCAGTCGTGTTTGGCTTGATGTGGGGCCTCTTCAATTTCCTGGCTGAGCGAAAGCAGGAGCCAGCGCGCGGGCCAATGGCAATGACCGAAGAAGAAAGACTGCCACCTGAACCGCGTCTCCAGGGTTCGAAAGGTTTTGGTGTGGACCGCGCGGACGGGGAGCGCGAGAACCTGGAACTGAGGGAACCCCAGGCTGAGTATCGGGTGCTGCGCGAGCAATGGGAGAAGACCCTCCAGGAAGGCGCCAGGGACGAGTCCGGCAAGGTCGTGGGCCAACCGATTGAAGAGTCAATGAAGAGGCTCGTGAATGAAAAGGTTATCGAGGAACGGCCTGGCCAGGTGTCACGCGGCCTTGACGAGTTGGCCGTCGAAACGCCCACTTCGGCAAGCTCGGGCCGCGTTAGCGAAAAAAGACGGCAGTGAACTTGAGAGAGAAAAATCGGGCGTTCTAACAAGGTTTACGGAGGTCGGGCTCTTGCGAATTAAGGAAATGCGCGCGGAAAACCAGAAACATCACGAGCGGCAAGCAAAACGATGCGACCTTATCTCCGCGTCCCCCCGTCTCCCCGTCGTCTTTTTCGCCGTCCTATTCTTCCTGGCCCTTCCGTTATCAGCCTTAGCTCAACCTGGTGTGCCACGACCGGGGTCCCCACTTTACGGAGCCCGACCGGAAACCGGCCCACCTGCAAGTGGATTACCGACCGCGCTCAGTGAAGTGGGCATTGAACAGAAACTTGATGAGCAACTGCCTTTGGATCTTGTCTTTCGAAATGAGACTGGCGCAGAGGTCCGGCTTGGTGACTACTTCGGGAAAAGGCCTGTGGTGCTCGCGCTGGTCTATTACGAGTGTCCGATGCTTTGCAACCAGGTTCTGAACGGATTGGTAACAGCCTTGAGAGTGCTCGCATTCAAGCCGGGACAAGAGTTCGAGATTGTCACAGTTAGTTTTGACCCGCGCGAGACAGCTGCTCTGGCCGAGGCAAAAAAGAGAACCTACGTTAACTATCTTCCGGAAGCGCGCCGGGCTACGGCAGCGAATGGCTGGCACTTTCTTACCGGTGACCCTGCCAATATTGAACGACTCACCAAGGCTGTTGGCTTTCGTTACCACTTTGACGAGCCAACCAATCAGTTTGCCCATGCCAGTGGCATCATGGTGGCCACTTCAGAAGGGAAACTGGCTCGTTACTTCTATGGGATTGATTATTCACCTCGGGATCTTCGTCTGGGATTGATCGAAGCTTCAGAGAACAAAATAGGCTCGCCGGTGGATCAGTTGCTGCTCTACTGTTACCACTACGATCCAGCCAGCGGTAAATACGGGGCCGTAGTAATGAACATGGTTCGGCTCGGCGGCATTGCTACTCTGATTGCCATTGTCGCCCTGTTGATTGCGCTGCGCCGGCGCGGCGCCGCCCGGATGCGTCATGCCGGAGGTGAAACCTAAAGCCATGCTTCAGTCTCAATGGATTCCGTTTATTCCGGAAAGCGCTTCGACCTTCTCTGACAAGGTTGACGCCCTGTATTTCTATCTAACGGGAGTTACAGTCTTCTTTACGCTGCTCATCTCAGGGGCGCTGATCTACTTTGTGCTGAAGTACAAGCGCCGGTCTCCTTTCGAGATCCCGCGCCCGATAGCCGGTTCCATTAAACTCGAGACGCTTTGGTCCGTTATTCCATTCCTGATTGCGATCAGCATCTTTGCCTGGGGCGCCGATATTTACTTCGAGCAGTATCGACCGCCGCAAAATGCGGTCGAGGTCTACGTAGTTGGCAAGCAGTGGATGTGGAAGATTCAGCACACCACCGGACAACGAGAGATCAACGAATTGCACGTGCCGGTGGGACGTAAGATAAAGCTCATCATGACTTCGGAAGACGTCATTCACAATTTCTTTGTTCCCGCTTTTCGGATGAAGGCCGACGTCCTACCGGGGCGCTATACGACTCAATGGTTTGAAGCCACCAAACCGGGGCGCTATCACCTCTTTTGCGCGGAATACTGTGGCATGAACCATTCGGGGATGATTGGGTCGGTTGTCGTTCTGGAACCAACGGACTTTGATAGTTGGTTGAGTGGAACCGCGGGCGAGCAAACTCCCGCTGCTGCCGGCCGGCAACATTACGAATCCTTGGGATGCGCCTCCTGTCACGGCGCAGAAGGAGAGGGCGGCCGCGGACCGGCGTTGGTTGGCCTTTTTGGACGCGAAGTCTTGTTGGCTTCAGGACAGAGAGTTACAGCGGACGAAGGTTACATCAGGGAATCAATTCTTAATCCTACGGCCAAAGTGTCAGCCGGCTTCCAGCCCATCATGCCGACATTTTTTGGTCAGGTGAATGAAGAGCAATTAATGCAAATTGTGGCCTTCATTAAGTCGCTGCAAATCGGGACAACCGCCGGGACTACCACGGAGACCCCGGCAGCAGCAACTCCGAGCCCGGCGCCTGCAACCCAGACGCCGGTTCAGGAAACAGGGACGCGGTAAGAAGTTATGCATCCGGAATCATTCCAACCACCAACACCAACACGCGTTAATTACCTGAACGCCGAATATGGACTTAAGTCGTGGCTATTGACTAAGGACCATAAGCGCATCGGCATGCTGTATCTCGGCAGCATCAGTTTCTTCTTTCTCCTTGGGGGCATCTACGCGATGCTCATCCGCCTCGAGTTGCTGACGCCTCAGGGAGATCTCATGACTTCGACCACCTATAACAAGGTGTTTACCCAACACGGAATCATCATGATCTTTTTCTTTTTGATTCCGTCGATTCCGGCTACGCTCGGTAATTTTCTCGTGCCTCTAATGATCGGGGCCAAGGACCTCGCCTTCCCGCGCATAAACCTTCTTAGCTGGTATATCTTCATGGCCGGGGGGCTCATCACCATCTACGCGCTTTTAGCGGGTGGGGTCGATACAGGGTGGACGTTTTACACGCCTTTCAGCACGACTTTTTCCAATTCGTACGTAGTCGCCACAGGCCTCGGGATCTTTATTAATGGCTTCTCTTCGATCCTGACGGGGTTAAACTTCATCGTCACAATCCACACTATGCGCGCGCCGGGCATGACGTGGTTCCGCCTGCCCCTATTCATCTGGTCGCACTATGCCACCAGCCTGATAATGATCCTGGGCACGCCGGTAATCGCTATCACGGTGCTCTTGCTGGCGTTCGAGCGTGTGTCGGGTATTGGCATCTTTGATCCCGCCGTCGGTGGCGATCCGGTCCTGTTTCAGCACCTCTTCTGGTTCTACTCTCACCCAGCCGTTTACATCATGATTCTCCCCGGCATGGGTGTGGTCAGCGAATTGATCGCGAACTTCTCTCGCAAGAACATTTTCGGTTACACCTTTGTTGCTTTCTCAAGCCTGGCCATTGCAGTTTTTGGTTTTCTGGTATGGGGCCACCACATGTTCGTCTCAGGTCAGTCGTTATACGCGGGAATGATCTTTTCGTTCCTGAGTTTTGCGGTAGCCATCCCGTCCGCAATCAAGGTATTTAACTGGACCGCAACGCTATACAAGGGCTCGATCTCCTACGACACGCCGATGCTTTATGCGCTCGGTTTCATCGGCCTATTCACGATTGGCGGCATGACTGGACTGTTTCTCGCGACGCTGGCCGTGGATGTTCACGTACATGATACCTATTTTGTCGTGGCCCATTTCCATTACATCATGGTGGGAGGGGCCCTGTTGGCATATCTGGGTGGGTTGCACTATTGGTGGCCCAAGATTAGTGGTCGAATGTATCCAGAAGGGTGGGGAAGATTTTCGGCCCTTGTGATCTTCGTCGGCTTTCACCTTACGTTTTTTCCGCAATTTATAGCTGGCTATCTCGGGATGCCGCGTCGTTATCATGCCTACCCCCCGGAGTTTCAGGTCTTTAACGTCCTTTCCTCGGCGGGCGCCTCGATTCTCGGCGTCGGTCTTTTAATTCCGGTAATCTACCTTGTCTGGTCCATGCGTTATGGGAAGTTTGCCGTTGGTAATCCATGGCATTTACCCGGGCTTGAATGGCGCACGTCATCGCCCCCACCAACCGAAAACTTTGTCGAGACCCCGGTCGTCACCTGGGAGGCTTACGAATTCGCGCCGTTGGAAGAGATGGAAGTTGTCGGGGTACTAGGCGATAGGTCGCAGGATGAGTCCGCTACTCCGATCAGTGGCGACTAATAAGAACACGGAGTGATCGATATTGGCTGAAACTCACACGGCAGAGCACGATACACACCACGCAGCGCTGGCTCACCATTTCGAGAATCTAGAGCAACAGCGTGAGGCGGGCACGCTCGCGATGTGGATCTTTTTGGTGACGGAGATCATGTTCTTCGGTGGGCTGTTTCTGGCCTACACCCTCTACCGCTCGACTTATCCGGCCGCCTTCGCAGCCGCCAGCAATCATCTCGACCTGACCCTTGGCGCCGTCAACACTGTGATTCTAATCTGTAGCAGTTTCACGATGGCGATGGCCGTTTACTGCACTCAGGTAGGAAAACGGCGCGGCATGATTATCTCGCTGGTGCTAACAATCATCCTGGGCCTCGGGTTCCTTGGAATCAAGGCTGTCGAGTACCACGAAAAGTATGTTGACAAACTTATTCCTGGTCACCTGCTCCCCTGGAACCCATTCGGCCCCGATCTCGAGAAGTGGGACCTTCCCGCCGGAGTGAGTGAACGGCAGATCGAACTGTTCTATTGGATCTACTTTGCCCTGACCGGTTTGCACGCGCTGCACATGATCATTGGCGCCGGAGTGTTGCTCGTGATCCTATATCTGGGGATCAAAGGCCGCTTCTCTCCCGAATATCATAATCCCGTTGAAGTTACCGGTCTCTACTGGCACTTCGTGGATATCGTTTGGATTTTCCTGTTCCCGCTGCTTTATCTGCTGGGCCGGCACGTTGGAGGGCATTAGGTGAGCGAACACATTGTTCCCGTCAGGGTCTATGTTGTGATCTTTTTCGCGCTAATGGTTGGTACTGTGATCACCGTAGTGGCTGCGTATCAGGACTTTCCCGGAGCTTTGAATGTCGTGATCGCAATGGCCATCGCAGTGGCGAAGGCAACTCTCGTAGTCCTCTATTTTATGCACGTGCGGTACAGCGCGCCGTTGGTCTGGGTGATTGTTGCCTCCGGCCTGTTCTGGCTGGCAATCTTATTTGCGCTGACCTTCAGCGATTATATGTCGAGGCACTGGCTCCCGATCTGATCCTTATTCTTCGATCCGCCGCAGCTTCATATTACGCACTGCAATCAGGTTATTGCACGACGGGCATTCCAGCCTGATCGTCGAGTCCGAGGTCTTGATCGGCGTCGAGCAATACGGGCAGACACCATTGATCTCATTCTGCGTGAACAGGTCGCGCATCATGATCAGCGGCAGGATAAGGCCCGCGATCAGCAGCGGAATGCCAAAGACCAAACCGATGCTTGTTCCCTGGCCCAAAGTGAGACTGATAATCAGGCCTGAAATAAAGAGCAGCAAACCAATCCCGATGCTGAAGGAGAAGCTGTAAGCACTGTCAAATGTCCGTCCAGGCTTCAAAGCTGAGGATTTTTTGGCATCCATCTGTTAACTTATCCCTCCACTGGTGAATTCGATTCAGACTTTACCGGAAATTAAGAAGCCTAAATTTTAATAACTGCTAACTGCGTGTTGGGAGAGCCTTTGCTCCAGGTGTGATAAGGCTTTTTACTCCTACTTCTCGCATCTTGTCAACGATTCGTGGTTACGAGTCCTTTGACAACCCAGGACATGGCCTGATCTGATTGAGTTCTTGCGGCTAAAATTTTACTGGAATAGAATCTGATGCTCGCTCACAGTGTTCATCCTTCATAAATGACTACATCAGAAATCGCGAAACCCAGTATCCGTACTGAGGCGCTGGCGGGGATTACCACCTTCTTCACGATGGCTTACATCGTCATTGTTAATCCCTCCATACTCGCCACCGAGGGAACCGGAATGGCTTTCAGCGGAGTGCTGACAGCCACGGTGCTGGTCTGCTTTGTTATGACGCTCTTGATGGGGCTATATGCAAAGCTGCCTTTTGCCGTCGCGCCGGGGATGGGCATCAATGCGTTCTTCACATTTACTCTAATACTCAATCAACAGATCTGGTGGCAGGTTGCACTGGGAATCGTTTTCTGGGCCGGAGTTCTATTCCTCCTGATCTCGGTGACGCCGATCCGCGAAATCATCGCCCGAGCCATTCCGCTTGAGTTAAGAATTGGCACCGCTGCGGGCATCGGCGTGTTCCTGACTTTCATAGGCTTGAAGAATGCGGGCTTCATTGCTCCGGATCCGGTTACCTTTGTGAAACTGGGAGATCTGGGAGTTCCAGCCGTACTCACGATTCTTGCCACTGGGATCTCTGCATGGCTTTTGACTCGAAAGAACGCGCTTTCATTTCTTGCGGGAATAGTCTTTGCCACTTTTGTTGGCTGGCTTCTGGGTCTCGTAGCCGCGCCACCGCAACTGTTCAGTGCTCCCGACTTTGAGACTGTTTTTCTCAAAGCCGATATCATCGGCGCGCTGCAACTCTCGCTTCTGCCAGCGATCATTGCACTTCTCTTTACTGACCTATTCGATTCCATCTCGACCTTTATTGGTGTTGCACACGCCGGAGATCTGCTCGATAAAGATGGGCAGCCACGCAATCTGCGACAGGGTTTGATCGTTGACTCAGTGGCGACTCTGGGGTCCGGCCTGGCAGGCACATCTTCAGGAACCGCCTACATCGAGAGCGTGGCCGGTATCAATATGGGGGGACGCACGGGTCTGACTTCCGTCTTCACCGCGCTCTGCTTCCTGCCCTGTTTTTTTCTTGCGCCGCTGGCGGGGATGGTGCCGGCTTACGCAACCGCTTCCGTTTTGATTCTTGTTGGGCTCTCGATGTTCAAGAGCGTAACTCAGATCTCGTTTTCGCGAATTGAAATTGGTCTACCAGCTTTCCTGACTATTATTCTAATCCCGCTAACCTTCTCGATTACACAGGGGATTCTGTGGGGATTTATTTCTCACGTCGGCCTGTATTTAATGGTGGGACGGCGCCGCGACATCAATCCCGTTATGTATGCGCTGGCGCTCGTGGCGATCGGGCTGCTTCTCCTCGAGCACGCAAGGTTCTGAGACGTTATCTTCCGGGTGCTGTGGTCGATCCTTTAACAATCGGGTCGCCAAGTTTCACAATCCACAAACCGGAATTCATGTCGTTAAAGAAAATCATGTCTTTATACGGTTGGGCGCCCCAGGCAAAAGGCGTGTGGGGCCGAAAGCCGTTGGGATCGCCGGTCCACAAGTTCGCAATTTCGCGTCCCTGCCGGTAGAGGTCGCCACGCAGCTCTCCTGACACATCGACTACACGCGCCCCTCCCGTGTAGTAGCCCATGTACAACGTGTCGTTCTCGACCCAGACATTGTGGGCGCCTGCTTCGGGGACGGAGTACTCGGCAACCTTACGGGGAGATTCAATGCTTGATACGTCGATCACATGCACAATGCCGCGCACCGGAACGCGTTCGCGGGAATGAATGTTAAAAATAGCGGGAAATACCTCGTCGCCTACAAAAACATAATTCTTGTAGCGAAAGACTGTATGCGTGCCTGCCAGCCAGCCGTTGCCGTACAACTCATTATGGTTGAAGCGGAACTGGCTCACAAACTGAGGCTTCTCGGGACTGCCGCCTTTTAGACCATTGCCCACATCAAGAATGATTAACCCATCGCGCCAGTAGGCAAGATAGGCGAGGCCATCCTTTACATAGACATCGTGAAGATATCGCCCGCCGATCTGATCGCCTTCAGCCGTGCGCACCGTCGCCGCTACCGGGTTCTCAACCTGCCAGCGTGCGACTTCCTTCGGGTTCTTCACGTCACGGAAATCGATCACTCGCATCGAGCCCGTCGCGTCGTCAGTGAGATAGACGTAGTGCCCGTCGACAAAGGCACTATGTACACCCCCGGTCACTGTCTCGGTATATTCGGAGATTAGTTTTGGCCGCGCTGGATCCGAAGCGTCGAAAAAAGCAATGCCATTCTTTCGATTCGAGGCGCCCTCGCGTGAGATCACGATGATGCGACCATCGGCGGTGGTACTGATGTCATTAACAATGCGGGCGTCCACCTTGATCGTATCGGTCAGTTCGGGAGCACTCGGATCGGAGATGTCGAATACAAAGAACCGATCGGAAGCCGTCGAATAGTATGCGTAGTTGCCGATGATCCACTGTTCGGCGCCCAGCGTGTCCTTTAAGGGCGCCCGACCGATCACTTTGATGTCGCGTTCTACATTGCGAGGAGTGATGAATACAGAGGCAGTGGCCACATGTTCCCCGATTGTAGCGCTGACGATGTAGCTGCCTGGAAGTTCTGCGACAAAGCCACCGTCATCGTCTATTCTGCCTCCTTCTCCGGTGACGGCCCATCGAGGCACAAACGCCTCCCTGGCGCCCCGCGGCAAAGCCTTAAAGTGGACCACGTCACCCGTGCGTGCCTTAGTGTTGGCAGGCTCGACAGTTAGTCCACGCAAAGAGACCTTCGAAACATTCAGTTGAATGCTGGTCTTTGCTTCACCGGTGGTGACTGTGATTGTGGCCTTGCCTGGAGCAACGCCGGTAACCACGCCTGCAGCATCGACGCGCGCAATTCTACTGTTATCTGAAGTCCAGGAAAGGCCGACGTCACTGCGTGGATCGCCGTTGAAGATACGTGCGATAGCCTGAAGCCGGACCGTACCACCAACGGGGATGGGAGTAGCAAGGCCCTCGATCTCAACAGTTTTTACCGCCGGCTGTTTGACCTTAATCGCTTTGAACACTGGCCGCCCACTGACGATTGCCCCGACGGTCACTACGCCAGGCTGAAAGAATGTGACAGTCCCATCTTCAGCGGCCGCGGCCAGATCGAAGGGCGCCGCGAACCAGGCAGTGGCTTTCTCGTCCGCAGATTTACCTGAGTTGTCTCGGGCAATGGCTGAGAACTTGATCTTCTCTCCCACCTCAACCTCACTTTGGGCCGGCGTTAACTCTATTACCTTCGGGGCGGGAAGACTCGCTGTCTGGGCGTTTGTTGAGGTAGCCGGAAATGCAACGAGGGCCAAAGTCATTATCTGAGCAACGACGAAAGGGCTTTTGCTGGAACGCATCGATGTCTCCTTAATAAGTAACCACGAGCAGGAAGAGCCAGGAAGCGCCAATCTTAGACGCCAGCCGTCAACAGGCGCAAGGACTCGGGACATCGACTCGGTTGGGAACGAATGAAACCCTGAAAGGGGGTTCGCTAATTACAGCTCGGGGTTGCGCTTTCGCAAACCCGGGGCCTACATCGACACCGTTGGTAACGAGGCAACCCTGAAAGGGTTGCGCTGGAGTTTGGACATTTATGGCAACCGCTCGAGTCCCTCTCATTAACACCTAACTTCAGTTAGGTGAGGCTGCCGCGCCGTTCCCGAACCGTTTCAACGGTTTGCTTTGTTGTCACAGAGCGACAACGTCGTCGCGTGTCGTAAACCGTTGAAACGGTTCTCCGGTTCTTGGTCGTTTCTGGGTCACCTAACTGAAGTTAGGTGTTAATGAGAAGGAAGTCCGGGCTAGTCTTTCTGCGACGCCATACAGATTGCGCAAGCGACTGCAATGAAGCATCTGTTTCGGGCTTTCTCTCTACTAATTCGCCCGAAACCTTATTAGCTATGCTGACGCTGTACACGTCCAAACTCGAGTTGGCAACACTGAAAGCGTTGCGTCGTGCCTGATTTGTTCTTGGTCCCGAGACGTCAAAACCCATCGCAACCCTTGCAGGGTTGCGAAGAAAAACGGGGCAACTCTATCCCCAGGGTTTCAAAGCAAACCCTTCTGGGCTTAAATTCGCAAACGCTTTCAGCGTTATGGCAACCCGGGAATCATGTGGGTCATTGCGTGCGTGTGTTCAACTCAGCGGGAGCTGGGAGGAAGTTTGGGGATGCGCGCCACAGGATAGCAGCTTCTACCCACAGACTTGTCGGATTAGTGGGATTCCCAACCCCCGACTTGGAGCACTGTGCGGCGCAGAGTATTATTCAGTCTCCCGAGGAGAACTGATGACATCTGTTCTAAAAGATTCTTATGGTCGAGCTATACGTGACTTGCGCGTCTCGCTGACCGACCGCTGTAATTTTCGTTGTTTCTATTGCCTGCCACATGGCGAGCCGCCCATCGCTCCCAAAGAGCAGATGCTCTCGTACGAAGAGATCGAATACATTTCTGAGATCTTTGTGTCTCTAGGAATCGAAAAGATTCGTCTTACCGGCGGCGAGCCAATGATGCGCCGCGATATCGAAACAATCATCAGCAAAATCGCGAAACTAAAAACTGCCGGCCTTCAGGATCTTGCTATGACTACCAACGGCTATTTCCTTCCCGGCCGGGCAGAAGAGTTGAAAGCCGCCGGACTGGATCGGATCACGATTAGTCTCGACAGTCTCAAACGCGATGTCTTTAAAAAGATGACGGGCGTTGACGTCCTTGAAAAGGTGCTTGCCGGAATCGAAGCTGCCAAAAACGCGGGACTCGAGCCCATCAAGATCAACGCCGTGATTGTTCGCGGACATAACGAAGACGAGGTCGCTGACTTTGCCGACTTTGCACGCACTTACGACGTGAAGATGCGGTTCATTGAATTCATGCCGCTGGATTCAGGTCACGAGTGGAAGAGCGAAGACGTGGTCTCCGGCCGGGAGATACGCGAACGGATCAACGAGCGCTTTCCTTTGGTTCGCATCGATGTCGAGCGCGGTTCCGAAACATCTGCTCGCTACCGTTTTGCCGATGGCGGCCCGGGCGAAGTCGGAATCATCGCACCAGTCACTGAACCTTTCTGCGGCGCGTGCTCGCGAATTCGGCTCACCGCCGACGGGCAGATTCGCACCTGTCTCTTTTCGACTGTCGAACACTCACTCCGCGATGTGGTAAGGAGCGGCGCCCCGCGGTCAGAAATCATCGAGTTCATCGAGGGCGTTGTGATGAAGAAAGAACCGCGCCACTACATCAACGACCCCGGCTTCGTCGCCCCCTCACGGACGATGAGTTTCATCGGCGGCTGAGTTTCGAAGTCGTCAAAGGAAGCTTTCAAGAATGTCGATCCTCATCGAACAACACTCCGCGGTCCAACCGATCAAAGAGCAATCCCAACGGCTTTTTACTGTAGCTGAGTTTCACAGGATGGCGGCCGCCGGAATCTTCTCCCCGGAAGAACGCCTTGAGTTAATCGAAGGGACGATCCTCACCATGAGTCCTAAGGGAATCAAACACGCGGCGTGTAATGATAGAGCTGCCAGATACCTGGGCCAGATCCTGGGTGACCGCGCAGTCGTTCGCAATCAGAACCCGATCGCGCTCAAGGGGCTTTCCGAGCCGCAGCCAGATCTCGTGCTCGCAATGCCTGACGAAGCGAGATACTTTGACCACCACCCCACTCCGGCTGAGATTTGGGTGATAGTGGAGATTGCCGATTCAAGTCTGGCGTACGATCTGAGCACCAAGAGCCACCTTTATG
Organism: Pyrinomonadaceae bacterium; assembly: GCA_041751855.1. Taxonomy (GTDB): domain Bacteria; phylum Acidobacteriota; class Blastocatellia; order Pyrinomonadales; family Pyrinomonadaceae; genus PSRF01. The sequence goes on from JBGSWR010000012.1 coordinate 59,133, forward strand.
CCGGTGCGGGCATTCGGCAATACTGGGTTCTTAACCTGGACAGCAACGAACTACTGGATCATCGCGAGCCTGCTGGTGATGGTTATCGCATCCGGCAGACTTACAGCGCTGCGGGGAGCGTTAGTCTTGATGCGTTTCCTGAAATTACAATTCCCGTGAGTGAGTTGCTTCCTCCTCAAGGATGATCGTTTATGTCTATCTCAACCGACGCCTCAACGGATTCAGGACAAAAACCTCGTCTTTTCAACGTGACCGAGTATCACGTGATGTCAGAGGCCGGCATTCTCCGCCCGGGTGAAAGCCTGGAACTGATTGAAGGCAGGATCCTTGAAAAGTATCCGCCTACGTTGAGATTGTTTACCTCAGAGGAATACGACGACCTCGCCCGCGCGGGAATTCTCGGCCCTGATGAACACGTAGAATTGGTTGAAGGAGTCATTCTCACCATGAGTCCGAAGAGTCCCCAACACTCAAACGCCGTACGCCGCGTCGATTCCTGTTTTAGGAGAAGGATTGGCGAGCGTGCACTGATCATGACGCAGGACACTGTGCGGCTTAGTGAGCACGTGGTGGTCGAACTCGACTTTGCTCTCCTCGTGCCTCCCCTCGAGGCGTACGAATCAAGACATCCCGCCGCGCAAGACATTCTTCTTATTCTCGAGGTGGCTGGCAGCTCGCTGAACTTTGATCGTCATCGGAAAGCACACATTTACGCGAAAGCCGGGATCGTTCAGTACCTTATCTTGAACACCGGCGCGCGCGCGTTGGAGGAATATCGCGACCCTGGGCGTGACGGTTACCGCAGCAAACATGTTTACGGTGACGACGGCAGTTTCAGCCTCGTCGCATTTTCCGACATAACAATCTCGGTAAGCGAGTTGCTGCCATCATAAGGTCTAAATAAACGACGCTGTAGACGGCTATCGCCGTGGCCCTTTCCGTATTATGTTCCTTGCATCAGCCTGTTCGACGCGGCGTCTGTCCTTACAACAAGGGGAACTTAAATGAACGCATTAAGAGCCGGCTTGATTAGCTTTGCCAAACTGCTACAGCTTTTGGTTATCAGTGTGACAGTGATCTTTCTGATAAAAGGCGTGCTCGTTTTCACCAGCGCGCAATCAACACCAAGTGAAGAACGAGAGTTCAAGAAAAGAGAGTACGTTGGTATGCCGGTTCGCGTCCGTAAAGTGAAGAATCTGCAATCTGAGACCTGGCACAACGATTTGCGATTGAGGTGGAGAATGTTTCGACCAAGCCGATCTATTTCATAAATACCGTTTTAGCGTTTCCCGATGACAGAGCACCGAATGGCTCATCAGGAATCAAGTTCAAGTTCGGAAGAATCGAAAACATGGATATCGGGAGAATTGCCAGTCCCGAAGACGAACGTCTCGATCCCGGAGAAAAAGTAACTCTTGTGGTTGACAATATTTACAGAAAAGGGCTTCTAAGAAGACAACAGAAGTATCCACATAATTTTAAGAAGCTCGAGTTTTGGTTTGAGATCATAAGTTTCGGGGACGGGACCGGTTACCAGGCTGGTTCGTTTCAAGATCTAAGAAAAAATTATAAAAAGAGGCACTCCCGCCTCGGGGGGGTGCGCTTCCATTAATCTCGCCCCTCCGGGCGGCCCGTATGAGGTAACGTTACCAACTACTACAGCGAGTATGGATTTATGGGCAATCGTAGAACGTGTGGCTCATGAAATTGGACACGCGATCGGTCTTGATAATATTACAGATGCAAATTGCGGTTCCTCAAGTATCATGTCGCCCGCTAATGTAGGCTGTACCGGGCAAGTTGGAAGGACTGTCACTGCAACAGACGTAAATCAATCTCGAAATGCACAAGGATTGTTAACAGCGCCTAATTGTGAAACAACGGTCCCAGGAACTCCCCCAGAAACAACACCGACACCGACACCGACACCGGACCCCTGGCTCTGTCTCGCGGACGGTAATACGTGCTTTAGCAACGGTGATTGTTGTAGCGAGTGGTGTAATGGTTGGAATCAGTGTCAAACGTGTCCTGGGCAGTTCTATAACGGACTTTGTACGGAGACACCTATAGTGATCGACGTGCTCGGGAATGGCTTTAACCTTACTAATCTAGAAGGTGGAGTGACCTTTGACCTGAACGCTGATGGGACGGCTGAGCATCTATCTTGGACCTCGGCTGGCAGCGATGATGCGTGGCTGGCATTGGATCGTAACAACAATGGCACTATCGATGATGGCACGGAGTTGTTTGGCGAGTTTACGCGACAGCCTGACCCTACAGCAGGCGAGTCAAGGAATGGCTTTCTCGCTCTTGCGGAGTTTGACAAACTAGAGAACGGCGGGAATGGTGACGGTGTGATTGACAGCAGTGATGCTATCTATGCATCACTCCGTCTCTGGCAAGACACAAATCATAATGGCGTCTCGGAGCCGAATGAATTGCACACCTTGTCAGAGCTGGGTGTGGCAAGAATCGACCTTGACTACAAAGAATCGAGGCGACGCGACCGACATGGCAACTGGTTCCGATATCGAGCCAAGGTATATGGAGAAAGGGGCGTCCATCTCGGCCGCTGGGCATACGATGTGTTTCTAATTGGTGAGCCTTGACAACATTCCAGTCGATTGTAAAAACAGCATAGGGGCCGCTTTTCTAAGTAAGCCTCCTGTTCTTTCCAGTTTTCTGTTGAGTTGTTCGTATAGTTTCGTGGATCGTGCTTTGGATCCGTTGAGAATATCCGCGAAATAACAAGAACGAAATCAAAAGTCACTTCTAGTTTCGACCTGCGGCTGAGGACGTCTTTCCCGAGGTCCGGGCGGTGGGGGAGGCGGCATGGCCTCCTTCGTAAAGCGCGGTAGAAGCTCATCCCGCATTGCCAATTCAAAAACCGTGGTTGCCACGACAATCGCCGCCTTCTTCACATCCTCCTCCAGGATCCGTTCGTAGGTATCCAGATTTGTATGCCAGGTGTGAGAGCCGTATTCAATCGGATCCTGCGTCAGGTTTATTCCCGGCAAACCGGCCTGGTTAAACGAAGTGCTGTCCGTGCCTCCCAGATTGCGACTCCTCGTAGCTATCGCGCCTGCTACTCCATCATCTTTGAAGGGTGCGAGCAGTCCGCGCAGGATGGTGGCCGCTTCTGGTGGTCCAAAAACAGTGGCGCCCCGAACTCGACCGGTACCGGAATCGATATTGAAGTACCCGCCAAACTTCTCGTAGGCAGGATTCGGTTTCTCGAATGTTCCAAAACGCTCTTTAACATACGCCTGAGAACCCAGCAGGCCCTGCTCCTCGCCGCTCCATAACGCCACTCTGATCGTGCGCCGCGGCTTAATCCCGAGTGTCGTTATGATGCGAGCCGCTTCCATCATGATTGCACAGCCAATCGCGTTGTCTGTGGCCCCTGTCGCCGCGTGCCACGAGTCCAGATGCCCGCCGAGCATAATCACTTCATTGGGCTTCTCACTTCCCTGTATTTCCGCAATCGCATTGTAAGAAGTCTTCCCTTCAGGATAGCTGCGATTGACGATATTGAACTCCAGAATGACCTCGCTTCCACTGGCAAGAATGCGTGAGATGCGCCCGTAATCTTCGTTGCGCATGACAACCGTTGGGACCGCTCGGGTGATGTCAAACGTACGGTTGTGGAAAGCGCGGATCTGGCCGTGCTCGCGCCCTGCATCGTTGACACGAACGAGAGCGCCGTTATCCTTCAGGAACTTGTCGATCTCCTCGGCGATCTGTTGTGGTGTCAATGGTTGCGGCGATGGCGATGGCGACGGTGATGGGCGCGGTGATGGCCTTGCTTCAGGATCGAACCGGCGTTCAATGATCGCATCAGCAGTGCGTTTTGGAGCAGGACTCAGATTTACGGGGAGTACCTGCTGTTTCCCTACCAGCACAATTCGCCCGCGGATCTTCGATCGTTCTTGCGTCAGAAAGGCTCTTAACTGCTCCTGTGTAGGCCGTTCGGGCAGGATCATCTGGTAAGCCGTCGCGCGTACCTGGCCGCGCGTACTCGGGGTCCAGGCGAGGACCTCGCAAACCAGCGGTTCTTTTACAGGCGCGATGATATGGGCCGTGAGTCGTTCGTTCAGCCAGCCGGGATGACCAAAGTCCCAGGGTTCGAGGCGACCGTTCTGCATTCCCCACTCCTGCATCTGCTTGATGGTCCACTCGGCGGCGCGTTTATGATTCGGGGAACCAGTGAGCCGCGGGCCATAGATGTCGGTCAACTTATGCATCATCTTCATTATCTGCGAACGTTCCATGCCTTCTTTTCGAATTCGGGAGTGGACGTCCGCATTGGTAGCAGCGGTCTGCGCGCCAACAGAGAGCGGGAGTGAGAGCAAAACCAGAATCAGGGACACAGAGATGTAGCGTCGGATCAGCATCGGTTTTTTGTTCTCCGGAACAGCTTAGGCTTGAGGGGTAACGAGCATGAAAATTATAACGACTTGAGGGTCATCAGCGCCACTCGCCCTCGGTGATGTCCTAATTCGTAAGGGCGGCCCGTGGCTGCCCCCTCGCTTCGCCCTCCACATGAGCACAAAACAAAACAGGGCGGCGGGCCGCCCTACAAAAATCAGACACCATGCGGCGTTTACCGGAATCGACTGACGCAGTAGAATCTTACAACATTGCAGCACCTCAAAGCCCGTGGCCGTTTCAGTATGACCAAAGCCGAAGCAACAATTGAAGATCTGTACAAAGTTGATGGCAAGGCAGAACTTGTCAATGGAGAGATTGCGCAAATGTCACCCACCGGACAGATGCCTCACTATGCGGCAAGAGAGATAACCCACTCTTTACGCGAGTATGAGCGACAGACAAAGGCCGGCCTTGCTGTCGGCGATAATGCCGGCTTCATCGTAAGCCTTCCGCACCGCAAATCCTTCAGCCCCGATGCAGCCTTCCATGTTGGAGGCTTGAGCGGAATGAAGTTTTTCCAGGGAGCCCCGATTTTTGCCGCGGAAGTTCGCAGCGAGAGTGATTATGGACCACGGGCTGAGAAGAATCTCGCCGACAAGCGGGCGGATTATTTTGCAGCCGGAACACTGGTGGTCTGGGATGTGGACCTGATGGGCGATGCCGTGGTGAAGGTTTATCGAGTCTCTGAGCCGGAACAACCGACCATTTACCGGCGCGGCGAAAGCGCGGAAGCCGAACCTGCCCTTCCGGGTTGGAATATCCCTGTAGACGACCTGTTTCTCTCGGAATGAGCGAAATGAGTATCAAAGCGGAAGCAACAGTTGAAGACCTGTACAAAGTTGATGGCAAGGCAGAACTTGTCAATGGAGAGATTGTGCAAATGTCACCCACCGGAGGTTTGCCAAACTTCGCCGCCATCGAGATCACCCTCTCGTTGCGCAAATACGCGAGTCGAACAAAGCAGGGCCACGCCGTTGGAGAGAATGCCGCGTTCATTGTCGATCTACCTAATCGTAAGTCCTTCAGCCCTGACGCCGCATTCTATCGAGGCGATTTAACATTGAAATTCTTTCAGGGCGCCCCGATTTTTGCCGCGGAAGTTCGCAGCGAAAGTGATTATGGGCCACGGGCTGAGAAGAGTCTCGCCGACAAGCGGGCGGATTATTTTGCAGCCGGAACACTGGTGGTCTGGGATGTGGACCTGATGGGCGATGCCGTGGTGAAGGTTTATCGAGTCTCTGAGCCGGAACAACCGACCATTTACCGGCGCGGCGAGAGCGCGGAAACCGAGCCTGCGCTCCCGAGATGGAAAATGCTTGTGGACGATCTCTTTCCGAGCTGACTTTCGCGTTGGAGACTTCAGAGTTAAACTCTAAAGCAAGTTGACAATTCATGAGTTTTCGGGGGAGCCGGATGGAAACTGCACCGGCTGAGAGTCACAGGCAGTGAGACCCCTTGAACCTGATACGGTTAACACCGGCGAAGGGAGAAACAGCTTCTAGAGGACCGCTCCTGCCCTTCGACCCGGGTGGAGCGGTTTTTTGAGTTTTGGAGAGACGCGTCGGCCAGCGACGCTGTCAAAGAAAGGCAATCATGAGCACGACCGTGAAAATGAAGGATAAGGAAGCTGGAGCTCAACTTCCGAATTCGCGCCGCGTCTATGTCAAAGGCGAGATGTCCGGGGTGCGAGTCCCGTTTCGGGAGATCACGCAAGCACCGACGCGAAACTTTGACGGCTCTCTCGAGAAGAATCCACCTATTCTCGTTTACGACACGAGCGGGCCCTGGGGGGATCCTTCCTTACAATGCGAAACGGAAAAGGGCGTGCCGCGACTCCGGAATGAATGGATTCTCGCGCGCGAAGATGTTGAAGAGTACGAAGGTCGAGAGTTAAAACCCATCGACGACGGCTACCTCACAATGGAGTCGGTTGTTCAGGCAAAGCAGAAGAGCAGAGGAAGACTGGAAGACTTTCCCGGCCTAAAACGCAGGCCACTTCGAGCGACGCGGGGTTCCTGCGTTACGCAGATGCACTATGCGCGTCGTGGCACCATCACACCCGAGATGGAATTTATCGCTATTCGCGAAAATCTCGGCCGGGAAGCCGCGTTAGCTGCCGAGGGTGACCGAAACTCGATAAGTCACCAGCACGGAGGAAAAGCATTCGGCGCCGCAATACCGAAGTACGTGACGCCCGAGTTCGTTCGCGACGAAGTGGCACGCGGGCGGGCGATCATTCCTGCCAACATCAATCATCCCGAAGCAGAGCCGATGATCATTGGGCGCAACTTTCTGGTAAAGATCAATGCGAACATCGGGAACTCGGCGGTGGTGTCGTCGATAGATGAAGAGGTCGAAAAGATGCGCTGGGCCATTCGATGTGGCGCCGACACGGTAATGGATCTGTCCACCGGCAAGAACATCCACGCAACGCGAGAATGGATCCTCCGCAATTCACCTGTGCCGATAGGAACCGTTCCAATCTACCAGGCGCTCGAAAAAGTTGGCGGTAAAGCTGAAGAACTGAGCTGGGAGATCTTTCGGGACACATTGATTGAGCAGGCGGAGCAAGGGGTTGATTATTTTACGATTCATGCCGGTGTGCGTCTCCCGTACATTCCCCTGACGGCCAGGCGCACCACGGGAATAGTGAGCAGGGGCGGCTCGATCATGGCCAAATGGTGTCTGGCCCATCACGAAGAAAGTTTCCTGTACACGCATTTTCGTGAGACCTGCGAGATCATGGCTGCTTATGATGTTTCCTTCTCGCTTGGCGACGGACTGCGTCCTGGCTCAATCGCGGATGCGAATGACGAAGCACAGTTTGCTGAACTCGATACATTGGGTGAGTTGACGAAGATCGCCTGGGAGTTTGACTGTCAGGTAATGATCGAGGGACCGGGGCATGTTCCAATGCATTTGATCAAAGAGAACATGGACAAGCAACTGGAGATCTGCCACGAAGCTCCGTTCTACACGTTGGGTCCGCTTACTACCGACATCGCGCCTGGCTACGATCACATCACATCGGCCATTGGGGCTGCGATGATTGGCTGGTTCGGGACCGCAATGCTCTGCTATGTAACACCGAAGGAGCATCTAGGCTTACCCAATAAAAAGGATGTGAAGGATGGGGTGATTGCTTACAAGATCGCGGCCCACGCTGCCGATCTCGCAAAAGGACATCCGGGAGCACAGTTGCGTGACAACGTGCTTTCGAAATCGCGTTTCGAGTTTCGGTGGGAGGATCAGTTTAATCTATCACTCGACCCTGAACTGGCTCGGGAGTATCACGATGAGACTTTGCCGCAAGAAGGTGCAAAGGTGGCCCACTTCTGTTCAATGTGTGGTCCACATTTCTGCTCGATGAAGATCACGCAGGACGTGCGTGAGTACGCGGCTCAGAAACAGATTGATGAACAAGCTGCGTTGGACGTAGGCATGAAAGAGAAGGCAGCGGAATTTGTAGCTGCGGGCGCCGAGCTTTACCAATCTGCGAAACCTCGACAAGATTTGCAGGATTCAGAGATTTAATAGAAAGCCGACAAGTTGGACAGAATTTACAAAATGTTCCTTGTCGTCGCTTGAAGCACGGAGAGACTGTTCCTCTCTCTCTCTCTCTCTCTCTCTCTCGCTGTCTCCCGCTGTCTACCTTCCTGCTCTTTTAAATTCTGTCATTCCTGTCTACCTTCCCTTCATCTTAAAAAACGCCTCTCTTCTGAAAATCCTTCACACGGCAGGGAATATCTTGTACATTCTGTCAATCCTGTCCGATTTCCTTTTCTCACGGAGGAAGCAAATGAAAGACGATGACCTCACGCGCACGATCATCGGTTGTGCTTACAAAGTTCACAACGCTCTCGGACCCGGCTTTATCGAAAAGGTGTATGAGAACTCCCTTCGAATTGAACTTGAAAAACAGCAGATCAATGTCAAGCAACAGGAGCCCATCAACGTGACCTATGATGGACATGTTGTCGGTGAGTTCTACGCCGATCTGTGGGTAGGAGAACGAGTGATCGTTGAATTGAAGGCCATTCAAACCCTAGCGAAGGAGCACGAAGTTAAACTAGTCAACTACCTGACAGCGACCGGAGTTGACGATGGGCTCTTGTTAAATTTTGGTCCTTCCGTCCAGGTAAAGCGCAAATTTCGCGAGTACAAACCGAAGGCACTCATTGACTCTCTACTCGAGACGTCTAGTTGACTCTCTACCCAAGTCCCCTAGTTAAGGAGTTGCTGGCTGCACAGCCGCGGTATTCTTCTTTCTGATATAGCCGTCGCCGCGTTGAGTCAGCCCTGATTTGCTTGCCAACGTATGCAAGACCGACGCGAGTAGCTCTTTATTACCAACTTTGAAACTTGTGATCCCCGACGCGTTCGTATCTGGATCCTGAAAGTTAAGCGTCAGGTAGCGGTACTTCTTACGAACAAACCAGGCCGGTATGTTAAGTCCGTAAGGGGCGGGGACGCTGCCTATTACGGTTGCGGCTGTTGGGCGTCTGGATTGCGTGTCCGGGTAAGCTGCCAGTAGAGCCGCATAAGGAATTGAGAGCACTTCCTTGTTCTCTTTATTACGGAATAGCAAGCGGCTATTCGCATCGTCAAATGATAAAGTGCCGTCCTGCTTTCTGGTGTAGCCAATAATCCCGCCTTCGTATTTGGCTTTGAATGTATCCGGCGCCGGCTGCGGAGTCGGTGATTGGGTAGCCGAAGTCGAGTCGTTCTTGTCATTGTTAGGGTCAATCGTTCGGGGTCTTTGTGCATACAGGCTAGCAGCCATCGCCCCGATCAGAATCATTACAGCAGCGATCCTCATATATCGTTTCTCCTTCTCACAACTACAACTTCGAAGCAACATCTGTTACCGACCCATGTTGTTGGGTCATAACCCTCGCGCCTGCGACCATTGGGGCGCCTTATAAAGTATCCACCATAAGATCACTTGAATACACAGCACCGTAAACCCGACTAGGATACTTATATAGGAAGTGCGCCTGCCGGAACCATCAGGCAGACGATAAGAACGAATCAAACCGAGACCTCCCATGAAAAGGGCTCCTGGACAGAAGAGGATTCCCAGATAAGGGACCAGAGAGTAGGTCGCAAAGGCCCGGGCGGTGATCGACGCACTATTCTCCATGGCAGACCCTGGTACAGTTTGAGGTCGGGACGAATGAACAAGAACTACTTCGCAAATGGCGTCACACGTTCAATCGACTGCTTAAAATCGGCGTCCTCGGGGGCCAGCTTTGAACCTCTTTGATAAGCGGTCAAAGCCTTCGCATACTGCTTTGTAACCTCGTAGGCGTAACCGAGTTCACGATAGATGTTGACGTCGTCCGGAGTCTTTTTAGTCGCCGTTTCGAGGGCGGTAATAGCCTTGGGGAGGTTCTTGGCGCGCGAATGGGCCACGCCAAGCAGATAAAAGGTAACGCCTTTGGCATCACTCTCGGCTGCCGCTCGCTCCAGTGCAGTTGCGGCCCGCGCGTACTGGCCGGACCCAATAAGTGCCTGTCCAAAAAGGGTCACAGCCTCGGCATCGGTCCTCACTTTGATCAAGCCTTCACCGGCGCGAACAGCGTTCAGATAATCGGCATCCGCTGCCGTGGAATCGGTGGCCAACGCAGCGCGGCGCAAGTACGCCGAAGTTAAAAGGGTCCAGGCAGGCGCCAGCCGGGGATCGCTGAGCGTAGCGCGGTTGAGCACCGCTATTGCTCCGTTGAGATCATTCTTACCGACTGCTATTTGGCCCAAGTAAAAGAGTGAAAGCGAATCCTTCGGATTGAGTTTCACGACCGCGTTCAATGTGCGCTCCGCGTCAACCAGTTTGCCGGTCCGGTACTCAGCAAGGCCGCGATAGTAAAGCATCACCGCATCAGGCTTTGCGTCGGGCCGCGTTGTAGACGCCACCAATAACGGCAAGGCCCGTTCGAAATTTTCGGACAGGACATAAGCTTGAGCGAGGGCGTCGGCAGTGTGGGGGTCTTCCTGCTTTGCCGCCTTTTGGAGATCGACCGCTTTCTGAAGGTCGACGGCAGCTTCTGAATACTGTTTCAGATTAAGCTGGGCAAATCCCGCAATCTTCCAGGCTTCGGCGTCGTTAGGAAATCTGGTTGCAACCTCTTTGGCCTCCTTGGCGGCGGCCGCAAACTCTTTTTTCTGAAGCAACTCAAAGGCCTTCGAGGTATCCCCGGTCGCAACGGTGTTTGCTACCGGCTTGACTGGCTGCACCGTCAAAAGCGGGGCATCGGGATTGGTTCGCGCGGTTGGACTTGGTTTCGGTTCCGGCCGCAGCAATGGTTCCTCGGCTGGTTTCTTGCTTTGCTGGACTCTTCGGGGCCGCGACTGCGCGTGGACTACAGAGGCAAAAAGCAGGACGATCGCCCCGAGAGTAAACAATTGATAGATACGGGAATAACTACTGGTCATAGGAAATATCCTCAGGGGAGAGGATCTTTGCAGGTATCAATCTGTCAGACGCCAAATTCGGATGCCGAGAGCCTTCTTTGAGTTCGCTTGAATAGAAAGTGCCTCGGGCAGATTCACCCCTAATTTAGCCTAACTGAGGGACTTATTCCAGAACACGCGCTTCCCGGTGGTCTCCCTGCAGTGAGAAATTCTTCAGCGCTGTGGTTTAGGCGGTCTTAGTTTTAGTGTGGCTTCCTCGGTGACGGAACCACGGGATGAAAACTCTTGCATTAGTTGATCGGTGATAGGCGCTGCTCGCAATTGAGGCTCAGTCTCTTCGTGGTTATTGTTGGTTAAAGGCTCTGGCTGGTCTTTCGCTTTCAGCAGCCGCTCAGCGAGAGCAACTCGAGTAAGCCCGGTGACGATAATCGGAAACGATATCAAGAGGCCCAGGATGAGAATGACCATGGCCCCAACACTGCGAGCCTCAGAACTCATAACCAGGTTAAAGAGCACATTTACAGCGCTGATCGACAGAACGATCAGACCTACAACGAGTAGATCTCCCCCTTTGCGATATTTGGTGATCGCCTCGTCGGTCTTTCCCTCAATTGCCGACCGTACTCCGGACAACGGCAGACCGCAGTGGCGGCAATACCTCTGTTTCGATCTGTTCTCGGCACTGCACTGCGGACAATACATCTAAACCTCTGAACGCCAACATGTCGTAATACAGCTACGACGAGAGTTGTCCATAAGTTTGATTGGAATCGGGTTAACCGCGTTCTCGGTTAGCAATCAATCCGCCGTGGCCGCTTTTAGGCCCCGACATCAGATCGCTATCCACCTCTCCTCACTCGCACCGGCGCTGAATTCTTGCTAAAAGCTCAGCTTCAGGCCGAACTGGAACTGGCGAGGATCGAATGAAGCCGTTGGGCGACTGTAATAACGCCCGCTACCGGAACGTTGCCCGAGCGCGTTCACATCGTTGATAAACGGCGATACAGAAGCTTCGTTAAATCGGTTGAACAGGTTGAATCCCTCGGCAATGATGTCAAGCCTCAGACGCTCTCCCATCCGAATTGCCCGGGTGACGCGCATATCAAGCGAGGCATAGCTGTGTGTCAATCCCATATTACGTGCAAGGCTGCCGGTACTGAATGGCGCCGGCACGACCAGTGTTCCATCAGCAAGAACGTTGGGCCGGTCCGTCTGGTTTGACTGATCATTGTTAGTATCCTGATTACTCAGAATATTGAAGGGACGACCCGATGAAATTTCGAAGATTGGAGCAATAGTGAAATCGGCGAATACCCTTCGCAGCCCCTGCCCTGAACGCCATTCACCTGGTGAGACAGCCACTCCGCTGAAGACGAATCGATGGCGTTGGTCGAATAACGAGTCGGCTCGTTCAGCTCGGAAATTCCGATTGTCCTGAGGCAGCAGCAGCGTCTGAAGATCCGAAGAGTCGTCGATTGAATGGGACCAGGTGTAAGACACGAGGAACTGGAAGTTTCGCGAGAAGCGCTTTCGCAGATCCACATTCATCGCATGGTAGATCGAATTGCCATCTGAAGTTTGGGCATTCACTGAACCAAACGGTGAGATAACTCCGGGAGTTCTCAGCGAGCCCGCCAGCACCGAGTTCAACACCGCCGGCGTTACGAGTCCGCCAGACAAGGCCTGGGCCAGAAAATAGTTCGGAGCGCTGGGCCTGAAAAAGTTTGCGACGCCAGCGTTTACTATCCTGCTTCCGAGATTAGCAAGAGGCGCCGTGATCATTCCCGGAACTATTATCGCGAAAGTTTGACCGGCGTTTGGATAGGGGGGAGCGCCCACAGGTGTTGCCAAGGTGAAGCACTGTAAGGGTACGCCAGCCGGGCATGGAGCACCAGCAGTCGGGATTGAGAAAGCCACCGCTTCGGTCGTGCTCACAGGATTGCGTCCCGCCAAGCGATTGAAATTCGCAACCTGGAGATCTGTCCGCGGCGCGTTTACATCGAGCGGATGCGGCAGATGGTGCGCGCCCACGAACAGATAACCCGCCGACAAGGTCATATCGCCGGTGAGTTGCCGTTCGACTGCAAGATTCGCCTGGTTGGCATAAGCATATTCGAAATCCTTGTTGACCGGCAGCGTGAATGGCAGCACTGGACCAAATCCGGGGAACGTTTGATCGTTGAAACGCTGGCGACCAAATTGATATTGCGCTCCGGCAGCAACGCCTGGGGTCAAGAACCCGGGCGGGCAGAGCGGATTGGCTGCACTCGAGCACACTGTACCCTGAAAAACCTGCACTGCATTGAGCAGGGCGGTCGGCGCCGGGCTACCTGGAACCAGAATACCCTGCTGCTGCTGGACGGCGTCCGCAATGTCTGAATTGAAGGCAGCGGCCAGTAACGGATGGTCGTAGAATAGTCCGTAGGCGGCGCGCAGAACTGTCTTAGCATTGTTGTTAATATCCCAGGCCACTCCAATGCGCGGAGCCCAATTGTTTTTGTCGCGCGGAAAACCCTGCTGCACATTGAGGGCATCCTGGGCCGCCAGGGTGTTGGCAGGTGAGAGTGTGATGCCGGAAAGCGGATCGCGGAAACCCAGAGTTGGGATCTGTTGCGTTAGTTCGACGTCGTAACGCACTCCGTAATTCAGCGTCACGTTGGGACGCATCTTCCAGGAGTCCTGCGCAAAAAACGCAATCGGTTTATTGGTGAGCCGGCTGATTGGATCGCCGAAACCCTGAATGAAGTTGGTAGGGAACCCGAGACCGTACTGTTGAACGGGAGTGATGTCCGGCGCTCCCAGAACCCCAAACGCGGCATTCAGAGTACCGGCTGACAGACCGCCAAAGTTGAACAGACCCGCGAAGTTAAGCTCGAAAAGGGCTTCTGGGATCCGCACGAATGAAATATCACCGCCAAACTTGAAGGTGTGATTGCCAGCCACCACGTTAAGCGTGTCGGTGAACTGAAAACGGGTCTCTGAGCGGACCACTGGAGAAAAGAGTTCGCGACCGATGAACGCGGTTCCAGCAATGTTGTGGGCCACCGCATCGCCATTTTGGGATCTAAAGACCGCGCGCCGCTCACCAAAATTGAAGCGGGCTTCGTTCACCATGTTGTTTGAGAGCGTCGAGGTGAGTGTTGTGACTGCGGCATAGTCTTTGGTCAGGGTAATGCCCGTCCGCGAAAAATCATTCTGGCCCAATGACTGGTTCTGTGATTCCACCTGAATGCCGGTGACTGTGCTTGGGTTATAGCCAAGTCTGAAAGCAAAGTGGTGGCTATTCGTGATCACATGGTCCAACCGGAGCGAATTGAATGTGGTGCGATCTGTAACGGGAAACACTCTCTGCAAATTCAGCAGAGGCCGGAATGCAATGAACTGGCCAGCGGCATTAGTGGTCCCCGAGGGCACCGGTGCTCCTGTCAAAAAGAAGCGGGGGCCAATAGCAGCTCCCAGGCCAACGCCCGGGACGGAACCCGGATTGGGAAGCGGATTCGAGCCGTTCAGCGCTGTGCTCCCTCCACTTGAGACGAGATAGGCATACTGAACGGCAGCATTAATCAGGTTCGCGTTTCCGGTAGCGAGCAGACCGTTGATAAATCCCGCTTGCTGCGCTGTGATGTTGTTAAAGGTAACCGGCCCCAGACCTGGGAGCGGGATGGTAGCCGAACTGGTCAATCCCGCCCTCACATCACTGGTAAAGAATCCGGATTCGTTGCGCCGGCGTTGTTCAAAAGCAAAGAAAAAGAAGGTACGGTCTTTGGCCAATGGTCCACCGAGCGTGAGGCCATACTGGGCCCTGGTAAACGGCGGATCCTCAATCGGTGCGAACGGATTTCGAGCTTGAAAACTGCGATGCCGCAAAAAGCCGAACACGTTTCCTCGCAGATCGTTGGTCCCACCTTTGGTTACTACGTTAACAACGCCACCGGCGGAGCGACCGAATTCAGGCGCATAGGAATTGGTGACAACTTGAAATTCCTGCACCGCCTCCTGACTGACCGTAGAGCGTGCAGCATTGATCGAATTATCCGTGTTGTCGGCCCCATCAACCTGCACCAGGTTCGAACGACCTCGTTGACCGCCAAAATTCAGCCCCGTTGTTGGCGCCGGTCCGATCGGCCGGCCACTATCACGGCCGACAGTAGAAGTAGTCAGCGCAAACGACAGATAGTTGCGCTCGTTGATTGGAAGATGGTCGATGCGCTGCTGGTCGATCGTGGTTGCGATAGCTGTCCTCGAAGTCTCTACAACCTCGGCCGTGGCTCCGGTGATGGTTACCACTTCGGTAATCTCGCCAGCTTCAAGTGATATATCAAGGTCTGCTACCTGCCCCACAGTGAGTCTCACGTCGGGAAGCACGGCCCTTTTAAAGCTCGGCGCCTCAACCGTCAGCTCATATTCACCTGGAGGCAGATTCAATATCTGATAAAAGCCGGAATCGTTCGTGGTGGCAGTACGCGAAAGATTTGTGGCGGGATTGCGTGCCGTCACCGTAGCATTTGTCACCACTGCCCCCGTGGCATCTCTAACAAAACCCCGCAGGTCTGCCGCGTTCGATTGGGCCTGACCCATTGCGAGACTCGCGCTAAAAATCACTGCCGCAAGAAGAGACAAAGGCCGACTGCAAAAGTTAAACCATCGCGCAAGGGACGCAAACATTTTGTTGATCTCCTTAGCCAGAAGGTAATTAACGCAGACGCCGGCGCGTTCCCGGCGCGAAAGAATCCTTGGGTCAAATAACGATCTGAGAAAACCGATTGATGAAAACCTGTAACAGTAAAACAGTATCCGTCGCCAAAGGGGAGTGAGGGTCGTGTTCGTGGACCACGACCCTTGAAGAAAATGCGCCGGTAGTTCACTCAACACTAAAACGCTCAGCCTTTTTACTCCAAAAGCGTGCTTGTGGCAAGCACTATATATTCTTCCAAATCCTTGTAATATCTTGAGATTACTGTTTAGCAGCCTTCGATCCTATCGAGTTTACTCCGCAGCGAATGGCGCGTTGCTTTAGCAAACTTGCGCCGCGCAAATTCGCTTTTACTGAACACCTGGATCGCCGTTTCAGCCAGCCCCGGAACGAATGCGGCTTGCCTGAGTAGCCCTGAGATCCACAACCGAGAATCGAAGCTCCTACTGTAGCTCCCCCGATACTCCCGCGTGAGATCCTTTACGGAACCAGACGCGAAGTACCTGAATATCGCCCGCGCCGCAATCTCGCCACCCTCGAGAGCCATCAATATCCCGCTGCCAGTGAACGGATCTATAAAGGCCGCTGCGTCACCAACTGTTATCAGTCCTTCCGCTGGAACGGGTGTTCGCCGTCCATAACTGCCCAGGGCGACACTGAGCCACGGCGAGACCGATTGTGCCCTGGCTAGTGTCTGTGCCGCTCTGCCATTCTTTGACACCACCTGCCGCAGAACGATCTCCGGATCAGAATTGCAGTCACGCACAACTCTTGCACTGACAATAAAGCAGAGATTACTCATTCCGCCTTCGATGTTGCTGAGGCCTCCATAGCCTCCGTCGTAAATATAGATCTCGCAGGTGTCAGTGGCCGGGTGAGCGTTCTCGAAATGTGCTTTAAACGCGACAAACCGCGGCTTGAATCTCTTGTTGGACCAGCGAGCCTCCGGGCAGACCTTGCGCGCTAATGCGCATCCTCTGCCTGTGGCGTCAATCGTCACTCGAGCGGTGTATTCCCGTGCTTCTGAGTGCTGTACCGCCCGAATGCCACTCACGCGGTCTGCCGTTCTCAAAACGTCTGCGACCTGGGTCTCCTCGAAAACTATAACCCCCAGATCCCGCGCTCGCTGTTGCAACGTCTGGTCCATATGGGCTCGGCTGAGCCCGAGTGCGGAATGTGGACCACCAAACCATTCGCTGGGAACTGTGACGCTCTGACCCTTGCGCGAGTAGAAGACCGTCCGGCGCAGAAACGAGGCGCCCATTCCAATCATCTCATCGGCAACGCCAAGCCGGGCGAAGTGCTCGAGACACTCAGGGGAGATGAACTCGCCACACAGCTTCTCGCGCGGAAACTTTTTCTGCTCCACCAGCAAGACGCTGGCTCCGCCAAGTGCAAGGTGAATTGCCGCACTTGTTCCGGCGGGCCCCGCCCCTGCTACGATCACATCAAAGTCGGCAGTTGTACGTTTCATCTGCATCAATCAACTTTGCGCCCCGGCCATTGCTTCAAACGACTCTTGCGTTCTGAATCGAGCGGCGTGGATTCCAGGGGATCCTGGCCGCGCACTCAGAACAAGCCGAAAGGGAAACCTTCGTTTAACCTCGACTTCTTCAAGCTCAGCACGCGTTGCCAAAGATTTGAGTTCATCAGTTTTAAAACTGCGGAGAATCGACAACGCGCCGTCTTCACGAATCAAACGATTGTAGAGAAATAGACGACCCAACGTCTTGTACAGGTAATAGGCGATCGGATGGCGATGAAGATCAATTACGAAGATCCGTCGCCTCGCTACGCGACCCATCTCTCGCAGCACGCCAACGGCCATCTCGTTACTGAAGTGATGGGTGAAGAGCGAACAGATGACATAGTCGAACTGGTTGTCTACGAAAGGGAGTTGGCACGCATCACCCCGGACTGTTAAGACCATCCTGTGGGCTCGGGATTCGTCCACAATCGCCCGCGCCGAGCGGGCATTAAGCTCAAGGCCGACAAGACTGGCGTGACATTGTTTGGCCGCGATCCATCTCGCCATCACCCGCAACAATTCACCTGACCCGGCTCCTACATCGAGAACGGTGAAGTTACGCAATCCTGCCAACTCAACCTCAGCCAAAAGAGAATGCCGCAGCGCTCCGGAATCCCCCAACCACCGATTAATGCGCCGCAACTCGATGAGGCATCCTTCAAACTCTTCAGCCGTGTAGTCACCCGTATCGAGGTGTTCGAGCCGTTGGTCTCTTTCCTGAAAACGTTGAAACATAGGCGGATGCGAGGACCTACTTGTTTATCTTTCACGATTTGAGAGCTTCTCAATCACCAGAACGCTGTTCTTCGAACCAAACCCGATACAGTTGCAAAGCGCGATATCAACTCGGCCTTCGCGCGCTTCATTTGGGACGTAATCAAGGTCGCACTCCGGATCTGCCAGGTCGAGATTGATTGTCGGCGGAATCTTATTCATATGCATTGCACACAATGCTGCTCCCAGGCCGGCTGCACCGCTCGCTCCTTGCGGGTGGCCAATCTGCGACTTTGTTGCCGACATAGGAATTCGCTGGGCATGCCCATCAAGGGCCTGCTTCATCGCACTGGTCTCAATCCGGTCATTCAACAAAGTCGACGTGCCATGAAGATTTACATAGTCGATATCTTGCGGGCGCAGATTGGCATCATCCATAGCAAGCTTCATGGCCCGGGCAGGCTCGATACCACTCTCTTCCAGGCGCACTCGATGATAGGCATCGCAGGTTGCGCCGTAACCCGTGATCTCAGCGTAGATCTTTGCCTTCCGCCGGCGCGCCCGCTCCAACTCCTCAAGCACAAAGATCCAGGCGCCCTCACCGAGCACTATTCCGGAGCGATCGCGTGAGAAAGGTCGGGATGAACGCTGCGGCTCATCATTCCAGGCGCTCGTCAACACCGTCATCAGATTGAAAGCCGCTAGGATTCCCGGCGCAATCGGCGCATCAACCCCCCCAGAGATCATCAACTCCTGGCGGCCCAGCGCGATGTGTTCAGCCGCGTATGCCATCGCGTCGGTAGAACTGGTGCACCCCGTTGAAACAATGTGAGAGAGACCACGCAACCCAAACTCCATCGAAAGTTCGCTCGATAGACCACCATGAGTCGAAGAAGGGATTGTATAAACGCTCGCCTTATATGCCGGGCCAATGTACCAGTACTCATATTGCTGCTCGGTGAACGCGAGTCCACCGCCACCAGTTCCGAGCACGACCCCCAACCCGCGACGCTCATCGAGTGACATGTCATTTGGAAAAACGTTTGCATCTGCAAGTGCTTCTCTCGCCGCCGCTAGTGCAAGCGGTACCGTGCGGGGAACGTGCTTCCGATCCTTCGGATTCAGTTGGGCCTTCCAATCAAAGTCCCTTACTTCCGCCGCTATCTTGACCGGCGAATCGGAGACATCAAAAGCCTCAATCCGCTTAACACCACTCCGGCCTTCGAGCAGACCTTGCCAGTAGGCCTCACGGCCGACTCCTAACGGCGTGACACAACCCATGCCGGTAACGACTACGCGCCTCGGTCTCTTGAAGCCGCTAAACATTCTGAGCTTAGTCTCCTGGGGCGATTAACTTGAGGGGAGTAAGAAGAGAATAGCACTGAGGCCTGACTTAGTGCCAATATGCGTGTTCTTTAGTGCGATCGAAATAAATAAGGGTTCGACCTCTCGTGTCGAACCCTAATTACCTGCACTTCCTCGCCTGACGTATTACGCTTCGCTTTCTACCTTCGTGCCGCATTCATTGCAGAACCTGGTGTCCGGCGGCAATTCCGTCTGACAGTTAGTGCACCTTAACTTCTCTTGCTTTGAACCGCACTCGTTACAGAATTTGACTCCGGCTGCCAGTTGGGCGCCACACTTCACGCAAGGAGTCTGGTCGGCAGCGGTCTCGAGCCTCGCGCCGCACTCAATGCAAAACTTCGCGCCAGTGACATTTGCAGCAGAACACTTTGGGCAGTTGATCCTCGCTCCGCCGGCTTGGCTACTTTGATTCATGGCATTCGTCATCGCGCCCGCCATTGCGTTCCCAATAGCAAAGCCGGCCCCCAATCCCGCGCCCGTACCTGCCCCTCCCGAAGGATTCTGGGCCGCGTCGCGCATGGCATCGGCAGCCTGAAATTGAGCGTACCTGCCTGCATCCCCAATGACACCCATTGAGGTGCGCCGGTCCATTGCTGCTTCGACTTCCGGCGGCAGAGAAATGTTTTCGATGACAAACTTCGTCAACTCAAGTCCATAGACCCGAAAGTCTTCATTCAGCTTGCCGCGAATGAATTTACTTAGTTCATCATAGTTCGAGGCCAGATCGAGAGCGGCGATCTTCGACTCGCCCAGCGTGTCGCTAAAACCGCTCACGAGCGTCCGCTTTAGCTGGCCTTCAATGTCTTCGGTGACAAAGTGTGCATTTGTACCCGCGATCTCTCTGATGAAGTCGCCCGGATCAACAACTCGGATGGAATAGATACCGAATGCTCGCAAGCGCACCATGCCGAAGTCGGTATCGCGCATCATTATGGGATTCGATGTTCCCCATTTGAGGTCTGTGAACTGTTTCGTATTGACGAAGTAGACCTCCGCTTTGAAGGGCGAGTTGAATCCGTGCATCCAGGCGCCGAGTTTGGTGAGAATTGGTGTGTTGCCGCCATCGATGGTGTAAAGGCCGGGCCCAAACACATCGGCGATCTGGCCCTGGTGCACGAACACCGCCGCTTGCGACTCACGCACTGTAAGCCGGGCGCCATTCTTTATCTCCTGCCCTTTTACCGGGAAGCGGAAGAGCAGCGTATTGCCTGAATCATCGAGCCACTCAATGACCTCGATGAATTGTGAACGGATGGCGTCAAAGATTCCCATGATATTGTCTCTCCTCTTTATTCGGGTCGCTTAGAAACGAGCCCACTGCGTGAGTGCGTGGTTCTGTTTCACATCGTTATTAGAACCGGCAAGCCGCGCCGTATTGTACGGGTTAGTCTCGTGCAAGGTTCAACCTGACAACGAACCGCCCGCAAAATATCGCACAAAGAGCAGAGCGAGAAAAGGCTCAACCCCTGAATTCGTCCCCTGGCGGTCCTCCTCCTCCCACACTTTGCCGATGACGAGCGCTAGGGGGAGCTATCCTTTCGAATTCCTTAAGTCACCCCTACGGACGCCCACAGTTCGCTTGTTGTTTAAGTTGCAAGCGGCGGCGGCAGTAGAGGAAGATCGCTAACGCAGACGCACCTCCGGCGATGTCTATGAGGCAATCCCAGATCGACGCGGAACGGGTGGGGACAAAGCTTTGCCGGTACTCATCCATGAACGCGTAGCCCACTATCAGCACTAAAGTTACTGGTCCCCAGAAACGACGCAGCCAGACGATTGACGAATTGGAGAATGCTCGCGCGGCCAGAAAACCCAGTACCGCATACTCTACAAAGTGCGCGCTTTTGCGAATCAGAAAATGTACCCAAACCAACTGGCCTTCACTGATGTTGGGAAAAAGCCAAACGAAGAGAGGGCGGATGAACCGTGAGGTGCTCGATGCTGAAAAATCGTCCGACGACGCAAAGAAAATAATGAGCATCCAGACGATTAGCGGTGCATATCGCCAAAACCGTCTGGTCGGTCTCACCTTGCCGGATTCTGCCCGCATGGTCTATTTGACCTATAGGACCGATTCGACCTATAGGACCGATTTGACCCATAGGACCTATCAGGCGACGCTATTGGGCCGAGGCGCCTGAAACTACTTCGATGATCTCGTTTGTGATCGCCGCTTGCCGCACGCGGTTCATATTGAGTGTAAGCGACTCGATCAGCTCACTGGCATTCTTTGAAGCTGAATCCATGGCCGTCATGCGCGCGCCGTGCTCGGAGGCCACCGACTCTAGTAGAGCCCGGAAAACCTGGGTCTCGATCAGTCGTGGAAGCAATTTGCTGAAGATCTCAGCCGGAGGTTGCTCGTAGATGTAGTCGATCAAGTTAACCGGCTGGCCCGACGCACCACTCCCTTCCTTCTCGGGTATGGCCCGAGCGACAGGCAACAACTGCTCTACAAGCACACGCTGTTGCAACACCGACTTGAACTCGTTGTAGATGAGGAAAACCTTGTCGATCTCTTTGTCTTCCGCAAATCGCTTGATAACGTCACGCGCGACTTCAAGCGCCTCTGAAAACTCCACTCGCCCCTTACCAGTCAACCCAATGTATTCGCCTGCAATGATTGCCTGCCGCCGGCGAAAAAAATCTCTGCCCTTGCGGCCCACTGTGATGAACTCAATTTGCTTCGAGGGGTTGTCACGGACGAAGTTCTGACCGGCCTTGATGAGGTTTGTGTTGAAGGCGCCGCAGAGACCTTTATCGGCAGTGATAAGGACTATCAGGTAACGATCATCGCCGCGAGCATCGAGTAGCGGGTGCTTAAAACTCTCGTCGGTTCGGCTGGCCAGATCCCCCAGGACCTCGATCATCTTGTTGGCGAAGGGCCGCGCCGTAATCACTCTGTCCTGCGCACGCTTAAGCTTCGCTGCCGAGACCATCTTCATGGCCTTGGTGATCTGCTGAGTATTCTTTACCGACTTGATGCGGCGTCGGATGTCCAGGAGATTGGGCATAGTCCGTTTGACAGAATGTTAGGCGGCTACTTCAGCTCTCTCAGTCCAAAGGACTTTGAAATCCTTGAGGGCCTGGTGAAGTTCAGCCTTGATCTCGTCGGTTAGGCTCTGCTTCT
Source organism: Pyrinomonadaceae bacterium (assembly GCA_041751855.1). Taxonomy (GTDB): domain Bacteria; phylum Acidobacteriota; class Blastocatellia; order Pyrinomonadales; family Pyrinomonadaceae; genus PSRF01. Next base: position 81,402 of record JBGSWR010000012.1, read on the forward strand.
CACGAAGCATTTGCAGCAGGCCAGGTCTGGAGTTTTCGACGAACTTCAACAGTTCGGCTTCAAACTGCCGCACCTCTTCGACCGGGATGTCATCAGTGTAGCCGTTGGTTGCGGCCCAGATTACCAGGACCTGTTGTTCGACCTCCATCGGCTTGTATTGGGGCTGCTTAAGAATCTCAACCAAACGTTCACCACGGGCCAACTGAGACTGAGTGGCGCGATCAAGATCAGAGCCGAACTGAGCGAACGCCTGCAATTCTCGAAACTGGGCCAGGTCGATTCGCAGCGTGCCCGCTACCTGTTTCATAGCTTTGATCTGCGCCGCGCCCCCGACGCGCGACACGCTGTTGCCAACATTGATGGCGGGACGAATACCGCTGTTAAAGAGATCGGCTTCGAGGAATATCTGGCCGTCGGTAATCGAGATCACATTTGTCGGAATGTAGGCTGAAATGTCTCCTGCCTGCGTTTCGATGATCGGTAGACTGGTCATCGACCCGCCGCCTTTCGCATCCGCCAATTTGGCAGCCCGCTCGAGCAACCGCGAGTGGAGGTAGAACACGTCACCAGGATAAGCCTCTCGCCCGGGCGGCCGGCGAAGCAACAATGAGATCTCACGGTAAGCGGCCGCCTGTTTAGATAGATCGTCGTAGATAGTCAATGAATGGCGCCCGTGGTCCCGAAAGAACTCTCCCATCGCCGCGCCCGAATAGGGAGCCAGAAACTGCATCGCGGCCGGATCGGATGCCGTTGCCTTAACGACGATCGTATACTCCATCGCGCCAAAGTCCTGAAGGGTTTTCACGACCTGGGCCACAGTCGAGGCCTTCTGACCAATTGCCACGTAGATGCAGATTACGTCTTTGCCCTTTTGATTGATTATTGTGTCGACAGCCACAGCGGTCTTTCCGGTCTGCCGATCACCGATAATCAACTCGCGCTGCCCTCTCCCGATCGGAACCATCGCGTCAATTGCTTTTAATCCTGTCTGCAAGGGCTCTCGTACCGGTTGGCGATCCACAACACCGGGAGCGATTCTTTCGATGGGATTGAAGTCGTCGGTAAGAATTGGACCACCGTCATCGATTGGATTTCCCAAAGCGTCAACCACCCGTCCGATCAGAGCCTCGCCCACCGGCACCTGCATGATGCGACCGGTACGCTTCACGAGATCGCCCTCACGAATAACCTGATACTCACCGAACAACACCACTCCGACTTTGTCCTCTTCGAGGTTCAGAGCGAGACCGCGGACGTCATGCGGGAACTCGAGCAACTCGGCAGCCATGACTTTCTCGAGCCCGTGGATTTCAGCAATACCGTCTCCAACCTTGATGACAGTACCGACCTCCATCACGGTGACACCGGTCTCAAAGTTCTCGATCTGTTTACGGATGATGTCGTTGATTTCGTTTGCTTTGATTGGTTCCATATCTAACTGTAACGCTCCTTGCCGCGTTTCACTTCGTCGATCTACCCCTCAATGAGCTTTAACCGTATCTCTTCAAGTTGGGTGCGGACTGAACCATCATATACGGTAGAACCGATCCTCGTAACAATTCCACCGATGACAGCTTCGTCCGTAGCGAACGTTAATCTGATCTCCTTGCCGGTGACCAACTTAAGCTTTTCGAGTAGCAGGCGCTTTGCTTCTTCCGGGACCGGCCGGGCCGTCGTCACCTGTGCTGCGACTACACCTGCGCGCTCGTCCAAAACAAACGCAAAACGTCGGATTATTTCGCTGAGGTCCGTTAGGCGCTGATTTTTGAGGAGCACTCTAAAAAAGTTTGCTGTAGTGGGACGAACCTTCGTTCTCTCGATCAACTCCTCGAGAAGTCTTCGTTTTTGCTCGTAGGGAACGGTGGGATTTGCGAGTGCCTCTTTGAGCAGAGGGCTGGAATCAATCATCTTCTCCCAGCCAATCAATTCTTCCTGAACCGCGCGTTCTTCGCCGTTGGCGATCGCAACGTCGGCAAGAGCCGCGGCATAGCGCCGGGCGACAGTCAGCGAACTCAATTCCGGCTCCTTCCAAGCTCGTCTACGCTCAGACGAATTAAGCGCGCGTCGTCGTCCGGTCGCATCTCGCGACGAATAACTTCTTCAGCGAGCTTAACGCTCTGCTCGGCGGCAAACTTGCGCAATTCGTGCTTAACGGTCTTCCCGGTGCTCTCTATCTCTCGTTGGGCCTGAGCGCGCAGCTTGGCAAGTTCCGCCTGAGTTGCGGCGGCTATTCTGTCACGCTCCGCGGCGGCTTCAGCCAGTGCTTGCTCACGGATCGCAGCAGTCTCCGCATCCAGCTGTGAGAGTCTTTCTTCGACGTCTTTTAGCATCGCGACGGCCTGGTCTCTTTCCCGCTGGGCCTGTATCAGTTCGCGTTTAATCGCTTCCCGACGCGACCGTAGCGCATCATTCAGCGGCCGGCGCAAGAGGTAGACCAGGGCCCCAACAAAAAGGATTAGGTTGAACAGTTTCCAGAGTTCGAGACCCGGATAGTTCCACCATGGCGCCGCCTCATCTCCCACGGGGGCCAACAAAATTAGAAGTCCGAGGACGATCGAAAACATCTCTAAACCCTGCTCACGTTCTGTTCACCGCTGTCACTGATAGGGCGGCGAAGGACACGAGAACTAATCTCGAGAGCGGTTTTGCTTGACTCACCAGCCAGAAATCCTCTCGCTTCCGCAGCCTGCCTCTCGATCTCTTCCATTTGTTGCGCGGTCCACGCCCCGATCTCAGTGCGCAAAGTACCTATTTTCGCGTCTCTCTCCTTGAGAACTACGGCTCTTTCCTGTTCGAGCAGCCGATAGCCTTCGGTGCGAGCTGCGCGAAGACTCTGCTCATACTGTGCGAGCTTGGTCTCGACCGTGTTAGTTAGTCTCTTCGCCTCTTTCAAACGACCGCGAGTTTGGTCTTCACGCTCCGCCAGGATTTGATTAATCGGTTTGTAGAGCGTGCGGTTCAAGACAGCCACCATGATTACGATCAGCGCAACATGGATTAGTAGTGTCCCGTCAGGGATAAGTCGAATGGTGTTTTCGGCAAAGGCCAGCATTAGCGTGGCGAACAAAGAGACGCCCTCCATCTAGATGTTCACTAACTTAAGTCCGGACACAGAAGAGGAACTGAACTGATACCAAAAGGAGCGGAGTCTAACATGCTGTTCAAAAAGGGGTCAAGTTACTGACACGCAAACTGTTGACCAGCCCGATCCGGTTGGCTTTTTTGTATCTCGATAGACGTGTTTGAAACACCTCGCCCCCCAAAATCAGCACTTCTGTCGCCGTCGTGACCATTCCTTGGTAATTTTACTTATTACATCAGGTTGCCTACATAGCCCGGGGCATTAACATAGTACAATGTACAGCCGTCTTCTAAGAGCCCGCTGCCTGAGCTCTCTGAATCAGGAGTTGATAGAGTCTGTCCAGGTCGGCCCCATTGTAGAACTCAAGAGTGATCCGACCCGCACCCCCGGATCCCTGAACGATCTGCACCCGTGTTCCCAGGGCACGTCTGAGTTTTGCCTCCGCTGCTCGCACGTTTGCATCATTCTCAATCCGAGATGTCCCGGCCTTCTTTCCTGAAGCCTCATTCGAGACAAGTCGCCGAACTATCTTTTCTGTCTCGCGAACAGAGAGCCCCTGCTCAATAATCCTTCGACAAACACGTCGTTGAATGTCCACATCTTCTACGCCTAGAAGCGTGCGTGCGTGCCCCGTCGAAAGCTTACCTTCCTGCACCAGCTTCTGAATATCTTCAGGTAAGCGAAGTAGCCGAAGGTAATTCGTGATATAGGAGCGATCCCTGCCAACTCGCTCGGCAAGTGATTCCTGAGTCAGACCGATAGTTTCAATCAGCTTCTTATAAGCCTGCGCCTCCTCGATCGGGTTAAGATCTTCCCGCTGAATATTCTCAATCAGCGCCAGCTCAAGCACCTTGTCATCCGGCACCTGGCGGACCACCGCCGGAATCCGCAGAAGACCCGCCAACTGCGCCGCACGCCAGCGTCTTTCACCAGCAATGAGTTCGAACCTATTCTCCAGCCTTCTTACTATGAGCGGCTGAACCACACCATTCGCGACAATAGATGCTGCCAACTCATTCAGCTTCGCTTCGTCAAAGTTTGTACGCGGTTGGAGAGGACTCGGATCGATGAGATCTATCTCTATCTCAAAAGACTCTGCGGAGTGATTACTCACATCAGCCGACAGCAGTGCGCCCAACCCCCGGCCCAGCGCTCTTCGTGTCATGGGCAAGAATCTCCTTAGCTAACTGAAAATAGGCTTCGGCGCCTTTTGAATGGATATCGTAATGAATTATGGGCTTGCCGTAACTGGGAGCTTCGGCCAGTCGCACATTACGGGGAATAGCAGTCTCGAAGACTTGTTGGCCATAGAAGTCCCGAAGGTCGGCTGCCACGGCGGCGGACAGATTTGTGCGCTCGTCGTACATTGTGAGCAGCAGGCCCTCAATCGTCAAAACTGGATTATACAAGCGCCGGATTCTAGCAAGTGTATCGAAGAGTTCCGTGACTCCTTCCAGCGCGTAATACTCACACTGAATTGGCACGAGGAGTGAGTGTGCGGCAGTTAACGCATTAAGAGTGAGAAGCCCGAGCGATGGCGGACAATCGATCAGGATGAACTCATAGTCTTTGTGCACGGGTGCAAGGGCATTGCGAAGTCGCGCTTCACGTCTCTCGGCATCAACAAGTTCAACTTCGGCGCCTGTCAAATCCTTGTTAGCCGGCACTATCTGAAGGTACGGTATGGCAGTAGGTAGAATTGCGGCTTGAATCGGCTCATCAAGCACCAAAGAGTGGTAGAGCGTTTTGCGAAAGCCTCCTCGCTGGATTCCAAGCCCTGAGGTGGCATTTCCCTGGGGATCCGCGTCTACAAGGAGAACCGGTATCTCAGCACTGGCAATGACTGCTGCGAGGTTGACAGCCGTAGTAGTCTTTCCGACACCGCCCTTCTGGTTAGCCACCGCGATAATTTTTGCCATGCCTCAGGGCTTCCCCGACCTTCTCCTGCGTTTTCCGTAAATTATCACAAGCCGGAAGGAGCGGCTATAGCGGAAGACGCTAAGACCGCGTTTTATTCACCGGGTTTCACGAGTCCCTACGTCGGGAGAGAGCGGGACACGTGAAACATTTGGGGACTAGGCCGCCTTTTGCCGGAGACTTAGATGGACCAGGAGGGTTGATAAGGAGGCTGCTGTCATTCCCGGGATACGCTTGGCTTGTCCAAAGGTCAAGGGGCGCGCGCGTTCCAGCCTTTCCACCATCTCGTGCGAGAGTCCGCTCAGCTCTCTGAAATTTGTATCGACGGGGATTCTCAGGCCGTCGTGCTGTTGCAAACGCCGAACTGTCGCGCGCTGGGCCTCGATGTAACCGGAGTACAGCGAATCCGCGAGGGCCGTCTCGAGGTCCTTACGCCCTACGGGGATACCCGCTTCCGTCTCGATCAGAGACCTGATCAACTCGGGTGTTGCCTGGGGACGCTGTGCCAACTGAGCAATCGTGATCGAATCTCCCAGATCTATACCGAGACCTGAACTCACGGAGGCATAGGCGTTACTAGACCTCTTCAACCTGAATTCGAGCGCAGCCTGAATTCTTCCAATTCTATTCAGCCTTCCATTAAAACGCTCCCATTCCTGGTCACCGACCAGCCCGATCTCCCTACCATAGGCGCGAAGCCTAACATCGGCATTGTCATGCCTTAAAGCCAATCTGTTCTCCGCCCGGGAAGTAAACATCCGGTAGGGCTCGTCCACGCCCTGAGTAATCAGATCGTCAAGCAGTACGCCGATGTAGGATTCCTCCCGTGTAACTCTGAACACATCCTGGCCCCTAACGGAACGGGCAGCATTGATTCCGGCAATTAATCCCTGACAAGCGGCCTCTTCGTAGCCCGTTGTCCCGTTGATCTGTCCCGCATGAAACAGCCCGTCGATTCGGCTCGATTGTAAATCGGGCCTTAACTCTCGCGGGTCGACGAAGTCGTACTCGATGGCATACCCCGGCCGTATAATCCGGGACTCCTCAAGCCCAGGCACCATTCGCACCAACTCCTGTTGGAGCTCGGCCGGCAGCGAGGTCGAAAAGCCATTCATGTAGACTTCATTCGTGTCGTGCCCTTCGGGCTCCAGAAAAAGTTGATGGCGAGTCTTTTCACTGAACTTGACCACTTTGTCCTCGATTGAAGGGCAATACCGCGGTCCGATGCCTTTTATCTGGCCAGAATAGAGGGGCGATTCGTGCAGGTTCTTTCGTATTGCTTCGTGAACCGCGCTTGACGTATAGCCGATATAGCAGGTTAGCTGTCGTTGTTCGATCCTCTCAGTCTCAAACGAAAATGCGATTGGATCCTCATCCGGCGGTTGAGGCTCAAACGCCGTCCAGTCAATCGTTCGCCCGTCTAGCCGCGGCGGGGTTCCTGTCTTTAGGCGCCCGACCGGAAACCCCAGCCTCTTTAGCGCTTCGGCTAGTTCGATTGAAGCAGGCTCACCTGCTCGGCCGGCTGTATAGGTTCGCCGGCCTGTGTGAACGAGCCCATTCAAGAATGTTCCTGTGGCGATTATTACTGCCGGCGCTCCCAGACGCCGGCTGTCCTGCATCTCAACCCCCGTCACCTTGTTACTTTTTAAAATGAGATCCACAACCATGCCCTGGCGCAATTGGAGATTGGGGGTCCCTTCAAGCATCCGGCGCATTTCCTTGCGGTATAAAGATCTGTCTGCCTGTGCTCGCGGCGACTGGACCGCGGGGCCACGAGATCGATTTAGCAATCTAAACTGAATCCCCGTTCGATCGATTACTCGACCCATGATTCCACCGAGGGCATCAATCTCTCGGACCAGATGTCCCTTCGCGATTCCTCCTATCGCCGGGTTACATGACATTTGAGCGATGAGATCCAGATTCAATGTGACGAGAGCCGTTTCTGCGCCGAGACGCGCTGACGCTGAGGCCGCCTCACAGCCAGCATGACCAGCGCCAATCACAATCACATCGAAAACTTCATCAAAACTCATGAACTACTCTTCATTCCCCGATCAACAATTACAATCCTGTTCCGTGCAGCCTGAGAATAGGCAGACAATGCGGCACGGTCAAGTAAGTACCTTCATTCCAGAGTGCAAAACCTACTTGCCAATACAGAACGTCGCAAAGATTCTCGAAAGCACATCTTCAGTTGTGGTCTCTCCAGTGATCTGGCCCAAGTAACGCAACGCATTGTGAAGGCCAACCAGAACCAGTTCTTCACTCGCTCCTTCTTCAAGTCGACCTGTCGACGATTGCAGCTCCTCCTGACTCCGGCGTAACAGGTCGAAATGCCGCGCATCTGTTATGAGAAGCCCCACATCCTCCGAATCAACTGATCCGAAAGGCTCGAGTATTGCCACTGAGAGCTCAGATAGTCCGGCGCCACTGTGCGCCGATACTTCGAGTACCTTCCCTTTACCACCGAAGTCTTTCAACACGTCGCGACGAAAGGATGGAAGATCTGACTTGTTCAGCACAATTATCCGGCGGCTCTCGCTTGTCCGCTCGAGTATATCAAGATCGTCGGCTCCTAACTCCGAGGCGCCATCAATAACGACCAGCAGAAGATCTGCGTCCACCATCGCGCGCAACGTTCTTTCAACGCCGATACTCTCAATCAGGTCCGAAGACTCGCGAACCCCTGCGGTATCGGTTAGCAGAACCGGTATCCCCCTAAGACTAATCTGTTCGCTGAGGCTATCTCTGGTAGTCCCGGGAACATCAGTCACGATGGCTCGCTCCACTTGCAGTAACTTATTGAACAGGCTGGATTTACCAGCATTTGGCCGCCCTACAATGGTGATCCTCAAACCGTTGCGTAACAGATGTCCGGTGCGAAAACTCGAAGCCAGCTTTTCCAGTTCAGCTTCGAGTTCGCCAAGGTGGAGTTGGATCTGTCTCGATTGGACCTCCGGCAGATCATCCTCGACGAATTCCAGTGCTGACTCAAGCAGCACAATGATATCGAGCAACCTTTCCTCGATTGGTCGCAATGTCGCCGACATGGCGCCCGACATCTGGCGAACAGCGTGGCGGGCCGCCGCCTCAGTGCGCGCCTCGATCAAATCGCGGATCGCTTCAGCCTGTGAAAGATCGAGCTTCCCGTGGGTCAGGGCACGGAGCGTAAATTCACCCGGCTCGGCAAGTTGCGCGTCCATCCGCAGCACGGTGTTGATAACTCGTCGCAGCAGCACGGGCGAACCGTGACAACTGATCTCAACCACGTCTTCTCCGGTGAAAGAATGTGGAGCCTTGAAGCAGGTGACTACTGCACGATCGATAACTTCATTGCTCACCGGGTCCTTGAGAGTTTGAAGTGAGGCGCTACCTGGTTCGACAACGTCTAGCTTTGTAAGCGATTGCAGAATGCTGAAGGACAGGGGACCACTGAGGCGTACGACACCAATGGCGCTGCGGCCCGGCGGAGTAGCTAGAGCAACTATGGTGTGCATTTCAATGCCGCTTGCGGGAGCACGGAAATTTTGCGGCAGGAACTCTTAATTGTCTTTAAGACTGACTCTCAATCTGCGGCCTGCTCCTTCACCGATCGACTCGGTGAAGAGGTCCGGGTTATCCGCGAGTGTCATGTGAATAATGCGCCGCTCATTTGAATTCATCGGACCAAAGACAAAGGCCAGGCCCGTAGCTCTTACACGATCGGCGGCATGCTGGGCCATGGCCCGCAGCTCTGCCTCGCGCGTGGCCCGAAAGCCGTGGACATCACAAACCAAGCGTTGGCCGCGTGGCAGATCCCTGCCAAAGGCCTGATTAACAAGGTGCTGCAATGCTTCCAGCAGCTCACCTCCTGCGGCCTGCAACATCTCTGCATCCTGTCCTCTGAAGTCCAGTACGCAACCGTCCCGGCTTTCCTTGAGCGAAACCTCCAAACTAAGTTCAGCTCCCTCGAAAACCGTCCCGAGAAACGCGGCCGCTTTATCGCAAGTGTCTTCCATAACTATTCTCTTCAACTCCTACGCGCTTAAGCCTGAGAGACGCGCTGGGTCGTCGCCTTCTTCTTCTTTTTAGAGCGTGGTTGCTGGGGAGGGGGTTCCTCTTCCTTCGGAGGCTGTTTGTCTTCGTCCTCCCGGGTCAAATAATTGATCAGGTACTGTTGACTGAAACCCACGATGTTACCAACAAGCCAGTACAGCAGCAGCCCAGATGGCGCGCCCCACAAGACATAAAGCATGAAGATCGGCATACCGATGGCCATCATTTTGCGCTGCAAAGGATCAGCTGAAGGCGCAGGCGTGATCAACTGAAGCACGATCATGGTAGCAGCCATCAGTACTTCGAGAATGTGATAAGGATCGCCGGCTGAAAGATCGGGTAACCAGAGAAATGTCGCCTGGCGGAAATCGAGCGAAATGGTAATGGCGCGATAGAGGGCAAAAAGGAAAGGCATCTGAATCAGAAGCGGCAGACAGCCCCCCAGCGGATTGCCCTCCTTCATCAGCCGCAGTTGCTCCATCTGCAACTCTTTCAACCGCGGGTCACTCTGCTTAAGCCCCTTTATTTGCTCCTGTATCTCCTTCATCTTTGGCGCAAGCTTTTGCGCCTTTTTCATCGCCTTGGATGAACGCCATTTGAGGGGGAAGAAAAGGGAATAGATGATGATCGTGAAGATAATGATCGCAACGCCGTAACTGTTCGTCACACTATAAAGCCATCGAATCGCTCCCAGGATCGGGACAGCTATTGGTTTCGACAACCAGCTAAACCAACCGTAGTCGATCACGCCTTCCAGATCGACGGGCCGGCCGACGGCTTCACTGATCTCACTGCTCGCGGCCGTCAAAAGATAGTGGTCCTTAGGGCCCGTGTAGATCACATTACGACTGCCATCCGTCTGAATCGGTACCATGCCGTTGAGAAGATGTCTTTTCTCTACGTGCCCCTCGCCCTGATGTTCATAGGCCGTTGTGCGGTATTCGAGACCGGTAGTCTTCTGAGCCGGGACTGCGACCATCCCAAAATAGGTATCCGCCACCCCGGCCCAATCCATTTCGCCAGGCAGCAGCAGCCGGTCGGGGCTTTGCTTGTTCTCGTTAATAGCCGCGGCCCAATTGCGTTGGGCTTCGCCGTCTATGACGGCAATCGCTTCGGGCGCCACCGAATAGAACGTGTAGTACTTGATTCCCTGATCGCCAATGCTTGGTCCGATCTTGACCTGGGCCTGAGGAATCGCCTGATCGCCCCTTTTGATCGTTACTTGAAGATCCGTGCTGTAACGGTCGGCTGAGAAGCGCATCGTCTTGACAACGTCCAGACCCGTGTTGGTGTCGCGAAGAATGAAAGAGATGGAGCGCTCTTCTCCTGCGGCCAGGTCTATTTCCACGGTTTCGCCGGAGTCGTCCTCAGACTCGGTTTCGATCCTATAACTGGTAGAGGCTAGTACGGCGTCGAGAGCATTATCCCCGGTAATCAACTGGAGTGGGGCTTCGCGCGGGTTACGTTCCAGACCCTTGGGCGAGATGAGCTCGAGCGGCACTTTATGATCGCGGGTACTCGCGGCCGAATAGATCTCCCGGCCGGTGTCCTTGTTCTTTTTAATTATCCAACTGATGGCCTCGGCGCCGCGACTGTCAAACCTGGCTTCATACAAAGGGGTGCGAACGACCAGAGTCCTTTGAGGCGCTTCCTCTGAAGGAACCGCTTTTGCAGCATCCGCCGGCTCAAGCGGAGCGGGTGTGCCTTCGGGAGTTTGGCCGGGAGTTGGCGAAGCTGTCGTGACGGGCGGTGGAGCAGGCGGAGCTTCAGGTTGCGACGGCGGAAATAGATACGCCCACAAGAACAGGATCGCGGTGGAGATCAGAAGAGCTAGTATTAGACGCTTTTGTTGCATCGGGTCGATGATTGATAAAGGTGCTGGTTGAGGATCACTCCTTCCCCTTCACGGGATCATAACCTCCGGGGTGGAATGGGTGGCAGCGCAGGAGCCTGCGAAACGAAAGGCCCGCGCCGCGTAATGCACCGTGACGGGCAATAGCCTCGATGGCATACTGGGAACAAGTTGGCACGAATCTGCAAGAGGGTGGTAGCAGCGGTGACAGGGTTAATTGATAAAACCTCAGAAATAGGATCAGAATGGTCTTCACAGCAGTTGTGGTTCAAGCCGTGCGGCCGGCACTCTCTTCACTTGCAACTCTCGCGAGGATTCTTTCAAAGTCCTCAAGCGACAATGCAAACCTTGTTCTTAGCAATGACGCTTTTGCATTCAACACAACGTCATAACTATGGCGCAACCTGGCGAGAGGTGGACCATGAAGGTGAAATATCTCTCGCAGTAAACGCTTTGCCCGGTTCCTCTGAACGGCTTTGCCAACTGCCTTGCGCGAGGCCGTAATTCCCAGTCGATGATGCAGAAGTCGATTAGGCAACACAAAGGCGGTCATAAATAATCCTTCGTAGCGCTTGCCATTCTTGTAAACCTTTTGAAAATCATTATGGCCGCGCAGATGATGGGCCTTCATAGAACCGCCGTCTTCACTTAGTAGTGGGCCGGGGTGAGACGTTTCCTTCCCTTTGCGCGGCGGCGCTTAAGCACGAGACGGCCATTTTTGGTGGCCATTCTTGCGCGGAAGCCATGCGTCTTCGCACGTCGCCTATTATTCGGCTGAAATGTCCGCTTTGACATAGTTGGCTAATCTCCCTGGTTAAACGAAAACGGTAAGACTAAGCCGCGAAAGGAGGTTATGTCAAGAAAGGGCGCGGCGGGGCGGGCGGTGTCCTGCGACTAATAGGACATCACCCGCGGGCCGACGGGCGATTAGCAGGCTGAGCCCCACCTATCCCCGGGGCGGGTGGTGGTGTCTTGATTTGTATGGGTGGCCCGCGTGGCGGCCCCTTAACCGCCAAAACGAGTTTTTACTGCGGGGAGGGCGGCCTCAGCGGGCCACCCATACAAACATAACGCCCTTCTTTAGAGGCGGTCCAACCCTGGATTCCAGCCCCATTCGGGCTGCTAAGATCAGTTAAGAGATGTCCTAAAATCATTCTGTTTTAGGCCTCTCGCGTGGCCTTTCAAGAACCTTCAACCGAACCACCAACTGACCGGGTGTTTTATACTGCGTATTCCCTTGATAACCCCGTAACTCCTGTGCTAGTCTCCCGACCGTCGGCAAGCAGAACCTGTAAGTTCTTGATAAATATATACTTTAAAGCTTTACTTTAAGCCACAGCGTTATCCACAGGGCTGTGGATAACGCTGTGGAAAAGCTCTTATTGCATACTGAGACTGATCGGTTTTTAGATGTCTAAAGACTCACTCCCTCAGTAGGGCCTACTCCAGCACTCTTCCAGGATTGACGTACTCTTTAGAGACGCCATGTTATTGGGTTCATAATCAATTGTATTTAGCACAACGGGGTAGAAGTAGCCATGAGTTTTGCTTTCGAGGGTGGTGTCTGGGGGGGGATTCTTCACTCAATCAAGAACCGGGTAACCGGGGAGAGCTTTGATACCTGGTTCAAGCCAATCCGTTTTGAAGGCGTTGATAATGCTGGACGGGTTATTCGGCTTCGGGTTCCCAATCCGATAGTACGAGATTGGGTGACCAGTAACTATCAAACAGTCGTCAACCAATCGCTGGGTGAATCACATTTGTCCGGTTACGCGGTCGATTGGGTTGTTGAGGTTAAGGAAGAGGCGGGCACAAATCTTCCTGCGCCGGGGAAGAATACCTCCCCGGCGCAAGCTCAACTTTTGGATTTCGACGTGGATCAGACAAAACAGAACGCCAGATCGACTCCGGTAAATTCCCCTCCTCCAACGTATGAGCCCTCTTTGAATTCAAAGTACACCTACGACAGTTTCGTTGTCGGTTCATGCAATCAATTCGCGCATGCAGCTTCTATGGCGGTCGCTGAGGCGCCAGGTAAAACTTACAACCCACTTTACATTTACGGGGGCGTCGGTTTGGGTAAGACCCACCTGATGCACGCGTGCGGTCACGCGATTAAGCAATGCAACAGTCATCTAAAACTCTGTTACCTGTCCTCAGAGAAGTTCATGAACGAACTAATAAACGCGATTCGTTATGATAAGACGCAGAGTTTCAGAGAGAAGTATCGTTCTGTCGATGTGCTCCTGATCGACGATGTACAGTTCATGGCAGGAAAAGAACGGACGCAGGAAGAATTCTTTCATACGTTCAACTCTCTCTATGAACAGCAGAAGCAGATCGTAATAAGTTCGGACTGCCCGCCGCGCGAAATCCCCACATTAGAAGAAAGACTGCATTCACGTTTTGAGTGGGGACTGATCGCTGATATGGAACCCCCTGACCTTGAGACGAAGGTGGCAATTCTCAAGCGCAAGGCAGAAGCGATTGGCGTGGCGATCCCTGATGACGTGGCTCTGTATATTGCAAGCCGAGTGAAGAACAATGTCAGAGAGTTGGAAGGTTCGCTGGTCAGGTTAGTAGCGATCTCATCCTTGCGAGGGCAACCCATCGGAAAGACGCTCGCTCAGGATGCGATCCGAAACATCGCCACTCAGGAAGAACCGGGAGTAATTAGTATTCAGCAGATCCAGAAAGCCGTGGCTGGCCACTATCGAATCAGCGTCGACGAATTGATCTCCAAAAGCAATGCGAGACAATTCTCCCTCCCGCGCCAGGTGGCTATGTATCTATGCAAGCGTCTAACAAAGCATAGCTACCCCGAAATTGGTCGAGCCTTTGGGGGAAAACATCACACGACGGTGATCCACTCTTTTGAGAAGATTGAATCGCTGGTTTTGAGAGATGCAAGCATGCAAAAAGGAATCTCTTCGCTGACAGAAACACTCGAACGCCAAAACTCGTGAAATAATTTCCACAGGGCCTGTTAGGAATCTATTCCTTTTCTTTCAAGTGAGTTAAGCTAGCGCGACCACAAATATTCACAGGCGGTTTCAAGAATGTCCTGTGGAAAGCCATTCCGGAACTTCAACGAAACGGTTTTCAACAGGTCAGGCATTCAATGCTTTTAGATTTCAACAAGGTCGACGCAATCAATCTGATTCAAGGTAAAGGCTTTAGCAAGTTTTCAACAGATTAACAGGCGCCTACTGCTTCTACTAGAGATAAAGATAAGATTATTTTCTTAGTAATAGCAGAAAAACGGTCAGACCCGCATTTATCGAAAATTTTGCAATCGTTAGCGAAGGAGTTCAACCAATGCAGTTCGTTGTAAGTAAGCAGAATCTCCAGAAAGAACTGGGGTTCGTTCAGGGGATTGTCGAAAGAAAGAACACAATCCCGGTGCTCTCGAACATTTTGATCGAGTCTATAGGTGAGAGCACGATTCGGATCACGGGCACGGATCTCGATGTCACCATTCGTTGCGACATGGACGCTGAGGAGATCAGCATCCCTGGTGCAATCTGTGTTCAGGCAAGAAAGTTGTTTGATATTGCGCGGCTGTTGCCGGACGCGCCGGTTGTCTTCAAGAAGGAAGATAACGACTGGGTGACGGTCAAATGCAGTCGAGCCAGATTCAAGATGGCGGGCGTGGCGCGTGACGCTTTTCCCGAGGTTCCCACGTTCAAGTCAGCGCCAATCAAGGTGCCCGCTGAGATCCTGAAGACCTTCATTGACCGGACAATCTTTGCAATTACGCAGGAGGAATCACGTTATACGCTTTCAGGCGCCAAATTTATTCTCGACGAGAATGGCGCAAAAATGGTGACTACCGATGGTCACCGCCTTGCCTATGTTGAAAGGAAGAATATTGCTCGGAATGGTAGTCAGGGGGTCATCGATACCTTGATTCCCAGAAAGACGCTTGCTGAACTTACAAAGCTTAGTACCGGTTATGATGGGGACATCAGTCTCGGGATGGACGAAAATCATATCTATTTTGAGGTTGGACCGAGACTTTTGATTTCGAGGATGCTCTATGGCCAGTTTCCAAATTACGAGATGGTCATACCCAAGAACAATGACAAATCGGTCGAGTTTGATAGCTCGCAGTTGAGTCTGGCTATCAGGCGCGTGGCTCTGATGGCGGACGAGCGTTCGCATGCAATTCGTTTTCATCTTGAACCTGATCAGTTGGTGATTAGCTCCCAGAATGCCGAAGAGGGCGAGGCCCGGGAAACTGTGCAAGCGGAGTACAAGGGGGAGGAAACGGATATTGGCTTCAATGCGCAATATTTGCAGGATTTTCTGGGAGTTGTTTCAGATGCCAAGATTGCTTTTGATTTCCGTGATGGAAACTCACAGGCTCAACTACGTCCCGCCGAAAGCGGTGACTATGAGTACAAGTACATCATCATGCCAATGAGGATCTGAAGATTTGGAGTCGCGAAGGTCTGGCTGAGAGGCAGCACGCGGTAAAAGCCCTTTTATCATTATTTTGCGTCATAACTTTCACTAGTAATTTGCACCAACTTATTGTATTCTCCGCGCCAGTGTGTACAACATATGGGCTTGGCGGCAGCGAGCCTCTTGGTTTAGTTTGTCGACCTATTCCAACCTGTGATCAATAACTTCACTCGCATAGCGCTACTTCGTTAATTCGCATCCCCTGGCGAAGCTGCGTTGTAGTCGTTTTACAGCGGGAGGGCGCAATGCTTTTGAATCAACGAAAATTTGTGCCGGTTACGCTGGCTCTGAGTTCTCTCCTGTTCATCTGTATTTGTGCCAGTGGCCAGAACACCCTTAACCGGCCAGTGGCATCCGTAACCGCCCTTGATAGTAACAAAGATCAAGATGGCCTGGTGGGATCTGTCCGCAGGGTGCAGACCGAATCATCCAGGCTCGAGGTAAAGTCGGGAAAGCTGGTCGAAGGGCAGCGCCAGTTGCTTGAGATCACGACGTACGACCTCAAAGGTGACCGCGTTGACAGTATCTCTTACCCGTTGGCAGGCGCTTCTGTCGGAAAAGAAGAATACAAGTACGACGAGAAGGGCAATATTATCGAGATGACTCTCCGTAGTAACGACGGAACGATAGTCAGCCGGGAAACCTACACCTATGAATTCGACAAGATAGGCAACTGGGTGAAGATGGTCAGTAGCCTTGTGTTGTTCGAGGATGGCGAACTGAAGCGTGAGCCAGTTGAGGTCACCTACCGAACGATTGCCTACTATTTTGACGATGCCATAGCAAAAATGCTCGATTCGACTCCCTCTTCCGCGACTTCGGCGGCGGGTCTGGCCGAGTCAACTCCGCAAAGTACGGAGAACGCCGGTGCCGTAGAGACAGCTAAGACTGAATTACCAGTTGTTAAAGAAGAGTCTGTCGCTGATGTAAAACCGGACTCGAAGGACGTTGTCGAACTCGCGCCGGCTTCGAGTGGCCTTCGTGTAGACGGGGGAATTGTAGTCGTTGCACCACCGCCGAAGCCAACAGAAGAACCAGTCGCGGATGAACGACCGGCGACAGTCCCAACAGCGCCGCCTGCGATGAAACCGGAAAAAAGCACGCCAGCGCCCGCTGAGATCAGGACAACCTCGCTCAGCCTTTATGAGGCAGGTCACAATCACCTTCAGGAGGGGAAACTTAAGGAGGCCGTTGAAGCGTTTCAGGGTTATTTGAAACAGGAGCCTACGTCGGCGAAGGGCTATCTTTACCTGGGTTATACCTATTCGAAACTCGAAAAGCGGCGGGAGGCGATCAAGGCCCTGAAACAGGCCGTGAGCAAGAACCCCCAGTCCGAGGAAGCACATTATCTGCTGGCGGTAGAATATCTCGGAACGCGGAACTTCAACGATGCCGTGGCGAGCTTTAAACAAGCAATAAATGTGCGGCCCAACATGGCCGTGGCTCACTATGGACTCGCCCTCGCTTATCAGGAACTCGGAAAGACGGATCTGGCGCTTAAGGAATACAGAACCTTGCAACTGATCGATTCGAATCTGGCACAAAAACTGGCTGCTACGTTCCCGGACTCATCAGTGCTCCCTTGCCGCGGTGGAGTCTTCTGTAAATAAGCAAATGAAACCGGAACGCAAACTAGTCAACCCGGAGCCGTACGTAAAGGACCCCGTTATGCAACAGACCCGTTTTATGGTCCTCACCGGGCACCTGAATGACTATCCTCTCGCGGATCTGGTGGGGATTCTTCGTCACCAACAGAAGACTGGAAGGTTGTTGATTGAATATCCAAAGGGTCCCGCGATGTTCTTTTTCAAGGACGGGGAGTTCGTAGACGCGCAGTTTGATAACTTTAACGGGCTACAAGCAATCTGCATCGCTATCGCACAACCGACCGCGCCTTTTAACTTCAACCCGCTTATCCAACCTTCGCGCAGGTCGATTCAAAACTCCTTGCAAAAAGCAGTATCCGAACTTTTGGGCTCCTGGGATGGCAGCGATGTTGAGATTGAAACTCCTGCGCTTTCCGCCCCCGCGCCTGCACCTGCCCTTTCAGGTCCGCGACTCGCGTTGGACGCCGGGTTAACATCTCCCGATCGACCGGATTTGCCGGCACTGGTTCATAAATCATCACCCAGCCGCTTCTTACCAACAGCTCTGGCGATGGCGGCGGCCGGACTTATGATGCTTGGGCTATCGAGCCTGATTGCAGTAACAGGGGGGTTTGGCATCAACGCCCTATCTGCCCCACCCGCATCTCCTCCACCAAAGCCCGCCGTTGAGTCGAGGGCCGACAGTGGAGCCGAGACGGTAGCTTTGAACAAGCCCGACTCACCCGCCGAATCGAATACAGAACGGGATTCGTCGAGGCCCCGCGAGGCAACTCTGCCTTTAGGGGAAACCCGAGTGCTTGCTAATAAGAGGAATGATATTCCGGCTGCACCGCAGAATGTTCCGAAAGAAGAGACGCCGGCTCCTGAAGTAGAAGCAAAAAAGACTGGTGTTGTCTCTGCTGGCGCACAGTCAGTAAAGGTTGTGTTGCAGATTGAAAACGGTCGCGTGCTGCGCGCCGCGATTGCCAATCCACAGCCGGGGATGGGTGCCTACGAGGCGCTGGCCATCAGGATTGCACGACAACGTCGGTACCCGGCGGTCTCATCGGGGCAGGAAACCGTAACCATTAGAATCAATACCCCGAGTCAAAACGAACAGTAGTCAACCAGTAAAATTTGAGGACAGGTCAACGTATGTTATTTGTCGAGAGCAAGACCCTGAGACATGCAGTCACCGGATCAGATCGAATTCAACTGCTCCTGGGACTACAGGCGAAAGGCCTTACGCCCGTGATTCGCTCGGCTCGGCTCCACTGCTTTGAGCAGGCATTGCTTGGTTCCGAGCGTGTCCGCGAAATGGAGGCGGCGGTTTCTAAGCAATACGAGAGCGAAAACCAGAGCACTTACGTACCAGGAGACCTGTTCTTTCTTCGGGACCACGCCTTTTTTCTCATCTTCGACGATGACAATTCCCAGGGGCCTCTCATCCGAGCGGGCATCATCTACGATGCCGGCACAAGCTTGCCATTCAGCAAACTGGACTCGTTCGCTCATGACGTGCGTGAGCTACTTCTTGTTCGGAACAATGAAACGGACGCTTCCGAAGGACTGAAGAATGTCCACTGGGAACACTGCAAGCCAAGTCTTCCCGAGGCCTTTACGCAATTTGTTTCGAGGCAGGATACCGATTCACTTTTCACCAGCTTACGGCGAGAGACAGCGACAAAACGGATTATTGGCGCATCGATACTGGAAGACTCGGACGCGCGGATGTTCCTGCGTCGAGCTAAGGTGGTCCATGCGGAGGGTTACGCCGCAAAGTTTCTTAGTGGCGACACTCTTGGATCCTCTGATTCCTCGATTGCCAGCCTTGAAGACGCGGGCCTCGTCGAACGCGAGGTGCAGGTAAGTTGCCGGCAAACGGGCCATGCCCTGATGCGGCTGCCGACCGCACAAGCCCTTGCCGTAGTTACGGTCAGCGATGCCACGTGCAGTGAATGCGGGACAGCGGTTGCCGATGAGAAAGTGGAAGAAGTCATTGTTCCTACGCGTCTCGCAGAATCTCTCCTGGAAGATAGCTCATGGCTTATCAGCCGCCTTCATCAGATTCTACGCGAACTCGGAATTCCCGAAAGCGAAATTGCTGCCGGTCCTTCTGGTGGCAAGGGTTACGGCCAAATGATGGCGAACGTCTGCGGAGAATCGTTTCTGCTAGTGGTGCGGGATGGAGATCTCACGCCGTCTTTCGCTCGCTGGGCCATCGACCTTGAAATCGAAACCGAAGCGGCCCATCTTGTAGTTGTTGTTACGGGACGCCTGCATAATCATGCCGTCACAATGCTCCACAATCATGCTCGACGCCGGCTTGTCGTTGCCGGCAGAGACTTCGAGTTGATTTTGGCGGATGGTTCTGCGGCGGCAAGCAAGGAGCTCGAGCAGGCGTTTGAGAGAGTTTCGCATCGCGTTATCGCTGAACAGGTTTGCGATCTCGATAACAGCATTGGCCTGAGCATGAGCCACCTGATCATAAAGAAATTTCGAATGGACCAGTTGGAAGACGACTCGACCCCCCGCCAGCTTGCTAATGGTGACTCTCCAGAGGATTCAACGAGCGCGAGACCACTGGCGCTTGCCGCACATGCCTCCGGTCAGGGCGGAGAAGTGGCAGTGAATCCCGAGTTGACCCGCGAACCCGAGAGCTTTGTCGCCGACCGATCAGATAGTGCCCACTGAACGCACTGTTACGCGGGTCCCCAAAAGGTATCCTTAGTCTATTGCCCAAAGAGTCAGAACAAGTGGTAGAAGAGGAAAAACTGCTCGATCAAAGTACTGACCTTCACCCCAGCGAGGAGGAGGACAGCCTACGTAGCGAAAGGGCGATTCTGCTCCGGGCCGCTAAAGAACTGGCTCGTCACCGCTACAACATTGATGAGGAAGCCCCGTCGGTAAAAGCTGACCAGGGTTCCCTCGGACTTGTTGCCCAGACGCTGGAAGATAGTTCCGCTGAATCCCGCAATGCCGCTGCCCGCGCGTTGTTCGCCCAGGATCCAACGAGAGCCACCGCAATTTTTAACGAGATGCTTCGGGAATCCAGCATTGACAGACGCCGTGAAGTGGGCGCCGCTCTGGCTGAATCCGGACTCGCTTCGGATGCGCTCGACATAGTTTCATATAATATTGCCGAACGGATTTATCAGGCGCTGGCCTTGATCTTATTGTTGGCCAAAGCGGGACAGGTTGGATCACTCACGGGAGTGCTTGAGGGTCACACGCGCATGGATTTGCGGATAGCCGTAGTTAAGCTGCTTGAGCTAAGCGGTGAAAGCGACGTTGTTCCGGTATTCCGAAACATCACGGCAAACACAACTCTTCCTTACCAGGTCCAGAGGGCAATGATCGAAGCGATCGATCGGATCGAGAAGCATCAAACTTTGTAGGACTCTACCCCTGCTCTCCTTTTAAAAACTCCGAACGACTCCAATAGATCACAGGGTTGCAGGCACCACTAATACCGGGCGGTCGGCCCCCACGAGAACCTGAAGCGTAACGTCATCTCTACCGAAGACGCTACGAGACTCCTCGTCATGCCGGCCGACGACAATCAGGTCGTAATCCCCTTCGCGGGACTCTGCAAGAATTCCGCGCGCGGGTTTCTTGGCCGAGCGAATGCTCGTTTCGACAGGCACATCCAGGGAGCGCAAAGTCAAGGCAGCGCGCTCGAGATGCGAATGCGCTATTGGACCAGGCTCTGCCGAATCTTCAGTAATGTAGAGCAGGGTGACTGAGGCCTTCAGCCGGCGCGCCAGCCGACCGCCAACCCGTACGTCCGTTTTTCCTGGTTCCCCACCTCTTGTGCAGATCAGGATCCGGCGAATTGCCTCTCGTTCCTTCTTTACCACAATGACAGGTAGATGAGCGTTGCTCAGTACCTTAACCAGGATTGTCCCAAGGCGGCTGATACTTCTTAGGCGGCGACGTTCAGGTCGTCCGTTTCGTCTCGCAAAACTCCTGCGCTTCTTAGCCTGGGGTGCAAGGAGCAGCATCGAGTAGAGCGCCGAGTTTTGTTCAACTGCAAGTTGCTCCACAGGATCATTTCCAATGGCGACCCGAACTTCGGCACCGACTAAGCCGGCTTCCTGTTGTCGGCGGTTAAGTCTGTCGCGCAGAGATTCCAGCTCATCCTGATCTCTGGTCACCGAAAAGAGTGTTGCTTGAGCGTCCAGTTGTTGGGCGATATTCTTTGCCATCGTCAGCGTTGAGATACCGCGTTCACCCTGGTCGAAGACCAGGAGCTGCGGTTCGGGCGGCTGGAGAATTCGCCATCCATGCAAACTTACCCAAAACTCAGACTGCGTGATTCTACGTTCGGCCGGTACAACGGCATCGACCAACATCTCTTGTTCGCCGAATGGTGGAACTGGGGCAATCTGCCGTGTCGCGGAGAGTTGAGGCAAGCGCAAACGCA
Source organism: Pyrinomonadaceae bacterium (assembly GCA_041751855.1). Taxonomy (GTDB): domain Bacteria; phylum Acidobacteriota; class Blastocatellia; order Pyrinomonadales; family Pyrinomonadaceae; genus PSRF01. The sequence goes on from JBGSWR010000012.1 coordinate 102,770, forward strand.
GGCGTCGCAGAGCGCCGGTGAAACTGTGTTCGACGACTGAACCTTTTCCGAGAACAACACTTCTGTCTACCGGTTCGTCTTCGGTTAAAGAGACCTGCTCTGGACGGAAGAGGACTTGAACCGGGGTGCCATCCTCATGGGGCACGTCTTCAGGAATCGGCAAGACCAGATGCCCAAAGTGGGCCTGATCGTCTTTCGTGCGACCGACGAGGACCGTCCCTGCGCCGAGGAACGTTGCGGCGAAGAGCGTTCGTGGTTCCGCGTAAAGCTTCTCGGGTCGTTCTATCTCCAACAGTCGTCCGCGTTCGAGGACGCCGATGCGATCGCCGAGTTCAAAAGCTTCATCTTGATCGTGAGTTACCAGGATAGCGGTCACGCTTAATTTTTGTTGGACCTCTTTCAGGCTACGCCGTAATTGCGAACGAGTTTTTACATCCAGGGCGCCAAAGGGCTCGTCGAGCAGCAGGACTCCTGGTTCGTAGGCTAACGCGCGCGCCAGAGCTACGCGTTGCTGTTGCCCTCCGGAAAGCTGATCGGCATAACGATTACCAAGGCCCGCCATGCCCACTAACTCCAGCAGTTCATCGCGCTTTCTGGTTCTCTCCAACCGGGCGAGTTTACGGATCTTCAATCCAAACTCGATATTGTCCGCGACACTCATATGGCGAAAGATCGAATAGTTCTGGAATACGAAGCCAGTGCCTCGCTTTTGGGGAGGGAGCGTAGTGACTTCGCGTCCGTGAAGCATAATGCGCCCCTCGTCGGGTTGAATAAGACCTGCGATCAGCCTGAGGATTGTGCTTTTGCCGCTTCCCGAAGTTCCAAGCAGAACGAATAACTCGCTGTCCAGGACATCTAGAGAGACCCGATCAACGACCACTAGGGTGCCAAACCGCTTGCTCAAGTTTTCGAGAATGATCGACATTAAATTTACGCTCTACCGCGCACGCCTCCTGCAAATCGCAACAGAAAGAAGAAGATCACAAAAGACAGCACAGCCAATACCGCCGCAACGGCATTGGCGTTGGCTATGTTGCCTGCCTCAAACTGCGCAAAAATATAAAGTGGCGCAGTTTGCGTGCGCAGGCGCAAATTGCCCGACACCATCACGGTGGCGCCGAATTCACCGAGACTGTGGGCGAAAGTCAAGAGAGCCCCGGTGAAAAGACCGCCGCGTAGTGCTGGCAGGATCACAAATCTAAAGGTCTGCCAGCGCGTCGCCCCGATTGTGTAGGCAGCCTCTTCATAGGTAATTTCCAACTCGTCAAGTAGAGGCTTGATTACGCCGAGCATGTAGGGGAAGGTCACAAATAGATGGGCCAGCAGAACTCCGACAGGGGTGAACATCGGCTGAAGATTTGTGGGAAGCATCTGTCCGAGAAGTCCAATTGGTCCCCACAGGAGCAGCAATGACGTGCCAACTACAACTGTCGGAATCGCGACAGGCAGATTAACTACGATTCCCAGCGCCTCTTTGCCAGGAAATCTGTACTTGCTCAAAACATAAGCGGCGAAGGTTCCCAGGGCGGCGTTGATAATTGCTGTAGCGAAAGCGATCAAAAGACTAAACCGCAAAGCGAACTGTGCATCGGCATCGCTGAGGGCTCGCCAAAATTCCGGAAGTCCGCCACGAAATGCAAATACAAAGATCGCGGCGAGCGGCATCAGCAGTAAAGGCATTAAAACCAGCACTAGGATTCCTGCCGGGACCAGGGCAGATTGCCGGCCCGCAGCCCGTGGTGCATAAGTCTTGCTTAGGCTCATCGTACCGTCTCCTTCAAGACTCTACCTTTCCAGATAGCGTCGACGATCTCGGGTTTGGCACGTTCCCAGCCGCCAAACTCCTCAATGGAGAATGGATCGGCGATCTTTCCAAAAGCAGGATTAAGTTGGTTCATCTGAGCGTCAACACTGCGAAACCCATACTCCACGAAGATTCGTTGGGCAGTTTCGGACCAGAGAAATTGAATGAACGCGTCGATGATCTCTCGCTCCTCCGGTTCTACATTGGCCTCGATCGCCATCACCATGTGCTCGCTCAATACGGTGCTGCGTGGGTAGACGATCTCGCCGCGCAGTCTGCCGCGGGACTGGTCCCACAGGACCTCCTGCTCGTAAGTGATCAAGGCGTCGCCAAATCCGTTCTCGAACTGAGTTCGTGCTGCTCGAGCCGAGCCTGCCTGGGCCACAACGTTCCGCCAGACGCCCAGAAGAAGCTCGTAACCGGCATTCGGATTGCCCGGGCTCTGTCGTATTCCAGCCCCGTAAACTGCAACTATTGCCCAGTTGGCGCCGCCGGAAGTTAAGGGATCCGGATGAACAACTTGAACACCCGGCCTCGCCAGATCGCTGAAGTCTCGGATGTTCTTCGGGTTACCGGATCGGACCAGGATGATGAAGGGGGTAAGGTTAACCACCCCACGATGCGGAAGCGCATGCCAGCTTCCCGGCGACGTAATGCCGGTCGCAGCTATTCGATTCGCATCCATCTCGAGCGGGAACAATCCGATGTCGGCAGGCACCCCCATGATGATTTGATTAGTGATAGTGCCTGAGCCGGCGAACGAGCTGACAAACTCGACGCTATCTCCCGATGCTGTCTGCCATTCCTCCAGAAAGGCCGGAAAGATGCCTTGATTCATCACCTCAGCAAGAATGCTGAATCCGTAGAAGATTATCGTGTGAGTTTTTGCAGTTCGTCCGGGTAGTGGTATCCATGGCCAAATCGCGTAGAGCGCTAGGGCAGCCAAAAAGACGAGCGGTAACGCCTCCCGCAGCCGTCTGACGAGCACCTTGTTTTTGACGATTACCGCCAATATCGCCTTCCTCCCAGCGACACCTCGCTACTCGATCGACGCGCAACCAGAAGCGCTCGACCCGCCCGAGGTATAGACTTGGTAAACCGTGAGGGCATGATAGCCAAATAAGCGACGGACGCCCACCATTAAGTGACAGAAATTGCCGCAAGAGTTTGTGACTTTCGGGAGTGGAATCAGAGACGGATTCTGAAGACTGAACCGATTACGTTAAGGTTTCCGGGCCGGGCAAAGCCGTCCATCTGTCGCATATAGTAGAGATCGAGCGTCAGATTTTTGTTCACGCGCCTCGTGACGCCCGCGGCCAGCCGATTACGCGTCCAGCCTTTCAGACTCCAGTCGTAAGAGACTTCGTTCGCAAGGTACGCATTTACTTCAAGGCCGCCGAGCTTCAGAGGGTGTGCGATTTGAAGGCGATTTCGATACCGAGTTGAATTCAACGGCTCCCGCAGGCGGCGCTCGAAGAGATTGCGATCCGTCAACGTGAAGCGACCAAGGGGGAACTGAAGTGTGGCTGCTAAGCCGAGACGGTTCTCAAAGGCTTTGCGGTGTGGTGTGGGTTGTGTAGCGATATGTAGATAACCCGGCGAAAGCGTGAGGTACTTGTGGACTTTGAACACCAGGGCCATGCCGCCGCGCTCATCGACAAAGTCGCTAACGTCACGACCGATACGTAATTGACCAGCGATTACAAGATCAACCCGGTTGTGGAGAGGCATTGTGGCCTGCACCTCAGGCCAAATCTGAGTATCGTCCCTTGATGGAAGGGTCTGGCTTTGGGCGAGAGCCGAGCCGGCGCACGCGAGCAAGACACCAAATCGCACAAGGGAAGTGATCTTCGCAACACTGGTGAACACTATCCCTCTAACATACACTCAAGTGGCGCGCGCGCGTAGGGAGTAGCTGATTAAAGAGACCACCCGACGCGACCGCGATCGGTACTGACTGTGAACCACAGCGATTCCGGTTTGAATCACTCAGCTTCCGCACAGAATGCAAACCGAACCCTATGTTAAAATCAGACATATGTTCCTCGAATCCATTGAGGCCAATAACTTTCGCAATTTAAGCGGTAGGATATCCTGGGGACGCGGCCTCAATATCATCTACGGGAACAATGGTCAGGGTAAAACAAACTGGCTGGAAGCAATCTATGTTCTCTCCCGGACAAAGTCGTTTCGAACCCAACGGTTGCAGGAAGCAATCAGATTCGGGCAGGACACTGCTTTTATAAGAGGTCGCGTTTCCAGTGGTTCAGACCTTCAGAGAGATCTCCAGGTTTTCCTCCAGGGCAAGACAAAAAGCAATTCGGTAAACGATAAGCGGGAGACACTCGCGAGGTACGTCAGTCAGCTCCAGGTCTTCGCTTTCACCGCCGCTGAACTCGAAGTCATTCGCGGGATGCCTGAGTCTCGCCGGCGTTTTGTTGACCGTGGTGTCGCCTCGCTAAGACCAGCCTATCTTCAGACACTTTCCGATTACAGCAAGGTCCTTAAGCAGAAGAACAGAATTCTTCAGGACGCTTTAGAGCGAGAAACTCCTGCCGGCCAAACGCTTGATTTGTTGAGACCATGGAACGAACAGTTGATGACTTTAGGAAAGCAGATCCATAACGCTCGGGTTGAGTATGTCGAACAACTCAATGGAACACTTGAGCGGCGGCTTTTCGAACGTCAGGATGTGACCATCCGTTATGTGTCAGCCCTTGAAGGCAAGGGAGATTTAACGAATTTTGAGACAGTGTTTGGCGATCGCTTGAGCCTTAGATTTGCGGCTGAGGTTGCTGCGGGGCACGCTTTAATAGGCCCTCATCGTGACAATCTTGAGATACTTTTCGGCGGGCGTGAAATCCGCGTTTTTGGGAGTGCCGGTCAGCAGCGTAGCGCATTGTTATTATTAGACTTAGCGGCAATTTCATTGTATAATTCAGGCCACAATGACTATCCTCTTTTTCTCATTGATGATGTCGACGCGGAACTCGATGAAAAGAGGATAAGACAGCTTTTGGAGTACCTTGAAGGTCGTACTCAGACATTTATTACTACCTCGAAACGGAGTCACGTCGAAGAGTTTCTATCTAAAGCAAACGTATACAGAATTTCAGAAGGCGCCGTTGTTGCTGGAGAACCAGAACGGGACTCTTCGGCGGCAATAGTTGTGGCTTCTGCAGAGGGCGTCTGAAGAGGTAATTTGTGAGCGACACAGAGATTGAGGAGAACGATTTGGCAACAGCAGGAACAACTATAAATAAGAAAACGATGGCCTATGACTCGTCTTCAATAACGATTCTTGAAGGACGAGATGCGGTGCGAAAACGTCCGGCCATGTATATCGGTTCGACAGGCGAGATTGGGCTTCACCACCTGGTCTACGAAGTCGTGGACAATTCTGTTGACGAAGCGCTCGCCGGCTACTGCGATACGGTCGAGGTGGCGATCCATCTTGACGACTCAGTTACTGTAATTGATAACGGGCGCGGCATCCCGGTGGATGAGATAAAGAAAGAAAAGCGAAGTGCGGCCGAAGTAGTAATGACTAAACTTCATGCCGGCGGTAAGTTTGACTCCAACGCTTATAAGGTTTCAGGCGGCCTCCACGGAGTGGGAGTTTCCTGCGTTAACTTTCTTTCCGAATCGCTTCATCTCGAGATCTGGAGAGACGGGAAGACTTATGAACAGGAGTACGTTCGCGGTGTTCCGGTTGTGCCGCTGAAACATACAGGGAAGACTAGAAAGCGCGGCACCAAGATCACATTTAAGCCTGACTCACAGATCTTCGATCATACGGCATTCAGCTTTGACAAGCTTTCAGAAAGGTTACGCGAGAAAGCCTTTCTTAATAAAGGCATCCGGATCACCATAAAGGATGAGCGCGAGGAACCCGAGCGGACGCACGAGTTTTACTACAAGGGCGGGATTGCGGAATTCGTCAAGCATCTGAACAAGAATAAGACCACCCTTCACGACAAGCCGATCTATTTCGAGAGGGAGAACGACAGTCTTTCCATCGAAGTCGCAATCCAGTACAACGATGGTTACGACGAAAAGGTTTATTCCTTCGCAAACAATATCAATACCGTAGACGGTGGCAGCCATCTCTCAGGCTTTCGATCGTCTTTCACCCGCACAATTAATGCCTATGCTCAATCATCGGGGCTGGCTAAGAATTTCAAAGGGTCTCTCACCGGCGATGATGTGCGTGAAGGATTGGTCGCTGTGATTTCGGTCAAGCTTCCTCAGCCGCAGTTTGAAGGCCAGACCAAAGGAAAGTTGAACTCGGATGTAAAGGGCGCGGTCGAATCCTTTTTGAACGAGCGCCTCACCGAGCACTTTGAACAAAATCCACCGGTTGCAAGAAAGATCGTAGGTAAGGCGCTCGATGCCGCTCGAGCTCGCGAAGCCGCCCGAAAGGCCCGTGAGATCGTTCGCAAGGGAGTAATGGGCTCGACCATGTTGCCGGGAAAACTAGCGGATTGTCAGGAACGGGATCCGGCCCTCTCCGAAATCTACATAGTCGAGGGAGACTCCGCGGGTGGCTCGGCAAAGCAGGGTCGCGATCGTAAGAATCAGGCCATTCTGCCGCTCAAAGGAAAGATTCTGAATGTCGAGAAAGCCCGCTTCGACAAGATGCTAGGGCACAGTGAAATCAAGTCACTAATCACAGCGCTTGGGACCGGGATTGGTAAGGAAGATTTTGATGTCAACAAGTTGCGCTACCACAAGATCATCTTGATGACAGATGCGGATGTGGACGGCTCGCATATCCGCACCCTCCTGCTGACGTTCTTTTATCGCCAGATGGCGGAGTTAGTTGAGCGCGGACACGTGTATATCGCCCAGCCGCCACTTTTCAAGGTCAAGCGAGGCAAGAAAGAGGAGTACATTAAAGATGAGGCCTCGATGATTCGTTACCTGATGAGAATGGCAACTGCTGATTTGACTGTGCAGTTGGTGGGGGCCAACGACGTTATCGAAGGCCGGGAGCTCGCCAAGTCACTCGAAAAGATGGTTGACTTTAAGCGGTACTGCGAGCGTGCGACGCGTCGGCTGGCCGGCGATGCGCATCTGCTAAATGTGTTGCTCGAGGCCTTTGGCGGGAAGAAAGGTGTATTGCGCCGTCAGGGTGCAACGCTCCGCAACGTCTTTCAGGATAGCGACCAGATGGCCCGCGTTGAGGGGATGCTTGCTAAAGCCGGCTACAAGACCGATCTCTCTCCCGACGAAGAACATGGTCTGGTAGCCATTGAAACGACGACCGTTTCGGGGGTGCACATCGCCATCGATTGGAGCTTCGCGAGCTATGTTGAGTTTCAAAAAGCTGTGGAGCTCTTCATGGTGCTTGAAGACAAGTTGGCGCCGCCATTCATCACCGGTGAAAACGGTTTGAGTGAAGAGATTCCCACCCGCGAAGTCTTGCTGGAAAGAGTTTTGGCAGCCGCCAAAAAGGACCTTTCAATTCAAAGATACAAAGGGTTGGGAGAGATGAATCCTGAGCAGCTCTGGGAAACGACTATGAACCCGGAGAAACGAACCCTCCTGCAAGTCAGGATCGACGATGCGGTCGAGACGGACGAGATCTTCACAGTGCTGATGGGCGATGCCGTTGAACCGCGGCGAAAGTTCATCGAAGACAATGCTCTCGATGTCAGGAACCTCGACGTTTAGCTACTGCTCTCGAGTCTCCCGATTGAGTTCGCAAAATCGTTTTACTCTGAAGCGCGACAGCCTGAGCGCGGTGCCCGGTGGGATGCCGGCCTTAAGAGCGGCTATCTCGACCTGCTGCGCAACAGAGTCCACGCCGTCGATGTCGGGCAATAGCAATCCGCGCCGCGATCCGCTCTCATCCTCGACTATAACTCCGTAAACAGAGACGTCCAGTTCCTCGAATCGCGCTGGTTCCGGAGGTGTAAGAATATCGACGGAATAACGCAATTGCTCGAGTTCGCCGGGAACGATTGGAGAGAAACGAGGATCGCGAGTAGCTGCGTGAATAGCATTGGTAATTAATTCTTCAACGAGGGACTCCTTCACCGGATTGATGGTTCCAATGCACCCGCGGAGTTCTCCCGAGATATTCCTGATCGAAACAAAGCACGCGGCGCGCCCGCCACCTAAATGTGACAGTTCCGCCGGACACTCGATCTGGATTCCATTGAGTACGAAGCATTCAACTGCTTTGCGGGCCAACCCCGGTAACTCGTCGCTACCCAACGCCTCTGATTGGTTAGATAGCTTGCCAGACCCACGGCTTATCCTGTTGGTGAGTTGGGCCACCAGATAACCGACGCCGAACGGCGCCTCGTAATGCAATGTCTCGCAGCAAAGTGGGAGTCCCTGAGTTGTGCCAAGAGCGACGAGCATTGAGCGGTAACCGCACTCGCCCGCCACTTGGCGCAACTCTTGATCGATGTTGATGATTCTCTCCGGAGAGTTGCAATTGATTGCGTCGATCACTTCCTGGTCGAAGATGTAGGCCGTTGGATTGTAGCCGGCCGGAGCATCCGGCTTGAGACGGTGGCTCAGATCCCCGCTGGCAATGAAGGCGACGGGCCGGCCAATTTCATCAATCGCCTCCCGGACGCAGTTACCGAAACGAACGTGGTCCTCAGTCGACAAAAAGCTGTAGCCGAGTGCGACTACGCGACCATCCCAACCGTTTATTCGCAGAAAGTAAAGCGGTACGCTGACGCCATGGTCCAGATCGCAACCTCTTAGCGGCAGCACTTCATATTTTGAATCAGCAGCAGCACCAGAAATCGCTTTGAGTAGCTCCTCATCAAGCCGGGCGGTTACGTTGGTTTTTGGGGCACGGAAGTTGGCGAAGTCGCCATAGAGTTCGGAATCCTGGTAAGCGACGAAAGCCTGAGGCTCGAGTGGCGCGTGAGGGGATATCAGAACCACCGTTTCTGCTCCACTGGCCACAAGGCGTCCGGTGAGTTCCCTCATTGCATCGATCGAGCGCTGTACCTCTCGAATCGATTCCCGCCCCACTTCCTCAATCATAATCGGAGGATGCGGAACGATGCCGGAGAATACTAATGGGCTTTCGTTTCTCATGCTTCACGCTGCCCGCGTGAATGCCTCCAGTCTGGACGGCTGGCGCGGGCTGGATGGCCGCTCCGTCTCAGTCGGACGAAACGCAAACAAAAGCATTCTTACAAGGGAACGGCTGCGATTCTATCACAGTGTACTCACTCAATAGGATAGCGCCACAGGGATGAGGACGCCGCAGAGGATTAGAAAACCAGGCGGTTTGCTCGCTGATTGCCACGGGCATTATGATGGCAAACGTTTTCATTGCGGCTTTCCCTGAGTTTTGTCTATGCAAGAGGTTGATGTTCTCGTAGTTGGAGCGGGCCCGGCGGGTTCGTTTGTATCTGAGCGGCTCGCTCGTGGGGGTGCGCGCGTTGCCTTGTTCGACGGCAGACCTGAGGGAACGCCAAAGGCCTGTGGCGGCGGAGTAACAGCAAAGGCACTAAAAGCCTGGCCGCAACTGCTTAAAGCCGTGGGTCGCACGGTGGATGATCTGGAGATGTATTCGCCGGCAGGTAAGCGGCTGTCTTTGAAGCTCGACGAGCCTTTCGCTATTTATTCACGCCTCGCTTTTGATTCCTATTTGCGGGAAGAGGCAAGAGCGGCGGGTGCCGCCGTTTGCCAGGAGAAGATCTCGACGCGGTCAATCGAGCGGACCTCCGAGGGGTGGTTGGTTAGTGGACCGAATGGCTCTCACTGGGCCACCAAGCTGCTCATCGGCGCCGATGGCGCAAACAGCGCGATTGGCAAGATGTTGGCCGGGCCACTTGCACCTTCGGAAATGGAAGTGGCCTTCGGGTATCGTGCGCCCTTACCGGAAAACCAACGCGCGGCTACCGTGGTGGCTTTTCTTCCGGGCTGGGTAGGTTACGCGTGGGCTTTTCCCCGCCTCGATCACATCTCGTTTGGAATCGCCACGTCACAGGATGCATTCAAACACAAACCACTGGACGAGTTGTTATGGACCTTCATGGTGGGCTACTACCGCTGCGGTGAGGACAGGCAAGCAAAGCTGTGGGTCTCACGCGCAAAGGACCGCAACCTGGACCAAAAGATCTCAAGGAAACTCGAGACAACAGCCGAGCACTACGCCGCAAGGATTCCCGGACTAACGGCCGACACGCTCGACACGAGAAAGGTTTGCGGCGACGGCTGGGCTTTGCTCGGAGATGCTGCAGGCTTTGCCGATCCGGTGACAGGCGAGGGAATCTACTATGCCCTTCGCTCTGCCGAGATCTTTGCGGAGTGTTACCTGGCGGGATCTCCTTTGGACTATGAGAAGCGTTGGCGCGACGACTTTGGTCAGGAGTTGCGCCGGGCATCTCAGATGAGACGCCGCTTTTACGGTAACTTCTGGGGCGCCCCGTTTACTGAAAGAATGATTGAGCTAGCGCGGGGCCATCGGGGGATAAAGCGTGTGCTCGGAGATCTGGTGGCGGGAGAGCAAGGTTATCTAGGCCTAAAGAAGAAACTCGCCCGCCGCGCAGTCTGGCCATTATAGAGAGTTAAGCGTGTCATCTGGCGCTACGAATGGAGCGAGGCGCACTTTTAGTTCTTCAGGTATCGGTACGCTTTCGAAGGTTTTACGCTGAACGGCAGCCAGGACAAAGTGGGCTTCAGCGACTAATGCTTCCTCACCCTTTCGGCGAACCTCAAAATTCAAGCGCATGGATTTGTGACCGAACTTGCCGACATAAACCGAGACTTCGAGTAGGTCATCGAGTTGGGCGGCGTGGCGAAAGTCACACTCGAGGTGCACGCGGGGCAGCCACACATCGAGTTCGTCAAACATGACACCATAGGGAAGCCCAACCGAACGAAAGAGCTCGGTCTCGGCGAATTCAAAGAACCGGATGTACGCGCCGTAGAAGATGATGCTCGCCGCGTCGACGTCGCCCCAACGGACTCGTTCCTCGATGGTGTATTTCCGCATTTCGCTCAAGCCTTACAAAAGCTAGTGTCGACCGCCCCTTTTTCCATAACAGTGAAGTATACTGCCGATATGAACAAGGAGATCGAAGATTATTTCCTCAACCCACCCCCAGGCTCAGCAGCAGCGCGGGCCGTTGATTTCGGCATTGACCTGACGTTGACGCTTGAGAATCTGCGTCTCACACCGGAAGAAAGAATCCGGAAACTGGACGCTTTTATTGAGGGTGTCGCCAGGCTTAAGGCGTCGGCACGAATTCTGGGCTCAACCCATGGCAATTTTGAGCAAGATCATTGAGGCTCCTGTGAAACTGCTCGGCGAGTATAGAGTCGAGTGTGTGGTCATAGTGGGGTGGCTGCAAGCCTATATGGCTCTGCGATGTTAACCAATGATCTTGACGTCTGTTACGCCCGAAATTCACCAAATCTTGAACGACTAGCGAAGGCACTTAAGTCTGTTAATGCCCGACTGCGGAACGCGCCGGAAGGCTTACCGCTTATTCTGGACGCAGAGACGTTGCGGCGAGGCTTAAACTTTACCGTCGCTACCGACATTGGCAGTCTCGACTTGTTGGGAGAGGTACGCGGAGTTGGTTTGTACGAAGACGTGATTGCGGGATCATTGACGTTCGAATTGTTTGGATATCAGTTTCCCGTTATCGAGATCGGCAGATTGATTGTGGCCAAGCGAACCGCGGGACGCCCCAAAGACTTGATTTCGATCCCCGAGCTTGAAGCAATTCAGGAAAGCCAAGCGGTGATCGATCGACACGAGCGAATGTGATCCACCGCTGACAACCAACAACTGACCACGCACTAGGTAAGTCTGTTAGCCTTCCAAATCCCTAAGGAACTTCAATAACACTTCGTTGAATTCTTCGGGTTTCTCCAGATTAGAGACATGTCCGGCCCCCTCGATGACCTCGAGACGCGAGCCACCAATCTCACGATGCATCATTTCGGAGTCTGCAACGGGAGTTATGCTGTCCTCACGTCCCACAATTATTAATGTTGGAGCGATGATCCGAGACAGCAGCTCAGTCTGATCCGGGCGCTGGGCCATGCCCGCGAGCGCAGCCGAGGCGCCTTCCGGTTTTGTTTGGACCATCATCTCTCGGATACGCTTGACGATTTCAGGGCGTCGCGCCACTGTTTCCGGCGCCAATAATTTTTGTAACAGGGAGTCGGCGATTCCCTCCATCCCCTCCTGCAAAGCCTTTTCTGCCTGTCCAGCGCGGTTCTTTCTTATCTCTTCCGTGTCAGCCTGAGCACGTGTATCCGCCAGAATGAACGAGCGCACGCGCAATGGGAAGTTCCGATAAAAAGTGAGCGCAACGTAGCCACCCATTGAAAGGCCTCCCAGAGAAACGCGTGAGATCTCCAGAGTGTCGAGGAGCGAGGCGACGTCATGCGCCATCTGCTCGATGCTTGCCTCCGCTGTAACCTCAGTCTCTCCGTGACCGCGGAGGTCTGGAATAATGACGCGGTGATTTTCCTTGAGGACTTCCGCCTGCTCGATCCACATAGAGCGATTGAAAGGATATCCATGCAAGAGAACAACAGCAGGCCCCGAACCGAGTTCGTCATAAGCCACTTCAATTCCCTGAACTCTTACCTTGCTCATAGAATACACCCCCTTTTTTCTGCCCTGGTCTGTCAACCCTGTTAACCGCATTGGCGACTGCCGCGATCAGTTCTGCCAACTCAATCGGTTTAGCCAGGTAGTCTGCGAATCCGCACGAAAGGGCACGTTGCCGATCTTCGTCCCGGGCGTAGGCGGTAATCGCTACGGCCGGTATCTTACAACCTTCTTCGCAATGCAGGGCCCTTATTCGGGCCAGGAGTTCGTATCCATCTTCATCTGGCATTGCAATGTCAGAGACGAGAACGTCTGGGACCGATTTGGCTATTGCCTCGATTGCCTGGCTTGCCGAAGACACCGCTGTCACTCGCGCGTCCCGCTGCCTCAGGGCCGCACTGATCAACTCCAGAGTGTCAACATCATCATCCACCAATAATATATGAAGGTCGTTTATCAGAGCCAAACTCTGGTCCTCTTCGTCAGCTTTTGGCTCTTCAACTTGCGATGCGACGCCAACGAAAGGCAGCCTGACCGTAAACGTTGCTCCCATCCCGTCGCCATCGCTGTGTGCTTGAATCATACCCCCATGAATCTCAACCAGGTGGCGGGCTATTGCCAGGCCCAATCCCAAGCCGCCGTGCCGCCGGGTAGTTGTACTATCCTCCTGCCTAAAGCGGTCGAAGACGTAGGGCAAAAAGTCCGGACCGATACCCTGTCCGGTGTCGGCAACCTTAATCTCCACATAAGCATTTACTTGCTTCAGACCGATCTTCACTCGACCACCGGTTGGTGTGAACTTGATTGCATTCGAGAGTAGGTTCCAAATCACCTGTTGCAGACGATTGGCATCTCCCGAGATTACGCTTGGCCTGTCCTCAAAATTGCATTCCACCTGGATCCCCTTGGCATCGGCAGTTGGTCGTACCACGTTGATCGCCGCCTCAATCACGGGGGCCAACTCGATGGGGTGGAGATCCAGATGAAGATTACCCGTAATGATTCGCGAGACGTCCAGAATGTCGTCAATTATCTGGGACTGCGTCTTGGCATTACGCCTGATTGTTTCGATGGCTCTGGCAACCATTGGGGTCCCAAGCGAGCCGGTTTCGAGCATTCGGGACCATCCGAGAATCGCCGTGAGTGGCGTGCGCAACTCATGAGAGACGGTTGCCAGGAATTCATCTTTCAGACGGTTTGACTCCTCCGCGGCGGCGCGGGCGCTGCTTTCACGCTCAAGGAGACGAACATTTTCCAGTGCAACCGCGGTAAGGTTGGCAGCCATGCGCATCGCCGTGGCATGTTCGTCACGAAACGCATTCACCTCGTAACTTTGCACCTCAATCGTCCCCACGATTCGACCCATCACGGCCATGGGAATCACCATTGAGGAGCAAGGACGCAGTCCATTGTCAGGCCCTACTATCACCCCGGGATGTCCTCGCGTGGCCTTCATATAATCTTCAGTGACAATTACCTGGCCCGTCTGTATGGCTCGGCTATTTGGGCCGGAACCAACCTGCATTGGCGGCAGCTCGGAAACGTCGTGTTCCGTACCATCTCCCCAGCAGTAACACGCGGTTCTGGCGTCCCGCACACGATCATAAAGCGAGACAAACAGGCCATCGGCCGGCACTGAAGCGAGCGTGAATTCCCTGAGCGCTCGAAAGATGGTCAAAAGGTCTCGAGAGGTCCCGAGCGCCTGTGCAAGACTGGAGATTCTCTCAAGTAACCGCTCATACTCAGTTATGGCCCGCTGATCGGCTTCGCGCAAGGCCTCTTCAGCGAGCCGTCGCGCCGTTATGTCACGCGCAATACCCTGGACTCCGAGCAGTTCGTCGTCCTTCCGCACCAGTCTGCTGTTCATCTCGAGCGTCAAAAGCCTGCCGTCTTTTGCCCTAACCTCAAGTTCATAGTTGACCCTTTGGAGACCACCGAACTTCCGGTCCAGTAGCTCCCTCACTAAATCCGCTGATTCCGTAGTGAGGAGGCCAGCAAGGTTCCTGTTGAGCAACTCTTCTCGGGAGTATCCGGTAATTAGTTCGCCGGCTTTGTTTATTGAGGTTATTGAGCCGTCAAGTTCAAGGGTATAAACGATGTCATTGGCATTCTCCACAAGGTCGCGATACCGTTCTTCGCTCTCGACCAGCGCGGTTTCTGCCCATTCACGTTCAGCCAGCGTTTGCCTGACTCTCGCCTCGGATTCCTGTAGTTCCGCTGCGAACCGCTCGGCTGCTGCACGGGCCCTTGTCTGGGAAAGGCTGGCGCCAAAAAAGAGCAGGCTGATGAATACGCCGCTGGCAACCGTGTAGTTTACAAAACGGTGGTCCAGGCCCGGGTCAAATTCAGGCATGGCAGTGAACGTCAGGCTCCATTCGTGGCCTTGAACAGAGAGTTTCGCCCTGGAGGTAAAACTGGGCGTGTAATCATCTCCACCTTTTCGCGAATCGTAGAGCAAGTGCTCAGGACCTTCATCTGGTCCGTCATAGACTTGATAGTCAATTCCCTGCACGTTTGCGTTTGCACGAATTCCTTGTAAGAAGTCATGGACTCGGAAGGGGCTGTAGACAAAGCCATAGAGATCCGCCCGTCGTCCTTCAACAGTAGTGGGGATGCTACCGCCTCGATAAACAGGGGCGTAGATCAGAAATCCAGGTTGTTTGCTTTGCGGGTCGATCTCCTGAACCAGTGTTACCCGGCGTGTGCCAACTGGCATTCCCGTGTCACGCGCTTGTTCCATTGCCGCGCGACGGACGGGCTCTGAATACATGTCATAACCGATGGCGACCTGATTTCGCTCGTCGAGGGGCTCGAGATAGATGATCGAATGGTACTCTTCACGCTCGTACTCCGGCCAGATCTTGAAGTTCGGTCGAACTCGCTGCATCGTTCGGATCAAGTTTTCCTTATCTTCAGGAGAAACCCGAGCGGTGAAGCCGATGCCCTGAATTCCTGGATACTGTTGCTTCAACGATAGGCCTTCGACAAATCTTTGGAATTCGTGGTTTTGCACCGACTCACTGGCCGAAAATAATGCTGTCCCAGCCCGTAAAAGGGCGACATAGGTTTCGATTCGGCTCTGAATGCTGGCATCGACTTGCTGAACCGCCGCGCGAAATGCCGCCTCATCTTCGTTCTGCGAGAGTTGCCTGAGGTAGTAAGCAACTACCGCCGTAAAGAGCAGACCGGCAAACAACACCACATAGGGGACGAGGGGGCGTCCCTGATGCGAAGTGAATTTAAGCTTGCGCGACTCCATAAGCGCGGCCTCAGCAAGAAATAAAAATGACTCTGATTAACGGAATCTTAGCGCTTCTGAACTATCAGCTAGCGCACCCGGCTGGTGCGGCGACGAAGAAAATCTACCAGCACGAATTGCGACAGATTCCCTGGATTCGCAAAGTATGCCTTACCGTTTGTCATTGCCGTCATTTGTTTGACGAACTCGACAAGATAGTAGTCACTAGCAAGCATGAATGTGTTGATCATTATACCGGCTTTTCGGCAAGCCTGAACCTCACGAAAAGTCTCGGCCATTACGAATGGATCGCCTCCCATCGAATTCTTATAGAGACGACGTTTGCCAGCGGTACTCTGAGTACCGCCAAGATAAGCAAAGCTCTGTCCGGCCCCCGAGTCCAGGAAGCAAGCGGTGGGTTTCCCATCTGTGACCATAACGATCTGCTTCATCTCTTTACGTTGTGATTGCAGTAATCTGCGGGAAACCCTCAGGCCCTCAGCCGTGTTCGTATGGTATGGCCCAACCTGCGTGGTTGCCAGCTTCGCCAATGGCAGCTCCTCCGCGCTGTCATGAAAAAGAACAACCTTCAGAGAATCGCCCGGATATTGAGTACGAATCAGGTGCGCGAGCGCGAGCGCAACTTTCTTGGCCGGGGTAAAACGATCCTCACCGTAAAGAATCATCGAGTGCGATGTGTCGAGCATCAACACGGTTGCGCAGCTCGATCGATACTCCGACTGCCGCACCATAAGATCCGAGTAGTCGAGATCGATAGGCACGTCGAGATTTCCGTTGCGCGCTAGCGCGTTGGAGAGCGTCGCCGGCACGTCAAGATTCAGCGTATCGCCAAATTCATAGGGTTTACTCCAGGCATCAGACTCGACACCAGTCGCGAGCTGAGGCGTGTCATGACTTCCGACACTGGATTTGCCAAGTGAACCCAACAGATGCCGCAACGTTTTGTAGCCGAGGAAGTCAATGCCACGCTCCGTCATGCTGAATTGCACTTCGTTGGCAGCTGCCTGCGCAAGAGAACCCTTGCCGGTTACCGGCTGATGACCGGATGGCACCTTCGCGGGCTGATCGAGTTTGAGGAAACCATCTTCGACCAGTCGCTCTACAAGACCGTCGAGCAGCTTGGCGAGCTCTTCTTCGGAGATCTCGTCGCCATCGCCACGAAGTGCTTCCAGCATTTCAGGTGTAATCTGACCGCTTTCGATAAGCGCTTGCAAAATCGCACGTTTGAGCGCGTCAACCGACTGGTCCGCTTCGAAATCTTCCCCATTCCAGAAGCTATCGGTGTCGCCGGCAAACCCCGATTGCAGCAGAAAATCTGCAAGGTTATCGAGCAGGCTTTGCAGATCGACCGCGTCGGCCAACCTAGGATCGAACTTCGTGTATGTATGCGAGCGCATTCAGGTTCTCCGGGCACAGTTCGGCGAGACGGTCACAGCTACAAGATAATGTCTGTAAGCGCTTTTTCCTCAAATTATGCACGTTAGTTGCCCGACCTTTCGTTCATCATCCGAAGTCCATGAACGATCATCGACCGTAATAGTTATCGCCCACCCACCATCATCGTCCTAAACGTTTTCCAACAGCGTCCTTAGCCCACCCCCAATACGAGATCGGCCACCTCGAGCCACCCACCCATCCGTATGATACGGGAGCTCTGTCGAGAAGCCTCGTATAGACCTGATCAAAGCCGGCTACGTATTGCTCGAGGTTGAAATTCTCGCGGACGTACTTGGTTCCGGCCGTTCCATATCGCTCGCGGCGTTCGGAGTCCGCCACGAGTGTCGATATTGCTGCAGCAAAAGCAACCGCGTCTTCACTCGGTAGGAGATTTCCTGTCACGCCGTCGACCAACGCTTCCCGATGCGCGGCGATATCGCTTGCCACGATCGGCAACCCGCAGAGCGAGGCTTCCAGAATGCTGAGATTGAGGGACTCCTCACGCGACGCTGAAATGAAGATGTCGGCCGCGCCGCGTAGGATCGCGCCGACGTCATTACGGCGACCGAGAAAATGAACACGGTCGCCGACTCCGAGATCGTTAGCCAAGGTCAAGAGCACGGAGTGGAGCGGACCATCTCCAAGAACAATGAGATGCACGTCCGTCGTTGGATCCTCGCGCATTGTTAACGCAAGCGACTTGAGAGCGATGTCCATGCCTTTGCGGTGGATCAGAGAGCCCACTGCCGCGATGCAGATCGCTTTATCGGGAATCCCAAGTTGCGCACGCAGGTTGCTTGCATCTCCGATGTTCAATCGTCCCGCGTCGATACCGTTGTAAATAATTTCCGTGCGCTCGATTGGAAATCCATCGGAGACTACATCGACGATGGACGCGCGGCTCACCCCAACGATGTGGGAAACCTGGTGAAGCAGCGACGCATGACGAGTTGCGCTGTCCTCGATTATATGGATATGAGCGAGAAGCGGAATCCTGTGTCTGCGCGCAACGGGAACCAGCGATTTTATTGGCTCAACATCATTAGCGTGTATCAATCGGATCTGATACTTCTCTACGAGTTCATTGACTTCCACCAGGTATCGTCGATCGGACAGCAGCGTGTCGGAATTGCGGGGCCACCCAATGGATTCATGAACTGGTATACCCTTAGCCCGAGCTGCATCTGCTAGCGCACCCGCATCTTTATTGCAAAGTAAAACCGGTCGAAACTTCTCGGGGGCGAGACCGCTCATCAAATCGATAAGACAGCGCTCGCTTCCGGTAATCCAATTCTGACCGTTGTGAACAAAAAGTATCGCGCGCGGAGCGACCGCTTCGGATCTATCCGATATCACAACGCCGAATGTGTGGCCGCAGAGGTGGAGTTCGAGTTTCTACCTGAGGCGGAAGCTTGAGTCTTACCGGTCAAGTGGCCGTTTCGTGATACGAGCCGGGAATCCGGTACTCCTCCGTAGGGTTGCGAGATTGCCATGCGTTTGATGTGAGATGCCTGGCGCTCACGTTGACGATTAAGCTGCGACCGATAAAACATGCGCACAGAAGACGGCATCACAAGCAGCCCAAGCTTAACGAATCCGACCTTCCAGCTCGAGCTCGACGCTGATAACTGCTGGAGGATTGCAACTGCGCTGCGATAGTCGCCCTCAGCGATACTATCCTTGGCCTCCCACATGGCATTCTCATATCGAAGACGTCCGACGGTATCGGTCAGAGCTTTGCTCTCGGCCGGAGTTAGCACATGCTCGCGCTGGAATCTTTCGTACACGTCAATCCCGGCCGAATTCAGCTTGACAACATTTTGACTTAGGGCACCTGCGCGAACTCGGCGGAAAGCGAGTGGTTCCTTTATGTAACTCATACGCATCTTGCGATAGGCCATCCGGAGCCACAGGTCGGCGTCCTCAGAATAGCGCAAGCTCTCGTCGAACCAGCCTGCTTCGACAACCTTTTCTCGCCGGGCAACGATAGACGACATCGCAACGTTGCAACGTAGGGCGAGGAGACTCTCGAGATTTACCTCGCCGATAGATGGGTCGGTCTCCATGTACGTGGAGCCGGAGTGAATCGTATCGCCAAAAATGCGGAGGTCGGAATACACGAGCGAAAGCCCCGGGTCCTTCTCGAACTCCGCCATCTGCCTGGCGAGAAAATCTTTCGTCCAGCAATCGTCACCGTCGAGAAATGCGACGAACTCACTTTTGATCGCCCGCATAGCGGTATTACGGGCGG